>CANGUG010000007.1 GCA_947457075.1 Bacteroidota bacterium
CCAGCTGTTTTTTCAAACTGCCGGGAACCAGGAAACGCCCTTTAGCGTCGATAGTTGATTGATATTCTCCGTGAAAGCCTGTCATTGTTAATAATTAGCGTGATTTTTACCACTTGTTCACACAAAATAACACTTTTTACCACTTTTAATGGCAAAATGGCCCCTTCTAGTTTTCCACAAGTAATAAACCGGCCTAAAAACGATACGCACAAAGGATTTCCTGATGATTTAGGCTATTTTCTTAGTTTTTGTGTGTGAACTACTGTGGAAAACCCTTGTTTTTAGGTTAATAATGGGTGAATTAGGCTTTTTTCGGAAGCAAATGTACCTTTGCGCCATGTTTACAAAACCTAAATTGGCCATACAGGACTTTGATTATACATTACCAGATAGTCAAATTGCCTATCACCCTGCCCCCAATCGATCAGATAGCAAGCTTTTAATATGGAATCAAACCATTATTGGCGAAAGTAACTATGCCCAAATAGCGAAATATATTCCATCCAATGCAACGCTTGTATTTAATAATAGCAAAGTGATAGCTGCTAGGATATTGTTTGAAAAAAATGAAACAAGTACTATTGAAATTTTTTGTTTAGAGCCAACTGAAAAATATATTCCCGTTTTATTAGCAATGCAAGCAACAAAAAAAGTGGAATGGTATTGTTTAGTAGGTGGTGCAAAAAAGTGGAAGGAAGATACACTGCAACAAGAAGTAAATGTGAACGGAGCGTCCATAATTTTTATTGCAAAAAAAATGCAACAGGAAGATGGAAAATTTTTGATTGAATTTTCATGGGATCACCCCAGTATTACATTTTCAGAAATACTTACTTCCATTGGAAACATTCCGCTTCCTCCTTATATACAAAGAAAAGCCAATGAGAATGACAAAGATAGATATCAAACTACCTACGCTAATGAGGAAGGCTCTGTAGCCGCTCCTACAGCGGGATTGCATTTTAGCAAGGAAGTATTTAAAAGCCTAGAAGAGAAAAATATTTTTCAAAAATACCTAACACTACATGTAGGTGCTGGTACTTTTATGCCAGTTAAATCAGCCACAATTGACGAACATGATATGCATGCTGAATTTATTGAAGTAGATATAAGTTTACTTGCTTACTTGAAAGAAAATGCACAGCAATATGATGCACTCCAAAAGGCATCTGTTGCTCCTATTATTGCTGTTGGCACTACCAGCCTCCGTACCCTTGAATCAGTGTATTGGATTGGAGCAAAATCATTTGTTTATAAAAAGGAAAACAATAAGGTATTGCCTATTGCAGAAATGAATTTAGGTCAATGGGAAGCATATGAATTGGCTGAATATAAAATAACCACCTTACAGGCAATGGAAGCATTAATTGAATCCTTATCGGAGCAACATTGTCATAAACTAATAACCAAAACCCAACTCATTGTTACGCCAGGATACCTATTTAAGATTTGTGATGGACTAATCACCAACTTCCATCAACCAAAATCTACCCTGTTATTAATCATTGCTGCTATTACGGGCGAGGAATGGAAGTCAATCTACGAACATGCACTTGCGAACGAATATCGCTTTTTAAGTTATGGGGACGGTAGTTTACTTTGGATTAATCAACAGGAAGTGTAATGGTCATTTTTGTTCCTTTTCCTACTTCGCTTTGAACTTTAATTTTTCCCTTGTGGATATCAATTACCCATTTCACATAACTCATTCCTAATCCAAAGCCTTTTACATTGTGGATATTACCGGTATGTGCACGGTAAAATTTTTCAAAAATATGATTCGCAGTGACCAGGTCCATTCCTATACCCTTGTCTTCGATAACAATTTGAATTTCTCCAGGCAAGGAAACTGTATTGATGCTAATATCAATGCGTTCAGCTGAATATTTTATTGCATTGTCAATTAAATTGGAAAACACATGAATTAAATATTCTTCATCCGCCTCAATCATAGATGGATCCGCTTCAAAATTGGTTTGCACCGAAGAAGGCTTTTCGTCAAGCTGAAGTTTAAATGTATCTAAAACACCAAATATCAAATCATGGACATCAACAGGTGCTTTTTTAATTTCATACTCTTTCTTTTCTAATTGAGCTGCTTGTAAAATTACTTCCACATGTTTATTCATTCGCAGGTTCGCCTCTCTAATAATATTACCATAATAGGTCACCGAATTAACTTCACTTTGCACTTTAGGGCTTTTTAATGCATCCACCGCAATAGAAATAGTGGCAATAGGTGTTTTTAATTCATGCGTCATATTATTGATAAAATCTCTTTTAATTTCATTCAATTTACGTTGCGTAAACAAGGACCTTACAGTGATGAAGAATGCAGCCAATACAGTAAAAATAAATAATATAGAACCCAAAATGACCCATCTTAATGAATACAATACATGTGATTGGATATTGGGCAAAATTAAAATGATGGTTTCAAATGGGCCAACCGGTTCTGCTATTTCCGGTGGAATAACTTGAACCCTTGTTTGCAAATGGGTTATGTCGTCGGAAAGGACATCATCTAACTTACTGCTTTTACGATACACATCGGCCTTTTTGCTAACAACAGCAAATTCAAAATTATATCCATTAAGTCCATTTTTATCTAAGGCTGTTCTGATAATGCTACTGAGTTCTTTTTCATTATACATATCAGCAATCGAAGTTTCTTTAAATTCTTGTTTGAAAAAATTTTCACTTAACCCTTGCCCTCTTTTAGGTAAAGAAAGTGATAAACCACTATATACTTTTTTTCCTACTTCATTGGAAACGCTTACTGCAGATTGATTTAATTTTTCGTGAAGTTGATTAGTTGTCAACATAACCAGCCCCTGCAACCAAGTAATTTGTATAAACAAAATACCAATGATTGATAATGTAATTAATGTAAATATGACTGGAAAGGTCTTCTTCATTCTTTTATCCTTAGCAATTAAATTTGCGTATGTGAATATATAAAAAATCCCTTGGTGATATACCAAGGGATTTGAAAATTACCATTATTTTAAGTTAATTATTACAACACACCTTCTACCAAAACAGTTGCTTTGTTATTAATAACTTCCACAAAACCGCCTTGAATAGCATAGGTTTCAGCAGCAGTTCCTTTTTGCAACACTTTTACATTGCCAATACCCAAGGCACTCACTAATGGTGCGTGTTTATCTAATACTTCGAACAACCCATCAATGCCAGGCAACTGAACGCCTTGTACATCGCCGCTAAAAAGCTTTTTTTCGGGTGTCAATATTTCTAATAACATGTATCTAGTTTAAAATAAATTAAGCCATCATTTTCTTACCTTTCTCAATAGCATCTTCTAAAGATCCTACTAAGTTAAAGGCTGCCTCAGGATACTGATCTACTTCACCATCCATGATGGCATTAAATCCACGAATAGTGTCTTCGATAGAAACGAATACCCCTTTTAATCCTGTGAACTGCTCTGCTACGTGGAATGGTTGAGATAAGAAACGTTGAACACGACGTGCACGAGATACGACTAATTTATCTTCATCACTCAATTCATCCATACCTAAGATGGCAATGATATCTTGTAATTCCTTATAACGTTGCAAAATCATTTTCACTCTTTGTGCAGTATCGTAGTGTGCGTCACCCACAATGGCAGGCGTTAAAATTCTTGAAGTAGAATCCAATGGATCCACCGCAGGATAAATACCTAAATCGGCAATTTTACGAGACAATACCGTTGTGGCATCCAAGTGCGCAAAGGTAGTTGCTGGCGCTGGATCGGTTAAGTCATCCGCAGGTACATATACCGCTTGTACAGAGGTAATTGAACCGTTTTTAGTTGAGGTAATTCTTTCTTGCATCAATCCCATCTCAGTTGCAAGAGTTGGTTGATAACCCACCGCTGATGGCATACGACCTAATAAAGCCGATACCTCAGAACCTGCTTGTGTGAAACGGAAGATATTGTCAACGAAAAATAAGATGTCCTTTCCTTTTCCTGTACCATCTCCATCACGGAAATATTCAGCAATAGTCAAACCACTCAAGGCAACACGCGCACGTGCTCCAGGAGGTTCATTCATTTGACCAAATACGAAAGTTGCTTTTGAATCTTTTAATTCTTCTAAGTTTACTTTACTTAAATCCCAACCACCTTCTTCCATGCTATGTTTGAAAGCATCACCATATTTCATGATACCTGCTTCAATCATCTCACGTAATAAGTCATTACCCTCACGAGTTCTTTCTCCCACACCTGCGAACACCGATAAACCTCCGTGTCCTTTCGCGATATTGTTAATTAACTCTTGAATCAATACTGTTTTACCTACACCGGCACCACCAAACAAACCAATTTTACCACCCTTTGCGTATGGCTCAATCAAGTCGATTACTTTGATCCCTGTAAACAACACT
This sequence comes from Bacteroidota bacterium, assembly GCA_947457075.1. Classification (GTDB taxonomy): domain Bacteria; phylum Bacteroidota; class Bacteroidia; order Chitinophagales; family Chitinophagaceae; genus Sediminibacterium. Next base: position 4,396 of record CANGUG010000007.1, read on the forward strand.
TCAGTTGCCGTACTTAAATCCTCAAACTTGGGAGGGTTTGCGTGAATAGGACGACCATTGGTTTTATCTACTTGTGGTAAACCATCAATTGCGTCTCCTGTTACATTAAACAAACGACCATTGATACCTTCCCCAATTGGCATTGAAATTGCTTTTCCTAAATCAATTACTTCCATACCTCTTACTAAACCTTCGGTACCATCCATGGCAATAGCACGTACGCTATCTTCCCCTAGATGTTGTTGTACTTCAAGTACTAATTTTTCACCACCTGGTCTTGTAATTTCTAATGCGTTGTAGATTTCAGGAAGTGCTTTCTGATTTGGAAATTGCACGTCCACTACCGCACCAATAACTTGTTTAATTTTACCTGCTGTTGACATAATTTTCGGTTTCGGCTGCAAAGGTATGATTTTACCTCATTATTGCAAAAATTGTAGGTAGATAAAAGCAGCTAAAATTCCCCCAAGCAGGGGGCCAACCACCGGAATGAACGCATATTCCCAATCACTAGGCCCTTTTCCCTTCATTGGGAGGATAAAATGCATGATTCTAGGGCCCAAATCCCTGGCTGGATTAATGGCCCAACCAGTGGGTCCTCCCAACCCAAATCCAATTCCTGCTACTAAAAGGGATACCGGCAAGGCCGACATGGCCCCCATTTCGACCCCAGCAGGCTTAATCATAAATACACCCAGTAAAAAAACACAGGTGGCCAAGGTTTCTACCAATAAATTATGTTTCAAGTTTCTAATGGAAGGACCGGTCGCAAAACAGGCTAGCTGGTCACCTGCATGATCGGCTTCATTTAAATGTGGGTGATACATAATCCAAACAATAAATGCACCCAACATCGCCCCTACTAATTGAGCTAAAAAATATAAAGGGACCAAGTCCCAACTAAATTTCCCTGCGGTTGCAAGTGCAATAGTGACAGCAGGATTTAAATGTGCCCCACTGATACTACTGGTCATATAAACTCCTACAAAAACAGCAATCATCCATCCAAACACGATTGAAATTAAGCCTCCATTGTTTCCTTTCGTTTTGGGAAGTACTACGTTGGCAACCACTCCATTTCCAATAACGATGATGATTAATGTGCCAAATAATTCTGCGATAAAAGGGGTCATTGTTGTTAGATTTTATGATGAATCAAAAATTTCTATTGTATAAATTTATATTTAAAGAGTTAAATAGCCATTACCAATGATTGGTTGCATTAATGGCACGCTCCCAGCCATTTATTTTTTGGTTTTTATGTTCATCCTCCATTATTGGAGTAAACACTTTGTCCACCATCCACTTGGACCTTAGCGCTTCCACATCTTTCCAAAAACCCACTGCCAACCCCGCTAAATAAGCGGCTCCCAAAGCAGTGGTTTCTACCATGGTGGGGCGTATTACTTTGGTATGAACTATATCAGACTGAAATTGCATCAGTAAATTATTATGCGTTGCACCCCCATCCACTCTTAGTTCAGCGATAGGTATTCCTGCATCGGCTTCCATTGCTTTTAATAAATCATAACTTTGAAAAGCAATGCTTTCTAAAGCAGCGCGCGCAATATGCGCTGCACTAGTGCCTCTTGTGATGCCCACAATCGTACCTCTTGCATGCTGATTCCAATAGGGTGCACCCAATCCGGCAAAAGCGGGAACCAAATAAACACCATCGGTATCTTCCACTTGTTTAGCTAAATCTTCCACCTCCGAGGAATTTCGAATTAAATGCAGCCCATCTCGCAACCATTGCACTACAGCCCCTCCAATAAACACACTTCCTTCTAAAGCATAATAAGTATGCCCATTTAATTGCAAAGCAATGGTGGTTAATAAATTATTTTTAGAAAGAACTGCTTTTTCTCCGGTATGCATTAACATAAAACATCCTGTACCATAAGTGTTTTTTACCATCCCAGGAGCGGTACACATTTGTCCAAATAATGCAGCTTGCTGATCGCCTGCAATGCCCGCAATGGGAATTTCATGATTGGTAAATAATTGATTGGTGTAGCCATAAATTTCACTACTACTTTTTACAGTAGGCAAAATAGATGCTGGAATATCCAATAAGGCCAACAACTCATTATCCCATTGCAATGTGTGAATATTAAACAGCATGGTTCTGGATGCATTGGTTGCATCGGTTACATGCACTTGTCCATTGGTTAATTTCCAAACCAACCAGGTATCAATAGTGCCAAAACTTAATTCACCTCGCTCAGCCATAGCTCGTGCATCTTGCACATGATCCAAAATCCATTTAATTTTTGAGCCTGAAAAATAAGCATCAATGACCAATCCTGTTTTTTCTTGAACCATGGCAGCTTTTCCTTGGGTCTTTAAATCATCACAATAAGCTGCGGTTCTTCGATCCTGCCAAACAATGGCATTGTAAATGGGTAAGCCCGTTTTTTTATTCCAAACCACCGTAGTTTCTCTTTGATTGGTAATGCCAATAGCTGCAATATCCGTTAATGCTAAATTCTTTTTACTAATGGCTTCGCTTGCTACCCCAATTTGAGTGCTCCATATTTCCATAGCATCATGCTCTACCCAACCTGGTGCAGGAAAATGCTGTGTAAATTCTTTTTGAGCGATACCCTGAATGTGGCCTTGATGATCAAATAAAATGGCACGACTGCTCGTAGTTCCTTGATCAAAGGATAAGATAAATTTTGACATTACAATCATTTATTAGATTGTAATATAAAAAAAGAAAGGCAGAAAAAGACGAGAATTATCTTCTACTTCTTAACCAAGACTCTGGATCAAGAAAGGAGCCTTTGTCATTGCTAATCATAAATAATAATGCACCTTCCCCCTCTAAATTAATGCCCGATCTTCCCAATAATGTACCGGCCCTTACTTCCTGACCAACTGACACATTAATACTGCTTAGATGCGTGTAGGTGGAAAAATACTTTCCATGTTGTACAAAAACGGTTAAATCACCATTAATATCCCCTGTATATTTTACGACTCCATTGGCAATACTTTTTACAGAAGAGCCTTTGGGGACTGCAATTTCAATTCCATCGCTTTTTCTATTCAATTTGGTACCAGGGATATTTTCAACACCAAAATGTACAAATACATTTCCTCTATCTACCGGCCAAGGCAAACCTCCTCTACTATTTTCAATGGAGATAGAAGCTTCTCTTCCTTCTTCGGTTGTTTCTAAAGCCGAATAGGGGCGATTACCTGATGTACTGGTAATTCCCCCTTCTGTAGCGCTTACCTTTCCTCCGTTTTTCACGCTTGGCTTAGCACTCGTATTGCCTTTAGAAGTGTTATTACTATTGTTATTGGCAGTTGAAGAGGCGTCGGTTTTAGCCTTTGCAGCAGCTGCATCGTTCGCTGCTTTTATTTTTGCGAGTCGGTCTTTTTCTTTCTTTTCTGCCTCCAAAGTTTCTCTTCTAATAATTGTCAATAAAGCAGATTGCATTTTTTTCCTTTGTGCTTCCTTCTGTTTTAATTGAGCAGTAACTTCTTTTTCCTTACCCTTTAATTGTGTAATTATTTTATCCTGCTCTTTTCGATCATCCACCAACACCTTTAGCTGGTCATTTTGCACAGTCAAGGTTTTCATTCGGTCTTTTTTATTGAAGCTAAGCTGCCCAATTTTGTCGTTTAAATCTTTTTGTGACATTGAAATGGCCCTTGCTTGCGCTTCCCTATTTTGTCTATAGCTTTTTAAATAGGTAATTCTTTTTATCGCGTCGTTGAAGCTATTCGCTGAAAACAAAAAATTTAAATATTCATACCCACTCCTGCTTTTATAAGCAAAAATGATGCTTTTCTCATACCTGCTTTTTAAAGTGTCTAAATCACCATTTAATTTTTTAACATCCTTTTGATTGTTCGCAATGGCTGCGTCAATGATAGCAACTTGTTTAGCAATACTATTGACCAAAGCTTCTCTTTTAGCAATTTTATTTTTAATGACGCTCAATTGCGCCAATGTTGTTTTTTTATTTTTCTGAATTTGATTTTTTAATTGATTCAGTTCCTCTAACTCCTTTCTGAGTTTTTGTTCCTGCTTTTGCAAATCGTCCCTGGTAGCATTAGACTGTGCATTGGCAGAAATCCACAAACTAAAACATAATAAAAATAATATCGAAATCCTTTTTGTCATAAACTATTTTATTTCCTCTAAACTATCTTCTTTTTCCCGGCTTGGGCATCACAAAGTTATATTTTAAAGGTTCATTAAAAGAAAATTCCTTGATTTCCATGTGAATCTCAAATCTAGATTGAGAAGCAATGGCAATATCCCTGTTTAAAGGGAATTGAATTTGTTGAACAGGTGTATGATTGTAATAAGTGATATCGCAGGTACGTTGTTGGTGTATATTGATATCATCTAATTTTACATGAAGTACTTTTTGATTGTCCTCGCTTAAGCTAATTAAATTCTTAAATAAAGTACCCATGAGCCCTATTTGCAATTTATTATTGTTCATTTTATAATTAACAATGTTAGCGTTATCCATAAATATAGGATTACCTACTAACAAATCCTCAATGGTTGCATAAGAGAAAGGAATTTTGAGCAATTCTTGTAAATAGGATAAAGGCTTTTTTTCTTGCTTCTTTGTTATTGGATAAGACAGAAAAACGCTGTCTTGGGTAATGATGGCTTTGAGCCCAATTACCCCCATTGTGCCCCGAACAATAATATAAATGGCTTTCCCTTTTTCAATACTAATATTGGCAATTAAGGCATCTGATTTATCAACTGTTTCATAGTCCACTTTTACCTTCGCATTTAAGGTATTAAAGGTTATTTTTTCATTAATGATTTTGCCAATTATATTTTTTACAATCAAGACAGAATCCACTTTAGATGCTTCAGCAATTATTTGCTGGTTGGCAGAATCCTGCTTAGACAATGCGTTTTGAATCACCTGCACTTTTCTTGAAGTTGCGCAGGAGGCGAACACCATAATTAAAAAAGAAAAATATAAAAATCTTTTACGCATTCAATTATTGTTTTCCAGTATGACCAAAACCACCCTCCCCTCGCTCGGTAGTTTCAAGTTGTTGAACTAATTCCCAATTTACTTTTTCTACTTTTTGAAAAACCATTTGTGCAATTCTATCTCCATCCTGAATAGTTTGCACTTCCTCCGATAAATTAATGAGTATTACTTTAATTTCTCCTCTATAATCAGCATCAATAGTGCCTGGCGTATTTAAACAGGTGATGCCTTGTTTAATGGCCAAACCACTTCTTGGTCTAACTTGTACTTCCATATTTTCAGGAATTGCCATAAATAAGCCCGTAGGCACTAATATTCTTTCTAATGGCTTTAATTCAATAGGGGCAGGGATAAAAGCACGTATATCCATTCCTGATGATCCGGCTGTTGCATATGCCGGCAGCGAATGATGGCTTTGATTGACAATTTTTACCTGTTGTTGCATGGTGAACAAAAATAGGCAAAAACAAAGGAAAAATGACTAGATCAATTGGGTTTTAACAATGCTGTATTTTAAAAAAAGAAGATGCTACCAAATCGGAGTGTATTGGAGAGTGGATTTTTTGTAATCCCCCCACCCGACGGCACTAAATAACTGATATTAAATTTAGACTGCTGGTACTGGAAACTAGTTCCTAAAGTAAAATATTGCATGTTGCCTAAATTCTTGTTGTTATCTACGAAATAACCCCCTCTTAAATAAAACTTGTTAATATAATTGTATTCGGCACCCACTGAAATTTTTAATGATTCTGAAAAAGGCATACCATATTTAGCAGAAAATGAATTAAAGTAACTACTTAAAACAGATTGGTTAAAATAACTACTAACTGCTTCGGCATTGCTGTTGTCAGGACTTGCAGGAACCATTAAACGGTTTACATCTACCCCAAATTCAATGGAATTATCTGGATCAATTTTATTTAAATAGCCCACCCCTATACCAATATTCGCAGGGATAAAATATTTGTTTTTGGTTTCATTGGAATAGCTAATCTTACCCCCTAAATTAGAAAGTAACAAGCCAGCATGAAAACCTTGCAAATCAAGATTTTGCTTGTAAAACATACTAATGTCTCCCGAAATAGTATTACCTGCCTTGTAATTAATCGCAGATGTGCCAAATGACCCAGTAACTAATCTGGAATGGATATACCTAAGGGTAGCACCAATACTTAGTTTATCATTTAACAATAAACTATATCCAATATCATAACTAAATTCATTAGGCCTTTGAGAAGGCAAGGTGGTTAACCCTGATTCATCGGTAAAATCGATATTTCCTAAACTAAAAAAACGAAGAGAGGTATTTAAAGTACTTTGCTCAGTTAATTGTTTATAATAACCAGCACTTGCCAAATACACATCACTCAGTCCTAAATCCTTTAACCAAGGTGTATAATTTATTAAAAAACCTTTAGACTCATTTAAGTAAGTAAGTTTAGCCGTGTTGCCAAATAAGTCATTGGCTTCTGGTGTCATACCCAAGGATAAATTTCCCATACCTCCCGAACGGGCATCTGGCGAAATCATCATAAAAGGCACAGCGGTGCTTTGTAATTTCAAAGGATTAGTTTGTGCCTTAACCGATAAATTTAAAGCCAATACGAACAGGGCGATAAAAAAAGGTTTGATTTTATTTGGGTACATCAGTTAACTGAATTAATGTATTATAAAGATAGTCAAAGATGCTAATATATTACAGTTTGATAAAAGAATTGGTTAAAATGGAAGTTCCCGCATCAGATTTAACAGTTATTTTGTAAAAATAAACACCCGGCTGTAATGCAGCACCAGCATTGGTAATACCATTCCAGTCCAGGTAAACTTTAGTGAAATTGTTTTCAAAAACCCTTGTATTATTAAATTGCAACTGTCCTGCTTGATTATAAATTTGTAGAACTACTTCTAATTTTTTTTCGACTTGATTCGTTTCAAATCCAAATTTAGTTTGTGTTATAAATGGATTCGGGAAGTTAAATGGTTTTATATTTTGCACCCCTGAAAGCGATGGTACTTCAAAGCGCAATGTATCCTTACTTCCATTACCCAGTAAATCCCAGGCTTTAATAATGAGCGTATGTTTCCCTTCTGTAAACTCAGGCAAAGCGGCCACCACCCTGCCGGATTGATAGGTATCCACATCGGCAGTAAAATAGGGATTAAGCACCAAAGGAATAGGATTGTTGTCCATATATACGACCAAATCTTGGCCAAGCGCATTTCCAGAAGTTTGAATACCCGAGCTATCTTTTAAGGAAATAAATAAAGTAGCATTAGGTGCGGACCATCCACCCTCTTTAAAATAAATATCATTCAAATAGGCATTTATCTTAGGCCCTTCTTTATCTGATTGATTAAAGTTAACACTGGGCTTAACAAAAACTGAATCATACACCTGAAAGGCACTATTGGTTCCGCTAACAGCTGCTAATTCTATTTTTATGGGGTTGGTTCCATTGGCTACTTGAATCGGCAAAATGAAACCAATGGTAAACAAGCCATTGACTACCGTTGCTTTTCCCTTAAATAAAATATTTTCCTGCACCGCCACTGGTACCGACATACTGGTAGATTGATTGGCCAAAGTATTTTTTTGTTTTACCGCATCATAAATAGTCAATTCTACTGTTCCATTAAAATCTCCCTTCACGGTATTCCCCATTTTCACCTGTCCTTGTAATTGATATTTATTGCCTGCCAACAAACTATCTTTTCCGGTAAAAATTTGATCATTGATGCGGGTAATATTCACCTTATAATTTGGCCTACTTAAATTCAATGCAGGATCCCCAATAATATTGAATTTAAAATCATTCAGCTTGTCTCCCCCGTTTGCCCAGTTACTATTTTTTGCTAATTGCAAGGCCTTTCCAATTGTATTGTATTTTCCAGCAGTGTCCCTTACTAATAATTGCTGAATAAACAAATCATTGATTTGCCTATTACTATAGGCAAACACTAATCTGTTGGCAGCTACCAATCCAATTACGCCATTGGCATTTTTCATAAATGCATCCCAGGCGATGGAACTCAAAAAAGGTTGGTCATAAGGAGCGAAATTACAAGAGGCGGTTACTAAAAGTGGGAGTTTATCCTTATTGTTCCAACTATCGAATTGGCTTTGCGAAATAATGGCTTCCTCCGACAGCCTTAAATAATTTCCGTGACCTGTATAATTTAACATTAATGCCCCTTCTTGAACAGATTGTTGCAAAGCATTGTTTGCAAGTGGGAAACTGTTGCCAGAAGTGGAAGAAACCGCAGGAAAGAAATCTAAATATATTTTATGGTGATTCCAATGAGCTGCTTTTGTTTGTAAATTTTGCAGAATTGATTCTGCATCCTGTAAGTGTAAATTATAATCTCCATCATCTGCAATCCAAGTAATTTTATTTTCCCAACTCCCTCCATTTTTATTGGCTTGGTAGCGGATTAGTTTAGTAATGGCAGTATCTGCTTCTGCAATGGTCCTTGCAGGAATACGACCTACTGCAATAGACAAAGCACCAGCTGCATTATAATCATTAATATCTGCCCCCGTGTTTAAAATAGAAAAGAAATCGTCCGTTGAAAAACTAGCTAAAATTGAAGTGGCATTATTGTTTTCATACACAGGTAATTCAAAATCTAATTTTAATTTTCTTGTATTAAAATTGCCCATGCCAAGGAGCAATAGATATTCAGGCTTCGGCGCATTAATGGCTATTGCGCGGTTATCAATATACTTTAAAAAATTACGTATCGCTATCGCAGAAGCTTGTCCCCCCGAAAAATCATGGTATAATTCACGCGCATTGACAACAATTGTTTTTCTGCCAAAATTAGCTTCCTGAAACTGCTGGTACTTTTTTGCTTGGGTCAAATAGGCGGGCGCTGCTACAATGATATAATTTACACTGTCAATATTTTTTACCGTATTTTGATTAGTGACTGGCCCCAATAATATCGGCGTTTCAAAAGCATTGTTTTTAGTACCAAAAAACAGGGTGGCTGAGTCTGTCTTTTGTAAAAAACTCCCTTTCCCATTGGACAACCATTGAGTAGAAATTTCAGTTGGATTTTCTGCATTGGTCACATTCCAAATAACCACCGATGCATCGCCATTTTGAATATTACATTTCACAATATTCCCTACCCGAATTGACTCTTCAATTCCAAAAGCAACACTACTGTCCTGCCAAAATCCAATTTGTTTATTGGCCGTTAATTCAACGAAATCAATCCAACCTGTAGCAGTTGTATTTGGACTATTATAACTTACTTTCAATGTAGATTTATTGGGCCAAGTAGTATTGGGGGAAATAGTAAAACTATCGGATGCTTCCTTGGCAATATCATCAAATAAAAAACCAGATACTGGAGGTAAAGAAATACGCTTCTTGAATGCATCGTTCCAATAATACTCAAACTGACTATTGCTTTGGTAATTTGTTGCCGCCACTTTAGCATAGCAATTTATCCAACCCAAACTACCCATGGATTGGGAGTTATACGAAATAGTAATCGCTGTTTGCTTCCCAGCTCCGGTACCCATCGGAAGCCCAAAAAAAGTTTTACCACTATTTAACAAGGAAACACTATCAATTTCATATAAATAGTTTTGGGTAAAATAATCCCGCTCTTCTACACTAGCCGTTTGTATATTTTGTTGAGGTATGCGTTTCCCATTATTCCCAATGGTGATAAAATAGTTGGTTTCCTGAATAGCAATGTTTTTAGTATGACTTGACTGCTTAGTAATTGAATCGTATTTCCATTGAATTGGTCCTGCTGCATAAAACAAAACATAATCCAATTCGTCAATCTTACCATCTCCCCCATCTACTACTTTGATCGCATTTTCGATCAATCCCATCCAAGGGTTTAAAGTCACTTTTTCCTGTAATAGCCTATGGGGATAATTGAACAGTTGAATTTGTGAAGCAACAATGGGCAAATCAAAACCCATTGAGCGAATTTGAGCCCCTGTTAATTTGTAAATTCCTTGTTTAGTCGTTGACAATTTAGCCCACTTCCCCACTGCAAAGGGGCTGTTTTGGGCCATAACATGGGCCGAAAATGTTAAAAAAAACAATAAATTAATGCGCTTTGCCCAGTTCATGCACTAAAATTAGGATTTTAGTAACATAAGTTTATGCGTTTGTGGTGTTTAAATAACTAAAAAACGAACTATATTCGCAAAAGCATTTTATTTGAACTAGAATAAATTTTTAATATGAATTTCTTAAACAGTATTTTATTATTCTTCGCTCTACTTTTAGTAGGTCCTCGTTTTTTGGCGAACTCAGAAAATAAACAAGCTGCTGCTATCGAATTAGCCGCTAAAAAAGACGATCCTTATAAAGATATGGTATTGGTTAGAGGGGGTACGTTTACTTTTGGTATGAACAATGAGGATGTAATGGGAGACTGGAATAATCTTCAAACCAGAAAAACAGTAAGCTCTTTTCGAATTGACAAATACGAAGTAAGTAATTATAAATACAGATATTATACTCATTGGTTGGAAGCACTAGCTAAGGACTCTACAAATTATGCGTATTTAGTAAAGCAAGCACTTCCTGACACAACCGTTTGGAAAGAAGCATTAGGGTACAATGACCCAATGGTAGATGGTTATTTCAGAGACAAAGCTTTTAATGATTATCCAGTAGTGGGCGTTACCTGGACACAGGCAAATAATTATTGCAAATGGAGAACAGATAGAGCCAATGAAAAAACTTTACTTAGCCTTGGTTTTATCAATAAAGGTCAAAGATTCGTAGGTAAAGTGGCCTCTAGAGACAAATTGGATAGTGCAATGATGTCAAACCAAGTTGTAAAGAAAAAAATAAAGTCTGATGACGAATTTTTTTTAACACCTGAGTTTCGTTTACCAACAGAAGCTGAATGGGAATATGCTGCAAAAGTATCCACTATGAAAAATGCGGCTACCAATTTCCATCAACCAAAATCAGGTGCAAATGCGGTACACAATAAATCAAGCTTAGCCGCAACCGATTCTCCTTATCCTTGGGGTGGCAATGGTGTTGATAATTTAAGAAGTACCAAAAAAGGAAAGCAAGGAATGTACATGGCCAACTTTAAGTCCGGTACAGGTGATTATATGGGCATGGTAGGCTACAAGAATGATGGCGCTGGTTATCCTTCGAGTGTAAATAGTTTTATGCAAAACAGCCTTGGTTTATTTAATATGAGTGGTAATGTGAACGAATGGGTGGCAGACGTATATCGTCCATTAAGTAGTGTGGATATGGATGATTTAAACCCCTACAGAAGAGACAGTACAATGGATGGCGACGATAAGCAAACCTCATTATATGATCCAGAGAATACTTTAATTTCTAATAAATCAAAAGTAATTAAAGGTGGAAGTTGGAAGGATCGTCCTTATTGGTTAAATGTAGGTACAAGAAGACCAATGGATTATGACAAAGCTTCCAGCACTACAGGATTTAGATGCGTTTCATCGGCATTTGGATTTGATGCTGCAAGTGAATCTGCTGACAATGCAACTCCATGGTGGAAAAGACTATTTAAAAAATAAGTCAATGAAATTACGCATTGGCTCAGGAATTGATTTTCATCAATTAGTAGAAGGTCGTGACTTATGGATTGGCGGCATTTTAATACCCCATACCAAAGGAGCATTAGGCCATAGTGATGCCGATGTTTTATTGCATGCAATTTGCGATGCCCTATTGGGTGCCCTTAGCTTAGGAGATATTGGAACGCATTTCCCCGACACCGATCAAGCTTATAAAAATATTGATAGTAAAATTTTATTAGCGCGCACTTACGATTTAATTACAGAACAAGGGTATCAAATTGTAAATATTGATGCGACTTTGTGTCTAGAAGCGCCAAAAATTAAGCCATATGTTTTAGCAATGCAATCCTGTATTGCGGAGATTTTAAAAATTGGTGAAAAAGACATTTCTATCAAAGCCACCACTACGGAAACAATGGGTTTTACAGGAAGAGAAGAAGGGTTGGTCGCCATGGCAACCTGCTTGCTTAGTTCTATAAATAGTTAATCCCTTTTAAAATGAAGCTTCCTTCCATTTCATTTTTATACGAGCTTTATAAGCAATACCCACAAATACAAACAGACACTAGGAAACTGAAATTTGGGGATTTATATTTTGCATTGAAAGGCCCTAATTTTAATGGAAATGTTTTTGCTTTAGCAGCACTTGAAAATGGTGCAAGCTTTGTAATTGTAGATGAACCCATCCCCTATGGGGAGGCTATTGACAATAGGATACTTGAAGTGGACGATGTACTAACCACTTTACAAGCACTTGCTAAACATCATCGCGCGCAGTTTTCCATTCCCTTTATTGGCATCACAGGAAGCAATGGAAAAACCACTACCAAAGAACTTGTATATGCGGTATTGGCCAGTCATTATACCACTTATACTACTCAGGGTAATTTAAACAATCATATAGGCGTACCGCTTACTATATTAAGCATTAAGCAGGATGCACAGATGGCGGTGATTGAAATGGGTGCCAATCATTTAAATGAAATTGCAGGATATTGTGAATACGCCATGCCAAATTATGGCTTAATCACCAATTGCGGGAAAGCGCATTTGGAGGGTTTTGGTTCTGAAGAGGGCGTAAAAAAAGGAAAGGGAGAGTTATTTGACTATTTATCAAACAACAAGGGTACTGCTTTTGTAATGAGTGATTTCGAATACTTAAATACAATGTCGTCACTTATTTCCAATGTAATCACCTACGGAAATAAATCAGGCAACATTCAAGCAAACCCTGCAACGGTAAATGGATTTTTACAAGTTAACTTCACCAAGGGTGCCCCTATCAAAAGTATTCAAACGCAGTTAGTGGGTGAATATAATTTACCTAATATTTTAGCAGCAGTGAGTATTGGTTTATATTTTAAGGTACCCGCCGATAAAATACAATCAGCCATTGAAAACTATACGCCAACCAATAGTCGTTCTCAATTATTAAAATGGAAAGGCAACGATGTTATTTTAGATGCTTACAATGCCAACCCCAGCAGCATGCAATTGGCGATTGAAAATTTTGCAAAACTAAATGCTACAGATAAAATTGTTTGCATTGGTGCAATGAAAGAATTAGGGAATACCAGTTTAGCCGAGCATCAAACACTTATTCAGTTATTGGAAAAATATAACTGGACACATGTATTGTTGGTGGGAGGAGATTTTGAAAATTGCACACATTCCTATTCTTTTTTTAAAGACGCATTGGAAGCAAAAAAATGGCTACAAGCACAAAATTTTAGCCATACCTCCATTTTAGTAAAAGGATCCAGGGGTATTCAAATGGAGCAAGTTTTGGAGGCATAAGCACTCCCTTGCTTTATATTTAATATCTTTGCGCCATGACCAAGAATATTTTCACCAGTGTATTGAGTAATAAATGCCCCAGATGCAGGGAAGGCAAATTGTTTGTAAGTAAAAATGCCTATGATTTAGCAAATATTACCAAAATGAATGAACAATGTCCAGTTTGCGGACAACCCACTGAAATTGAAGTAGGTTTTTATGTAGGTACTGGCTATGTTAGCTATGCTTTAACGGTTGCCTACTTTGTTTCCAGCTTTGTAGCATGGAAAGTATTAATAGGCATGACTTTTGACTTGGATGACAATCGAATATTGTATTGGTTATTTAGCGCTATAGCATTGGTCATTTTGTTACAACCCATTTTTATGCGTCTATCTCGCTCCATTTGGATAGCCATGTTTGTTCCCTATAATGACAATTGGAAAGACGAGCCATTGGAATACAATGAAAGAATGGATGAACATATGAAGGAGCATTAATTTATTTTACTACATTTGCAACCCCAATAGAGAGGTGTCCGAGTGGTTGAAGGAGCACGCCTGGAAAGTGTGTATACGGCAACGTATCGAGGGTTCGAATCCCTTCCTCTCTGCAAAGCCTGTCACAAAGTGACAGGCTTTTTTCATTTAAGACAGCGTCGAAAGTTCACTTTCGTAAGCTGGCGAGAATGAAAAAAGCCAAGGAGTGTTGATGAAATTCTTCTTCATCAACACTCCTTGAAAGGCTTTGGTAAAAGCGTATTATTGGGATGACGGCGAACAAAGTGAGCCGGCAATCAATTTTGGGAAGTCAACGAATATCCTGAGTTGAGAATTACAATTGGGATGACGGCGAACAAAGTGAGCCGGCAATCAATTTTGGGAAGTCAACGAATATCCTGAGTTGAGAATTACAATTGGGATGACGGCGAACAAAGTGAGCCGGCAATCAATTTTAAGCAGTCAACGAACATTCTGAGTTGACAATCCCAATCTACCTTAGTAATACGTTATCGTTCAAATTAATTATATAATAAATGTAATATTTAAAGTATTTTTAAACTCGTAAAAAAGACACAATGAATTTTATTGAGAAAATAAAGCTTCGACATAGAGCCTTAAAATATAAAAACAGAGACGACAAAGGGGGTATCGCGTATATCAATGAAGCAGTAAAAAATGGCAACACCGTATTAGATATTGGCGCACATAAAGGAGGCTACTTGTATTTCATGCAAAAATTGGTAGGCCCTAAGGGACAAATTCATGCTTTTGAACCTCAATCCCTTTTATATGCTTATTTGGTAAAAATGAAACCCATCATGCGCTGGGATAATGTGACCATTAACAATATAGCTTTGTCTGATAACGATGCTACCGCAACGCTTTATATCCCTTCCAACTTAACTGGCCAATCCTCCTCCCCTAGTGCTACCATTTATGAGCAACATAATTTAGGAGCAGTTAGCAAAACGGAAACGGTACACACTACATCGATGGACCAATACTGTGTAAAGCACCAAATAAAACCCGATGTTTTAAAAATTGATGTAGAAGGAAATGAATTAAAAGTATTTAAAGGCGCAATTCAAATTTTACAAAAATACAAGCCTAAAATAATTGTTGAAATTGAAGCGGTACATGTAGGCAAAGAAAGGGTTTTAGAAACCATTGCATTTTTAACCCAATTAGGTTACAGCGGAAAGTTTATTTGTGGTACAGCCCAATTACCCATCGCTGAATTTACTTTTGAGCAATACCAAAACTTGGACAATAAAGCACAGTATTCGAATAATTTTATTTTCGAGTAAGCTTACAAATTCAAAGGCATTTAAATCCCAAACAACCTTTCCGCATTGGCGGTAGTGATGGCGGCAATTTCGTGCAAAGGCATTTCTTTTATTTCTGCTAATTTTTTTGCCACTTCTAGCATAAAGGCAGGCTCATTTCTTTTTCCTCTATAAGGGACAGGAGGTAAATAAGGGGCATCTGTTTCTAAAAACAAATACTCCATTGGAATCTCTTTAATTGCTTCTGCTACCCCTGCATTTTTATAGGTTAATACGCCACCAAGACCTAGATAAAAATCCATATCAATAATTTGCTGCGCCGACTCCTTACTCCCACTAAAGCAATGAAAAGCCCCGCGTAGTCCTTTTTTTGCAAAAGGTTTCACGGCTTCAATGGTTTCTCCCATCGCATTGCGTGTATGAATGACTATAGGGGTATTATAATCGATGGCCCATTGCATTTGAATTTCAAAAGCCTTGTATTGTTGTTCGGTAAAAGTTTTGTCCCAATAAAAATCCAAGCCAATCTCACCAATGGCCACAAATTTTCTTTTCGCCAGCCATTGTTCCACAATTGCTAGTTCTGAAAGATAATTTTCCTTTACATAGCAGGGATGTAAACCCATCATGGCAATGCAGGAATCCGGATAATTGGCCTCCAATGACAACATATTATCAATACAACTACTATCTATGCCTGGCATCAGAATTTTTTCTACCCCATTAGAAGCAGCATTTTTTAAAATAGCTTCTATTTCAGGCAGGATGGTATCGTCGTAAATATGAGCATGAGTGTCTATAAAACGCATAAATGACTGCTTATTCATGCAAAAAAAAGGTTTTTTTTTCACCTTACATACTAAAACTATTTATTTCATCGTTTTAGCACTTGGACGATAGGTCTTATTAGTACAGACTTTATCTTTTTGTTTTTTATAGGGTACGGATTATACAGGCCGAGGTTTCTACCTTGGCCTTCTTTTTTTTGGAAAAATTAAGGCTAAAAACATTTAAAAAATGCTTTCAAAACGATATCCCCGTTTGGAAAAATAGTCCAATACCATGGGTAAAGCAATGGACATTCTATCCCATGCTTTTTGACTATCATGAAATACAATAATGGATCCAGGTTGGGTATGTTTAATTACGTTGCGTGCACAATCTTCTCCACTTAATGTCTTATCAAAATCGGCGCTCAATACATCCCACATAATTATTTTGTTAGGGAGATGAGGGGCAGATTTCAATTGGCGAATTTGTTTTTGGGTAATGCGCCCGTAAGGAGGTCTGAATAAATTACTGTCAATTAAATTAGTAGCGTCTTTAATATTGTCGATATAAATATTGGCAGGTGTATTCCATCCATTTAAATGATCATAGGTATGGTTCCCTACTGCATGCCCTTCAATTAAAATGGACTCATAAATATTGGGGTGTTTGAGTACATTATTCCCAATGCAAAAAAAAGTAGCTTTTGCATTGTATTTTTTTAATTCAGCTAAAACAAAAGGGGTTGCTTCAGGATGCGGCCCATCATCAAAACTTAAATAAATCACCTTTTCCTTGGAGGGAATATTCCATATACATTTTGGATAAAATGCACGCAGCCAAAAAGGTGTTTTAATCAAATACATACCCAAAGATAAATAGTTCTTTTGCCCGTATGAATATTATCTTTGTAAAAATGAAGTAAAGTATGGACGCAAAGGTTAGAGTTCGATTTGCCCCCTCTCCCACAGGCGGTTTACATTTGGGGGGTGTTAGAACCGTTTTATTCAATTATTTATTTGCCAAACACAATAACGGAGAATTTATTCTAAGAATTGAGGATACTGACCAAACCCGTTTTGTCCCCGGAGCAGAACAATATATTCAAGATACTTTAGCTTGGTGTGGTTTAACACCTGATGAAAGTCCATTGCATGGTGGCCCTTATGGACCTTATCGCCAAAGCGAACGCAAGGCCATGTATAAACAATATGCCGATAAATTAATTGCCCAAGGCAATGCTTATTATGCATTTGATACCCCGGAGGATTTAGACAACAAACGTAAAGAAGTACCTAATTTTCAATACAGTCGTGCCCATCGAATGGACATGAAAAATTCATTGTCCCTTTCAAAAGAAGAGGTAGATGAATTATTAAAAAATAATACACCGCATGTTATTAGAATTAAAGTGCCAGAAAATGAGGAAGTAAGTTTGGAAGATGTGATTAGAGGGCAGGTAAGCTTTGATACCAATATGGTGGACGATAAGGTTTTATTAAAAGCCGACGGTATGCCTACGTATCACCTTGCGGTGGTGGTAGATGATCATTTAATGAAAATTACGCATGCTTTTAGAGGGGAAGAATGGTTGCCTAGTGCACCGGTGCATGTATTGTTATGGAAATATTTATTTGGCTTAGAGCAAATGCCAAAATGGGCGCATCTTCCTTTAATCTTAAAGCCTGATGGCAATGGGAAATTAAGTAAGCGAGATGGAGAACGTTTAGGGTTTCCGGTGTTTGCCATGGATTGGTTTGACCCCAATACCAACACAACAACTATTGGTTTTAAAGAGCGTGGATTTGTTCCCGAAGCATTTGTGAACTTATTGGCAATGCTTGGATGGAATGATGGAACCGATAAGGAAATATATACCATCGAAGAATTGATTGCAGGATTCTCTTTGGATAGAGTGCATAAAGGCGGCGCTAAATTTGATTACGAAAAAGCAAAGTGGTTTAATGGAGAGTGGATAAAGAAAATGGAGAATGAAAAATTAGCTGCTTTAGTGCAACCCTATTTTGATAAAGAAGGCATTGAAATACATGATAAAGCCTATTTAGTTAAAGTCATTGGATTGGTCAAAGAACGATGTCAATTATTGCCTGATTTTATTACACAGTCCAGTTTTTATTTTAAAGCGCCTACCCAAATTGATACCGCCAGTGTTGCACCAAAATGGGACGCTAAAAAAACTGAATTCTTTACCGAGTTGGCGGCAATATATAATAGCAAAATTGAAAGCGGTGTAATTACTGCTCCTGCTATTGATTTAGAAGCCGCGTTTAAAGATTTAGTAGCCAAGCACGAATTAAAGCCAGGTGAATTAATGTTGCCATTTAGAATTATGTTGGTGGGAGGCAAATTTGGACCCGGGGTTTTTGAAATTGTAGAAACCATTGAGCTAAAAGAAACCATTGCAAGAATTCAATATAGCTTGCAATTATTATCATAGAATTGGTGTAACTTGTCAACACTAAGCATGCTAAAATAAATCCGAATGAGCGCAGAGAAACCAATTAGAGTATTAGTAGCAAAAGTAGGCCTGGATGGCCATGATCGAGGTGCCAAAGTAATTGCTTCTGCATTAAGAGATGCAGGTATGGAAGTAATTTACACTGGGCTAAGACAGAGTCCAGAGATGGTTGTTCAAGCAGCATTGCAAGAAGATGTGGACGCCATTGGGATTAGTATTTTATCGGGCGCGCACATGACTATTTTCCCGAAAGTATATCAATTGATGCAAGAAAAAGGATTAACCAATACCTTACTTACAGGTGGGGGTATTATTCCCGAGGAGGACAATGCCACTTTAAGTGCAATGGGTATTGGAACCCTGTTTAGCCCTGGTGCCAATACCAGTGATATTGCAGACTACATAAAAAATTGGGTAGCAACACACAGAAAATAAAATTGCTTTCTTCACTTAAAAAATGCTTCTATATGTCTTTCCAAACTTTATTTACAAAAATGGAAGATCATACTTTGATCATTACCATTAATCGTCCTGATGTTTTAAATGCTTTAAATAAACAAGTAATCAATGACCTAGATGCAGTGTTGGATCGAGTATATAAATTTCCAGAAATAAAAAGCGTAGTCATTACCGGTGCTGGATTAAAAAGTTTTGTAGCGGGTGCAGATATTATGGAATTTGAAGCGCTTTCAAAAGAAGAAGCCATTGCCGTAGCAAAAAGAGGGCAAGCGGTATTTGCTAAAATTGAACATTCCCCTAAACCGATTATCGCTTGTGTAAATGGTTTTGCATTGGGTGGCGGTTGTGAATTGGCCATGAGTTGCCATTTTGTAATTGCCTCCGAGAGTGCCATATTTGGACAGCCCGAAGTGAATTTGGGTATCATGGTTGGGTACGGGGGTTCTCAGCGATTAACACAGCGTGTAGGCAAAGGCAGGGCGATGGAATTAATTATCACAGGAAAAACCATTAATGCAACCCAAGCCATGAATTATGGCCTAGTCAATTACGTGGTGCCGCAAACCGAATTATTAGACAAAGCATTTTCAATATTAAAAGTGGTGCACGAAAAATCTGCCATTGCAGTGGGTAATTCCATAAAAGCGATTAATGCGGTATGGGATGAATCGGTAAATGGGTATGATGTGGAGGCTAATTTATTTGGCGATTGCTTTTCAAGTGATGACGCCAAAGAAGGTATTGCCGCCTTTAAAGAAAAAAGAAAGCCGCATTTTAAGGGCCACTAATCCAATTGGCATTATGCAATCGATAGCATGATTTTAGTTGGTTCAAGCTACCCTCTTTAGCAAGTTTTACTTCAATTTCTTGCCCTAAATTTAATTTGGGAGTCTTACCTTTGCGGTAGCTAAAAATACCTTATATGGAATACAGAATTGAGAAAGACACAATGGGTGAAGTAAAAGTACCTGCTCATGTTTATTGGGGTGCACAGACACAAAGAAGTATTGAGAATTTTAAAATTGCAGAAGACATTAATAGAATGCCGAAAGAAATAATTCGTGCATTTGCTTACTTAAAAAAAGCGGCAGCTTTAACCAATTATGATGCAGGTGTTTTACCAAAAGAAAAATGTGATTTAATTGGTCAGGTATGTGACGAAATTTTAGCCGGAAAATTAGATGATCAATTTCCATTAGTCGTATGGCAAACCGGAAGTGGTACACAAAGCAATATGAACATGAACGAGGTAATTGCCTATCGTGCTCATGTGATAAATGGAGGTAGCCTTACTGATAAAGAGAAATTTATTCATCCAAACGACGATGTAAATAAATCACAGTCATCCAATGATACTTTCCCAACCGCAATGCATATTGCAGCCTACAAAATTTTGAGAGAAGTAACTATTCCAGGTATTACTACTTTAAAAAATACATTGGATGCAAAAAGTGCGGAGTTTATGCATATTGTAAAAATTGGACGTACGCATTTTATGGACGCAACCCCACTTACTTTAGGCCAAGAAATTAGTGGTTATGCAAGTCAATTAAAACATGGATTAAAAGCCATTGAAAATACATTTGCACATTTAAGCGAATTGGCATTGGGTGGAACTGCTGTAGGTACAGGTATCAATACTCCAAAAGGATATTCCGAAAATGTAGCAAAGCATATTGCTAACTTAACAGGTTTGCCATTTGTAACTGCCGAAAATAAATTTGAAGCATTGGCTGCACATGATGCGATTGTAGAATCACATGGTGCATTGAAAACAGTGGCAGTGAGTTTAATGAAAATCGCCAATGATGTGCGCATGCTATCCTCAGGACCAAGAAGCGGAATTGGTGAATTATTTATTCCTGACAATGAACCAGGTTCATCCATTATGCCAGGTAAAGTAAACCCAACTCAATCAGAAGCGTTAACCATGATTGCAGCACAGGTAATGGGTAATGATGTGGCTATTAATGTAGGTGGCTCCATGGGACACTTTGAATTGAATGTTTTCAAACCAGTAATGATTTATAATTTCTTACATAGTGCAAGATTAATTGGGGATGGATGTATGAGCTTTAATGAAAAATGTGCTATTGGATTAGCACCCATCGAAGAAAATATTAATAAGCATGTAAACAACAGTTTAATGTTGGTGACTTCCTTAAATACAAAAATTGGTTATTATAAATCGGCTGAGATTGCACAAAAAGCACATAAGGAAGGCACTACTTTAAAAGAAATGGCGGTGAAATTAGGTTATGTTACTCCTGAGGAGTTTGATGCATGGGTAGTGCCTAAGGATATGGTTGGACTTTAATTAAAACTTCCAGCCAAAACCAATTCCTCCATAAAAAGGAAATATACCGTCCTCTGTAATCACAGGATTCATGGTGGCTCTAAAGGTAAAGCCCCCATCCTTGGGTTGTAAACGATAGCCAAAGGTTGTGTGTCCAAAACTTCCACTAAATATGCCGCTATCATCGGGGTTGACCGTAATAATGGTAAAACCAGCACCAAATTCAAAGAAGTTTCTATTGTCCTTGGAAGCAATATAATTTAAGCCCACCGGAATAGTGAGTAAGTTTACATCATAATCGGGGATGCCTCCAATACCTGCCCTGAATCCTAGCCCCTGTCCAGTTTTGTTAAAACGCATATCGTAATTGACCGAAGCCAAGCCTGGTCCACCCAATTCAAAAAAGATAGATTTTGAATAAACATTATTAGATGACCCATTTTGTTGTGCCTGTAAACAAGATGTCATAAAAAATAAAAGCGCCGTGATTAAAACTATTTTTTTCATGTGATATTGATTAATTGAATTTGGTGGACCCGATAAAAATAAAATCATTCCTAATAAACTCTTTCCCCATTCACATAAGTGTTTTTCACTTTAATATGTAAGATACTGTCTGTAGGCACTTTCATTAAGTCCTTGTCCAAAATAATAAAGTCAGCCTTTTTACCCACTTCTAATGAACCCACTATTTTTTCCATTCTATTGGCTTTTGCCGCCCATATGGTCATTCCTCGAATGGTTTGTTCACGTGTTAAGGCATTTTCCATTTGAAAGCCTCCTGCAGGAAAACCTTTGCTATCCTGTCTTGCCACCGAAGCCAAGAAAGTTTTAAAGGGATTAATTTCCTCCACAGGGAAATCTGTTCCCAAAGGCAACCAATTATTTTGTTCCAATAATTGTTTATAAGCATAGCCCCCTTTTAGTCTTTCTTTACCTAGCCTGTCTTCTGCCCAATACATATCGCTAGTACCATGTGTAGGTTGTACAGAGGGGATAATACTGTTGTCACCAAATAAATGAAAATCAGCCGGGTTAACAATTTGCGCATGTTCAATTCTCCAGCGTTTATCATTTTTCCCTTTCAAATATTTTGCATACACGTTTAAAATAGTACGGTTGGCGCTATCTCCAATTGCATGGGTACACATTTGGAAATCGGTATTAATTAATTTAGCGGCAATCGAATCAAAATGCGCCTTACTGCTTAATAAAAAACCATTCCATCCCAACTTATCAGTATAGGCATGCAATAAACAAGCACCTCTGCTACCCAATGCCCCATCACTATATACTTTTACCCCTTTCACAAACAAGCGATCAGTGGTATAGCCACCTCCTGTAAAATATTTTGAACTATAGGAAGATGATTTATCGCTTAACATTACATACAAACGCATTTTTAGCTCATTGCTTTTTTGCAACGCATCAATTTGATCAATATCATCAGGACTTAAACCACAATCCGTTATGGTAGTTAACCCAGTGGCAAAACAATTTTGCTGTGCAGCAGTTAACCAATTTTTATAATCATCGCTGGTAGCTTTGGGCACATTGCGCTCCACTACTCCCACTGCATTGTCAATTAATAAGCCAGTGAGCTTTCCATTTTGCATCATAAACTGTCCGCCTACCATGGTTTGGCCTGGCTTCACCCCTGCCAAATTCAAAGCAAAATCATTGGCAATACTTGCATGACCATCCACTCTTTCTAATAATACTGGGCGATCTGGAAACAACGCATTTAACTCCGCATTGGTGGGGAACTGTTTGCCGGGAAAACGATTTTGATCCCAACCTCTTCCTCTTATCCAGCTTTTACCTGGATGCTTTGCAGCAAAATCTTTTACTCTTGCTATGGCTTCTTCCCAAGTGGGTACAAACATTAAATCCACCGCATATAGGGATTGTCCATAGCCTACAAAATGGGCATGTGCATCAATAAAACCAGGATACACCGGCGCACCCTTTGCATCTACTACGCTATCGGATTTATACTCTTTTAAAATTTCGTCATTCGTGCCTATTGCCACAATTTTACCGTCCTGCACTGCCATGGCTTCTGCCGTTGCAAAATCATTATTCACTGTATAAATTTGTGCATGGTGCACAATTAAATCCACTCTTTGGTTAATGCAAGAACTGCATAAAAAAACAATCGCAATGGCAAATAAATGGCGCATAGTAATATTTTAGAAAATAAAAATAACTAAAAAAACCGTTGGATAAATTAATAAATCGAATGGGTAAAGGATTATTGATTGGGCGATCCCATTAAATCAATTAAAAAGGCTTGATTAGTTAAGTAACTCGCAAGGTTTTAAGCCTGTATGCTTTTTGAAAGCAGCTGAAAAATGGGAAATAGAAGAATACCCTAATAATGCTGAAACATCAGTAACACTTAAGGATTTCTCATACAACAAATACTTTGCATGTTCCATTCTTTGTTGTTGGTAAAAATCAAATATAGTAGTGCCAAAAATTTCTTTAAACCCTTTCTTTAAATAGCACTCATTCATGGCTACTTTGCGACTCAATTCTTTAATCGTAATGGGGTCGCCAATATGTTGCAATAAAATTTCACGTGCTTGATAAATACTCTCCTTTCCACGATCGTCTGCTAAAAATTTACAAGTAAACCCTTCTTCTTTTTCATCATCTACAATTACATCCAAGCTTTGCAATAGCAATTCATGAATTTTTGCATTGATAAAAATATTCTCTAAGGAACCTGTATAGCTATGGTTTAACACACCATCCAATGTTTTGCGCTTGCGGATACTTAAAGGAAATAATTTAGTAAACGCATTAGGATGTTTAAAAGCCAACACTTCATCCTTTGTGGTGGTTAATTTTACATTGTGTAAAAACTGATGTAAAAATGTACTTGTAAAATGGAAAGAAAACACATCCACTGTTCTCAATGGACCAGCACATTCTTCCGTGGGTAATTGATTGCAATCACCACAAATTTTATTGTCGCAATACCTATTACCAGAAATACAAAAACGCAATTCTAAAAAATTATCCTGGGGTTGGTCTTGATTAAAGTGATAGATAAACATACCCATGTCTTCGGTATTCCAGTTTTCTTGCGCATAGTATCGCTTGATGCTATATTGTGTGGAACCGGGTATATGCTGATCCTTATGCCATAACAAGGCCATTCCTGCAAATTCAGCAGGTTTATTTACTTGTTTTAATATGTCTAAAGCTTGTATCACAGTCACAAAATTAATGTATAAACATTAAAGCACCCCAAAAGGTTCAACCAAAGGAAAATTTAACCTGCAAAAAATGACCAAATAATGACAATTAAGGCCCATTTATAATTATTTTTTCATAGGGACCCGAGTGCATAAAAAAAATGCCATTTAAAGGCCATTTTTAGCCTCATTTTTGGCCTTTAAATAATTCACAGTGCATGGATTTTGGGGATAACTAAAACGGTTAAAATCGACTATCTCACTGCTTAATTTTCTTAAGTTTGTATGCGTTTAAAACGCCCTATAAAAACAAAAATTGCTCTAATTATGTCAGAAGATTTACAATCCCCCGATTCGGCCGAAAACAAGAATTATGGCGCCGATAGTATCCAGGTATTAGAAGGCTTGGAGGCGGTAAGAAAAAGACCCGCAATGTATATTGGAGATGTGGGCTCCAAAGGTTTGCACCACCTTGTTTATGAGGTGGTAGATAACTCGATTGATGAGGCTTTGGCTGGCTATTGCTCACACATCGAAGTAACCATTCACAAAGACAATTCCATAAGCGTTCAAGATAACGGTCGTGGTATCCCAACAGCAATGCACTCTAAGGAGAAAAAATCTGCATTGGAAGTAGTAATGACCGTGCTACACGCAGGGGGTAAGTTTGATAAAAACACCTACAAAGTATCTGGTGGTTTACACGGTGTGGGAGTGAGTTGTGTAAATGCATTAAGTACTAAATTATTGGTGACCGTTCAAAGAGAAGGAAAAATCTTTGAACAAGAATATAGCATTGGTGTGCCAAAATATGCTGTAAGAGAAACAGGAACTAGTGAAAAAACAGGTACCCATGTTCATTTTTGGCCTGATGCTAGCATTTTCCAAGAAACAGTTTATAAGAAAGAAATTTTAGAAGGTCGTTTACGTGAATTATCTTATTTGAATAAGCGCATAAGTATCACTTTAACGGATTTAAGAGAGTTAGGCGAGGATGGTCAACCCTACACGAATAATTTTTATAGTGAAGGGGGTATCATTGAATTCGTTCAAATGTTAGATAAGAACGCCAACAGAAATCCAATCATTAGTTCCCCTTTGTATGTTGAAGGATTAGATGAAACATCTAATGTGATGGTGGAAGTGGCTTTAACTTACAACGATGATTTTAAAGAAAACATTTTCTCTTACGTAAACAATATCAATACCATCGAAGGTGGTACACACGTTACTGGTTTTAGAACAGCTTTAACACGTGTGTTTAAAAGTTATGGCGATAAGGAAGGTCTATTTGATAAAGCAAAAGTAACGGTAGAAGGGGATGACTTTAGAGAAGGATTAAGTGCCATCATTTCCGTGAAAGTGCCAGAACCTCAATTTGAAGGTCAAACTAAAACAAAACTAGGTAATAGCGAGGTAAGTGGTGTGGTACAAACTACTGTAGGACGCGCATTGGAAGCCTATTTGGAGGAAAATCCTAAGGAAGCGAAATACGTTATTTCAAAAATTATATTAGCCGCCCAAGCGCGTGTTGCAGCCAAGAAAGCACGTGACATGGTACAAAGAAAAACCGTTTTATCGGGCGGTGGCTTACCAGGTAAATTAGCCGATTGTTCAGAAAGAGATCCTGAAAGATGTGAGTTGTACTTAGTGGAAGGAGACTCGGCAGGTGGAACAGCAAAGCAAGGACGTGACCGTAGCTATCAAGCCATTTTACCATTACGTGGTAAAATCCTGAACGTTGAAAAAGCAATGGAACATAAAATTTATGAGAACGAGGAAATTAGAAATATGTACACTGCTTTGGGCGTAACGGTGGGAACACCCGAAGATCCAAAAGCATTGAACATTGGAAAATTGCGTTACCATAAGTTAATCATTATGACCGATGCCGACGTGGATGGATCTCACATTGCTACATTGATTTTAACTTTCATCTTTAGGTATATGAAGGAGCTAGTTCAAAATGGTTATGTATATATTGCACAACCTCCTTTGTATTTAGTAAAGAAAGGGAAGGATCAAGAATATGCATATAGTGATGAACAACGAAAAGATTTAATCGTAAAATTAGGGGGTGGAAATGACAGCTCAGTGACTATTCAGCGTTACAAGGGTCTGGGTGAAATGAACGCCGACCAGTTATGGGAAACAACCATGGATCCAAGTCGCAGAACCCTAAAACAAGTGACTATTGATAGTGCTGCCGAGGCAGATCGCATCTTTAGTATGTTAATGGGTGACGAAGTGGCTCCGCGTAGAGAATTCATTGAAAGTCATGCTAAATATGCTAAAATTGACGTCTAAACCATGATTTAGGCCTAAAAAAGGTGTTTTTTAACAAAAAATCAATCTTAATCTAAAAGGAATCACAATAAATAACCTACTTTCAATTCAGCAATTTTAACACTAAAATTTATACAAAATGGACACTTCAAAAATGATCAAAGCTTATTGCTTAAAAACAAAAGAAAAAAATGTACCAATGCATGACGCTGTAATTACTAAAACTGCTAAAGGCGGTTACATGGCAGGCGGTCACGATGGTAAAGGAAATAAAATGGCTGCTATCATGAGCGAAGCAAATGCTTTAAAAGCAATTGCTGATGGTGTAGCTAAAAAAGGATTTTAGTTTTAACGCGTCCTTTACACAAATATAAGGGCACGCTAAATATCCTCTTATGAATTTTTCGAGGTCACCTTCAACGGTGGCCTCGATTTTTTTTATATGCTCATGATCCCATTGTACATTTTGGTCAATGTGCGATAACAAGCTTCCATTCCCTTAATATCTTTAATAACGAGTATAAAAGTTTTTCCCACTTGTTTAAAGTGGGCATTGTTCATGGAAGTATTGGTAAAGGCTAATAAATTTTTGAAAGTATCACTTTCAAAATAAGGGGAATCAGGCCTATTTATAAAAAAGCAACGCATGGTCTCGTCCTTCAAGGTCATCTTCTCAAAACCTAATGCTATGGCTAATCTTCTACATTGAATCGTTACAAATAAATCATTCACTGGAGCAGGTAAAGGACCAAATCGGTCCGTTAATTCCAATTTCATATTTGCTAATTCGGCATCATCCTCGGACTGATCTAATCGCGTATATAAGGAAAGCCTTTCTCCTATATTTTCAACATAGCTATCCGGAATCATAATTTCCAAATCTGTATCAATGGTACAATCCGAAACAAAATCGTCCTGCTTGCTAATTTCTTCTTGAAATAATTCCTGGAAGTCCGAACGTTTTAATTCCCTAACCGCTTCGGCTAAAATTTTCTGGTACATTTCAAACCCAATCTCTGCCATAAATCCACTTTGCTCACCACCTAATAAATTACCCGCTCCTCTAATATCTAAGTCCCGCATAGCAATTTGAAATCCACTTCCTAAATCACTAAACTGCTCGAGGGTTTGTAAGCGTTTTCTAGAATCGTCGGGTAAAGTACTTATGGGCGGTGCCAATAAATAGCAAAAGGCTTTTCTATTGCTACGTCCCACCCTTCCTCTTAATTGGTGTAAATCACTTAAACCAAAATGATGTGCATTGTTTACGATAATGGTATTTACATTAGGTATGTCCACCCCACTCTCTACTATATTGGTACATACCAGCACATCATACCTACGCTCAATAAAGTCTAAAATCTTTTCTTCTAACTGATGTCCTTCCAATTGTCCATGCGCAAAGCCAATACTTAAGTCCGGACATAATTTTTGAATCATTGCACACATTTCAGGCAATCCCTGTACGCGATTATGTATAAAAAATACTTGCCCTCCTCGCTCAGTTTCATAATAAATTGTTTCTCTAATCACATCCTCATGAAACACTTGTACTTCAGTATGTATAGGTTGTCTGTTAGCAGGAGCTGTGTTAATGATACTTAAGTCCCTTGCTCCCATTAAACTAAAATGCAGGGTTCTTGGAATAGGTGTTGCCGTAAGTGTTAAACAATCTACTGTCGTCCTCAAGGTTTTTAATTTCTCCTTATGGGCTACACCAAATTTTTGCTCCTCATCTATAATCATCAAACCTAAATCCTTAAAGCCCACTTCTTTTCCTAAAATACCATGCGTGCCTACCAATATATCAATCTTGCCCTCTTTTACTTTTTCAATCGTTTCTTTTTTCTCCTTGGAAGATTTAAATCGATTGATATAATCCACTGTTACTGGAAAATCCTTTAAACGCTCCTTAAATGTTTTATAATGTTGAAATGCCAAAATAGTGGTAGGAACCAATACCGCCACTTGTTTTCCATCAATGGCGGCTTTAAATGCAGCACGTATGGCTACTTCGGTTTTTCCAAAACCTACGTCTCCACATACCAATCTATCCATAGGGGAAGCTTGCTCCATGTCCTTTTTCACATCGGCAATCGCTTTGGCCTGATCAATCGTGTCCTCATACATAAACGAAGCTTCCAATTCATGTATCATATAATTATCTGGCGTAAAAGCAAAGCCCGATTGTGCTTTACGATGTGCGTATAATTTAATTAAATCAAAAGCAATGGCTTTTACTTTAGCCTTGGTTTTGTCTTTTAATTTTACCCAAGCATCCGAACCTAATTTATTGACTTTAGGGGGTGCCCCTTCCTTACCAGTATATTTGGATATTTTATGCAATGAATTAATATTCACATATAAAATATCGCTGTCCTTATAAATGATGCGCACGGCTTCCTGCGTATGTCCATTCACCTCAATTTTTTGCAAACCACTATATACTCCAACGCCGTGATCGATATGGGTTACATAATCGCCGGGTTGTAAATCACGTAAAGTTCTTAAAGTAATGGCCTTGCTTTTACTATACGCTTGTTTTACTTTATACTTATGATAGCGTTGAAAAATTTGATGATCGGTATAACAAACCATTTTATGGTCATGGTCAATAAATCCTTCATGAATGCTTTTTACAATAGGTGTAAATTGAATATCTGTTTTTAAATCAGTAAAAATCGCATGTAATCTTTCTAATTGCTTTGCTTGTTCTGCAAATAAATATAAGGCATAGCCTTGCTTTTCTAATTCTTGCAAATTAGCAATCAAGTATTGAAATTGTCTATTGAAAGTAGGTTGAGACTGTGTGTTAAAGGCAATTTTTTCTTGGGTTAAATGTGCATGAAATCCCCACTCTATAAGGGTATGAGCGCATAATCGCTTTTCGGTTGTTTCTACTTTTTCAAAATCATCAATATGCGATTCTTTTTTATGTGGATCCGCATCATCTGCTTTATTCATTGCAGCGTGATGCGTGACAAAGGTTTCCAAAGCTTCATATTGATCCAACCCTTTTTGCTTAGTCAATTCCCAATCCTTTAACCAAACAATGGTATCCGTGGCTAAAAAATCCAAAAGCGGAATTTTTTCGGTGTCCTCAAATTGTGTTGTTACATTGGGGATGATATTTACTTGCAATAATTTTCTTTCGCTTAATTGCGAAGCAGGATCAAAAAGTCGAATACTATCTACTTCTTCCCCAAATAATTCGATACGATAGGGCTTTTCATTACCAAAAGAATAAATATCTAAAATGCCTCCTCTTAAAGCAAATTGTCCTGGCTCATAAACAAAATCAGTTCTTTCAAAACCATAATCAACCATTTGTTGCATTAATGCATTCAAGTTAAGATTGTCATTGGTTTTAATTTGAATAATATTTTGTTGCAAAGTTTTAGCCAATACTACTTTTTCAAACAACGCTTCTGGATAAGTAACGATAATTTTTTTATTCCCACCCATTGAAATCTTGGTCAACGCCTCCGTTCTTAACATTACATGCGAAGGATTTAATACACTAAAATTATGAGGTGACTTAAATGAGGAGGGGAAATAAAATAAGTCTAAAGCTGCTGTTACACTCTCAATAGAATTAAAAAAATAAGCTGCTTCTTCAGCGTCATTTAAAACAATTAAATGGTTTAAATGACTTGTTTTTTCATTGCTAAAAATAGATTGCAATACAAATGCTGCAGCCGAACCATTTAAATTTTGAAGAAATACTTGAAAAGGATTTTCATTCCCATTGGACACAGCAATCCTGCCCACCAAATTATTTAGGAGGGGGGATTTTTGTAAACGCTCAAACAAAGATTGTTCATTCATACCAACCCCGCAAAGATACCATTCCTATTCTTACTTTACTGAGAATTTGTACTTCCGCGTACAATAATATCTAAATTCGTAGGCGTATCTGCCTTAATTTCAAATAAGGCGGTCCATGCAGTTCCAGAAAAAAAAGGAATATAATATGCATTCTCAGCCCTTACAAAAACGCTGTACTTCCCTGGCTTTAATCTTGCGTTAAATTGTCCCATGGAATTAGATTGAATGGTCGTAATTGAATCGCCATTAATTCGGCTACAAAAAGAACCGGTCAAGCTATCCAATTGATTGAGTTGAGTGGCTTTATAAATATGTAAACTAGTGGCCATGGGCGCACCTTTTCCACTACCCCTGCCATTTCCGGGCATTGAGTTGAATTTTTGTTCATATATCGAACCTATAAAATTGGGTTTATCTTGAACAATTTGCTGACTTTTACAGGAAAATAGAGGGAAAAAGAGGCTTCCCATGATACAATAGCTTATCCATTTATTCATAGCAAGAATTTATATAAAAATACACTAAAATATACCGAGATTTCATTGTATTTTTAAAGGAACTAAATTGTCTTTCGTCATATTAATACAATATAATGCTTAAATCATTTTTTTTACTTGCAGTAAGTAGTTTTATGCTGAGCAGTGTTTTTGCACAAACTGAAACTAAAAAAACTTTATTGAACAATACAGCAAAAGCACTTGAAGCAACCTCAAGGGCCAGTTTTACTGAAGCCATTATTAAATCAAAAGAAAAGGGTTGGCCTGTTCAATATAAATCGGGCAAAAATCAAGTAGTAAGTCTAATGGGTGTTGATGCTGCTGGGCAACCCATTTACTATACCACCTATAATGATCCTGTGCATGCCATTACGGTAAACACAAATCAATTGTGGCCTGGAGGAATTACCGGTTTTAATTTAAGTGGTTCTAGTGATAGTATCACCAATCGAATTGGTGTATGGGATGAATCTTCCCCCAAACTAACGCATAAAGAATTTGCCGGACGACTTACCTTAAAAGACAACGCGAGTAAAGTGGTGGATCATCCTACCCATGTAGCTGGTATTGTTATAGGGAAAGGGGTTAACCCATTGGCAAAAGGAATGGCATATGGCGTAAAAGGTGCATTCGCCTATGATTGGAACAATGACGAAGCAGAAATGGCCAACGCCGCTGCAGCTGGCTTATTAATTTCGAATCATTCTTATGGCACAGTAGCTGGCTGGGATTACAATAGTGATTCTTCTAGATGGGAATACAATGGAAGATGGAACGAAAAAGAAGATTATAGATTTGGACTTTATGAATCAGGTGCACAAACCTTTGATTCTATCGCATATAACGCGCCTTTTTATTTAATTGTAAAGTCTGCTGGGAATAACCGAAACAGCACAGGGCCAGCGGTTGGAAGTGTTTACTGGAGAAGAGATCAAAGTGGGAAAATGTACAACGCTGGCAATCGACCTGATAGTTTAAGCAGTAATAATTCATTTGGTATTCTTCCAACAGAAGCAAACGCAAAAAATATTTTAACCGTAGGTGCCATAGGACAAATAAGTGCTGGCTACCAAAAACCTAGCGATGCAGTTGTCACCAATTTTAGTTCATGGGGACCCACCGATGACGGTAGAATTAAACCCGATATTGTGACACAAGGTTTATCGGTTTACTCTTCCATGAGCGCCAACGACTCAAGTTATGCATACTTAAGTGGAACTTCAATGGCTGCCCCTGGTGCAGCAGGATCACTTTTATTGTTACAAGAATTAAGTCAAAGATTGAGTCCTAATAAATTTATTAGATCAGCTACAGTCAAAGCACTTGCTATTCATACAGCAAATGAAGCAGGAGCTGCTCCGGGACCTGATTATAAACACGGCTGGGGCATTTTAAACAACGCAGAAGCTGCCACTGTTTTAAGCAATGCATTAACGAGCAATAATGGCGCAACGAGTAGCGACTTGGTTTACGAAAATAATTTACAAAATGGGCAAACAGCCAATTATACCATTATCGCTTCAGGCAACAAACCACTTAAAGCTACCCTGGTATGGACCGATGTAAAAGGAACATCTTCCAGTGTATTGAATGATACCACTCGCCGATTGGTAAATGATTTAGATTTAGTCATTAAAAGAGGGACGGAAATTTTTTATCCTTGGATATTAAACAGCGCCGCTCCTGATAATGCTGCAACACGAGGAATAAACAATGTTGACAATGTTGAAAAAGTAGAATTAGATTCAACCCTTGTTGGCAATACTTACACAATAAGCATTAACCACAAAGGAACTTTAGACAGAGGACAACAAGCCTTCTCTTTAATCATCAGCGGTTCGGGGGGAACAAGCTATTGTGCATCTACTGCCTCTTCTGCTGCAGGCACAAAAATAGACAGTATCAGTATCAATAATATTCAGTTTACCAACAATACCACTAATCAATATATTGACAATTCAAAACTGTTTGTTAATGGTGAGCCAAGTGGAAATTTGTCCGTATTCATTAAATTAAATAGTGTTGACGCTTCTAACAATACCCGTTTTGTAAAAGGATTTATTGACTTTAACAACAATGGCGTTTTTGAAAGCAATGAGACCTCTTTTACTAGTACGGGTATATTGAATGGCAACTATACGACTACTGTTACTTTACCCAATAACTTAACCAATGGGAAATTAATGAAACTGCGTATCGTTGCGATGGAAACCAATAATAGTGCCAATGTAAATGCTTGCGGCACTTATGCTATTGGTGAGACGCAGGATTACACTTTAAGAGTGATTAATGCATCCAATGACATTCAAGTTGCTGAGGTTATTAATCCTACTGGGGGCGTTTGTAAGAAGAATGCACAGTATATTACTATAAAATTGGTTAACAATGGATCTACCAATCAAAGTAATATCCCCTTAAGTTTAGAAGTTAAAAAAGGAAATACTACAATATTAAATGTGAATGAAACATTTACTGGAAGACTCAATGGAATGGAAAACATGACCTATACTTTCCAAAAGCCAATTGCGATAGATCCAAGCTCAACCTATACCATTACAGCATCCGCCAATATTGTGAATGACCAAAAAGCAAGTAACAATTCTTTGAGTGTAAATGTGGTGAGTGCATCTGATTTAACTCCGCCAACAGGTAATGCGGTGGTATGTAATAACGTTCTTCGATTAGCAGTCAATAATCCAGTTACAGGAACTAACTATTTCTGGTATGATACCACTGCTTTGTACAATCCTATTGGAATTGGAAATATTGTCAGTTCCACTTCTACTGCTAATAGAGTGTATTTAAGTCAGGGTTATCAAGCAACATTGCCTCCATTTACCAATACAAGTTTAGGAACTGGAAGTTATAATAGTTTTAATGGTAATTACATGAAAATAAATGCCACAGCAGCTGTTACCATTGAAACAACAAAATTATATTCTGGCTATCCTGGTAAAGTTGATTTTATATTAGGCACTTTAGGAACAGTGAACACCGATGGAAGCTTTACCTATTTCCCTATTCAAACTGTTTCTTTAAATATTCCTGCAAGTAGTCCAATGCCTGCACCAGGCGCTTCCCCATTTGTGGCAGGTGATACAGGAAGGATTTATGCTTTAAATTTAAAAATCCCTCAAGCTGGTGATTATATTATATTAACAAAATGCGATAGTGCTTCTTTATTCAGAAACAATAATGCAACAGACCCAACCTATCCGCTAGGTCCAAATAAAATAATTAGTTATACAGGCAATAGTGTTGGTCCTTCATCGGGTAGTAATTTCCAGAATTTCTTTTACTTCTTTTATAATACCCAAGTGAGCAGCAATGATTGCAGAAGCAGTGCCACCCTTATTAATATCACGCCCAATACCAAACCTGAAATAACTAGATCAGGTGATTCCTTAATAAGTAGCGCAGGCAGTACTTACCAATGGTATATGAACGATATATTGATTCAAGGAGCCACCAATCGATCCTATAAACCAACTCAAAATGCGATGTACAAAGTGGCAACGATTGCGGGAGATTGTCAAAATATTTCAGATAATAGGCTAATTTTGGTGACGGATGTTACAGAAGCGAATGCAAAAGAGATAAGCCTAAGAATTACTTCAACCGATTTTGTTGAAAATTTAGTTAGAGGAAACTCATTTTATGTTCAATTTAGCAATATTCAAACCCAAGGAATTTCATTAGAAATGATTAATTCAATGGGAGAAAGGGTTTTCCGAAAAGAAAACTTGATAAACCAAAGAGCTCCACAACAAGTAAATATTGCTAGCTTAAATGCTGGGATTTATTTTGTCAGAATTTATGCAAACAATAAAGTATATATTCAAAGAGTTTTTATAACTAAATAATTAAAAGGCATTTTATGGCACTTGAATGGGTTGAAGCTGTGATTACAAAAATTGAAAATGAAACTCCAAATACAAAAAAGTTTTATTTCGAAATTCCTGCATTGAAAAAATTTGACTTTATCCCTGGGCAATTTGTTACCTTGGATTTACCCATTCATGAGCAAAAAAATAAACGTTGGAGAAGTTATTCAATTGCCTCAGCACCTAACGGAACCAATACTTTTGAATTAATCATTGTTCATTTAGAAGGTGGCTTGGGTACTACTTATTTGTTTAACGAAGTTGCTGTTGGCACTAAAATTACCTTAAGGGGGCCACAGGGTGTATTTACGCTTCCAAAGAATTTCGAGCATGATGTTTACTTTATTTGTACCGGTACTGGCATTGCTCCATTCAGGTCGATGATTAACTATATTCATGAACATAAAATCCCACACAATAACATTCATTTAATTTTTGGATGTAGAAAATTTGAAGACGGATTATACATTGAAGAACTAAAAGCAATGGAAGCTAAAGAAGCAGGCTTTCATTTCCACCCTTGTTATTCAAGAGAAACAGAAGTGCCTGCAGGTTCCCATATTGGTTATGTACATCCCGTGTACCAAGAATTATTAAAGAATAATAAAGAAACAGCCCATGTATGGTTATGTGGCTGGAAGGCAATGATAGACGATGCACGTAAAAATATGGCGGAAATGGGCTTGGATAAAAAACAAGTGCACTTCGAATCTTTCGGTTAAGAAGCCGCGAATGCGGCTGATGAATGCGGAAAAGTATACGCGGCTGATGAATGCGGAAAAGTATACGCGGCTGATGAATGCGGAAAAGTATACGCGGCTGATGAATGCGGAAAAGTATACGCGGCTGATGAATGCACTACTCTATAAAAAAGGCCTCGATTAATTCGAGGCCTTTTTTATTTATGTACTATTATAACAAATACTAGTTGATTGCTTCTAATACCAATGATTTTACTTTACTCATTGGGATACGCTCCTGGGTCATAGAATCACGATGACGAATGGTAACGGTTCCATCTTCTTTTGTTTGATGATCGATGGTTACACAGAAAGGCGTACCTATTGCATCCTGGCGACGATAGCGCTTACCAATGGCATCTTTCTCTTCGTAAAAGCAATGGAAGGATTTTTTACACTCATCCATTAACTCTTTCGCTAATTCTGGTAGGCCATCTTTTTTTGTTAAAGGAAGTATCGCTAATTTATTTGGAGCAATTTTGGCTGGCAAATGCAATACTACTCTTGAATCAGTAGTGCCGTCTTCCTTGTTAATTGTTTCTTCTTCGTATGAATTTGATAAAATCAATAAGAACATTCTATCCAAACCAATGGATGTTTCAATTACATAAGGAACATAATGTTGATTAATTTCTGTATCAAAGTATTGCATTTTCTTTTTGCTAAACTCCTGATGACGACTTAAATCAAAATCAGTTCTTGAATGAATACCCTCCACTTCCTTGAAGCCAAAAGGGAACTCATATTCAATATCCAAAGCTGCATCGGCATAATGCGCTAATTTAACGTGGTCATGAAAACGATATTTAGCTGCATCAATGCCTAAACTTAAATGCCATTGCATACGTTCATTTTTCCAATGTTCATACCATTCTTTTTGCGTGCCCGGCTTAATGAAAAATTGCATTTCCATTTGCTCAAATTCACGCATTCTAAATATAAACTGTCGTGCTACAATCTCATTTCTAAATGCCTTTCCTGTTTGTGCAATACCAAAAGGAATTTTCATCCTTGCCGTTTTTTGCACATTCAAGAAATTAACAAAAATGCCTTGTGCCGTTTCGGGTCTTAAATAAATAGTATTTGCATCTTCGGCTACAGAACCTAATTCAGTAGAGAACATTAAATTAAACTGACGAATCTCTGTCCAATTGCCTGTACCACTAACACTACAATTTATTTTATGTGATTCAATTAATGATTTCAAGCCAGCAAAATCATCATTGGCCAATAAGGCGTCCATATCGGCAATTAATTGATTAGCTCCAGCCTGATCTCCTTTCTCGATTAATTTTTCCGCATGACCTTCAATCAAATGATCTACTCGGTATCTTTTTTTACTATCCTTATTGTCAATCAATGGATCACTAAAACTATCCACATGACCGCTTGCTTTCCAAGTAGTAGGATGCATAAAAATAGCCGCATCAATACCTACAATATTTTCATTCATTTGTGTCATGGAATTCCACCAGTAATCACGAATGTTCTTTTTTAATTGAGCGCCATAAGGACCGTAATCATATACGGCACTTAAACCGTCATAAATTTCACTGCTAGGGAATACAAAACCGTATTCTTTGGCATGTGATATAATTGCTTGTAATGTATTGTCTGTTGGGTTCTTGCTCATAGTGGGCAAAGATAAGGAGTAATCAATTATCGATGTAATTTTTCGTTGTTTTGATGGCGCGTCGCGTCCCTATTGGTTTTCTTCTGCATATTTTTCTCTAAAGCACTCGCTAAATCAACGCCGGTTTGATTTGCTAAACAGATTAAAACAAATAAAACATCCGCCATTTCATCGGCCAACAATAGTTCTTCTTCCTTGTTTTTAAAGGACTGATCACCATACTTACGCACCATAATTCTAGAAAGCTCCCCCACTTCTTCCATGAGTATACCCAAATTAGTGAGTTCACTAAAATATTTAACGCCCACCGTTTTAATCCATTGATCTACTTGTTCCTGTGTTTGTTGTAGGGTTATATTATTTGACATATTCGATGATTGATTTTTTCTTATTTGTTTTTTATATCAACGCTGTTTTACTATTTATAGCATTTCCTTATTCTTTATTTTTTGAATCAATGGTGATCGTCACAGGACCATCATTAATTAAAGCCACTTTCATATCCGCCCCAAAACTTCCAGTTTGAATGGAGGCTCCTAAATCTTTTTCCAACTGAAGAATCATTTGTTCATAAAGGGGTATGGAAATATCCGGCTTTGCCGCTGCAATATAAGAAGGCCTATTCCCTTTTTTAGTAGAGGCATGTAAAGTAAATTGGCTCACCAGTAATATGCCGCCTCCAACTTCCAATAGGCTTTTATTCATAACCCCCGCTTCATCCTCAAAAATGCGCATGTTTACGATTTTATTTGAAAGCCATTCGATGTCCGTTGTATCATCCTCATTTACAATTCCAACGAGCACCATTAACCCCTTTTGGATTTGACCAATAACAGTACCGTCCACGGTCACACTTGCCTCCAAAACCCTTTGAATTACCACTCTCATACATTCGGTTTTATGCCATGAAGATAAACAAAACTATTTTCACTAATTTAGCTGTAATTTCAATCCCTTGAGCAGTATAAAAAAATTAGCAGGTCAAACCATGTGGTATGGATTAAGTTCCATAGCAGCTCGTTTTATTAGCTATTTACTGACCCCTTATTTAACATTTAAGCTGACCGAAGCGGCTTATGGGGAGCAGGCCATCGTCTATTCATTTATTCCTTTTTTAAACGTCATTGTTACCCATGGAATGGAAACGGCCTATTTCAGATTTGGCTCCAAGGAAAATGAGGAAAAAATATACCATACAAGTAGTATTTCCATGATCATGGTTACTACCATTTTGGTAAGTTGCTTATTAATTGGTGCCGCACCTATTGCTAATTTATTGCAAATAAATTTACACCCCGAGTATATAAAGCTAATTGCATGGGTAGTGGCTTTAGATGCGCTAACCACCATTCCTTTTGCTAGATTAAGATTAGAAGGCAAACCCAAAAAATATGCATTCATCAAAGTAGGTGGAATACTTATAAATATTGCGGCCACTTATGCGCTAATTAGTCTCTTACCTGAATACGCAAAAACGCATAAAGAAAGTTTCATAGCAAGTTTAAACAAGGAAGGGTTTGAAGTGGGCTATATTTTAATAGCCAATATTTTACAAAATGTATTTGTTTTATTGTTGTTGCAAAAAGAAATTCGAGCATTGCGTTTGAATATTGATTTTAAGTTATGGAGCCAAATGATGCTATATGCCCTACCCTTAATTTTAGTGGGATTCGGTGGCATGATTAATGAAACCATGGACCGCATCATGTTAGGCTGGTGGGCGAATGGCGGCAGTCCTGAAGCCAATAAGGAATTGGTGGGTATTTATAGCGCTTGTTATAAATTAGCCATTTTAATTACCATCTCCATACAGGCATTTAGAATGGGTGCCGAGCCCTTCTTTTTTAAACAGGCTCAATCTGAAAATGCACAAAAAACATACGCTAGGGTCATGAAATTTTTTGTAATTACCTTATGCATTATGTTTTTAGGAGTGGTCTTATACTTGGATATTTGGAAATTATTTATTCGCAAACCATCCATGTATGTTGGCTTGCGGGTAGTGCCAATTTTACTTATCGCCAATATGTTTTTAGGCGTTTATTATAACTTAAGTATATGGTATAAACTCAGCAATAAAACCATGGCTGGGGCTTGGATTACTTTATTGGGTGCCGTAATTACTATAGCTATTAATTTTTTACTCATTCCTCGATTTGGCTATATGGCAAGCGCATGGGCAACCTTTTTTTGTTATGGCACAATGATGGTTGTAAGTTATAAATGGGGGCAAAAAGTGTATTATGTACCCTATGCCACCAAAAAGCTCATTGCTTATTTTGTAATTGCACTTTTATTATATGGTATTAATTTATGCATACTTTGGATATCCAATAATACTGCTTTCAATTATTTATTTGCAACTATATTGCTAGTTGGATTTATTGCATTTGTTGCAAGAATTGAAAAGAAAGAATTGAATTTAATTTTTAATAAAAAAATATAATGGCGGAAGATTTAAGCATTTTAAAAGGAAGTAAACAAGCACAATACGAATCCCTTATTCCACAAATTGAAGGATTGTTAATGGGTGAAACTAACTTAGTGGCAAACCTTGCCAATATTAGTGCGGCTTTAAAAGAACAATTCAACTGGTGGTGGGTAGGTTTTTATTGGGTACATGACAATGAATTAGTACTGGCTCCCTTTCAAGGACCTGTGGCTTGCACTAGAATAAAAAAAGGTCGGGGAGTTTGCGGTGGCGCATGGGAACAAGGAAAAACATTGATTGTGGAAGATGTTGAAAAATTCCCTGGTCATATTGCCTGCAGCAGTGCTTCAAAATCTGAAATTGTAGTCCCCGTAATCAAAGAGGGTCAAATTGTGGGCGTATTGGACGTTGACAGTGAACTACTTGCACATTTCGACGAAACCGACCAGCTTTACTTAGAAAAAATCGTCGGATTGATCCCATAAGCCTAAAAAGTACCTGAAAAATTAAAAAAATCAATTAAGTTTGCAACCCCTAAGCGGATGTGGCGAAATTGGCAGACGCACTAGACTTAGGATCTAGCGCCGCGAGGCGTGTGGGTTCGACCCCCTCCATCCGCACAGAAATAACAAAAAGGCCCTTTTCTAGCTAAGAAGAGGGCTTTTTCTTTGGGAAAACCTCCCCTTTTTAGTCGTAAAAACCTACCTTTGCCCCCCTTAAACACTACAAATAAGTAGAAAAAAGAAAGAATATGGCAACGATAAAAAGAAGCAACATTGCACCCTTAAATGACAAATTAACTGTCACCATCGCTAAAGAAGACTACCTAAAAGGTTTTGAAACCAGCCTTAAGAAGTATTCAAAAACAGCAAATATTCCAGGATTTAGAAAAGGAATGGTTCCTGCTGGATTAATTAAAAAAATGTATGGACAATCTGTTTTCCAAGACGAAGTAATTAAGACCGTGGAAAACGAAATGAACCAATATATAGCGAAAGAAAAATTAGAAATTTTTGCGCAGCCCCTACCAATGACTTCCGAATTTCCTACTATGGATGTAAATAATCCAAGTAGTTATGATTTTTCATTTGAAGTAGGTTTAAAACCTAGTTTCACCATTGACACAAAAGGCATTAAAGCAACTCGTTATAAAATTGAAGTAACTGACGAAATGATCAACGCAGAAGTAGAGCGTTTACAAATTCGCAACGGAAATATGACAGAGCCAGAACTTGCAGAAAGCGAGGAAAATGTATTGAATGTTACTTTCACAGAATCAGACAAAGATGGCAACACCATTGAAGGTGGTTTGTCAAAAGACAACTCATTATTGATTAAATATTTTGCAGCAAAAGCAAGAAAACAATTTATAGGAAAGAAAAATGGCGATACTGCTACAATTCAATTGAGCAAGGCATTTGAGGAAAAAGAATTGGATATTATTTTAGCGGATTTAGGCCTAACTAAGGAAGAGGCTGACAAGTTCTTTACCCTCACTATCACTAAAGTGGGTATGGTAGAAAAAGCAGCTTTGGATGAAACACTATTCACTGTAACCTACCCTAATCAAACCATAAAAACCGAGGCTGAATTTAAAGAAGCCATTAAAAAAGACATTGAAGGTTATTATGATCAACAAGCACGTAACCAAGTGCATGACCAAATTTACCATGCATTAATTGACAATACCAAGATGGATTTTCCAACTGACTTTTTAAAGCGTTGGTTACAAAATGGTGGCGAAAAACAAAGAACGGCAGAAGAAGCAGAAAAAGAATACCCTGTATTCCAAGACCAATTAAAATGGACTTTAATTAGTACCCAATTAATTGCTGATCATAAAATTGAAGTGGTTGCTGAAGACTTAAAAGCCTTTGCAAAACAACAATTAATGAGCTACATGGGAGGTCAATTAGGCGCATTGGGTGACAATGACAAATGGCTAGAGGACTATGCTGCTAGAATGATGCAGGATAGAAAGTTTGTAGAGGATAGTTACCACCGCATTAGTACTGACAAATTGTTCCAAGCAATCGAAGGGGATGTGAAGGCAAAAGAAGAAAAAATTAGCGCCGAAAAATTTGCTGAAAAATTACAACACCACCATCACTAATTGCTGAATTAGCCAATAAATAGCTATTTAACTGATATTCAAGACCCTCCCTACTTAGGAAGGGTCTTTTTTTTTACCCATTTAAGGCAAGTTTGGCACTCTTTTTGCACTAGCTTAGGCGAATAGGTTTTACCTTTACTTTATTAGAAAAATAAACATATGAACTTAGGAAAAGAATTTGAAAAGTATGCTGTTAAACACCGTGGTATCAGCAGTAACAGTTTACATCAATACCAAAACAGTGTAACGAACCTTACCCCTTATATTATTGAAGAAAGACCCATGAATGTGGCCAGCATGGATGTATTTAGCCGCTTAATGATGGACAGGATCATTTTTCTAGGAGAAGGTATCAACGACTATGTAGCCAATATTGTAACAGCACAGTTGTTGTTTTTAGAAAGCACCGATAGAACCAAGGATATTCAAATGTACATCAACAGCCCAGGCGGAAGCGTTTATGCTGGATTAGGCATTTATGATACTATGCAATTCATTAGTCCCGACGTGGCCACTATATGTACCGGCATGGCGGCGAGCATGGGTGCCATTTTATTGTGTGCTGGTGTAGAAGGTAAGAGAACTGCTTTAAAGCACAGTCGTATCATGTTGCACCAACCTAGTGGTGCGATCGGTGGTCAAGCAACTGATATTGAAATTACTGCAAGAGAAATTAAAAAATTGAAGCATGAGCTGTATGAAGTAATTGCAATACACACCCATAAGGAAGTGGAGGTCGTAGCCAAGGATTGTGATAGAGATTTTTGGATGACTGCTGCAGAAGGTAAAGCATATGGATTGGTGGACGAAGTTTTATTAACCAACCCAAGAAAATTAAAGAAGTAGTCACTAGACCACTCTTCAGGTGGTAGAATAATAATTAAATAATTTTTCAAATTGAAAATATGATACTGAATAAAAGTTTTTTAATGGAGGACGAGGAAGCACCAAAAGGCGATAAAAAAGAGGACAATGCACCAGGGTTCTTAAATAAAAAAATGGAGCAAATCTTTTTTGAAAAAAGATCCATTTATTTATGGGGTCAAGTGGATGATAAGTCCGCGAAAGATATTGTGACCAAACTTTTATTATTAGATGCGGACAAGCCAGGGGCTGAAATTAATTTTTATATCAACAGCCCAGGTGGTGTGGTAACAAGTGGCATGGTGATGTTTGATACCATGAACCTAATTAAAAGTCCAGTGCATACCATTTGTATGGGACTTGCCGCAAGTATGGGTTCCATTTTATTAAGCATGGGGGAGAAAGGGAAGCGTTCTATTTTCCCACATGGCGAAGTAATGATTCACCAACCAAGCTTAGGTGGATATTACCAAGCAACGAGTGCCGACATTGAAATCCAAGCTGAACAAATTAGAAAAACAAAAGAATTAGGTGCACAAATATTAGCAAGAAATTGCAATAAGTCAATGGAACAAATCATGGCCGATTTTGATAGAGATTATTGGATGAATGCTGAGGAAGCAGTTGCCTACGGTATTGTAGACAAGATTGCGAAAACTTTATAGTACAGTTGATAATTTATTAAAGAAAATTAAAGATGAAAACGAGCAAAGGCGATACAAGTATACACTGTTCATTTTGCGGACGCAGCAGAGACGAGGTTAAAATACTCATTGCGGGACAGGATGGGCATATCTGTGAAAACTGTATAGAGCATGCGCACGAGATAATTGAAAAAGAATTTCATCAGAAAAAAGTGGATGGCAAAGCGGGTAGCTTAAAAATTCAAAAGCCCACAGCGATTAAAGCTTTTTTAGACCAATACATTATTGGGCAAGACGAGGCAAAAAAAATATTATGTGTAGCCGTTTACAATCACTTTAAGCGCATTAATCTCCCTACTACTTCCACCAATGAAGTGGAAATTGAAAAGAGCAATGTAATTATGATTGGCGAAACCGGTACCGGGAAAACCTTATTGGCCAAAACCATTGCCAAACTTTTAAATGTGCCTTTTGCCATAGTGGACGCCACCGTATTTACAGAAGCAGGTTATGTAGGCGAGGACGTGGAAAGCATGTTAACCCGCTTATTGCAAAATTGCGACTATGATGTTGAAGCAGCGCAAAGAGGTATTGTATATATTGACGAGATTGATAAAATTGCGCGCAAAAGCGATAATGCCTCCATTACTAGAGACGTAAGTGGTGAAGGGGTTCAGCAAGGCTTATTAAAAATGCTAGAGGGGACAGAAGTATTAGTTCCCCCTCAAGGTGGAAGAAAGCATCCTGATCAAAAAATGATTAAAGTGGATACCAAAAACATTTTATTCATCTGTGGGGGTGCTTTTGACGGCATTGATAAAATTATTGCACGTCGTATCAATACCAATGCTATCGGATTTAGTGTGAATAAAGATGAGCAGGAATTACAACGTAAAAATTTACTCCGTTTTGTAAATGCACAGGATATTAAAACCTTTGGTTTAATCCCCGAGATGTTAGGTCGCTTACCTATTGTAACCCACTTAGAACCATTAGATGCCGAAACTTTAAGAAGTATTTTGACTGAGCCAAAAAATGCTTTAATCAAACAATATACTCAGTTGTTTGCTATTGAAAATATTAAATTAACCATTGATCCTGCAGTATATGATTTCATTACTGCAAAGGCCATGGAATATAAATTGGGTGCAAGAGGATTAAGAAGCATTTGCGAAAGCCTTTTCACACAAGCCATGTTTGATTTGCCAGGTTCCAATACCACTGAATTTAATGTGGATGTAGCCTATGCTAAAAACATGTTTGATAAAAGTAAATTGAGCACACTAAAAGTTGCTTAAATCAATAAAATAATA
The DNA here is from genome assembly GCA_947457075.1 of Bacteroidota bacterium. Classification (GTDB taxonomy): domain Bacteria; phylum Bacteroidota; class Bacteroidia; order Chitinophagales; family Chitinophagaceae; genus Sediminibacterium. Next base: position 48,943 of record CANGUG010000007.1, read on the forward strand.
AAAAACCATTTTATGCAAGAATTAATCGATCGCTTAGTAAAAGAAACAGGTGTTACTCCAGAACAAGCAAAACAATCTATTGAAACCATTGCTGCTTTTGTAAAAGAAAAATTCCCTATGTTAGGTGGAGCAGTAAATCAAATTTTCAAAGCAGGCGGAAAATAAAAATGCCTTCCTAAGGGAAGTTTGAAGTTTTAGTGTTTTAATTAAATTCAAAAAAAATTAAAACACTAAAACTAAAATAAAATAAAAATGCCTTCCTAAGGGAAGGCACTCAAGCAAGCAATCATAAACTAGGATTAAATCCTATATCAATACTAGCAATTTTTTTTAGTAAAAACAATATTTTATACCTAAAAATGTTAAGTGTTGGTTCTTTGCGCCTGCAAGCTCCTTTCTTGTTAGTTCATTATCAATCATTTATACGGAGCCTCCTTTTTAATTCAATCGCTTCAGCCTGGGTCATATCAGTAGCTTCAATTAAGGCCACCCACCCTATCCTACCTCCATTTTCTTTTTTCAATTTCAGTATTACCCAAATTTGCTGGTCAGTGAATAGACCAAGATTTTTCCAATCATTAAACCGCATGGTATTCATATTCATTGAAGGTGCCTTTTGCATATCAATTATAATATGGGGTCTAATGAGTTGATACAAGGAGTCCGACATGCCATACACTTTGCTTAATTGACTTGGTTTAGTAAATGCTCCTAAATAATTTTTATACGCTAGCACCCGGCTTATCAGGCCTTTGGGCCAATTTGTTTTACGTTCCCACTCCTCCTCCATTGCGGTGTTGATGTCAATGGTCCAATTTATTTTTTCTTTATTTTTTGAATAGTATGGATACCTGTAATTACTATGATTCGAATAACCCGTGTTCAAAGATTTTTCTCTACCGGCTATTTTTATAAAAGGACTTAATGTATTGTACATTTCGGTGGTGAGTCCATATAATTTTGAAAAATCTTGCTTTTCTTTAAAGAAGCCCCCCTTTGCTCGATAGCGCAATAAGGTCCGCACTTGTTTTTCAGGAATGCCCAAATCCAAGGCTTGTACACTATCAATGGTATTGGGATCAAACACAAAGAAGCGAATTTTTCTGTCTTGTTTAGCAACAAGCGAACTTAATGATTTACTGGAAAAAAGATGACTTAATAAAATAGATCCCAATAATATAAAGCCTAGTACAATGATGCCCTTGATTTCTTTTTTAGAAAATGAAAAGTAGTCCTTCCAATTCGATTGTATCATTTTATTGCGATACTAAAACTTATTGTACGGATTCAATAGCGTATTAATACCTATTTAAGGTATTGAAAAACCTAAGCCATCATAGGCCATTTTAATAAAGGGAGGCAGTTGAGGTTCCACCACTGAATGAAGCCCAATTTGATGGCTAAAATGTGTAAAATAAACCTGAGGTACATCAAGTTCAGTAGCCAAATCAATGGCCTCGTTTAAAGTTAAATGAGTGGGATGTGGTTGTGGACGAAGGGCACTTAAGATCAACACTTTTGAACCTTTGATTTTTTCTTTTTCTGCTGCACTGATATAATTTAAATCCGTTACATAACTAAAATCTCCGATTCTAAACCCCAATACAGGTAAGTCCCGATGCATCACTTGAATGGGTATCAAAGTTAAATCACGAATAACAAAAGGATCCTTATCAATAGTATGCATTAGTAATTCGGGCAATCCTGCATCTTTGTTTTTTTCAAAAGCATAATAAAAATCTCTTTTAATTGCAACCTGTGTAATTTCATTGGCATAAATCTGCATGGACTTATTGGAATGAAAATTAAACGGCCTTATATCATCCAATCCAGCGTAATGATCCCTGTGTGGGTGGGTGAACACTACGGCATCTAAATGGGTGGTTTTTGTCCTAAGCATTTGATACCTGAAATCGGGGGTGGTATCTATGACAATACTGGTTGTTTCAGATTCAATTTTAATACTAGTGCGCAAGCGGCTATCTCTAGGATCTTTGGAAGTACATACTGCACAATTACATCCAATTAATGGAACGCCTGTACTTGTACCAGAACCTAAAATAGTGATATGTAACAAAGTGCTTTGTTTAAAAATACAACTAAGAAGCCTCGGACAAAGAAAGCTTTTGAACCTCTTCAAAAAGCTTTTGAGAATCATGGGTTAACTTGTCAAATTGAATATCTAGCTGAGGAATCAACTCCAATAATGTGTTTATTCTAGCTTCTAAATTCAAAAATTTATTCAACACTACAATTCTTTTGGATTCCAATAAGCACCAACCGCTTTGAAAATTGCCTCTTTCGTATCTTACAACGAATTCTGATTCACCTAAAATATCTTCTAACTTATTTAATGTAGTTTGAGTCAATTTCATAATTATGCATTGATTTATAGGGTAGTAAGTGGACATACAAATATAGTTTTTTAGCAAACTAAGGGGGGATTTTAGGCGGAGTAGTTATTCACATTTCGTACCTTTACCAACACTCATTTTATATGGCTTTTACACATCGAAAAATTATTAATGACCCGGTTCATGGTTTTATCACCATTAATGATCCACTCATTTTTGAAATTATTAGTCATCCTTTTTATCAGCGATTAAGAAGGATCCAACAAATGGCGTTAGCACAATTAGTTTATCCTGGTGCTGTGCATACTCGAATGCATCACTCATTGGGCGCTTATCATTTAATGAGCATGGCCATTAATGAACTAAGGGACAAAGGGGTGGAAATTACATCCGAGGAAGCACTTGCGGCAAAAGCAGCCATTTTATTACATGATATCGGACATGGACCTTATTCACATGCATTAGAAAAAGTACTACTAAAAGGAATTAATCACGAAGATCTATCATTGGTAATTATGCACGCTTTAAATGAGGATAGCCATCCAGATTTAAATGGACAATTAAGTTTGGCCATTCAAATCTTTACCAATCAATATCCAAAGAAATTTTTACACCAATTAATCAGTGGTCAACTCGACGTTGATCGCCTAGATTATCTATCCAGAGATAGCTTTTTTACGGGTGTAAGTGAAGGTGTGGTGGGCTATGAACGCATTTTAAAAATGCTTACCGTCTGTGACAATGAATTGGTGGTGGAAGAAAAAGGTATTAATAGCGTGGAGAAATTTTTACTTTCAAGACAATTAATGTACTGGCAAGTATATCGACACAAAACGGTGGTGGCTAGTGAAAAAATGTTGGTGAAAATAATTGAACGTGCTCAATACTTATTTAAGCAAAATAATGCTTCGGTAAAAACGAATGCAGCACTCGATTACTTTTTATCCAATCCGAACATTGAAATTAAGGACCTTGATTTACATGCCTATTGTAATTTAGACGATACCGATATTTTACATGCCATTAAACAATGGCAACATAATGCCGACCCTATCCTATCCATCCTATGCAAAGGCTTGCTGAACAGAAAGTGTTTTAAATGTCAAATTCAAGCTGAACCCATCAAGGAGGAGCAGTGGGAAAAAGCACGTGCGACCATCGCTTCCAAGCACTCTTATAAGGAGGAGGACCTTTCCTTTTTATGTTTCCAAGGCACGGTGTCCAATACCTTGTATAAAAATGACAATGAAACCATTAAAATTTTGCTAAAAACCGGTGAAATTGTTAACATTTCAGCCATTCAGAACGCTTTAATCGTTGAAAGTCTTTCTGCCCCGGTGAAAAAATTTTACATTTGCTTACTTAACGATTAACCTCCTTCAAATATTAACGAATGCTACAATTTAGTGCCCAACAAGTTGCGATGATGATTCAAGGAAAAGTAGAAGGTGATGCAACTGTAACCGTTTCTCAATTTGGAAAAATTGAAGAAGCAATCGCTGGCCAAATTTCTTTTTTAGCCAACCCTAAATATGAAGCGTTTTTGTACCAAACAAAAGCAAGCATTCTTATTGTTAATGAAGGTTTGGTGTTAAAAAATCCAATTACAGCAACTTTAATCAGGGTACCTGATGCGTACACGGCATTTGCTACATTACTTACAAAATACCAAGCATTAAAAGCACAGCAGTTAACTGGCGTGCAAACACCCTCCCATATTTCAAAAACAGCCACTTTAGGAGAAGGACATTATGTTGCTGCATTTGCGCATATTGGCGAACAAGTAAAAATTGGAAACAATGTAAAAATATTTGCCAATGTAGTCATTGGTGACAATGTGGTGATAGGTGATAATGTTATTTTACATCCTGGTGTAGTGATTTATGCAGACTGTTTATTAGGCAACAATATCACCATACACGCTGGTGCAATTATAGGCAGTGATGGGTTTGGATTTGCTCCTACTGCTGATGGAGGTTTTCAAAAAGTGCCTCAATTGGGCAATGTAATTATTGAGGACAATGTAGAGATTGGCGCAAATACCACTATTGATAGAGCAACGATTGGCTCCACTTTAATCAAAAAAGGAGTTAAACTAGACAACCTGATACAAATCGCACACAATGTTGAAGTGGGAGAAAATACGGTTATTGCTGCACAAACAGGCGTAAGTGGTAGTACAAAAATTGGAAAAAATGTAATGATTGGTGGCCAAGTGGGCATTGCCGGTCATTTAAGTGTTGCTGATGGAATAAAAATTGCGGCAAAAAGTGGCATTACCAAAAGCTTCAAAGAGCCTAATTTAACCCTTACCGGCAACCCTGCAGGGGACCATAATAGCTCATTAAGGGCCCAAGTACACATGAAAAACCTTCCAAACCTTGAAAAAAGGGTGAAAGAATTGGAAATATTGCTTGCACAACAGTCTCAAAAAGGCTAATTAACCTAATTTTGTGGAAATCATCGCTTTAAGTAGCGAGTTAAACTTTTATAGTGTATGGATGAGCATTTTAATCCCGACAAACAGCATACCCTTACTGCCCCCATTAGCATTAGTGGTACTGGATTGCACACGGGTGTATTGGTGGATATGACTTTGAATCCGGCTAATCCTGGTTTTGGCATTCAATTCCAAAGAGTGGATTTACCTAATAAACCCGTTATTAAAGCTGATTGTGATTTGGTAACCGACACGAGCCGTGGTACAACCCTTCAGGTGGGTGATGCCAAAATAAGTACAGTGGAACATATTTTAGCCGCATTAGTTGGTATGGGGGTTGATAATGTATTGATTGAAGTGAATGGCCCAGAAATACCAATTGTGGATGGAAGCTCTACCCCCTTTATAGAACTTATTGAAGGCATTGGTGTATTAGAACAAGATGCCGCAAAAGCATGGTATAGTATTGATGAAAATATTTTTCATTACGATGAAGGCAAAAGAGTGGAGATGGTTGCCTTACCTGCACTCGATTATCAAATTACAACCCTAATTGATTTTAATAGTCCTGTATTAGGCACACAGCATGCTGCTTTGAAAACCATCAAAGATTTTAAAGCCGAAATTGCGCCTTGTCGTACTTTTTGTTTTTTACATGAATTAGAAGCTTTATTGGAACATGACCTCATCAAAGGAGGCGATATCAATAATGCCATTGTAGTGGTGGATAAACCCGTGACCGATGAGGAAATGGGTCGCCTTGCAAAAGTGTTTAAGCGAGAGAGAATTGAAGTTAAAAGTGAAGGTTATTTAAATAATTTAGAATTAAGATTTCCGAACGAGCCTGCAAGACATAAATTATTGGATGTGGTGGGCGACCTTGCCTTGATTGGATATCCCATTAAAGCAAGAATCATTGCCAATAGACCTGGGCATAGTAGCAATGTAGAATTTGCTAAAAAAATTAAGCAATACATTAAAAAAAACAAGCACGTTAAAGATGTGCCTGTATATGATCCTGCCTTAACCCCTGTGTTTAATTTAGAGCAGATTGAAAAAATATTGCCCCACCGTTATCCGTTTTTGTTTGTAGACAAAATTATTGAGTTAACCGATACCGTTATTGTGGGTGTTAAAAATGTAACCTTCAATGAATGGTTTTTCCCAGGACATTTCCCAGGAAATCCTGTAATGCCTGGGGTATTGCAAATTGAAGCATTGGCTCAAACAGGGGGTATCCTTTGTATTAATGCCATGCCTGAAGGAAGTTATGATACTTATTTCTTAAAAATAGACAATTGTAAATTCAAGGCCATGGTTAAACCTGGTGACACCATGCTGTTGAAAATGGAATTGACTGCTCCCATCCGTCGTGGCATTTGTGAAATGCGCGGCACTGTTTATGTAAACGGTAAAGTAGCTACCGAAGCCGACTTAGTTGCACAGGTGGTAAAAAGAGCAGAATAAAAAATTAAAAAAATATGACCCATCCATTTACCTATATCGATCCAAATGCAAAAATTGCACCCAATGTAAAAATTGACCCCTTCACCGTCATTCATGGAGAAGTTGTCATTGGTGAAGGCACCTGGATCGGAAGTAATGTGACCATTATGAATGGTACTAAGATTGGGAAAAATTGTCGCATATTTCCTGGTGCGGTTATTGGGGCCGATCCGCAGGATTTAAAATTCAATGGCGAAAAAACTTCTGTTGAAATTGGTGATGGAACGACCATTAGAGAATTTGTAACTATTAACCGTGGTACATCGGACCGCTGGATTACCAAAGTAGGTAACCATTGTTTAATCATGGCTTATAGTCATATTGCGCACGATTGCATCATCGGCAATAACTGTATTTTAAGTAATAGTGTACAAATTGCAGGCCATGTAACCTTGGGTGACTATGCTTGGATTGCGGGTGTGAGTGCAGTGCATCAATTTGTGAACATTGGTCAACATGCTTATATCGCTGGAGGTAGCTTAGTAAGTAAGGATGTTCCTCCTTACATTAAAGCAGTTCGTAACCCATTAAGTTATGGTGGTGTAAATAGTGTTGGATTAAAAAGAAGAGGATTTACTTTGGAAAAAATCAATCATATTTTAGATATCTATCGATTTATATTTAATAAAGGAATGAACACCACACAGGCCCTTGAATTTATTGAGGAAGAATTGCCTGCAACAGATGAACGTGATGAAATTGTAACATTTATTAGAGAAAGTGGACGTGGCATAATCAAACGTTTTGGAAAAGGCGTTGTTGAAGAAGATTAATTATGGTACAAATAACCCTAAAAGAGGCAGGTAAACGATTCAATAAGGATTGGATTTTCAAAAACCTGAATTACACTTTTACAACGGGTGAACATTATGCCTTGATTGGCAACAATGGTTCAGGCAAAAGTACTTTGTTACAAATCATTTCAGGATATGCTACATTATCCAAAGGCAGCATTGAATGGGGCGCATTTGACTCCAATACTATTTTTCAACAAATAAGCATTGCGGCTCCTTACCTTGAAGTAGTGGAGGAATTTACAACCAAAGAGCAATTTGAATTTCATGAAAAATTTAAGCCGCTTAGAAAGGATCTTTCGATAACTGATATGATTGAAATGATTGGTTTAAAAGAAGCAACCGATAAACAAATCAGGTATTATAGCAGTGGGATGAAACAAAGATTGAAATTGGCATTGGCCATTTTTTCAGAAACTCCAATCCTACTTTTAGACGAGCCTTGTAGTAATTTAGACAAGGAAGGGTATGTGCTTTACCAAAATTTGATTCAACAATATGCAATGCATAAATTAATTATTGTAGGCAGCAATGATCCGCAGGAATATCAATATTGCAATAAGCAAATTAATTTGCATGATTTTAAAAACTAACTCCTACTTGCAATTAATAAATTTAAGTCTGTAAATTTTAATTGAAACTTCTCACTGATGTAAAAATCAGTAAGTGCTCCTTTGTATAAATAAATACCTTCTCTTAAATGCACTTGTTGCCAAATAATTTCTTCCAAGCCACCTTGGTCCCCCACCTGAATTAACAAAGGCATTAATACATTACTAATGGCCTGACTCGCAGTACGCGCAAATCCACTAGGAATATTGGGGACTCCATAATGTATTACATTGTGTTTGGTAATAATGGGATGCTCATGATTGGTTAACTCACTGGTTTCAAAACAACCGCCACGGTCAATAGCAACATCAATAATAATACTGCCAGGTCGCATAGCAGCGACCATTTCCTCCGTTACAACAATTGGCGCACGACCAATTTCATTGCGCAAAGCACCCACAGCCACTTCACAGGTTTTTAATTGCTTTGCTAAAATTTTGGGTTCTAATACACTGGTCCAAACTCTTTGTCCTAAATTATTTTGCAGTCTTTGTAAGCGCGAAACATTATTATCAAATACTTTCACACTGGCACCTAATGCCAATGCGTTTCTGGTGGCAAATTCACCAACAATATCTGCACCTATAATCACTACTTTAGTAGGTGGCACCCCACTAATTCCTCCTAATAAAACACCCTTGCCTTGGTTAAAATTACTCAAGTACTGTCCTGCAATTAACATTACCGCACTTCCAGCAATTTCTCCCATGCTTCTTAAAATGGGGTAATTTTGATTTTCATCTTTAATATTTTCAATAGCAAGTGCTGTGATTTTCTTGGCCATCAATTGTTCCACCAATTCTTTTTTCAATGCCGACAAATGCAAGGGCGAAATAATAATTTGGTGCATTTGTAAATAAGGCAAATCCGCTTCAACAGGTGGGGCCGTTTTTACCAATATTGGACATTTATATACTTCTTCTTTTTCAAATACAATCCGCGCGCCTGCTTCGGCATAATCATGGTCCGAATACCTACTCCCCGCCCCTGCGCCCGACTCCACCATAACTTCATGTCCATTGGCAACCAATACGCCTACTGCATCAGGAATCAATCCGATTCTATTTTCTTGAAAGGCAATTTCCTTAGGAATGCCAATTAATAACGACTTTGACCTATGGGGTATATCCAACACTTCTTCCTGTGTTTCATAGGAAAAAGAGCTGGAAATAAGGGGCTTAAAACTACTCATACGGACAAGTTTTTATGAAGGTATAAAAATCCTTCTATGTTCGGGATCTAATATTTGAATTTCAAGTTTCAATGCATTGTCGGGCAATAATGCGGGTGCTTTTTCAGGCCACTCAATAAAGGATAAATCGGCCTCATCCATGGCCGCTTCAACCCCTGTTCTGCGCGCTTCCGCTTCATCCTCCAAACGGTACCAATCCATATGATAAATAAGCTGTCCTTTTGCCTCATATTCATTCATAATGGAAAAAGTAGGACTAGCCACAGCATCCTGCACACCCAATTGCTTACAAATTTGTCCAATTAAGGTAGTTTTTCCCGCACCCATGGGGGCAAAAAAAGCCCATACGGGTTTATCGGCATGCAACTTAATTAAAGTAGCCGCTACCTCCTCCAATTGGTCCAATGTGTACGTCATATCCATTGCTCAAAGATACATCAACAATCATAAAGCCAAAAAATAGAAATCTCAAAAGGGTTGTACCTTTACAGTGTAATATCATTTACACAGAAATCTTGAAATGAAGCGTTATGGAAAATATACAATTAAAAGTGGACGGCATGAGTTGCACCAACTGTGCGCTCTCTATACATAAATATTTGGAAAATCAAGGGGTAACTGAACCTAAAGTAAGTTTTATGGAAGGGGAAGTACAGTTTGAATTACCTCCTGCAATAAAAAAAGAAACGCTCATTAAAGGCATTACTAATTTAGGATACAAAGTGCGCGGTCAGGAAGAAGCTGCTCCTACAAAAAAGTGGTTGGACAATAATAAGGAACGTGCTTTGTTTTGTTTCATTTTTACCATTCCATTGGTTGCCCATATGATACCAGGCATTCATCAAATTCCTGGCATGCATGTTTTCATGAATCCTTATGTTCAATTAGCCATTACCCTTCCTGTATTTATTGTGGGCATGAGCTATTTTGGGAAAAGTGCCTGGAACAGTATGCTCAATGGCATACCGAATATGAATGTATTGGTAAGCATTGGCACACTTGCTTCCTTTGGGTATAGTTTATATGGCACGCTTATCGGCAAAGGGATGGAGTTTGCTTACTATGAAACCACTGCAACGATTTTTACATTAGTATTTTTTGGAAATTTTTTGGAAGACTATTCTATTGAATCTACACAACGTGCTTTAAAGGATTTAGTAAAAGCCCAAAAGGTAATGGCCAATATGATTGTGTTTGATGAAAACCATAAAGAAATTTTATTTACAGTAGAAAGCGATACTTTAAAAGTAGGTGATTTAGTATTGATTAATTCAGGCGAAACCATTCCTATGGATTGTAAAGTACTATGGGGAGAAGCCAATGTAAATGAATCTATTGTAACCGGGGAGAGTGTTCCTGTATTTAGAAAGATGAATGATATTTTATTAGGTGGAAGCACTATTGAAAATGGAACCTTAAAAGCCTATATCACTGCGGTTGGAAATGACACTGTGCTTGCGAATATTTTAAAAATGGTAAAATCAGCACAGGGGGAGAAACCACCGGTACAAATATTAGCCGACAAAATTTCAGCCATCTTTGTTCCCTTGGTCATTAGTATTGCAATAGTAACCCTATTGGGTAATTATTTTTTCGCACACAATGCAAGTGGAAACCCCATTGGTTTTGGAGAAAGTATGTTAAGGGCCATTGCCGTATTGGTTATTTCCTGTCCATGTGCAATGGGGTTAGCTACCCCTGCGGCTATTGCAGTGGGCTTGGGTCGTGGTGCGCGTAACGGTATTGTTTTTAAAAATGCAAAGAGCTTAGAAACATTCAAGGATATCAAACAAGTTGTATTTGACAAAACCGGCACTTTGACTACTGGCCATTTTGAAATTGCCTCTTTTCATATTCATGGCAACATGAGCGAAGCAGATTTTAAATCCCTTGTTTATTCATTAGAAAGATATTCCAATCATCCAATTGCAAAATGCATAAGTACCAATTGGAAATCGAATAATGCCACGAATTGGGCAAAGATAGAAGAAGTAAAGGGCATGGGCATTCAAGCAAAGGACAAGGAGGGTAACGAATATTGGGCAGGTTCATTTAAAACATTAGCCGATCAAAGCGCCCAAGATGGACATAATGTATATATCCAAAAAAATGGAGTGCTTATTGGATGGGTGGATGTCACCGATCAAATAAGACCTGAAGCAAAGGAAGTGATTGAAACCTTACATCAACAAGGCATACATACCATTTTATTAAGTGGTGATAGAAAGGAAAAATGCGAAGCAGTAGGAAAGGCATTGGGCATTCAAGAAATAATTAGTGAACAAAGTCCTTCAGATAAATTAGAAAAATTAGAAGCACTTACTAAAATTGCACCTACTGCCATGGTGGGAGATGGAATTAATGATGCGCCTGCATTGGCCAAAGCAACAGTGGGTATTTCATTAAGTAATGCATCACATATTGCTATTCAAAGTGCACAAGTTATTTTAATGAACCAGGGATTAAAAAACCTACCTATGTCATTGGGTTTAGGAAGACGCACCTATGAAACTATCAAAGAAAATTTAGCTTGGGCATTTTCCTATAATATTGTAGCCATCCCCATTGCTGCATTAGGTTTATTAGGCACTTGGGGGCCTACTTATGGTGCTTTGATTATGGGACTTAGTGATGTAGTATTGGCATTGAACTCACTTCGATTATTTAAAAAGAAATTAGTGTAATAAGTTGTCCAAGGAGTTAAATACCATATTAAAAACCTACTGGGGTTATGAAAGCTTTAGGCCACAGCAGCTTTCCGTAATCAATGCTGTGTTAGCGCAAAAAGATACCCTTGCCTTATTACCCACAGGAGCCGGGAAATCAATTTGCTTTCAAGTACCTACCCTATTTGCCAACGGAATTTGTATTGTGGTAAGCCCATTAATTGCGCTCATGCAGGACCAAGTAAAGGATTTGCAGTCTAAAAATATTCCTGCTATCGCCTTGGGCGGTAATTTAAGCGAGGAAGCACAAGCCGAAGTTTTGGCGGCGGCCATCAAGGGAAAATATAAATTCATTTATTGTTCACCAGAAAAGTTGGCGCAGAAAAATTTTCAAGAAGCAATCAGTAAAATCAAAGTGACTTTATTTGCTATTGATGAAGCACATTGTATTTCACAATGGGGCTATGATTTTAGACCCCCTTATCGAAAGCTCAATGTGTTAAAACAACTATTTCCAAAAGTACCTATTTTAGCCATTACTGCATCGGCTATCCCAAAAGTGCAAGAAGACATTACTACTCAATTGGATTTCAATAATGCCACCATTATCACAGATCGTTTTTTAAGGCCCAACCTTCAATACATTGTCCAAAAGGTACCCGTAAAAATTCATAGTTTAAGAAATAGCTTAAATGAATTAACAGGGGCTGCCATTATTTATTGCAATACAAGAAATAATGTTACACAACTTGCTCAATTATTGCATAGCTATGGATACAAGGTAGGTGCCTATCATGCGGGTATGACGATGGAAGAAAGAAAATTGGTACAAGCTAATTGGATGCAAAACATAACCCCTATTGTAGTATGTACAAGCGCCTTTGGTATGGGTATTAATAAAGGCAATGTGCGCATGGTGGTGCATTACGATATCCCTGGAAGTTTAGAACAATATTATCAGGAAGCAGGGCGTGCAGGCAGGGATGGCCATAAAGCTGCTGCCATATTATTGTATCAACAAAATGATTGGGATTATTGGATAGAACTACAAGAAAAAAAATATCCTTCCATTGATACCATCAAGAAAATATACCAGGACTTAGCCGACTTTGTACAATTACCTGTAGGTATGGGTGAAAAACAACAATTTATATTTGACTTCGAAAACTTTTGTATCGTCTTTAAATGGGATAAAATAATTGCACGCAACGCCTTAAGCTGGATTCAACAAGAAGGGCATATACGTTTCTCTGAATCTGCATTTACCCCCTCCATGGTACAAGTACTTGGGGATCGTTACAGTATTGAAAATTTCCAAAATGAAAACGAAGCGGCTGGTGCAGTATTGCAAACCCTACTCAGAACCTATGGTGGTATATTGGATAGTCCTCATTTTATCAACGAACGTTTATTGGCTGAATTATTACAAAGGGACCCTCCATTTGTGGTACAACAATTGCAATTTTTAGCATTGCTTGGATTAATTAGTTATGAACAAAAACAAAATCAACCTGTTGTTCAGTTTTTATGGAACAGGACAGCTGCCTCCTTTATGAAAATAGACTTTGACCATTATCAGCTAATGAAAAAGGCTTTTATTGAAAGGATTAAGCAGTTTATAGGCTATCTACAAGCAAAACCCATGGTTTGCAAAAGCATCTATTTAGCCAGCTATTTTGGCGAAAAGGGGCCAAAAGCTTGTGGAATATGTGACATTTGTACAAATACACACAATTAGTTATTTTTAACAAAACATTGGAAACTTATTTTTCCCTTCGGAAAAACAAATATCGTTTCTTTACAAAAATGCAATCAATATGGAAGACAAGAAAAAATTTAAAGTGTTGTTATGTGAAGATGACAGCAATTTAGGATTGGTGTTAAAAAACTATTTAGAGCTTGACGAATATGAAGTTACTTTAGAACGTGACGGCCGTTTAGGCTTGGCTGCATTCCAAAGAGAAAAATTTGACCTTTGTTTAATAGATGTAATGATGCCACATGTAGATGGATTCACATTGGCTGAAGAAATTCGAGATATTGATCCTGATGTACCTTTGTTTTTTATAAGCGCCAAAACTTTAAAAGAAGATATTATTCATGGCTATAAATTAGGCGCCGATGATTATATCACTAAGCCTTTTGATAGTGAAGTATTATTGTTAAAAATCAAAGCCATTATTAAGCGCAACGAAGAGGACAATAAAATTAGCGACAACCAAGAATATGAGTTAGGCAAGTACCACTTTAATCCAAAATTACGCGAATTAAAGCACGCTGATACTATTCAGGTTTTATCGCCAAAGGAAAATGAATTATTAAAAATGCTGGCTGAACACAAAAATGATTTATTGACTAGAGAAAAAGCATTAAAGAAAATTTGGGGAAGTGACACCTATTTTAACGGCCGAAGCATGGACGTTTATATTGCTAAGTTGAGAAAATTCCTAAAGGAAGATACTCAATTAGAAATTGTCAACATCCATGGAAATGGTTTTAGATTAGTTGAACACTAAATAAAAATTGAATAAAAAAAAGCGCATCATTTACGATGCGCTTTTTTTATGACTAACTCCTACCTAAGGAGCTTCATTTCAATTATCGAAACAATTCAGGGTTATCGGTATTTCCACCGCGATGCTTTCCTAAATGTTCATAGGCTTTATAAGTTACCTCTCTTCCTCGAGGGGTTCTTTGTAAAAATCCCTCCTGAATTAAAAAAGGCTCATAGACTTCCTCAATTGTACCCGACTCTTCCCCTACAGCAGTGGCAATGGTAGAAATGCCTACAGGTCCCCCTTTAAACTTTTCAATAATGGCTAGTAAAATACGATTATCCATTTCGTCTAATCCGTGGTCATCTACATTCAATGCCTTTAATGCATGCTTTGTAATACCAATATCCACAATGCCGTCATTGAGTACTTGTGCAAAATCGCGCACCCTTCTTAATAAGCCATTAGCAATACGGGGTGTTCCTCGACTTCGTCTTGAAATTTCACTAGCCGCTTCTGTATTAATATTGACATTTAAAATACCTGCGCTTCTTAAAATGATTTTCTCAATTACGGTGGCTGGATAATATTCCAAACGGGACTTAATGCCGAAACGGGATAATAAAGGTGCCGTTAACAAGCCACTTCTTGTGGTGGCCCCAACCAAGGTAAATGGGTTTAAATTAATTTGTATGCTTCTAGCGTTGGCGCCGCTATCAATCATGATGTCAATTTTATAATCCTCCATGGCCGCATATAAGTATTCTTCCACCACCGTGCTTAGCCGATGAATCTCATCGATAAATAAAACATCATTGGGCTCTAAACTGGTTAACAAGCCGGCAAGATCACTTGGTTTTTCAATTACAGGGCCTGATGTTTCCTTTATTTGCACCCCCATTTCATTGGCAACTATTCTACTTAAAGTTGTTTTACCTAATCCTGGAGGGCCATGAAACAAAATATGATCCAATGCCTCTCCCCTTAGTTTGGCTGCCTTAATGAAAATGCTAATATTCTCAATCAACTGAGGTTGACCAGCGAAAGCATCTATTTCAGTGGGGCGAATACTATTTTCAAATTCACGATCCTGTGGATTTAAATTTAAAGGTGTAGTATCTAAATTAGGGTTAGACATGTATGTTATTTGTTAATTTGATGCTGCTATTGTATTGCTTTCAATTCACATAGGATATAAATATTGTTCACGGCTATTTAGCAGCAGTAAATGGCTTTTCTAATAAATATTTATAAATGAATTTACTCTTTAATTCATTAAAATGTTTTCCTTTAGCACCGCCCCAGCCATGTCTTCCGCCAGGATACAACATAAATTCAACATCTTTCCCATTTTCTTGCAATGCACTCAATAACTGTATTGAATTTTGCATATGCACGTTGTCATCCATTGTGCCATGCACCAATTGCAAAACGCCTTTGTAGTTTTTAATATGCGTCATTACATTACTTGATTGATACCCCTCTGGATTTTCCTTTTGTGTATCCATGAATCTTTCTGTATAATGAGAGTCATATAATTCCCAAGCGGTAACACTACCACCGGCCATTGCATGGGTAAATACTTCTGCTCCATAAGTTAATGCATAAGCACTCATATAGCCACCATAGCTAAATCCAGTCATTGCAATTTTTTTAGGATCCGCGCTTCCATTGGCAATAAACCATTTTGCCATGGTCATATAATCCTGCATTTCCCAGTAACCCAAGTTGCGGTACATATAATTAACCCCTTCCTTTCCAAAATGGCCACTTGCTCGATGGTCAAAAGCAACCTGAATTAAACCTTCCTTCGCCCATTGCTCTTTACTTGCAGGATTACTCCATGTATCCATCACAGTACCCGCATTAGGACCACCGTATATACTTACCAATAATGGATACTTTTTATTGGGATCCATATTTTTAGGCCAGGTAACTAAAGCAGGCAATTCATATAATCCATCTGCACTCTTAATACGAATTAATTCAGTTTTAGCAAAAGCAGCGGGATTAAATGCACTATCCACTGCAGTGCCAAGTGTTTCCACTTTAGGCTCCCCTTTTTTAGGAATTTCAATAACTGATAAAGCCGTTGGCGTGGATACATTACTATATACTGCTGCAAAATGCTTCGCATCAGGTGCTAAATAAACTTGACTGTAATTGAAATTTCCAGTAGATAACCTTTTGAAATTTTTTCCATCAAAACCAATGCTATAAAAATCAACACGCGCTGTGTTTTCATTGCCACGTGCAGTGAAATAAATTGTTTTAGTTTTTTCATCAATTAATTTAATACCTGTTACCGTGTACTTTCCATTGGTAATAGCATTAATTAATTGACCATTCATATCATATAAATACAATTGATTCCATCCACTTGCATCAGACTGTGCGATATAGCCTTTGTTATTCGCTAAAAAATTGATTCTACCACTCACGCGGTCTTCTAAATCAATCCAGGTTTTTTGATACTCTTTGTACACTTCCTTCTTGGCACCTGAAGCCATATCTAATTCGTAAATTTTTAAATTATTTTGACCACGATCCATCCATGAAAGCCACATAGTGTTATTGTTGGGGTTCCAAATTGGCCACCCAAAATATTGGTCCTCTTGCTCATTAAATGCAGCCCAAGTAATAGCACCTCCTGTTGGTGCAGCCCATCCAATTTTTACCGTTGGATTAGGATCCCCTACTTTTGGATACCTTGTTTCTTCCACAAAACCATGTTGCCCCTCGCTATTGTATATTGGGAACATAGGCACATTGCGCTCATCAAAACGCATAAAGGAAATAAACTTGCTGTCAGGACTCCACCAAAATGCACGGTACTGTGTTGGACGGCCAAAAATTTCTTCAAAATAAACCCAACTTGCATAACCATTTAAAATACCCTTAGTCGTTTCGTTAGTGATGGCAGTTTCTTTTTTATCTGCAATACGAACGGTATATAAATTATTGTTTTTAGTATAACCTACATATTTCCCATCAGGAGAAAGTGTTGGATTTTTTTCTTCAGCTGCATCAAAAGTTAATTGAGTTTCAACGCTATTTTCTTTTACATAAACATTGGCATTTTTAACGGATACCGACTTTTCTACACTAGCGACTGCAGCAGGTGCTACTGTATATTGCTTAGTAACAATATTATAAGCATACTCCTTAGCAGCTTTTTCACCATTTAATTTTGTATTAACCACCAACTGGTTATTGTCAACCCAACGAACAAAACGTGGTAAATTATTTTGTGGCATTTGTGCCAAAGTGGTTATGGCTAAAGTGGTAAATCCTACAAATAAAACAATTGATTTTTTCATATGACGTAATTGGTAATTGAATAGTTGAATTGATAAATTTATAAATACTTTTTAATTAAATGACAATATTGATCATTTTGCCTTTAACGAAAATGAGTTTTTTCACCGGCTTATCTTCCACCCATTTTTGAACCGTTGCATTGCTTAATACTATTTCACGCACCTGCTCCTCAGTGGCATCGAGTGCAATGGAAATATTGGCCCTTACCTTACCATTAATACTTACCGGATATTCCTTGGCTGTTTCCAATACATATTGAGGGTCAAATACAGGATAACTGGCATCTACAATAAAACCGGTATTCCCTAGTGCGCTCCATAACTCTTCGGCAAAATGCGGTGCATAAGGCGTTATCAAAATAAGTACTTGCTCTAATATTGCTTTTTTATGACAGCCCGAATCATACAACTCATTAATACAAATCATGAATGTACTAATGGCAGTATTGAAACTATAGCGCTCTGTATCTTCTTCAATTTTCTTGATGGTCTTATGCAATATTTTTAATTCCTCTGCGGTTGGCGCTTCGTCCACCCAAACCTTCCCTTTCATTTCATCGAAACATAAACGCCAAAACTTTTTAATAAATCGATGCACCCCTTCTATTCCTTTGGTATCCCATGGTTTACTTTGTTCTACTGGACCCAGGAACATTTCATACATTCTAAAAGTATCCGCGCCATATTTTTGCACTAAATCGTCTGGGTTGACCGTATTAAATTTTGATTTAGACATTTTTTCTACTTCAACACCACAGATATATTTGCCGTCTTCTAAAATAAACTCCGCTTTCGCGTAATCGGGTTTCCATTTTGTAAAAGCTGCAGTGTCTAATTCTACCCCATCCACCATATTCACATCCACATGCAATTGATCTACTTCATGGGCGCCAATCAAACCTGCAGAAACAAAAGTTTGTGTTCCTCTTTTGCGATATACAAAACGAGAACTACCCTGGATCATACCTTGGTTTAATAGTTTTTTAAAAGGCTCATCAAATCCAATATGGCCTAAATCATACAAGACTTTCGTCCACATGCGACTATACAACAAATGTCCTACTGCATGCTCCGTACCTCCTATATATAAATCTACCTGACCCCAATAATCACTTGCTTTACGACTACAAAATTCATTGGTATTGCTTGGATCCATATAACGTAAAAAGTACCAGCTACTCCCAGCATAACCAGGCATAGTATTGGTCTCATAATGGTTGGTTTTCCATAATTTAATATTGGCTAGTGGCCCTTCCCCTTCCGGACCCGGTCCATAATGATCTACATCAGGCAATAATAAAGGCAGTTCATTTTCCGATAAAGGATAGGCAATGCCATTTATCCATTTTATAGGGAATGGCTCACCCCAATACCTTTGTCTACTAAAAGCAGCGTCGCGCATTTTATAATTCACTTTACGCTTGCCAATACCCATTTCTTCGATCTTATCATTCACTATAGAAATAGCCTCCTTTTGTATAATTCCATTTAAAAAATCACTATTGGTTAATTTTGCCTCTTTGGTTGGATTAGCTTCCTTACCATCAAATGCCTCCCCAATAATATTAGTAATAGGAATATTAAAATGTTGTGCAAATTTAAAGTCACGATCATCTCCACAGGGTACCGCCATAATCGCACCGGTACCATATCCAGCTAATACATATTCTGAAATCCAAATAGGCACTAATTTTTGGTTAAACGGATTCACCACATAAGCACCGGTGAAACACCCTGTAATTTTTTTCTCTGCCATACGCTCCCGCTCACTTCTGCTTTTTACATAAGCTATGTATTCCTCTACGGCTGCTTTATGTGAGGCGGGGGTAATGCTTTCAATTAATGCATGCTCAGGAGCAACCACCATAAAATCTACCCCAAAAACAGTATCAGGGCGGGTTGTGTAAACCCTTAAACTTGCATCATGACCATTTACTTTAAAATCAATTTCAGCGCCAAAACTTTTACCAATCCAGTTGGACTGCATTTCCTTCATGGCATCACTAAATTGAATCGTATCCAAACTTGACAATAACCTATCTGCATATTCGGTGATACGCAAATACCATTGTCTTAATTTTTTCTTTTCTACAGGATGGCCACCTCTTTCACTGAAACCATTAATCACTTCATCATTTGCAAGCACTGTGCCCAAAGCTTCACACCAATTCACTTCGCCATAGCCACAAAAAGCCAAGCGATACTGCATTAAAATAGCTTGTTGCTCTTTTTCACTATATCCTTTCCAAGTGGTAGCATCAAATTGAACATTTGCATCAGCAGGACAAACTTGATTTTTATTCCCCTCTTTTTCAAATACAACAATTAAGTCTTCGATAGGCTTTGCTTTTTGAGCATTACGATCATAATAGCTATTAAATAATTGTAAGAAAATCCATTGGGTCCATTTATAATAGGAGGCATCGCAGGTTCTTACTTCTCTATCCCAATCATAACTAAAACCAATATTGTCTAATTGCTTTCTAAAATTATCAATATTGCCATGCGTACTTTTTGAAGGATGCACCCCATGCTCAATCGCATATTGCTCGGCAGGTAAACCAAACGCATCATATCCCATAGGATGCAAAACATTAAACCCCTTTAGGCGCTTAAAACGACTGTAAATATCTGAAGCAATATAGCCCAATGGATGCCCTACATGCAAACCTGCCCCACTTGGATAAGGGAACATATCCAAAACATAACATTTGGGTTTGGTGCTATCATTACTTACTTGATAGGCTTTCTTTAATTTCCAGGCTTCCTGCCATTTTTTCTCAATATTGCCAAATTGATATTCCATCTTCGATTATACTTAAAAAATAGGTAATTATTCAGTTTTGAGCGAACCCTCCCTTTTTTGCCCTATTTCGGGTCAAAAATTGACATAATTCAGCCTATGCAAATGTAAGTCATTAGCGTTCAAAACCGTACATTTGTAAAGTGAACAAAAAAAATTAATGCTATGGCAGGAAATGGAACTGGTTCTTTAAAACGTAGTAAGCCCAACTATATATACAGCATCATTGGGGTAGCCATTGTTTTGTTTATTATGGGTATCATGGGTTGGCTATTCATTAATCTTCATACCATTGGGGATAATTTTAAAGAAGATATCAGGATCAGTGTTTATTTGAAAACGGCGGACAAAAATACCGTGAATTCAATACAACAATTTATTGCTTCAAAGCCTTATGCCAAGAACGTTGAGTACGTTAGTAAGGAAAAAGCAAAAGCTATTTGGAATAAAGAAAATAATGAAGATTGGGCTCAAATTTTAGATATTAACCCATTGCCTGAAAGTGTTGACTTTTTCGCAAAAGCAAAGTATGTAAATACAGATAGTCTTTCAAAAATTACTACCACCATTCAAAACCAGTTCAAAAATGATGTAGCGGATATTCAATATCCAAAAAGTTTAGTGACCAACCTAAATGAACGTGCTACAAAAATTGGTTTAATTTTTTTGGTGCTATCCATCATTCTTTGTGTGATTGTCATTATCAGTATTGACAATACCATTCGCTTGGCCATGTTTAGCAATCGTTTTTTAATTAAAACAATGCAAATGGTGGGCGCAACACGTGGATTCATCTCCAAGCCTTTATTAGTAAGGGCATTGTTAAATGGCTTGGGCAGTGCGTTTATTGCCATTTTTTTACTGTTTGGTTTAATTGAATGGGCAAGCACACAGTTTCCTCAAATTAAAAATTTACAGGGTATCAAGTCAAGTATTTTATTATTTGGAGGACTGATTATTGTTGGAGTAGGTATTTCCGTATTGAGTACCTATCGCAGCGTGTTAAAATATTTAAAAATGAAACTTGACGATTTATACTAAAATTATTATCACTAAATTTAACTTTCAAAATTCAACTATATGAGCCAAAATGAAACCAAATCACCTGCCTTGTTTAATAAATCCAACTACTTATGGATGTTAATTGGCGGTGCTTTAATATTAATTGGTATGTTGTTAATGGCAGGTGGGAAAAGCGCAGATCCAAATGTATTTAATCCTAATGAAGTGTATAGTTTTAACCGTATAACACTTGCGCCTATTGTAATTATTGCTGGATTTATCGTTGAGATTTACGCTATTTTCAAAAAATCTTAATCAACACCCTATTTTACCTATCAAGCGATGACTACCTCATCGCTTTTTTATTAAATGATATAATTTATATTCCGTGAATACATTTCAGTCCATTATCATTGCCATTATCGAAGGCTTAACTGAATTTTTACCCATATCAAGTACTGCTCACATGAGTTTTGCCAATCCATTATTGGGGATTGACCACCATGATCCTTTTGTACAACTTTTTGAAATTGTCATTCAATTGGCAGCTATTGCAACAGTCGTAGTTATTTACTATAAGCAGTTTTTTGATTTTAAAAATATCAGCTTTTACTTAAAATTAATGGTGGCAGTAATTCCTGCGTTAATTTTTGGTGCGCTGTTAAAAAAGCATATTGACGCTGCCTTGGGTAATTTAATGGTAATGGCAATTGTGATGATTATAGGGGGTGTTGTATTATTGTTTATAGATAAATTGTTTTCCAACAATCAACAGGCGCCAAAGGAATTATCCTACAAACAATCCCTTATCGTGGGTTGTTTTCAAGTGCTATCCATTTTATTTCCAGGGTTAAGTCGCAGTGCAGCAACCATCATTGGAGGTATGAGTCAACAGTTAAGTAGAAAAACAGCGGCTGAGTTTTCCTTTTTTTTAGCAGTCCCTACCATGTTGGCTGCTTCTGCAAAAAGTACATTAGACGTTTACCAAGACAACCCTGAAGTTTTTACTAGTACTAATTTAACCACACTGCTTATTGGAGGATTGGTTGCCTTTGTGGTAGCCCTTTTTACAGTTAAATTTTTCATTGGATTTGTCCAAAAAAAGGGATTTGCATTGTTTGGTTGGTACCGTATTGCCCTTGGTAGCATTATCATTGTTTTATTGATAACGAAGATTATATAGCCGTTTTACATTTATTTGTATATTTAAGATTACAAATAAATTACTATGCAGACAGCCTCTAAGAAAGTAATCAACAGTTGGGCCATGTATGACTGGGCAAACTCAGTATATAATTTGGTGATTACCTCCACTATATTCCCTGCTTACTATGAAGCAGTAACCGATGGCGAAAAATTGCCCTATAATTTATCTAACACATCCTTATATAATTATGTATTAGCAATCGCATTTGTTATTGTTGCAATACTCTCCCCCATCTTATCCTCTGTTGCAGATTATCGAGGTAATAAAAAACAATTCTTACAATTTTTTTGTACCATGGGTTCCCTTTCCTGTGCCTCCTTATACTTTTTTGATAAGAACCATATAATGGGAGGACTGGTTTCCATTATTATCGCCTGCGTTGGATTTTGGAGTAGTTTGGTTTTTTACAATTCCTACTTACCTGAGATTGCTGCGCCCGAGGACCGCGATCGTATTAGCGCGAAAGGCTTTATGATGGGGTATATTGGTTCAGTTTTGTTGCAATTAATTTGTTTTGTATTTGTCATGAATCCTGAACTGTTTGGAATTACTTTGGCTAAAGCATCACAAATATCCTTTTTACTGGTAGGTGTTTGGTGGATTTGCTTTGGATGGTTTGCAATAGGAAGGTTGCCCGATGGCAAAGGCACAATTGGGGCGCATAGTAACAAATTAATTACACAGGGTTATAAGGAATTACACAAGGTATGGTTAGAACTTAGCAACCAACCAACCTTAAAAAGATATTTAGTCTCCTTTTTCTTTTACAATATGGGGGTACAAACGGTCATGCTAGCGGCCACTTTGTACGGAAAAAGTGAATTGAAAATTCAAACTGAAAATTTAATCATTGCCATACTTATTATCCAAATTGTGGCCATTCCAGGTGCCAATTTGATGGCTAAATTAGCTAGTAAGCGTGGTAATTTTAATACTTTAATGGTGGCCGTAGTTATTTGGATTGGGGGCTGTATAGTGGGCTACTATTTGCCTGCAGGAGAAAATGTGCCATTTTATGCATTGGCTGTGATAGTTGGCTTTGTGATGGGGGGCATCCAATCGGTAAGTCGAAGTACTTATTCCAAATTAATGCCCGACACCAAGGATACTACGAGTTATTTTAGTTTTTATGACGTTACCGAAAAAGTAGCCATTGTAATTGGTATGTTCAGTTTTGGATTAATCAATCAAATCACTGGCTCGCAACGTAATTCGGTATTGGCCTTAGGTATTTTCTTTGTAGTGGGCTTAATTTTATTATATCGAACAGCAAAATTAAATAAACATGCAATTGTTTAGTATTGAAACGGGGAATTTTAAATTAGATGGGGGTGCGATGTTTGGTGTTGTGCCAAAGTCGATATGGCAAAAATTAAACCCAGCAGATGAAAATAATTTATGTACCTGGGCACTAAGATGTTTACTCATCATTGATGGAAATCGTAAAATACTAGTGGATACCGGCTTGGGGGATAAACAGGATGATAAATTTTTTAGTCATTACCAACCTAGCAATACCGTTTCAATTAAAGATGCCTTGCAAAACTGCCATGTTCATTTTTCCGAAATAACCGATGTATTGTTAACTCATTTACATTTTGACCATGTGGGTGGGGCTATTGAAAATAAAGACGGAAAATTATCCACTGTATTTCCCAATGCTACTTATTGGGTAAGTGAGCCCCAATGGAATTTAGCTTTGCATCCTAACAAAAGAGAGAAAGCATCTTTTTTAAAAGAAAATATCCTTCCCTTGCAGGAGTGTGGACAATTAAAAACCATAACAATACCCAATTACCCTAGCAGTAACCAATTACAAGAAATACATTTTAGTGAAAATATCAGTTGCATTGTAGTAAATGGACATACAGAGGGCATGTTATTGCCTAAAATAAATTACAAAGGGAAAACTTTGGTATATTTGGCTGATTTATTCCCAAGTGTTGGGCATTTGCCCTTGCCCTATGTAATGGGCTATGATATGCAGCCACTGGTTACCTTAAATGAAAAAGAAGTTTTTTTACAAGAGGCAATCAAAAATAATTACACGCTATTTTTTGAACATGATCCAATAAACGAATGTTGCAGTTTACAAGAAACACCTAAAGGTATTCGATGTCTCGAAAGTTATAGCTTATCTCAATGGATACAATAAGGATGATACAGGATGAATGACTATTGGTAAATAGTCACTTTACAATAATAAATTTCAAAAGTAAAAATGGATATTAGCCGTCTTTCTTTTTTGAAGTAGCGACTAAACGACTAAATCAATTTCAAGAATCATTCTTTTATTTTGAAACCAAGGCATTAAGGGGATACCTTAAATTTTCAAATCCAACCATATCAACTTTAATACTACCAACAATAATGGGTGTTTCAATTCTTACAGGAATATGGTTTTCGTCGTCGGTTACCCAAACAACCATTTTTTCTCCCCCACTGAATACGGTACCCTTCACTAATAAAGGGGCAATTTTGATTACCTTGAATTTGCCATATTTAGTCGTAATTACATCTCTGCCTAGAAACTTAAAATAGGAAGGATAAAGATCTTTATCCAAAAAAAAGTTGAGGTACACTTTATCATTCATTTGAATGTTCGAAAAATTAATATTTCGAGATGCATAAATGGCACTAATTACATCATAGGTACAATCGGCAGTTTTAAATACACCGGGTGTAGTAGAAGTGGTCGCTGTTCTATTTTTTTGATTAAACTGAATAGACTCTGTTTTATGAAAACTACCCTCATTAATTTGTCTTGTAAATTGATAAGGCAATAAGGTTTTAGCATCCACCACACTTTCGTATTTATCTCTCACTTTAAAAATCCAATCATACTTACTATTAGAGGAACCATTTGCGGTGAAAGTATAGGTACTTGCCCCATTAAAATTACCTACTTGGGTAATAAATTCAGCATTTCCTGCATTAACATAAAGTCCTACAACATTATAATAAATAGTATAACGAATTCTTTCACCTGCATTAAAGGAGGTATTAGATTGATTACAAAGACTCGTTTCTCTTGGACTAAAAAAGCTAATTAAAGGCAAAAGTAAATAAATCAAAAATGCACTCATACTACTTTCAATTTGTTGGTAAATTTATCGTTTTATTCGGTAACCAAGTAATAAGCTGGTCCCTATAATGGATGGAATTAAAAAATTAATACCCCAAATTATAGAAGATAAAGAAACAATATTTACTTTATTGGAATAAAATGGTGTTAAAATTAGGATCAAAAGTTGTCCTCTTACCACCAGCTCAGTTATACTTATTGTGGGCAGGATACTTAAACAAAGAAAAAGAATGGCTAAGGAAAGAATTAAGATTGTCCATGCAATTTCCATTTTCAATAAATGGGCTACATACCAATATTGCATCATAAATATGACATACTTCACCAATGACCAAACTAAGAGCTTAATTTTAAGTTGGTTATCTATTTGAAGCACATTTAAAAAAGACAATTTGGAGGACCATTTGCGTTTGTAAAAAAATAGCAGTACCGCAATGAATCCTATCAATGGGCTCATCCATTTGATCCAAAATAACCAGTTCATATTGAGTCCTGGATATAAAGTAATATTTATAAACAGGGCCATTACGCCTATTACAAGGGTGATTAGTAATTGTGCATAGGAAGTCCAAGCCATTTGTGCTAGCCCCATTAATTGATTGCCTGTTGAAAGAAACATAGTTCTACCAGCGTATTCACCGATTCTGTTGGGGGTAAAAAAAGCAAATGCCTGCCCAACCAATACACTTTTTAGCGAAGTGCTCAATGGGATGGGATTGGTAGCCTCAACGACCATTTTCCACTTTACCGCTTCCACTACTAAATTGAGCAATAGGAAAGCAAGTAAAATGAGCCATTCGAAATAATGGATTGAAAAAAAATGGGAATAAAATAAATTTTTTAAGTTGCCCCAATTTTCATTTGCAATTACTTGATAGTATATGGCTATGCTACAAATAACAAATAATAAAAGCCCAATACTTTTTTGAACATAAGAAAGGATCTTGGATTGGGTGCCTTTTAACATAGTGACAAAGTTCGGAATTTGAAATGATATCTGTAACTTTATTCCAATGAGCAAGCAACCCATCATTTTAGGCATTGATCCCGGTACCTTAATTTTAGGTTATGCCATATTAAAAGGGGGCACTAAGCCAAGCTTAATTGAAATGGATGTATTAAAGCTTAGTAAGGAGAAAGATATTTATGCGCGGCTCCAGTTAATTCACGCTAAAATTATAGAACTCATTAAACAGTATCAACCCACCGACTTTGCCATTGAAGCCCCTTTTTTTGGAAAGAACGTACAAAGTATGTTAAAATTGGGTCGAGCACAGGGTGTCGCAATTGCCGCAGCCATGCATTATCAATTGCCTGTTACTGAATATGCTCCCAAAAAAGTAAAACAATCCATTACTGGCAACGGAAATGCGGACAAGGATATGGTTTGGAAAATGCTTGAACAAATATTGTCCATCAAAAAACAACCAAAACACTTTGATGCAACCGATGCTTTAGGGGTGGCACTTTGTCATTGGTATCAAATGAGTGGTCCCACCTTACCTACCATGGCCAAAACTGGCAAGGGTGCGAAATTGGCGAAAAAGTCCAATGGATGGGAGGCCTTCCTTGCCAATAATCCAGGTCGAGCGCGTATTAAATAGTAGTAATTAGTTCAAACTAATTTTTTATTCTTCTCGCGCACATCACGCTATAATCCTTCAAGTATATTTTACTAAACCTACCATTTTTAGTGTACTACAATTAGTGTACTAACCTAATGGTTACGCTATGTACGAAGTTCATCATAAAAAATTAGTTTGAACTCGCTATTACTTTGCTAATTTACTTACGATTAATTCCTGTATTTGTTGGAACTCCTCAGTAGTCAATTGAAGTTTGGGATTGGCAAAATTAATATCCTCTGCGGTATTAATGGGAATAAGATGTACATGGGCATGTGGCACTTCCAATCCAACTGTCAGCATACTCACCCTATTACAAGGGAAGCTTTGCTCAATTGCTTTTGCAATTGGTTTTGCAAATTGCATTAACTCATTTAAGAAATGGTCGGGCACGTCAAATATTTTATCAACTTCACATTTAGGCACCACCAACACATGACCTTTTTGTAATGGGAAAATATCCAAGAAGGCATAAAACTTTTCAGACTCCGCTATTCTGTAAGAAGGAATTTCACCGTTAATGATTTTTGTAAAAATTGTCATACGCCCTATTTATAAAATAAAATTAACCAATCTACCGCGAACTAAAAAGCTTTCACTAAAGAGTGAAAGCTTTTTAATATAGCTAATCTCATATAGCTATTGAATAGGGTTGTTTAAATAGTTATATTATCTACTTTAAATTTCATTATCCCGTTAGGTGTTTGGACTTCAGCAATCTCACCCACTTTTTTACCAATCAACCCTTTTCCAATGGGAGAAGAGGCCGAAATTTTACCTGCCTTTAAATCCGCTTCTTTCTCACCTACTAATTGATAGGTCACCGTTTTTTTAGTAGCCTCATTGGTAATAGTCACTTTGGTTAAAATAGTTACTTTGCTGGTATCAATTGTTTTGGTATCTACAATCTTAGCATTGGAAATGGTCGCTTCCAATTGCTTGATTTTTGACTCCAACATTCCTTGCGCTTCTTTAGCAGCATCATATTCCGCATTTTCTTTCAAATCTCCTTTTTCTCTCGCTTCCGCAATAGCTCTTGATGCAGCGGGACGATCCACCGACTTTAATTTTTGTAACTCCTCACGCATTTTATCAAAAGTCTCCTGGGTTACATATACATTGGTTTCACTCATATCCTTCGTTTTAGATAAAAAAAATACAACGCCACATAGTATGTAGCGTTGCAGTGTACAAAGATATTATATTCAGTTGAATTAACGTAAAATTGAGGCTAGAATGGGTTAAATAATACCCAATTTTTCCATAACCACTTTTGCCATTTTATAGTAAGCTTCGTGACTATAACCAGCAATATGGGGGGTTAGAATGCAATTAGGAAAGGACATCATTGCTTCCAATTGCTGTTTTTCAGAGGGGGTATAGCTCGCTAATTGTTCATTTTCAAGCACATCCAGGCCAATGCCCCTAACCAATTGATTTTGAAGGGCTTTGAATACCGCTGCCGTATCGGTCACCGCCCCACGACAGGTACTAATAAAATAAGGCCGTTTTTTACAAGCACTAAAAAAAGCGTCGTTGGCATAGTGAAAAGTAAGTTCCGTCAAGGGTAAATGAAGGCTAATCACATCGGCCTGTTCTTGTATTTCCTCTAAACTGGCGGACCTGATGATAGAAGTCTCAAAATCTTTTTTATGAATATCATGTGTCAATATCTTGACATTAAATCCTTGCAAAACTTTAGCAAAAGCGCTGCCCGTATTTCCGAACCCAATAATACCCACAGTCTTTCCATTTAATTCATCGGCCCTATTGGCGTCTCTTATCCATTGGCCATTTTTAATTTGGTCATAGCTACTATGAAGTCGATTCATTAAACTCAATACGAGGCCAAGTGTATGCTCCCCCACTGTTGTACAATTTCCTTCAGGGCTACTAACACATTTTATTCCTAGGGATTGCGCATATTCTACATCAATTAATTCCATGCCACTTCCTAGTCTGCCAATCCATTGCAAGGATCCTGCTTTCGCTAAAATGGCTTTATCAATTTTTAAACGAGTAGTGACAATTAAACCGGTGGCAACTGGCATCAATTCAGTTAACTGATCATAACTAATGGCAGGTTCATGTATAATTTCATATCCCTTTTCTTGCAAAGTGGTCATTAAAAAGGGGTGCACAGGTGCTGTAATAATTACGGTGGCTGCCATTTTAGTTTTCGTTATGCATTTTAAAAGTGAGTGCTGCATAATCCTCAAAGGTTAAATTTTCAGCACGCTTTGTAAAAATAGGATCTTCCAATTGAGCTGGAGTGAAATAAGGCTTTAATGGATTGCGTAACATTTTTCTTCTTTGTCCAAATGCCATTTTCACAATATGATAAAAACTTTTTTCAGAAGCCATAAGTGGAAAGTTATCTTTTCGCTTAAACAGTATAACACCGCTATCTACTTTAGGCGGCGGATTAAATGCAGTGGGCGGAACATCAAATAAATAGGTAACATCGTAAAATGCTTGCGCCAATACACTTAAAATTCCATAGGCTTTTGAATGTGGCTTTGCCGCAATACGTTCTGCCACTTCTTTTTGAAACATCCCCACCATCATGGGCACTTGTTCCTTCCACTCTAACACTTTAAATACAATTTGTGTTGAAATATTATAAGGGAAATTACCCACTAGGGTAAATGAATGATGAAAAGGAATGCCAGTCGTTAAAAAATCCTCGTTAATCAACTTGCCCGCCAAGTCAGGAAATGTGTGCAATAAATAATTGACTTTTTCTGTATCCAACTCAATGGCTTTGAATTGGTCGGTGGGTATTTTATAAATATACTCGGTTAAAGCCCCGGCTCCAGGACCCACTTCCACCAAT
Source organism: Bacteroidota bacterium (assembly GCA_947457075.1). GTDB lineage: Bacteria > Bacteroidota > Bacteroidia > Chitinophagales > Chitinophagaceae > Sediminibacterium. The sequence goes on from CANGUG010000007.1 coordinate 78,880, forward strand.
CTTTCAATGGGTGATTCCAGCAACACCCCCAGTATTCTTTCACAAACGGTCTTGTCAGTCAAAAAGTGCTGTCCTAGGGACTTTTTTAGCGTGTATTGCATGAAGCAAAGTTAGGTTTTTGTGCGTACTTTTACAGTCTAATAAAATGGATATGAGTCAGGACATCAAAAAACCAATTATCGGCTTTAGCTGTGGCGATTTAAACGGCGTAGGCATTGAATTAATCATTAAATCCTTGTCAGACAGTCGCTTATTGGACTTTATGGTTCCAGTTATTTTTGCCAGCAACAAAAGCCTCCATTTTTATAAAAAGTTGAGCCCTGAATTTGCCATCAACTATTCCTCCATTCCCGATTTATCAAAAATTAATCCTAAGCAAGTAAATTTAATCAACTGCTGGGAGGAAGACGTAAATATCACCCCAGGTGAATTAACCGATGATGGCGGAAAATATGCTTTCATTTCATTACAACAAGCAGTAGCTGCTTTAAAGGAAAAAAAGATTGATGGTTTAGTAACAGCCCCTATTCATAAAAAAAATATTCAATCCCCTGAATTTAATTTTAGTGGCCACACTCCTTATTTGCAACATGCATTTGGCAATACTGAAAACCTAATGTTATTGGTAGCAGAAAATTTAAGGATGGCATTGGTTACAGAACATGTCACAGTGCAGGACATTGCAAAACACATTACCAAGGATAAGATTAAGCAAAAACTGCAAATATTAAATAGTAGTTTGCAAAGGGACTTTGGTATTGATAAACCACGCATTGCGGTTTTGGCTTTGAATCCACATGCAGGAGATGAGGGATTAATTGGAAAAGAAGAAATTGAAATAATTCGTCCCGCTGTAAAAGAAAGCAAAGGTCAAATGCTGGCTTACGGCCCCTATTCGGCTGATGCATTTTTTGCAAGAGGCGCACACGAAAAATTTGATGGCGTCTTGGCAATGTACCATGATCAAGGCCTGATCCCCTTTAAATCATTGGCTTTTGGAGAGGGCGTTAATTTTACAGCAGGATTACCCATTGTTAGAACCAGTCCTGATCATGGCACTGCGTTTGATATTGCAGGCAAAAACAAAGCCGATGCTGCTTCCTTTACAGCAAGTATTTTTGAATGTGTGCGCATTATTCATGCACGTCAAGGATACAGAGATATGCGTTTGAATCCATTGAAAAAAATTAGTGCACGTATGTTTGCCAATGCTAAAGATGAAACTTTAGAAGAATCTAATTACTAATGGAAACCCCTCAATTTAAAAAGGACAGGACTGCCTAAATTCATCTAAACTTTGCTTACCCCAGGTAGGTAAAAGTGGCTGTGGCAATTGCTTACTTAATAATTGTCTAGCTTTAATAAGGATGGGTTTACTCTTTTCACAACCACCGCCAAAAAGTACAGGAAGATTCAATTTTAAACTCGCTTCCAATACATAGATTCTTGGATTGTATGCGTTTATCTTTTTTGCCTTTGCTAGCGGTTCATAAATACTTTTTTCGAAACTTAACCAACGCAAATAAGGGTTCACCGCCATCTTTGCTGTTTTGGCCATAGAAAGGGCACAATAATTTTCATCATTGGCTTGTATCGCTATGGATTTGTTGGCCCAATAAATTGCTTTATCTGCATTAACATCTGCATTTTGTTTTTGCTTTAAACTTAATCGGGCATACAAAATGGATAGATAATAGGCAGGTAGCCATTCATTCACATTGGACTGTGCAATTTTCTCAAACTTTGACAACAACCCGCTAGGTTCATTTTGGGCAGTAGATTTATTAAATTCTGCCACGGCTTCCATGAAAGGAGCACTCGTATTAACTTGAGCGATCCCATTAAAGGAAAACTGGGAAACAAATAATATAACTATCCATAAACGCATAGCATGCAATTTAAAAAATAGTATTTGGAATACCTTTATTTATAATGTAATTATTGTAAGTGATTTCAACAGTCCCCTTTTTGTTTTTAAGGAGCTTTTTCTTGGCAGCAGGATCCTCATCACCAAACTCTAATGTTATTCCATTGGGTAATTTATAATCCTTTGTATTAAAGCTAAAAATAATTTTGCTCGCTAAACCATACTGGGCATAAGAACCATATTGCATAGTAATTTCATAACTACCGTTTTCCTTAGTGGTCGTAGCAGTTTTATACACCAAGGCTTCCACGGGATCAATCCATAAAGTAGAAATTACCCAGTCCAAATTATCATCGTTGGGAATGAGTTTTACTACGGTTAACGTTTTTCCATTTACCACCTGCGTTCCACCTGGAATCGTAGAATACTTTTTGGTATTTAACAAGGTATTGATGGTAAGAGAAACCCCACCTTTAGGAAGCAATGAAATACCACCCTCCTTTTTTACTTTTAATAAATTTGGCTTTTTAAAATACACTTTCACTTTACCAAGCGAAGCCTTAATGAAGGATACATCTGTTTTCATCACACCTTCCGCAACATAATCATTCACCAAAGCTAATTTTTTACTTACTTTTTCAATTAAAGGATCTACCTGCGCAAAGCCTGCATGGGTAAAACACAATAACAACAAAGAAACAACCATTTTTTTCATAACCAAGGTTTATAATTAGCTTAGGATATCTTTTTTCTTAGTGATATAAACAGCAACAGTGACAAATAAAATTATATGCGCGCTAAGCACCAATAAAGAATTTTTTATTTTGGCAATATTTAAAATAGAACCTGCAATAGCCTCATTATCCTCATTTACTTGAATATCAAAAAACTCCTTCCAATTATTCATATGGGTGGTAAACAAGTAGGGTTTGATGATGGAAAATAAAGGAATATTCAGGGTACTTAAAATGGTGAAAAACACAATAGCACTCATGGTACCCACAATAGGACCAATTGAATTATTGGCCATGCTTGACATTAAAAAACCAAGGGCAGTCACCGTTAATAGCGAAAAGCTAGCAAATACAAAAGCCCCCACATAACGCCATAAAACATCTTTTTCCTGAATTAATACCACATAATTGGACTTCATCAAAAACAAGTCGTCAGTGCCAAAAACCCACATACTCACAAACAAAGCCAAAAAAGCAAGCCATATAAGTAACACAATGGTATAAATACTAGCTGCAATAAATTTACCCAATACCCACTGCGTTCTGGTAAATGGTGTGGAGAATAGTAATCGCAAAGTACCTAAATTGGCTTCCCCTGAAATCATATCTGCAGCAATTAAAGCAACCAATAAAGGAACATGGACTAATAATAATTGTAATAAAATATAACAAATCAGATATCCATTTAATACTTTACCATCCACTGTTAAAGTATCATTAATATCTTTCATTAAAAAGGCAGCATAGGATTGTCCATCTACTTTTAATCCAAATTGAATCACTACAATCAATGCGGCAATAGCACCAAAAGCAATATAGGTTCTGGGACGTCTAAAAATTTTATACAGCTCAAAAGATATAATTGCCTTCATTAATTTGAGTTTGAAGTGAGTTGTAAAAAATAATCTTCCAATGAATTCCTGCTTTCTACACTGATCAAACCTACGCCTGCATTTACTAAAAACTGATTTAATAAAGGGATTTCAAAATGAGGAAGAGACAAATAAATTCCCTCGGTTCTTTTTAATAAATAATTACTATAACTGCCTGCTAAAATCACCTGAAGTGCTTGTTCATCATTGGTAGTGGTAAGATGTACAATCATTTTATTGGGATCCAGCATTGTTTGAATTGGGCCATCGGCTAATTTTTTACCCTTATGCAAAATTAAAATATGCGATGCCATTTGTTCTATTTCAGAAAGAATATGAGAGGATACCAATATGGTCTTGCCCTCCTCCTTTGCTAAATACTGAATTAAATTTCTGATATCTGAAATACCCTGCGGATCCAATCCATTGGTGGGTTCGTCTAATATAATTAAAGAAGGATTGTGCAATAAAGCAATGCCAATACCCAACCTTTGCTTCATACCTAATGAAAAAGTTTGCACTTTGTCCTTTGAACGATCTAATAAACCTACTTTCCTTAAAGTGTCCTCGATCGCATTGGGTTTTATTTTTTTGCTTCTCAATTTTGCAAATAATTGCAAATGTTCTTTTGCGGATAAGTAAGGATACAAATCGGGTCTTTCAATGATGGCTCCAATTTCTTCTAATACTTCATTGCGGTTGTCTTGAATAGAATGTCCGAAAATTTCAATATTGCCACTTGTAGGATGTATCAGCGATAATAACATTCGAATAGTAGTGCTCTTACCTGATCCATTTTGTCCTAAAAATCCAAATACCTGGCCCTCCTGTACCTCAAAACTAAGGCCGTCCACCGCTTTAAGGGCGCCAAAATGTTTACTTACATTATTTACATGAATCACCGACATACCATAATAACAAAAAACCCTGAACTTAGTTCAGGGTTTTTAAATATAAACTGTTGTACTATTTGTATTGAGGTATCAAGCTATTTGCTAAATCTACCATTTGTTTTAATCCGTCTTCAGGTAAATTGCCTTTTTTGAACTCAGCCAATACATTTGGCAATTTGTTGGTCATTTCTAACAAGAAATGATCTTCAAACGCTTTTACGTTTTTAACTGCTACTTCTTTCAATAAACCTTGTGTACCCAAGTAAATAATTGCTACTTGTTTTTCCACAGTAAATGGAGTGTATTGAGCTTGCTTTAAGATTTCTACGTTTCTAGCACCTTTATCAATTACGTTTTTAGTCGCTGGATCCAAGTCACCACCAAACTTAGAGAAGGCCTCTAATTCACGGTATAAGGCTTGGTCTAATTTTAAAGTACCAGATACTTTTTTCATGGACTTAATTTGCGCATTACCACCCACACGACTTACAGAGATACCCACGTTGATCGCTGGACGAATACCTGCGTTGAACAAGTTACCTTCCAAGAAAATTTGTCCGTCGGTAATGGAGATTACGTTGGTTGGGATATACGCAGATACGTCACCTGCTTGCGTTTCAATAATCGGCAATGCTGTTAAGGATCCACCGCCTTTTACCAAATGCTTGATAGAAGCTGGTAAGTCATTCATGTTTTTAGCGATCTCATCGTTGGCAATTACTTTCGCAGCACGCTCTAATAAACGACTATGTAAGTAGAATACATCCCCTGGATAAGCCTCACGACCTGGCGGACGACGTAATAACAATGAAACCTCACGATAAGCCACCGCTTGCTTTGATAAGTCATCAAATACGATTAATGCTGGTTTACCACAATCACGGAAAAACTCACCCACTGCTGCACCCGCAAATGGAGCGTAGAATTGTTGAGGAGCTGGATCCGCTGCAGAAGCTGCCACGATAGTTGTATAAGCCATCGCACCATTATCCTCTAATGTTTTCATCACACCGGCAATAGTAGAAGCTTTTTGACCAATCGCAACATATATACAATATACAGGTTGACCTGCATCGTAGAATTCTTTTTGATTGATAATGGTATCCACACAAATGGCTGTTTTACCAGTTTGACGGTCACCAATAACCAATTCACGTTGTCCACGTCCAATAGGAATCATCGCATCGATTGCTTTGATACCCGTTTGTAATGGCTCTTTTACAGGCTCACGGAAAATTACCCCTGGTGCTTTACGCTCCAATGGCATTTCATACAATTCACCTTTAATTGGACCTTTACCATCAATAGGTTCACCCAACATATTAATAACACGACCTACTAAACCATCACCTACTTTAATAGATGCGATCTGGCCAGTTCTTTTTACTTTGTCTCCTTCTTTAATAGCCTTGCTATCACCCATCATTACCACACCCACATTGTCTTCTTCCAAGTTCAAAGCAATTGCTTTTACACCGTTTTCAAACTCCACCAATTCACCACTGCTCACACCATTTAATCCATATACACGAGCAATACCATCACCCACTTGTAATACGGTACCTACTTCTTCTAAATCAGCACTTGCATTAAAGTTGCTTAATTGCTGTCTAAGAATCGCTGATATTTCATCCGGCTTAATGTCCACCATAAAATGCTATTTTAATAAATGATAATTTAAAGTTTTCCTATGTATTCGTTGCTTAAAAATTGTTTCTTAATATCTCTTAAGTCTCTAGCGATACTTGCATCTACCAAGTTGTTGTTGAACTCCAATACAAAACCACCAATTAAGGCGTCGTCTGTCTTAGTTGTCAATTCAACTGTAGCAAATTTAGTTTCTGCTTTCACTTTATCTTCAATTGACTTTTTTAATTCAGCCCCTACTTCAACAGCAGTTGTTAAAGTCACTTGGTGAATTCCTTTTAATTCGTTGTATTGCTCAATAAAGGCTGTAGCCATTTCTGGCAAATCGCGCTCTCTTCCTTTTTTCACCAACAAAACGGTAAATGAATTGGTAAGCACGCTTACTTTATCCTTAGTCACCGAATTGATAATGCTATTTTTTTGATCTGCATTGATGATTGGACTACGCAACAAATTCACAAACTCGCTACTTGCATGGCAAACAGCTTGTAAATATTTCATATCGGCATATACTACTTCCAATTGACCTTGCTCTTGAGCAAGCCCTAGTAAGCTTTTTGCGTATCTACCTGCTAAACGTGCGTTCGACATTTTTTATTAATTTAATTTAACACCATCTGCCAATTGCTTAATGTAGCTTTCTTGATCGGCTTTATTAGACAATTCTTTTCTTAATACTTTTTCGGCGACTTCAACCACTAATGCACCTACTTGATTTTTTACTTCAGTCAATGCGGCATTTTTTTGTTGCGTAATAGCTAATTGTGCATCTGCTAAAATTCTGTCATACTCTGACTTAGCTTTATCTTTTGCGTCAGCTACCATTTTCTCAGAAGCTTCTTTTGCCTCTTTAATCAACACCGCTCTTTCTTCACGGGCTTTCGCCAACAATGCTTCGTTTTCATTTTGCATGGCAGTGATTTCCGCTTTCATTTTGTCTGCCTTTAACAAAGCTTCTTCAATACCGCTTTCACGTTCATTGATGGCTTTGATAATGGGCTTCCATGCAAACTTGCCTAATACTACTAGTAAAAGCAAAAAAGCAATGGTATTCCAAAATACTAATCCAATATCTGGGAGTACTAAAGGGTTTATTTCTAATAACATAAGGATCTTATTATCGATTATAAATTTCTTCTTTTTTCAGTTCTATTGATACAGTTTTTTCAACTTAAAAATTATAGGCCCATCGCCCTGTGCTAGGGCCTATAATAAGTTTCGAAATCTTGTCTAGGACAAAATTCCAACATGGATTATCCTCCGTTACCTAATAAGGCAACAACCACAGCGAACAAGGCAACGGCCTCTACGAACGCAGCAGCAACAATCATGTTAGAACGGATTTCGTTAGCAGCTTCTGGCTGACGAGCAATACCTTCTACAGCACCTTTACCAATCTGACCGATACCGATTCCGGCACCGATAGCAGCTAATCCAGCGCCGATTGCGGCAACACTTCCTACTACCATTTTTTTACGTTTTAATTGTTATTGAAAAAATCTTTAAAATATTTTTAGTGATGTGCTAAATCTTTATGTTCTCCATGCCCTTCCTCATGATGATGGTGCTCCTCGGTAGCCATGCCAATATACATTGCAGCCAACATCGTAAAAATGAAGGCTTGTAAAAATGCAACCAACAACTCAATCATGCCAATGAACACTGCAAATGGAACTGCAATCGCAGAAGCAAAAACAGTTTTGAATATAAAAATTAAACAAATCAAACTTAATACGAGAATGTGGCCTGCAGTAATGTTTGCGAATAAACGAATCATTAAGGAGATAGGCTTGGTGAATACCCCGATTAACTCGATAGGTGCTAAGAACAATTTCATGCTCCAATGCATCCCTGGCATCCAGAAAATGTGTTCCCAATAGCTTTTGTTCGCGCTCAAATTCACCACGATAAATACGAAAACAGCTAATGTCATCGTAAATGCAATGTTACCACTCACATTCGCTCCACCTGGGAAGAAAGGAATTAATCCTAAAAAGTTATTGATCAAAATCAAAAAGAAAATTGTTAACAAGAAAGGCAAGTACTTACCCGCTTTCTTTGCACCAATATTTGGAATAGCTACCTCGTCTCTTACAAACAAAATGATAGGTTCCATGAAAGATTGTAAACCTTTCGGTGCAGAAGTAACCCCTCTTTTTTTGTAGGCTGCAGCTGAACTTAACAATACCACCAATAAAATAAATACAGAAACAAATAAACTTGCTACGTTCTTGGTAATTGACAAATCCCATAATTGCTTATTGGCTTCCTTGTCCTCATTGCCATTGGCATCTACTATTTTTAATTTGCCCTCAATTAATTTGTAATCAAAATTTCCTTTGTACACCGCTGGCTCATGATGTTCATCCATTAATTTTTCAGAAGAGAAAAATTCAAAGCCTTTGTTTGTTTTTACAATCACTGGCAAGTGAATTGAGGTGTGTCCCCATAAATGCCAACTATGATCGTCTTTAATGTGCTCTAAAATAGTTTCAGTTACATTGAATGCTTCTTCTTTTTTAGCACCATGCTCGGTTGAAGGCTGTTCCTGAGTGGCTACTCCATTCGAATCCACCGCTACTGCCTTATTTTCGTTCGCCAAAAGCGAGGTAGAAAATAACAATGCAAATAGGCCAAAACTCACTACCAGCAAAGATTTTATGCGACTACAACTCATAACTATCTTAAAATTTGCGGCAAAGATAGGAATAAAGCGGCTTAAAATCAGCAATTATGCATAGAATCTTGAGGGGGAGATAGAAAAAAGTATTAAAAATTAAGTCATTGAAAATCAGTTAGTTGCATAATTTACGCCTCCTTTTTCTGGACAAATTGCATTTCAATCAGGTCGGCATAAAATCCACTCAATTGCATTAGCTCCTGATGTGTGCCCATTTCCTTGATTTCGCCCTTGTCTAAAACTATAATTTTATTGGCTTTTCGGATGGTGGACAACCTATGTGCAATCACAATGGAAGTACGTCCTTGAATCAAGGCATCGATGGCCTGTTCAATAAGCTGCTCACTTTCGGTATCAATACTAGAAGTAGCTTCATCTAAGATTAAAATAGATGGATTATAAAGAAGGGCACGAATAAAACTCAATAATTGGCGCTGCCCTAAACTTAAAGTGGCTCCTCTTTCCATTACATGGTAATCATACCCCCCTGGCAATTGCATGATAAAGTCATGCATGCCAATCATTTTAGCTGCTTCATGCACCTGCTGCTGCTTGATTGCTGGATTGCGTAAAGTAATATTATCATAAACCGATCCAGAAAATAAAAATACATCCTGCAACACAACACCCACCGATCCCCTAAGTCGGTCCAAAGTATATGACTCAATAGGATGGCCATCTAATAGTATCGCACCCGATTGATAAGGATACAAACGATTCAAAATACTAATGATAGAGGTTTTCCCGCTACCGGTATGTCCTACCAAAGCCACTGTTTCGCCTGCAGCCACCTTAAAATCAATGTCTTTTAATACCCACTGTGGTTCCTGATAAGCAAATTTTACTTTCTTAAATTCTATTGCTCCATGAATATGCTCAGGTGCATAAACACCATCGTTGATTGTTACATCGGTATTATCCAAAATTTTAAATACACGCTCGGCCGCAACCATGCCCATTTGTAACACATTGAATTTGTCTGCAATCATACGAAGGGGGCGAAAGATTTGGTTGAGGAATAAAATAAAAGCCACCAACATGCCTGCATCCAATGATTGCCCTGCTACCCACCACACAATTAAACCAATGCTCAATGCCAATACCACTTCCACTACCGGAAAGAAAACCGAATAGGCAAATATGGCTTTGATATTCGCTTGCTTATGTTGTTCATTAATTTTGGTGAACTTTTGCATTTCTTTTTCTTCTGCAGCAAATGCCTGCACTACCTGCATTCCAGAAATATGTTCTTGTACAAAAGCATTTAAAGCGGCAACGGCATTACGTACTTGTATAAAACTTTTATTTACACTCTCCTTAAAGTAATAAGTAGCCACTATCATAATTGGGAAAGGAATTAGGCAAATTAATGTCAGCTGCCAATTAATTACAAACATGGTAACAAGTGTAACTACAATAGTAAGTAAATCGGCTAAAATTGGAATTAATCCATCTGAAAAAATATCATTGATACTTTCAATATCATTGATGGTTCGAGTGGTTAAAGTGCCAATAGGTGTTTTATCAAATTGACGCATTTCCCAATGCATAATTTTATCATACACCTTGTTACGCAAATCCCTAATGACTTGTTGTCCCAACCATGCCATTCCAAAGGTGAAAAAAAAGCGAAGCATGGTTTCAACAATGATAAACCCCACTTGAAAAATTGTGATGGCAATCACTAATTTAATCACGGAAGCCATTGCCCCAGTTGGCAAAAACCATTGAAGCCAAATGGGCAAAGTCACCATTTTCCCAATGGCAATATTAACCGTTGATTGAATTAAATAAGGCCTAACCGGAGTGGAGAAAGCAAGTACAATTGACAACAATACATTCGCCCAAAAAATAAACCGATACGGTTTTACAAATGAGAAAACTCTTTTTAGAATCGTAATTTTTAGGGTAGGCTTAGGCGAAGTGGTCGACATAGTGGTGCAAAGTTACATTATCTGTTTGTTGTTTGTTAAAATCCTATCCCTTTTACGTATTTTCGTAGTACCAATGGAGTCTGCACAATTACATATCACCCCCATCGTTAATCCGATATACAATTTAGACGAAGAACAAGAGAAAAAAGAAATTGTTCGCTTGTACCGTGCTCTTTTGCGTGCATTAAGACCCAAAATTAAAAAAGGAGATAAGGAATTATTAAGAACTGCCTTTGAAATGGCCACCAACGCGCATAAAACCATGCGTCGAAAAAGTGGAGAGCCATATATTTTTCACCCTATTGCCGTGGCCATGATTTGTGTGGATGAAATTGGCTTAGGGGTAAGAAGTACTATTTGTGCTTTGTTGCACGATACAGTGGAGGATACCGATATCACTTTGGATGATATCAAAAGTGAATTTGGAAATGAGATTGCAAAAATTGTTGATGGTCTTACCAAAATTTCAACGGTCATGGACACCAACAGCAGCCAACAAGCTGAGAATTTCAAAAAAATCTTATTGACTTTAACCGATGACCCAAGAGTGATATTAATAAAGTTGGCTGACCGATTGCACAATATGCGCACTTTGGATTCCATGAAACAGGAAAAGCAACTTAAAATATCTTCGGAAACAATTTGGGTTTATGCCCCCTTAGCACATCGCATGGGATTGTACAATATCAAAACAGAATTGGAAGACCTGTCCATGAAGTATTTGGAGTCTGATACTTACAAAGAAATTGCAAAAAAATTAGCAGAAACAAAAAGAGAAAGAACAAAATACATCAATGAATTTGTAAGGCCTTTAAAAGACAAATTAACAAATGCTGGATTTGATTTTGAAATTTACGGGCGCCCGAAAAGCATTCACTCTATTTGGAACAAAATAAAAAAGAAAGGCGTAAGTTTTGAGGAAGTGTATGATTTATTTGCCATTAGGGTTTTATTGGACTCTCCTATTGAAAAAGAAAAGGAAGATTGTTGGAAGGTTTACTCTTTAATTACCGATGAATATTTACCCTCACCTGAAAGACTGCGCGATTGGTTAAGTAATCCAAAAAGCAATGGTTACGAAGCACTACATACTACCGTGATGGGGCCACAGGGGAAATGGGTAGAAGTGCAAATTCGCACTAAGCGAATGAATGAAATTGCAGAAAAAGGTTTGGCAGCCCACTTTAAATACAAGGAAGGCTCCCAAAGTGAGGACCGTTTTGATAAATGGTTTATGCAAATAAGAGAAGTGTTAGGAAGTCAGGATGAGGGTGGAATTGACTTTTTACAGGATTTTAAAACCTCCTTTTTAGCAGAAGAAATTTATGTATATACTCCTAAGGGAGAAGTAAAAATGTTGCCCACCAACAGTTCGGCATTGGACTTCGCATTTTATATTCATACTGCTATTGGCTCAAAGTGTATTGGTGCAAAAGTGAACCATAAATTGGTGCCCATTAGCCATAAATTAAGAAGCGGGGACCAAATTGAAATTATTACAAGTAATAAACAAAAGCCTACCGAGGACTGGTTAAGTAGTGTGGTGACGGCGAAAGCTAAAAACAGCATTAAGGATGCACTACGCGAGGAAAAGAAAACCATTGCGGAAGAGGGAAAATATACTTTACAAAGAAAATTAGAAGGGATTGGTGCGGTGTACAACACCTATAATGTTGATCAGGTGATGAACTATTACAAGTTAAATAGTCATTTGGATTTATTGTACCGTATCGCCACCAAAAATATTGACTTAAAGGAGCTGAAATTATTTCAGGTAGTAGGTGATAAAATTGAAGCCCCTAAACCAGTGGTAGTGCCCACCGAACATGTTCATGATCCCAATACACAAAAGCAATACCCTAAGAAGGACTCGGAATTAATTATTTTTGGAGAATCAAGTGATCAAATTAAATACACCCTCGCTAAATGTTGCAACCCCATTCCTGGGGATGACGTATTTGGTTTTGTGAGTACTGGAAAAGGACTCATCATTCATAGGACCACCTGCCCCAATGCAACGCAACTTTTAGCCAATTATGGTCATAGAGTGGTAAAAACGAAGTGGGCTAAAAATAAAGAAATTTCCTTCCTAACAGGCCTTAGCATCATTGGACTGGATGATGTGGGTGTGGTGAATAAAATAACCAATATTATAAGTGGGGAGCTTAAAATTAACATTGCTGCATTAACCATTGAATCTCAGGAAGGGTTATTTAAAGGGACCATTAAAGTTTATGTCCACGACAAGGATGAATTAGAAGAGTTGGTGGATAGAATTAAATCCCTAAATGGCATACAACAAGTTAACAGGTTTGATACCGAAACTGTGTAAAACTTAATCCTATTTATATTCGGATAAATAGGTAATCCTATTCTCAACGCTTATTTTTGTGTCCTCAAACAATCATTTATGGTAGACGTAATTTTAGGACTTCAATGGGGCGACGAAGGAAAAGGGAAAATAGTGGACTATTTTGCTCCTCACTATGATATCATTGCCCGTTTTCAAGGTGGACCCAATGCTGGCCATACCTTATATGTGAATGGAACAAAAATGGTATTACACCAAATCCCTTCTGGTATATTTCACCAGGACAAAATAAATATCATTGGCAATGGAGTGGTTCTAGACCCAGTGACTTTAAAAAAAGAATGTGATGCGGTAGCCACTATGGGTGTGGACGTGAAAAAGAATTTATTTATTTCAGAACGTACCAATATTATTATCCCAAGTCACCGTGCCTTAGACAAAGCTTCTGAACTTTCAAAGGGGGAAGCAAAAATTGGATCTACTTTAAAAGGTATTGGTCCTGCATACATGGACAAGACCGGACGTAATGCAATAAGAGTGGGTGATTTGTTAGATAAGAAATTCATAAGCAAGTACATTGCTTTAAGAATGAAGCATCAGAAAATTTTAGATAGCTACAACTTTAATGAAGATATTAGTGAAATGGAATCTGAATTTTTCGATGCCATTGAATTTTTAAAAACCTTAAATATTATTAATTGCGAATACTTTATTAATGAGCAAATTGCAAAAGGCAAAAAAGTATTGGCAGAAGGTGCACAGGGCTCCATGTTGGATATAGATTTTGGCACTTTCCCCTTTGTCACTTCAAGCAATACTATTTCAGCGGGTGTTTGTACAGGGCTTGGTATTTCACCCAAACAAATTGGAGAAGTATTTGGCATTTCAAAAGCCTATTGTACAAGAGTAGGTAGCGGTCCCTTCCCTACCGAATTGCATGATGCCAAAGGAGAGGAATTAAGAAAAATTGGTAGCGAATTTGGTGCCACTACAGGACGTCCACGTCGTTGCGGCTGGATTGATTTAGTAGCCTTGAAATATACCTGTATGATTAATGGGGTAACACAAATAATCATGACCAAGGCAGATATATTAGATTCATTTGAAACCTTAGACCTAGGGGTAGCTTATGAAATGGAAGGCAAGCAAATTGACTTTGTGCCCTTCCAATTAGTCGGTACTCCAGTAAGTCCTGTTTGGAAAACAATGCAAGGATGGAATATTGATTCAACAAAAATGAAAACCGAGGCGGAACTTCCTGCCACAATGAAGTCATATATTGAATTTATAAATACTTATTTAGGGGTGCCTGTAAAGTACGTTTCTAACGGACCCGGCCGGGATCAAATTGTACATCTTTAATTTTTACAAAGGACTTTTTTACGACATATTAATGACAAAAAAAAGTCCTTTTTTATTTGGCAAATAAAAAAAATGTTTGAATTTTTACAATGTAATTTTGAACAACCTATGGCAGTAAAAACAATTAAAGAAAAAAAGTCCGCTACAAAAAAAGCTAATTTTGATGATGCGGAAAAAGTGCGTAAAACATCTTCTAAGAAAAAAGCAGATGAGGTGGATGATGACTTAGACGAAGAAGAGGAAGTTGATGACGATTGGGGGAAATCAGAAGAAGATGATAGCTGGGATCCTGACTTTGAAGAATTCGATATGCCTAAAAAATCATCCAAAAAAGCGGGCAAAGGTAAAAAAGGAGATGAAGATGATGACTTAGGTTTAGAGGATGATTTAAACCTTGACGACGACTTGTTTGATGATAAAGACGAGTTCGACGACGATTTTTAAAAACTTATTCTTTAATAGAATATAAAGATTGTAAAGAGGCCTGTAAAATTTCATTTTTACGGGCCTCAAATATTTCAAGCTTATCCTTGGGAAGTTTTAAACTATAGGATTTCCCAGCTGCTACCGTTTGGTCAAACTGAGGATTAAGTACACTCAAATCCTTTGCTGAAAGTTGTAAGTATTGAGCGATGATCGCAATTAAAAAACGACCACTTACCGAAGTTTGTTGTAAGTTATCCGTGGGGATATTGGTTTTGCCTTTTTTATCATTCGTCTCTGCCTTAGTTAAGGTAGTCCAACCACCATCTTCCTCAAATACATAATGGGTTGCAATAAATTTTTTCACATGGTTTCTGGTTTCTAATGGCAAATCATATTCGATATCCCAGAAACTTTTGGTTCCCTTTTTTTGGAGCGCCCTACTCACCCTGCCTGGTCCTCCATTATACGCTGCTACTACCAATAACCAATCTCCAAATTGTGCATATAGTTCCTTAAGTAAGGTTGCAGCCACTTTAGTGCTTTTTGCAAAATCAGTTCTTTCATCGGTAGGCGTTAATTTCAAACCAAATCGGGTAGCCTCATAAGGCATTAACTGCCAGGGCCCCACTGCCCCAGCCGAGGAAACTAAATTGGGTGTTAAATGACTTTCAATTACACTTAAATATTTTAATTCAATGGGAATACCATTGGCAGTTAAAATTTCATCATACAAATTAAAATAAGGCCTACCCCAGGATTTCATTCTAATTAATTCAGGTCCTTGTTTTTCCATATAGCTTTGAATAAAACTAACTGCCTTGGGATTTAATTCAAATTTGAAAGGTTTATCTTTTTTACCAGTAGATGTAAGTTTAAATAAACTAGAAAACCCTATTCGTTGCTCCTGAGCACTATCTAATTTATTATTATTGGTTTGTGCGAGGCTCACTTGCATGCAAAACAAAATGAACCACAGAAGGGATAATTTTTTCAATATGGGCTTTACTGTTTTTTGCATAGCGTATAAATTATTTTGCATCCATCATGTCTTTTGAAAATTGAAGTAAGGCTGGCTCATTAAATGAGTTACTCATTACTTGTAATCCAAAAGGCAATCCATTGCTATGTTTAAAAATAGGAATTGAAATAGCAGGAATACCCACTAAGTTGGCATATACAGTATAAATATCCGCTAAAAACATTTCGGTAGCTGATTGATTGTTTTCACCCAATTTAAAAGCCGTACTGGGTACAGTTGGAGAAACGACAATATCATACTTGGTAAACAAATCGTTGGTGAACTGTACAAGTTTTTGTCTTACTTGTTGCGCCTTTGTAAAATAGGCATCGAAATAGCCAGCACTTAATACAAAAGTACCCAATAAAATTCTTCTTTGCACTTCGGCACCAAAGCCTTCGGTTCTGGATTTTTTATATAAATCAGTTAGGTCTTCTACTTTTTCGGTTGTTCGATGTCCAAATTTAATACCATCAAAACGGGATAAATTACTAGCGGCTTCGGCAGTCGTAAGCACATAATAGCTAGGCACTAAAAAAGAAAGTAAATCAAAATCAATTGCTTCCACCGTATATCCTTTAGTGACTAAAGCAGCGAGTTGCGCTTCGGTTTGTTTTTTTATTTCAGGATCTAATCCAGGATGAGATAATGTTTCTTTAAAGTAAGCCACTTTTTGAGAGGAAGCGGACCCCTGTTGTTTCAAAAGTAATTCCGAATAAGCAGGCACTTCCTTAGTAGATACCGTACTGTCAAATTGATCAGCGCCGGCAATTACTTCTAAAACCAATGCGGCATCCTGCACCGAATGGGAGAAAATGCCAATTTGATCAAAAGAGGAAGCATACGCAATTAAACCATACCTAGAAACACGTCCATAACTTGGCTTCAATCCCACCACTCCACAAAAATCTGCTGGCTGACGAACTGAGCCTCCGGTATCTGAACCCAAACTTACCATACATAAGTTGGCTTGAACCGCCACGGCAGAACCACCTGAGGAACCTCCAGAAACCCGAGTGTTGTCCAATGCATTTTTTACTGGTCCAAAAGCAGAATTTTCATTACTACTTCCCATAGCAAATTCATCACAATTTTGACGACCTATAATAATGGCACCCTCCGCTAATAATTGTTGCACTGCTGTGGCCGAATATACTGCGGTGTAATTTTCTAAGATTTTGGAAGCAGCAGTTACTTTATGTTCCTTGTAACACAAAACATCTTTAATACCCACTACTACCCCATGCAATTTTCCTACTGCTTTACCGGCTTTACGCAAATCATCCAATTCAACTGCACGTGTTTTTGCTTCTTCCGTAAATACTTCTAAAAAAGCATTTAATTCGGATTGCGCTTGAATTTGTTGAAGATAAAAATCAACCGCTTCAATACATGAAGTCTCGCCTGCTATTAAGGCAGCCTGATAGTCTTTAATTGTATTAAAACGAAACAATTGAGAATGAATTGAAGGAAGTTAGCAAATAGGATTAGAACAATAAAGGTAAGATAAATCTAAAAAAATAAGCGGATCCAAAAATTGGAATCCGCTTACTATATCTTAAGTTCAAAAAGGACCTGCCTTGATGAATACTAGAATCTTTTTTCTTTGATACGAGCACTCTTACCGCTTCTATCACGTAAGTAGTACAATTTAGCGCGACGTACTTTACCAGACTTATTTAACACGATACCATCGATGTTTGGAGATAAGAAAGGGAATAAACGCTCCACACCTACACCATCAGAAATTTTACGCACAGTGAAAGAGGCTGTAGCACCATTTCCTTGTGTTTTAATTACATCTCCACGGAAAGATTGGATACGCTCTTTACCACCCTCTACAATCTTGTAGTTTACGGTAATATTATCACCAGCTTTAAATGCTGGATAGTCTTTTTTTGCTGTCAATTGCTCGTGTACGAACTTTACTGCTTCGCTCATAATTCTTGTTTTTTGCGGACGGCAAAGGTAATGTTACCCTAGCTATTATCCAAATTATTTCAACCAAATATTAAATTCCAGCTATTTTCAGCCTATTTTATTAAAATAAGGGCCTATCTAGCAATGTTCACTGCTCTTTTTTCACGGATCACTGTCACCTTAATTTGACCAGGATAGGTCATTTCAGTCTGGATTTTCTGTGCAATTTCAAAGCTCAATTGGTCTGAGGACTGATCGGTTACCTTTTCGGCTTCCACAATCACCCTTAATTCACGACCAGCTTGGATGGCATAGGCTTTCTCTACCCCTTGGTAGTTCATGGCCAAGTTCTCTAAGTCCTTGATTCTCTGAATGTACTGTTGCATGATTTCTCTTCTCGCTCCTGGTCTTGCACCGCTAATGGCGTCACAAGCTTGGATAATGGGAGAAATAACATATTGCATTTCCATTTCATCGTGGTGGGCCCCAATGGCGTTTACGACCGCTGGATTCTCCCCGTATTTCTCAGCCAATTTAGCCCCTAATAATGCGTGGCTCAATTCTGTTTCTTCGTCAGGTACTTTACCAATATCATGCAATAATCCAGCACGCTTAGCCAATTTAGGATTCATGCCTAATTCAGCTGCCATGATTCCACATAAGTTAGCGGTTTCACGTGAGTGCATTAATAAGTTTTGACCATAAGAACTACGGAAACGCATTTTACCTACGATACGAATTAACTCTTTATGCAAACCATGAATACCTAATTCAATTACCGTGCGCTCTCCTATTTCTACAATTTGCTCTTCTAATTGACGACGTGTTTTTTCCACCACTTCCTCGATACGTGCTGGGTGAATACGACCATCGGCCACTAAACGCTGTAAGGACAAACGCGCAATTTCACGACGCAATGGATCGAAGGAAGAAAGTAAAATTGCTTCTGGTGTGTCATCCACAATTAAGTCCACTCCAGTAGCCGCTTCAATGGCGCGGATATTACGTCCTTCACGACCAATGATTTGTCCTTTCATTTCATCCGACTCCAAGTTAAATACTGTTACGGTATTTTCAATAGCTACTTCCGCTGCAGTACGTTGGATAGATTGAATGATAATTTTACGCGCTTCTTTGTTTGCCTTTTGTTTAGCGTCCTCAATGATATCTTGTTGTAAAGACAAAGCCTGTGTTTGAGCTTCATTCTTTAAACTTTCAATTAATTGCTGCTTCGCATCTTCTGCACTTAGGTTGGCGATTTTTTCTAAACGACGAATATGCTCTTCTTGGTGCTTTTCTAATTCGGTACGCTTTACATTGACTAAATCAATTTCACGATTTAATTTTTCCTTAATGATATCGTTGTCCTTGATTTGCTTGTCTAAAGCAGCTACTTTTTGATTAATGTTTAGCTCGTTTTGTTTGATGCGATTTTCCGCCTCCCCCATTTTTTTGTTGCGGTCTAAAATTTCACGATCATGATCGGCTTTTAATTGCACAAAACGCTCTTTGGCTTCTAATTGCTTTTCTTTCTTAATCGTTTCTGCTCTTAGTTCCGCTTCTTTTAAAATGCTGGCTGCTTGCACTTCCGCATCCTCAACTTGCTTTTTGGTATTACGGGCAAATACTAATTTGCCTACTAGGAGTCCGCCCACTAAGGAGGACGCTCCTACAATTATCAATAATATTGATGGTTCCATTGTTTAAATCTTGTTGTTTTAAAAAAATCATACTGCCCCTTTTCAGTTTGAAATATTATGCTAATACGTTGATAGTCATCTAAGCCGGCTATTTACATAGGACATTGCAAGACAATCTATTACATTATAATATAATGCATCAAAGGTTCAGCTACGAAGATAAAGAAATAATGGATTACTGTGGCGTAAAAAGGGTTAAGAGCACTGAATTAGTTCTCAGAAATGACTTTTTCGATGCTAGCAGTCAAGCTATCTAATTGATTTTGAAGACTTTCTAATTCATACAGGTTCTGGCCATCGGCTTTTTGCTCGGTTGTGAACCACAAGAGGACCATGGAAATATAGTCCTGGCTATCCTTGCCTGCATATAAATTCTTGAATTCCACCATTTTAGTATTGATTAAAGCAGCTGTTTTGCGGACAGCCTCCTCATCCTTGGGGGCAATTCTCACTCTGTAAGTACGATCGGCAATCGTAATATTGACAGGGATCATTTCGCTGGGTGGGGTATTATTGCTTTGTTCAGACGACATGGCGATGGGTTTATATAAGAAGGGTGCTAATTTAACTAGGGGTTTAGGTTACTTATACTATGGTCAATTTCCTTAATGTATTGATCTATTTGCTTTACCAATTTTGCCCTTTGAACAGGATCCATGGCTCCGCCTTGGTTCATCATGGCAGCCGTTAATTGGGCCTGCCCTTCTTTTACTTTTAAATCAAGTTGTTGCTGAACCCCCTTTTGTTGTTCAATGGTTGTTTTTAATTGTTGATTTTCCTTTTCCAACTGCGCATACTTTTTTAATAAAGCCGAAAGCTTTTCTTGTAAATTGGCGATGGAATTATTTAAATCAACCATTAGGATATCAATTAAAATAGATTATTGAATATAGTTATTTTCTAATTTCAGCTTGCATATTTTTTTCAAATAACTGAACCAATTTTTTCATCATACCATCAATTTCAACATCCGTCAATGTTTTATCGGTAGCATTGAAAACAAAGTTAATGGCTACTGATTTTTTTTCAGCCCCTAATTTTTCGCTTTCGAAAATATCAAACACACGGGTTGCTGTTAAGGCAGTTAATTTTGCTTCGGCAATACTGGATTCGATGGTAGCAAACGGAATGGCTTTGTCAATGACTAAGGCTAAATCACGCTCGACTGAAGGATATTTAGACACTTCCTTATACACCACATGCTTACTTTGGTAGGCATTGAATAAGGCAGGTAAATCAAATTGAACATAATAAGTTGCTTGCTTAATACCAAAGGCTTGCAGCTTTTTAGTACTCATCATTTCTAATACACCCAATGTTTTTTTATTCCATTGAAAAGTGGTACCACCATTCGCACCTGTTTTTTCTTGCACCCCTTGAATGCCCAATAATTCAATAACGGCAGTGGCTGTAGCTTTGGCCACAAAATAATCCTGGTTGGTTCCTTTGGTTCTCCAACCATCGGCTTGTTGTTTACCCGATAAATAAATGGCCAATTGCTCGGATTCAAAATAATTGCCCGCATTGGATTTGCCATATACTTTGCCTATTTCAAAAAATGAAATCGCGTTGTTTTGCCTGTTCAAATTATACGCAATGGTTTCCAAGCCTGTTTCTAGCATACTTGGACGCATAACATCCAATTCAGCAGTTAGGTTATTTAACATTTTTACCGAGGTCGCCAATGTATCCTCACTAAAATAAGCACTATTGGTAATTGAGTTGGTGAGGATTTCTGTAAACCCACGCCCTACTAAATAATTAGCTATTTTTTCTTTGAATTTTTCCTTTTGTTCCAATGGGTCAATCGATGGACTCATGGTAATAGAACTAGGAATTTCAATATTGTCTAAACCATCAATACGCAATACTTCTTCCACTAAATCGGCAGGCAAACTAATATCAGGTTTATGATAAGGCACAGCCACTTCAATACTTTCGGCAGACTCCTTAATTAATTCAAATCCTAAACTTGTTAAAATGGTTTTTACTTTTTCGGTTGGATAATGTTTACCACTTAATTTTTTCAAATAGGCATACGTTAACACTACCCTTTTTTTAGTAGCAGGCGCAGGATACACATCCACCACTTCGCTGCATTTTCCACCAGCTATTTCCTGAATTAATTGTGCAGCGCGTTCTAATACATTCACTGTGCCTGCAATATCCACCCCCTTCTCAAAACGAGTAGCAGCATCGGTTCTAAGGCCATGGTGTAAAGATGTTTTACGCACATGTATGTTTTCAAACCAAGCGCTTTCCAAGAAAATAGAATTGGTATTCGCCGAAACACCACTTTTCAATCCTCCAAAAACACCGGCAATACACAAAGGCTTTTCGGTATCGCTAATCATTAAATCATTAGCTGTTAACTTTCGCTCTGTCCCCTCTAAAGTCACAAACAAACTGTTTGCTGGATATTTTTTTACTACAATGGTTGCGTCTTTAATTTGAGCCGCATCAAATGCATGTAAGGGCTGACCTGTTTCATGCAAAACATAATTGGTGATGTCCACAATATTGTTAATGCTACGAACACCAATGGCGTTTAATTTATTTTTCAACCAATTAGGAGATTCTTTTACTTGCACGCCTTCTATCACCAATCCACTATAGCGCGCACATGCTTTTTCGTCTTCAATAATTACCTTAAAAGGCTTTACAGCAGCGTCTTTCGCCACTACCGTTTTAAATGGACTCATCGCCGATGTTGGCGCTTCGTGATAAGATAAATAAGCACAAACATCTTTGGCAACACCATAATGACTCATCGCATCCATTCTATTTGGCGTCAAGCCTATTTCATACACCCAATCCTGATAATATTCATATAAATCTGCCACTGGCGTACCTACTTTCATACTTGGATCTAAAACAATAATACCACCATGATCATCGCTCACCCCAATTTCATCTTCGGCACAAATCATACCCTCACTTTCTTCGCCTCTAATCTTAGCTAATTTCATGGTAATTCCTGCTGCTGCTCCTTTGGGGAAAATAGTGGTGCCAATGGTCGCCACAACTACTTTTTGGCCCAAGGCTACATTGCTTGCTCCACATACAATATTCAATGGACGCTCTCCGCCAGTATTGACTTTGGTTAATTTTAACTTATCCGCATTAGGATGTTGGCTCAATTCCACCACTTCCCCTACTACCAAACCAGCTAATCCCCCTTTAAAATTTTCGATTTTTTCTAAGGACTCTACTTCTAATCCAATAGAAGTCAATATAGTAGATAATTGTTCCGGACTAATTGTTTTGGGTAAATATTCACTCAGCCAGTTGTAACTAATGGTCATATAAGCGCTTTAATGTATGGCTTCAAAAATAAGCATTTTTTTGGGCCTTATCTAAGGGAAGGTGAATAACCTCCTTTTGGGGGTGTAAAACAGGTGTATAACCCCAAAAATAGGTGCATATCCCGTTGAAGGATTTGTGGATATCCAAAATTGAAAATAAATTTCTTCATCTCCTTTTTAGCACTCATTTTCGTAGTAAGAAAACGAAGATTTTTATGCCCATTCCTAATATTAACACCAACAGTAAAACAAGAAAGAAATCAACGAATGTGGACATTAGTTCAATGATGTATGGCAAAATTCCTCCTCAAGCAAAGGAATTAGAGGAAGCTGTACTAGGCGGTATTTTGTTGGAGAAAAGTGCTTTTGATACAGTTACAGAAATTTTAAAACCTGAATGTTTTTATAGCGATGCACATCAAATGATTTTCCAAGCCATGCAGGGATTGCAAATGGAAAACCAACCCATTGACATGCTTACGGTGGTGGAAGCTTTAAAAAAGCGGGAGCAATTGGATTTAGTGGGGGGCGCTTATTATATTTCTAAGCTAACCAATGTGGTGGTATCCACTGCGAATATTGATGCACATGCGCGTATTGTATTGCAAAAATTTATTCAAAGAGAACTCATCAGGATTAGTGGTGAAGTCATAGCGAATGCCTATGAAGATAGTACCGACGTTTTTGATTTATTGGACGATAGTGAAACCAAAATGTTCAACATCACGAATAATTACTTGAAAAAGAATTTCGTGGATATTCAAAATGCATTGGCCGATGCAGTAAATAGAATTGATGAATTAAGAACTAAGAAGGATGAAATATCAGGTGTGCCTAGTGGATTTAATTCATTAGACAGAATCACCTATGGATGGCAGCCAACGGATTTAATCATTTTAGCGGCAAGACCTTCCGTGGGTAAAACCGCCTTTGCCTTAAACCTTGCGCGTAATGCAGCATTGCACCCTACCAAACCACAGGCCGTTGGATTTTTTAGTTTGGAGATGAGTGCCTCACAGTTGGTGCAAAGAATTTTAAGTGCGGAGAGTGAAATTAAAATGGAAAAAATATCCCGTGGTAAATTAGAGGATTACGAATACCAACAATTACACAGCAAGGGTATTAAAAAATTAGAGACGGCACCTATTTATATTGACGATACTGCGGCTTTGAATATTTTTGAATTCAGGGCCAAAGCAAGAAGATTGGTAAATAAGCATCAGGTTAAAATTATCATCATTGACTATTTACAATTGATGAGTGGTTCGGGCGATCGAAATTCCAATCGTGAGCAAGAGATTAGCAATATCTCTCGAAGTTTAAAAGCGTTGGCAAAAGAATTACAAATTCCTATTATTGCTCTATCCCAGTTAAGTCGTGCGGTAGAAACCAGAAAGGAAAGCAAGATGCCGCAGTTGAGTGACTTACGTGAATCGGGTGCGATTGAACAAGATGCGGATATGGTAATGTTTATTTATCGTCCAGAATATTATGAAGTAATGAGTAATGAAATGGGCGAAAGCACACAGGGGGAAACACATATCAGGATTGCGAAGCACAGAAACGGTTCCTTGGACTTAGTAAAATTAAGGGCCCGATTAGATATTCAACGATTTGAAGAATGGGATGGCGATTCAGGAAGCCTTCCTGGACTACCTAGTAATTTTAAGTCCACATCTAGTTTAAATGAAGGTGGCCCAGGCGACGGTGGTAGATTCTTTATTCAAGGGAGCCGAATGAATGGAGGAGAATTTGACGAAGGCATCAATGAGGATAGCCCATTTTAATGAATCGAAATATTTTGATTAAAAACTAGCACATGTCGGTTCCTTATTTTTACGAAGCTCATTTAACCAACAATTCTACAACTTTTATTTTAAGTGAAGAGACAAGCAAGCATTGCGTACAAGTATTAAGAATGAAAGCGGGTGACTGCATTGATTTAACCAATGGCATTGGGCAATTGTTTGAAGCGACTATACAAGTGGCCGATAAACGAAATACCACAGTTCAAATAAATGCGCAAAAAAGCATTGATCGATCTACTCAAAAAATAACCATTGGCATATCGCTTTTAAAAAATGTAACAAGGTTGGAATGGCTTTTGGAAAAGGCTACCGAAATGGGCGTGCACACCATTGTTCCCTTAATTTGTGAACACACTATTCATGAACGCTTTAAAACAGAAAGAATGCAAAATATTTTGCAATCCGCTATGATACAAAGTCAACAGGTTTGGTTACCTCATTTATCGGAACCCATTGCTTTTGATAAATTGATTAATGAATATACGGCAGGTCAAAAATTAATTGCACACTGCGCACCTCAAGACAAAACAAATATTAAAAATCTAACGGTAAGCGACGACTGCATACTGCTTATTGGTCCGGAAGGTGATTTTAGTGTAAAGGAAATTGAACTTGCATTATCGAAAAACTATCAGGCCATTCATTTGGGGCCTACCCGATTAAGAACAGAAACTGCTGGGCTATTTGCCCTGAGTGTATTAAAAAAATTCTAACTTGCTGTTATGAGAATGCTTGAGATAAATACAGCTGCTACCCAAAAATGTTTTTTGGACATTAATGCTTTTGTGAATAAAGACAATCCCAATTATATAAGACCCCTTGACAAGGAAGTGGAAGCTGTTTTCGATCCCTTAAAAAATAAATTATTTAAAGAAGGGAATGCAAAACGATGGATCGCTCAAAATAATCAAGGCGAGTGTATAGGAAGGATTGCCGCATTTTATTATGATAGCTATAAAAACAAAGGAACCGAGTATCCGGTGGGTTGCGTAGGTTTTTTTGACTGCATCAATGACCAAGCAGCCGCCAACTTATTACTTGATACAGCCAAGCAATGGTTAATTGACAACGGCATGGAAGCCATGGATGGCCCCATTAATTTTGGAGATAGAGATAAGTGGTGGGGACTTATGGTAAATGGTTATGATAGACAGCCAATGTATGGCATGTCCTTTAATCCGTCTTATTATGAACAGCTACTCACCCAATATGGATTTGCAAATTACTACAATCAGTATTACTATCGCACCAATTTACTAGACCCCTTGCCTCCAAAATTTAAAGAGCGTTTTGAAAAATTTAAATCCAAACCTGCCTACTCAGCGAAATATTTGGAATTAAATAAATTGGATAAATATGCTACTGACTTTGTCACCGTTTATAATGCTGCATGGGCACAACATGGGGAAGCGAAAGCAATTACCAAGGAAGCAATTTTAAAATTATTCAATACCTTAAAACCAGTAATGGACCCTAAAGTAATTTGGTTTGCCTATTACAACGAGGAGCCCATTGCTATGTTTATTAATATTCCTGACGTAAATCAATATTTTAAATATTTCAATGGTCAACTTGGGCTAAAAGAAAAGCTACATTTATTGTGGATGAAATGGAACAAACAAAATTCACAGCTCACTGGACTGGCATTTGGCGTAGTACCCAAATACCAAGCATTGGGTATTGATAGCTTCTTAATTTAT
This sequence comes from Bacteroidota bacterium, assembly GCA_947457075.1. Lineage (GTDB taxonomy): Bacteria > Bacteroidota > Bacteroidia > Chitinophagales > Chitinophagaceae > Sediminibacterium. The sequence goes on from CANGUG010000007.1 coordinate 105,057, forward strand.
TCCTGTTATTTACTGTTGAATGAAATAAAAGTGTACAAGGAATATGAAATGGGATGGGCGGCCGATTGGAATCCCATAATGGTGAATATTTACAAAAGCTTGGGGGCAAAACCAAGTAGGCAAATGGTTACTTATCGGTATATTTTTGACCCCCATCAGCATCCATTTGAACGCCACCCCATTATGGAATACAAGGCTTCCTAAATAACCCCACAATTACCCCCCTAATGTGCAAAAACGGCCTTAAAATTTAAGGGGATAATATGTATATTGCACGCCTACTATGGATAATTTTGTTGTTTCAGCCAGAAAATACAGACCGCAGAACTTTAACACTGTGGTGGGCCAGTCGCATATTACGACTACCTTAAAAAATGCCATTTTAAACAATCATTTGGCTCATGCCTTTTTGTTTTGTGGACCAAGAGGGGTAGGTAAAACTACTTGTGCGCGTATATTGGCAAAAACAATTAATTGTACCAATATTAGCAAGGAGGGTGAAGCATGTAATGAATGTGCTAGTTGTACCTCCTTTGAAAAAGGGGCAAGTTTAAATATCCATGAATTGGATGCCGCCAGTAATAACTCGGTGGACGATATCAGGACCCTGGTGGAGCAAGTCCGTTTCGCTCCTCAGGCGGGCAAATACAAGGTATATATTGTGGATGAGGTACACATGTTAAGTGCGAGTGCCTTTAATGCATTTTTGAAAACATTGGAAGAACCTCCCCCTTATGCTATTTTTATTTTAGCAACCACGGAAAAACATAAAATATTGCCTACCATTTTAAGTAGGTGTCAAATATTTGATTTTAAAAGAATTACTTCCAACGATACGGTAGAACATTTAGAAGAAATTGTAGGGAAGGAACATATTCAAGCAGAAAGAAACGCCTTACAATTAATTGCTCAAAAAAGCGAAGGTTGCATGCGTGATGCTTTGAGCATTTTGGATAAGATTGTTAGCTTCTCCAACGGCGCCTTAACGTATAAAAATACTTTAGAGCATTTAAATATTTTAGACGAAGAATACTTTTTTAAGTTAATTGAATATTTAACTTCTCAAGAGCTTACCAAAGCTATGTTGTTGTATGATGAAATTAATCAAAAGGGATTTGAAGGAGATACCGTACTTTCTGAATTAGCTAGCTTTATCAGGAATTTATTGGTATGCAAGGATCCTGCCAGTGCGGGCTTATTAGAGTCCATTGAAGGATGGAGGGATCAATATATTAAAACAGCAAAAGAAATTAGCACTCCTTATTTAGTAAGTGCACTGAATATTTTAAATGAAGCGGAGATACAATTTAAAATGGCCCGCAATAAGCGATTGCATGTTGAAATGGCCATTATTAAATTAAACTTTTTAGCGCAAGCCATTGAGTTAAGTTTGGAAAACGACCAAATAGTAAAAAAAAAACTAGTTGACGCACACTATCCTATTCGCTTAAAGAAAATTTTGCCTTTAAGCCAAATCACGGTGAATGCAGAGGCAAAATTGGTGATAGAAACACCTGTAGCTAAATCAGCGCCCACTGCAAGCACTGAAACAGCAAAGCCTTCTTACAACGAAACAGCAGCAGCAGCTTCCACAACAGTAGCTTCTTCCACAATAGCAGCTTCGACAACAGCAGCTGTGAATTCTGAGGCCAATGCAAAACCGGCCATTCCAGTTCCAATTCCCAAGCCAGTGGCCTATGATTCAAAGGAAGCTGGCTCCAATAAAAATTTATTGGCCGTACTGCAACAAAAATATGGTAAGGAGTATTCTATTGAAGAGGTGAAAGAATCTATCCCACTTAGTTTGGACCTATTACAAAAATGCTGGGATGAATATGCCGTGTATTTGGAAGCCAATGCAAAACATGCCTCTGCAGGTACTTTTAAAGTGGCACAGTTAAAAATTGAAGACGAATGGCATTTCAGTGTAACAGTGGGTGCACTTACTGCACAGAAATTTGTAGAGCAGGAAAGAATGAATGTGTTGGAAAAAGTTTGGGATTTATTTCAAAATAGAACTATCCAATTTGATATACTTGTGGAAGCAGGAGAACAAGAGGATGTTCCTTTACATATGCGCCTTAACAGCAAGCAAAAATACGATCGTATTGCAGAACAATATCCTTTAGTGACAGCACTTAAAAAACGTTGTAACTTAGAAGTATATTTTTAATGGCTTTTTTGTAAAAACCCACTGAGCAGCATCCTTGCTTGCTCCATAAGCCCAATTATAATTTTGCTTTCTGGTATCCCTTCTGTTTTAAAAATTGAAAAACCTTTTGACGGTGATCTCCTTGTATAATAATTTCCCCATCTTTCACCGAACCTCCTGTGCCACAATGATTTTTTAGTGCCTTACCCAGCGCATTCATATCTTCCTCTGTTCCAACAAAACCATATACAATGGTGACTGTTTTTCCAGCTCGGTGTTTGGTTTCAAGCATTACACGCAAAGGTTGTTCGGCAGGCGGTAAAGTGTCAATTGTTTCTTCCTGCGATGGAGGCATATAATTCGGATCGGTACTATACACTAATGGAGAACCAAGTGACTTGTTTTTTTTACTCATACATCAATGAATTTGAAAATAGCGTTAAGGGATTGGGTGGTCGAAATAAAAAAATAATTAGTTCACCCTTAAGCTAATAATGGCATATCTATTGTTCGTTTCTTGTAGCAATAAAGTAATATTAAATTTAGTATTGCTTGACAATAATTTACCGGTTAAATAAACTGTATTGCCTACTTTTCGTGCTGCACTTTTTTCAAAACCAACAATACTTTTTCTATTAAAAAAGGCCCTTAATAAATCATTGGCTTCTCTTGCATTTACCTGTCTTTGGCCAGCAATATCAGGGAAGCTCACTTCCACTTGGTTATCCCAAAAGGAAAGCAGGTTATTAAAATTAGCAGTTTGCAAATTTTGCACCAAAGCTTCGGTTTCATTTTGTGCTTTTACTTGCGTACTTGCAACAAACAAAACAAGAAGCAATACTATTTTTCGGAATTGTCGCATTTTTAAGACTTGAGTTGAATTATAACAGTTTAAAGTTTGTAATATGCTTAGTATTTTGAAACTTTGCGCTTTGTATAGTAAAATTAGTCATTCAAGGTAATAAAATAGAACAATATGTCAAAAAAAGTAATACTGGTAATCATGGATGGATGGGGATTGGGTAAAGTACCTCTGTCTGATGCCATTCAACAAGCAAAAGTGCCCTTCGTTCAGGGATTATATAGCAAATATTCTAATTCTACCCTTATTACCTGTGGTGAAGAAGTTGGTTTACCTGAAGGTCAAATGGGCAATAGCGAAGTGGGGCATTTAAATTTAGGCGCTGGCAGAATTGTGTATCAGGAATTACAAAGAATTAATGTTGCCGTTCGCGACGGATCATTGGCTGCGAATGCTACCTTATTGGCCGCTATTCAATATGCAAAAGAAAATAATAAACCTTTACATTTATTAGGCCTCCTTAGTGATGGTGGAGTGCATGCACATACTTCACACCTAAAAGCCATTTGTGATATCTGTAAAACAAATGGTTTAGAGAAAGTATTTATTCATGCATTCACCGATGGTAGAGATACGGATCCAAAAAGCGGATTGGCCTATGTGGAAAATGTAGAAGCACATTTAAAAAATTCAGTAGGTAAAATTGCAACAGTGAGTGGAAGATACTATGCCATGGATAGAGACAAGCGCTGGGAAAGAGTTCAATTGGCTTATGATGCTTTGGTCAACGCGAATGGACCCACTGCCCATAGCGCTTTAGAAGCGATAAAAGAAAATTATGCAAAAGAGGTAACCGATGAATTTATTAAACCAACCATACTATTAGAAAATGGGGCACCGATTGCTACAATCCAGGACGGAGATGCAGTGTTGTGTTTTAATTTCAGAACCGATCGTTGCAGAGAAATAACTGAAGTGTTATCGCAAAAGGACTTCCCTGAGTTTGGTATGAAAAAATTAAAACTTCATTATACCACCATTACTAAGTATGATGAAACTTTCCAAAACGTGGAAGTGATTTTTGAAAATGATAATTTAGTAAATACATTAGGAGAGGTATTAGCGCAAAATCATAAAAAACAAATTCGTATTGCTGAAACTGAAAAGTATCCCCATGTAACTTTCTTTTTTAGTGGCGGTCGTGAAGTGCCTTTTGAAGGAGAGTCTCGTATTATGGCCCCTTCTCCAAAAGTAGCAACCTACGATTTACAGCCAGAGATGAGTGCCAAGGAATTAACTGAAAAACTATTACCAGAAATTAAGGCTGGTAACCCCGATTTTATTTGCTTAAATTTTGCCAATGCAGATATGGTGGGTCATACAGGTGTTTTCAGTGCAGTTGTAAAAGCAGTAGAAACTGTAGATGCCTGTGTGGAACAAATTGTAACCGAAGGTTTAAACAATGGTTATACAATATTTTTAACGGCCGATCACGGTAATGCCGATTATATGATTAATGAAGACGGAAGTCCTAATACAGCGCATACCACTAACCTAGTGCCCTTTTTTATTATTGACAAAGAATGGAAAGGTCATATCAATCCTGGAAAATTAGGGGACATCGCTCCAACCATTTTATCTATGATGGGACTTACCATTCCAAAAGAGATGACTGGGAAGGTATTGATCTAAAATAATTAACCTACATTTAAACTATAAAACTTTTTGTCAAATTATTTCAAACTAATTCTATGATAAAGAAAATATTAATTGGCTTACTAATTGCTTTAGTTGTTATTCAATTTATTCGTCCAGAACGTAATTTAAGTGGAGACACTAAAAATGATATTAGTACTAAATATCCCATGCCTGATAGCGTAAAAGCCATCGTTACCAAAGCTTGTGCCGATTGTCATAGCAATAAAACGGCTTATCCATGGTATGCCTCTATTCAACCACTCAGTTTTTGGTTGGCTGACCATGTAAACGAAGGAAAAAGCGAAATGAATTTTAATGAATTTGCTTCTTACAGAATTGCCAAACAAAACCATAAATTAGAAGAAGTGATAGAACAAGTAAAGGAAGGTGAAATGCCATTAAAGTCTTATACACTTATTCATAAGGAAGCTGATTTAACGGAAGCAGAAAGAGTGATACTCACTAAATGGTGTCAAAGTATCATGGACACTTTAAAAGCAACCTACCCTGCAGATAGTTTAAAATTGAAAAAAAAGAAACCAGAAACGGCTAAATAGCCAAAGCGGAATAATGAAAATCAACAAAGCCACTTATTTAATTTCAAGTCCAGGATTTGAGCAATGTCCAAAGTTAGAACAGCCGGAATATGCCTTTATCGGACGAAGCAATGTAGGGAAATCCTCCATTATCAATGCTTTGTGTAATCAAAAGAATTTAGCTAAAACTTCCGGCACCCCAGGTAAAACTCAATTAATTAATCATTTTGAAGTAATGAGCTCCACCAGTAAAGGCCCTTGGGACAAATGGTATATTGTGGATTTACCGGGCTATGGATTTGCCAAAGTTTCTCAAAGTAGTCGAAGAAGATGGGAGCAAATGATTGAAAATTACTTAAGAAAGCGCCCTAATTTGAACCGCGTTTTTGTGTTAATTGATAGCAGACATGCCCCTCAAAAAATTGACCTTGAGTTTATAGAACAAATGGTGAAATGGGAAATTCCCTATACTTTATTATTCACCAAATCAGATAAGGAGAAGCCCGGGGTCGTAGCACGCAATGTGCAAACCATGTTTGACACCTTAAAGGAAAGGCTTCCTTTTTTACCTCAGGGTTTTGTAACCAGTGCTGAAAAAAAGGAAGGCGTAGAGGAAGTGCTTGCTTGTATTGACCAATACAACCGCTTATACGCCGAAGATCAGCAATAGAAATATCAATAGTAATAGGACTAGCAATGGCAATAGTAATAGCATTAGTATTGGCAATAGCACTAGCAATAGAAATAGCACCGCAGCAAAACAATCATTGGCCTAGTTGAAATTACTGTCAAATACTAACTATTAGTAGCAAATACTTAATCATCGCCCGCTTCCCAATAAGTGGGCGACTTTGTTTATATTTGGCCCTTACTCTTAACGAATATGAAGATACTCATTCAATATATTAAACCCTTTAAAGGTTTAGTGATTATCGGCTTTATTTTAGCCGCCATCAATCAAACTTTTTCCATGTTTGATCCCATGTTATTTGGTAGGTTAATTGACGAGTTTGCCAAAACACCCTTTGTTGATGCAATGGGGCATATTCGCACACAACCTGAATTTTTAAAAGGAGTAAGCAATATACTTTTATTATTAGTAGGCACTGCCATGGTAAGTAGAATTGCCAAAGCATTCCAGGATTATACCGTCAATGTAATTATTCAAAAATTTGGGGCTTCTTTATTCACCGACGGTTTAAAGCATTCCATGCAATTGCCCTATCAAGCATTTGAAGACCAGCGAAGTGGAGAAACCCTATCCATTTTAACGAAGGCCAGGGCCGATTGCGAAAAGTTTATTAGCTATGTAATTAATGTAGTGTTTGGTATTGTGGTAAGCATTGTTTTTATTTCGATTTATGCGACTAAATTACATTGGTCCATTATGCCTATTTATATTTTAGGTGCAGGCACTATTGCGTATGTAACCAATTTATTGAGCAAGCGTATTAAGTCCATTCAAAAGAACATTGTTAAAGAAACCACTACCCTAGCAGGTACCACCACAGAGAGTTTGCGTAATATTGAATTAGTGAAAAGTTTAGGTTTGACCAATCAAGAAATTGCCCGACTTAATAATAACACTTATAAAATTTTAGCACTTGAATTAAAGAAAGTAAAAAACATTCGTTCCTTGAGTTTTATTCAAGGCACCATGGTGAACTTTTTAAGACAGGTAATCACATTCACTTTAATGTGGTTAATATTCAAAGAAATTTTAACCGTGGGTCAGTTAATCTCTTTACAATTTTATAGCTTCTTTATATTTGGACCTTTACAGGAAATAGGCAGTATCATAATGAGCTACCGAGAAACAGAAGCGTCTTTAAATAATTTTGATGCCTTAATGAAAAAGGAAATTGAAATTAATCCTGCCGAAGCAACTGCCATTGGCAATATTGAGCATTTAGCTTTTAAAAATGTAGGTTTTCAGCATCAAACAGCCAACTTCAAAGCAATGGATGACATTAGCTTTGAGGCCAAAAAGGGAGAAACCATAGCCTTTGTAGGACCATCTGGCGCAGGAAAAAGTACTTTGGTAAAGTTAATTGTGGGATTGTATCAAACACAAGAAGGACAAATATTAATTAATGGTGTAAATAATAAACAGATTGACATGAACGAACTAAGAAATCAAATTAGTTTCGTCACACAGGATACCCAACTTTTTGCTGGCACCATTCGCGAGAACCTTGCCTTTGTGGCACCGAATGCAAGTGAGGAAGAGATGTTAGTTGCTTTACAAAAATCAAGTTGTACCAATATATTAGAAAAAGGCGGTAACGGCTTGGCTACGGTAATTGGAGAAGGTGGATTAAAATTAAGCGGTGGTGAAAAACAACGTTTATCCATTGCACGGGCTTTATTAAGACACCCCCATTTGTTAATATTTGACGAAGCTACTTCAAGCTTAGATAGTTTAACCGAAGAATCCATCACCGATACCATCCGAGAACTTTCGGCCGAGCGTGAGCAAATTACTATAATGATTGCACACCGCTTAAGTACTATCATTCATGCAACCAGGATATATGTATTGGAGAAAGGAAAAGTAATTGAACAAGGCAATCACGAAGCTTTACTAGCAGAGAAGGGTTTATACTATGCTATGTGGAGACAACAAATTGGAGAAAGAAAACAAAACAACTAAAATAGAAGTGTAACTTAATATAAAGGACTTTTAATACCCAACACCTATGCTCGTTTATTATAAACAATCATAGGTGTTTTTATTTAATCACGTTCGAACTTCTTTTTTAAATATTCCATCACCGAAGGATCTTCTAAGCCTTCCATATCACTTAATTCAATTTCAATGGCTTTGGTGCTTAAACGTATTTCAATAAGTGAAAGAAAAATAGACCAACAAAAAGCAACTAAGCTTGCCGCAAAAACTACTTGAGCTGTTTTTTGATATTCGATATAAATAAAAAACATGGAGACGATAGCCATTAAAAGGGAGGTCACCCCATAGGTTTGCATGTTCCTAATAAGTTTTAGCCGATACCTAAGGTTTTTAATTTGGGTGAAAATTAAATGACGCTGCTCCTGTGTTTGATACTTATCATGCAATGCCCTCACACGGTTAGACAAAGCCAAAAATCGGTTGGTGTAGGCCAGCATAATTAAACTAATGGCTGGGAAAAGTAGCGCAGGTATATTCACTGTTAATTCCATACCACAAAAATATAAAGTATTTTTGTGCTTTCGGAACAAACCATGGAAAAAGAGCTATTCAAGGAAATACAGGCAGGACTACCCCAGGAACCCGGCATTTATCAATATTTTGATGAAAACGGGCACTTATTATATGTGGGTAAGGCTAAGAATATCCGAAAAAGAGTAAGCTCCTATTTTTTAGCTACCCATCAGCATACCTTAAAAACCATTGAGTTGGTTCAAAAAATAAAGGATATTCAGTTTACCATTGTCAACTCGGAACATGATGCTTTTATTTTAGAAAATGAACTCATCAAAAATTACCAGCCCAAGTACAATATTAATTTAAAGGACGACAAAACCTATCCTTATATAGTTATCAAAAAAGAAAACTTCCCAAGGGTGTTTTTAACTCGACGAAAAATAAAAGACGGCAGTACTTATATTGGCCCCTTTACCAATGTATTGGCAGTAAGAGAATTAATTGATCATATAAAACATACCATTCCCTTACGTACCTGCACACTGCCCCTTACACCAAAAAATATTGAGCAGGGAAAGTTTAAAGTATGTTTGGAATACCATTTAGGCAATTGTTTGGGGCCCTGTCAAGGATACCAAAGCTTGGCTTCCTACAATGAGTCCATTGAGCAGGTACAACATTTATTAAAGGGAAATATCAAACCCGTTATCGTCAATTTAAAAGAAAAAATGGCGGCGGAAGCCAGTGCTTTGGCGTTTGAAAAAGCAGCACTGACCAAAAAGAAAATTGAGGAGTTGGAGCATTACCAAACCAAGTCGGTGATATATACCAAACAGCAGCATGCAATGGATGTGTTTAGTATTGCCCATGAAGGGGACCAAGCGTATGTAAGTTATTTAATGGTGGAAAATGGAAGGATTATACAAACCCATATTCTACCCTTAAGTGTCCCCTTAGAAGAAACTGTAGAAACCATTTTAGTATTTGCGATTCATTATTTTAGAAGTAATTTAAATAGTAGGGCAAAAGAAATTATCGTGCCTTTTGAATTAAGTGAAAAAGTATTTGAGGTTAAATATACCATCCCAATGGTAGGTGAAAAGGAACAATTGCTGGCACTCTCTCAAAAAAATGCCAACTATGCCTTAAAGGAATGGAAACACAAACAGGCATTGGTGGCGGTAGCCCCTACTATTCATAGTGCCGTTTTGGAAGAAATACAAGAAGTATTGCATTTGACTGAAACCCCTACCCATATTGAATGTTTTGACAACTCTAATTTTCAAGGCTCCTACCCAGTTTCAGCGATGGTATGTTTTAAAAACGGGGTGCCTAGTAAATCGGATTACAGAAAGTTTAATATTAAAACAGTGGTGGGTATCAATGACTTTGCCAGTATGAAGGAATCAGTAGGCCGAAGATATCAATCGGTACTTGAAAAGAATTTGCCCCTTCCCCAACTCATTATTATTGATGGGGGTAAAGGACAATTAAATGCAGCCTTAGAAGCACTTACTGAATTAGGCATACAGGACAAAGTAACCACAGTAGGCTTAGCTAAAAATATAGAAGAATTGTTTTTCCCAGGAGATAGTAAATCCATTATTTTGAACTGGCATAGTGAAGCCCATAAATTAATCCGAAACATAAGGGATGAAGTGCACCGCTTTGGTATTCAGTTTCACCGCAGCAAAAGGTCTAAAGGCGCACTTGAAACGGGCTTGGATCATATCCCTGGCATTGGTCCAAAAACAAAGGAATTATTGTTATTGCAATTTAAGTCAGTACAAAAAATCAAGGACGCCAATCCCCATATTTTAGCGCAGCTAATAGGCGAAAAAAAAGCCGCTATATTAAAAGCGGCTTTAGAAAAATAATGTTGGTTTAATATACCCATCGATCCTGTTCTTGATCGAATATTTTTTGTTTGATTTTCTCAGAATACTCTAAACGCTTAGCATTGTCTTTTTTAAACAATTCTTTGAACGTTCTGTCATTCTCGTTATCAATGGTTGTTTTGTATATAGAGGCTTCAAAATAACCTAAGTCCAATAAATCACTCCATGACATTTCCGCGGCTTTATTCATTGGGTTATATACTTTATATTTTGATAAGTAAGGTCTAATCTCATCATAATTTACCCAAAACAAAACCTTACGAATTGGTGTAGGTGTTTGATAAGTAATGTTTCCATTAGGACCTGTAATTTGCACAGGTGTTTGAGGGATTAAAGCTACTGGTGCAATGGCAATAATTCTTCTAAATAATTGTCCATACTTTTTATCAAAAATATATTGTTCTTTTATATCGAATGTATATATACTATTTAAAGGTACTTTTGATTGAGCTTTTATTGATTTAACTACTTGGCCACCAATGGTTTCATATGTAGTAGTTACTTTTGGTGAGAATAATGCCTCCAAAGAATCTAAAATAATGGGTTGAACAAAATCATCGCCTCCCTTTTCATCATAAGCAGTTACCGCAGGAGCAGGCTTGCCATTAGGGTCTATGATGGGAGCACCATCTTTGTCAAACATTTTTTCATCTTTTAAAATTTTCCATAAAACTGCAAAAAACATTTGACGTCCTTGTTGATTGTACCCTTTGTAAATAAAACTGCGATTAATTTTTTCTCTAGCATCTATCTCTCTCCATACAAATTCATTGTATGTAGCATCATCCTCTCTTAAATCTGGCATTGAAAGGACTGCCGTGTTCATTGAATTCTTTATTGCTGAGCCACCCGCCGCCGTAGGAAGTACTTTTGATTTTAGTGCATTCTTTTTATTAGCCGCCTCTGCAGCAGTAGCTTGCTCAGCTAAACGGGCATTGTTTTTTAATTCATTCTCTGATTTTAACGAACTACTAGGCTTGGCTCCTTTGTATTTTCTACCATTAAGCCCATCCATATCTAATGTATCCACATCCAAAATGGTATCGGTAATATTTACCATATTGTTTTGAATTGCGCCATTAACATTGTTGTTGTTAAGACCTGGATTTTGCACAGTAGGTGTTTGCGTTCCATTACCCACTACAGTGCCAGCTTGCTGTATAATTGGATTTTGAACCCTATTCGGGTTTCTATTTCTTGGCCTAGAAATAACTTGGTTTTGAGCGAATGCATCTTGTAGAAATGCAAACATCAAAAGGCTTAATAAGAGAAGAATTTTTTTATTCATAATTAATATATATCAAATGATAGACCTTGCGTTAATGGCTTGATCTGACCAGTTGGTGTTTTGTAATTAATATTGTAAATAAGAATACGATCACCTGATTGAGAAGCTCTAATCTTACTTTTAATTGTTCCATTAAATACCGGTCCACCGTTTGACTCTGAGGTTCCATCATCAAACTGCACATTAAATGAGGTTACTTGGAAATTAACGCCTTCAAAAATAAAGTCATTCAAAATAGCATTAATAATACCCGGACTCACCAATTTATCTGCAGTAATTGTACCATAGGTTCTAAAGTCTGCGTTAACACCCACTTTTGGTGTTGGCACTTCTTTAGCAGGTATATTAAAGGATTTAGATGATTTACCATCAGAAACATTAATAGTAACTGTACCAGCCGAGCTCACTGTTACGATATAATTTCCAGGTCCAGAACCAGGACTTATAGATGGATTTCCATTTCCAGAAGCAGAAACCTTTAAAGCGCCCGCTCCACCTGCAGCACCAGAAATTGAAATAGGATTTTGTAAACCTGCATAAAACACTCTTGTCTTATCGGTTGAAAGTGATAAGCCAGTTGGCGTTACTACTTTAAATTTCACATCTGTTGATCTTGTTTCAGCAGCTCCTGTTGAAGGATTGATGAAATTAATGGTTACATGCTTACTGTAATCACCAGGAGCACTTGCCACCATTTTATACAATGCTTTACCATCTGGTCCAATAGGTACAGAAGCCCCATCAATACTGATAGAAGGTTTTGCATCACTATTATAAGATCCTAAAACCGCAGTTATTTCCACTTCTTCCCCTGGAGAAACTGTTGTAGCGTTTGCACTCGCAATTGCATCAAAGTTCTTAAGCTGAATGAAGGTTGTATTTACTTGAGAATAGCAAAAATCAATTAATTGTGTTTGGGTATTTCTAATATCATTTTGGAATTTAGACATCATTGCCAATGCTGCAATGGTAGGTGTCATGTGAAAGTAAATAGTAGCCCATTGCTTTGGAATTGGTAAATTCTTAATAGTCTTTTCAGCGTCCTTGTTGTACAATTTAGGAATACTCAAATCCACAGGAATATTTCCAACTTTTAAAGCTAATAACGGATCAATTTTTGCTAAATCCGCTTTGTACTTAGTTAGCATATTATAAATTTCCTCCCCTTTAGCCATTTTGGTTTTGCCTTTGCCTTCGTCTTTACCTTCCACTAAAACTCTTGTTGAGGCCTCTAAATCATCCAGCTTAAAAGTGGTATCAGGTGCTTTTAAACCAGACTCCATTTTCAATTCTTTCTTAATGTTTTCAATAAATGCAAAAGCTTGATCTGACAAATCAGAAACCATCTGCGCCTTTGGTTTCCATATAGCAACCTTCTCGGCAAAAGCTTTATTCTGCTCACTGCCAAACTCTTTTATAATTAGTTCGCTGCGCGTTTTTAATGCATCATTTGATTTTCCAAAACTGTCATCAATTGTTTGAAAAGCATTTAAAATTTCGCTAGATACATTTAGGGCAAGAATTGCTGTTAACACCAAATACATGATGTTAATCATCTTCTGCCTAGGCTCTTTAGGTAATGCCATTTATAGTAAGTTTATATAAATTAGATATTAATTAATTTCCTTTAATCGCTTTAATCATGTTACCGTATAAAGCATTCAATTGCTCTAAATTATTCGCTAAAGAAGTTAATTGCTCTTTGGTACGTGCTGCTTCTTTTACTGAATCAGTCATTGTTTCTGTTAAATTTTTCACACTACCATAGTATTGATTTACATCATCCAAAGTTTTACCAATGGCTTCAAACTTAGTATTTAAAGTAGCCATGCCAGTTGCTGAATTATTGATTACACCTAATTTATCGTTCGTGTTATCAATCGTTTCTTTTACTTCAGCCAAGGCTTTTCTTAATTCTGAACTATCTAAGGTACCAGAAATTACACCACCAGTTCCAGTGCCAGTGTGGCCTCCTCCATGATCTTCAGAAGGTAATACTGCATAAATTAAAAAGATAGCTGCTTCGGTAAACATACCCACAATCAACAATTCATTAGCGAATTTCCAGTGTAGGATTTTAAATAAGGCTCCGACAATTACAACAGCAGCACCTATTGATACAGCAGTGTCCACGATTCCTCTTATTCTTTTTAATCTATTAGCTTTAATTTGTTCTGGAGATAATTGAACTTGGCTCATACTTAGTTTATTTTTTAATGAATGAAGTTTATTTGAATTTAAAATAGATGGATTAACGTGTCATAGAAAGTACACATCTAAAACCAATATAGGATTTAGCATTGCTTTGGTACTCATACCCTCTTGTACTTACTTGACAATAGTAGGCAATGTCTTTCCATGATCCACCTCGGATTGATTTTTTGGCTAAAGGTGAGTCATCGTCCACCTCAGCTTGAATATCTGGATTAGAGGCTGTCATATAAATTTGAGTACTAGGAGAATATACCGAGCTTGTCCATTCTGCTACATTACCTGACATATCGTATAAACCAAACCCGTTTTCAACATATGATTTTACTTTTTTAGTAGGTGCATCTTTTTTGGTATCACCAGCAAAATAGTCGCCTCTACCATATTTGAAGTTTGCCATCATTAAACCTTCTTTTGTTCTAGCATAGGGAGCTCCCCATGGATACATGGCATTGATTTTTGAATTACCTCTTGCTGCATATTCCCACTCTGCTTCGGTTGGCAAACGGTAAATTCCATCAATTTTTAAGTCGGTCTTACCAGGCTTCCCTTGGAAATAATCATTATGTTCCGTTCTCCAATTACAAAAAGCAATTGCTTGTTTCCAATTCACACCCACTACTGGGTAATCATTGTATTGTTTTGAAGAAAAATATTTGATTACTTCTATGTCAAAATAAGAATAAGAAAAGTCTCTGTTCCATACCAATGTATCAGGAGCTACTTTCACTTCCACTGGGATGATATAATTACCTAAATCCAAATCTAACCCGTTAGAAGAATTTGATTCTCTTGCCGCCTTCTTATAATCAATGATATTGTATCTGTAAATTAATTTCTTAGGATTTACTACAAATTCACTTGGTCTTTTTCTATTTGAATCTGGCACCCATAATGGACTCAAGTCATTGATCATTTTTGCTGAAGTAGGCAATGACGGAGTATTCGGACTTGATCTGTATTTTTGATATTCTGCCAAGGCTTTTGGCAATGACTTATTAAAATCAGCCACTTTTTTCCAGTTCACATGTAAAGTATCTTCTGGGTCAGCTTGATTTAAAGATTTATTTGGCGTAAATAAAACAAGGTACTTCATTGAATCCGCCACATAGTTCACAAATTTGCGGTATTGCTCGTTGGTTACTTCGGTGCGATCCATCCAAAAGCTTTGTACGGATACCACTTTTTTAAAGTTTATCTGAGACTTGTCAATTTGCTCATCACTGGCACCCATGTAAAAAGCACCACCTGGAATGTAAACCATTTGAGGATCAGTTCTAAGTCTGTCTCTTTTGGTGATTTGAGTGGATTCAAATGCAAAAAACAAGAATGAACATACTAATACCGTTAAAAGCATCAACGGAAATTTGAAACGAGCCATCTTTAAATTCTTAACCATAATTGTTATTTATAACTGTTGCTGGACGAACCAGTCAAGTAATATTTAAAATTTAATTCATGCATTTCCTGCACTTAATCTTGAGACTATGGATAAAGTTACTAAATCCATTGTATCTAAGAGGTGCAAATTAAGAATTTACTTGATTGATAGTTGTTAAAAAATCGTTGAGATTTGGAATGGGCGCACTACATATTCCCCTATTACACATAAAGTATTGATTTTCATATAGTTGCTTCCCTTTCAGCAAAGGAATGCTGGGGTCGTATTCATCAGAAATTAACATCATTTTAAAGGGTTGAAACAAGCTTTGGATATCAAATATTGAATTTTTAACATTTGACCCTATGCTAATTATTTCAGTGAAACCCAATGTCATCAATAAATAGCTTTGGGCCCAGTAACTAAAGGAAGATGGATATTGTAAAATCATTTTGCCCATTGCTTCCACCATGGCTTTTGCTTGATGCTCCCAATCACTCATCGAAAATACATTTGAGAGATAGTATAAATTAAAACACATCATGGCATTGGCACTGGGTTGTGCTCCGTCATAATTGTCTTTTTTTCGGATGATAACGTCTTTTTGGTAGGCTGCTGTAAAATAAAAAAACACTTTTTCTTCATCAATGAAATGGGTTTGCACATAATCCGTCCATTGTTTTGCCTTATGCAAATAAGTGAAATCGCCTGTAATTTCTTGTAATGAAATATAGGCTTGTATTAAAGCTGCATAGTCATCTAAAAATGCATAGCTTTTACTTTGGCCATTGGTATTGGTATGGTAAAAATAATGCCCCTCTTTATCATACATATTATTTTCAATCCATTGCATTGCATTGATTGCTTGTTGCCTATAATCCCTATCCCCCAATGCTGCAGCGGCTTTGCAAAATGCGGTAATTGTCAATGCATTCCAAGAAAGTATAATTTTATGGTCTAATGATGGTCTAATTCTTTTTTCTCTAGTATCGAACAAGCTTTGTTTTACAACCTTAAATGCATCGGATTCCCCAATCATAAAATTGGCCTGCGTCCATAAAATATTGGTATGTTCCCAATTACCATTGGCTTGTATTTGATAATAGGCGCAGAATCCTTCAAATAAATTTTCAGGTACGAGCGCCTTTAATTCTTCATAGGACCAGGTATAATATTTTCCTTCTACCCCTTCACTATCCGCGTCCAATGCGGCATAAAATGCATTTTGTCCATTAGACAACTCCCTATTTAAAAACTGTATAGTTTGTTGAATGACAATTTGATAGGAAGGCTGTTGGGTTATTTGATAAGCTTCTGATAAAACCCCAATTAACAGTGCATTATCGTAAAGCATTTTTTCAAAATGCGGTGCCTGCCAATGTCCATCGGTGCTGTATCTTGAAAAACCTCCCCCTAAATGGTCATAAATTCCACCTTGTATCATTTTGTCCAAAGACAGTTTAACCTGTTGTAAGGCAGACTCGTCTTTGAATAGATGATACTGACGTAGCAATAATTGTAAAGCAAATGTTTGTGGAAATTTAGGTGCATTGCCAAAACCACCCCATTGCGTATCTGCATTTTGCATTACGCGGGTACCCATTAATTGAATCGCCTCTTTTTCAAATTGGAAAGTAGTTTGATTTTCGTTGTTTGAAGCTTGCGATTTTATATTGGCCTGCACTAAGTGACTGGATAATTGATTGGCTTGTTCTTCAAGCTTTTCGTAATTGTTTTCAAAAGCCACATGCACCCCTTTTAACACTTCCATCCAGGAGGCCCTATTTTGAATAGGCCTTGGGGGAAAATAAGTCCCCCCATAAAAAGGTTTCCCATTCGGCAATAAAAATATATTCAATGGCCAGCCCCCAGCACCTGTCATAGCCTGCAAAGCGTCCATGTATAAATGATCCACATCGGGACGTTCCTCTCTGTCCACTTTTACATTAATAAAATGGACATTCATATAATTGGCGACTTCCTCCGATTCAAAACTTTCCCTTTCCATAACATGACACCAATGACATGCTGCATAGCCAATACTTAATAAAATGGGTTTGTTTTCTTGAGCCGCTTTTTCAAATAAGTCGTTGGACCAAGGAATCCAATGGACAGGATTGTGTGCGTGCTGAAGCAAGTAAGGACTTGTTTCATTAATTAAAGCGTTGGTAAAACGGGGAGATGCATTCATTGAATGCAATTTATTTTTTTTTGCTCAATTGACTTAAATATAAGTCAAGGCCCGCAATCATACTTGGTGTTTGTGGGCTTGGTACTTTAATATGCAAGGTTAATCCTGCATCCTCTACTGCTTTGCAAGTGTTGGAGCCAAAAGCACAAATGGCTGTTCCATTTTGTATGAAACCTGGCTTGTTTTCGTATAAGCTTTTCAAACCACTAGGGGTGAATAAACAAATTACATCAAAATTATGTTGGTCAAACACTTCTTTAAGATCGCTACTTATGGAACGATACATATAAGCCAAATCAAAAGTGCAGGAATGGTCCTTTAACCAGTTAACAATTTCATTGTCCTGTTGATTTTCGCTACAAACATATAAAAAACGTTCGTTGCCTTTATGTTTATTAAGTACGTCAAATAATTTTTTATTTGACCCATCAGCGCCAAAGAATACTTTACGCTTACGATACATAATAAATTTTTGAAGATATAAGGCGACAGCTTCTGTGATACAAAAATATTTTGTTTCCTGGCTCACATTCACTTTCAACTCATCACAGGTTCTGAAAAAATGGTCAATGGCATTTTTACTAGTGAAAATAACAGCAGTATAAGTTGCTATATCAATTTTAGATTTTCTAAATTCTTTGGAAGGAATAGAAACAAGTTGAATCAAGGGATGAAAGTGTAATTCAACCTTGTATTTACTTGCTAATTCAAAATAAGGCGATCTTTCACTTTCAGGTCGCGCTTGAGAAATTAGAATTTTTTTAATGGTCTTACTAGTTGTCGCCTTTTTTTCTACACTCATTTCTTTTGCCATTTTACACTATTCTTCATTAATATATTCCTCCAAAATACTGGACTATAAATTTGTACAATATCAACAGGGGGAGTATTTCGAAAGCACAAAGGTAAAGAAAAAAATGAAAGGAAGAGATATGTAATTTGTTCCTAACAGATGTTAATGAAAATAGGTACCTATAAAGGAATAAGAGGATGCTTAGGACCGCTCCGCAACCTATGGCTATTGGATAATAGGCGGGTTGGGCAAAGGCCAATATTAAGATAAAGGGCAAAAGCAAAATACCTAACACTTTGTTAATCATATACACTACAAATATATAAGTGCTTATTAGGTCCCTTACACTAAATACATATCCTACTATTTGTAAGCAAACGTATTTACCCAAATACAATAGCGTGAAAAAAATGCAGATATACAAATAAGCAAGCCAAAAAGAAATAGGCAATAAATGTCTATTAAAAATAAGTAAAGTGGACATCAGTGAAAAGCTAAGTATAAACCCAATATTGGAGGCCAGGGAGGCAAAACTATTTTGAATCAACTGCTCCCTATTTTGCAATACGCGCATGGAAGATTGACTAAACTGACTAAATAATTTTACATAATACTGTGGATATATATTATTAATCAAACCATAAATCAAGATTAAACCAATGATTAAATAAAATAACCAATCCTTGTCTGGCAAAGAAAAGCGCTGTTCCACTCTAAATAGGGCAGTATTGTTTTTAGAAGGGTTGGAGGATTTAAAATAAAGCGCAAACCCTGTATTTTGCTGAGCATAAAAATTTTTATACGCGCTGATGATATCTACCAAAGTATCCCCTGTTTTTTCATGCAGCAATTGAAAATACCAAGCATCCGCTTTTTGATAGGTTGAAGGAATCGCCTGAATGTATTTTACTTTTATGGTATCCTTTTGTTTTAGTGTATCGGCCTTTTGTTGAGAAGTATCTTTGAGCAAATCAATACTTTCTTTTCTAGTAGAATCCTTATTAGCCGACTTCGCTTTTTTGTCCGACTTGGTTTTTTTGTCAGACTTTTCTTTATTAGCTGATTTATCCTTGTTCTCAGATTTTTCCTTATTCTCAGATTTTTCCTTATTGTCTGTGGCGGTTTTCTTTTCCGATTTTGCTTTCTTTTCGTTCGTTGCTTTTTTCTCTGATATAGTTTTATTAGCTGTTGTACCTTTTTGTGCTGTCTTACTTTTTTTATCTACCGATGCCTTCTTGTTGGTTGATGATTTTTTTGATTCTACTTTTTGCTTTTCTGTTACTTTTTTTTGAGGCAATACACTATCATTTTGCCCATTTACATTTAGTAAAATGCAGCAAAATGTAATTAAAAGGGCTGGTTTTAGGATAGACATCATTTTTGCAAAAATAAGTATAGTCATGCAGAATTAGTAACTAATAGTTAGCTTTGTTATCCAACCATCATTATGTCAGGTATTTATATTCATATTCCTTTTTGCAGAAAAGCCTGTCACTATTGTAATTTCCATTTTTCAACTCAGGTGCAACATATTGATGATTTTGTAGAAGCGCTCTTGCATGAAATTGAACTTCAAAAAGCCTATTTAAACACCCCTGTTGAAACGATCTATTTTGGAGGCGGTACCCCTTCCCTATTACAGGAAATTCATTTAACTAAAATAATTGGTGCAGTTCATAAACACTACTCCATCGCACCCCAGGTTGAATTTACTTTAGAAGCCAATCCCGATGATATCAATGAAAATAAAATACAGCTATGGAAATCGGTGGGTATTAATCGGCTTAGTATAGGGATTCAAAGTTTTCAAAACGAGGCATTGGCTTGGATGAATCGCGCGCACAATACCCAACAATCCATTGAAGCCATTGAAATAGCAAAAGCAGCGGGTATTCATAATATTAGTGCCGATTTAATTTATGGGACGCCCCATTTGTCGGATGAAGCTTTGATAAAGGATATTGAACTATTAAATAAATACGAGATCCCGCATATTTCTTGCTATGCATTAACCGTGGAAGAGAAAACTGCTTTGCACCATTTAATACAAGAAAAGAAAATGGATAATGTAGATGCTGAAAAGCAAGCCAGGCACTTTGACTTGATAGTGGCTCAATTAAATAATAAAGGGTATGAGCATTATGAAATTTCAAATTTTGCCCGACCAGGTCATAGAAGCATGCACAATAGCAATTATTGGAAGGGCATTCCTTACTTAGGTTTGGGCCCTTCAGCGCACTCTTATAATATTAAAACAAGACAATGGAATGTTTCCAATAATCATTTATATATTCAGTCCATTCAGGAGGGGAATATTCCTTTTGAAATAGAGACCTTGGATACAGCTACTAGTTTCAATGAATACATGATGATTTCATTGAGGCTTATGGAAGGGGTTGAGTTAGCTGAAATTGAAAAACGCTTTGGACCAGCTTATCTAGCACATACACAAATGGTACAAGCAAACTTATTCGCTGAGGGTAAATTAGCGCCTACGATTACGGGTTTTGCCATAGCAAAAAATGCAAGGTTCTTAGCCGACGGCATTGCAAGTGAGTTTTTTATCGTGTAGGTAAAGAGATTATTTTAAAATCTTCTCCATCTCTTTAAATGAAGTGCCAGGATCTGCACCCTCCCACAAAATTGAATATATGGTCCTAATAATGGGAAGATCAATTTCCATACATTCATTTATGGCCATGATACATTTACATGCATTGTAGCCTTCAGCCACCATATTCATTTCTAGCTCGGCGGAACGAACAGAATAGCCTTTACCAATCATGTTTCCAAAAGTTCTATTTCTACTATGTAAGGAGTAACAAGTCACCAACAAATCGCCTAAATAAACCGATGATGAATAATTTACATCCTTACAATCCTGCTTATAATGATACATCACTGCAGTTAATAAATGCTCTAATTCGTTGGCTGCATTGGCAATATATACACTTAAAAAATTGTCACCATATTCAAGCCCATGGGCTATCCCCGCTCCTAATGCATAAATATTTTTAGCAACCCCTGCATATTGAACACCATAAATATCATTGTTTACCACCGTATTGATGTACTCATTTTTAAAGCAATCTGCAATGGCTTGTGTAGCCACTGGTTCAATACCCGAAAAAGTAAGGTAGGAAAGTTGCTCAGACGCGACTTCCTCTGCATGGCTTGGTCCTAATAATGTAAAGTAATCGGTTAAGGCTACATTAAATTTTTTAGCGAGGTATTCGTTCAGTAATAAATTAATTTTAGGTAAGACACCTTTTACCGCAGAGACCACTTTTTTTCCTTGAAGCGCACTTGCATCCAAGGAAGCAAGTGAATTTTCAATATGTATGGAAGGTACTGCAATGATAATAATATCCGAATCGGCAATCACCTTACTAATATCATCTGAAAATTCAATTTTAGCAACATCAAAGTAAGCGTTTCTTAAATAATGTGGATTATGGTGACGCTTTTTAAAGTACTCAATATTATTTGCCTGTCTCACCCACCAATTAATTGAAAAACCGTTATCAGCAACAATTTTTGCAATGGCAGTTGCCCAACTTCCACTTCCAATAATACCTATGCGTTGTGAATTCATGCAACGAATATACGAAAACATAAAAAAAGGGGCACATTTTTTAGATGTACCCCTTTAACTGCTTTTTAAGGCTTAATTACTTCTTTTCTTCATACAGCTTATCCTTGGTTACTACTTTAACCAAGCTGCCGTCTTTAAGTAGTTTACTTACTGTACTGTAAGGGCCCGTAATCACTTCGTCCCCCACTTTTAAGCCACTTACTTCAATATAATTTAAGTCCTGGATATCAGTTTTCACTTTCACCATTTTCACTTTATTGTCTTTTTGTAATACAAATACCACTTCATTTAATTCCTCTTCTTTTGAAGCATTTGCATTGCCATTATTTTCAGAGGCACTTGCTGCAACTTTTGTTTCTTTTCCATTGCCTTCCTTGTCTCTTGTAGTTACCGCATTTAATGGAATAGATACTACGTTTCTTTTGGACTTAGTTTGAATATCAGCACTTGCTGTCATACCTGGACGGAATGGGAATTTGCTATTTTCTTGAATTAAATCAGCATAACTTGAAGGCTCTAAACGAATATGTACTTTATAATTTGACACATCGGTCGATGTGGAAGTTAATGCTGCAGCGGTTACTGGATTGGCAATTTTATAAACAATGCCTTTAAATTTTCTTTTGTTATAGGCATCTACTTCTACCAAAGCAGTGTCTCCAATTTTTACTTTAGTAATATCATTCTCTCCCACATCTACTCTTACTTCAATACTTTTCATATCAGCTACACGCATCATTTCAGTACCCGCCATTTGTGCTGTTCCTACTACGCGCTCCCCTTTTTTAACACTCATGGAACTAATAATACCATCCATTGGAGCAGTAATGGTAGTACGCGCTAAATCCTTTTCGGCACGAGACAATTGTGCTCTCACCCCTTGAATTTGTGCTGCACCACTTTTTATAGTTTGCAAAGCCCCTAAATAGGAAGATTCTGCTGAACGGTAATTTTGTTCAGTTTGCTCAAATTCCGCTTTAGACACAATTTTATCATCCAATAATTTTTTGAAACGATCGTAAGTCGTTTTCGTGTTTTCATACACTGTTTTCAACCCACTAATGGAGGCTTTGATATTTTCATATTGCGCTTGTGATTGATTCACACTAGCTGAAGCCTGATCCCTTTGTGTTGAATAAATATCAGCATAAATTTTAGCCAATACCTGACCCTTGGTTACTTTGTCACCCTCTTCTACAAAAAGGTTCACAATTTCACCCGAAATGTCTGGGCTTACTTTTACTTCAATTTCAGGATACACTTTACCACTTGCATTGACTGACTCGGTAATGGTACGTAACTGAACTTTTTCAGTAGTTACTTCCTCTCCTTCTTCTTTTCCAATGACACCTGCTTTTTTTAAACTTACTAATAGTACAATTACTACTAACAACCCGCCCAGTGTCCAAATTAGTTTTTTATTCATAGGTCTTTATTTGATTATAATGAAAGTGCTTCTCCTTTGTAAAATTCTAGTAATTTAATTCTAAATACATACTCATATTGAGCAGTTTTGAAATTTACTTTAGCTCTTTGAAAATTATTTTGATTGGTTAATAATTCAATGGTACCCAGTAAACCCAAGTCATATCTTTTTGTAGCAAATTGATAGGCTTTTTCTGCAGCAGACATTGCCTTTTGATTAGCAGTTAATTTATTCAAAGCGACCACTGCGTTGGTATAGGCAGTATAAATATCTTGTTTTAGTTTAAGGTTGGTATTTTCCTGTTGCAAACTTGCATTACGATAATTTAATTTTGCTTGTTGATAAATATACTTAGACTGGTTGCCATTAAAAATAGGAACTGACAATTGTAATCCAAAACTTTGTCCAAAGTTATTATTTATCTGATTGCCCCAACCGTTCCATATATTACCCCAATTTCTTTTTGTGGTAATGGGCGTATAGGTAGGGCTTTGAAGATAGTATTTAGCGTTATTCACAGTTACAAATGGAGTTGTTGGGTTCGGCGTACTTACACCAGTTAAATTAAATCCACTTATATAATTAAACACATTAGAGAAGTTAGAACTTAAATTATAGCCAAAACTTAAGGTTGGATAAAAATTAGCTTTTGCGGCCAATTCATTTTTAGAAGCAGCTTTCACACGTAATGCCGCGGCCTTTATGCCTGGTATATTTTGTGAAGCAATACCAAAAACATAATCGGGTTGTAAATCGGCAAAGGATTGTAATTTGATTTGATCTACTGACTGTGATTTAATATCAAAAGGCTTGCTCGCATCTAAATTAAGTAAGGCCTTTAATAACAATTTATTTTGTTCAATGTTGGATATAGCCGTTATGAAAGTACTACTATCATTGGCTAGTTGAGTTTCTAATTCTAATAAATTTAGTTCTGGCAATAAGCCCAATTCAACTCTTTTTTTAGTAGCCGTTAACTGTTCCTTAGTTTGTGCAATTTGAATTTTTGCAATATCTGTTTGTTCAATGGCTGATAATACTTGTAAATAAAAAGTAGCGACACTCATGGAAATATCATTAGCGGCATTGAGCTTATCTGCCTCAGAAGCCTGCCAAGATAAAAAAGTCGCATCTGCAGTATTGCGCAATTTACCTGCATTAAACAATTGAATTCCTCCGTTTAAACCAAAGTTGTTGAATAAAAACTGGGTATTGGTAAATCCGTTGGTGGTAGGGTCAATGGAACGACCATATCTTAAACCCATTCCACTTGATCCATTCATAGTGGGCAACTGATTGGACTTGGCAATATCCGCCTGTATTTTATTGAGCCTAGCTTGCACATCAGCTTGTTGAACTGATATATTGTGCTTTATGGCATACTCCACGCAAGTCTGTAAATCCCAATTAGTTGTGTCCTGAGCCTTTAATGGAACAACTCCAGTTATTAAAAATAAAAATAATATATATTTCATATGTTTATTATGTAGCTAATTTTACTCTACAAAAGTACTACAATAATAAATAGTGGACTAATTATTAGACAAGCGGAAAAGCATGCTAATGAACCTGATTTATTGATAGATAAATGGCGGATTTAGGCCCTTTGGGTAACCTAGACATTTTTCTTATAGTAGTAGATTCTATAAATAATCAATACTATAATAATTAAGCAAACGGCTGTTAAAGCGGCATAAGGCTTGTCAATGACTACCGCAATGGCTACAAATGCATAAGCCATCACAAAAATGGCAGCAAAAATGGGTGTCCATTTTTTCAAAGCCCCAGTAACGGATGCATCCCCTTGCCCTCTTTTCCTTAAAATAAATAAAGTGGCTGCAGAGGTACTCATTCCCATACAATCCAAGAAAATACTAAAACTTAAAACATCGTCCACCCCCTTTCCAAAAAAAGTAACTAAAATAGTGGTAATGGCAAATACGGTTAATCCTGGCACCAATGCGTCGGTTTTAGGATGTTTCTTTTGAAAAATTTGGGGCAACACTTTATCCTCGCTCATGGCAAACATCACTCGAGGATTGCTCATTAATATTACATTCACGTAGGCAAGTACACTTAATACCATAGCGAAATCAAACACCTTTGCTCCATACTTTCCAAACCATGCTTCAAATAATAAGGAACCAATGGCATTGGCATTTTTCATTTGATCGAAACCAATCACTTTTATATATGTATAATTAATGGTGAGGTATAAAAACAACACAATAAAAATTCCCAAAACTATACCCCGTTGCATAGTCTTTGCCGATTTTACTTCAGAACCGAAATTAATGGTTTGCTGATAACCACCATAAGTAAAAAAAACGGATACCAAACTTACCAATAATAATAAGCCTCCATTTTGTCCATTATATACTCTTATTTCTCCTTCGTTCACTCCATGAATAGGCACTGTTACCCCTTTAAATAAGGAAGAAATTAATAATAGGATTAAACTAATTTTTACAATCATCAATACATTTTGTGTACGGCTGCTTGTTTTTAAGCCTAATAAATTAACTATATAAAATAGTCCAACTGATAATGAAGCAATACAAACATTAAATAGTGTACTTGATGGATGTCCAAACAGTAAGTCACTCACATAGTCCGCACCAATCAAAGCGACCACCGCAAGTGATGCTGCATTACTAATTAATATTAATACGTTAATCGTAAAACCAACCCCTGGATGATAACAATGTGCAAACACTTTATAATAACCCCCCATTACCGGTAAACGTTGGCCAATTTCAGCATAAGTTAATGCCCCAAATAAAGCAATTAATCCTCCAATAATCCAGGCACTAAAAAATATTAATTCAGTACCCGATTTTGCAGCAATAGTGGCGGGTGTTTTAAAGATACCCATTCCAATTACTAAGCTTACCACAATCATGGTAAGACTAAAAAAATTAATTCCCTGTTTTTGTTTCATTCAAGCTATATTTAAATTGAGTGGCTATTTATTAAAGGTTAGTTTGTTAAGGATAAATATATAAAATGTTAGCTAGTTTTCAACAAAGCGTTAATAATTAAAATCCCTTAGCAGTGATAATATTTTTAAGTTTGCCAAGGAATTAGGTTCATGAAAATGATTAAAAGGGAATCCAGTAAAAACTGGAGCTATTCCCGTAGCTGTGAGTTTATCGTTGTTAGCAACGAATTGCCATAATCCACTGAAGTAATTTGGGAAGGAGGCAATTTAAAAGAACAAGCCAGAAGACCTGCCTAGTTAACGTATAACCAACAGCTTTCGGGTAAAAAGCAGGATTGTAAAAAATTGTTGAAGTCATTGATAGGCTTATTCATTTAGGCTCACCTATCCATTTCACAACAATAAATTATGGTTCTCTTATTCTTGAAAGCTCATTGTTAACCACAAAAACAAAACAATGAGCAAAAAATTAATCACGCTCTCGGTTGGCTTAATGGCAACCACCCTCCTCTTTGGGCAAAAAGACAGTCTTTTTCAAAATAATTACGGCAAGTCAGAAAGTAATTTGGAAGAAGTTATTGTTACTGCCAATAAAATTGAACAAAAACAAAATACTACTGGCAAAGTAGTGACTGTAATCACTGCTGCACAATTAAATGCACATGCTGGACAAACAGTAGCGCAGGTTTTAAGTGAACAAGCTGGTTTACATTTACCAGGTGCTTTAAGCAATCCGGGCACAGTGCCTAGTATATATATGCGTGGGGCTTCAAGTGGTCGTACCTTAATTTTAATTGACGGCGCTCCTGTGGGTGACCCTTCCATGATTAGCAATGAGTTTGATTTAAACTTAATACCACTAGCCCAAATTGAAAGAATCGAAATTTTAAAGGGTTCCCAAAGTACCTTGTACGGATCCGATGCCATTGGTGGTGTGATTAATATTATTACCAAGAAAAAAGCAGGAAGTTTTGTTAATGTTGCATCAAGTACAGGTACTTATGGCAACAAAACAAATCAAATTGCTTTTAACGGTTCTGTTGCTAAAATAAATTATACCCTAGGCTTTGAAAATCAAAGGTCAGATGGTTTTTCTGCTGCGATTGATAAAAACAATACGGGTAATTTTGACAGAGATGGATATAAAAACAATAGTTGGTTTACTAAATTAAATTATGCTATCAATAACCAATGGTCATTACAAGCAAGTACCCGTAAAACCTCCTACAAAGCAAGTATAGACTATGGCGCGTTTAAAGACGATAAGGATCAATACTTTAATAATGCCACTACCATGTCGGGTTTACAGTTAAAATACAAAAAAGACAAAACTGTTTTTCAATTTCAGTATCAATACACCACTCAAGACAGGAGTTACTTAAATGATAGTGCAGACCGCACCCATATGATTTTCGAGAATAATGTTTATGCAGGTAAAACACATTTTGCAGATGTATTTTTAAGTAAGTCAATAGGGCAAAATATACAATGGATTATCGGATCTGATTATAGATATGGTGCCTACAACCAAACTTACGAAAGCATCAGTGGTTGGGGTCCTTACAATGAAAATTTCAAGGATACTTTTCAATTTCAAAATAGCTTGTACGTTTCTTTATTAATAAATGATGCTGCTAAAAAATGGTTGTTAGAATTAGGCGCAAGATATAATCACCATTCTAGATATGGGGACAATCAAACTTTTACGATAAGCCCTTCCTATGTTATCAAACCAGGGCTTCGTATTATTTCAAGCATTTCTTCGGGATTTAAAGCCCCTAGCTTGTACCAAATAAGTTATAATACCGCATTAAAGGCAGAAACTTCTGTGAATGCCGAACTAGGTGTTGATTATAAATCTAATCCTGTAGATGCAAGAGTGGTCTATTTTAATAGGACTATCAATAATGGTATTGATTACAATTATATTGACTATAATTTCTTCAACTTTATTAAGCAAAAAGTAAATGGGTTAGAAGTAGAATTAACGCATCGCTTACCACATAGCCAATGGGTAAGTGTAAATTACACTTTACTAAATGGGCAAGAGACCAATCAAAACCGAATTACAACAACCGATACGATTACCTATAATTATTTATTAAAAAGACCAAAGCATACTTTACAAATACTATACAATATCGCTTTAAATAAAAGATGGGAAGCTTCATTATCAGGTAGATTTATAAGTAGTCGTTATGATGTGGGAGGGTATGCAACACCCGACGTAAAATTGGGTTATTACACTTTATTCAATGCACATCTGCAATACCAGGCAAGCAAACGACTTCATTTGTATTTGGATTTACAAAATATTTTACAAGATCGTTTCCAAGAAATTTATGGGTATAATGCCATTGGCAGAACAGTTCAATTTGGATTTAGATTTATCTAAATCATCATGAAATTAACAAGCTACTCTACTTAATGGGTTTAGCGCTTGTTACCTAACAAATAAGTAAGTTAAAAAAGCTTTGTATCTTTGTACAAAGCTTTTTTATGCAATTTAATTTTAATGAGCTAGTCACTGTCATTTTTACTTTGTTTGCCGTAATTGATATTGTGGGTTCTATCCCTTTATTAATTGCCATGAAGGAAAAATCAGGGGCCATAAAATCTTTGCAAGTAACCGTCATTTCAGGGGCTTTAATGGTTGCATTTTTGTTTTTAGGTAAACCCTTTTTAAGTATCCTGGGATTAGATGTAAAATCCTTTGCGGTGGGTGGCTCGATTGTGATTTTTTTATTAGGGCTTGAAATGGTATTGGGTCATGAAATTTTTAAAGGAGATAAAAACGGACACACAGGATCGGTAGTACCTATTGCTTTTCCCATTATTGCAGGTAGTGGAACGCTTACAACCATTATGTCTTTGAAAGCCAATTTTGAAGAAATTAATATCTTATTGGGCATTGTTGTAAACCTAGTAATTGTATATGTTGTGTTGAAATCATTGA
The DNA here is from genome assembly GCA_947457075.1 of Bacteroidota bacterium. GTDB lineage: Bacteria > Bacteroidota > Bacteroidia > Chitinophagales > Chitinophagaceae > Sediminibacterium. The sequence goes on from CANGUG010000007.1 coordinate 134,070, forward strand.
ATTTCATTGAAAAACTGCTAGGGCCCGGAGGCTTACTAGCAGTTCGTAAATTTTTTGGTGTTATCTTATTGGCCATTGCTGTTAAAATATTCTCAAGCAATGTTGGTGCATTGATACGCTAAAATGTGTATTTACAACTTACAACATAATTTCTTCCCACTGCCGATATTCCACTTGCAAAGTATCGATAGTTTAAATCCGTTATATTTTCAACTTGAACAATAAAGCTTACATTTTGAGTAGGCGCATAGAAAGTAGTAAAGTTCAAAGTCATCCAACTAGGCATACCGTCTTTAGTGGCATAAATTTCGTTGTCTTCCCCATTTAGGTTATAATCTGCTATTCGCTTCCATCCATTAAAAACACTAAATAATTCGGCATTTAATTTTGAACTTCCGTGCTTTAAACCCATACGCCCATAGCTTGGTGGGATATGATCCAAAGGCATTTCTTGCACACCATCATTGTAAATTCCTTTTGTATAAGTATAGGTAGCGGTCAAATCGGTTTTATCCAATAAACGCAATCGGCCATTAACATTAAACCCATACACTACTGCCTTGGCTTTATTTTGTGTTGCATACACCGAACTTAATATCCCTTGATACATAATTTGTGATTGCCCATTCCAAGTAAACTTATCTGCTACTAATGCATTTTTAAACCAGGTATAAAAAACACTTGTGCCCCATCCGTAGGCCGCTTTATTTTTAGAAACATTCACTTCTGCATTATAAGTATATTCTGGTTTTAAATTTCGATTAGGAACAATCACATACCCCACTCTAGTGTCAAACACTTTGGTAAGGTCGTCAATATTAGGCGCTCTGAATCCACTACTTAATCCAAATGCTATTCTAAAACCATCACTCCCATTGTAAGCCAATCCTATATTGCCGGTAAAAGCTGTATTGGATTGCTTCGCTTCTGTAAAAGGAAAATTCATTAGTGCAGTATCTTTAAATTGCGCATTGAGTTGCACAAAATTTAATCGGATACCATCGTTCAATACCCATTTCGGATTTAAATTTTTGGTGTGGTGTACATATAAAGCTTGATATCCCATATTGGTGGGCCCATCACTATACCGTGTAGGAATTTTACTTCTCACATTGGTACTAATATTGTTTCTATAGGCGGTGGAGTTAACAATATTGTAATAAGATTCAACACCAAAATGGATTTCGCCATATTTATCGGTATGTAAGAAATCGGCATTCACTCCTAAAATATCCACTTCTTCAAATCTAAAATCTTTATTATTTGAATTAAACCTTCTAGTGATTCTACTCTCTTCCAAATGCTGATAATTCGCATTCAAAGTCATCTCCTGAAAGAAACCTTTCCGCTTAGTTTTGCTTAATTGATAACCAACTAAATTACGCACCTGAGGACCATAGTACCACTCAGCAAAACTAGGCTTGCCGTTGGCTGATATTTCTGTTAATCGGTCATACCTATTGTAACTAGAAGATTTCGATAGCTGAATATTTAATAAATGTTCAGTGCTGTCATTGGGCTTATATAAAATTTTCTGCAAAAAATCGTTTTGGGAATAGCCAGTTGTTTTTTGAATATTAACATTGCTGTTTATATTGATTTTATCAACGCCATTTTCTCTAGTTACATAAAAGAATCGTTTTCCAAAATCGGGATAAGCAGCCGAACGATTATTGCCCTGGCGTAAATCACCAAATTGACTATTGGTAAATGAGGTTAAATAAGCCCATTTATGATTGGCAATATTAACATCGATATGTTGACGATGTTCATTTTGTCCTGAGGCAAAACGATAAACTGCATTTGCAGTGGTCTTCCATTTAGCACTATTGTTTAAAATTGGATTTTTTGTAAACATACTCACCACTCCACCAAGTGCATCACTGCCAAACATGGTTGAACTTGGGCCATACAAAATTTCAACTCTGTCCAAAATCATATTATCTACTGTAATGATATTTTGTAAGTGCCCTGCCCTAAATATGGCACTATTCATTCGAATACCATCTACCATTAACAAAACACGGCTCGCTTCAAATCCTCTAATTACAGGACTACCTCCACCCAACTGGCTTTTTTGAACAAAAACCTGTCCTGAAGCCGTTAAAATATCCGCTGTATTGGCTTGTTGTTGTATTAAATTTTTATCGGTGATTAAACCAATTGTTTGTACTAAATTTTTTGAAGGCATCGGAAATTTATTAGCAAATACCACCACTTCTTGCAAGGGTTGGGTTGTATCTTTTTGTGCCATTAAACTCGACGAGATTCCAAAAAATAAAATAGTCGCTATAATATTGCGCATCATTTATTTTTAAAAAAAAAAGAATATGCCCTATAAAGGCTGTCTAGAAAATGTAAGAAAAAACTAGCCTAATTTGGGAGGAGGTATTGTTATGCCAAAATAAGCTTGGCTTACCATTGGGATATATACGCTATACATAGGGGCTTTTATCTGCCCATCAATAATAGTTTCGGTGGATTCATTAAAATCAAAAACAATTGAAGCAATATTAATTTTAAAACCGTGGTTACTGTTTTTAGTATTCCCTTGACTATCCAATTGAGTTTTTGATTGATTGGATACAATGAGGGCTTCCGCTTCATCCGAGATCGCTTTAATTGTCCATCCATTTAAAGATGGCTCTATTGCAACAACATCATATAACATTCCTTTGAATGTAAATTCTCTTCCCTCCTCTTCCCAATCATATCCTTCGGGTAAAACAAATTTATCTATTACTTCAAATGTGATAAGTTGGTGGCAATGATCGTCCTCCTTAAAAGTACCGGCTTTAATTTGAGCAAATACTTTGGACTCATGCAAATGTTCTTGTACCCAATAAAAATAGGCTAAGCTACTGGTAGACAATAATAAGGCTACTAAACATACTATGGAAAAAAGTTTCTTCACTATGCCTAAGGTACGAAAAAGAGTGAAATGAATGAAAATAAAAATGTATTATACACCAATAATCCACTAGCAGAATTGGGTATGGAACTGTATATAATTTTAAGCTGTATGCTTACTAATTCTTTTTGTTTTCCAATTTCAATAAACGATTTTGAATATCCAGCATACTTTTTTCCAAAGCTGCTTTCTCTTTCATTAACTTTTGTATTTCAATTGCTTGATGCTTGATAGTTGAATCCTGTTCTTGTATCGCTTTAATAATTATAGGGGTTAATTTCCCATAGTCAACAGTTTGTGGAATGACTTTACCTTCTTTATCTACTTCGTCTTTTTTTCCAGAAACTAAATAAGGTAAAACCTGTTGTAATTCATGTGCTTTTACGCCATACATTCTGGAACTATCCGCTTTCCATGCATAGTCATAAGTTTTAATTTTATTCACCAGCTCTAGTCCTTTAAATGATTTAAAATCTGTTTTTAATCGATAGTCAGACGTAGTTGCATAATTAATACTACTCGCATTGATTTGTACTACTTGACCAATCGTACTACCCTGATTTTGAAACATCAAAAATTCATGCCAACCATTAGCCCAGTTTTGATTGGTATTGGCATTTAATATTACCATGCCATTATTATCCGCAGTAGTACTTTCAACATATAAGGTTGTATTGTTAGCAGATAGTAAATGTAATTTTGTTAGTGGGGACGCGGTACCTATTCCAACATTTCCACTTGAATTAATTCTCATTCTTTCACTCCCTCCAATATTCCAACGATGGGATTGTATACTTGTCCCATTAGATTCAAACCCATATGCAAGGTTATTGGTTTCAGCAGCATCAGTACTTGCAAACCAATGCATATTACTTCCATCTTTTCCAAAATAAGACCTATTACCACTATTAATAATAGAAGTACTAAATTTTCCAGAGCCAGTTACATCCAATGCTTGGGTAGGTGAAGCTATATTAATTCCTACATTGCCTGCATTGTCAATTCTAATACCATCATTACCTCCATCATTTGATAAATAATTTCCATTAAGGCTTATATTTTTTGTTGCAATATGATTGCCTAAGTTATCGGCAGTGGTAGATGTAGTAATAGCTGGATTTAATTTTGTAATAATAAATGTAGCACCTGCAAATAAACTTCGACTAGCACCGTCCGCATTATATAATCTAAATGTTTTTGATGCAGAAGAACAATCCACCACATCAGCAGCAAAAGTAGTACCTCCCCAGTTGCCGCTACCCCCGTTAGCTATTCTTGCATAAATGTCATTTCCTCTAAATGTACTCCAGGTACCAGAAATGTTTTCTTGAAGTAGCATATCATTATAAGTTCCTGATGATTGATAAGGCAATGCCCATTCTAATTTATAGAATCCATTGGATAAAGTAAAACTTGTTGAAGCACTTACTGATAAATCACCGGCTGCAATATTATTAAAACTACTTGACCATGAGGAAACAGGATTTAATGCATTAGTGCTACTTGTTGACCTATAAATTGCTTGATTTTGCACATTGCCTACTGTGGTTGATAAACTCGCCCATCTTAATCCTACTCCATCCCAATAATAATAACCTGGCACTACCTGAAATGGACTAGAACCAGCAGTAACTGTATTAAATACCATAAGTCCGTTGGCAGGATTTGTAATGGGACTTGCCACGTTAGTTGCAGTTAACGCCACACGTGGTGGTAAAAATCCTTTATTACTCGCACTCACTTCTAATTTTGCAGATGCATCGGGGGTGGTGGTACCAATACCAGTTTGAGCAACCACTTGCGATGATAAAAATAATCCTACTATGAATAATAATTTTCTCATACTGTTTTTTATCTTACCCAATACCAAATAATATCTGGATTTGTATTGGTTGAAGTTCCGCCAGAAGCATCTGAAAGCCAAGGGGCAGGTGAATAATATTGATTATTTGCAACCATGGTTCCCCACCAGTTTCCAGTTCCACTAGCCAAAGTAATATAACCAGTGCCGGAACCAGTTGTGCTACTATACCATGGCATTCTTTGTGAAATACCATTGTTGGCCGTATTATAATTCCAACTACCAAATTTAGTATTTACAGTCACATCCGTTTGGGTGTTGTCTGTTTTTACAAAACTATAATTTCCATTGGCAGTCCAAATACCTCCAAAACTTCTTCGTGACCCTGCATCTATCATATATTGAAAACCACTCGCCGTTTTTTTAATAAAATCAGCCCAACCAATAATGGAATAACTTACAGTTGCAGTATTTGTTATGTCTGCATTAGAAGTAAATGGTATTAAGGTATTGTATGCAATTGCATTTGAATAAGTCCATACCGAGTTAGATGAGTTTTTCAAAATCAAAGTCCAACCACCTCCATCAGTAGTCATATCGGCATAAATTTTAAATGGCTGTCCTCCATTGATATTCGCATTTTTAATCCAATAAAATCCATCGGTCGAGCTTGGATAATCCTGCTTAATTTGAAATGCACTAGAGGATGCTGTATTGGGACTTAAGCCATCTTTTTCTGCATAAAATTTGGACTTATTCGCATTGAAATTATTTTCAATTTCCTGTGGCGTTAGTTCACGGTTATACAATTTAAAATTGGCCAGATTCATAGAAACTAACCAAGATGTTCCATATGCCCAGCTTGAAATTCTTCCAACACCCGAATTGAATGTGGCATTCACTGGATTAAATGAAGTTAAAATTTGTTGTAAAGCTTGACTTTCACTATTTACATAAATTTTATTATTTGTTTTTGATCCAGCATACATTACAAAAACTAAGTGTCTCCATGCACCTTTTATACCTAAATAATTTACTCTGGCACTAGTGATTCCATATTGATCACTATTGGCGGTGTTAAAACCAATACTTCCATCTTTTATAAATGCATCATAAAGATTAAATCCAAAATACATCCCATCTGCAAGTGTATTCGACTTCACCCACATTTCAATAGTCACCACATTTGTACTTCCAATATTAGCATTAAAATCTGCATATGCATTGGTTCCATTAAAAACAATTGACCCTCCATTGGCAGCACTAAATGTGGTATTTGTTAATGTTACATTTGAGCCATTCCCGGATAAATCATTCCAAGTACTACCGCTACCACTATAACTAGCGGTGTTGCCTGCATCTAAATGCAATACCAATCCTGAATTAGAAATACAAGTTATTGAAACGGATCCATCACCAGTTGTATTTAGAGTTCCATAAGAATTAATGCCTGTAATCGATTTTGTTGCACCACCTGCTCCTCCTCCAGTAGCTGCACCACCTCCAGCACCGCCACCACCCCCATAAAAACCGCCGCCTCCACCGCCGCCTCCATTCCATGAACTTACACCACCATTGGTACCCCCATTTCCACCATTTATATTAGCTCCATTTCCTCCTCTGGTGCCAGTTGCAACATCAAATGGCTCTCCACCTTGACCAGCAATTGAATTGGTTGCTGCATAACCATATTGATATCTACCATTGGTTATATAAGCATTTTGAGAAACAGTTGGTTCACTTCCATTACTTGATGTTCCTGTAATATTATTTCCAGCATTACCTCCTGTATAATCTGATCCAGTTGAAATCCCCGCACCACCGCCACCGCCACCAGCAATGACTAATGCATTGGCAATGGCTGGGGACACACTTGTAAATACACCCGATAATCCTCCACCCGCACCTCCATAGTATGTTCCTTCACCACCACTTCCACCAAATCCATATTTTGCGGTTGCTGATTGACCTGGATGTCCACCCACTACAATATATAAAACCTGGCCAGGCGTTACGTTTAAAGTAGTTGTAATATTTGCACCTGCTCCACCCACTTGCCCTCTTGCGCCCGTTCCCCCCTTCGCTCCAATGGCATTTACTTGGATAGCGGTAACTCTATTGGGTACGATAAATTGTTGAATCACTCCTGTGTATGAAAAAACTTGTGTATTTATTCCAAGTGGTTTTCTTAAAGCAAAATTGCGCGCAACAATTTGCGCATTTGATTGTATCGAACAAGCGATAAAAAATAATATGTAAATGAATTTACGCATCCTAAAAAATACTATCTCCCATTACAAAACCCGAAGTGGTCGTATTCATCACTAAACCTACTACACTATTGGTTGCTCTTGTTGTTAATCCGTTTGCTGAATTTAAAGTGACACTTGAACCTGCTAGGGTAATCGTACCCACCCCTCCTTGAATAATTTGACAACTAAAACCAACCGGTAAAGTATTGGGAACCGTTACAGTGATATTAGAGGCAGAAGTAATTAAAAACACTTTGTTATTATCTGTTGCGCCTAAAGTAAAACCAGCTGTTCTACTATTGTCAATAATAAGTCCAGCAGAAATTTGAACCCAAGCAGTACCATTATAATAATAGTAACCTGGAGTAACATTATTTGGAGCAGTTCCTGCACTTGCAGTATTGTATATTAATAATCCTGTTGCAGGAGTAATGGAAGTACCTGCTGCATTCTTAATGGTGGTATTATCGTTTGTACCTGTCAATGCAATTCGTGGAGGCAAAAAACCTTGCGTTGAAGAAGCCACTTCCAATTTTGCAGAGGCATTGGGTGTGGTGGTACCAATACCCGTTTGCGCACTCACTTTGAAAGCATTGAAAGTAAAGGCCAACATTAATAAAATATATATAGCTCCTTTTTTCATGAATTTATTGGTTCAACTTTGCTTCTAATTTTAACAAGCGCTCTTGTATATCCCTTATAGTTTGCGCTAATCGTTCCTTGTCCTTTTTTAAATTATTGATCGTTTCTTCTTGCTCCTGAATGGCTTTGACTAAAATGGGTGTGAGCTTACCATAATCCAGTGTCTGAGGAATGATTTTTCCATTCGAATCTACAGCATCTTTTTGCCCTGTTACAAGATAGGGTAATACATTTTGTAGCTCATGCGCCATGAATCCATACATCCTAGAATCATCAACCTTCCAAGCAAAATCATAGGTCTTTAATCGATTAATCAATTCTAATCCTTTAAACGGTTTCAGGTCTTTTTTCAATCGATAATCCGAGGTGGTATTATAGGATACAGAACTTCCATTAGGGGCCATTATCTGACCAATCGTGTTCCCTTGGTTTTGAAACATCATAAATTCATGGTATCCGTTTCCCCAGAATTGATTAGTATTTCCGTTTAATATCATCATACCATTGTTGTCACTGGTCGTGCTTTCTATATACACTGATGTATTATCCGAAGACTGAACATGTAATCTTCTAGAGGGTGAAGCAGTTCCAATACCCACTCTATTATCAGTGTCAATGGTTAAAATAGGCCAATTTAAACCTGTAAAATTCCAATTAGGTATAATCTTAAATTTATCTCCATCGCCATTATCCATCCCCATAGAATATCCTCTAATTCCACTAATATCGAATGAAAGGTAGGGGCTTCCTCCACCACTCCCTGTTGTACGAAGGGCGAGTATTGAATTTGCAGAACTAGAGCTGGAATTTGTATTAAGGAGATAAATACTAGGTAATGTGTTATTTGCAGGATCTGTTGGACCTGCTGTATTCCCATTTTGAATATGAAGCGCAGTCGATGGACTTGAAACTCCAATGCCTAATTTCCCATCTGCATTTATTCTCATCCTCTCTGTTCCTGCAGTTCTCATAACTATATTACTTCCCATATCAGCAACATTGGAATATCCACTTAAATCAATCGACGCTTGAGTATTTGAATTAGTTCCTCCCCCAGCTGACAATCGTAAAAATCCATCATCAGCCCCATCTCCTTGTGAAGAACCTCCACCAGCGCCTACTCCTCTGATTTCATAATTTCCTATCGAACTAGTATTCAAACCAGGCCTTGACGTACTATTGCCAAATCCTGCAAAAATTCGTATCCCTCCGCCATCCAAATTAAGTTTAGCTGAAGGAGTTGCAGTTCCTAATCCTACATTCCCGTTTTCTAAAATGGAGATTCCATTCATTTCACTATTACCATTAAAAATTCTAAAACGAGCATTTGAAGATGTTGTTCCATATTGATCAACCGTCCAATCTACCGTACTTCCTTGTAAAGATCTTTTAAATATAATTTGTCCTCCCTCAAATTGTGTGGAGGTTGGATTTAATAAAATTTCACCTCCTATTGTGCCACCTGTATTCCCTACTGTTAAGGTGCTTGATGGATTGGTAGTTCCAATCCCTACTTGTCCTCCATTGGGGTTAATTGCTAAATTAAAATTAGTTCCATAGGCTGTTTTATTTCTTGCTTGCATCCAAGAATAGGTGGAAGAAGCACCCAAACCAAAATCTAACACATGATCCCCCACTGTGGCACCTAATCTAAAATGACCGTTTGCTGATGAACCTGAAGTACTCGGATTTGCTGTTGCATTCACCACTTCAAATTTATTCACAGGTGCCGTGGTACCAATACCTGTTTGTCCAAAAGAAGGATTTAAATAGATAGACGTTAAAAATAATATCGTAATTCTTTTTCTCATATATATTATTATCTTATCCAAATTTGATGATGGGTGCTATTAGCAGAGTTATTCGGAAAATCATCTACTTCCCAACGATACGCTGATCCATAAATACCCCAATGGTACGTTCCATGGAAGTACATAGGGAAATTAGTCATTGAATTATTTGCTTCATTTGAAAAAAACGAACCAGCACTTGCAGGAAGATATGCATTATGTCCAGTTAAAGCGGTAAAGCTAGATTGTATACCACTTGCACTACCAGAGCCTGTTTTAAAATAATTTATCGTACCTGCATGTGAAGTTTTAAAATGAATGGTTCTGGTATGAGCCGAAGTTTTTCCGTAAAATCTTAACTCTGAAAATGTATATGTATTTAAATAACTCGATGAAACATGTCCCCAGGTAGTGGTGGAAGCAGATTCATTCGTTCCTAAAGTAGTTGAACCTAATAAAGGAAGTGTATTTGTTTTTACCACTAAAGCAGGATTGGTATTCGCTGCATGTAAATAATTTAGTACTAGTGTCCATCCACCTCCATCGGTAGTCATATCGCAATAACAACTTGTAGTGGGCTGTGCACCTACTACCCCATCAGGATCGATATTATATATTCCAGAAACAGCACTCGCATTATTATTTAATATTTCTTTACAAGATTTAAAAATTTGCTCACGCAATAAAACACCCATGCGCATGGATGCGAAATTTAAAACCGAGACGGGTGTCACACGTACATATCTTGCATACATCACATTAGGAAAATTCCTAAAAACTTTTGTGTTTCTATCTGAATTAAGTGAAGTGTTAGCGTAAACAGTCACCCAATTAGCATTATCAGGACTCACTTCCACTTTGGCACTAGTAACCCATTGATCCATATTAGCTCTGCCTTGTGTTACAATACCTTGAACCCATTGAATAGATTTAAGGTCATAAAGTAAAAAATCAGCTCCATTATTTGCAGACCCTGCTGACCAGGCCTGATCAGAATCTATCCAGGGTTTATAATGTGTTACACCATATGCATCACCCGAAAACACAGAATTAGAAGACCAATTGGCTTGAACATTCAAAGACTCAGTTGGTGGTGAAGCATTAAAAATAGTAGCTGCAATCCATTTACTTGTTGAACTAGGTAAAGCCAACCTTGCCGAACCATTAAATGTTATTTTATTTGAATAAACATTGTTACCCGCAGGAATTGTTACTGTATGGCCAGTTAAAATATTTGCATTGCCTGTTAAATCCTTAGGACTGGTCCAAGTAGCTGAATTGTTAAAATTGCCAGACCCCGTACTATTTGTAGAAGTTTGCGCTTGCACAATGAATGAAAGCATAAAAAATGATATGAAAAGTAAAATTTTCATGATTATTTTTTATTATTTTTCTTATTTATCTGAATCTTTAAACTATCAATTTGCTTTTGCTGCTCTTTGATTGCTTCCACTAATAAAGCAACCAATTTATCATATTTAACAGAGCGGTATTCGTCCTTTGTGTTTTCCTTAGTTACAATTTCAGGAACTACTTTTTCTACTTCTTGTGCAATAAATCCCAATTCGTCTTGTGAACCAAAATTCTTTTCTGGAAAAGCTTCTTTATTCCAATTAAAATAAACCCCTCTTAAGGCTTTTACTTTATCTAATGCATTTTCAACTGTCTTTATGTTTTTCTTAAAACGAATATCCGAAGAACCTGCTATTGAGTTAGCAATGATATCTCCATTTACTTGTAACTTGGCAGTTGGTGCTGTAGTTCCAATCCCAACATTGCCCGCATTGTCGATACGAAGCCTTTCGCTTCCGCCGGTTCGCATTACTATGTTACTATTCATATCATCTAGTGCTGAAAAGCCACTTAAATCAATGGATGCCTGAACACTAACGCTTGTTCCACCCCCGGCAGATAATCTTAAAAATCCATCATCTGCCCCATCGGTTTGTGTAGTTCCACTTCCTCCTGAACCAACCCCTCTTATTTCATAACTACCAATGGTACTCGAATTTAATGAGGGCCTAGGTGTATTATTTGGAAAACCGTCGGCAATTCTAAAACCACCACCAACTATATTCAACTTGGCTGTAGGTGATGTAGTTCCAATACCAACATTGCCTCCATTGGGATTCAAGGCTAAATTAAAATTAGTTCCATAGGCTGTTTTATTTCTTGCTTGCAACCAAGAATAGGTGGCAGAAGCACCCAAACCAAAATCTAACACATGATCCCCCACTGTGGCACCTAATCTAAAATGACCGTTTGCTGATGAACCTGAAGTACTCGGATTTGCGGTTGCAGTAACCACTTCAAATTTATTCACAGGTGTAGTGGTACCTATACCGGTTTGCGCATTGGCTTTTGCCAATGCACTTATAGCCAATACAATGAACACTACTTTTTTCACGATTATACAATTTTATGCTCCTGTGCCAATTTAAATAACTCGATATTATTACGCACACCAGTTTTAGAAAGTATATTCTTTTTAAAAGTGGAGATAGTATTAGATTTTAATTCCAAGGAAGCACTAATGTCTTTCACTTGCGCCCCTTGCAACATTAAATCCAAAACCTCCTTCTCTCTTTTGGAGAGAATATTAAAAGGATTTGTCATCGTTAAGTTTTCCATTATTATATACTTAATATTTATTTAATTAGGTTAGGTTTTTAGAATAAAGCTCTGAAAATATACCAGTTAGTTCCATCAGAAACTAGCTTCATCCAATTATTAGAAGGTTCAATACCTAAAGCAGCACTTGTTGATGTTAATGTTGAATTATCTTGAATCAAAAATCCACCCGCAGATTCTATTCTTACTGATACACTCGCAACATTCTTGATTGCAAGTTCTCTTCCAGCACCTAGCGTAACTGCACTTGGGATTGTAATTGTTTGAGAAGCTGTTGAACCAGAGAAAATAATATATCTAGCAGTTGAAGTTGCGATACCAGTTGCACTCATGGTAACCACAGTACCACCACTGTTTTGCCAACTTGCAATACCTGTTGCATCTGAGGTTAATATTTTACCTGCACCTGGAGAACCACCATCAATTTCAATGGTTCCACCTACTGTAAGGTTATTTGCAATACCCACTCCGCCTCTTACAATCAAAGCACCTGTGCTTGACGAAGTTGAGTTGGTTGTATTAGATATCGTAGCTGCACCAGTGGTTGTAAGAGCAGCCATAGTGGTTGCACCTGTTACTCCTAATGTGCTTGATAATGTAGTTGCCCCTGTTACTCCTAATGTACCTCCCACTGTTTGGTTGTTCGTTACACTTAAACTAGTTAAGGTAGAAGTTCCAGCTGTTAAGGTTGACGATAAGGTTGTTGCTCCAGTCACACCTAATGTACCACCTACAGTTTGATTACCTGTTATAGATGCACTTGCTAAAGTAGTTGCACCTGCATTTACTGTTGTTAAAGTAGCATTGCCAGAAGCTGTTAATGTTGACAAAGTAGTTGCCCCTGTTACTCCTAATGTACCTCCCACTGTTTGGTTGTTCGTTACACTTAAACTAGTTAAGGTAGAAGTTCCAGCTGTTAAGGTTGACGATAAGGTTGTTGC
>CANGUG010000008.1 GCA_947457075.1 Bacteroidota bacterium
CCGAAACTATAACAACAAAGTGATGCCACTTCGTTGTGTTACGGGGTATTAATCCAAATTTCTCTGGGCTATTCCCCACTTAAAGGAAGGTTGTGTACGTGTTCCGCACCCGTTTGCCGGTCGCCATCAAAGTATTGCTACTTCATGCTGCCCCTCGACTTGCATGTATTAAGCCTGCCGCTAGCGTTCATCCTGAGCCAGGATCAAACTCTCCATTGTAAATGTTGTTTGATCATGACTATCAGTCTCAAATAAATCGAAAATGACGTCTGATTTAATTTTTTGATGCTTTAACCTTTACCTGATTTTTTCAATTAATCAGTTACTATTGTTTCCAAACTTTCAAAGATCTTATGTGCTTTTTTGCGCGCTATTTATCGTAGCGGGGTGCAAAGGTAAGCACAATATTTTTACTAGCCAAACTTTATTTAAATATTATTCAGAAAAATCAAAAAATATTTAAAAGAATTAGGCCAAATAATTTCGAAGAACTAACCCCTTTTTTGTAGAGGGACGGCAAAGATACAGCGGTTAAATATATCCACCAATTTTTAGTGAACTTATTTTAAACTTTTTTGCTAAAAATCTGCCTCAGAGAACAATCCGTAACCACGATTTGTCGTTAGCGGGCGGCAAAGATAGGGAGGTTTTATTCACAGCCAAAAATATTGCACACTATTTTCTATTTTTTTTCGTTCAAAGTGCTCAAAATCTGCATCTTATGATACGAAAGCCAATAACAGCAAGGCTTTAAGAATTAAATTATTTTTTGAAAATAATCAGGATATTGGATGGAAGAAAGGTATAAGCCATGGGCTGGGGTCGAAAAATCTACATTTTGCTCATTATTCGAGTCCATAATCTCTTGAAATTCTGATAAAGTAGCCTGCCCGCGACCCACATGAAGCATGGTTCCGACCAAACCACGGATCATTCCACGTAAAAAGCGGTTGGAATCAATATCAAAGGTTAAGCAACTACCGGCTTGCACCCACTGTGCTTTAGTAATTTGGCAGTCAAAAGTATTGACAGTGGTATTTTTCTTCGAAAAGCTTTCGAAATGCGTATGCTTAAGCAATAAAGCTGCTGCTTCATTTAATGCTGAAACATCCAATGGAAATGGATAATACCAAGATCTCCCTTCTAAAAAAGGGTCTTTTTGACTATGAATTTTATATGTATAGGAGCGCTTCACCGCGTCAAACCTGCAATGTGCTTGGGCAGGCACCGCATAAATACCCTTCACTACGATTGCATTGGGCAAAATGGCATTTAAATTATAAATGTGTTTCTGCGAAATCACTAAGTCCGTATCAAAATGTAGGAAGTTTTGTAAGGCATGCACCCCGGCGTCGGTTCGGGAAGCGCCTGTCAATGAAATGGGGACCCTGTATAAAGTGGCCATAGCTTGTTCAAGTGCGCCCTGAATACTCACTTGATTGCTTTGTATTTGAAATCCACCAAAATCTGCACCATCATAACAAACCTCTATAAAATACCTTCTCATTGGCCCTTGTATTAAACCACTAAACTACAAAATATTTCATTCAACCTTATTTTAACTAATTCATATGAAAGGCTTACTTAACTTAGCAATAGATAAATTTTAAACTATGAATAAAATATGGATGAGCACATTATTAGTATTATCGCTCAATGTAAATGCAATTGCACAATTACAGGATCAAACTGAAGACAGTAGCTGGAAAAAAGAATACCGTTCATTTGCAACTAAAGAAAATGATTTAGTACACACTAAATTGGTAGCCAATTTTAATTATGCAGCTGCACAAATGAATGGTGAGGCCTGGTTACAGTTACGTCCTCATTTTTATGCGACTGACCAATTAGTTTTAGATGCTAAAGGAATGGAGATAAAGGAAGTTGCCTTATTTGAAAACAATAAAAATAAGTCTTTAAAATATAAGTATGACGGGCTTTTGCTCACCATTCATTTAGATAAGAAGTACACTGCTAAAGAAAATTACTCCATTTATATTAAATACATTGCCAAACCCAACGATTATAAAGCAAAGGGAAGCGCTGCAATTACCGATGCAAAGGGTTTGTATTTTATTAATCCATTGGGGACAGACACCACAAAACCCACACAAATTTGGACACAGGGGGAAACGGAAGGAACCAGTGTTTGGTTACCTACTATTGATAAACCCAACCAAAAATCTACACAGGAATTTCATTTAACAGTACCTAGTAAATACGTTACCTTATCCAATGGACTATTGGTAAAACAGGTAGACAATAAAAATGGCACCCGTTTAGATGTTTGGAAAATGGAGCAACCTCACTCCCCTTATTTGTTTTTTATAGGTATTGGTGATTTTGCGATTGTTAAGGACCAATATAAAGGAAAGGAAGTAAGCTATTATATTGAAAAGGCATACGAAAAAGAAGCTAGAAAAATTTATGGTAAGACCCCAGCGATGATGGCTTATTTTGAAAAAATATTGGGCATTCCTTATCCATGGGTTAAATATGCCCAAATAAGTGGACGCGATTATGTATCTGGCGCCATGGAAAATACAACTTCCACCATTCATAGTGATGCAGTGCAACAAAATGCAAGAGAATTAGTGGATGGCAACAATTGGGAAAGCACTATTGCCCATGAATTATTTCATCATTGGTTTGGTGATTTAGTCACTGCAGAAAGCTGGAGTAATTTAACAGTGAATGAGAGTTTCGCGGATTATAGTCAAACATTATGGTTGGAGCATAGTAAAGGAAAAGATGCTGGACAATTTGAGAACTATACTGGTATGAGATCCTACTTGTCAAGCCCTAGTGAAGCTGAAAAAAATCTTGTTCGTTTCTTTTATAAGGATCGTGAGGATATGTTTGATTTGGTGAGCTATCAAAAAGGCGGACGCATTTTAAACATGCTAAGACATTATGTTGGTGATGAGGCATTTTTTGCCTCCTTAAATAAATACTTAACTGATAATAAGTTTAGCAATGGCTCTGGCATCAAATTAAAATTGGCTTTTGAATCCATTACCGGCAAAGATTTAAACTGGTTTTTTAATCAGTGGTATTTTGGTAATGGACACCCCTACGTGCGTATTACACAACAATATATGGCTGATAAAAAACAGGTGCTAGTGGTGATTAAACAAACACAAACACAGAATAAGATTTTTGAACTACCTATTGGTATAGACGTATATAGTGCAGGTAAAAAAGACCATTATGATGTATGGAGTAAAAATAGAGTAGATAGCTTTTATTTTCCAGCAGCGAGCGCTCCTGATAATGTAAATGTGGACAATGATAAAGTATTATTATGGGTAAAAGAAGATGAAAAACCTTTGTCGCAATTTGCTTATCAATACCAACACGCCAACAATTTCTTGGATCGTTATGAAGCGCTTGGAGAAGCGATTCAAAATATGACCAAACCCGAAGCGCAAGCAATTGTGAAAGCTGCATTAAAAGATACATTTTATTTTATTCGACAAAATGCCATTCGCGCCTACAATCCTGCGGCAATGAGCGCAGAAACTGAAGCCTTCATTGCTTCTCTCGCGAAGCAGGACCCAAGTACTGCAGTGAGACAAGAAGCCATCGATGCCATTGGCGCATTAAGTAAACCAGTGTATAAAAATCAATTTATTGAATGGACGAGCGATTCCTCATATACTGTTGCAGGTGCTGCCTTGGAAGCATTGGAAAAAGTAGATTCATTGGCGGCAATTGATATTGCTACGAAAGAATCAAAGAAAGTAATTAAGAAAAGATTGAATAGTGCAGTAACTTCTATTTTATCAAAATATGGTGATGAAAATGTTTTTGAATTCGTTGCCAAAAAATATGAAAGTTTAAATATTCAATCAGAAGAGAAGTTTTACATGACACAACCTTTTGCGGACTTATTAATTAAAACATCCGATGCTGAAAAATTCAAAAAAGGAATTGATTTAATTGTAGGATTTAGAGACGCCATTCCTGAAGGATATAAAACACAAACCAATCCATATTTTAATATAAAAATATTGGGCGTGATTCTAAAAGCAAAAAAGCAAAAAGGCGAGGATAACTTGGTAAAAATTGTGAGCGCGGTGATGCCGAAAATGTAAATTTTATCTAAAGGTGAAACATGCTAATTTTCAACTCTCGCAGTGTAGATAGTTTAAACAAAAAGCCAATTAATTTTCTAAGCACTGAACTGCGTTGAAAATTAGCATGTATTAATTAACCAACTTAAAAAGGGAGCCCTTCAATTGCAGGGCTCCCTTTTTATATTTATGTTCATTTAATCAGCAACTACCAGTCACCACTTGCACCTCCCCCTCCGGAATCACCACCGCCAAATCCACCAAATCCTCCACTATCACCACCACCCCAACCACTTCCACTACCACGTCCACCTCCCAGCAAGGAACCCAATAACATACCAGTGGCGAAATCACTAAATCCTCCGCCCCTAATACTGGATCCACCTGATCCCCCTTTGCCTCCTACTATGGCTATAATAACAAAAACAATAATTAGGAAAAGCAATAAATTACCCCCCTTGTCCTTTGATTTTTTTACTTTGACTATTTTATACTCGCCTACTGCGGCTTTAGCAATATTATCTGTGGCCTTATCAATGCCTTGGAAATAATCCCCTTTTTTAAAAGCAGGCTTGATATCATTGGTTATAATATTATTGGCGGTGATATCAGGTATTGCGCCTTCTAAACCATAGCCCACTTCAATGCGGACTTTTTTATCCTTCACTGCCACCAATAGCAAAACCCCGTTGTTGGTTTTTTTATTACCTATCCCCCAAGACCTAAATAATTTATTGGCATATTCCTCAATTGGGTAGCTATCAAGGGTAGGAATAATAACTACTGCGATTTGATTAGAACTACTGTCGTCAATAGCGACTAATTTTTGTTCTAAAACAGCCAACTGCGCTGGACTTAATACTCCAGCAGCATCGGTCACCAACTTTGGTGGATTGGATTTTGCGATTACATTTTGAGCGTGCGCAGCTTTGAATCCAACAAAGGCAAAGGCAAATAATAATAGTAGAAACTTAATCGCTTTCATTGAATTTTTATTTACCGATCATGATTTCGTCAGATAATTCATTTTGGTCAGTTGTTTTATCATAAGGAAAATGATGACATAAGGCTTGACCAATTTTATTTACAACAGTTGATATGCCTTGAACATAATTCATGCTTTTAAAATGATTGGTCATTTCTTGAACCTGACTATACCAAAATTCAACTCCCATTTTTTCATAAATGGCCTGGTCGGCATATATAGCCAATTTCTTGTCTTTCACTGCAACGTAAACCAGTACGCCGTTGCGATCCTTAGTCTCATTCATTTTGTGCTTAAAGAAAAGCGTAGTTGCCCTTGACAATGCATCGCCTTTCCCCATTTTACCTTCCACATACACCCGTATTTCACCACTGGTGTTTTTTTCCGCTAATTGAATAGCCTCGACAAGCAGTTGCTTGTCAGAGGCAGTCAATAAGGTATCGGCACTTCGTTTGAAGGGATTCCACATAAATAATGATTATATATTACTTTATATCAAACTTAATATCAGGGGCTTTCTCACTTCCAGCCGCAGCTTGATAATAGCCTTTTTCCTTAAAGCCAAATAAATTAGCTATGACATTTTTAGGAAACACTTTTACTTTTAAATTATATGCTTGCACCGCTTCATTATAGTCTTTTCTTGCAATAGCAATTCTATTCTCAGTACCTCCAATATCAGTTTGGAAATCTTGGAACGCCTTTGTAGTTTTTAAGTCAGGGTATGCTTCTGCAACAGCCATTAATCTACCGAATGAACTTTGTAATTGACCTTGCACTTTTTGATATTTTTCCAAAGAAGCTGGATCATTAATATCCACTTTTACTTGTGTCGCACTTGCTCTAGCTTGTAAGACATCTTTTAAAGTTGTTTTCTCAAAATTTGCAGAACCTTCAATTGTTTTAATCACACTTGAATATAAATCGGTTCTTCTTTGATATTGGGTTTCCACATTACCCCATACCTTTTTAATTTCCTGATCGGCAGTTACCAAACCATTATAGCCATTGCAACCGTATCCGAATAAAATTAATACTACACCAAGTGTAATAAATAAACCTAAATTTTTACGTAACATAGTTTTGTATTTGTTTATAAAGATAGAGCAAAGCAGGGACCAAATTAAATTTCTGCCGTTTCGTCTTAAATTTTGATACCCTAACTGCCAAAAAAAATCCCCTAACCTAGGTTAAGGGATCAATTTAACTTTAAATGCAGCTTTTTACTGACAAATCATCCAATTTACATGGCCACTAGTTTTTTATAGCCGCAATACCTGGAAGGGTTTTTCCTTCAAAATACTCTAGCATTGCTCCGCCACCTGTACTTACATAACTTACTTTGTCATGGTAGCCAAACTGGTTCACCGCTGCCACGCTATCTCCACCCCCAACTAAACTAAAAGCGCCATTTTGAGTAGCCTCCGCCACTGCATCCGCAATAGCTTTGGTGCCTGCTTGGAAATTTGGCATTTCAAATACCCCCATTGGGCCATTCCATAAAATGGTTTTACTCGCTAAAATAACTGCAGCAAATTGTTTTCTTGATTCAACACCTGCATCCAAGCCTTCCCAACCCTCAGGTATTTCTCCGCTTGCGCAGTTTTTAGTATTAGCGTCGTTGCTGAAATTATCGGCAATGATATTGTCAATTGGCAAATGAATATTTACTCCCTTTGCTTTTGCTTTTTCTAAAATTTCTAAAGCCAAAGGCATACGATCATCTTCATGAATGGAATTCCCAATTTTTCCGCCTTGTGCTTTAAAGAAAGTATAGGCCATGCCGCCCCCAATAATAATATCGGTTGCACGATCCAATAAATTTTCAATGATTAAAATTTTATCAGACACTTTTGCACCACCAATAATGGCCGTGAAAGGCTTTTGTGCATCATGTAAAACTTTTTCCGCACTCACTACTTCGCCTTCCATCACTAAACCAAAGGTTCTGTTTTCTTTAGAGAAGAATTGTGCAATAATCGCTGTAGAAGCATGTGCTCTATGGGCAGTACCAAAAGCGTCATTCACATATACATCACCTAGCTTTGCTAATTTTTCAGCAAATGCTACTTCTCCTTTTTCTTCTTCTTTATAAAAACGCAAGTTCTCTAATAACAATACTTGACCCGCTTGCAAAGCAGCAGCCTTATCTACCGCTTCTGCACCAATACAATCATTGGCAAATTGCACTTCCACTCCCAACAACTTAGATAAATGTGCGACAATATGTTTTAATGAATACTTTTCGGTAGGCCCTTCTTTTGGACGACCTAAATGACTCATTAATATAACGCTACCACCGTCTTTCAAAATTTTTGAAATGGTCGGTACAGTTGCACGCATGCGGTTATCGTCTGTGATTTCAAAGGCCTCATTTAAAGGCACATTAAAATCTACACGGATCAAGGCCTTTTTACCTGCAAAAGAAAAATCGTTAAAAGTACTCATGTTTATTATTTAAAATCGTTTGTAATTATTTTTTATTGAACTCAAAAAAGCTTGAATAAAAATGCCCCCGTTTTCAGGAGGCATTTACTTTATAATAAGTGCTTATTTAATTTTGCTCGCAAAGTATTTCACTGTACGTACCAACTGAGAAACATAGCTCATTTCATTATCATACCAGCTAACTGTTTTCACCAATTGAACATCACCTTGTGTCATTACTTTAGTTTGTGTAGCATCAAATAATGAACCGTAAGAAATACCTATTATATCTGAACTTACTATTTCATCCTCGGTATATCCGAAAGATTCATTTGCTGCTGCTTTCATTGCTGCATTTACTTCCTCAGCAGTTACTTTCTTAGATAAAATGGTAGTTAATTCAGTCAATGAACCAGTAATTGTTGGAACACGTTGAGCAGATCCATCTAATTTACCTTTTAAACTAGGCAACACTAACCCAATGGCTTTAGCAGCACCTGTACTGTTAGGTACGATGTTTGCAGCAGCTGCGCGCGCGCGACGTAAATCCCCTTTTGGATGTGGTCCGTCTAAAGTATTTTGGTCATTGGTATAAGCGTGCACCGTTAACATTAAACCGGTAACGATGCCAAATTTATCTTCTAAAACTTTAGCCATCGGCGCTAAACAGTTAGTAGTACAAGAAGCACCAGAAATCACTGTTTCAGAACCATCTAAAATTTCATGGTTGGTATTGAATACCACTGTTTTCATATCGCCTGTTGCTGGAGCAGAAATAACTACTCTCTTAGCACCTGCTTTAATATGTAACTCCGCTTTTTCTTTATCTGTAAAGAATCCTGTAGATTCAATCACCACATCTACATTATGTGCTCCCCAAGGAATTTGAGCAGGATCACGTTGTGCATATATTTTAACTGCATGGCCATTCACCACTACTGAATCCTCTGTTGCTTTCACTTCTGCATCAAAACGACCTTGTGCGCTATCATACTTCAATAAATGGGCCAAAACCGATGGTGAAGTAAGGTCATTGATGGCCACTACCTCGATACCCTCCATATTATATATTTGGCGGAAAACCAAGCGACCGATACGGCCAAAACCATTGATTGCAACTTTAACTGAACTCATAGAATTAATTTTTATTTTTCGATTGGAAACGCAAAGGTACTGCCTTTTTAAAAAAATTACCTAAAAAAGCCGTTAAAAAACCTAGGAATTATCAACAAAATCAAGGATTTATACGAACTGTTGATAGTTTCAAAGGATTGCAGCACCACCGGCAAAGGATAATTTATATTTTAATCCTACACCTTATAGTCCTGAATTAAATAGAAAATCGACGAAAAAAATGCAAAATCATTTGGCAGTAAAGCGATTGCGTCCTATTTTTGCAACCCGATTAACAAATTGGGTCCTGGAGCGTTCGTCTAACGGTTAGGACGCCAGGTTTTCATCCTGGTAATACGGGTTCGATTCCCGTACGCTCTACAAAGCCTGTCACAAAGTGACAGGCTTTTTTAATGCGAAGCCGCGAAACAAGCTTGCTTGATTGAGCGGATGAGCATTAAAAAAGCCAAAAGCAAACAAAGTTTGCTTTTGAAAGGCTTTGGGTAAGGATCAATGCCGAGGAAGACGGCGTAATGAAATGAAGCCGGCAGTCCCGAGGCTTTGGGTAAGGAGCCCACCGAGGAAGACGGCGTAATGAAATGAAGCCGGCAGTCCCGTTTGATTTTGAAAGGCTTTGGGTAAGGATCACCACCGAGGAAGTCGGCGAATGAAATGAGCCGACAGTCCCCTTGTTCCCCCAAGTATTTTCCGAAAACCAATATTCAACAACATAAAGTATACTACAGTTTATTAAATTATACTTATCTTTAGCGTAAGTATCGTAAAACGTTAGTATGATACTTAGCTTTGGAAATAAAGAGACTCTAAAAATTTGGAATGGCGATTTATCAATGAAATTGCCAATTACCATTCAAGAAATAGCCAGAAGAAAATTGAGAATGCTACATAGATCAGAGAACTTGGTAGACTTAACTATTCCGCCTTCTAACCACTTGGAAAAATTAAAAGGTTATTTGTCAGGATACTACTCCATCAGAATAAACAATAGATGGAGAATTATTTTCATCTGGAATAATGAAAATGCAGAAGAGGTTGAAATAATTGACTACCATTAAATGGACACAATGAAAAAATTAAAAAACATACACCCAGGAGATGTCTTAAGAGAAGAATTTCTTACCCCACTAGGAATTAGTGCTTACAGACTATGTATGGATATTGGAGTACCTCAAACAAGAATATCTGAAATACTAAAAGGGAATCGAAGCATAACTGCTGACACTGCTTTGAGACTTTCAAAATACTTTGGTAATACCCCAAACTTCTGGCTAGGCCTTCAAAACGATTTTGACATTGAAGAAGAACTTTTGTTAAAAGGGGCTGATCTAAAGCTTATTAAAAGATATTCTGCGAATTAAGCAATTTTTAATTCAACCAACTATCTAAACTTGAATTGATTATAAACTTTAATTAACTTTCTACCCCAGCAATAAATTAGAGGCCCTTATTATACTGGTTAAAACTAGGCTAAAAATACCCCTCCATGAAAAAACAATTATTCTTAGCAATATTCCTAATCATTGGCATTTTTGAAATACAGGCCCAAAAAACGACCTATTATTTAGTAAGGCATGCTGAAAAAGACACGAGCGTAGCGGGTTCAACAATGATGCATGCAAATCCCCCCTTAAGCGAAAAAGGCATGCAAAGGGCAAACCGTTTAGCTAGTATTCTTGAAAAAGAACAAATTGATTATATTTTTTCAACCAATTTTTTACGCACTATATCAACTGCAAAACCAGTAGCAACAATAAAAGGGCAACCGATTTTGTTTTACGAACCCAATAAAAAGTTGGCTTTTGCTGACTCTATTCAACAAGCCCCTTTTGTAGGGAAAACAATCCTAATTGTGGGGCACTCCAATACCATACCGCCCTTGGTCAATACGCTATTGAAAACAAATAAATACCAAAATTTAAATGATAATGAGTACGGCTTTATCTATAAACTAACTTTAGAAAAAGGCCAAGTAAAAGATACTATTATAACTTATTAAAAGCATCTATCATAAAGGCAGCAGTCTCTCCAAACTCTTTCCCTTTATTCATTTTATCAATGGCTGCACGTTCATACGCCAACTCTTCATTTTGAACAGTAAGTATCCCAAAAATAATGGGGGTGGAATTTAATGCAGCAAGTTGACTAATGCCATTGGTAACATATTGGCAAACATATTCATAATGATCTGTATCCCCTTTAATGATGGCTCCAATTACAATAATCGCATCATACTTAGCAGTATCAATTAGTTTTTTTGCATACACAACTGTTTCAACTGCACCTGGACATTCAAACTTTGTGAATGCTAGTTTATGCTCAACTAAATATTCTTCACAACCTGCTTCGAGTAAGTCGGTAATATGGCTATTGAATTGTGCTTTAACGATGGCAATCATTGTATAATTTTTTAATTCAGTTTTAGTGTATGTTTTCCTAACTCAATTTTATCTTTTAAATATTGCTGGTTACTATTATTTGAAGTCACTGGCACTTGTAAAATAGTAAAAGAAAATTTGGCATCACTAAATGCATTAATTTTTTGTGGATTATTACTCATTAAATAAAAATCATCCAACTTTATTGCTTTCAATAGCCAAATTGCATCTGTATAATTTCTTGCATCCTTGGGCAATCCTAATTTTTCATTGGCCTCATACGTATTCAAACCCTGCTCTTGCAAATTATAGGCTGCTATTTTATTACCAATGCCAATGCCTCTGCCTTCCTGCCCTTTTAAATAAACAATATAGCCGTGACCGTTTTCAGCAATAAGTGACATCGCATTGTGCAATTGCTGTTGACAGTCACATCTTAAACTTCCAAAAATGTCCCCAGTCAAGCATTCACTATGAATTCTCACAATGGGTTTATTATTGGTTTTTTTCATAGATATCAATACCTGCTCAACTCCTGTTAAAATATTTTCAAAAACCTCAATCTCAAATTCACCAAATGCGGTTGGAAGTGACGACTTAGCAACAAATAACAAATGGTTCTCTGTTGCATTTCTATAATCAACAATTTGTTGTATAGTGATTACCTTCAAATTTAATTTTTTGGCAAAATCAAAAAGCCCATCTCTACGCATCATATCTCCCTCCTTATCCATTACCTCGCAAATGATAGCTGCGGGCTCATGTCCTGTTAATTTACACAAATCCACCGCTGCTTCGGTATGACCCTGTCTAACCAATACGCCGTTTATTTTTGCCACAACTGGAAATAAATGACCGGGCTTTATAAAATCGGATGGCTTACTATTTGGATTGGCAATATGCGCTGCAGTGATGGCTCTTTCTTTAGCGGAGATGCCTGTAGTAATACCCAATGCAGCACTAGCATCAATAGAATCGAAAAAGGCAGTGTGAAATGCATCCTTATGATTGGAGGCAACTGGAGAAAGCTGTAACCTATTGGCAATGCTAGGATCCATCGCAATGCAAACCAACCCCTTTGCTTCAGCTGCACATAAATTTAGTTTCTCTTGGGTAGCAGCATCTGCTGGAAAAATAATATCTCCCTCATTTTCTCGCGACTCATCATCTACGACCAAAATGGGATTCCCCTTTTTAAATTCCAATAAAGCTTCCTCAATTGTATTAAACATCTTTGGCTTCTCTTTTATTTAATAACTGCTCGGTGTATTTTGCTAAAATATCAAACTCAATATTGACACTGTCTCCTACTTTCAACAAGGACATATTGGTTTTTGCTATGGTGACTGGAATAATACATAATTCAATTTCATTGCCAACCACTTTATTAATTGTTAAGCTAACTCCATTAATCGCAATTGATCCTTTGTAAACAATATATTTTACAAATTGTTCGGGAACGGTAATATTAAAAAACCATGCTTTTTCACCTGCTATTATTTTTGATACTTTAGCTGTTGCATCAACATGGCCCAAAACATAATGACCCCCTAAGTATCCATTGGGTTGCATGGGGAGTTCAATATTTATTTTATCCCCTATTGTATAATTCCGGATAATGGTTTTATCAATACTTTCAGTGGATACATAAAAAGACAATTGATTGTCCTGTATTTTGATTACCGATAAGCAAGCTCCATCTATGGCAACGCTGTCTCCAATTTTAACAATAGAGGCAAATTGGGTGGCTTCAATTGTCAATTCCCAACCCAATTCATCAGGCGAAATAGCGACGATTAATCCATCTGATACAATTCCAGTAAACATATGATAATTTATAGGTAATTTTGAGGCACAAAGGTAACCTAAATGACTTCAGCCGAGTATTTACAAATCGCTTTTTTATTATCGAAAAGGGCAAATTCTAAGGATATTCGACCTAACCCGTTTGTAGGGGCCATTTTGGTAAATCAAAAAGGAGAAATCATTGCAGAAGGCTACCACAAAAAGGCTGGAGAAGCGCATGCCGAAGTGATTGCCATTAACAATGCAAAGCAAAAAAGGGATAGTCTATCTGACTGCACCCTTTATGTGACCTTAGAACCCTGCTCCCACTTTGGAAAAACACCCCCCTGTACCAATTTAATTATTGATCATAAAATTGCCAAAGTAGTCATCGGTTCCTTAGACCCCAATCCCCTTGTGGATGGCGTTCAGCAATTAAAGGATGCCGGCATAGACGTTGAAATTTGTCTACTACCAGAAATAGAAACATTCAATAGTGTTTTTAATATTAATCATCGCTTGAAAAGACCAAAATACATTTTAAAAACAGCAACTACCCTAAACGGTAAAATCGCAGATAGAGCGGGTACGAGTAAGTGGATAACCAATAATAGTAGCAGGAAATATGTTCATGAAATATTAAGATCAAGTGTGGATGCCATTTTAACCACGGCTAAAACAGTTATTCAAGACAATGCCAATTTAAATATCAGGAGGGAGGGTAAAGAAGCAGAAGAATTAAGTGTAATTATTATTGACAGAAATTTAGAAATATTAAATAATGCCCAACAACAGCTTGCCCTTTTTTACCCGAGAGTACATAGTAAAATATACTTGGTAACAGATAAGAAATATGAACATGATTTGCCGAATCATATTGAAATTATTGAAACTGTTTTTACCAATGGAATGTATGATACCCCCTCCTTGAATAAAATACTACTTAGTAAAAATATTTGCGAAGTGCTAGTGGAAGGAGGTGGCAAACTCAATGGCGCTATGATAAATGAAAACCAAATTGACGAAATAAATTTATTTATTGCCCCCAGTTTACTTTTAGATAATCAAGCGATAAATGCATTCAATTGGGAAGAATTACAACTGATGGATCAAAAAACCAATCTGAAATTGATTGAAACTAAAATTATTGAGCAAGATGTACTGCTTAGGTACCAGTTAATGCACTAAATTGGTATTGTTTAACCTAATTGCATAATGGTTTTTAAAATTTAATTCAAACAATAGAACGTCAAAAATAACAACTATTAATTTAGACGTATCTGTATTTGCTTAGTTTGTGTAGTATGGGCTGAGAAAAGTCCAAGGGCACCCCCCGTTATATTATTAGGTGGATTGGCAGGAACCGTTCCTCCACCAGGACCCGCACCACTTTGTTGCGTCAATGTATAAAAGTAGGTGTAAGATGAAGGACTAATACATTGCATTTCAACAGAAATAATATCAAATAATTTTATGGTGAGGTCTTCATTTCTATTATTCAAAGGGCGCTGATTAATTTTACCGTTATTCAAATTATCATTGAAAATATTGTAGTTATTGTCAAGTGTATCATTAATTTTTTGAATAAATCGATAACTATTTCCAAGTGTAATAGGGTCTTGGTAAACAGGTATAATACTAAATCGAGTTTCCCCATTTATAGGAAAGGTGTTGATTCTTAGATTATCTAAATTCACTTTGTTGGGCATGGTACTTTGTGCCGTATATATTTTGCCATTTATTTTCACTTCTAAATTATAAGTGTACCCATAAACGCCAACAATAGAACGGGTCTTGTACATACCATCAGTAGTATAAGTAAGGGTATCCTTTTTACCCATATTATCGGATATGATTACAGTTGCATTATCAATAACCGGATACACATTCGCCTCGTTAAGACCAACTGATTTGGTCAATTTCACAAAATAAGGGCCAGGCAAATCGGTAATGTTTCCCTCTATGACTATTTTTTGCTCATTGTCTTCGATAGGAAGCGTAATTATTTTTTCACAACTAGTAAAAAATATCGATAAAAATAAAAAGTATATAGCTATTTTGAAGTGCATGATCATTAAAATTTAAAATTATAAGTTACACTCGGCACCCATTTAAATAAGGCTGTTTGTACAATTTGTGTTTTGGTTTTATCCAAAGGATCGTCTTGGAAGTTAATTTGATACGCATTTTCTCTTCCATATACATTATACAAACTAAAGTTCCATGAGCCTACGTTTTTCTTTTTTGTTTTATTTTCATACGTAAAACTTAAATCTAATCGATGATAATCTGGCATTCTATTCGCATTTCGGCTGGCATACTGAAAAATGGTTTGATTGCCTATATTGTACTTCCCAGTAGGATAGGTTACTGCATTCCCTGTATTATATACAAAAACCCCAGACACTGTCCAATTTGAGTTGAGCTCCAAAATGGTAACAATCGAAATGTCATGGGTTCTGTCCTGTCTTGCATTGT
This sequence comes from Bacteroidota bacterium, assembly GCA_947457075.1. Taxonomy (GTDB): domain Bacteria; phylum Bacteroidota; class Bacteroidia; order Chitinophagales; family Chitinophagaceae; genus Sediminibacterium. The sequence goes on from CANGUG010000008.1 coordinate 15,261, forward strand.
ACCAATTCCCGCCATTAATGCCATTGATTTTTCTTTCAGTTTTTGACAAGGTATAGCTAACCCAACCTGAAAATAAGCCCAGTTTCTTTTTAGCTAAAAGTTCAAAACCATAAGCACGTCCCACCCCATAAAGCAAAGCACTTTCCACATCAGCAATAGTATTAATATTGGCGCCATCCTTATAATCTAATTGGTTTTGCATATACTTATAATATACTTCTGCTCCTAATTCATAGGTATTATTGTCAAAATTTCGGGCAAATCCTATACTAGTTTGATCCGCCAACTCAGGCTTAATATTATAGGAGTTTCCAATCCATTGGTCAGATGGACTAGCAGCAGTCGCATTGCTTAATAAATGCAAATGCTGCACATTACGCGCATAGGCAAGTTTAATACTACTTAAATCATTAATTCTATAATTACCCGTGAATCTTGGTTCTAGATTAATATATGTTTTCCCAAATTCATTTTTCTTTAATAAAATAGATTCAGTAATAATATCGTCTTTATATACATTATACACATCACCCCCCATTAAAGAATAGGCTGACACCCTTAAGCCATAATCCAAAGTTAGTTTTTGATTTGCCTTATAATTATTATTAAAATATAGTGCATTCTCAAGGCCATTTCTTCCCACTTTCTTAATATTATTGTTGACAGTACCGCTAAATACACTTGGTCTTATGGTATGTAAAATAGAATTGAAACCATAACGAATGGTGTTTTTAGGATTTAAGTAAAATGTGTAATCTTGTTTTAAATTAACATCCTTGATATTTGAATTGATTTTAAAATTTGTTTCCCCATTTTTTAATCCCACGCTATAACTATAGTCACTATAAATAAAGGAGGTATTTAAGAATAACTTACTATTGATTACTCTATTCCATCGTATGGTGCCTGTTTTATTACCCCAATCAATTCCAAAACTACTTCCTAACCCTAATTCATCTTTGCCGAAATAACCAGAAAAATAAATTCTATTTTTATCATTTATTTTATAGTTTGCTTTGGCATTTAAATCATAGAAGTACAAAATATTGTCTTTAAACTTTTCAGTTGCCTTTAAAAACATATCTGCATAAGTTCTTCTGCCAGACAAAATAAAAGAAGACTTATCTTCTTGAATAGGCCCTTCAATACTTAACCGACTACTAATTAAGCCAAGACCCCCATTAACCGTATAATTTTTATTATTACCCTCTTTCATTTTCACATCCAACACCGAAGAAAGCCTACCCCCATATTGCGCTGGTGCATTTCCTTTAATGATGGTTGCATCCTTAATGGCATCACTGTTAAATGTGCTAAAAAATCCCAATAAATGCGATGCATTATAAACAGGCGCTTCATCCAATAAAATTAAATTTTGATCAGCACCCCCACCCCTTACGAAAAATCCACTATTGCCCTCTCCTGCCGACTTTACACCAGGCAATAATTGAATTGTTTTTAATACATCTTTTTCTCCGAAAATAACAGGCACTTTGCTAATGGATTTCATATTGAGTGTCTCAGTTCCAATTTGCGCTTTAATGAGGTTTTCATCTTTTCGTTTGGACTCGACTACTACTTCCTCAAGTTGATTTTTACTTTCTAAGAATACAGGCATATTTAAAGGTCCATTCAAATTAATGGGTATTCTTTTTTCTTCAAACCCCACATAACTGATTCTTAAATCATATTTCCCCTTTGGTAAAGCAATTGCATAAAAACCATACTCATTGGAGGTAACCACCACATTGGGCAATTGCACAATTTTTATAATAGCACCCATAATGCTTTCTCCTGTAAGTTTATCCTTTACAGTTCCATTGACGGTAGCATTATCTTGTGCTTGAACGAGTTGCGTATTGCTGAAAATTCCAAAAATAAGGAGAACTATAAGCTTTCGATACATAAATGACATGTGTAAAAATACATTAATACGCAATATTTGGCTAAAATAGGGATTGATTTAACTATAAATTAAAACAATCTGCACTGTAAATTGTTCATTAATAGGTAACCTTATCTTTGTTCAAGATGTCCAATGATTTAAATATTGTATTGTTTGATGGAGTTTGTAATTTATGCAACTCCACTGTATCTTTTTTAATTAAATATGATGCAAAATGCCATTTACATTTTGCCGCACAACAAACCCAAGCTGGCAAAGATATAATGACTAATTATGGTATTGAAAATGAACAGAATTCAGTTATTTTTATAAAAGGGAAGCAGGTATATTATCAATCTGATGCAATTATCGAAATTGCTAAATTAATATCAGGTTGGCCTAGGCTATTAAGGTATAGCTATCTTATTCCTAGCGTATTGCGCAATGGCGTATATGATATTATTGCAAAAAATAGATATAAAATTTTTGGCAAACGCACAAGCTGCGCTGTTCCAAAGGAAGAAGATAAAAATCGGTTTTTATAGTCCTTAATTAAGGAAGCGTTGGCATTTTTTCCAAAAGCTAAAAAATGAATTATAATAGCCTGTTACTTTGGGGAACATCCAATCTCGCTCCTCTTTAATACCAGGATAATAATCAAAAGCAGGATGCTCTTTAGAAATGAGCATTGAATTAATATCTACGGAGGCTTTTTCATAGATGGATTGAATATCCTTTATTTCTCCTACAAATAATTGTAGGTTTTCAATATTGTTAGACAAAGCAATGATCAATTCAATTACTTTATCGCTCACTGGATATTGGTTAAAATGAGAGGGCTCAAGTAACAATATCCTATTTACTTTTTCACCTTTTCTCCAATTAGGATCCATATTATAACTATTGTAAATTAAGGTTGGCAACTGAATATTTATAGTAGGCAATGAAGTTGGTGGCAATTTAGTAGTTAATGATAAGGCTACCGTCTCTTGCAAGCTAAATGGAATAGGCATTGCAACCAGGGTCTCATAGGGCTGGTCCAGAAAAGTACCGGTTTGTTTTGAAAAAGTATATTTATTAATATTTTCCTGATTGCAATAATATTTTTTACTTGAAAAAGTACCCGCCACCCATTGCCAACTACAATTATTACTGGCAATGTCCCCATCTAATAAATGATAATACATCCATTGGGAAGGTTTAGCCCAATAGGCCTGTCCTATATTACAAGTGATAGCGGCTAAGTACATTCTAAGATGATTGTGTAAATACCCTGTTTGATAAAATTGAGATATTTGTTTATCTATTATATCAATCCCTGTTGCTCCATTTTGTATAGCAGCAACCATTTCATGATGCGCAACATTGACTTGAACTTGTTTCAAATCCTCCCCAATTAAAGTTTTTTTCACCTGCCATACTCTTTGGAAATATTCACGCCAAGCTAATTCTTGAATTAACTTTTCAATAGCATAAATAGGATACCCTTTTTGTACAATTGCTTCCATCACCTGCTTTACCGAAATAACCCCTCTTGAAATATAAGGTGACAAATAACTTACATGCCCATTTAAAAAATTTCTCGTTTTCCCATACTTCATTGGATCAATGGAAGCAACCCGTTCTACTATTGCAGCATAGTCGGTGGGAAAAGGTACTTTATCTTGGCTTTGCATACTCATCGTCAAATTGTTCATAGTAAATAGAAATCTATGCTCAATGAACAAAATAGGAGTCAAAAAGTTGAATAATGATGAATAAACTTAAATGAATGTAAATTGTCTATCCTTTTTGATTGAAGCTACCCCTTCAACTTTAGTTTAGTGAATACTTGTAAATGAGGCAATGCCAAAACCGATAAGCTTATAAAAAGCAAGGTAAAGATACCCGAGCTATCTTTACTATTCAAGGTGAGAAAAGTGATGTATGCAAATCCAAACCAGGCCATAATGGAAAAAGGGGCAGACTTAAATAAAAGACTGCTCCAACCCTTTAATGTATTGGGTATGTCAAATGATAAACGGATTTTATCAAAGGACAAAAGAGAGTGCCAAAAGCCAAAATAAAAGGCAAAACTAATCCAAAGTGGCATGTATAAGACAAATAAAATAAGCACTAAGGTTTGGCCCAATGAACTGTAAAAATAAAACCGTTGTGTAAAAAAATAGTCTTTGAAAAAAAACAGCATTACATAAACAGCCAATAGGGTTATTAAAGTGAATGGATAAATGGTGGCTGCCAATTTAATTAATGGCGCTTTTTGTATCGTGGACCTGCCCATTGTAAGAAATACGTCCAATGCAAAATGAATATTCTTTGTTAGCAGGAATAAAATCCAAGCAAATCCAAGCAGGGTATATACGAATTTGTGTATTGGGGTACTCGCTTTACCGATCCAATCAATTTCCCCAAAATGATAGGAAGTAATTAAAATAAAAATGATTAAAGCAATAATGGGAAAAAAATACCAAACCAGTGCATAAAGTAAAATATTGCCAATATATTTTAAAAGGAATATTTTTTGATTTGCATTTTTTTGATTGATATGCTGATCAATGTATAAGTCTAATGCCCCATGGGGAACTCCGAATAAAATAAGGACAAAAATTAAAAAAGAAATTTGAGTTCCTGGATTAAAATGAAAAATCAACTCTGTAAAGTACAATAACAATGCAAACAATAATAAATAGGCTCTGAGCTTTATTTGCATAATAATAAATTAAAAAACAATGGGGCAAATTAATTTGCCCCATTGTAAACCAAAATCTTTAAGCAGCTTTTCTACTTAAACTATAAATCACTAAACCGAAACCAATTTTATTCACTGCATCTCCAATATTGTAGATAACATCCATATCTAATCCAATATTTTTGAAGCTAGCATACCATTGACCGTCAGCTGTACCAATTAAATATCCTAATGGATAAATTGCCCAACCAACAAGTACAAACCATCCAAGTGCTGAGTTAGCTGATGCAACTGCAGAACCTGCGCTTGTAGCCAATTTCTTAACATCTCCTAACCATACTTCATATACAATGTAGAAGTAAGCAATAGCACTCACAGTACCCCAAATTGTTGGGTTACCTAAGCCAGCTTCTCCCATGTATCCAGTAACTAACATTACTACTGATCCTAAGATCATTTTCCATAAAATTCCAATTGTACCACCTGCCTTTTTAGTGATTAAATAAAATTCAACACACATCAAAGGAACGGTTAACAACCAGTCTACATAACGGAAAAATGTTGGAGAGTCTTGCGTTTCGGCATAATACCCGCGCATATAATAATAGTGCACGGCTGCAATGAAAGTAATTAAACCAGATACTAAAACAGATGTTCTCCATTCTTTACTAGTATTACCTACTTCCATGAAGAAGAAAACGGCAGCGGCCATCATAGCCATTGTGCCTACGAAGAAAGTGAAAGAAACATAGTCAGTTTTCGCAATTGCGGCTGACATGAGTGACAAATGAACCATATTGTTGAGTTTTGGTGAACAAATTCATTCACAACACTCCACACTTTCATTACGGCTGTCATTATTGTTTTCTCAATAATGCAAAGCAATATCAAACCAATCGTTGTACTTTATATAACATTAAGTTAAACAAAATGTTCAAATTTTAACAAAATAAAATGTTAAACGAACTTATGAGTAAACAACTTTTTGGTATATGTAATGTGTACTAATTACATATTAAAAAAACAAGTGACTATATTTCAACGCTTTATAAAAAAATAAAAGAAAAAAATCTTTGAAAATAATTTATGGCATATTTGTACTATTTAGATGCTATTTTGTAATTATACTATGTATTTGTCGCTTTTTTTAATGGAAAGGACAAATGCTGAGGAATAAGTGAAATGAAAATAAGCTGTCTAAAATGCTTTAGTAAACCCAATGGTGGTACCCAAAAAGATATAGCCAGCATTGACCATTTTAGATCAATAAAAAATAACTTCTTTAGCACTAATTTCATGAGCGTCGGCAACAATTGCAATATCCCCATGCTTAGCTCATTTGCATGATAATTGAATAACCATTAAAAGGCCAGATTATTATACAATACGAATTGTAACTGCCCAATAGAACTTTTCATTTGCGTCTGCAATAAATAGCCAGTTTCTACTCTAATAGCTTTGTCAATTGCATACCCTATTCCTGCATATAAACGATTGCGGTCGAATTTTGTATTTTTTATATCAACAAACAATTCATTAAAGAAAGATCCATATAAAGCATTTTTATTCAAGCCCTTCCCATTTAGTGGACGTTGAGCAGCTATAAAATACCTGGTTCTGCATCCAAATTCATTAGGGAGAAACCTTTCCTCTAACCTGAATCTATGGGTAGTATAAAAATTTTTAAAATTTTGCTTAAAAAGATATTGTTGATAAATACGTTTTTCTTCTACACTAGGTTTAGCAAATACATCCTCTAGGAAGTTAGTTTGAACATACGCGACGCCCAGCAATAAGTTGTGATTGCCCGGTGTTAAATTATACCCCAGCCCGCCCCTTACAATGATTTGACTTTTTTGATCAGGCACTTGATTTAATCGATATTGAATATCAGATTGTAGATTCCATTTATCATTTATTTTTTGGTTCCCAAAATAAACAAACCAAGTACCTTCTGATTGGCTTTGCCCTTTAGCCATTCCAAAAAGCATGATAAATAACCCCAAAATTATTGAGCGCAATTTTAACGACATTCACTTAGGGTTTGAAGTTGATTTTTTCTACTACAATATTTTTTGTCCTAGCATTGAATTCATAATCATTTATGATTTCAATAACATCATGGGCAATTGATTTAGAATTTGTGCAGTCAATAATCACTTTACTATTTGCAGGAATAGCATCCAAGGTATTAAGTAAACTTGCTTTATTAAAAAAAGAGACTTCTTGTGCTAATACTAAATGATGTACTGATTTTCCATTTTCATCACTTACAATATCTTTTACATAATGCGAATTGCGATAACTATGTCTTAATGTGTAAAATATGCCCACTAAAATTCCAACCGTTATCCCTTTTAATAAATCAGTAGCAATAATCGCAATAATTGTAGCCATAAAAGGTATAAACTGCTCCCATCCTAACTTGTATATTTGTTGAAATAAACTAGGCTTTGCAAGTTTATACCCTACCATTAGTAGTATTGCAGCCAAGGAAGCCAAAGGAATTAAATTCAAGAGCCCTGCAATAAAAACGGCACTCAATAATAAAAATACCCCGTGTAAAATAGCCGAGGTTTTTGATTTACCCCCAAAATTAAGATTAGCCGAACTTCTTACAATTACTTGTGTTACAGGTAAACCCCCAATCAAGCCCGATACGATATTACCCAATCCTTGTGCCTTTAACTCTCTATTCGTGGGCGTAATTCTTTTATCCGGATCTAATTTGTCTGTAGCTTCCACACATAATAAGGTTTCAAGACTAGCTACTATTGCCATGATAATTGCAATTTTCCATACATCCATATTGGTAATTACACTAAAGTCAGGGAAAGTAAATTGACCGAGAAAACTTTGTATGGAATTGGGTGCCGGAATAGATACAATTTGATTTTCATTTAAACTATAGGGTAAAATGCCTTTAGCATAAGCCAAATTCATGAAAATGCCCAGCACCACCACTACAATGGGGCCTTGTATTAATTGAAAGATTTTATGCTTTTTAGTAAGTACCGTGTCCCATAAAATTAAAATCAGCAAAGAAATGATGGCAATGAATACTGCCCCAGGTGTCATAAATTCAAAGGCTTTTGAAATTTCAGAAAATGTATTCTGCCCGTCGGCCTGTAAGAATGCATCATCTCCTATTGCATCCTTGTCCCAGCCTATGGCATGGGGAATTTGTTTTAAAATAATTAATAAACCAATTCCTGTTAACATTCCTTTAATCACTGAACTTGGAAAAAAATAAGCGATAAATCCTGCTTTTGCAAATCCTAACAACAATTGAATGACACCAGCTAAAACCACTGCTGTCAAAAATGCTGGATAAGAACCCCCTAAACTGTTAATGGCCGTTAAAACAATGACGGCTAAGCCTGCTGCGGGCCCACTCACACCCAGCGGTGAAGCGCTTGCGAAACCTACCACTATCCCCCCCACAATGCCGGCAATAATTCCAGAAAATAAAGGAGCTCCCGAAGCAAGTGCAATTCCTAGGCACAGGGGCAATGCTACAAAAAATACAACGATACTTGCCGGTAGGTCATTTTTGATATGTTTAAAAAAGCTCATTTATTAAATATATTGATTTGTAAGTAAATATAATCAATCTAAATAAAAGAATAATAGTATTACTATCATTTTTGATTGTATTTATACTTTTTTTCATAGCTTTGCCCTAAATATCGATTTAAATCGACCTAAGCATGAAACTTGAAGTTCAAATAATAATGAATCCCTCTCTTTACCTAAGAGACCCAGAACAATCTGAATTAGGTAAAAATATCATCAAGTTTAGTATTCAATTAATTCAAAAAAATGGATTTGAAGCATTTACTTTCAAAAAATTAGCCAAAGCCATTGGGACAACCGAAGCCAGTGTGTATCGTTATTTTGAAAATAAACATAAATTACTAGTTTATATTATATCATGGTACTGGGGTTGGCTTCAATTTCAAATTGATTACCAAACCAATAATATTACTGATCCTTTGGTTAAGCTTAGAATTGTAATTAAAATTTTAGCGACCAATGTGGAGGACGATAAAATGACAAGTCATGTGGATGAGTCCTTATTGCATCAAATATTAATTGTTGAAGGGACCAAAGCTTTTTTGACAAATCATGTAGATAAAGACAATAAGCAGCAATTATTCCAACCTTATAAGGATCTATGCAGAATTGTTAGTAATATTATTTTAGAATGCAACCCAAATTATAAATACCCGCATTCATTGGCTTCAACAATTATTGAAATTGCACATTTACAAATATTTTTTATGTATAATTTACCATCCTTAACTGATTTCAATAAAACCGATAAGGAAGATCAAATTTTAGAGTATATAAACAATTTAGTTTTTTCAAGTATCACCAAATAAAATATTCATACAATGTCACAAGATCATTCTGAAATATCCATTAAAAATTCATTAAAGAAGTTTTTTAGTGTAATCCGATTTGAGAAAAAAGAGGTTACGGCTATCTATTTTTATGCAGTTTTAAGTGGTATCATTCAGCTATCTCTTCCATTAGGAATACAAACCATTATTAACTTTTCACAAGCTGCCGCTGGCAATGGTGATTTACCTGTATCAATTATATTGTTAATTTCAATTGTATTGATTGGTATTTTGGTTTCAGGTATTTTACAAGTAAACCAATTGAAAATTGTAGAAAAAATTGAACAAAGTATTTTCACAAGATTTTCCTTAGAATTTGCACATAAAATACCCAAAATTGATAGCAGTGAACTTAATAATAGTCACTTACCCGAATTAATGAACAGATTTTTTGAGATTGTGGGTCTTCAAAAAGGTTTGTCAAAAATTTTATTAGATATCCCTTTAGCAGTTATTCAAATTGTTTTTGGATTGCTATTGTTATCCTTTTACAACTCTACATTTATTATATTAGGTTTACTGCTAATTATTACCTTAATATTAATTTTTAAATACACAAATGAAAAAGGACTTATTGCTTCCTATAATGAAAGTGGCGACAAATATGAAGTAGCAAGTTGGTTAGAGGAAATTGCTAGGTCACACAATACTTTTAAAATTTCAAGTCAAAATAGTTTTCATCTAAGAAAGGCCGACGAGCTAATCAAAAATTATTTAGTTTCAAAAACAAAGCATTTTGAAATTTTGAAATTCCAATATTGGAGTCTTATTGTTTTTAAATTATTAATTTCTGCCCTCATGTTAATTATTGGGGTAGTATTACTAATAAAACAGCAATTAAATGTTGGACAATTCATTGCAGCAGAAATTGTTATTTTATTGATTTTATCCGCTGTTGAAAAGCTGATACAAAATTTAGAAGTAAGCTACAATATTTTAACTGGCGTTGAAAAACTTAGTGCCATCAGTGGTAAAAAATTAGAAAGTCAGGGAAGTATTCCATTTGAGCATAGCCAAAATGGAATTTCAATTGAAGTGAAGGATTTGCATTTAAAATTCGACCCCAATAAGCCATTATTAGAAGATATTAATTTTTCAATACCGCCCGGCGCCAAAATTTGTGTCATGGGTGATGGCGGTTCAGGAAAATCTCTTTTATTGGAATTAATTGGAGGCACTATAAAAAACTTTGAAGGAATTATTAATATCAACTCTATTCCCATCAATAATTTAGATCAAAATGAGTACAGAAAAAATATCGGTATTTTCTATAACGAGCAAGATATTTTTAATGGTACTGTTTATGATAATATCTGTATTGGCAATGATAATATCAGTGCCAATGAAATAATGAAAATTGCTGAAGTATTAGAAATTAAAGAATTTATTAGCTTGTTACCAAATGGCTTATACACCGAATTGCAAGCAACCGGCAAAGGATTAAGTACCATTATTGCTAAAAAAATATTGTTATTAAGGGCAATTGTAAATAAGCCCGAATTAGTGATTTTAGACGAACCATTTGAATTGGCTGGAGCCGAATCAAGTAAAAAGATATCCGATTACCTTTGCAATGTGGCAAATACTACCTGTTTAGTGGCAAGTGGCTACCTTCCTTTTGCTAAAAAATGTGATTTAATCATATGGTTAGAAAAAGGAAAGATTAAATATATTGGAGCACCAAATACTATATTACCCTTATTAAATTTGATATGAAAAATACAATAGATAATATTAAATCGGAAGCTAAGTTCAACCCTACGTCGATCAAATCAATATATAGATTTGATCGAAACAGTAAAATATCCTACTGGCTATTAGGTATTTTATTCTTTTTGATTATTGTACTTTTTTTACCATGGACACAAAACATATCCAGCAGTGGAAGTGTCACCAGCTTATACCAAGATCAGCGACCTCAGCAAATAAACACAATCAACCCAGGTAGAATTGCTAAATGGTATATTAAAGAAGGGGATATTGTCAAAAAAGGGGATACAATTGTTGAATTAGCAGATACGAAAGATGATTACTTAGATTCCAATTTAGTGGAACGAACAAGAGATCAAGTAGTATCTAAAGAACAAAAGTTAATTTTTTACAGGGAAAAAATTAACGCCATTGAAAGTCAAATTAATGCAGTTGAAAACAATAGAGACTTAAAAATTACTTCTCTTGAAAATAAGTTAGAACAAATTAAGCGAAAAATAATTGGAGACAGTTCAGAAGTAGTAGCTGCCGAAGTTGATTATAAAATCGCTGTAGAACAGTTAACAAGGGGTAAACAACTATATAGTCAGGGTGTGATTTCCTTAGTCGAATATGAAAGGAGGACTAATCAAAGCAATAAGACAATGGCTATATTAACTGAAAAACAGCAAAAGCTATTGAATACGCGTCAAGAACTTAATATTCTTAAGATAGATATCAGTTCGGCAAAACAAGACGCAAACGATAAAATATTTAAATCAAGAAGTGAAATCGCCACTTCCATGGGCGAGATTGCAGGCACGGATGGCGAATTGGCAAAAAATAAAAACATATTGGCCAATTACATCACAAGAGGAAGTCAAAGATGGTTAATTGCTCCGCAGGATGGTCAAATTATTAAGGCAAAAAAATCTGGTATCAACGAAATTGTTAAGGAAGGAGATATGATTGTTGAAATGGTACCTACAAAAGTAAATAATGCCATTGAACTATTTATTGAACCAATGGATTTAATGTTAATTCAACCTGGTCAAAGAATAAGATTGGTTTTTGATGGATTCCCCGCAATTGTATTTTCTGGATGGCCCGAAAATAGTTACGGAACCTTCCCAGGAAAAATATTGATGGTTGAAAACAATAGAAACGAAAATGGCAAATTCAGAATCTTGGTCATTCCAGATGAAAAAGAAAAAAAATGGCCAGTAGAATTAAAAATTGGTACGGGTGCAAAAGGTTTTGCCCTGCTAAAAACAGTTCCAATTTGGTATGAGCTATGGAGACAAATAAATGGATTCCCTCCAGACTACTATAAAATAAAGGAATCAACTAAAAAAACTAAGTAAAATGAAAATTAAGGGATTCCTATTCATTGTTATATTCATTTGTTGCATAAGCAATTTGTTTGGGCAAGACAATACCCTATCCATTGACAATGCGCTTGATATTGTAAGAAAATATCACCCAGTAGTGAAGCAATCATTTCTGAGAAAAGAAATAGCCAAAAACGAATTAAGGGCTTCCAATGGCGTGTTTGATCCTACTATTGAAATAAGTAATCAAGAAAAAACATTTGATAATAAGTTATATTATAAATACACAAGTACAGAATTTAAGATCCCATTATGGTATGGTATTGATATTAAAATGGGTGCTGAAAATAATATTGGTGAAAGAATTGACCCAACATTAACAAAAAATCAAAACGCTTATGCAGGCCTTAGCTTAGATCCATTCAGGGGCTTAATTGTTGACAAAAGAAGGGCTATTGTAAACCAAGCCAAAAATATTGTAGAGCTCACCAACAATGAGCAATTATTGGTTATAAATGATATGATGTTGGAAGTGGCTACTGCTTATTGGACTTGGGTAAACGCCTATTACAATTACTCCATTCTTACAAAAACGGTGAAAAATAATACAGAAAGATATGAAGTTGTTAAAAATTCATTTTATTCTGGGGATCGAGCACCTATTGATACTACTGAAGCATTAACACAATTACAGAATTTCGAAGTTTTACAAGCTCAAGCAGAAGTTGATTTACAAAAAGCAAGATTCGAATTAAATAATTTCTTCTGGACTGAAAACGGACTACCCTATGATTTAGATGCCTCCATACAGCCCTCTACTATTTTTGAAATAGAAAAAATACAGAATCAAGATATTGGAAAATTAGACGAATTATTGACACAAGCAGCGCAAAATCATCCTAAAATAAAAATGAACGCTTCTAAATCAAAGATTTTAGATATAGAAAAAAGATTGAAAACAATTGAGCTTTTTCCCTCTTTGAAATTGAATTATAATGTACTTGATAATAATTTGAATAATATTTACGCTAATTTAAATTCATATACTACCGCCAATAATTATAAATATGGTCTTTCAATGAGTTTACCGCTATTTCAAAGACAAGCAAGAGGAGAGCTTGCAAAAACCAAAAATAAAATTGAGGACCTAAATTGGGACACCAAATACATCACACTCGAAATTGAAAATAAAGTAAGGAGTAGTTTTGCTGAGTTTCATGCATTAAAGAAACAAATTAACGGCAATGAACAAATTGTGAATGCCAATAAATTGCTTTTTGATACTGAAAATACAAAATTTCAAATGGGAGAAAGTAGCTTGTTCTTAATTAACAGCAGGGAACTTAAGTTAATTGAAACCGAACAAAAAAATATAGCACTAAAGGCCAAGTTGTACTTAAGTATCTACAAAAATTTATGGTCGAGAGGTATATTTAACTAGTGTTCGATAATAGCATCCCATAGTCCAGCGCGTACTTCCAAGGATTTTATAGAGGCAGCAGTTGCTTCTTCCCATTTTGATTGGTTATTTCCACATAATTCTGCAACCATTTCAAGCGCGAGTTGACTATGATGGCCCCCATCCACTTCGATATGTCTTTCAATATAGTACTTGAAAACAGACACTTTCTCCGGATGTGTGGAATATATTTCATTCAAAATTTGTGTAAACATATCAGGAATAAGGTCTTCTCTTCCAAATGTGAAAACAGCCGCTTTTACATGTAATGGTGCATTTTGTGCAATATCAAAAGTGAAATTTAAAAATTGTTTCACCTTGCTAGATAAATTTGAATCTTGTATTGTTTTATCAATTGATTGGCCGGATGTTAGAAGTGTGACCATTTCTTTAATAACATTGGTATTAGCCCCCATTTGTTCCATGGCTTGCAAATACAATTCGAAATGGCTTATCCTATTGCCCAGCTCATCTACATCCGATTCCTCCCCTGTTACAATTTCGTTAATAAGGTACCTAGTATTTGCAGAGCCAATAGGTATCCAAGGCAAGGATACACAAGTAAGCCCTATTTGCAAAGACTTTAATAGACTCATAAAATCCCAAACGGCAAATACATGAAATTCAGTAAATTTTTTCAATCCCTCAATATCATTAATTTGGGCATACACCGGGTGGGTTAACAAACTAGTCCTAGCTAATTTAATTTGATCCTGTAATGTACGTATTTGCGATTCCATAAATAATAATTAGTAATGATAATGCAACAATTGGATGCACTAGATTGTTATATTTTTGCAAAGAAACTAATAATTAAATTGAGATAAGGTACATTTAGTTAAATGAATGAGAAATTTCCAAATATCATAAACCAAGACGGAGAAGTAATTAGCTACGGTAAAATTTTTAGTGATGAACTTTCAGCTCATATTTTTGATGAATTATCAAACAAAATTAGCTGGATGAATGAAACAGTAATCATGTTTGGGAAAGCAATTACCACTAAAAGAAAAGTAGCGTTTTATGCTAATGAGGGCATTAGCTATACCTATTCGAAAATCACAAAGAATGCCCTGCAATGGTTGCCAGCATTAGAACAAGTAAAATTAACCATTGAGCAATATACTGGTCAAAAATACAATGCCTGCTTGTTAAATTATTACCATAATGGAAATGAGGGGATGGGATGGCATGCTGACAATGAAAAAGAAATCATTAGCCATAGTTCTATCGCCTCAGTTAGTATTGGCGCAAACAGAAAGTTTTCTTTTAAACACAAACTTTCTAAAGAAGTTATTTCAGTAATACTTGAAAACGGTTCATTAATTGAAATGAAAGGGGAACTACAACAATATTGGCTACATTCTTTGCCAAAATCATTAAAAGTTACTGCCCCTAGAATTAATTTAACTTTTAGACAAATGCATGCATTGTAAATGAAAAATAAGTTCAATAAGCTTGTAAAAAAAGAAAATCTTCCTTCTAAAATTTGCATCCATTGCAAACGACCCTTTACTTGGCGAAAAAAATGGGAACGGAATTGGGAGGAGGTGAAATACTGTAGTGAAGCCTGCAAAAAACTTCGTATTACGCAATAAAAACTTCGTGTTGCGCAATAATGCTTTACGTTGATAAATTGAATAGCTAGTTGGTGTCGCTACAAATAAAATCTATCGCTTTGATATTTTATTCATAGAAATTGCCTTTTGTCTGGAACATTTAAACCTTTTAATAGCTGTACTTCTTTTAACAAGATGTTTTTGACTAACGCCACTATTTACTCTTTTACGCCATAAATTAAAACTACTCCGTTTTAGTTGTCCGCGCATTAATTTAATCGTATCGGCTTCAGATAAACCAAACTGAATTTGAATAGCTTCAAAAGGAGTCCTATCCTCCCAAGCCATTTCAATAACTCTATCTATATCTATTCTTTCCATTCAATTGGGATAATAATTTCGTTGGTTCTGCCAACAAATTGATAAGGTGCATTGTACCCTAAAAAACTATACTCACCTGTGGTGGTAATATTTTTTTCCTTTAATATTTGTAATAACTTTTCTTTATTTATTTCAATTTTTGTGTCATTGGCATATCCTGCAAAGCTAATACAAGCTACATACACAGGTTTGCTTTGCTCTATTCGAATAGTGGGATCGTTTGGTTTTGGCAATGCTTCGTTATTAAATTTTTCAGGCATTACAAAACTCATAGATGAGCCTTTTTCAGACATATTCATTCTAACAGGGGCTGTCATAGAAATGCTTTGATTCTGTTCATTTCCCCCAAATATGTACCTGGCTAATTTTCGGAACCCATTGTTGGCCAAACCTTTATAGTCTGTCGCATTTGAAAAAATTGTGGCCATGGTCGCAGAAGGATAGTAACGTATTTCAAACTGATCCTGCTTTAAAACAAGTCTATATTTTTGCTTTTCTGTTTTTACGGCATTTACGCTAATAAATGACTGAAAAACAAGGAATAAGGCAATAACTACGATACCAATAGTAACTACTTTCATGATGTTATTTATAGGATAACAACCTGGAAGCCTAATTGTTTAATTACTTCATTCCAGCCTCACTTTTAAACTTAGTAAAGTACACTTTTAAATTTGACTCAGATTTGAATTTGGTAAAGAAAACCTTCCAATCAGCCTCGGACTTGAAATTAGTCCAGTACCAGATGCCTGAATAAGGTTTGGCTTCCGACTTAAATGTTGTTTCAAATACAATCATGTCAGCCTCTGATTTAAACTCGGTTACATATATTATTTTATCTGCCTCACTTTTAAATGAAGTTTTGAATATTTTTTGCGCAGAAACCGAGCCAGCTAGTAATAAGCAGCCTAATAAAATAACTATTTTCATTTTCATTTTCATTTTCATTTATTTATTATTGATCGCATTATACATTAGTTTGTTGAAAATGGGTGCTGCCACTGTTGCCCCAAAATGATTCGGCGCATTTGACTGGCACTTAATCATTACTAAACAAGCATAATTGGGATTTTCATTCACTGTAAATCCAACAAATGAAGCCATATATTGATTGTCTTTGTAGCCATTTTTATTGGCAACCAAGCCTGTACCTGTTTTTCCATATACGGTATAATCAATATTAGCGCTAGCGCCAAACTGCTTGCTTGCAGTTCCATTTCTGCAAACTTCAAATAAAGCAGTATGCATTTGAGTTAAGGTTGAAGGATGGTTAAATAAAGTTGTGTCTTTTATTGCCACTCTTCTATAAAATTCAAAAATTTGTTTAGGCGTCAATTTAAGCCCATACCCAATGGTCCAAAAAAGTAAGCTTGATTTATCATTGGAAATATTGCTGATTTTCTCATTTCCAATATACCCTTGTAGTTTTTCAATGAAAAAGCTTGGCGATTGCTGTTTATAATATTGATTGGTCAATTTTGCTATACCCACATTAGAAGATGCTGCAATTACTTCTAAAACAGTGGCTGTTTTAATACCATGCATTTCTGCATCTCTGATTTTTTTCCCGTCAATTACTGTTACACCCCCTTCAATATTAACTGTATCGGTTAATTGTAAGCCAAAATTATCAATAAGAATTGCTGCAGCTATCGGATTCATTAATCCATTCGGTTCAATAGACACATTCATTAAATTGGTATCGATAATATACCCACCCTCCTTTTTTGAATAGCCCGAAGAAGAAACTATTTTGTTAGTACTCAAATCCATGATGATAGCAAGTCCGCTTTCTGCTTTTTGTTCTTGTAAGGCAGCAAACAATGTCTTTTCATAGAAGGATTGAAGCTTATTGCCTCTAAATTGTGCTTGGCTATTTACTGCAATTAGTAACAGAAATGCAAAAAAATATTTCATAAAAATTATTTAATCGTTTTGTAAAAATTTAGGCTTCTTCGTCCTCCATGTCGTCTGGTGCTTCAGGAAGTTCAAGTGTTTTGATGGGCTGAATGGCACTTCCAGCGATACCCTTAATTGAATTGTACATAAAGTTGGTGTTTAAAAGTACTTTTTCTATTTGCTTTTCTCTTTTTTTCCAATGTCCCATAATGGATCTTTTCTCGGAAATTAAATCTGCTTGCATTTGTGTAAAACCTTCTACAATGGCCTCCACTTGTAATCTAAATTCATTGCTGGTTAAAAAATCGTATAACATAAGTGTCTTTTCCCCTTTATTTTCCTGAGAAGCAGCCACTAAACTTAGTTGAACTACGGTTTCCCTTAGCACAAAACAAAGGCCTTTAAATTCTTCAAAAGAGCAAACCCAAATACCCTCTACCATGCCCATTCTTTCCATTCCCTTAGGGAAAGCATCGGTCACCAACACGCCTATATTGGCACTTTTTGCCCTAATATCGTCCCTTAATTTCTCAAGCCATTTAGGCTCAAAGTTTTTAGTTCTTTTACTTTCGTAATAAATTGTTCCACAGTTTTGTGTGGTTCTTGTGTGTACAATTTGAATGCAATCTGCACCTCTATCCCCTTTTTTAATTTCACTAATAGTATCTAGGGGAAAATTAGACATCAACCATTCTTCTATTGCCAACTCTTGAACCTCTCCTTGAAGCTGCACAGAGCCCTGCTCTTGTTTACGCTTCATTTCCTCGGTCAAACGCTTTTGATCGTCTAATTGCTTTTGCAATTCTGCAACGATTAACTCATTTTTATCATGCTCGGCTTTTCGGATACGCTCTTTCTCTTCATTTAGCTTTGTATTCAATAATTTTGCACTTTCCGCTTCTATGGCCTCTTTTAATTCTGCTTTTTCTCTTTTTATTTGCTCAATTTCAGCCTTAGCCCTATTAAGGTCTTTCACTTGTGCTGATTTCTCTTGCAATTCTTTTTCTATGAGGGCGATGCGTTCCGATTGCTCTTCTTGAAGTTGCGTTTTTATTTGTTTTTCAAACTTTTCCTTTTCTAATTTAACAGCAACAGACAATTTTTCAGCTACCAATGTTTCTTGGTTTTGCTTTAGGGTTTCAATTTCCAGTTTCTGTTTTTCAAGCTTATCTAGTTCATCCTGGTATTTCTTTTTTTCTTCTACCCACTTGGCATTGTACTTTTTCTTAAACTCCTCCTCTAAATTGTGGGCAATGACACTATTTACGTCAATTTCTTGACCACAATTTGGACAGGTAATTTTAGTTTCATTCGACATCAAAAACGTATTTTATTTATTAAAAATATGACAGTTTAGTGATATAAAGCTTGTATAGTTTTACCCAATTGGCCCCTAGCTAAAATAGTAGCCATTTTCCATAATGACGGCCTATGTTAAAGTTTATATAATGCACTGATAATTACCATAATTGCCCTTAAATTGCCTCCAAAATTAAGTTTTCGATGAGGTCCAATCTCTTTATTTATATTGTCATTGCATGGACCAGTATTTGCCTTATTGGGTTAATTTACCAATATGTAAAAGAGGCAGCTGGAGTAGTTCCTAAAAAATTAAATACTCCTTATACAACCCTAATTGAAGAAGTAGTAAAATGGTCGGGCAGTATTTTAAGACAAGCCTCAATTAAATTTTACCCCCATTACGAAGTCTCCTATTATAAAAGCAAAACTAAACTAGGGTGTTACTTTTCAAGCCAGAAAAAAATTGTGATATATCCCAAAAGCCATTCTTCAGAGGAAGCTGAAAAAATAAAAACAATCGTTCACACTACATTGCATGAAATTTGTCATTATATGCAACATATGAAAAATAAGGATTTTAAATATTACTCTATTTATAGTAAAAAGCGCGGGTATCATAAAAACCCTTTTGAAATTGAAGCAAATGAATTTGCAACAAAAAATTTAAATGAATGTCTTGCACACCTAATCCAAAAGCGGGTACTTGTATAATGCACAAATAAAGCGCTACTTCCCCAATAAAATGGGAAGAATATAATTCTGAGATATCATTTTATTTGCTACATTGTGGTTATAATTTATTTATTATGTTACTAGCTAGTCCATTTACCGGCGCTGCAATAAGTATTATACTTGTTCTTTCTATGATCATATTTGCCGTATTTTTGATCCCAGTAATTCTCTATTTTATTGAGCTACAAAACACCTTAAAAGCAGTAAGTGTGGAAAATAGAAAAATGAGACCAGGCCAGGTTTGGTTATTATTCATTCCTTTATTTTCAATTTATTGGATTTTTGAAGTTGTCAATAAAATGGCAGATTCCCTAAAAGCTGAATTTGCTAGCAGAAAGATAGAAGTAAATGAAGAAAGACCTGGCTATCCTATTGGCATTGCTTACGCCATCATTGGCGTAATTTCCGCCTTCGTAAAATTAGTTTCAAAAATACTAGACTTCCCCACTGTGGAAGATAGTATCATTACCGTTATATTAGGCCTTGTCTCCTTTGTTTTATGGATACTTTACTGGGTAAAAATTAGTGGTTACCGCAAAATGCTTGTGGCCGATTCATTAAAAAATAGCAGCCTGCAGTCATAACAAGAAACCTAATTGATATTTATAGTTATTTACAATTTGCAGCAATAAACTGATCTGTACCTGGATAGTTTTTTGCCTTTGCTTGCTGCAAAGCAATACAGGCCTGCTCCTTTTTACCCAAGCTAATTAAACTCATGGCTTTATAAAACTCCGACTTGCCTGTATTTTCAGTAGGTAAACTAATGGCTTGATCAAAATAGATGATTGCTTTGTCAAACTGCTTGTCAGAGTATAAACAAATACCTATATTTTCTAAATGGGTATAATTATTTCTGTCCTCAGCGGAAGCTTGCATGTAATATTGTGCCGCCAATTTATAATTGCCTTTCGTAAAAGCTTGCATGCCTTTTGCACTATAATTGGTGGAAAGGGCCACAACATTTTGAGCACCAGACTGTGCCAACAAATCAATCAGCTTCTTAAATACAGCAGTGTCTTTGGGGAATTGCTTAATAGCACTGTCAAATAATTGAAGGGTTAGGGTATTTGATGGTCCGAGTAATTCCAACCTTCCCATTAAATATTGATTCCATGCTTCAGCATGATTTCTGTATTTTACATAAGTTGTAAATGCCTTGTTAATCCCAGCCGTATCCTTTTTACGGGAAGCAGCAAAAATCGCATTTTTATAGTAGCTGGTAGCCCTAGGCCAATTGTAAAATGCACGATTTGCATAAAAGTTAACGCTATCGAAGTTATTTTTAGAGGCATATACCGCGGTTTTAATAAAATCGGTATAATATAAATAGGGATTGATTTTTTCAGAAGCATTCAGCAAGGCCAAGGCTTCATCATACATTTTATCTCTATAATAATACCTTGCCACTAAAGCTGGAATAGGCAGGGTGGAAGTGGACAAATTAGGAATGGAAGGAAAGGCATCCTTTACCTCATCCAAAGGCAATTTAGGATCTGCATCTATTTCGCCCATTACATATTTTTGCACTTTTAGTGAACGATATACTTGAATATTGATAAATAAAGTTGGTAGGATTAACACAAAGGCAAATGGGATAAAAACAGAAGCTATCTTTTTGCTGAGTTGAGTAAAAAATGGATTGAATCCGCTATTGTTATCAGAAGTATTCAATAAAGAAAAAGGTGTAAACAACAAAGCTGCTGTTAGTGCAAACATAGTTTGCATGGAAGTACGCTCGGTGGGGAAGTTTAAAAATGCATCCACAACATAGCAGGTAATCGCTAAAAAGGAAATAGTAGCTATCAATTTATACTCCTTTAAGTTTTCATTGCGCCATACAGCAATGGTAAACAACAACAATAATAAAAACATAAAGGCATAAAGCCCTCCTCCAATAAATCCGAGGTCGGCGAAGGTTTCAATAAAATCGTTATGACAATGGTAAGGCACAAACAAGTCGTTGGTCACCTCTTTTTCATAAGGAATAGAAGCCAACTTCCAATTGCCATACCCCCCTCCTAATATTGGATGTTTTAAGGAATAATCAATGGCTCCCGACCATAAGTGTAAACGATCACTGCCTTTTTCAATAGAAATATCTCCAAGTCTTTTAGTAACGGTACCATACCCCCCTTCCGCTTCTTGCAACTTTAAGGCGTTGTCTAATATCATATTCGAAAAGAAAAATGCAATCACTGTAGGAACAACAAAATACATTAATTGCTTAAGGATAGAAATTGGGCTTGACTTCGCTTTTAACTTAAAAAAGATACTGGTAATGATATAAATAGATAGTATTAAAATTAAACCAACAAAAGTGGACCTGGTATTTAAAATAAACAAAGCGATTAACCCCACAAATAAAGCAATGCCCCCTAAAACCTTGCCGCCAAGTTTTGCTTTATTCATATAATACACGGCGAAAGGAAATTTAATCAATAAGGAAGCCGCCATTACGTTTTTATTGCCATTCCTGCCCATTAAACTGATAATTAAGCTGTCCAATGTCATTTCCCCTTGTTTCGCAACGAATCCTTTTATCACTTCCATAGAATCTGATAGCAATGTCAAGGACACCAACAATGCAACCGACTGAAAAAGGCTTTGAAGGTCTTTTTTATAAAACAGTATAGAAAGATTAATAAAAATTAAAAATGTACTTACCAATCGCGCTAAACAGACCAAGGCCTCGGTTGGATTAATGGCATAAAAATAGGAGGCCAACGCCCAAATCAAGAAGAATAAATAAACAAGGGCAAACTTAATTTTAAAAACACCCGCAATAGCTTCTTTGAATCTAGCATAATTTTTGGCAATGTAACCCAGCACTGCAAAATCAATTACACTTACATAAATCCATTGTGCACCCATTACATCTGCTCCATCGAAATCGGGAATAAAATGTACGATTAAATAAAGGGCAACTATAAAATTGACAAGGAAATTGGATTCTTTCTTCATGGGGTAAATTTAATAAAAATGCGCTAATTAATCACTTTGCGCTATTGCATTATAAATGTCTCATGCATTTCAGGAACAATCACTTCCTTAAAGCCCTTTTTACGCAAACGTTCCGCGAAATGATCCTGCACTTCGGCCTCCCCATGCACCACATAAATTTGCTTTACTGCTTCCGTATTTTGGCAAGCCAAAAACTGCATTAAATCCTCATAGTCTCCATGTGCACTCATACTTCGAATGGAACCCACTTTAGCAATTACCGGATAAACCTCACTATAAATTTTTACTTCTTTTTGGCCATTCATTAAGCGTCCTCCTAAGGAGTGAGGCTCACAGTAGCCTGCTAATAAGATAGCTGCTTTGGGATTGCCAATATTATTTTTAATATGGTGCTTCACCCTCCCGGCATCCGCCATTCCAGAGGCAGAAATAATCACTTTTGGATGCAAATCTTCATTCAAAGCCTTGCTCTCCTCTACACTTTTTATATAGCGCAACCCTTCAAAATCAAAAGGGTCATCGTCAATTTCTAAAATATGTTGTATGGTTTTATTAAAATATTTAGGAAAGGACTTCACTACATCGGTGGCTTCGATACTTAAAGGACTATCCACATATACAGGAACATGCGGCAACCTTCTTTCTAAAGACAATTGATTTAACTCAAATAAAATTTCTTGCGTACGTCCCACACTAAATGCTGGAATAATTAAGTTCCCTTTATTTTCTACGCAGGTTGTTTGAATCCAATGTAATAAATCGTCGGGGGTAGTATGGATTAAATCATGTAACCTATCTCCATAAGTACTTTCAATAATAATAAAATCGGCAGGAGGGAAAACGGCAGGGGACCTTAAAATCATATCACGATACCTTCCTACATCTCCACTAAATGTGAGTGTTTTTGTTTCACCTGCTTCTTTGATTTTTAAATTCACAGCAGCACTGCCAATAATATGTCCTGCGTCCGTATATAAAAGTTCAACTGAATTTGAAATTTTTGTAGGCGTATTGTATTCAACCACCGTTAATAAAGGCAATACTAATGCTACATCCTCTATATCATATAAAGGTTCAATGGGCGGCAGCCCTTGTTTTGCTCTACGTTTATTGCCAAATTTTGCATCATCACGCTGAATCATAGCCGAATCCTCTAACAATATTTCAGTTAAGGCCTTGGTGGCAGGGGTACAATAAATATTGCCCTTAAAACCTTCTTTTGCCAATTTTGGCAATAAGCCTGTATGGTCAATATGAGCGTGTGATAAAATTACATAGTTTAAGGTTGCTGCATCAAAACCAAAATTCGCATTCATCCCATCGGTATCTCGCCCCATTCCTTGAAACATTCCGCAGTCTAATAAAAACTTTTCTCCATTATCCAAGGCCACTAAATGTTTTGATCCTGTAACAGTACGTGCAGCTCCGTGAAAACTTATTTTCATTGTAAATTATTATACGACTAAGATACTGATTAAGCCTAACAATAAAACAAAGGAATATGAATAGTGCAAATGATTATAGTGCAATGGTGGCTACTATATAATCGGCGATTAAAATTAAAATACAACTTACTACTACCGACCTAGTGCCCGCTTTACCAATTTCTAAAGCCCCTCCTTTCACATAGTACCCAAAATACGCAGGAACAGTGCTAATGATGAAAGCGAAAATAAATGACTTGTAAAATGCAATATTTATGTAGTCGGTATTCACCCCTTTTCGAATTCCATTTAAATATACTTCATTCGGAATGGCACCGGACCAACCTCCCACCAAGTATCCACCCCAAATACCAATCACCGCACAAATACCCACAAGCAAGGGTACCATGGTAAAAGCACCTAAAATTTTAGGGAGTATTAAATAATTTTTAGAGTTGATTCCGATAATTTCTAATGCATCAATTTGTTCGGTAGTGCGCATATTTCCCAATTCGCTGGCAATTTTACTTCCCACTACACCGGCCAACACAATGGATAAAAAAGTAGGCGCAAATTCTAATATCATTCCGTCTCTTACAATAATACCAATGGTAGATAAGGGCACCAAAGGACTTACCAATTGCGCTGCTGTTTGAACCGTCATTACTGCCCCAAGAAAAAAGGAGATGATCACAACAATAGGCAGGGAACCGACACCAATATCATAACATTGCTTGATGTATTCTTTCCAAAACATCCTTTTATTGTCTGTTTTGGTGAACATCCCTTTTAACATTAAAAGGTATTTGCCAAAATGCGTGAAAAAATTCATACAGTAAAGTTAATGAATTTCTATTGCTTACGCTTTTTCATACGATTCCACCAACTTGTTCTTTGCACTTCAGCTGCGGTATCGATTCTTGTTTTTAATTGAGCATCCACCACTGAAACAGTGGCCATATTAATAATATTGCGTACATCAGATCCCAACTGTAATACATTCACTGGCTTTTTCAGGCCTAATAAAATTGGACCAATAATGTCAACACCCCCAACTTCTTTCAATAAATGATATGATATATTACCTGCTGTTAAATTAGGGAAGATCAAGACATTTACATCCGCATCCACTAAATCACTAAAAGGATAATTATCCCTTAAAATTTCCTTATTAAATGCCAACATCCCTTGCATTTCACCATCCACAATTAAGTTGGGATTTTTTTGCTTAACGATTCTAGTAGCTTCAGCCATTTTCCTAGCTTCAGGCGTATCACTACTTCCAAAATTGGAGTAACTCAACATTGCAACTCTTGGTACCATATTAAAATTGCGTACTTCTTTCGCGACTAACAAAGTGATGTCTGCGATTTCCTCCGCTGTTGGGTTTACATTGACTGTTGTATCCGCTAAAAATAAAGGGCCTTTTTTAGTAAGCAATAAATACATGCCCGCAATTTTACTTCCATTTTCTTCTACCCCAATGGTTTGTAGCGCTGGCTTAATCCCATCGGCATAATTACGGGTTAATCCAGACAACATTGCATCCGCTTCCCCTGTTTCCACCATCATGGCACCGAAATAATTTTGGGTACGCATTAATTTTAAGCTCTCATATTTATTAACGCCCTTTCTTTGTCTTTTTTGAAATAAAAGAGATCCAAAAAATTCACGCTTTGACTCCATAGCATCACTACGTACATCAATAATAGGAAGGTCGCTAATGTCAATATTGTTGGCCTCCGCAATGGCATTGATTCTGGCTTCATTTCCCAACAAAATTGGATAAGCAATACCGTCATCATATACAATACTTGCCGCTTTTAATACTTTGGTATTTTCAGCATCAGAAAATACTAAACGCTTAGGATCACGTCTGGCTTTATTACTAATTAAACGCATTAATTGATTGTCTAATCCTAATCGTTTATTTAATTGTAAAACATAGTTATCCCAATTACCAATGGATAATTGTGCAACACCTGAATCTATTGCCGCTTTTGCAACCGCAGGTGCCAGTGTACTTAATAATCTTGGATCCAAGGGCTTTGGTATAATATATTCACTTCCAAAACATAAATTATGTTGGTTGTAGGCCATGTTTACAATATCAGGCACCGCTGTTTTTGCTAATTCAGCAAGGGCTTTTACCGCTGCTAATTTCATTGCCTCATTAATTTGCATTGCGCGCACATCCAATGCTCCTCTAAAAATATAAGGGAAGCCCAATACATTGTTCACCTGATTAGGATAGTCAGATCGGCCTGTTGCCATAATGATATCCTTACGCGCTGATGAAGCTGCTTCATATCCAATTTCTGGATCAGGATTGGCTAATGCAAAAACAATAGGATTTTTTGGCATGGATTGCACCATTTCCGGTGTCACTACATTGCCCACACTTAACCCTAAAAATACATCGGCCGTTTTGAACGCTTGTTGCAAAGTGATGGTGCTTGATTTAACAGCAAATAATTTTCTATCTTCTCCTAAATCAGTTCGACCGGTATGCAATACGCCATCCTTATCAAACAAAGTAAAGTTTTCATATTTCGCACCTAAGGCAATGTATAGTTTTATACAAGCCATTGCTGCAGCGCCGGCACCACTTACCACAAACTTAGCTTTGTCAATTTTCTTTTTTTGTAATTCCAATGCATTCAATAAAGCAGCACTACTAATAATTGCCGTACCATGCTGATCATCGTGCATCACAGGAATATTCATTTGCTCCTTTAGCTTTTGCTCAATGTAAAAACATTCAGGTGCTTTAATATCTTCTAAATTAATCCCCCCGAAAGTAGGTTCTAAGGATTTTACAATTTGTACAAATTTGTCAGGATCAGTTTCATTAATCTCTATATCAAATACATCAATGTCTGCAAAAATTTTAAACAAAACTGCCTTCCCTTCCATCACTGGTTTACTTGCTTCAGGTCCAATATTTCCTAACCCCAGTACAGCAGTTCCATTGGTAATTACTCCCACTAAATTTCCTTTAGCAGTATATTTATATACGTCGGAGGGGTTGTTATGAATTTCAGTACAAGGAATCGCCACGCCGGGACTATAGGCCAGGGATAAATCCTTTTGTGTTTTTGTTTCTTTGGTAGGTATTACCTCTATTTTACCAGGTCGGCCACTAGCGTGGTACTCAAGGGCTTGATCTTTACGAAGGTTCTCTTTATTAGACATGTAATAGATTTATAACAAATGTTAGTTTAAGCGCAATACAAAGCTACTGAATAAATTGAAAAGCAGGTATTTTGAAATGTAATAGATTGATTATTAATGGATAGTATATAGTACTCTATTCATTGAACAAGCTCATTCCAAGCCAGGCCATCATTCCTACTCCATGGGCGATTGCCTCTTCATCCACTTTAAAAACGGGTGTATGTACATTATGAATGGCATCTATGGCTTCATTGCGAACGCCTAAACGGAAAAAGCAACCTGGGATTACTTGGGAATAGTAGCCAAAATCCTCTGCTCCCATTCTCAGTTCGGTTTCTTCGACATTTTCTGCCCCCATATATTGGTCGGCTAATTTCCAAGCTGCTTCGGTAATCACTGGATCGTTGTCCACGGTAGGATAACCGACATCCACTCTAAAATCAATTTCAGCACCAGTTGCAATGGCTAATCCTTTGGCTTGCTCCATCATTAATTCATGTGCTTTAAAACGCCAAACTTCATCCATGGCCCTGAATGTCCCCATTAATTTTACTTCGCTTGGAATTACATTGGTCGTATGGCCTCCTTGAATAGAACAGATAGACAAAACTGAAGGATTTTGAGGATGCCTATTGCGGGAAATAATGGTTTGCAAGCTGGTAATTAATTGCGCTGCAACCAAAACCGTATCCACCGTTTGATGTGGGGTTGCAGCATGACCTCCCGGCCCTTTTATACTTACATATAATTCATCGGCACTTGCCATTACCCGTCCTTTTCTAAAACTTAATTTTCCAAAAGGCAAACCAGGATGCACGTGCAAACCAATGATACCTTGTGGTACCGGGTTTTGCAATGCACCATCTCGAATCATATAACTTGCCCCTCCAGGATTTTTTTCTTCCCCTGGTTGAAATAATAATTTTATGGTTCCTTCCAATTCATCACGTAAACTCCATAAAATTTTTGCCGCCCCTAATAAAATCGTAGTGTGTACGTCATGCCCACAAGCATGCATTACACCATCATTTTTTGATTTATAGGCTATATCATTTTCTTCTTGAATTGGTAATGCATCCATATCGGCACGCAAAGCAATTACCCGCTTACTTGGATTTTTTCCTTCAATAATACCCAGTACACCAGTTGTAGCAATAACGGTGAAAGGGATCCCTATTTTGGTAAGCTGCGCTTGCACATATTTGCAAGTTTCAAATTCCTGATAACTTAATTCAGGATGTGCATGTAAATGTCTGCGAATAGCAATGTTTTCTTCCTGCCCTTGAGCAGCCAATGTTTTTATTTTATTTAATAACATATACCTAGCACAAATAAATGAATGAATGATTTGTTTTTAAAAAGGGCAACAATTAAAGTTACCAATTAATAATTGCTTTTTAAATTCTGTGTATGCGCGCCAGTCACAATAGAAACACCCGCACTACATCCAATACGCGTAGCCCCCGCATCAATCATTTGCTTTGCCGTTGCGTAATCCCTGATGCCACCGGAAGCTTTTATTTCCACTGCTTCAGGCAAATGTTTTCTGAATAGCTCAACTGCTTCAACACTCGCCCCTTTTTCGGCATAGCCAGTGGATGTTTTTAAAAAATCAATGCCGGCTATTCCATAAATATCACAACACTTAATAATTTCCTCATTGGTCAACACACCGGACTCAATGATTATTTTGACTGCCTTTCCCTTTGACCTGATAATAGGAAGTATATGATTGATTTCGTCCGCAATGGCAGACCAGTCGCCATTTTTAATGGCTGAAATATTAGCAACAACGTCTAGCTCATCAGCTCCGTCCACCATGGCTAAAATAATTTCAGCAATTTTAGCTTCCGTAGCACTATACCCAAACGGAAAACCAATTACAGTTGCCACTTTAACTTCCGATCCTGCTACTTGCTCCTTGGCTAGTTGTACAAAATTGGGTGGCACACAAACTGCTGCAAAATCATACTGTTTTGCTTCGGCACACAATTTTTCAATATCCGAAACCAAACAGGTTGGTTTTAATATAGTGTGATCAATGTATTTATTAATGGGCATCATTGGAGTAGAAATTTATTTGAAGTACTAAACAGCTTCTTTTCCGTGACATGCTTTATACTTTTTACCACTTCCACAAGGACAAGGATCGTTACGTCCAATTTTTGGACCTACTGTGATAGGTGCTTGTTTTTGTTCGCTTGGATCATGGTATTGCTTTTCACCTACCCCCTCTTCTGTTCTTCCAACATTTAACTTACTTAAATCAGTTTTTTGTTGACGACCTTCTCTTACCCCTTGTTCAATAGGCAAATGTACATGGCATAAAAACTGCACCAATTTATGATTGATTTCAACATCCATTTTACGGAACAATTCAAATGCTTCCATTTTATAAATTACTAATGGATCTTTTTGTTCGTAGGTGGCTGTTTGTACTGATTGCTTCAAATCATCCATCGCACGTAAATGCTCTTTCCATGCATCATCAATTAAACTTAAAGAAATGGATTTTTCAGCTTGTGTAACCAAGGTTTGACCGCCTGTACTCACATTCTTATCTAAATTCACCAATACATTGTATGCGATTTTTCCATCGCCTACAGGCACAATCACATTTTCGATATGATTTCCTTGTTCTAAACGAATCTTTTTGAATACAGGAATACTTTCCTGCATGATGTCGTTTTTCTTATATTCATAATGTGTAATGGCTTCCTGATACACTTTTTCTACTAACTCATTTTCAGCGATACCGGCAAATTCCTCGGCAGTGATTTTTGAATCAAATCCACCACTCACAATTAAGTTTAATTTAAAGTCCTCGTAACTGCCTGCTGATTTATTTGCTAATACAATATTTTCAATCACTTGATAAAATGCATTGTCAATGTCTAATGCTAAACGTTCTCCAAACAAAGCGTGATTACGTTTTTTGTAAATAACCGTTCTTTGTTTATTCATTACGTCGTCATATTCTAATAAACGCTTTCTGATACCAAAGTTATTTTCCTCCACTTTCTTTTGTGCACGCTCAATGGACTTGGTGATCATACTGTGTTGAATTACTTCCCCTTCCTTATACCCTGCGAAGTCCATTACTTTTGCAATACGTTCACTTCCAAACATGCGCATTAAATCGTCTTCCAAGGAAACAAAAAATTGAGAAGAACCCGGATCCCCCTGACGTCCAGCACGCCCTCTTAACTGCCTATCGACACGTCTTGACTCGTGACGTTCTGTTCCTAATATCGCTAAACCTCCAGCTGCTTTTACTTCTGGACTTAATTTAATATCCGTTCCACGACCAGCCATATTGGTGGCAATAGTCACTGCACCAGTTAAACCTGCTTCAGCAACCACTTGTGCTTCACGCGCATGTTGTTTTGCGTTCAATACATTGTGCGGAATATTTTTTTGACGAAGCATTCTACTTAACAATTCACTTACTTCCACCGAAGTCGTACCCACTAAACATGGACGACCTTCGTCACGTAATTTTTCGATGGCTTCAATGACTGCACCAAATTTTTCACGCTTTGTTTTAAATACCATATCCTGCTCGTCCTTACGAATAGCTGGAATATTGGTTGGAACAGTAACCACATCTAATTTATAGATACTCCAAAACTCTGCCGCTTCTGTTTCGGCGGTACCTGTCATACCACCTAGTTTGTGGTACATTCTAAAAAAGTTTTGCAAAGTAATGGTTGCATAGGTTTGTGAAGCTGCCTCAATTTTTACATTTTCTTTTGCTTCAATAGCTTGGTGTAAACCATCGGAATAGCGGCGGCCTTCCATGATACGGCCTGTTTGCTCATCCACAATTTTTACCTGACCATCAATCACTACATATTCCACATCCTTATCAAATAAAGTATAGGATTTTAATAATTGATTCACCGTATGAATACGATCGGCCTTAATACTATAGTCGGAAATAATTACTTCCTTTTGTTGTAGCTTTTCCTCTGCAGATAATGCCGCATTTATATCAATTGCATTTAACGCAATACTAATGTCTGGCAATAAGAAAAAGTTAGGGTCTTCGCCCGCACCTGTAATCAAGTGCAACCCTTTCTCCGTTAATTCAACCGAATTGTTTTTTTCATCAATATGGAAATATAAGTCCGTATCCACATGATGCATTTCTCTTTGCTGATCGGCTAAATAATGGTTTTCTGCTTTTTGCAATTTAACCCTCACGCCTGGCTCACTTAAAAATTTAATCAACGCCCCATTTTTGGGCAAACCTCTAAAAGCACGATATAATGCAAGGCCGCCGTCCTTAGGATCGTCATTGCCTTCGCTTAATTTTTTCTTTGCTTCAATCAAAGATTGACTCACTACTTTCTTTTGCGCTTCCACTAATTTTTCGATTCTTGGTTTTAAATCAAAAAATTGTTGCTCGCCTGTTTGGTGACCAACGGGACCTGAAATAATTAAAGGTGTACGGGCATCATCAATTAATACACTATCCACCTCATCCACCATGGCATAGTGATGTTTACGTTGCACCATTTCTTCAGGAGTGTGCACCATATTGTCTCTTAAATAATCAAAGCCAAATTCATTATTGGTTCCATAAGTAATATCTGCTAAATAAGCATTGCGACGTTCGTCGGAATTAGGTTGATGTTTATCAATACAATCTACTGTTAAACCTAACCATTCAAATAAAGTGCCATTCCACTCACTATCTCTTTTTGCTAAATAATCATTCACCGTTACAATATGCACCCCTTCCCCAGCTAACGCATTTAAATAGGCTGGCAAAGTAGAAACCAAGGTTTTACCCTCCCCTGTGGACATTTCGGCAATTTTTCCCTGGTGTAAAACAATACCTCCAATCAACTGCACATCATAATGCACCATATTCCAAGTTACTGGGGTGCCGGCAGCATTCCAGGTGGTTTGAAACACCGATTGATTCCCCTTAATTTCAACATATTCCTTTTTAACGGACAACTCTCTATCCAAATCGGTGGCAGTGGACACTAATTCCTCGTTTTCGGTGAAACGACGTGCCGCTTCTTTTACGACAGCAAATGCTTCTGGCAAAATGTCCCACAAAACTTTCTCAATTTCCTGGTCACGGTCCTTTTTAATTTTATCTATATTTTGATAAATCGCATCACGGCCCATAAGGTCCCCCTCGGCTAAAGCTTCCGCTTTGGCTTTTTCGGCTTCAATGAGGGTATCCAAATCGCTGGTTTGGGCCTTTATTTTGGCCTTTAACTGATTGGTTCTATCCCTTAATTGGTCATTGTCTAGGGATTGATAGCTTGTAAAATGGCCATTGATCACCCCTACCAAATGCTGGATTTTCTTAACGTCTTTCTCACTTTTGGATCCTCCAAAAAGCTTATTGATAATTTGCAACATATGCCTTGTAAATAAATGTGTTAATGTTCCTATCTCAATATACGTGCCAAACTTTAATGACAGGCTAATTAAGGGTCTCAAAGGTAAGGATTTGAGGGCAGTTTGGCCATTTTATAGGCTTCCCAATACAAAAAATAACTTGAAGGGTCTGAAAAGTGGAAATTGGGTAAAAATATGATACCTTTGCTCGCCTAAAACACAGGAAATAATAAAGCTATGGCTGGTCAATTAAAAGAAGTAAGAAACAGGATAAAAAGTACTCAAAGTACACAGCAAATCACAAAAGCCATGAAAATGGTAAGTGCTGCTAAATTACGCCGTGCGCAAGACGCCATCACTCAAATGAGACCTTATGCGCGCAAATTACAGGATATGTTAAGCAATATCATTGGTAGTTTGGAAGGCGATATGAATTTGGCTTTGGCGGAAACCCGTCCTGTAAACAATGTATTGTTAATCGTTATCACTTCGGACAGAGGATTATGTGGCGGCTACAATGCCAATGTGGTGAAATTAGCGAAAGCAACTATTGCAGAAAAGTACCCTTCTCAAAAAATTACCATCTGGAATATTGGCAAAAAAGGCTACGAGAGTTTGTCTAAATCGGGCTACAATACCAATGCCGATTTTAAAGATATTTTTTTACAATTGACTTTTGGAAATGTACAAGCTGCTGCTAAAGCGGCGATGGATGCATTTGCCAACAAGGAATTTGATGCCATTGAAATTATTTATAGTGAATTTAAGAATGCAGCTACGCAAGAATTTAAAGCGGAGCCGTTTTTACCAATTCCTAAAATTGCAAAGAAAGCTAACCAAAAGAAAACCGATTTTATTTTTGAACCTCAAAAAGAAACATTGGTAGCCGAGTTGATGCCTAAAATTTTAAATACTCAATTATTCAAGGCAGTATTAGATGCCAACGCTAGCGAACATGGCGCAAGAATGACAGCGATGGATAAGGCTAGTGAAAACGCAAACGAATTATTAAAATCATTGAAAATATCTTATAACCGTGCAAGACAAGCGGCTATTACAACCGAATTAACAGAAATTGTAAGTGGCGCTGCTGCATTAAACGGATAAGGAGCACCTATTATGGAAATTAGTGAAATCATCCCTCATATTGAAGCGTTAATTTTCGCAAGCGATAAAGCTTTAAGCGTAAACGACGTAACTGAATTAGTGAACAATGCATTTGGTTTTTTAGAAGAACGCATTGAAACCGATCAAGTAGAGAGTGCATTAAATGGCATTCAAGAAAAATATGCTACTGAGTTTTATCCATTTGAATTAAAACAAAGTGGTGGCGGATGGCAGTTTTTAACGAAACCAGAATTTCACAAAACAATTGCTCAATTAAATGGAGATAAATTTTTAAAGCGCTTATCCAATGCGGCTTTAGAATCATTAGCCATTATTGCCTATAAACAACCCATCACCAAAGGGGAAGTGGAAGCAATCAGAGGGGTGAATAGCGATTACTCCATTCAAAAATTATTAGAGAAAGAATTAATCGTCATTAGTGGCCGTAACGAAACATTGCCGGGCAAACCATTGGTTTATTCTACCTCCAAAACCTTTATGGACTATTTTGGCATTAACTCAACCGACGACCTACCAAAAATCAAGGAAGTTTTGGCCGACCAAATTGTAGAAGCGACCGTGATTAAGCCTGAAGATTTTACCGACAATGCTGTTTTGGATCAAGTTGCTGAAAACGAGGAGGAGACCCCAAATTTATCCGAGGAAACAGGCGATTACGAGGCGGAATCTAACAAGGAGGATGCAGCCCCTGAAAGCCCTGCTGAATAAAAATTAGTAGAATTTACCTGCCCTTTTTTTCCAAAATTATCTAGCGGATATAAGTCAAGAACCTAGTTCTAATTGTATCTTCGTAGTATGAACTCAAGTTTATCCTACGCGCAATTAAAGGAAGCCGCCAATGAGTATGGCACCCCCTTGTATGTGTACCATGCCGAAAAAATTGCAAGTCAATACCAAAACTTATTATCTAATTTTTCTAGTGAACATACCCGTTTTTTTTACGCGTGTAAAGCACTTACCAATATTCATATTTTAGATGTGGTTAAACGCGCAGGTTGCAATGTGGATTGCAGTTCCATTAATGAAGCAAAATTAGCGTTACATGTTGGCTTCAGTCCAGAAAATATTTTATATACGAGCAATAGTGTAAGCTTTGAAGAAATAGACGAAGCAGTAAGTTTAGGTATTCATGTAAATATTGATAGCTTATCCAACTTAGAAAAGTTTGGAGCCAAATATGGCGCTTCTTATCCTATTGGCGTTCGTGTAAGACCCAATATTATGGCTGGAGGCAATTTAAAAATTTCCACGGGGCATGATAAAAGTAAGTTTGGAATACCTGTTACACAATTAACTGAATTAAAAGCGATTCAAACACAATACAATATTAATATTGCCACTTTGCATATTCATACAGGTAGTGAAATTAAAGATGTAGCCGTATTTATTCAATCAGCGGAGGTATTTGACACTTTGCTTACTCATTTTCCTACCGTAAACGTATTGGATTTTGGAGGTGGCTTTAAAGTGCCTTATCAACCCAATGAAAAAGGAACGGATATGGCATTGTTAGGCGCGGAAGTGAATAAGGCAATGGTGCGTTTATCTGAAAAATATGGACGCCCCTTAACCGCTTGGTTTGAACCTGGTAAATATATGGTCAGTGAATGTGGCTATTTTATTGCACAAGTGAATGTATTAAAGCAATCTAATGATATTCAGTTCGCGGGAATTAATACTGGCTTGAATCATTTGATTCGTCCCATGTTTTATGACGCTTATCATCATATTGACAATATTAGCAATCCCAATGCCCCACATACCCAATATGCAGTAGTGGGTAATATTTGTGAAACAGATACTTTTGCCTGGGATAGATCCATACCCGCAATTGAAGAAGGTGACTTTTTAGTATTTTACAATGCAGGCGCTTATGGCTATGAAATGGCAAGTAATTACAATGCTAGGTATAAACCTGCACAAGTACTGTTTGAAAATGGGGTATCCAAACTAATTAGCAGAAGAGACACTTTTGAAGACTTATTGTCTTTACAAACTCCTTTAAATTAATAACCATGATTGAGATTAAACATATCGGAAAGAAATTTGACGACAGGGTTATCTTAAATGACATCTCTGCCAAATTCAAACCAGGTATGTGCAATTTAATTATTGGTGCCAGCGGAAGTGGTAAAACCGTTTTAACTAAATGTATTGTTGATTTAATTCAGCCGGACGAAGGTCATATTTACTTTGATGGTATTGCATTTAGTAAAATGCAAAAAGACCAACGTAAAGAATTACGCAATAGCATTGGCATGTTGTTTCAAGGCAATGCTTTATTTGATTCCATGACAGTGGAGGAAAATGTAAAATTTCCATTGGATATGTTTTCTGATTTCACCGAAGTAGAAAAAACGGATAAAGTCAATAAAATATTAGCCCGCGTCAATTTAACTGGCTCAAACGATAAATTTCCTGCGGAGATCAGTGGTGGTATGAAAAAAAGAGTTGGTTTAGCACGTGCCCTAGTGCTTAATCCTAAATACTTATTTTGTGATGAGCCTAATTCAGGATTAGATCCACAAACTTCCATGGTTATTGACAAGCTAATCCATGAACTAACTGTTGAATTTAATATAACTACTATTGTAGTAACCCATGATATGAACTCGGTAATGGAAATAGGGGATTATATTCTTTATTTACACCAAGGAAAAAAAGAATGGGAAGGAAGCAATAAAGACATTATTTATTGTCAAAACGAATTACTAAATAATTTCATTTTTGCCTCTGACTTTTTACAGGACGCCAAATCAAAAAGAATGCAAGATGATCAAAAATAAAAACAAGATAACTATGAAAGCAATTTTAATTGGATGTTTGAGCCTAATGAGTGTTTTAACCAGCTTTTCATTGAAGGCGCAGCAAGCAAACCCTGCTGCTGATTTACCTTATTTGAAGAATAAAAACTTTCCGGTTTTTAGCCTTACTTCCATTGACGGAAAAGAAGTTACCAATAAAGACCTCCCTAAAAACTACAAGTACACTTGCGTAATTATATTTAGTCCCGACTGTTCCCATTGCGAACATGAAGCAGCTGAACTTTCAAAAAATGCAGACAAATTCAAAAACGTGCTGTTTATTTGGGACAGCTACCGTGAAATGGACCTCATCAAGAAGTTTGCAGTTAAATACAACCTTGCTGGCAAACCCAATATTGTAATTGGCCGAGATGGTGCCTATACCCTTCCTACCTTTTTTAGGCCAAAAATGACCCCTTTTGTTGCCCTTTACTACAAAGGTAGTTTTGTGAAAGTGTGGGAACAGGGTGTTGAAGTGCCAGAATTGATTAAAAATACCCAAGGCAAATAATTATTTAATTAACTTTGCCCCGTAAAAAATAACCCTTTATTAAAATATATCCTATATGAAAATTACCGTAGTTGGAGCAGGTGCAGTTGGCGCAACATGTGCAGACAATATTGCTCGTAAAGAATTAGCTAGTGAATTGGTTTTGTTAGACATTAAAGAAGGCTTTGCCGAAGGTAAGGCGCAGGATATGATGCAAACTGCTGCATTGTTAGGATTTGATACAAGAATTTCTGGAAGCACCAATGATTATTCAAAAACAGCAAATTCCGACGTAGTAGTTATCACTTCAGGCTTGCCACGTAAGCCAGGAATGACCCGTGAGGAATTAATTGGCACCAACGCAGGTATCGTTAAAGGAGTTTGTGAGAACATCTTAAAGCATTCTCCAAATGCAATAATCATTGTAATTAGTAACCCAATGGATACCATGACTTACTTAGCATTGCAATCCACAGGATTACCTAAGCATAGAATTATTGGTATGGGCGGTACTTTAGATAGCGCGCGATTTAAATACCAATTAAGCAATACATTAAACTGTAGTCCTGCTGATTTAAATGCTTTAGTGGTGGGTGGTCACGGTGATACTACCATGATTCCTTTAATTAAGCATGCAACTTGGAATAGCATCCCAGTAACTAAATTCTTAAGCGAAGAGCAACAACAAACAATCATCAACGACACCATGGTGGGCGGTGCTACATTAACTAAATTACTAGGCACTTCTGCTTGGTATGCACCAGGTGCTGCAGGAGCTGCATTGGTAGAAAGCATTGTTCGTGATGAGAAAAAATTATTTACTTGTTGCGTTAGCTTAAACGGCGAATATGGTCAAAATGATATTTGTTTAGGCGTACCAGTAGTAATTGGCAAAAATGGATGGGAAA
This sequence comes from Bacteroidota bacterium, assembly GCA_947457075.1. GTDB lineage: Bacteria > Bacteroidota > Bacteroidia > Chitinophagales > Chitinophagaceae > Sediminibacterium. The sequence continues at coordinate 52,852 of CANGUG010000008.1, forward strand.
AGATTGTTGAAATGGATTTATCAGCTGACGAACAAGCTGCTTTTAACAAAAGCGCAGACGCAGTAAGAAACATGAATGATGTTTTGAAGACTTTATAATTTAAGTTACTTGTACTATAGTTAAAAGCCCCGCGATTGCGGGGCTTTGCTGTTGTATAAATAAAAGTAAACTAAAACAGATGCTGGTAGGAATAGGATTAGCACTATCCATATATATTTTACTTCTTTGGAAGTAAATTTTCTTGTGATTACATCATATATCCCATAGGCCCACAATATGGCAAATGCTAGGATGAGTAAGAGTATTATATACTTCATAAAAAGGATTGAAAAAATTATAAGAAAAAGCAATGTAAGAAACAAGATGCTGCTAAAGTCGCATTGCAGGTGGGCAAAACATCACAAAGCATTTTGCAATCAGGGTTATTGTCACAAGCATCTTTTGCTGTTTTGTAACAGGATCCAGTACATGATGGCCCTTCATTCACTTGGGCTGAATTACTCTTTACTTGGCCAATTGTATCATCTGTATTTAGCATATTTTTAATTTTAAATTTTTCGATAACAAAAGAAACACTCTTGCTAATTCCAACTCCTTGATAGGCTATGGTTCCAGAGCCATTTTCTTTATTATAATTGCTTGTATTTACAATTAATGATTTAAATGTGGCATCAGTATTTTTTAACGAAAACAAATTCCCAAACTTTTTTCCGTTATTGTATAACACTGACGTTACTATGTACTTTTCAGGGATACCCAAATACAAAATTTCAATTTCAATCGATTTTGTAAAATCAATAACTACATCATTTCCAAATTGCTTGTTGAAATTGACCTTGTTAAAATTGGTAACCAAAGATTGAATATTTGGATTTGTCAGAACCGGTAATTCTTGTTTTGAACTACAAAAATGTAGGAAGATGGATAATATAAAAAAGATACCTAACTGTGTTGAAGATTTTTTCATAAGTATTAGTTTGCATGTTTTGAATTATTGAATATAATAGCAAATAACAATGCTAAAATCATTTAGAAAATAAGTAAATGTGCAAAACAGGAAGACAATTTGAAGCAATACTAAAAAGCACCGATAATAAATTCTAATCTTCAATACAAAAGAAAAAATAAATTGAAATTTTTCTACGTGGATAAAAACAAAGAGAATCTAAAAAAAATAAACTTCTTCGAAATACTCATTCGCTTTAGCAGCGATGGTGTAAGTATTTTGCAAGCGCATGCATGCGAAGTGTCCTTTAGGGCATTGATTGGTCCCATAATTAGAACAAGGTTGACAGGATAGATTAGGAACAATGGCATTAAAATACATGTCCTTAACTTGACTATTTAGTTTTGCATTTATAGCCTTGTCTATACTAGGGTAATATGGCTCCACTTGTAAAGCAGGAGAGGTCGCTCCCCAAATGGCTACCGTTTTTTTATGAAAAGCACAGGCAATATACAAGAAGCCGGTATCATGTGAAATGACCGTTTTAGATTGCTGCACCAAAAGTGCAGATTCATGCAAATTGAATTGACCACATGCATTAAATATTTTAACAGGGTCCACTTTTGCTACCTCTTCCCCCTCAAAAACATCTTCTTTCCCTCCTACCAAAACCACCGGATACTTTAACATTAAACAAAGTGCTTGCAATTTTTCAATAGGTAATTTTTTGGAGGCATAGGAAGCACCAATTACCAGGGCGATATATCCATTTTGATGTGAGGATGGTAATGCATTGGCCCTAAGCTGCACTGCAGCAGGTACAAAATAATCCAAGCCAAGTCCATCATTCACCACACCCAAAGGAGCAAGGGTATCAATACACCTATCACTGATATGACGTATAGGCATAAAATTTAAATGCAATTTGGTCAACAATAATTTTTGCCAAGATAATTTTTGATAGGATAAAGAAGGAACGCCCAATGCCTTCTTTATTTGATAGGTCCTAAAGTTTTTATGCAAATCAATGATATAATCAAATTGTAATTGCTTTAGTGAATCTATCGTCGCATTTAAGTCTTTATCAAAATAATGGAATTGATCAATATAAGGATTGGCCTCTGTGACCGCTTTCATTGAGGACTTCGTTAAAAAATGTATTTCCACATTAGGCAACTGCTGTTTAGCAGCACGAATGGCTGGGGTGGTAAATACAATGTCACCAATGGAAGAAAAACGTATAAAAAGTAAACGCATATTTTATCATTCATAAATACTACACAATCCTCCTATGGAAGCGGATTGTCTAATTCCAGGTAATCCAAATCCTTATCATAGGTTTCCTCGGTAAACACAAAAGCCACAATAGTTACCGACATGACAATCACCCCTGTCAAAATACCACTTTGGATAATGGTCCACCCCAACTGTTTTTGTAGGATGTCTAAGAATAAAAAGTTGATTAAAGGTAAAGCCCCCCTTACCATATTGGGGATGGTCGTAGCTGCAGTAGCCCTTAAATTAGTGCCAAATTGCTCGGCTGCCATTTGATTAAAAATGGCCCAATAACCAGTACTAAAACCTAGCAAACCACATATTGCATACATGCTACTGTCACTATTATTGAGGGTTGAGAAAAATAGCACCATTGCAATGGTATTTAAAATATAAAATAGAAGCAAGGCTTTTTTTCTGCTTTTAAAATATTGGCTTACATACCCAATGACTAAATCGCCAATCGCAATGCCTACATATGCAAACATAACTGCGCGCCCTGAGTCAATTTTATTATTTTCCCCGTATAAGCCTTTAGCAAATTGATTGCTATAATTCACCAATACTCCAATCACAAACCAAGTGGGTAATCCAATTAGAATCGCTTTTACATATTTTGAAAATCTTTTTTTATTCGAAAAGAATTGAAAAAAATTGCCCTTCTCAATATTGGCCAATTTAGCCGACTCAAACATAAAAGACTCTGCTACACGAATACGTAATACCAATAAGAAAATACCAAGCACTCCGCCTATCTGATAACATAAACGCCAATCGCTTGTATATTGATACGTAAAATAGGCAACCACGGCGCCAAACAAACCAATGCCTGCTACCATACTTGTTCCAATACCTCTTTTATTTTTGGGAAGCATTTCCGACACCAAAGTTATGCCTGCCCCTAATTCGCCAGCTAAACCAATCCCGCCAACAAAACGGCAATAAGCATACTGGTCCACTGTTTGCACAAAAGAAGTTAAAATATTTGCTACCGAATACAATAAGATAGAGCCAAATAATACTTTTAATCGCCCTTTTTTATCGCCAATCACACCCCATAAAATGCCTCCAATTAATAAGCCAGACATTTGCCAATTAATAATGTGTGCGCTATCTACTAAAATGGTTTTTTCTGTTGCACCTACACTCATCACACTAGGCTTTCTAACAATCGTAAACAATAACAAATCATATACATCCACAAAATAACCCAAGGCAGCTACCATTACAGGTAAAGACAATAATCCTATCTGCTTATTTTGAGTCATAAGGCTATTTAGATTTATGTGTAATTACTTTAATGATTACGGGCAATGTAGTAATAAAAACAATGCCCAATACAATCACTTCCAAATGCTTTTTTAGGTCAAAATGAAATTGATCCAAAATCCATTTTTGCAAAAAATGACCTGCACATAACATACTTGCCACCCAAGCAATACTTCCTACGATATTAAAATAAACAAATTTCTTTTTATCCATTTGTACAATGCCTGCTACAATGGGTGCGAAAGTGCGCACAATCGGAATAAATCTTGCAATTACTATTGCACTACCTCCATGCTTTTCATAAAACTCTTGTGCTTGTACTAAATACTTTTTCTTGAAAAAAATATTTTCTTTCCAATCATACATGGCTGGTCCCACTTTTTTACCAATATAATAACCAACATAATTCCCCAAAATACCTGCTGTTGCAATAAAGGCGAAAATAATCAGCAAATCCAACCATTGATTATGGGTAACTACAATTTGTCCAGCCAATAGATCGCTATAAATGCCGGCTACAAATAATAAACTGTCCCCTGGCAAAAAGAAGCCGAAAAACAATCCAGTCTCTGCAAAAACAACCAATAACAATAACCACAAGCCCCCATTTTCAATATAGTATTGAGGTTGTAATAATTGGCTCCAATGAAAAGCTTCTAATAAATAGATCATTACAATTAGTTTATACTGTTTGTTCTTCTAAAGCACCCTCCCACTTACTCACCACCGTTGTTGCCAAGCTATTGCCTAGCACGTTGGTCGCAGTACGGAACATATCACAAAAGTGATCGATAGGTAAAATCAACGCAATGCCTTCCGGTGGAATATTAAACATAGCACAGGTGGCAGTTACCACTACGAGTGAAGCACGCGGAACGCCAGCAATACCTTTGCTCGTTAGCATTAGGACCACCAACATCGTTAATTGTGTGCCCATGTCTAAATGAATGCCATATGCTTGTGCAATGGCTAAACTGGCAAAAGTCATATACATCATGCTGCCATCCAAATTAAAGGAATAACCCAATGGTAAAATAAAGGACACTATTTTATCCTTACAACCAAAACGTTCTAGCTCTTCCGTTAATTTAGGAAATACCGCTTCGCTACTTGTGGTGCTAAATGCAATAATTAAGGGGCTAGAAATAATTTTAATTAAGGAAGGCATTCGCTTGCCTAAAATAATAAAACCAACCCCAATCAATACAATCCATAACACCCCTATACCCATTAAAAAGTACAATAAATATTTTCCGTAAAATAAAAATACCGCTAACCCTTTTGTTGCGATCACCGCAGCCAATGCACCAAATACGCCCAAGGGGGCAAAATTCATTACATAGCCTACCATTTTCAAAATAATATGCGCAGCCGTATCAAAAGCTTTAATTAATCCATTGGCCTTTTCGCCCATTGCTGCAGCAGCTACCCCAAAAAAGATACTGAATACTACAATTTGTAAAATTTCATTATTGGCCAATGCTTCAAACATACTTTTGGGAAACACATGCTCAATAAAACCAACAATACTAAAGGACTGTGTTTTGCCCATTAAATCCTTTGCTCCTGTAACATCGGCATTGGACAAAGCAATCCCTTCCCCTGGCTTAAAAATATTCACCAATATTAAACCAATTAATAAGCTCACTAAGGAAGCGGTAATAAACCAAAGTAAGGCCTTCCCTCCCACACGTCCCACTGTTTTGAGATCTCCTAGTTTAGCAATACCAACCACCAAGGTAGTAAACACCAATGGTGCAATAATCATTTGTATTAACCTTAAAAAAATAGTGGTTAATAACTTAATATTTTTTGAGAATGCGTCAATAGTAGATTGTTCCGCATTTTCGTGAATATAATAACCCAATGCTGCACCAGCAATCATTGCAATTAAAATATATACGGTGAGTTTATTTGATTTTTTCATAAGTAGTTAGATGTGCAATATAAGACATAACTGACAAAAAAATACCCCAAAAATGAAGGTGAAAATCCTAAAAAATGAAGCGAAATTTGAGAAAAAAGTGCTATTTTTCAACTTATATTGAAATTGTTCATTAACCCCTATAAGTTTGTAAATCACAAGCTTATAGTTAACTCAAAAACAACACTATGAGTTTATTTAGAAAAAAAGACCTGGCTGAAATGTTGGCACAAGCCGATAATGGCGGCAAAGGCTTAAAACGTACTTTAGGCGCAGGTAATTTAATTGCATTGGGCGTAGGTGCTATTATTGGCGCAGGCTTATTTGTAAGAACAGCAGCAGCGGCAGGACAAGCTGCAGGACCTGCAGTAACTATTTCATTTATTGTAGCAGCGATTGGTTGTGCATTTGCAGGTTTATGCTATGCAGAATTTGCAGCTATGATTCCTATTTCAGGTAGTGCGTATGCCTACTCTTATGTAACAATGGGTGAAACAGTAGCCTGGATTATTGGATGGGCTTTAATCATGGAATATGCATTGGGTGCGGCAACCGTATCTATTGCCTGGAGCGAGTATTTAAACAAACTACTGGGTCATCGAATACCTTATGAATGGTGTCACTCCCCTTTTGAAAGCATGACTGATGCGACAGGAACACACCATGGTATTATGAACGCACCGGCATTGGTTATTTTATTATTATTAACCTTATTATTAATTAAAGGAACACAAGAGTCCGCGATAGTTAATGCAGTGATTGTATTTATCAAAGTGGCTATTGTATTAATTTTTATAGTAGTTGGATGGCAGTTTATTAAGCCTGAGAACCACACTCCATATATGATTCCGGAAGGACATGCCCCAATTATTGATCATGGAAAAGTAATTGCCGACTACTCGGGTGTATTTAAACATGGCTGGGGTGGCGTACTGGGTGGTGCTGCTATTGTGTTTTTTGCCTTTATTGGATTTGACGCTGTTTCAACAGCAGCACAGGAAGCAAAGAATCCAAAACGTGATATGCCTATTGGTATCCTTGGTTCATTAGTAGTATGTACTATTTTATACATTTTATTTGGTCACGTATTAACAGGAGTTGCTCCTTGGACGGACTTCGTAGATCCTACCAAAGGAAAAGAAGCTTCTGTGGCTTATGCCATTTCAACTTATATGACAGGATATGGCTGGTTAGCGACCGCAGTAACGGTGGCCATCCTAGCTGGATTCTCCTCTGTAATATTAGTGATGTTAATGGGGCAGTCCCGCGTATTCTTCTCTATGGCCAATGACGGATTATTACCAAAAGTATTCTCCGACTTACACCCTAAATACCGCACTCCTTACAAATCCAATTGGATTTTATTCATTTTTGTAGGTGCTTTTGCGGCTTTTGTTCCAGGTAGTGTAGCAGGAGATTTAACCTCCTTTGGTACTTTATTTGCCTTTGTATTGGTAAGTGCCGGCATCTGGATTTTAAGAGTAAAGTCACCCAATATGGAGCGACCATTTAAAACTCCATTAGTACCATTGGTGCCGATTTTAGGTGCTGTTATTTGCTTAGCAATGATATTTGCCTTAGACACCCAAACGCTAAAAGTAGCATTTGGCTGGATGGCTTTAGGATTGGCAGTTTACTTCTTGTACAGTCGTAAAACAAGCAAATTGAACAATAATAATTAATCTAAAAGATTAAATGATAGAATAGCCAGACTGAATTGTCTGGCTATTTTTTTTGTCTTATTTTTGCTGACCTTAAATAACTACTATGGGACGTATTTTTGAAGTAAGAAAAGCCACCATGTTCAAGCGATTTGACCGTATGGCCAAGCAATTTACCCGTATAGGTAAAGAAATTGTAATTGCAGTGAAGGCGGGAGGACCAGACCCAGATTCCAACCCTGCATTAAGAAGATGCTATCAAAATGCTCGTAGTGCAGGTATGCCCAAGGATAGAGTGGAAGCTGCCATTAAGCGTGCCATGGGGAAGGACACAAGCAACTACGAAGAAATTTTATATGAGGGCTATGCGCCGCATGGGGTTGCCTTATTAGTGGAAACAGCAACCGACAACCACGTTAGAACCGTTGCCAATGTAAAAAGTCATTTTAACAAAGGCGGAGGCGCGATGGGGAATAGTGGTAGCGTAAGTTTTCAATTTAAAAAAATGGGGGTATTCAAATTAAATCCAGAAGGGTTAATCATGGATGATTTAGAACTAGAATTAATTGACCATGGTTTAGATGAATTAGGAGATAGCACGGATGACAACGGAAATGCAATTTTGGTGTTGAGATGTGCGTTTACCGACTTTGGCAATTTGCAAAAAGAATTAGAAGCAAAAAAACTAAATGTCATCAGCGCTGAATTTGAGTGGATCCCTTCCACCACGGTACCTGTATCGGATGAGCAAGCAGAAGAGATTAGTAAATTAATTGAGCGCTTAGAGGAAGACGAGGATGTAAATAAAGTGTTTCACAACATGGGGTAGGTTTATCTCAGTTTTTATTTTTAAATATAAAAAACTGCGATAAATCCCTCTTATGATTTGTTCAAAAAATTATAAATTTTTTGAAATGCTGCAACCCTCTTATGATTTATTCAAAAAAATCAAAGATTTTTCGAAATGCTTGTCCAAATACAACTAGCAACATTAAAAGTATAAATTGAACTTAATTAGCACTATATTATTCGCAGGCATTTTTTCGCCTACCATGAAGGACACTACAAGGCCCATATTTAATTTGTATGCCATTACGCATGAAATAAAAGTACCTGCAAACTATTATACCACTAAAACAGGATTTTTTTGCAACACAGAAAGGGCTATACAAAAACAAACAAAAGTAGCGGTAAAGTTTAGGTTAGGGTCGGTAGAGCAAACGCAAAAATTAGAAGGGTATAATTTATCAAGGCTTCCCGGCGCTCAATAATTTTTACTCTCCCATCATTTCAACAATCACTTTAATAATTTCTTCGGTATTGGGCTTGGAGAAATAATCACCATCACTTGCAAATGCAGGACGATGCGCTTTGGCAGCAACCGTTCTGGCAGCAACATCTAAATAGCGATACCCACCCTGTATTTCAATTACCTGTTGATACATGAAGGCAGTGGCGCCACCAGGTACATCTTCATCAATGAAAACAATGCGATTGGTCTTTTTTAGAGACGCTAAAATTTGATGATTTATGTCAAATGGCAATAGGGTTTGAACGTCTATAATTTCACATTCTATGCCAATCGCGCTTAGTCGGTCTGCGGCATCTTGTATGATTCTTAAGGTAGATCCATAGGACACAATGGTAATATCGTCGCCTGTTCGAAGCGTCTCAGGTTTACCCAATGCCACTGTAAACTCAGTTAAATTACTAGGCATTGTTTCTTTTAAACGATACCCATTTAAACATTCAATGAGCAATGCGGGATCATTGCCTCTTAATAAAGTATTGTACATGCCCACTGCCTGTACCATATTTCTTGGTACACATACATGCATTCCTCTTAAGGAATTAATGATCATGCCCATGGGCGAACCACTATGGAATATGCCTTCTAAACGGTGCCCTCTTGTTCGAATAATCACTGGACTACTTTGAATACCATTACTTCGGTAATGTAAAGTAGCAACATCATCACTTAGGGTTTGTAAACCATACAATAAATAATCTAAATATTGAATTTCAGCAATCGGCCTTAATCCACGAAGTGCCATTCCATGCGCCTGTCCCATAATGGATTGCTCTCTAATACCCGTATCAAAAATACGGTCAGCGCCATATTTGGCTTGAAGTCCTGCAAAACCTTGATTCACGTCGCCAATATTGCCAAGGTCTTCGCCAAAAGCATAAACTAAAGGATTGCTATCAAATAATTGATCAAAATAATTATTCAATACTTCGTAGCCATTAACAATACTTGCATTCGCATCATATACAGGATCCACCACCGAAACATTCAATGTACTCTTTTGTGTTTGATTGTATAAATACTTGCTATAAATATCTTGCTCGTCCTTTAAATAATTTTCCAATACATTCTTAATAGCAGTAACATTAGGATGTGTAGGCATTTGCTCCACAAGGGTATGAAAAGTTCTAAATATGTTTCTTTTTAAAGGCTCTTTGTTGTTGATTAATTCCTGAGTCAGCTCATGCACTTTTTGCAATGCTGCTCCATCCACACCCACTTGTGCTAAGGCATATAATTCATTCATTTTCTCCTTGATTGGATGAATATACTTTTCCCAAGCATTTTGTTTTTGATCGCGTACTTCATTTTTAACTGAAGTTTCTAATTCCTGTAAATCTTCTTCGGTGGTTAATTCATTTAATAATAACCATTCCCTCATTTTTTTATTGCAATCCCAGGTTCTTTCCCATTCCAATCGTTCAGCCGATTTGTATCGCTCATGGCTTCCACTGGTGGAATGTCCCTGTGGTTGTGTTAACTCTTGAACATGAAACAAAACAGGGGTATGTGTGGCGCGGGTAAATGCAATACCTTCTTCAAATGTTTCACAAAGGGCGGCATAATCCCAACCCTTTACTTTAAATATTTTAATACCATTGGTACCTTCCTTTTTTTCGAAACCTGCCAATACTTCGGAGATAGAACCCTTCGTAGTTTGTAAATGTGTAGGAACCGAAATGCCATAGCCATCATCATAAACCACTATCGCCAATGGTGCTTGAATTACGCCAGCAGCATTCACTACTTCCCAAAAATGACCTTCCGAAGTACTTGCGTCTCCAATAGTGCAGAAACAAACCTCGTTGCCATTATTGCTTAAATGGGTAAAAGCCTCCTTATGCTTTGCATTCCTAAAACAGCTGGAAGCAAAAGCCATTCCTAGTCCACGCATCATTTGACCTGCAGTAGGGGCAATGTCGGCGGAAATATTGTATTGATTGACTAATTGATTCCACTCCCCTTTTTCATTTACAAAAGGAGTCGCAAAATGCGCATTCATATTTCTACCCCCACTAAACGGGTCATTGTGAACGTCGGCGTATAATTGAGCAAAATAATCTTCGGTATTGGCCACCCCTAATGCAAACATAAAAGTTTGGTCACGGTAGTATCCACTTCTAAAATCTCCTTTTTGAAAAAACTTGGCAAGTGCCACTTGTGCAATTTCTTTACCGTCTCCAAATATGCCAAATTTTGCTTTTCCCGTAAGCACTTCTCTCCTTCCCAATAAACTCACTTCCCTACTCATTAATGCCACACGGTAGTCGGCTATTACAGAGCTTCGAAATGCTTCAAAGGAAAGCACATCTTGGGTTGTTACTGCGTCGGCTATAGGTTCCATTTTACAAAAGTAGGGGTCAAAATGCAATAAAAATCAAGAAATAGATAAAAAGGCCTATTTCATAATTTTTCAATATTTTAGCTTAATAAATGGCTGTTTTTTGTGCATAAATTTAAGTAAGAAATACAGCCTAGTCCTTAAATTTAAATCGAAGCATATGAAAATCAAGATGTTGGCAATGGCGGTGTTGATCACCATTGGTGGTTACGCTCAAAGCAGCTTAAAATTTGATGTAAAAAACCATAATTATGGTAAAATAAAAAAAGGCGTACACAAATCTGTGGTGTTTTCCTACACCAATAATGGCGCTAAACCTGCCGTAATTGAATTTGCTAATGCAGAGTGTGGATGTACGCAGCCTGAATACAACCAAAACCCTGTTTTGAAAGGACAAAAGGGTACCATAAAAGTTACTTATACCGCACCAAATGAAGGTCAATTTAAAAAACGAGTAACTGTAAAATTTGCAGGTGAAAAAGAAGTGACGGAGTTAATGATAGAGGGAGAAGTAATCAAGTAAACCAATACCGAAACAAATATTCACTAGAAGCGTGAATATTTGATCTAACCAAAGTGCCCGATGTAATATACAATCGGGCACTTTGGTTATTCGCTTTGTTTATAATAAGTTAACACCGGAATAATGTACAGTTCGTTGGCGTCAATTAAATTTGCAATACACTATATCTACATAGATGCATATAGCAAGCAATCGTTAACGCCCGTTGTTTCCACAATGGGCATTTTTATAATTTTTAACCTCAACTATCATTCAACAACTATTTTACCAATAAAAAAAAGGCCCCAGAAAACTGAGGCCTTTTATTTATAATTGCTACTAATCAATTAGTCGTTTTGTACAGTTAAAGGATTAGCGTTAATTTCTGATTGAGGGATTAACCACTGCCAAGCGTTATCGCCAGCTGGAACACTTACAACCACAGCAAGCGCTGAATTATGGTTAGCTCCGCTTCTATCTAAAGGTAAATTTAATCTCTTTAAATCAAAGAATCTAAAGCCTTCACCCCATAATTCTACACGTCTGCTATTCATGATTTCTGTAATGAATGCAGCACCTGTATTAGCTGAAGTAGTGTATCCTGGAACACGTGTTTGCATGAATGTAGTAAACACGGTTTTAGCACCAGCTTCATCATTGTTTCGGGCACGCGCTTCAGCCTCAATTAAGAACATTTCAGCAGCCCTCATATAAGGTATATCACCTACTGAATTCGCATCACTTTTAGCTCTGAACTTCTGTGTCATAAAAGCAGCTCTACTTCCCCCTGGAGGTGTAACTGAATTCGCAGAAGTAGGAGAAGGTACCCAAAGGGCTCTTCTTAAATCAGTTGCTGCCATAGTATTGTACAATGCAGAATTAATACATTTAGGATTGGTACGAATATTTGTAGAGTTAAAATTAAAACTGATATAGGCTAAGTAAGCAGTAAAGTATTCTGTTTGGTCATCAATTTGACTACTTCCCCACATCCACTCAGGATTGGTCCAAGAAGCTGAGCCATCTGTGAATTGTGCTGCGGTATTCATTAAAGTATAACCTACTCTAGCTGCTGCTGCCTTAGAAGCTGCAGTCGCCCAATCCTGTTGGGTTAAAGCAACACGCGCTTGTAGGCCTAAAACAACACTTAAGTTAAAATTAGACTTATCAGCTCTTGCATTTGTTAATAAAGTAGCTGCTCTGTTTAAATCATTATTAACTTGAGTATATACTTCAGCAACAGTAGCACGTGGTTGTGGATTAATTGTATTCGTTAAAACCAAAGGAACAGCTAAGCCATTATTTGCAGCTCCCTGTACAAAGCGCCTGCCATAATATTGTACTAAATTAAAATATGCCCATGCACGGTAAGTTAATGCTTGACCAAGCATATTGTTTTTATCAGCAGGTAAACCTACCGTTTTATCAATGCCATTGATAATTACGTTGGCATTAGAAATAATTCTAAAATAGAATTGGTAAGGGAAAGTACTACCGCCATTTGCATTTCGGTGGTCGATCCATCTATACATAGAAATGAACCAACCATTGGATTGGCCACTAAAAACGTAATCCTCGCCCAACACATCGTTGTTGATCATGTGGGTTCCTTGTCCAAAAGAACCCTGGCTACCATAACCCATATACATGGATCTGTGAATTCCATTTAAAGATGCTTTTGCATTTTCAACAGTCGTAATAGCTGAACCAGCATCTACACTAGTAGTTGGCTTGGTATCTAGAAACTCTTTTTTACAAGAACTCAATGTTAGAATTGCTAGTAAAAATGAGGTTTGAAATATATATTTCATCTTATACTATTTAAAATTTTATAAATTAAAGTTTACACCAAAGTTTAATACGGCAGCAGGAATGTAAGCAATTGAAGTTACCCCTGAGAAAGCCTGAGCCGGGTTCATACCTGATCTTCTAGTAAACATTCTTAAATTTTCAGCTGAGATATAAATCCTGGCACTATTAAATGGTTTCTTGGAAGCAAATACGTGATCGTATGAGAAAGTCACATTTTGGATATTCAAGAAAGATGCGTCGGTTAACCAACGAGAACTCGTTGCACCAAAAAACGAAGTTTGTGCATTGTCCATTCTTGGTACATCTGTAATATCACCTGGGTTTCTCCATCTTCTCAACATATCTGTATGTAAAGCAGCACCATAAGTACCTGCATGCATATAAGCAGCATAGGTATCATCATAAGTTAATCCACCAATTTGCCAGTTTGCAATAGCGCTTAAAGTGAATTCCTTGTATCTAACTGAAGTGTTAATTGAACCATAAACGTCAGGGATTGCACTTCCGCTATAGTCAAATTTGGCTCTGTTAGGATCGGTAGTTACAGAATCACGATTTGCAGTAACTCTTAAAGTAGATGCAGTTACTAATGCTGGATCTGCACGATATAATGCTGCTCCATCTACCGGGTCAACGCCATACCATTGTCTTAACCAATAATCATTAATAGATTTACCCACCATTAACTTTTTAGTACCACTAATAATTTCCTTCTGTGGCATTTTGGTAATTTGGTTTGTGAAAGTTGTAGCATTCACACCCACTTTCCAAGTAAAGTCGGTTGTCTTGATTACTTCTAAATCCAATTGTAATTCAAAACCTCTGTTAAACATTCCACCAATGTTTTTACTAATTGAACTGAATCCACTAGACACTGGTAAAGGCACACTAAATAGTAAATTATTAGTTTGTCTTTTGAAATATTCAAACGAACCACTTAAACGATTATTGAATAAAGTAAAGTCCATTCCAATATCAAATTGGCCATTGGCTTCCCATGTCAAAGAATCATTTCCTAAGCTAGTAGATTGTAAAATTCCTGGATTTAATCCATTGTTACGGCCAATGCTGTATAATGTTTGAGAAGCATAATAGCTAATACCCGCATCATTACCCGTTGTACCATAAGAAGATCTTATTTTCAAGAAGTTCACGAACTTAACTTTTTCCATGAATTTTTCTTTACTCACTAACCAAGCAGCACTAGCACTCCAAAACTTACCCCATCTTACATCTGAACCAAAACGGCTATTACCGTCCGTTCTACCACCTAAGGTTAAAAAGTATTTAGAATTGTAGTCATATTTTAAGTTACCGAAATAACTTTCAATTCTATGGTTATCTACATAAGAACCTAAATCGGTCGTAGTGGTAAAATTGATTAACTCAAAGTTTCCATCAACCACCTGACCTTGTCTTGTACCATATAATAAGTCCTCATTATTGCTGTAATTTTCATGTCCCAATAAAACATCGAAATTATTTTCGTTGATTTTTTTGGTGTATGTCAATAATTGGTTAAAAGTGAAGTTGGTTAATAATTGATTTTGCTTTGAAGATCTTCCTGCAGGAGCTCCATCACCAATAATTTTATTTTGGTAGGTTAAGTCCATTCTATTTTGAACGTCTGCAGCAAAGTTGGTGGTGAATTTCAATCCATCATACAATTTAAATTCTGCAAAAGAACGACCATTGAACACGTTTCTAGTAAAACGCTCATCACTGAATTCATTTTCTGCAATCGTATGACGACCACCATAAGCACCTGCAGGTCTTATAAATCCTGTAGAGTTACCATAGTCATACTGTCTTTTACCATTGGCATCTAATAAATAAGCCCCTAATTTTGAACGATCATACATATACACTGGGAAAATAGGGCCCATTCTAGAAGCAAAAAAGAAAGGATTTACAATGGAGTTACTTCCATCAGTAGAGGCAAATAAACCACCACTTCTTGTAAAGGCAATATTCATTCCCGTTTTCAACCAAGATTTTACCTGTGAATTCACATTGGTTCTTACACTGAATCTTTCAAAATCTGATCTTTTAATGTAACCATTTTCTTTTAAGTAGTTAAAAGAAACGAAGTAATCTGTCTTGTCAGCACCACCGCTGAAATTTAAACTATATTCATTACGTGTTGCGTTTCTTGAAAGTGGGTTAAACCAGTCTAAATCCTCTGGTTTGTAAATTAATTGCGCACTTGGATTTAAAGTACCATCTGGATTCATTAATCTGTTATTAGGTACGTCAAAAGCATTGTATCCCAATAAATCAACGATACCTTGTTGGCCAGTTACTAAGCCAGAAGCCTGGTTGCTTGCTGCTGCAAGAGATAAAGGGCTTGCTGCTCTATATGCCAAGGAGTTTCTATAAGCTTCCCACATTAAAGGATAATATTGAGCAGCATTTACTCGGTCATAGTTAGGAATCGCACGAGAGTTCACACTTGAATTGTATTTGAAAGTAACATTGTTTCTTCCAGACTTACCTTTTTTAGTAGTAATCATTACCACACCATTCGCAGCACGAGAACCGTACAATGAAGTAGTAGCCGCGTCTTTCAATACGGATAAACTTTCAACGTCGTCCATGTTAATGTTAGCAATGCTAGAAGTGTAAGGAACTCCATCTACTACGTACAAAGGATCGTTAGAAGCAGAAATAGATCCAAATCCTCTAATTCTAATTGCAGGAGAAGAACCTGGTTGACCGTTTGGAGTTGTAGTTGCGATACCTGGTGCAGCACCAATTAAGGCGTTGGCAACACTGGTTAAAGGTCGGTCTTGGAATTCTTTGGCAGTTACCGTTGCAGCACTACCTGTAAAGTTGGTTTTCTTTGTTGTACCATAAGCTACAACAACTACATCTGTCAACTTATTATCCGCAGGACTTAACTTAACGTTTAATACTCCATTGGCTGGAATAGCAACGTTTAAACTATTGAATTCAACTGCCGAAAACGAAAGTGCTTTTGCCGCTTGCGTTAAGGAAATTGAATAAGTACCGTCTGCCTTCGTGGTCGTTCCCATATTGGTGTTTCTTACAAACACTGACACGTTGGAAACCGGCACTCCATTTTCATCTGTTACTTTACCTGTAATTACTCTTGTTTGTGCAAAAGCAGCTACATTTAAAAGCAAAAATGAAAACATAAAAATTAATTGTTTCTTCATATTTAAATTTTTGTGTTATTCTAATGCGTAAAAATAGGGAAGAAAATTTTACGAACTAATTATTTACTGTAATAATTTCTATGCTAGTCATAAATAATTTTTATCCTTATTAAAATGATTTTAAATAGAATCTAGGGCTGTTTTCGCCTTTTTGTTTAATAAAGTGGATTGAACAGCATTTATTGCATAAACATACTTGCCCGAAATGGCAAAATACCCCCTCAAATGAGGCTAAAATGCCCTTGTTTTATGGCATGGAAAAGGAGCTTATTGCCTCAGTAGTATAGAAAAAGGGCATTGGCAATTAAAGCAAAACAGCCTTATGGATGGTTGGCTACTGCTTCCCTTGAGTAGGAATAGCATATAAATTTCGGTCCCTCGCCTGACTTACTTCCATGATAATTTGATATACAAATTTGCTTTTCACAGGTACCCCATTAATGGTGGCAGGTAAAAAATCGTAGGCATCAGGTTTGTCTTTGTCAATGGATAGAGGATTTTCTGCATTAAAGAAAGTGGATGTGTAATTCAAACTCAAACTTTCCACTTTGCCGGTTTCAGAAAGTGAAAAAACATACTCCATTAATACCTTATCGGTTTGTTGTTTTACCGCTGTTGGTAAATTGCGTTCATTGTATAATAAATTAAAACCGTAATGCACACCGCCTAATTTTATAGGTTGTACAACTTTGGCATTTTGAAATTTACTCGTGTCAATGATATACCCTTCTTTAACTATTGTTTTACGATCTATCACATTGTAAATTAATTTTTTATTGGTATAGTCATATACCTGGATTAAATCACCTGCCGTGTTAAAATAATTCCAAACACTATCCTTTTGGCCATTTTTATAAACACCTCTAGCTAATTCTGCATTGTTCATGTCAATAACAAAACACTCTCCATTTTTAACTTTCTTTCCATTCAATTTAACATGCTCTGCATTTTGAACCAAGTTGGCTGAAACCCGATCCTTGATCCATTTTGGCGCCTGCGCATTTACAGAAACCGAAGTAATGAATAGTCCTATCAATAAAAAATATTTATAATTCATGGTGAATGTATTTACATGGAAGTTACGCATTTATGTGCACTAAAAAAGGCTGTCATTTTCATGACAGCCTTTTTCAAATAATAACACTTAAAATTATCTTGGTCTTACATAAGTTAATGTATCCAAAAATCCTCTTGCATCATTAGCATTGTATCTAAAGTAGATATACATTGTTTTATCCGCAGCTTGTCTACCTTGACCTGATCCAGGTCCAGTATAAATACTGATTGGAGTAGCGCCGCCTTGGTTGTAAACATTGGTTACTAAGTTGGTAGCTAAATCAAATACAACCACAGGAGAAATTGCTGAGCCGTACCATGAAACGCTACCTGGACCAACCCCAATTGGATGACCAAAACTACCTGCATCTGGCCAGTAAAAACCAACTGCATTGGCACCCAATGTTCTCATTTCCATTGTGATATCACTGTAAGGGAAATTGTAAGGTACACGAGTATGGTATCCTCTTAATTTATATACGCCGTCATATTTATTTCTTACTCCAAAAGAGTAAACAGAAACGCCATAATTGCCACTAATGATACCCGTGCTCACCGCAGTAATTTTAATAGGCAATGCATAGGCCTTATTGTAATTAAAATCAGGGCTGATTTTTACAGTTGCTTGAACTGTAGTTTGGCTAGTTCCTTTTTTAATCACTACTGAAGTAGGATAACTTGCAACCGTTGCAGGTGGCACTTCTTTTGAAGTACCATTTGCCGTATTGAAAGTGGTCAACGAAGCTGCATCTGTAGCTAATGTTACAGTAATATCAGATGTTGCTGTTCCTGGACCAGTATAATGCACGTTAATATTGAATTTTGCACTATCCCCAGCTGCAAGTACACCTAAGTCGGTATAGTATCCAGGAATACCAGAAGGTGCAGTATTATCGCCGGTATTAGCAAATTCAATCACGTTTGTAGCTTTTGAAGGATCAGTATTCATGGCGCCTTCTTTTAAACAAGAAGCGAACATTAAAACACTAGCACCTACTGCTAAAATTTTGATTTTCATATTTTTCATTTTCTAAATATTTTAATAATTATTGAGCCCAAAATATTAGAGAAGTAAAAGGAGTGATGCCTTTTGGAACATTGGCAGAATTGTATGAACCTTCACTAGGTGGATACAAAATTCTTGTAGGCAATCTATCTGGTCTTGTACTTTCAGAATATTTTGAAGCAAAAGTCTGAGCTGCTGTTGCACCTGCAGTACTAATGATTCTTGGATAACCGGTTCTTCTGTAATCATTCCAAGATTGATCACTATTTACAAAGTTCAAAGCTACCCATTTTTGAGTAATAATTGCCTCGATTTTTTGCGCCGAAGTAGTGTTTAAGGAATAATTTACCAAAGGAGTCGCAGCATTTGCAGTCATATAAGTTGCCGCATCGCCCGTTGGATCTGGTAATAATGTACCATAAGTTCCATCTGGTAAAGCATACAAATATTTAAAGGAAGCAACAATACCATTATTAAATAAAGTAGCATCATTTGCAGTAATAATTCCTTTTACTGCAGCCTCAGCTTGAATAAAATAACTTTCTGCTGCGGTCAAAACAGGCATACCTGCATTGGGTCCTTTTAAGGCACCAGTTGAGTTACCTGCAGAAGTACCTGTTCTTTCAGTACTAGGAAACCAAAAACTTCCCTCAGGGCTAGAAGCAATAGTAACGGTTGAGTTGGTTTCCTGACCTAATTGGTTTGTTGGAGTGGAAGGGTATTGATAGAAGCTTGCTTTTCCTCTACCATTATCATTAATTTTTACACCATTGTAAAAAGTTAAAGAAAAAGTACTAGGCATCCAAGCTTTGTTACCAGCTGCACCAGTATAACTCCATCCCCAAGTATTCCACTTAGGATTTTGTCTGCCGTTGTCTCTAGTATAACCTGGATTAACCATAGCATCAGTTGTTAAAAAACCATCTGTGCTGAAAGTGTTGTTTGCAAAAGTAGTTTTACCATTTGCTCTCAAAATGATTCTTAATTTCAAGGTATTGGCAAATTGCTTCCACTTAGTTACGTTTCCACCAAATAAACCGTCTTGGGTTGCACTCGGTGCTTTAACACCAGTAACATTTGCACCAGCGTTAAATAAAGTAATCGCAGAATCCAATTGAACTGTTAAATCCTTGTAAATATCTGCCGCAGCATCATATTTAGGACTTAATACAGTTGCCCCTTTTAATGCTTCTGAATAAGGAACATCATTGTATGTGTCCACTAATAATTGAAAATGCATCGCTCTCATTACTTTAGCCATTGCATTATAATAATTATAAGTTGGCACTCCATGTGATTGATTGATGATTGTTTGATAGTCATTTAACAAGTCATAAGAACTTGTAAATAATCCACCATAATCACCAGATGCGAAATTGTAAGTAAATGCCGTACCAAAGCCACCATATCCACCCGCATTAGCAGCGTAACCGCCAACTTGAGCGCCATAAGTGTTGAACGAGTTCAACAAGCCGGCTGTATAGTTTAAAGCTTGAGGCAATATCAACTCTGGCGTAGCAGAGGTAGCAGCGTTTGGATTTTTATTAATATCCAACTGCTTTGAACAGGATGATGCTAAGAGCACCACACCTGAAAGTATTATTGCTGTTATTTTTTTCATAAAATTTATCTTTTTGTTCATTTCACTTTAGTATTTAATGCTAAAAGTTAATTTGATGGTTATTTATCATTTAGAATTTAAATGAAACAGTTGCACCAAAATATCTTGATGGTGGTGTTTGATAACCTGTCAAACCAATACCATTACTAGAGTTACCTGCACTGCTATATTCAGGATCGGTATAGTAGTTGTCCTTAGCCATAAACACTAACAAGTTACGACCTTGAACACTTACTGTACATCCTTTGATAAATTTAGTTTTAGCTAAATAGGAAGCAGGCACATTGTATGACAATGATAATTCTCTCAATTTCCAGAAATCAGCCGATGTTACATAGTTAGAAGTTACATCTCTGTTAATACCGTCTGTCCAGAAACCGTTATTACCATTACCATTTGGAATGGCAATATTTGTATTAGGTATGTATTTACCAGGATTGTTTGGATCTGCAATCACTGAATTAGGGAATACAAAACGCATACGATCGTAAATAGCAGTTCTCCAACCTGTACCAGACCAGTCCATTTCAGAACCAATACTGTTAAAGATTTGGTAGCCACCACGATATTCAAATACAAAAGAGAAAGAGAATTGCTTGTACTTAATTGTACCGTCTAATCCTAATCTGTGTTTAGCAGCTGCACTACCTAAAACAGAAATAGTATCTGATTTAGTAGGTAATCCAGTACTACCATCCACAATTACACGTCCGGCAGGATCACGCTTGTAATCATATCCCATAATCGTTGGGAATACTGCTCCTGCTACTGCGTATGAACCAGCACCACTTCCATAAGTAGCCAATGCTAATCTTGGTAAGTCATTGCTGATAGACAATACTTGGTTATTTAAATAAGTATAGTTACCACCAATCGTTACGTTCCAATCTCTTGTTTTGATTGGTGTAATATGTACTGTTGACTCAATACCTTCACTCATTGTTTCACCTGTATTAGTTCTTAAGCTATTGAAACCAGTTGAGTTAGAAACACCAGTACTTACTGTTTGGTTAATTGTATTGGTATGGTACCAAGTTACATTTGAAGTAAAGCGATCATTGAACATGTTCAAATCAAAACCCACCTCATAACCCTGTGTAATCTCAGGCTTTAAATTAGCAGAAACCAAGGTATTTCCAATAGTATATCCAGGTTGACTTCCAAAAGGGAAACCACTTGCTGAAGACACCGTAGGTAATAATTGATAAGCACCAAACTCACCTCCTAAGTTTACCTGACCCACTTTAGACCAACCTCCTCTGAATTTCAAATAGCTAATAGTATTGCTATTTTTAATTGCTTTAATCGCATCTGAAGCAACGAAAGATAAGTCAGCAGATGGATAGAAGAAAGATCTATTTTCTGGAGACAACGTTGAAACCCAGTCATTACGACCAGTTACGTGTAAGAATAAATAGTTCTTATATCCAAAACGTGCATCAGCATAAGCACCCATTTTACGTGCTAAGAAATTTGATTCACTTGCACCTGGAGTACCTACCCCATTGCTTACGTTAAATAAGTCAGGGATTACTAATCCGCTTGCACTTACATTCACATATTTAGACTGATCTTGTTGGAATTGAGTACCTGCAATTACTTTAACTGTGTAGTCCTCTTTAAACGTATGGTTGTATTGAGCAAAGAAGTCAGTTAATAATTGTGTAGAGTAACCCATACCATCTGATACAGTACCGGTGATATCTGATTTGGAACTACCATCGGTATGTTTAGCAAAGTAAGTATATTCGAAAGCACCCGTTTGATCTTTATTAGAGAAATTTCTTGTAGAGATACCTTGACGAGCAACGATATCTAAACTTTTAAGCGGTGAATATTTTAATTCCACATTCGCAGTTAAATAGTCATTTCTAACAGCAGATCTATTATTGTCAGCAGTGAAATAAGGGTTTTGATACCAAGGGTTATAGTAACCATTTGGATTTGCAAACTTGTTATTTCTCCAATCTGAATATCTAGTGATATCAACGTTACTTGGCATGTTCAACATTTGAACATACATATTCGCAGTTTGAGTGGTAATATCATATCTGTTTTGGGTATAAGAAGTTGCATACGTCATGAATAAATTCTTAGTATATCTTCTTGTACCATTCAATCTCACATTCGCACGATTGTAGTGATCGCCTGGAGTTGTTCCAGTTTGTTGAATGTATTGAGCAGAAAAATATTGAGAAGAATTGGCATCACCACTTGATACGTTGAAATCTGTTTGTTGGATCATACCCGTTTTCCAGAAATCATTGTGACCAGGATAATACTTATAGTCAGTTGAATCTTGAGATCCGTCTTCTAAAGCTGGACCTAAAGCTCTTCTTGATCCGTCAAATGCAGGACCATAAGACTGGTTCTCTAAATAAGAGAAATTACCACGTCCAAATTGGTCAACACCATAACCTGATCCACCCGCACCAAACTTAGTTTGAATTTTAGGGAAGAAAGCTACACTTTCGAAAGTAGTTGTTTGAGAAACACCTACTTGAGTGAAACCATTTTTACCTTTTTTAGTAGTGATAATCAAGGCACCGTTAGATGCTTGAGAACCATACAAGGCAGCCGCACCGGCACCATTCAATACCACAACGTCTTCCACGTCCTCAGGGTTTAAGTTACCCAATACAGCATTTGGAACAATTACGTTATCCAATACTACAAGGGCTTCGTTATTACCTGTCAATGAACGTTGACCTCTAAGTACTAAACGGAAGTTTGGGTTGATACCACCACCAGTATTACTAATTTGTAAACCTGCAACCTTACCTTGTAAGTCAGCAGAGATACTAGTTGCTTTACCAGCAATTAAAACATCGTTTTTAATGATTGTACCTGCAGTACCAATCTCTTTACGTTTTGTTTTAACACCCCCTGCAGTTACCACAACTTCATCCATTGTGTTTACTGTTTCAGATAATTGCACATTAACTACTGGAGCGGTTCCTACTCTTACTCTTTGGGATTCCATCCCAACAAAAGATAATAAAAGGACATCGCTATTTTCAGCTTGCACAGAAAACTCACCTTTAGAATCAGTCAAAACAGCTTTTGTAGCTTTTCCCTGAACTCTTACAGTTACGCCTTCTAAGGGTTTAGCGTTAACATCTGTAACCTTCCCTTTAACACTTCTACCTTGACCAAATGTCACTAGGGTAGAAAAGATTAACACAACGAGTGTGTAAAAGAGTTTTTTCATACTCAGAATTTAGATTAAATAAAAATCGAATTGCAAGTAAATTTAGCAAAAAATCGCAAAGTTTGTTAACGATTAGTTAAGGAAAGCACTCATTTCAGCCATTAATATTTATTTTATTTTAATATATTATTATTTTTCAATTGCTTACATATATATTAATAATTAATTTGAATAAAAATAATTTATAAATTTCATAAATTTTATAAATTATTTATGAAACTTTTTACTCATTTTGACTTAAATATTTAAACAATATGCACAAAAAAAGCGCTCAATTTTGACAATTGAGCGCTTTTTTGCTAAGTATAAAATTCGGGTTTAGCTTCCTCTAGACCCCCCTGTTTTGATTGGTTTTTTATTCGCACCGCCACTTGACTTTGTATTGGCTTTAGCGATAAACTTTGAGCTTCCCCCCGCTTGTGGCGTTGTTTTTGTGGTAGCCTGTGCTTTTTTGTCGGCTACTTTTTTATTGATTGCAAATCCCATAATGATTAATTTATACCCTAAAAGTAATTAATATAAATGAAAAAAGAGGTTGATTAATTTCTAAATCTTAACCGTACTCATGCCCCCATCCACATGCAGTATTTGGCCTGTAATCCAACTTGATTTTGAGGACAATAAAAAGCAGGTCATTTCTGCAATATCTTCTGCAGTTCCTATTCTTTTTAAAGGATGTCTTTGCGCATTGGCTTCTATTTTTTGTTCTGTATTTAATAAACCCGCCGCTAAAGGGGTATCTGTCAAAGAAGGTGCAATGCAATTTACTCTAATAGTAGGGGCCAATTCGGCCGACAATGCTTTAGTCAGGCCTTCAATAGCTCCTTTTGAAACAGCTACCTGCGTATGAAAATTCAACCCTAGTTGCACTGCTACTGTTGAAAACAAAATGATAGAGGCATTGCCTGATTTTTTCAATGCTGGCAAGCATGCTTGAATTACTTTAATCGCGCCGCCAACTTGTAAATTAAAATCATCTACAAAATCATTGGCTTGTATTCTGGCAAAGGGTCTTAAATTAATGGCCCCAGGACAATACACTAAACCGTCAATGGATTCAGGTAGGCTTGATAAATTCAATTGATCGTCTAAAACATTTAATTGAAATGCATTTATATTTTCTGTTGAATGCATTGGATGTGTATGAAAAGTCCCATATACTTGATGCCCTTCCTTCACTAATTGATGCGCTATGGCTTGACCCATTCCTGAAGAAGCCCCAATGACTAAATAATTTCCCATTTTTTAATGTTTGATTTCTATAACATAAAACAATAAAAAAGGTTTTATGTTCCTTTTAAATGCACAATAAACCCGCTTTATATAATAAGGTAATGGGTTTATTATCCCAAAATAATTCAAAACCGGTTAGTCCTGCATTGGTATAATTTTCTTTGACAGCGGACATTGATAATCCATGCCCCTTTTCAATACTTAATAATGGCAATAGTTGCAATAACCATTTTCCTTTTGCAGGATCTACATGAAAGCTTAACTCATTTTTGTTGGTCTGAAATTGCAGGGTCAGCTCCTCCCATTTGTTTCCTTTTTTGGAACGCTGCACTATGGTTGAATGGGGCATGACACCCAACCAAATAACCTTACAATTAGATGCTGTATGGTATTCAGGGGTTTCAATGGCTTTTAAAATATAATCGGGTGGGACGGTTGTTTTTGGGATTTTAAAGTCAAACCATTTTTGTAAGGGGAACTCAAAACAAGCCCCATGCATATAATTGATTAACGCTTTTTTTAATCCAAATCCAAATATTGCGTGATTCGCCCCAGTAGGATCGGTATGTTCAATATCATTATTGGCAAAACTACCAATCGCTTCTGTTTGCTTTTTCACCATATACTTTGCTGGCTCCAATCCAACAGGACTATGTGCGGTCATGGTAAACAAATGCCAAAATGCCGATTGTAACACGCCTGTTTCAAACAACTGCCTCACCATTTCTAGGGAATCTACCGTTTCTTGTACTGTTTGTGTAGGAAAACCATACATTAAATAGGCGTGTACCATAATGCCCGCTTCTGTAAAGTGTTTGCTTACTGTTGCCACCTGCTGAACAGTGATGCCCTTATTGATAAGTGATAACAACCTATCTGATGCTACTTCCAATCCCCCACTCACCGCGATACATCCCGATGCCTTTAACAATTGACATAAATCCCTAGTAAAACTTTTTTCAAATCGCACATTCGCCCACCAACTTACCACCAATTTTCTTTTGATAATTTCAATAGCCACCGACTTCATTAAGGAAGGGGGAGCTGCTTCGTCCACAAAATGAAATCCATTCTCTCCGGTATTTTTAATCAGCTCCTCCATTCTGTCCACAATTAATGAAGCTGTAATGGGTTCATAGTTTTTAATATAATCCAAAGAGACGTCACAAAAAGTGCATTTAGCCCAATAACAACCATGTGCCATGGTTAATTTATTCCATCTACCATCACTCCATAAACTGTGCATGGGATTTATTACTTCAATGGCTGAAATATATTTATCTAATAATAAACCATCATAATCGGGTGTACCCACCTGACCTTGTTTGTAATCCAAACAATTTGTATTGTTAATATAAGTAACTACCCCATTGACTAAGGTAAAACAACGTTTCAGTTCATGTTGAGGAACAAGGCCATCTATATGTTTAATTAATATTTCCAAAGGTGCTTCCCCATCATCTAATGTGATAAAATCATAAAATTCAAAAACTCTTTTATCACTCAATGACCTTAATTCAGTATTTGCGAAACCTCCACCCATGGCCACTTTAATGTTGGGAAAGTTTTTCTTCAACCACTGACCACAACGCAAGGAAGTATATAAATTCCCAGGGAAAGGAACAGAGATACAAACTAATTTTGGCTGCACTTCTTTGATTCTTTGATCAAATATTTGCATCAAAATCTCATCTAAATAAGTGAACGGTTGTTGTAATGCATTGTACAATTCATCAAAAGAATTGGCTGACCTCCCAAGGCTTTCGGCATACCTACTAAAGCCAAAATGTTCATCAATATTTTCTTTAATCAAATCACTTAAATCCTCTAGATACATGGTCGCAATATGCTTGGCCATATCCAATTTACCCATAGTTCCAAAAGCCCATTTTAAATCATCAATTTGTTCAAACCTGCTTGCTTCAGGCAAAAAATTTCTGGTACAAATAAAATGCGCTAATGTATTGGACTTCCCTTGTAAAAATAAAATTACGTCGTCGATGGTATTGATATAGGCATATTTTAACGCAATTATTCGGGCACTATTATTAGACAGGGGGGTAATATCCTCCTCCCCTACTAATTTTTGCTTTTGTTCAATGGTTTCAAATAAATGAGTTAGACCCTGTTTTGAAAAAAGCGCGATAGTCACTTCAATACCCAAGTCCGCCTGAACAGTTTCAATACCCTTGGTATTAAAAAACCCTTTTAAATACGCCGTAGCCGGATAAGGTGTATTCAACTGTGTAAAAGGGGGCGTAATTAATAGTATGGGTTGACTCAATGAATGTATTTATACCGCAAAAATAAGGGTAGTTCTTCAGTTTTGTTGACTTGAAAATAATATATATTATAATTATAGTATATTACAAGGGATTTTACATCACCTTATTCAATTAAAGAAATTATCAAAATATGAAAATCAAAATTCAGCAACTAAAAATTCAGCAACTATTTATCTCCATCTTGGCGATGCTTGTTGTGATTGCATGCGGAACGGGATCGAAAAACAATGAAAAAGCGGACACAAGTAAGATGATTAATGTGGATACTGTAAAAGCAGTTCAACCAGTGGTGGAAGAAGAAAAAAAATTAACCCCCAATGACATTACGGTAAAATTATTTACCAAAGGATTTGATCGAGAAGCTGATGAGGAAGGCGGTCCTTATAAAGGGGAAATACATGAAGGCGTAAGCTTTAGAAAAGAAAAAAATTATTTCTTTTGTTATGATTCTGAACAATTTATTAGATTGGAAATTCTTGGTAATGGAAAAGGATTGTCAATTGAAGTTAAAGAAGAAGATCAAGTGATATTTAAAGAAAAGAATTTCGAATTAAAGGACAAAATAAAATATACCGACAAAGACTTTAACATCGGAATGGGTAACAAAACTACGATCACGATTAAGCAAAATGAAACCATTTTGTTTAAAGGTATGATAGATTCTCAAGGTTGTATGTAAGCTTGGAAAAAATAAAAAAGAAACATGAGTGATAATTATTTTATTGCAAAATTTTTAGCGATAATTGTAGGCTTAATCATTACAATTATTCTTGCCTATTTCAAAAGCAGGAGTGAAGCTAAAAAAACAAAAGGCATATTTATTGTACCTGAAAACAATGACACTGTACATTCAAACCCATCACCTAGTCTGTATTTTAGGGGCATCAAATACCCACTTTGGGGTTATTTAATGGCTGCAGTAATCATTGGTCTTATTGTAATGGTAATTCATTTTATTGTAGGGGTAGGGACATTTATACTACTAGTGGTTGTGCTATTTTTTTCTCATAAAAATTATGTTAAAGGTTTAATTTACAAAGGACTGACAGTTGAAGAACAAAAAATCATCATCAACAAATATCCACCCAGCCAAGATCAAATTATTGTATTGGGAGATGTTCATAAAATAACTTTCAAAGATATTTACGAAAAAGATGGTAAAGGTTTTGATCAAAAAGTGGGCTGTGAAATGATTTTCTGGAATAAAGAGGATATAATAATTGACACTTTCGACGTAGAAAAATTTAAAAATAACGAAAAGCTAAAAGCAACCATCTTAGGCAAAATAGGTATTTCTTAAAATTGCAACAAAATTATTGTATCAATTCAGGCAAGCCTTCATATTGAAAAGCTTCCTGTGGAGCTTGTGCATTCCTGAATTGTTTTTGAATAGTATATGCTTTCATCAAGGCTGGATTATATTGTGCTTGGGCTAATGCAAGAATATCTGCTTCAGGTAAATTGGGATCCAGCCATTGACTTGCCTGCTGTTCATTGAAAATGGTAGGCATCCTCTTTTTTTTATTATGAATTTGCTCCATAAACGGATTTGCATGGGTAGTCACTATGGAAAAAGTATTCATAGCTTCCCCTGATTCAACATCCACCCAGGGCTGATAAATACCTGCCATCAAAAAATAAGGCCTGTCTTTTAAGGAAACAAAATAGGGATAAGCAATTTCCTTACTAGCAACTGCTGATTTGAAATGCCTCCATTCATAGAAACCCGAGGACAATACCAAACAACGTCTTTTTAAAGCCGGCTGTTTAAATAATTTACTTTCCAATAATCTTTCTGAAGTCGCATTTAAGGTATTGAATTTTTCTCTCCCTTTCATGACATCTAAAGTACTTTTAACCCAGGGTGCTATTAATTCCCAATGAGCTAATTCTAAATCAATATCATCATTGGCTAATTTTACAATTGGCCAATTTCCATATTCAAAACCACTTTGTAAGGGCCTATCAATCTCGGGCAATTCTTTAATTTTACCCTTTATTGAAATTTTAGTCCCCTTTTCAATTTTGATGCTGTTGTAATAACACATAGTTATTATAAATATAACAAAATGTAGTTTATTAGTATTGTTACACTACCATTCTTATTGGGAAATTTTCACCCAATCCACTAACATCGTTACTTTGTTTTGCTTAATCAAATCGGCGGTACTTTGTGGTAGGCCATATCTTTGACCAGCCCCTTTTATTCCATTAATTTTTACAGGGAAAATGCCTCCAACGGCAAAGTTGAGAATTAAATGTTTTGGGGTATCAAAAACCCATTGACCAAAATGATTGACCATTTTTTTCGTCACTCTGAAAATGATTTCATTATCATATTTAAATACCATTTCGTTAGGCGTCCATTCAACGGCATAAATATGCCATTGGGTAACATCATTGCTTCTTTGAAAATATTTTCGGTTTACAAAAGGAGTTTCCCCACTATAGCCTGGACCATGCACTGCCGCATTAGCCCAATCGGCCTCCCCAACATTTTCCATGATGTCAATCTCTCCCGTCCCTGGCCATCTATCATTTCCTAATAACCACCAAGCTGGCCACAAACCTTCGGCCTTGGTTAATTTAATTCGAGCTTCCGCTTTTCCAAAAGTAAAGTCAAACTTATTATGGGTATTAATTCTTGCAGAAGTAAAATCAAATTGTTTTCCATCCTTGGTCATAAAACCTGGTGAAAATTGAGGCCTAAGTACCAAATTGCCTTTATCAATGTATAGGGTACTAGCGGAATCAATATAAGCCTGAAGCTCATCATTAAAATGATCACCTGTAACTACTACATTCCATTTTGTTCGGTCAATTGATGGCTTTGAAAAATCATCATAAAAAATAACTTTTCTAGGTTTTTGTGCATTAAGCACTAAACCGAAGGATGTTATTAGCAAAAAACAAAATCCGATTTTTAATCTATGTACAAATTTCATTTTAGAAAATAATTTAAAAGTATAAGATCACTGACTTTCTCTTATTGATATACTCTTACATAATCCACTTCCATTACCGCGCTATTGAAAGCAGGATCAATACTACCCCCAAAATTGCCCCCCATTGCCATATTTAATATAAAAAAGAAGTTTTGGTTAAAAGGTAAATTGGAGGCATTAGGAAAAGTATAATAAACAACATCATCCACAAGGAATTGCAAATTAGTACTACTCCATATCAATCCATACTTATGAAACTGGGTAGTGACATTGTTAATGATATATGATGTGCCAACAGCATTACCTCCTGAACGTCCTGGATAATGTACAGTATTGAAAATTCTATTAATGTCACTTCCTTTTTGTTCCATGATATCAATTTCGCCACATGCTGGCCAACCTACGGTTGAAAAATTATCCCCTAACATCCAAATTGCAGGCCAAGTGCCAATTCCTCCTGGTAATTTGGCAGACACTTCGACCTTTCCATATTTAAAGGAAAACTTTCCTCTGGAAAGTAAACGTGCTGAGGTATAATTGCTTCCCGCATAAGCTTCCTTTCTTGCAATAATTTTCAAAGTACCATTGGTTACAGTTACATTATCCGTTCTATTGGTATAATATTGAGCCTCATTATTCCCCCATCCACCAGCGCCAATATCATATCCCCATTTAGCGGGATCGGGTGCTCCTGGACTATTGAATTCATCGGACCAAATTAAGGATAATCCAACCGATACGATTACTTGTGAGGTATTTGAAATAAACTTACCACTTGCATTTTTAGCTTTCACTATAACGGTATAAGTGCCCGATGCTGGATACTTATATGTTAAGGAACCTGTAGATGAGTTTTGATATTGTCCATTTCCAAAATCAAATTCATAACTGGTTGCATTTTTGGCAGTCGCTACAAAACTCACATTGCCTGAATTATCAGATGCTACAGTGGAAGTGACGGTCAAATCAGTTGGCATTGCCTCTGCAACTGGCGTTCCATCACCTCCTTTACTGCAACCTGCTAAACATGAAATGCTTAATAAAATGCTAACAAAAAATCTCATTCAATACTTTATTTTACTTTAAGTTTTTGGTACCATGAATTGCCATCAGCTCCAATGGTTCTTAATGTCATGGTCGTTGCTGTTAAAGATAATATTTCATAGGTATTGCTTCCCATTCCAATAATTACTAAGCCATTACTAGGCACCATGAATTGAATTCTTGTAGAATTCGCCGATGTGCTTGCTGAAGTAGCATTCATAAATGCCAATCTTTTAATCCCTTGATTAGCGATGGGGAATTGTCCTTCCGCACCTGACAATCCATAATAAGAAAGTGCTGCACCCAACACAAAAGTGGTTCCTTTATTATCTAAATTCATGGATACATTATTGTTGGCATCCTTGCTGAAAGTTACTTCATCATCATAAAATCCATCAGCGGCTCTAGAGTTAGGACCAGCTGCATACCAAATTGGTGCGAAAGCATCATTAGGTCCAACACCAAAATGCGCATCTGCATTTTTATCACAAACCCATGTTTTAGTAGTGCCGCCAGTTATATTTTGTAAAATATCCGCAGGGATAGTAAATGCAACATAAACGGTAATGGTTTTACTAATCACAGATACAATTCCACCAGTTCCGATAGCCGTTACGGTAACATTGTAACTACTTGTACCCGGATTGGTATATTTATAGTTAATGACGCCCGTAGGTACCATTTGTGTATTGCCATCACCAAAATCAATTTTATAAGTGATTGCATTGGCAGCAGTTACATTAATGGCAACATTACCTGTTCCATTGCCTGCAGGATTCGCATTGTCCACCCCTGCAACGGTAGTAGTTAATACTAACCCAGAAGGTGTTTTCATGCTACCAAATTTGTATTCCTCTTTCTGACAACTGGTAAATCCTAGGATTACCAACAAGCTGAGTAAGCTTACTATTTTAAATGTATTTTTCATAACTTATTATATTATTCGTTAGTTAAGTTTAATGTCATCAAAGTAATAGGTAAAATTAGCTGAACCATCTCCAACAGTACCTAAATCAAATATCAACACTACTTTATGATAACTATTGGCAGTATTGATGGCAGAATAATCAAAAGTTAATTCCTCCCACTCGTTTGCTTTAGTGGTAGCTACTTCCTTATCAAAATTGATATTACCATTCAATGCATTTTCTACCTTCAATAACAATTTTGCACCAACTCTAGGAGAATATACTTTTACTTTGAAGGTTTTCTTTACTGAAAAATCAATTGGGTTAGGCAATGTGATAAAACTACCCGCCCATGGGTCACCTGCTCCTTTTACCATTTTACCAACTTTAGCACTGGTATTAATACCTGTAATAAATGGATTATTTACAACTGAAGCAGTTGCTCCACTAAAATCAGTAAACGAATAAGTTATTAAAGAAGATTCAAAATTCATTGGGATACCTAAAACAGTAGTTTGGTTTGGATCACCAAATACTACATTATCCCAATAAAATGTTTTTCCATTACCAGCAGTACCAAAGTCAAAGAAAATAGATGCTTTGTCATAAGTATAAGATACGTTCAATGCAGCCGTACCAGCTACTTGATTGCTGAAATCAAAAACCAATGTTTCCCATCCGTTCGCAGTAGAAGTATTTACTTGCGCTTCCACTGAACGGCTACCATTGTTGCGGTCTTCAATTTTTAATCTTACTGGAATACCCGCAGCTGGGGAATAAACATCTACCGCCATCTTAGTTGCTGATGCAGTTATAGGAATCGCTGTTGCAAATCCATTGGGTGTGCCAATGGTTACTCCAGCCCATGTTTCTGCGCCATTAGGTTTTACTGTTTTCTTTACCTTATTTGAAGCATTTAATGGATCAACTGCATCGGTTGTTACATTGTTACCAAAATCCGTAACCGTGTACACCACATTGTTTGCATCAAATGTAACTGGTAAACTAATTTGATTCATCACTACTGTAGCCGGCATTAAAATTACATCATCAAAATAGAATGTTTTCTTTACAGTGTTGGTTGGTCCCCAAGTGTTTCCATTTCCAAAATCAAAGAAGATAGACGCCTTATTATAATTGAAATTAAAATTAGGAGCTGATGTACCAGTCGCTGGGTTATTAAAGTTAAACTCTAAGGTTTCCCAAGCATTAGCAACAGTGGTTACTGCGTCTGTTTCTACTGACTTATTGCCATCCGTGTGGTCTTCTAATTTTAATCTAACCAAGAAGCCTGCTGCTGGCGAATACACTCTTACACTTATTTTAGACCTATTCGCCGCAAGTGGAATTCTAGTCGCAAAGCCTAAGCCTGTTCCAATAGTAGTACCAGCCCAAAATTCAGCACCTACATTTTTATCTACTTTCATCACTTTATTCGTACTCACAACTGGATCTGCCGCTATTGAAGAAGCGTTTCCACCAAAATCACCCATGGTATAATCAAAGTTAGGATCATCAAATGCAACTGGTAAGTCAATTTGTCTGCCTACTTTGATGGTATCTCTGCGAATAGTTGTTGCTGCGCCACCTGATAAAGCTACCACTCTAACAACATAAGTGCCTGCACTTGCATAATTGTATGAAACGGTTTGTCCTTCAATAAATGATTTGAAAGGCTCAGGATTTTTTGTAGTAGAATCGCCAAAATAAACTCTAAAGAAAGTTTCATAAATAGCTGATGCACCCACTACTAAATTGAGCCCATTTTGCTGAAGTGTTACTTTTAAATTTTCTGGAGCTCTAAATGATACAGTAAGATCCTGTGTCACTTCGGTTGTTTTACCTGTTACACTATATCCCACTATTTTTACTTTGTATGCACCTTCTTGATACACATGTTGTGTACTTTTTCCGGCCAATACCTTTACTGGCGCAGCAGTAGCGTCGCCATAAAATACATCAAAGGAAACGGCACCTTCTCCCATTGGCGTAATGGTCACTAAACCGGAATTATCTTGTGTAATATTATACAACGCAGATAATTTTGCAGGCACACTTGCAGTGTTTAAAAAGGAAACATCTTCAAATAAATCCTTTTTACAACTTGCTAATAGAATTAGCGATGTGCAGAAGACTGTTAAAAATTTTATATTTTTCATTATCATTTTTTTTAAATGTGATTAATATCCAGCATTTTGAGGCAAACCTGAAATATCAATTTCTGTTTGAGGAATTGGGAATACTTCATGTTTTCCAGTTTTGAAGTTGGACCCTAATACAGCAACCGCTTTTCCTGTTCTCACTAAATCAAAGAAACGCTCACCTTCCATAGCCAACTCAACTCTTCTTTCATAAAGTATTGCATCATACAAAGCAGTACCCGATGAAGTAATATCATGATTGTTGTCTTGGAATGCACGACGACGTACTAAATTCAAATATGTTCTTGCTTTAGTTTCGTTAGGTGTGGTGGCCTTTGTATTCGCTTCTGCTGCCATTAACAATACATCTGCATATCGAATTATTCTAAAATTATTTAAGTAGTTTAATTCAACCTGTCCTGATGTTTGACCTTTTCTAGGTAAGTATTTTTGATTATATAACCCAGTATTTTTAAAAGGCGCTACCTGATAAGAAATATTAAATTGCGGATTGGCAGTTTTATAGGCCTCAATATCCAAAACAGTTACATTTTTTCTTTGATCACCTGCTGCATAAGCATTTGCTAAATCTCTTGTAGGAAGATTAGTACTCCAACCTGGTGCATAAGGCATGTCTGCAGTTCCAGATAAACCTCTTATACCACATTGTTGAACCGCATAATTTCCTTGACCTCTTGTTGCTCCACCCCAATTATAATAAGGCGAAGAATTTGAATATTGAATTTCAAAAACAGACTCTGGTCCATTTTCCCCTGACAATAAGAAAATATTGCCGAAGTTTTGTACCAATGTAAATGCATTTGAATTAATTACATTTTCTAACATAGCAGCTGCTGCATCAAATTTATTTTGGTATAAATAAACCTTTCCTAATAAAGCCTGTGCAGCATATTTAGTGATACGTCCTTTTTGCAATTGAATTGCAGGTAAAGCAGCAATAGAAGCAGTTAAGTCGGCTTCAATTTGCTTGTACACATCCGCTTTAGCTGTACGCTTTAATGTTTTTGAATCGGTAAGAGATAAACGCTTATCCGTAAACATTGGAACATCACCAAACATTTTTACCAATGTGAAATAATAGTAAGCTCTTAAGAAATAAACTTCACCATACAAAGCATTTTTTCCAGCAAAATCTACAGTAGTGCCAGCAGGATTAGTTGCTTTGTATTGAATTAAATAATTCGCTCTATTCACGCCTTCGTAAGCCGACTGCCATATTTCAGTTAATTGACCATTGATAGGCGTAGTGGTGTAGTCGTCAATTTGTTGCAAAGGAATAACATCCGAAGCATTCTCTCCTCCCGCAACAGCATTATCAGAAGCGATATCTCCAATAGGAACCACCTGATTCATCCATTGTAATGGAGTATAACAGCTAATACCCATGGTTCTGTAATCAGTTTCAGATTTTAAATAATCTTGATCGGTGACTTTATAATCTTCGTGAGGATTATAATCCACAAATTTTGTGCAAGCTTCAAGGCTACCAATTAAGGCAAGCATCAATAGCATTTGTAAATATTTTTTCATAATAATTTTCATTTAATGAAGATTTAAAATTTAATATCAAGTCCAACAGCAAATGTTCTTGGCTGTGGATAGGCTCCACGGTCAACCCCTGTTTCTAAAATTCCACCTGGAATTTCTGGATCAAACCCTGTGTACTTAGTTAAAACAAATGCATTTCTTACTTGTACATAAAAACGCATTTTATTGATTCCCTTTTTAATTAAGCTAGTAGGTAAAGTATAACCAAATTGAAGGTTCTTGATTTTTATAAATGATCCATCTTCAACATATCTGTCTGAAACTCTAGCATTGTTATTATTATCTACAAATGAATATCTTGGGAAACGAGCATCATTTGTGCTGTTTTCGCCAGTCCATCTTGCTAAAATTTCACGAGGCTTATTGGTGTAGTTTGCATTTCTTTCAAAAGCACGATAAATATCATTACCAACTGAAGCATATACAAATGAAGTGAAATCAAAATTGCCGAATTCAAGATTCAAGTTCCAGCCTAAAGTAAACTTGGCAAATGGATCTCCAATTTTTGTTTTGTCATTAGCATCAATCTTACCGTCTTTGTTGATGTCAACAAATTTAATGTCTCCAGGTTGTGCTCCAGGTTGTGTGGGCGCTGCTGCTATAGCTGCCGCATTTTGGAATAACCCATCTGTCTTAAATCCATAAAAATATCCAGGCGTAAATCCTTTTTCAAATACAGTTACAGACTGTGACTGACCATTGAAATAGAACCCTCCTAATATTTTAGCAGTTCCGTCGGAATTGGTTGCAGTAACTAAATTTTTAGCTGTAGTAAAAGTTAAAGCGGTATTTACTTTAACTTTTCTTGTTGGCGCATTACGATAAGTTAATGTCATATCGTAACCAGTACTTTTTGTTGTACCAATATTCGCTTGAGGAATAGGCACTGTACCTAAATACAATGAAGCAGAAGGTGTAAATAATAAACCGTCCACTGTCTTTTCAAAATAATCAGCTGTTAAGCTAAAATGATTATCAAAGAAATTCATATCAAAACCAATATTTGTCTGAATTTGCTTTTCCCATCTTAAAGCATTGTTTGCGGCTGAACCAACTGTACTACCTGCATAAAATACTTCCCCAAAGCTATATCCATTACTATTAGCAGTAGGTCCATAACTAGGGCCTCCTGTAATAATACCTACATATTGCGGATTCACATTTTCATTACCAGTAGATCCATAACTACCTCTGATTTTTAAGAAATTAATATTTTTTGACTTGAAAAAATTTTCTTTAGAAACTACCCAGCCTAATGAACTTGAAAAGAAGTTACCAAACTGATTATCTCTACCAAAAGCAATAGAACCATCTCTTCTTGCAGAAAATGAAGCTAAATACTTGTCCTCATAATCATAGTTTAATCTGCTGAAATAAGAAAGGTTACGTCTAAAATACTGATAATAATAACCGTTTAATGCGTCTGTGTTATTGGCATTGTTCGCACCGGTAGCAGCTGTAAAATCAGCAAACTCCCATGAGTTAAAAGGAACATCCTGACGAGTTGCACCTGCTGCGTTACCAGTGGTTTTTGCAGCAGCCATACCCGCAATCGTTTCAAAATGGTGACTATTGTTTAAATTAAAATTATAGTTGAAATAATTTTCAAAAGTATAATTGAAATTGCTTGTTTTTTCGTGGGCTACTCTATTGTTTTTTCCAAGCACTGCCGTTCCATCCTCATTCATTGAATTGTCAACATTGAAAGTACCATAATAAGCTAATGGTGTAAATGATTTAGCATTCCCGTCATACTTGGTATAGCCAAAGCGAGAAGTGAATTTTAAATTCTTAGTTAAATCATATTGCAATTCAAATTTACCATACAATTTAGTACCTACGTTTCTGTTATGTGTGTTGTCTAATATAGTAAGTGGATTAAAAATCTCTGACAACAATAAATTACTAAAGCCATATTTACTGGCATTATTTCTAGTATTTAAAATACTAACAGTTGGGTCAAAATTTAAGGCACTACCTATTACACTATTAAATGAGTTTTCTGGTACCCCTTTTGATTCTAATATCAAAGCACTCGTATTCAAAATAAACTTTAATTTAGGAGAAAGGTCAAAATTTAAATTC
This sequence comes from Bacteroidota bacterium, assembly GCA_947457075.1. GTDB lineage: Bacteria > Bacteroidota > Bacteroidia > Chitinophagales > Chitinophagaceae > Sediminibacterium. The sequence continues at coordinate 90,174 of CANGUG010000008.1, forward strand.
GCAGTGAAGTTGGATCTATTGAAATTTGATTTTTCAGTGCCTCCAACAATACCACCTTGATTTAACATACCTGCACTTAATAAATAAGATACTTTATCAGATCCGCCTTTAGCGGTCAAATTGTAAATTTGTTGAGGTGCGTCTTTGAATATTTGGTTTTGCCAATTCGTTCCAACCCCTACATTAGATAAATTAGAAAAAACTGGATTACCTCCTGCAGTTACACTTCCCTCATTTAACATAGCTGCATATTCTGAGGCATTTAATACCCCAATTGTATTCATTACTTGTTGAACACCATAATTACTGCTAAAGCTAAATTCAGTTTTTTGGTTTTTCTTACCCGACTTTGTCGTCACCACGATTACCCCATTTCCTCCTCTTATACCATAAATCGCAGTGGTCGCCGCGTCTTTTAAAACGTTAATTGTTTCAATATCATTAGGATTGATCGAGTTTAAATCAACCAAAGATTGTTGAACCCCATCCACAATAACCATAGGATCGGTACCAGTAAAGGAAGGAATACCTCTAATTAAAACGGTTGGTTTAGCACCTGGTGAACCACCTTGAATAACATTTACCCCTGAGGCTCTACCTTGAAGGGCTTCCTCGGTACGTGTAGCATTTATTTTTTCAATATCAGCGCTTTTAATGGTTGATATGGCGCCTGATACTTTTGTAATTTTCTGCGTACCATACCCTACAACAACTACATCATTGAGGCTACTTTCTGGTAATTCAGACATTTCAAAATTAAGCACACCAGCAGCATTGGCTTTTTTTACAACATTAGTCATACCTACAAAGCTTACCACAATAGTGGCCCCTTTAGTAGGCACAGTAACTGTAAATTGACCATTTGCATCGGTCAAACTAGTTTTGTTGGTCTCCTTTACGAACACTGAAGCACCTACTAGCTTTTCTCCGTTGGTCTTATTGGTTACTTTACCTGTCACTTGAAAGCCTTGCGCAAATGCTCCGGCTAATAAGCATAAAGTGAAGGCAGTCGTAATCAAAAACCTTAGTTTTAATTTCATATACACTTTAATTAATGGTTAAAAAATGGACGTTTTAGATGAATAAATATGTTTTATAGAGTATGCATGACAAGTTGGGTCACACTGAATGGATGTATCCAAATTGAAAGCAAAAGCAAGGCAATCTTGTGAAAATTTCATACAATATATTAGCAAAATCGTTAAACAGATGTAGTGATTTTAATGTTTCATCTGCATAAGTAAAGCTATAAAAGACTTTCTCTATTGTACAATATTTTACTACATCACTACTACTACTTAAATGAGAATATTGTATATTTAGTTATTATTTACTACATCTCGACTACTTCAAACTACTATGTATTTTTTACACATTAAGATGTAACACATGAAAAACTGCATTTTACTCCTAGTTTTATTTTTTGCATCAAAAATTTGGTCTCAACCCTATATAGGTCAGCGAGAAATTAGCAATTTCGAAAAGAAAAAATACAATGCAGGAATGCAAAACTGGCAAGTTAAACAGGACCGAACAGGAAGGATGTATTTTGCCAACAATGAAGGCGTATTAAGTTTTGATGGCAATTACTGGAGCTTATATCCATTGCCCAACAAAACAATAGTTTGGTCCATTGAACTGGGGCTGAACAAAATTTATGTGGGTGGGCAGGACGAAATGGGGTACTTGAGTCCAAACAATAACGGGAAACTTACTTTTACAAGTTTAAAGGGATTACTAGATGAGTCTGATCAAAAATTTGCCGATATCTGGAATATTGCCATTAATGGCGAAGACGTGTTTTTTAGATCCATTTCCAGGCTATTTAAATTAAGTAAGGGAAAAATAAAAGTGTTTCCTCCTAGCTCAAATTGGTTTTTCCTAGGTAAATACCAAAATAAAGTAATTGCACATGATGAAGGCAAGGGAATCATGGTATATAAAGGAGGCAATTGGGAGATGTTGATTCCAAAAAAAGACCTGCCTGTCGATTTTTATATAACTGCTATCTCTGACTATAAAAAAGGAGCTAGCATTATTGCTACTTCTAAAAATGGATTATATCAGTTAAGTGAGGATGGGTTTGTTCCTATTACTATTAAAGGGATCAACAATAACCAGCACTTTACAAGTATTGAAAAAATTGATGAAGCTAACTTTTTACTTGGCACCTACAATAATGGCGCCTATTTATTTAATGAGAACGGGGAAATTCTTGAAAAGTTCAGCAAGCAAGAAGGTTTACAAAATAATAATATCAGGTCAACCTTAATTGATAAAAGCAAAAATATATGGATAGGGTTAAATAATGGTATAGCATTTATCCCTTTTAACAGTGCCATAAAAACCATTAATCCAGAAGCATTTAGTGACGGATCGGGCTACAGTGTGGAAGTGCACAATAATCAAATTTATTTTGCTACTTCAAATGGCATTTTTGAACAACCCTTTGAAAATAAAAAAGACTTAAGTTATTTAAAAAATAGTCTTGTTAATATCTCAGAGGGGCAAACCTGGAAATTAGGTATTCTTAACAATCAACTTTATGCAGGTAAGGAGGATGGTTTATATAAAATTGAAAACAATAAGGTTAGTAATATTGATAAAATTAGCGGTTTTTGGATTTTTGAATCGCTCAAAAATACTTTACAACAAGACATTATCGCTGCAGGTACTTATGAGCAGGTGAGATTGTTTAAACAAAATGGCAATAGCCTAATTGATATTGGGAACATTAAAAGCTTCTCAGGATCAGCAAGGTTTTTAGCAGTAGATGCAAAAAATAATATTTGGGTATCACACCCCTATCGTGGTGTTTATAAGATAAATTTAAACGACTCTAGTACCAAATTATATACCAATAAAAATGGCTTACCGTCAACCCTGAACAATCATTTGTATAAAATAAAAAATAAAGTACTCATAGCTACAGAAAAAGGTATTTATGAATATAACGACGCTAAAGACCTATTTGAAATGTCTTTAGCCTATAAAAATATATATGGTGATAAAAGTGTACGATATTTAAAGGAAGATATACAGGGCAATATATGGTTTGTAGAAAATAAAAATATTGGTGTAATTGATTTTAGTGGAGAAAAACCAGAAATTATTTACATCCCTGAACTAAATGGCAATATATTAAGTGGCTTTGAAAACTTATTTTCCTTTGATAGGTACAATACATTTATTGGAGGTCAAAAGGGATTTTATCAAATAAACTATGAAAAATACAAAGAAAATATTAGCCCACTAAAGCTATTCATAAGAACAGTTCGAATTAAAGGGGAAACAGACAGTCTATTGTTTGGAGGATACAATACAAACATTGATGATCAATCACCTGAAAATACAATTATTCCTCGCGTAAAATACAAATACAATTCCTTTCATTTTGAATATATATCCCCCTTATACGAACAACAAATAAATTTAGAGTATAGCTATAGATTAAAAGGATTCGACAAAAAATGGTCAGAATGGAGTAAGAGAAATGAAAAGGATTATACCAATATACCTCCAGGCAAATATGTATTTGAAGTAAAAGTTAGAAGCAATCTTAATAATGAATCACCTATTTCAAGCTATCAATTTGAAGTACTACCCCCTTGGTATTTGAGTTATTGGTCAATTATCATTTATATCATTTTAGTTTTTATCATCTTATATATGCTGTATAAAATTCAAGCTGCGAGATATATAAAAAGATACAAGGAGCAACAAAAGGAGCTAGAATTAAAACATCAAATTGAATTAGAGAAAACTGAAAAGAAATTAATTCAAATAAAAAATGAAAAATTAGAATCCGAAATTGAGTATAAGAATTCAGAGCTCGCCTCTTCGGCTATGAACCTCGTTCAGAAAAAAGAATTCATTTTGAAAATTAAGGATACCCTTAAACATTTAAATAAAAACGAAAAAGAAAGTTTGGATTCTCAGGAGCTAAAAAAATTATTGAGAAGTTTAGCAGAGGAAGAAAAATTGAATGATGAATGGGAACAATTTTCGATACATTTTAATAATGTACACGGCGACTTCTTAGTAAAATTAAGTGAAAAGTATCCTACCTTAAAAGCACATGAATTAAAGCTATGTGCTTATTTAAGAATGAATTTGTCTTCGAAAGAAATAGCTCAATTAATGAGTATTTCTGTGAGAGGGGTAGAAATTAGCAGATATCGATTAAGGAAGAAATTAAATATCCCTACTGAAACGAATTTGTTCCAATTTCTATTAGAAATAATTTAAGTACTAAGGAGTCCAATCCCATGAACCAATTGTTTTTATCTTATAGGTATTGCCCACTTTTTTAAAGACAAACCATAATTCAGCCCCAGGCATATCCCTATTGGGCTCAACAACTCGAACAATATAATCCTCTTTATCCGGAGGGGTCATCGAACCACCACCAAAACCTGCTGCCGGGAAAAAACCTTGTCCAGAATTGGTTAAGTAATTAATATTCCATTTACTAAAATCAAGGTGATTTTGAATTTGCTCGGTAAAAGATTGTCCTGAAATAGAATTAACCCCGTTATAATCGGGCAAGTCTCTATAGCTTCCATTTTGTAATTGACTTTTACTAATATTCCAGTAAAAAAATTCAACGGAATTGCCATACATATAGTTGGTAAGTGTGCTCATATTTCCTCTTTTCAAATTGCTTAAAATCTGCTTTGATACGCTTAAAATATCTTGACCCTCATTTGAACTTATCATATTATCAGATAAATATTTTTTACTAACATATCCGATATTATCAATAAGCTCCACTTTAACAAAATTTCCTGTATTATCTTCCCCAATCACTTTTAGTCTTGTCCCATCAGGTAACATATAAATTAATTTACCATCATATTTAGGTTCTTCTCTAAAAGCTAGCCATGGTTTTTCAAAGTCTTGTGATGTGTTCACTACATACACAATTTTCTCTGGCATTTCAGTGGCATTGTTATCCTTGTTTTGATTATGCTTATTTTGGCAACTCAGTATCATCATCATTAGTATGATAATAGAAAAGAGTTTCGACAATGGGGTAATGGCCGCAGTTGGTATTTGGGAATTTGTCATATACAAGCTTATTTTAGTAAGTAGTTTATAATTTATTACTAAAATAACTAATATATTTTATTATTACTGTATTTATTTACAGGTTAAATAGCTGAAAAGAGGTAAAATGCCCTATTTCACCCTTATTGAATATCCCCCTTATTGATGTAAATTTCTGAGTGGGTATATACCAATTATGGCTTTACTAATAATCTTCGTTCCATTTAAAGTTTTTTTCTACAATTTGCTCTTTTTCCTTCTTTAAATCTTCTAAAAAAGCCATCGCTACCGGTGAAAGTTTCTTTTCTTTCAACCATATTAAACTCCATGATGTTTTTATCGGCAACCCATTTACAGGGATGATTTGTAATTTATTATTTTGTAATTCATATTTAATGCCGATTAAGGGCATTATCGAATAGCCTAAACCAGCCAACAAAGATTGTTTGACCGCCTCATTCGATGTTAATTCCATTTTTTTTAAGACGGAAATCTTATTGCGTTCAAAATATTTTTCCATTGTTTGTCTCGTCCCAGATCCGTTTTCCCTAAATATGATCGGTAAATTTTTGAACAAGTCTTTTTTAGTAGTAGTTTTTTTAAATTCAGCTTCGGAACTACCCACTAAGAATAATTTATTTTGCAACAAATCAAGTTTTTCGAATTTATTAGAATTGGGTGGTATTGAAACAAGGGAAAAATCAACCTCGTTGTTCTCTAAGCTCTCAATTACTTTATCTTTATTGGTTACATCAATTGTTAATTCAACACCATTATGCTTTTGCATAAAATTAGATAAAAAGTAAGGTATCACATATTTCCCTGTAGATACTACCGAGAATTTTAATCGACCTGTTAATTGACCTTTATACGCTTGTGTTTTGTAGTTAATCGCATAAACTTGATTAATAATGTTCTCGGCAGCTTCTGCAATTTCACGTCCAAATTCGGTAATGTAAATTTTTCGTCCCACCACTTCGGTTAAAGGGATGTCAAATTGTTCCTGAAAATTTCTCAGCTGGATTGAAACCGCAGGTTGAGATAGGTGTAGTTCTTCAGCAGCTTTAGTGACACTTTGTGTTTGTACAATTTTTAAAAAAATTTGTAGCTGGTTTAAGGTATAATTCATAATATTTACTTATGTATATAATTACAAATATAAATATTAATTATAAATAAAAAAGTGGAATTTTACCCCACCCACCGTTTAGCTGTATTTTTGTCATTATTCTGCATAAATGACAATTTAAGTACAAGGGTGCAATAAATATGCAAATAGAATGAAATTAACCAAAGCGAAAACCACTATCTGCCTTGTAGTAATGATTGTTTTTATAGTACTATCTTTCACTACCAGTGATAAAATAAATAGTCAATTATTCGCCTCACTAGGTATTATATCAGGGGTATTAATTACCAAAATAAAGTCAACGCCTTAAACAAATTTTTATGAATCAAACTGAAAAACTGACAATCATTAATAATCACTTTACTGCAGAGGAAGCGAAAGACATTTTAATGAATTTATTTAACTCTAAACTTGATTTTCTAAACATCAAAAATTGGAGTTCACAAGAGCGATTTGGTAAAAAAGATGTGATTGCTGAGGAAAGAATACCTGCTTTAAAAAGCGAGATTAAAAGATTAGAAGAAATTTTAACAGAAGCCAAAAATAATAATAAAAAACTTGTAGTTCATTCTGAAATATATATTTCATTGCAAGAAAATGAGGAATAATGTTTGAAGGAAGAAATTTAGTAATTGCCACCAAACACGAAAAAGAAAAAGTAATAGCACCAATTATTGAAAATAAATTAGGTGTAAAATGTTTTGTAGTACCCAACTTAGATACTGATCAACTTGGTACTTTTACAGGTGAAATTGAAAGAGAACATGATCCGATAGCCACTGCGAGAAATAAATGTTTTATGGCTATGGAGTTAACGAATTGCGATTTAGCTATTGCTAGCGAGGGTTCATTTGGACCACACCCAAGTATTTATTTTTTACCCTCAGATGATGAATGCTTAGTATTTATAGATAGGAAAAATGGCTTAGAAATAGTGGCAAGAGAACTCAGCGTTGAAACAAATTATAATGGCGCTGTTATCACTAATGAGTCAATGTTATTGGAATTTGCCAAAAAAGCTAAATTTCCTTCGCATGGTTTGATCCTTAGAAAATCTAAAGATGAATTTAATGATATAAAAAAGGGAATAACCAATTCAATTGTATTACACGAAGTTTTTAATTATTTTATTTCTAAATTTGAAACGGCATATATCGAAACTGATATGCGGGCAATGTATAACCCTACCAGAATGAGGGTAATTGAAAATGCTACTAAAAAACTTATTGAAAAAATCAAATCCAAATGTCCTGAATGTGGTATGCCAGGATTTGGGGTAACAGCGGTAAACCAGGGTTTGCCTTGTGAAATTTGTAATAGCCCAACAAAAAGTACATTAAGCTACCAATATTCTTGTCAAAAATGTAGTTTTACAAAAGAAGAAAAATATCCAAAAGGGAAAAAAACCGAGGACCCTATGTATTGCGATATTTGTAACCCATAAATGAAAGTATGATCACTAAGGAAATAAGCAAAGCAAAAGAAGTACTCATCAATAACCAGCTGGTAGCAATTCCAACAGAAACGGTATATGGTTTAGCAGGGAATGCTTATAGCGAAATGGCTATTAAAAAAATATTTGAACTCAAAAAAAGGCCTTACTTCAACCCCTTAATTGTGCATATAAAGTCAATTTCAAGCCTATTTGAAATTGCAACAGACATTCCAGAAACTGCCTATATGTTGGCAGAAAAATTTTGGCCAGGTCCATTGACATTAGTACTTAAAAAGCGAAGCCATATATCTGATTTAATCACTGCAGGCAAAGAAACTGTGGCGGTAAGAGTACCCAATCATCCACTCACCTTGGCTTTACTAAATGAAATTGACTTCCCCTTAACAGCGCCAAGCGCAAACCCATTTGGTTCAATAAGTCCTACTAGTGCACAACATGTTTTCAATTATTTTGAAAAAGAACTAGACGTTATTTTGGACGGAGGAGAATGTGAAAAAGGATTAGAATCTACCATTATTGGCTTTGAAAATAACAAACCTATTTTATATAGACATGGTTCAATCGCTGCCGAAGAAATCGAGCAAGTAATTGGAAGTAAAATTGGTATGAAAACAGTGGATGATCAAGCGCCAAACGCTCCAGGCATGCTAACCCGACATTATGCTCCAATGACCGACACTTACTTAACTGATAACATAACAGAATTTATAAAAGATTTTGAAGGTAAAAAAATTGGATTACTCCTTTTTAAAGACGCAGTGACTGACCACACTATTATTAGACAAGAAATACTTTCTAGTTCCGGAGATTTACACGAAGCTGCTAAAAATTTATACGCTGCAATGCATCGATTAGATCAAGATAAACTTGATGTAATCATAGCTGAAAAATTTCCGAATGAAGGGTTGGGCAAAACCATTAATGATAAACTAGAGAGGGCAACAAAAAAAGAATAAATGAAAACAATTATAAAAAGTGCTTCTGTAGTCAATGAGGGCAAAACGGTTGTTGCAGATGTACTCATTTCAAATGAACGTATCGAAAAAATTGCTAGTACTATTAATATAACTGATGCGAGTTCGTTTAAGGAAATTAATGGGGAAGGCTTACATTTATTGCCTGGTGTCATAGATGACCAAGTTCATTTTCGAGATCCAGGTTTGACGCATAAAGGCGATATTTATTCTGAATCTAGGGCAGCTGTAGCAGGTGGCATCACTTCCTTCATGGATATGCCAAATACCATTCCAAATACATTAACCCAGGCATTATTAGAGGAAAAATACCTTATTGCATCAAAAACATCCATTGCCAACTATTCCTTCTTTATGGGAATAAGTCAACATAATTTAGAAGAGGCATTAAAAACTGACAATGAAAACGTATGTGGAATAACGGACGATGGATTATATTTTAATAATGATAAAGGGATATTAGCAAATTATCCTGAATTTTTAGAAAAACTCTTTAGTCGATCAGAAACGCTGATTGCTTTACATAGCGAAGACGACAGTATCATTAATCATAATATAGATTTATACCGTCAAAAATATGGTGAAAATATACCTATTGAATTTCATTCAGCTATAAGAAGCGAAGAAGCTTGTTTTGTTGCTACAAAACGTATTATAGAAATTGCCAAAAAGCATAATAATAGATTGCATGTATTTCATGTATCAACAGCTGCAGAGGCCAATTTATTTGACAACACTATAGCCTTACACGAAAAAAGAATTACCGCTGAAGCATGTGTGCATCACTTATTTTTTTCTGATACCGATTATAAAGAATTAGGTGCTAAAATAAGATGGAATCCATCCATCAAATCACCAGAAAATAAAGAGGGACTTTTAACTGCATTACTTGAAAATAAACTTGATATTATCGCCACCGATCATGCACCACATACGGTTAATGAAAAAAGCGGCAGCTACTTTAAGTCATTATCGGGAGGCCCTTTGGTACAACATGCATTACCTGCCATGCTTGAATTAGTATCAAATGGTAAAATGAGTATTGAAAAATTAGTGGAAAAAATGTGCCACCATGTTGCAGCAATATATACCATAAAAGAGCGCGGTTATATACGGGAAGGATATTACGCCGATTTAGTGCTATTAAATTTAAATGATACCTGGAAAGTGAGTCCCAAAAACATACTATACAAATGCAAATGGTCTCCATTTGAAAATAAAAACTTTAAAAGTAAAATTGTAAAGACATTGGTAAATGGGAATGTTGTTTACGAAAATGGGCTTATTAATAATCACGCAGTAGGCAAAAGATTGAAATTTTCAAAAATTAGATAATACAGCATATGAACTATCAATTACTCATTGACAATTTAACAAATCCCGCCTTACTATTTTTCGTACTTGGCGTTTGTGCGGTATATTTAAAAAGTGATTTAGAAATTCCTGCAAATTCATCAAAATTTATTTCGTTATACCTATTATTTGCCATTGGATTTAAAGGGGGTCAAGAATTATCACATGAAAACTTTACAATTGAAATTGGATGGTCCATGTTATTTGGCGTTTCTATATCCACGATTATTCCACTCTATACATTTTTTATACTTAAAAAAAGACTAAATGTATTTAATGCAGGTGCTATCGCTGCTGCCTACGGTTCCGTAAGCGCTGTTACATTTGTAACAGCAGTTTCTTATCTTGAATCACAACAATTATCATTACATGGTCATATGGTAGCAATTATGGCATTGATGGAATCCCCGTCCATAATTATTGGCTTACTATTAATATCAATATTTAGTAAAGAGGATACCAATAAGATAAACAAAAGAAGCGCCATAAGACATTCATTTACCAATGGAAGTGTTTTGCTTATCCTAGGTAGTTTATTTATTGGCTTTTTAGCCAACGCTAAGCAAGCAGAAGGAATCAAACCCTTTACAAATGACCTTTTTAAAGGTTTTTTAGCCATATTTCTTTTAGATATTGGTATTACAAGTGGCAGAAAACTAAAAGCATTTTTTTCCTTTGGTTGGTTCCCAGTGGTTTTTGCCATCTTTATTCCCTTATTCAATGGAATACTCGTTGCCATATTAAGTGGTTTTGTAACGCAGGATATCAGCAACCGTTTTATGTTAGCTATATTAGCCGCAAGCGCTTCTTATATTGCGGTTCCAGCTGCTATGCAAATTTCAGTCCCTAAAGCAAACCCAGGTCTTTTTCTGCCAATGGCACTTGCTGTTACCTTCCCTATAAATATTACAATTGGCATGCCTATCTATTTTCTAGTTGTACAAAATACTTAATACACTTACGCTATTGTATATTACGACACATAAAAAAAGCCCCTTGTAAATTGAAATAATACAAGGGGCTTGAAATGAAAAATAGAACCTACTTTAATAAACCATAAAAAGTTTTTTCAATTTTCATGAATTCATCCTCAAGAACGCTAATTGCTCCAATTCTAGATGGAGAAAAAGGTTCAATGCTTAATATAAGAGAAAAATACACATCACTTAATCGTCTGCGGAATTTGAATTCGTCAAAAAATACTGTTTTGCGTTTTGTTTCAATGATTTCTTTTCTTAAACTATCCAAAGATTTTTGTTTCTCTATTTCAATTGAAGATAAATTACCCTTCTTTGAAAGTTGATCAATAGAACGGTCTAAAGAATCTACCAACACTGCTAATTTTTCATGTAACCTAAATAAACGCATCGACTGCTCATTTAGTTGATTGATTTTGTTGGCAGTAAATCCTTTTTCATTATTTGGCTCGATCAAAAATGTTTGTTCAAATTTTTGGTTACCTACTTCTAAAACAGCTTTATACTTACCTGTTTTAACCTTGGGTCCTAATACAGAAGAATACAAAACACTCGACCCTGCCGTAAAGCCACCTAATGCAACTTTACATGGATTTTGGTCAAGTCCCCAATAAACTCTATTTAGCCCCTTATTGGAGGTTGCATTGATATCTTTGATTTTATTATTTTTTTCGTCATACAAAACAATTTTTACCGACTGCTCTGAACGTTGTTTCAAATAATATTCAAATGCCGGGAGGTTTGCTTTGTTTCCTGCTATCCAACCAGCCAAATTCCCATCTTCCGAAGGAACCTGAGGCGCAAAGTCATATTTGAAATTTGCTACTGGATAAAATATCACTTCCTTTGTGAGGTCTGATTGAATCAGTCTTCTTAAAGAGGCTAAATTATCAAGCACATATATACCTCTTCCATGTGTTGCAATAGCTAAATCACCTGTTTGAGGCACTACTTTTAAATCTCTGACAAGGGCATACCAAGGAATATTTTGATATTTACTTCTCATCCAAGTGGCACCTGCATCTATTGATATGAATAAACCCATTTCAGTTCCTACAAAAAGAAGGTTTTCTTGCTCAAGGTCTTCTCTAATCACATGAGCAAATCCTGTAAACTCTTTAGACTGAAATTGCTTCCATGTCTTTCCAGCATCATTACTCACCACTACATAAGTAGTATGGTCGCCATAAGCATGATTGTCTAATGTTACATATACCCTATTTGGATTTTTTGAAGACAATTCGATACTTGAAATCCATGCAAATTTTGGAACACCGGCAGCCCAAATATTAGAAGATAAATTAGTCCAATTTTTTCCTCCATTATTGGTAAACTGCAATTGTCCATCATCTGTTCCAACCCAAATAACGTCTTCATTTCGGGGATCCTGTGACATAGTAAAAATAGTACAGTGATTTTCCGCACTGGTATTATCACCTGTAATGCCCCCACTTTTTTCTGTATTCTGTTTATTCTTATCATTTGTGGTTAGGTCCGGTGAAATTTTGGTCCAGTTTTCTCCTTCATCTGTGGATTTATACAAATATTGATTGGCAGTATATAAATTATACCCCCCTGCTCGCTTAGTACTTTTCCCAACCACAATTGGGGTATTCCAATTCCATCGGTGTAAATCTTCGCCAGGGTTTCTTTGTGGTTTAATGGCGTAACTTAATCCGGTAGTCAAATTAACTCTATTGATTTCACCACCTTGGGATTCAGCAAAAACTATATTTGAATTAATTGGAGAAGGTTGTACCCAAAATCCATCCCCCCCATTTAAAAATTTCCAATCAGTGCTTGAAACACCCCCTGGTGATGAACTTGGCGCCATCCAGGATCCATTGTCTTGTAATCCTCCATAAACATTGAAATTCTTTTCATTGCTTACTGAAACATGATAAAATTGACCAACAGGCAGGTTGTTCAAAAAAGACCATGAAACCCCTTTATTTTGACTTACATAAACACCTCCATCTGTACCTAAATACAAAGTATTGGTATTATTTGGATTAATCCATAAAGCATGATGATCGGCATGTGGAACCACATCCCCAATGATTGTATTAGACCATGCAAATCCACCATCAATTGAATATTGAAAATCAAATGCGGGTCGATAAACACGTTTTGGATCTTTTGGATCAAATTCTAGGGTGCTAAAATAAAAAGGTCTTGCAGTAATATTGTCCGTGCTGGCTAGTTTAGTCCAAGTATCCCCTTCATCCTGAGATTGGTATAATCCAGGCACTTTTGCTTCCACAATAGCCAATACTTCTTTGGGTTTTGATGGATTAATCGTTACTACAATTCTACCTAGGTCCCCTTCTGGCAAACCTGCTTCAATTTTTTTCCATGTTTTCCCGCCATCTATAGACTTATATAAAGCACTTGTATTTCCGCCCGAGTTGAACGAAAATGGTTGTCTTCTAAACTTCCAAAAACTTGCTAATAGTACATTTGAATTTGTTGGACTCATAGCAATATCTGCACAACCTGTTTCTGAATCAACAAACAATATTTTGTTCCAGGTTTTACCCCCATCATTGGAATGGTAAAGTCCTCTATGTTTGCTTGGACTCCATAATGGACCAGGCACGGAAACGAAAATGCTTTTAGAATTGGAAGGATCAATCAAAATCTTACTGATATGTTCAGTACTATCTAATCCAATTTTCTGCCAATTAGAACCCGCATCTGTGCTTTTGTAGATCCCATCACCTATTGAGACAGAATTACGCATATTGCTTTCACCTGTACCTGCATAAATAATTTTAACAGCATTAGGATCAATCGCTAAAGCGCCAATTGACTGGCAGTATTTATCAAAAATGGGAGTAAAAGAAATACCTCCATTCATACTTTTCCATATTCCACCGCCAGCAGTACCCACAAATAAATTAATCTGATTGTCAATGGTAAGACCTGCAATACTAGTAATCCTTCCACTCATGGTAGATGGCCCTAAATTTCTTGCAGACATTGATTGAAAAAAAGAGGAGTTCGTCAATACTGATGAAGATGTATTCTGTGCATGTCCAATAGTTATACCTATCAACAAGTACACACCTATAATGAATTTAAACTTTATCATATTATTTCCCTTTGAAAATATTTTCATCAATTACAGGATTGATTTCAATTTTATCTGTTACTAAAATTTGTCCCATTTGCTCAGATTTATGAGGCACTTTTATTCCAAATGGTATTGTTTTATAATCAAACATCTTAGTGGTCATTTTTATTTCTTGTCCTTGTTGCTTCACAGTTTTTTCTTCTTTATAAATTAAAGAAGTATTTACATCAAAAAAATAAACACTTTCATTTTTATTTTTGGTGACCATTTTAATTTTATAAAATTCATTTCCCTCTTCTTCATCTTTTCCAATAAAATCAACAGTTGAGCCTTTACTAGCATAATCAACGAATTCATCCTGAATGTCTAATTCGTCTAATTTTTGCTGAAGTTCTTCTTCTGAAATTGGCTGCAATGAAGACTTTCCACCAAATGGATTTTGAGACCAGCCCATAGTAGGAGTTGTAATATCAATAATTTTTTGTCCTTGGAATTCCGCATCCACTCTTACGCCAGTTCCTTGAATAGCTTGCTGCGTAAAATTAATTTTAATGCCCTGAACTTCAATGTAACCGCTTACTTTCATTGACTTAACCTGAGTCCACTTTTCTTTACCGCCAATTGCATTGATATACTTTTCAATAATTTCATCGGCAGTTTGTGCATGTAGCTGCGTAGTGAAAAGTACTAAAGAAAAAAGGAACGAAACACATAAAAGGATTTTTTTCATAAGGGATGATTTTAAAAAAATAAAAAGATAAAAATAAATAATTTAAAGGATTAAAAAACTGAATTATGTTAATCTTAAAGATAAAATATATTTATGGATTATTTCCCCGTCCAAGCGTCCATAATACCTGCTTTAATATCAGTATAACTCGTAAAAAGGTATATTGCTAAAGCAATGATTAAAATTGTTTTCCAGTGGGTTTTTACAAGCGTTTTTAAGTCATTTAGGAATTGATTCATATCTGTGATTTTAAGGGTTAAATTAAACTCATAAGGCTTGGTGTCAGATTTTTTGACAAATGCAGAGAGATCGGTTTTCAAGGCTTCCCCAATCACCTTTATTGAGTAAAGGCTAGGTTTTACCTCATTATTTTCGATTCTTTGAATGGTTCTAAGCGTAAGTCCGGTTTGTTCAGAAAGTTCTTTCTGTGAATAATTCAAACTGGTCCTATACGCTTTTAATCTTTCACCAAATTCCATGTGCAAATATGATATGTGTAAATGAATAAATTAGTGACAAATAGGCGTCATTTAGACGTCATTTTGCTGCGTTGACTGTAAAAATACATTAAAAATGAACTTTTGAAATATGAAATTTCATTCAAATATGCCCGGCAGTATAAAACAGTGCTTTAGCTAATAATTAACTACATTAACCCCTATTTTTGCAAATATGATACCCCTATTAATCATCGTATTTGTAATTGGCTATTTAGCCATTACACTAGAACATAGTATAAGCATTAACAAGTCAGCCACTGCGTTGATTACAGCTGTGCTTTGCTGGACGCTTATTATTTCAAATGCTCAAAATAAAGAACTAATCACTGAACAACTTTCACACCACCTAAGTTCAATTAGTGGAATTGTATTTTTTTTACTTGGTGCCATGACGATCGTTGAAATTATTGATGCGCATGATGGTTTTTATAGTATTACAGAAAGTATCAAAACCACCAATAAAACAAAGTTAGTTTGGCTTATTTCAATTATTACCTTTTTTTTATCCGCAGTACTAGATAATCTTACAAGTACCATTGTAATGATATCAATTCTAAATAAACTTATTCAAGATAAAAAAACCAAATGGTTATTATTAGGCCTAGTAATTATATCATCTAATGCAGGGGGTGCTTGGAGTCCAATTGGTGATGTAACTACTACTATGTTATGGATTGGAGGGCAAATTTCACCTTTGAATATAATAAAACAAACATTTTTAGCAAGTTTAGTAAGCATGGTAGTCCCTACTTTAATTATTAATTATATGATTAAAGGGAAAATTGAATTAAAAATGAATGTAGAGAACAACCTACACTTTAACAATAATGCCTTTGAAAGAAAGCTTATTTTTTACGCTGGTATTGGATGTTTATTGTTTGTTCCGATTTTTAAAACCCTAACGCATTTGCCACCTTACATGGGTATGTTATTCTGTTTAGGTATTATTTGGACGATAACGGAATTGATTCATCATAAAAAGCATAATGATGAAAAAGGAAGTTTATCCGTGAGCCATGCACTTCGAAAAATAGACACCCCAAGCATTTTATTCTTTTTTGGTATTTTAATGAGTATTTCTGCCTTAGAAGTAACTGGGATATTACCACAAATGGCAAGTTCATTGAATAAAACTGTGGGTAATATAAGTTTGGTTGCAATCGGTATTGGCTTATTGTCTGCAGTCTTAGACAATGTACCCTTGGTAGCTGCATTGCAAAGTATGTATAGCCTTAATGACTTTCCAAAGGATCATTATTTTTGGGAACTATTATCTTTCACTGCAGGAACTGGAGGTTCATGCCTGATCATTGGCTCTGCAGCAGGGGTAGCAGTAATGGGTATAGAAAAAATTGATTTTTTCTGGTATTTGAAAAAAATTAGCTGGATTGCAATTATTGGATTTATTGCGGGAGTAAGTACATTTTTAATGCAGCATTACCTACTAAACCCATAGGGCCTATTTTACATTTGGGTGGTGATTTTTGAAAGCCTCAAAGGGACCAATAAACAATAAAACGGCAGCGCTACTATTAGGCTTAATACTTTAAGGCTTTCTTTTTTACAATGCCCCCTTTAGTATCCTTTACACTATGTATTACAACAAAGGCATTAGGATCAATTAACTCAATTTCAGTTTTAATTTTATTCATCTCAATCCTAGTGATAACAGTATATAAAATATTAACATCGGCCATCTCTCCCCTCGAGCCATAACCACGTTCGCCTTTATAAACAGTTACCCCTCTTTCCATTTTGTTAATAATCATGGTTTTGATTTCCGCAAAATGAGTGGAAACAATAGTAACGCCCATATATTCATCTATCCCTTCTAATATAAAGTCAAGGGTTTTGGATGCTGAAAGATAGGTCACCATGGAGAATAATGCAATTTCAACGGAAAGGAAATAAATTGCGGCAGAAAAAATAAAAATATTAATTACGATAATGATATCTCCTACAGTAGCTCCTATTTTTTTACTTAAAAAGATAGCCAAAATTTCAGCACCATCAATAACTGCCCCTCCTCTCATTGTAAATCCAATACCCGCTCCTAAGAAAAATCCTCCAAAAATGGCAACAAGGATATCATTATTGGTTACGTTTGGAAAACTCATATAAGCCAAACAATAGGCTAGTCCAATGATGGCTAAACTGGTTTTTATAACAAATTGTAAACCAAACATACGATAGCCTAAAAAGACAAAGGGAATATTAACAATAATGATTAAAAGATATAATGGGAAATTAGTCAAATTCGAAATAAGCAATGAAATACCAGTTGTGCCTCCATCAATAAAATTATTTTGCAATAAAAATCCTTTGAAACCAAAAGTGGCTGAGCAAATTCCTAAAATAATTAAAACGATATCCTTCAAATATCGCTTTGACACTATTTTTAAATCGAAATAAGCTTTAGCATAAGAATAAGTTGATATGCTTTTATTATTAAGTTTATGAACAAATCCAGTTGATTCAAGTATATTTCTGATAAAGTGGTTCATATATAGATTTTCATTTGTAATCAATTATAAAATTAGTTTTTAAATTGTAAATGGTGTAAATAAAAAATAAAAAGCAATAATCAACTGAAAGGACCACGGTAAGTGTTTTCTGTAAAGCAAAAAATCTGAATAAAGACCTACTATTGTATTTAGTAAGTCCTTATTACAGATTTTTTTATTTGGGAGAAGGAAAATTAAAACTATAGGTTTTCTAATCCAGCATTATTCTTTTACTAAGAATGGAATTTTCCCATCAGTTATGATTATTTTGGCATTGGGCGATTTGCTTAATTTATCAAACGCGTCAATACTTCTCATTTTTAGAATTTCTGGTGTTAAACCTTGCGCTTGAATTAATTGTGCGTCTCTTGCTCCTGTAGCTTCAATAATTTTTCTAGATGCCTCTAGTTTTTCTTGCTGAAGCACAAATTCCATTCGCATTGCATCTTGCTCCGCCTTTAATTTTTGTTCAATGGATGAAGCTAGACCAACTGGTAAAGAAATACTTTTCATTAATACATTTTCAACAATCATTCCACTACCATTTAAATTCTCCGTCATTCTCTTATAAATAGCACTTTCAATATCAGATCGCTTTCCTGAGTGCATATCTTTTGCATAGTATTGAGCACAAATATCAGAGGACGCGGATCTGAAAATTGCGGTAATAATAGGTTCGTAATTTGTGCCATATCGTGTAAGGAGTTCTTTAAATTTCGCATTATCGATATGATATAAAATACTTATGTCCGCTTGAACACTTAAACCTTCCTTACTTGGTAAGTTTAAAGTAAGCAAAAGGTTATTAGTTTGAGTAGATGTTCTCACAACACGGGCTATAAAAGGGTTAAAGCCAATCAAACCCGAGGTTGTAGGCTCTCCTTTTAATTTTCCTAAACGTTGTTTGATACCCACTTCTCCTGGCTTAATTACTGCGCACTGCGTCAGTAAAAAAGGGATAAATAGCAAGAAAATTTTTTTCATAATTGCATGTTTTTTTATAAAAACAAAATTCAATCTAAAGAGTTTACAAAAAATAAAAATAAAGGCTTAATTCTCATTTAAAGATTTTATTGGAAACATAAATGTTATTAATGCAAAGGAAAGTAGGATGATTATCGACAAAATATTTGAACCATTTGTTATAAATATTGTTGTTTAAGAACTAGTTTTGTGCCGTAAAAATGAAAAGAAATAATAACCCTATATTAAAAATGGTATTTACCATTATTTGTATGCAAATATTGTGTATGAATATACCTGTTCATTTTTATGATCATATTGAAAGCAAATCAGGCGTTTACTTGTCTATAGATGCTGAAGGCGAATCAAGTCAGGGACATAGTCAAGATTTTCCAAAAAGCGAAAATGAGTCCTTAGAAGACAATGAAAGTTTTTCATTAAAAATGTTCACGTGCTTATCAAAGGATTTAGTCGTTTTTAATTGTCAAAATTTGAATTTCTTACCGTATAACACAGAAAATAAAGTACAATTTCATCCAGAACTATCAACTCCGCCTCCCGAGTACTTTTTTTCATAATTGGCTAAATTCTTTATTGCCAATATCGTAGCTTATTTCATTTTTTCATATTTAAAGTCATCATAATGAACATGAATTCATTGGTGTGGGGTATTTGTATATCATTCGTATTAATTTCTTGCTCGGATAAAAAAGTAAAAGAAGAAAAACAAACGTATTTAGTGATTCAACCAGTATTGAAAGATACTAGCTATGAAATAGAATACGCAGCCAGTATTAACTCATTTCAAAATGTTGAAATTAGAAGCAAGGTTAAAGGCTTTGTTGAAGAAATTTTAGTTGACGAAGGTCAAACTGTAAAAAAAGGAGAAACCCTTTTTAAACTAAATAGTAAAGAATTTGAACAACATGTTCATAAAGCGGAAGCCGTTATTCAAAGTGCAAATGCCGAATTAAGGGCTTCAGAAATTGAAGTTGAAAATACAAAAAAACTTTTGGATAAAAATATAGTTTCTAAATCAGAATTTGATTTGATTTCCACTAAAGTGAGTATTAATAAAGCAAAAGTGAATGAGGCTAAAGTGGCAAAAGAACAGGCATTATTACATATTGAACATACTAGAATAAAAGCACCTTTTGATGGCGTAATTAATAGAATTCCCAATAAAAAAGGAAGCCTAATAGATGAAGGTTCCTTATTAACAAGTATTTCAAATAATGAAACAATATATGCTTATTACAATGTTTCCGAAATTGACTACTTGGATTATATACAATCCAACAATAAAAATAATAAAGTAAACTTAACGCTTGCCAATAATTCAGTTTATCCGCACGAAGGAACTATTGAAACAACCGAAACTGAATTTAATAAAGAAACTGGGAATATTGCATTTAGAGCAAAATTTCCCAATCCTGAAAAAATATTAAAAGAAGGTGCTACAGGTAAAATTATAGTTAAGAAACAATTTAAAAATGCTGTAATCATACCTCAAAAATCCACCTTCGAAGTACAGGGGAATATTTATATCTATTTAGTAGATAAAAAAGGTATTGTTTATTCAAAAAAGATTAACCCAATTATTAGACTTAATAACTTCTTTGTTATTGACAAAGATGTAAATAAGGATGATAAAGTAATTTTTGAAGGCATACAAAATGTTAAAGTGGGTGATAAAATTGCATTTCAATTAGTGGAGAACCCCATCAATACCAAAAAATAAACTCAAGGAAAATGTCATTAAAATTCACCAATAGACCCGTTTTATCTATTGTTATATCCATATTTATTTTGCTTTTAGGCGTAATTGCTTTAACGCAATTGCCCATTACGCAGTTTCCAAATATTGCGCCGCCCGAAGTAACGGTTACTACAAAATACACAGGGGCCAATGCTGAAACATGTGTTAAAGCAGTTGTTACCCCTTTAGAGAGAGCCATTAATGGAGTACCTGGCATGTCCTACATGACCTCGGTATCTGGCAACGATGGGACAAGTGTAATTAGTATTGTTTTCAAATCAGGCACAGATCCAGAGCTAGCCGCTGTTAATGTCCAAAACAGGGTATCATCGGCATTAGATGAACTTCCTCAAGAAGCGGTTAAAGCGGGTGTAATTGTGGAGAAAGTGCAAAATAGTATGTTATTGTATTTGAATTTATTGAGTAACGATACCAGTATTGATGAAAAATTCTTGTACAATTTCACTGACATCAATATTTTACCTGAGTTAAAAAGAATCGAAGGTGTAGGGTTTGCAGATATTATGGGAATGAGAGAATACTCCATGCGCATTTGGTTAAATCCTGTAAAAATGCATGCTTACAATATTTCTAGTCAAGAAATTGTCAATAGCTTAAAAGAACAAAATATTGAAGCTGCTCCAGGTAAAGTAGGAGACGCCTCGGGGAAAACTCCTCAATCATTACAATATGTGTTAAAGTATATTGGAAAATTTAATACAGTAGAACAATATCAAAATATAATTATAAAAAGTACAGCCGATGGTGCATTATTAAAGCTAAAGGATTTAGCTGAAATTGAACTAGGCTCTCAGGAATATGACGTTATTTCAAAAGAAAATGGAAAGCCTTCTGCGGCGGTACTATTAAAGCAAAGGCCTGGCACCAATGCGAATGAAGTAATTGGGAATATCAAAAAACGGATGGAGGAACTTAAAAAGAATTTTAATGCAGATATTGACTATACAGTTAGTTACGATGTTTCTAACTTTTTGAACGCTTCCATCAAAGTAGTATTAAAAACTTTATTGGAGGCTTTTATACTAGTTTCTTTGGTCGTATTGGTTTTTTTACAGGACTGGAGATCCACCTTAATTCCTGCATTAACTGTACCTGTTTCATTAATTGGTACATTTCTATTTATGCAGTTCTTTGGCTTCTCCTTAAATTTAATCACCTTATTTGCATTAGTGTTAGCCATCGGAATTGTGGTAGATAATGCCATTGTAGTGGTAGAAGCCGTCCATTATAATATGGAGAAGTTTCATATGAGCCCGCGAGAAGCAACCGACCATGCGATGAAAGAAATTACAGGCGCTATTATTGCGATTACCTTAGTGATGTCGGCGGTATTTATTCCAGTATCCTTTATTCCGGGGCCAAAAGGCATTTTCTTTAGAGAGTTCTCCTTGACAATGGCCGTGGCAATTGTTTTATCGGGAGTGGTGGCAATAACCCTTACTCCAGCGCTATGTGTTTTATTGCTAAAGCCCCACAACAATGATAAAAAACCAACGAGTTTGGTTAGCCGATTTTTTAAAGGTTTTAATGCGGGATACGATAAAGTTGAAAACAAATTTCAATGGATCATTCAACTCATCTCCAACAAAAAAGTGATAATTTATAGCTCCTTAATAGTATTTTGTTTAATCACTGGCATTTTAGGCAAACTAGTGCCAAGCGGATTTATTCCTAATGAGGATCAAGGAACAATTTATGCAAATATCACATCTCCTTCAGGGGCTACTTTAGAAAGAACAGAAAAAGTGGTAGATGAAATTCAAAAAGTGGCAAACAACCTTGATATGGTGAGTTCCGTTTCTACACTCACAGGATACAATGTATTGACAGACGGAACTGGCGCCAATTTTGGTATGAACCTAATTAGTTTAAAAAATTGGGACGAAAGAAAATATACCGACCAAGAAATCATTGAAATATTAAAAGAAAAAACAAAAAATATTCAAGACGCTAAAATTGAATTTTTTACGCCACCGCCTGTGCCTGGTTATGGTAATGCGAGTGGTTTTGAACTAAGAATTTTAGACAAAACAGGAAAAGGAGATCTTAAGGCTTTTGAAAAAGTCACTAACGATTTCGTTGCTGAATTAAATAAACATGAAGCACTGAGAAATACCTATACTTCATTTGACGCCTCCTTTCCTCAATACATGGTAAATATAGACTACACTAAAGCTGCTCAAAAAAATGTAATAGTAGATGATATTTTAAATAGTCTTCAAACATTTTTAGGAAGCGAATATGCTACTAATTTTATTCGTTTTGGTCAGTTATACCGTGTTATGGTTCAAGCTGCACCAGAATTTAGAGCACATCCAGAAGATATTTTAAAATTGAATGTAAAAAACAGAAACGGAGAAATGGTTTCGGTGTCTAGTTTTTTAACGATTGAAAAAATTTATGGGCCAGAACAAGTTACAAGATACAATATGTATCCATCAGCTATTATTAATGGAGAGCCTGCAAAAAAAGTAAGTAGTGGCCAAGCGTTAGATGCCATTAAAGCTACTGCCCTAAATAAACTTCCTAAAGGTTATGGATATGATTGGGCAGGATCCTCAAAAGACCAAGCGGAACAAGGCAATGAGACTATTGTTATTTTTCTGATTTGTTTATTATTTATTTACCTATTGCTCTCAGCACAATACGAAAGCTTCTTACTACCCATGCCTGTAATATTATCCCTACCAGCAGGTATTGTAGGGGCTTTATTGTTTTTATACCTAATTGGTTTAGAAAATAATATTTACGCACAAATTGCGGTGGTGATGCTAATTGGTTTATTAGGAAAAAATGCCATTTTAATTGTAGAATTTGCCTCACTAAAACAAAAAGAAGGCATGACTCCATTAGCAGCAGCCATTGAAGCTGCAAGGGTTAGACTTAGACCTATCTTAATGACTTCATTTGCCTTTATTGCAGGCCTTATACCACTTTTATTTACAAGTGGAGCGGGTGCTATTGGCAACAAAACCATTGGAGCAACAGCCACAGGGGGTATGTTATTGGGTACCGTTTTTGGAGTGCTCGTGATCCCTGGATTATATGTCATATTCGCTAACCTTGAATTAAAAAAATCAAAAAAGAAAAGCCAAATCGCTATTTCTGAAAAAATATAATATGAAGCAATTAATTTTTCTCTTTACGCTAACGATACTATTAGCTGCATGTTCAAATAGCAAGCAAGTTCAAAATACCATTGCTTATAAAGAACTACCCTCTTCCTATGCGAATTCAAGTAATGATTCAATAATACAAATTAAAAGAAAGGAATTTTTAAATGACCCTTTTTTAACCGCGTTAATAGATACCGCATTTGTGTATAACAATGACTTACAAATAGCTTATCAAAAAATTGAATCGGCTAAATCCAATTTTCAGTTTTACAAAGGAAAATTAAACCCCGAATTGAATGCAAATTTAAATGGCGGTGTTAGAAAATTTGGTTTATACACCATGGATGGAGCAGGTAATAGTACAACAGATATCACCCCCAATAATCGGGTTCCAGTTAATTTACCAGATATATTCGCAGGTTTTCAGGCCAATTGGGAGGTTGACTTTAGAGGAAAATTAAGTAATCAAAAAAAAGCGGCATATACTAAACTACTTTCCACTGAGGAAGGCGTTAAGTATATCAAAATTAATTTGGTGACAGAAATTGCTAAATGGTATTATGAACTCATCGCATTAGACATAGAATTGGATATTGTAAAGGAAACTATTAATAAAGAAAAAGAAGCATTAGAATATGTAAAAGCACAAAAAGAAGCAGGCAAAAGCAACGAATTAGCTGTTTTACAATTTAGTGGGCAATTACAAACGCTTCTTATGCTTGAATTGGAAATACAACAACAAATTAATAAAACGGAAAACAGCTTGAATTACTTAATTGGCAGATTCCCCCAAAAAATACTGCGAAATAAAGAAAGTTTATACCAAGCTAATGTTACTTTAAATAAAGGATTTCCTTCAGACTTACTGCGGAATCGACCAGATATAAAAGCGGCCGAACTTAATTTAAAGGCGGCTAATTTAGACGTGAAAGCTGCAAAAGCAGCCTTTCTTCCAAGTTTCAATATCGTTTCTAGCATTGGACTACAAGCATTTAATAGCGCCTACCTTTTGAGAACACCCGAATCAATGGCCTACAATTTTTTAGGCGGCCTCGCAGCTCCCCTTATTAACAAATCAGCCATTAAAGCAAATTTTAGTCAGGCTAATGCAAATGAAATTGAGGCTTTATCTAATTATCAACAAAAAATAATCAACGGTTATGTTGAGGTAGTTAATGAGTTTGGCGAATTAAATAATTTGTCTGCAATTACGACGATTGCAAAAAACAAGAATGAAAAAAATAGCCTTGCTGTGGTAAACGCACTTGATTTGTATAAATCTGCGAGAGTGCCTTATTTAGATGTTATTATTGCACAACAAAATGCATTGCAATCTAATTTAGAACTCATTAATATAGCCAAAAGAAAAAAAATTACTGCCTTAAACGTATATAAAAGTTTGGGAGGAGGATGGGAATAATTATTTTGATGAATACCATTAAATGATTACTTCTACACTACAACTTATGCTTTCCTCCCATAGCATCATAGCGTTGATCAATTTAAATTGAAAAAATCTACTTAAATCTTTTATTTGTAAAGGCGCTTCTTTGATTATGCCCGCTTTTAAAAGAGCAGCTCTTCGCGTTCCCATGAGTAAAGGTTGCGTTGGCGTAAACCAATAGGTTCCATCAAAAAAAACCAGGTTGGCATAACTCGCATCTTTGATATACCCATTGTGCGTAAGAATAACTTCATCAGTTCCCGCAGCTGAAACAATTTCATTGATCCAAGTTCTATCGGAAAATTTAAATGGATACACTTTATTCCCTATTTCTTGTAAAGAAATTGTATTGATTTTTTTAATAGAATAAGGCTCAAAATGGACAGTTGCATTTCCGATTAAATCGTAGTGCAATCGGCATTTATACAGGTTATTGTCCTTGTTAGGCTTATTTGTTGATGTATTTATATGGTCCGCCAAAACAATAGAAGTATTTGATCCTAACTGCTTAAGCGAGTAGTCCACCCTTTGTTGATGAAATACCAGGTTTTCAGGCACTCCATTTATATACCTAATGGTTTCAAAAAGTGGGTACATATACTTTATTTTTCATTTCTTGGTATTCATTGAATGCAATACTCTTAGCAGTAATTCCTCCTCCACTTCTATAAATATTATTTGCTTGTAAATACCTAATTAAAACACAACTATCCAAATTAGTTCCATCAAAATAACCAGCGACCCCTGTATAATATCCTCTTTCCATTTGCTCAGCCTTAGCAATAATTTCTTTGGTTTTATTTTTAGGTGCACCAGAAACCGATCCAGCAGGTAATAAATCAAATAAAATATCCCCAATTATTTCATTATAATTATTGGGAAGGATACCCTCAATTTCAGAGCTCACTTGACCAATCACACCTTGTTGCGTTTGAATTTTTTCGTAATAGCGATATTTACTGACCCTTACATTAGTAGCAACCTTACTTAAATCGTTTCTAATTAAATCTACTATGGTGGCATGCTCCGCCAATTCTTTGGTATCCGCTAATATCAAGGATTCGGCATTAGGGATGTTGCCATCAATGGTTCCTTTCATGGGGAAAGACCTTATTATACCATTGTTAATTTGAATAAAGGTTTCTGGTGAATAAGAGACAAACTCATCCTTTAAATAACATATGTATTTCGAAGTAGCATGCTCTGCGATATAATCAAGTGATAAATTTGTTTCAATTTTTGTTGGCGCTGTTAGGTTTACTAAAAAACTATTCCCGTATTCAATCTCATTTTTTACAAAATCAAATTTTAATTGATAGTCTTCATATGAAATTGGATATTTCTTTATTTCAACAGTTGCATTTGAACTATTTTCGGACTGTTTTTTTGAAATAATATTGGTAAACCCATTGAAATTATATTTGAAATCATCCACTGGCTCATTTAAGGACCAGCACTTTGGTTTTTGACATTCAAAGTCAATTAAAAATACAAAGGGTGTTTTTTCACTACCCCATTTATTTAATTGCGCTTGAAAAGACAGTGACATTATGGATGATTTATAGTAAGGTGGTTCAATCCGATTTAGGTAAAAGTAGATAACCTCTCGCAAAAAAAGAAAGGATCCCCGTTCAGGGGGTATATCCATGGACTAAATTCAGTCTATCTAATTGATTTACAATATATTAAGATTTAAAAAGCACATTGAAGCAACAAATAATAAATAACTGTCATGGCCTATAAAATGCACCCCAAAAAAGCAATCTAATGATTGGAGACGATAATAAAGAAAAAGATGGTAAATTAAGTTTTAATCACCCCCTTACAAGGGTGTTTACTCATTCAAAAATTGTATTTTCTAAAATTAGCAATATGAAAAATCAAAGAACCCTTGGTGCTATTTATTCAAAATCTGCAATCACCCTATTTATCCTGCTTTGTTTTTTAGCAGCAAAGCCTTTAACTGCACAAACCGTAATTGAAAAAATTGTACAGGAAGAAACCAATAATTCTCAATTACAAATAATGGCACATGAGTTATTGGATGGTATTGGACCCAGACTCGTAGGAACCCCTCAAATGCAAAAGGCCAACGAATGGGCAGTGAATAAATATACTAGTTGGGGGATCAATGCACGCAACGAACAATGGGGTGAGTGGAAAGGTTGGGAACGCGGCATCACTCATATTGATATGCTTTCGCCAAGAGTAAAAAGTTTAGAGGGAACCCAATTGTCTTGGAGTCCTTCCACAAAAGGAAAATCAGTTAAAGCAGCAATTGTTATCCTACCGGATGTGGCAGATTCAATTGCATTTGTAAATTGGTTGCCCAATGTAAAGGGGAAGTTTGTGATGATTTCCATGAATCAGCCAACGGGAAGACCCGACGATAACTGGCAACAATTTGCTACCAAGGAATCATTTGATAAAATGAAAAAAGAACGTACCGAGCAAACCGAAGCTTGGCGTAAACGCATCAATAAAACTGGACATTCATCCAGAATGCTTCCTATTGTTTTAGAAAAAGCAGGTGCACTAGGCATTTTAACCAATGGCTGGTCCAACGGTTTTGGGGTAGATAAAATTTTTAATGCATACACCACAAAAATCCCCACTGTTGATATTGCTTTGGAAGATTACGGTACTTTATATCGCTTAGTAGCGGAAGGTGACAATCCAATTATCAGCATTCAAACGGATTCTAAAGACTTAGGCATCGTTCCTAATTTTAACACCATTGCCGAAATAAAAGGAACCGAAAAGCCCGATGAATATGTGATGCTTTCTGCACATTTTGATTCCTGGGATGCAGGACAGGGTGCAACAGATAATGGCACAGGTACCTTAACGATGATGGAAGCTATGCGTATTTTAAAACTTGTCTATCCAAATCCTAAGCGTACCATTTTAGTGGGACACTGGGGTAGCGAAGAACAAGGCTTGAATGGTTCTAGAGCATTTGTGGAAGATCATCCCGAAGTGGTTGGTAAATTACAAGCATTGTTTAATCAGGACAATGGTACAGGTAGAATTGTCAATATTTCTGGACAAGGTTTTAAATATGCTGGTGAATATATTTCAAGGTGGTTAGCTGCTGTACCAAGCAGTATAAAAGATTCCATAAAAACAAATTTCCCTGGCACGCCGGGTGGTGGTGGAAGTGACCACGCTTCATTTATCGCAGTAGGGGCGCCAGGTTTTTCCTTAAGCGCTTTAAATTGGTCTTACTTTAATTATACTTGGCATACCAATAGAGACACTTATGACAAAATCATTTTTGATGATTTAAAAAACAATGCCATGCTTACTGCAATGTTAGTTTATATGGCTTGCGAAGACAATGCAACTTTCCCTAGAGACAAAGTAGATTTAGGAATCAATAAACAAACTGGACAACCCAATCCATGGCCTGTTCAAGTAAAAGCAATGCGAAAAGGACCCGCTACGCCCAACAACTAGTGATTAAAGCAATGTTGAAACACGCATTCATAACAATCCTATTCCTGTGCACCAATGGTCCTATTAACGCGCAGCAAACCGCTACTAAGCTTGTTTTATTAGGAACAGGGACTCCCTTTGCCGATCCGAATAAATCGGGTCCTTCATTAGCCATTGTAGTCAACAATACCTCCTATATCGTGGACTGTGGGCCTGGCGTGGTAAGAAGGGCGGCGGAAGCAAGTCAACTTGGCTTTCCTGCATTGGAGGCATCGCAGTTAAAAACATTATTCATTACCCATTTACATTCCGATCACACGATTGGCTTGGCCGATATCATTTTAACACCTGCTGTATTAGACCGAAATGCGCCTATCCGTATTTATGGACCAGTTGGATCAAAAAAAATGACCAATCAATTAATGAATGCTTATCAGGAAGATATCGCCCTAAGAATTAATGGACTAGAAAAAGGAGATGCAATTGCTTATCAAGTGCAAACCAATGAAATTAAGGAAGGCGTTATTTTCAAGGATAGCAATGTAACAGTGACTGCATTTAAGGTGCAACATGGTCAATGGGCGCATGCATTTGGGTTTGTATTTCAAACAAAGGATAAGAAAATTGTCGTTTCTGGCGATTGCACTTACAGTGAAAATTTAATAAAATATGCAAAGGATTGTGATATTTTAGTACATGAAGTATATTCCCACGCGGGCTTAAAAAAACGCACCCAAAGATGGCAGGATTATCATTCCACCTTCCACACTTCAACGTATCAATTGGCCGAGATCGCAAATAAAGTAAAGCCAAAACTACTTATACTTAATCATCAATTAACTTTTGGGACCAGTTTGGAAAGCTTATTGGAGGAAGTTCAATCAAAGTATGCTGGCCCCGTTGTAAATGGTCGGGATTTAGCTGTATTTTAGTATGATTATTTCCCAAAAAAATCATTAATTTGGGCGCAAAATTCTTTAATTGTTAAAAAAATACTATGTCTATTTTATCCAACTACAGTGATGGCTTTTTTAATGTGAGTGCAGCACATGGATTTCTTCCAGTAAAAGCACCCATGGTAAAATTACCCAGTGAATACGCCGATTTACAAGCTGTTTTGGATCAAATGCCCGTTGTATTAAATGATAATGAGTTTGGTTATTTGAATACCGAGGATGGAATTGTAGCACCTACTTTGGCCATTAAAAATCATTTAGCTACAGTTGAAAAAGAAACAGATATATTTGTTTTACAAGCCTTGTTTAGATCATATAGTTTTTTAGCTTCTGCCTATTTGTTGGAGCCTTCTTTTCAACAATTTAGAAAAGATGGGAAATACGGAAAGGCAAGAAATGTTTTGCCAGCGAATATTGCACAGCCATTTTGTAAAATTGCTGATAAATTAAACGTTTTTGCTTGGTTAGATTATCATTACGCCTATTCATTAGGTAATTACCAAAAGTTAGACGAAGCCGGTGATTTAAATTGGGAAAATATTACCATGTGCAATCGTTTTTCCGGACAGCCCGACGAGGTTGGCTTTATTATGTTACATGTTGATATCAATCGTTTTTCAGCCAATCTAGTAGGAACTGTTATGCAGACAATTCAGGCCTTAGATGGCGGAGCGCATTCTGTAGGTGATTTGCTAGAAAAGAATTGGAATACGATGAAACAAATGAATGAGCGTAGAAAAGAAATGTGGAAGGCATCAAGATGGCAACGATACAATGACTTCAGAATTTTTATAATGGGGGTTAAAGGCAATACCGAATTATTTGGCGATGGAGTAGTGTATGAAAATGTATGGGATGAACCTAAAGCATTTAGAGGACAAACTGGTGCACAGGATGATATTATTCCAATGCAAGATATTTTTTCTGGGGTGATTTTTTATTATCCAGAAAATGAACTCACCAAGTATTTATTAGACCTAAGGTTATATCGTCCAACCTGTGTGCAAGATTTTTTCAAAGACCTTGAAAAATCAATGAAAACATTGCATCCAAAGGGCTTGATGGGTAAATTAGTTGAAAACAAAGACGTCACTGGCCTTTGTTATTTATTAGGCATTTTAGAAGAAATTTATCATTTCAGAAATGGCCATTGGCAGTTTGTACAAAAATATATCATGGCAAATACAAAATATGCTATGGCTACTGGAGGTACTCCAATAACCTCTTGGATTCCCAATCAAATTTTATCTGTCATTTGTCAAATGGAAGATGTGGTCGCGGCAATTCAGCAACTAGGCACATCCAATGAAGAACAAGCCAATGCTATTTTTGAAAAAAATTCAAAATTATTACCAACTAAAAAAGGATTAATTGATGGGCAGCTTGAATTAATTCACAAAAACGACTTTTCAGCTGAAGCTGTATTTGCCCTGAATCAAAAGTTCGGCTATGATGATACTAAGTAGTTTAATTACTTTTCAAATTTACAATTATGCTTGATGCAATCATTCCTTTAATTTCCTTAATTTCTTTAGAAGTAATTTTAGGAATAGATAATGTTATCTTCATCTCTATACTGTCCGATAAATTACCAGACAGTCAAAGAAATAAATTAAGGTATTGGGGCTTGGGCTTAGCCATGGCAATGCGCCTAGTTTTACTAACCTTAATCTCATGGATATTAAAATTAGACCAAAACTTATTTACCATTTATGATATAAATTTTTCTGGTAAAGGTTTGATATTAATTGCAGGTGGATTATTCTTAATTTACAAAAGTACAGTTGAGATATACCATAAAACAGAATTGGCAAATAACAATGATCAGCCAGTAGCTCCAAAAGCGAGTAGCTTTAAAAAACTTTTATTAGAAATTATTTTATTAGACTTGGTTTTTTCCGTTGATTCCATCATAACTGCCATTGGAATGGCACAAGAGCTTTGGGTAATGTACACTTCAGTTATTGTAGCTGTTATCATTATGGTTTTTGCTTCGCAGCCTATTAGTTTTTTTATCAAAAAGCACCCCTCCTTTAAAATATTGGCCTTAAGTTTTTTACTGATGATTGGCATTTCCTTGATTGCAGAAGGCTTTCATTTTGAAATCCCTAAAGGCTATATTTATTTCTCAATGGCATTTGCATTTATTGTGGATATTATTCAAATGAAGACGGTAAAATAACCCCATAACATACGCACTTATGAGGGATCTAAAAGCCGGCATGTATATTAAAAGTACCGAGGCATTAATTGGCAGTTTTTTCGAGCATACCACCATTCTTCTTCTTCAACACAATGAAAAGGGTTCTTTAGGGTTTGTTACAAATAAACCCTTTGGGAGGTCACTGCATGAACTCAATGAATTCAGTCATAGCAACCCATTCCTATTAATGGATGGGGGGCCTGTTGATAGAGAACACCTTTTTGTATTGCACAAACGACCTGATCTTATTGAAGGAGGCGAATTAATGACCAATGGCCTTTATTTGGGTGGTAATATGGAGCAGGTGATTAAAGCCATTAACACTCAAGCTACTAATGAACAAGAAATACAAATTTATATTGGCTATTGCGGTTGGGATGAGGAAGAATTAGAAGCAGAGTTCGAGGAAGGTAGTTGGGTGCTAAGGAATGGTCAATCCTAAACCCAATTTTTGAATAGTTCCTATGGATGATTTTTAAGAAGCAATATTTTTCTGCCTACGAAAATGTAGTTTATCATTAATGACCACTCTCAAGTCTAAAATTTTATGAAGGTTGCCATAATCAGTGATTATTTTCTTGTGCATTCTTTTAATTCCTTTTGTATCCAGACTGTCAGTTTGCAAAGCTTCTAATACAAATAAATCACAAGCGGTTGATTGTATCCAGTCAATATCTGTTTTGTATCCAATGGCTGCAATAGCCCCCGTTTTTTCAAGGAAGGAATTAATTCTGCGTTTATCTATATTTAAGGTTGAGCATGACCCAAAATAAATAATTTTACCCTTGCACTTATCTCCTAAAAAGTCAGCTAATTCTTTAAGAGAATATTTGTCTTTATGTGTTATAAAAATATTACTTGGATCACCATGAAAGGCTAAATATAAAATGGGGTACTTTTCATTTACTGATTTATTTTTCCACTTATCAAGAAAATATTCAAGTTCTGATTTGGTAGCACAGTCATGATAAATATAATTGCAATAACCTCTCTTTTCCAATAAATCTAAAATGGGTAGTACCGTAGATTGGTCTTGAATATTATGATGATCCCAAAGTCCTTCAATACAATAAATGCCTTTCTTCTTAATTTTTCTTGCCATTGTATAGTGATTGTTAAGTGTCTTTGAAATTGATTGTCAACTCCTTGATACACAAACAAAATTATTGGAATATGGCTATAAAAAAAGATTAAAAAAACTAATGCAATGCATAAAATATTTTATTGAATTAAAATCTCTTTCAGGTTTTTGCTTTTAATTTTTTTAATCGCCGACTCGATCGATTTTTCAGGTTCTATGATATTATATTCACCCCAAAAATCAACATCTGAAGCATTGGGAATTTTATCAGACATAATAACGTAAGGACTCAATTTTTGATTGTTAATTTGCGGCTTACTCGATTGATTTTCCCAGTTTGTATTCACTAGTTCAAAAGTGGTCGTATAATTGGTATTAAAAATCCTTTTATCCCAATTTAATTTAAAGGTAACATCTCCGCGAGAGTAGGAAAAAACCCATTTATTATTTTGTTGACGGTAATCCACCTGATAGCTAACTTCAGTTGGATAAATTACCACTCCATTTGGCTTTTTACGTGTAAAAATTAGCCCTGCTTTGATTCTGTTTTCAACATTAAGTTGAAAGTTGGCAATTATGATTGCTAAACTTTTTGCATCTACAAATAATTTACCGCTATAAAGAGGATCAGGATCTTCGATAGTTGATTTTTGTTTAAAAGAGATGATGAACACCTGCCTATCATTAATTTGGGTAACATCCTCAAAGCTGAAATTATAAAAATCAAATACATTTTCTGAAAAAATATTAGTTGGATCTTTAACTATATCAATAAATAAGGCAGAAAAAACACCTCCTTCTAACTTAAAATTGACAGTATCTAATTTAGCGTAATCCGCATTTTTCCTGCCTTTTAAAATAGTAACTTGGTCCTGCACAACTGATGAAAATGGCATTTTTTGTATGCCAACAATAGATTCTAAAACAGAGACATAATTACGTCTTTTTTTAATTGATTCTCTGTAAAATCCAACCATTTGAATAGTGCTATCTCCATAATTTTTAGAACGATTATTAAGCACATTCGTAAATATTTTATTCGCATCCATCACATTTACAACGACTTCTTTCAGTAGAAAATTGGCAGGTTCTAAATACAATAAATTTTTATCTTCTTTCAAGTCTTTAATTGAGACAACTTTATCTTTATAGCCTAAAAATGAAATAACAAGATTTGCGTCCTGTCTATCTAAAGGGATTTTTATTAAAAATTTACCTTCACTATTACTAATGGTAGAAATGTTTGAACCAGATATGGAGATGGTTGCAAAAGTTAATTCATTCTTTGTTTTACTATCTAAAATTGTTCCCTTAAAATATTTGAAAGCACTTGAATCAGCATTGTTAATAGAATTTGTTTGTGCTTCTGATTTAATTATAAACAGAAAAAGGAAAAACAATCCCATAATGCATTTAAGATACAATAGGTAAGATTTCGTCTTATTCATACAAATAAAGATTTAATGATATTAAATGAACACACTAATAAAGTTAATCAATTAATAAGAATACAAATAGTTCTTTAGGCAGGAATCGCAATAAATAATTAAGGGTCCTGGATTTTACTATTCGTTCATTTTCTATTGGAGGCTCATTAGCATATATTCTCTAATTGACATCCTAATAGTTCATCCTACTCAAAGCCACAAATTGTTGAAGTTTTCTTGAGAAAATCTGCCTATTGCTTTAAACCAAATTACGATAAACGGAAAATGGCCGATTTGACTTTTATCATACCCCTTGCTCCCCATCCAGCATCATTTCTATTGGCTTCTCAGCATGGACAGTTCGTTTTTGGCATTAACACTAGTTTCAACATAATGAATAATGATCGACTCAACTTGAGCAATTGGCTTCCCTACTGGTAGCCTTATAGTTATTTTCACTCTTAAATTTGATATTATTTTTTTAAATTAGTCAAATGCTAAGAACTTATCAATTCATAAATTAAATGGTATAATATGGAAAAAATAACAATAATCAAATCACTTGATGAAAATGTAATTCAATTCAATGAGCTCGTAAACAATTTAAATAAAGAGGAATTTGAAACAAATATAGATGGAAGATGGTCTGCGGGTCAAGATTTAGTACACTTAATTAAAGTGCTTAAGATAGTAAATATCGGATTTGCATTACCAAAACCTATTTTAAGATTAATGTATGGTGTGAATAAAAATAATAATCGATCTTTTGAACACCTTCAACAGTTATATAAAGACGCATTAAAAGCTGGGGCAAAAGCACCACCAATCTATGTACCAAAACCAGTTGCATATATTGATAAAGATAATTTAATTCAAAAGCATGCATCATTGAATAAATCATTCATTGATAAATTGAATAACCATACCCAATATGCGTTAGATAGCTATAGATTACCTCATCCAATTTTAGGGAAAATTTCCTTAGGAGAATTGGCCATCTTCACTTCCTTCCATACATCACATCACGTTGAATTGTTAAAATCAAAGCTAGGCCGTTAAAAAAACAAAAAATGAATTCAAAGAAGCTTAAACTGCCCATGGTCATTTGTGGTTTTTTGATGCTATTGCTATTTTCATGTACTGAGCAATCAAAAAAAACAAATCCAGTGGTTTACTTTGAAATACCAGTGGTAGATATGGATAGAGCAACAAGGTTTTATGCAAATGTTTTCAACTTTACATTTGATACAACCATCATTGATAATAATGCAATGGCTTTATTTCCATTCACTGAAAAAGAAACTGGAATTTCAGGTGCATTAGCAAAAGGGGAAATTTATCAACCAACAAAAAATGGCGTATTAATATACTTTAATACTGGCAACATTGATAAAACATTAACATTAGCGATTACAAATGGCGCTAAAATCCTTTATCCTATAACAAATAACGGCGTTGGACTTGTAGCAGAATTTGAAGACACAGAAGGAAACAGAATAGCATTGTATCAGTCAAAAGAATGACGGAACTCCAAATTGAAAAAATTTAACCCCTGCTTGCAGCATGTAAGCAATGCAAGTAAAGAGAAATTCTCGCCCCGCCACTTTTCGGTTGAATATTTATGTGACTATATTTTAGAAAATTCAAATTACCTGACTATCATCGCCAAAAATAGCACGACTAACGAAGTAATTGGTTATGCTATTTCACAATTATGGATATTCGATTACGATATAGTAAGGTGGCAAAATTATGGGATTGAAATAAATAATAGAGATAAGAAGTATGCTTGTTTTGCACCATCAGTTTTGGATAAATTTCATCACTTAGGTATTGGGACTTTGCTTTTTGCTGAGACTACAATAAATTTATCAAGATTAAATTATGCCAATTTGATATTATGGGGCGGGGTTAAATGTTACAATGTTGCTGCCGTGAATTTTTATTTAAAAAACAATTTCAAGATTACTGGTCATTTTGATTATTAGGGAGGCAATTATGATATGCGCCTACAACTTAATGATTAAAGCCAGTTTTCTATTGCTTGTGCCGATTTTTCATAATCCTCATCTAACATTAAATCATGTGACCCACTTTCAATTATTGTAAGTTTTGCATTATAGTAATTTGCGGTTCTTTCAAATTCACGAACGGAAATGAGTCCATCTTTTGAACCACCTATTACTAATAGGGGTATGGTAGTGTTGTGTGATATAGGGATTAACAAACCTAAGTAAGCGCTAAATGATTCAGCACACATTCGATTCGCATATTTAGCTGTATGTATGGTCTTATTCAACATCAAATGGGGATATTTTTTAAATGCCCCTAGCAGATTGCTACGAAGTAAAAAAGGAACCACCCTTGGATAACGAAAGATGACTCGAAGGCTAGCTAGTAGCGCCCCAGAGGGAGGAACTGATGACATTAATACTGCCTTTTTACAAGATCCATTTTTTAAAAAATGTTGTAGTACCATCCCTCCCATAGAATGTCCAATAATAATGGGAGGTTCATTTAATTTTTCTACTTCGGCACGAACTGCTTGTTCATAGTCACTAAGCGAGTATGAAATACGTTTTGTACTTCCTTCTGTTTCGTGCCCAGGCAAATTGAAAGCAATGCAGTTATACCCCAGCTTCTCAAAATAGGGAATGTATTGATCTTCCCAACACCAAGCACCATGACACATACCATGAACAAAAATTATTGTTTCTTTCATTACATGGGCATTTTACTAACGTAGTTAGAGGGAAGGTGTTTCTTCAATTGCTTTACAAATAAATGAAAGTCTACCGTAATGGTATGTCGAGGTGTTTTTATTTGTTGCAAATGTGGATGAGTAACTTCTCTTTGACATAATGCAGCGATATTTTTGGGTCTTTGCCAAAGTCCCTTAATCGCGCGCGCCGCTATCTTACTTTGCAATTCAGCCCCTGGCCAAATACAACCTAGCGGCTGGAACATGCCCACGAAAAATAAATTTTCATATTTTTCATGCAACATTTTCAAATAAAGCGGCACATCTCCTTCACTATAATTCAAGAAGTCCTTGCGGAAAAAGGGATGTTCTAATATATAGCCTGTACAAGCAATAATCGTATCAAATTCTTCCACCGTGCCATCCTTGAAATGAACATTTTTTCCTTCAAAATGATCAATATCAACTTTGGGAAATACTTTGCCGTGTCTTACTTTATACAAAAGCTCCTCGTTAATTGTGGGGTGCGTTCCTGTAATGGCATGTTGTGGCTCTTGAAGTCCATAGTGTTTATTGGATCCGGAAATAATTTTGACAGATAATTCTGAAAGGAAAAACTTTAACTTAGTGGGAAGAAAGGCCAACTTAGAAGCCACTACATCACTTGGTTTTCCAAACAAAAATTTTGGTACAATTCTATACCCTCTTCTCCAACTAATACTCGTCTTCTTACTTACACGACTTGTTTCCACCGCTACATCACAGGCCGAATTACCTCCCCCAATCACCAATATACGTTGATCTCTGAACGGTTCTGCTTTTTTGAATTCATGTGAATGCATCAATTTGCCCGTGAACGCACCTGGATATTGAGGCATTCTTGGCAACCAGTGATGGCCATTGCAAACAACTAAATGTGTAAAGTGTTCAGTTTTTTCAATGCCGTCCTTCTCCGTTTTTACCACCCAGTTATTTGCCTCATTCAGTTCGCAAGATTTTACCAGGGTTTGGAACTGTATATGCGGATATAGTTTAAAATGTTCGGCATATCCCTGAAAATAGCGTCTTAATTGATTGTGGGAAGGGTAATCGGGCATCCCTTTTTCAAAATCATCGAAGGTAAAGTCCTCATATTGCGAAAGGGTTTTGGAACTAATTATGTGAGTAGTTTCAAAAACACTGGAATGTCCAGTATGCTCATTATAAATCCAGTTACCTCCAACTTGCGTATTTACTTCATAACAAACTGTATCTAACCCATGATCTATTAGGTTCTTCAAAGCAGTTATTCCAGAAGGACCCGCCCCTATTACGCAAACTTTAGTCATATAAATTAGTTTGTATCAAATATATTAAAATAGTCCTTTATTAATATAAGATAAAAAGGAGCGGGTTCTTACATTGGTCATTTTTGAGATAATGTAAAAACAATTAAGGACCCTCCGTTTAGTGGGATGACCAATACGCAACATTGTCATCCTTGTTAGTTCAACTTACCCAAAGCCTTCCAACAGCGAACTTGTTGGATTGCCAGCTTCGTTTCACTACGCTGTCATCCCAACAAGTTCGCCTTACCCAAAGCCTTCCAACTAAACGCTTCGCGTTTAGTTGTCTTTTTTCATTCTCGTCAGCTTACACAAGCAAGCTTGTGACGCTGCCTCAAACGAAAAAAGCCTGTCACTTTCGTGACAGGCTTTGTAGCGAGACCGGGATTTGAACCCGGGACCTCAGGGTTATGAAGATTTTTTGAGAAAATGAAAGCGTTGATTTGTAGTAAGTTATGTTTTGGTAAAACCGAAATCAACCGATTTCAGTCGAATTCAGGGGGTGTTTTCCTCACGCAGAGGCTTTTTTGAAATTCATCATCAATTTTTTATTTTTGGAATAAAAAAATATGAAAATTCATACAAATATGCCTGGCAGTTTAAAGCCATTCTTTCTTGAAGAATTAGAAATTGCTAAAAACTATCTATCAAATAAGAATTTCACAGCAAGTTGGCATCATCTTGAAAGAGCCCATATACTTGGCCAACCCTATCCATACCATCATACCCTGGTTCATTGGAAAATGTTCCTTTTTGGAATCAAAATAAAAGACCTAAAAGAGATAGTTGGACAAATTCCACGTTTGCTTGTTGGTGGAATTAAATCTTTTGTGGGGGAGATCCCAGTTGGCAATACAGGAGGAGCTAATGTGCCGCCTCTTCAAAAAATGGAGATCCCAGCTGAGTTACAAAAAATTATTTACGAGCATAAATAATAAATCTATGAATTCAAATCAAATACTATTTCCTAAATTATCTCTGATACTAAATATTCTAGTACTAATTCCCGTATGTACTAGTTTGCTTCTCAAATTTAGTTGGGTAAATGATTCACTTGGGATTGAATCACCTGCTCGCGGCATTCTTCTTTCAATTTATCTAGCAATTCTTATATTCTCAGTGGTATTGTTATTCAAATTTGATCCAAAATTTGTAATGGCGCTTTTATTAGTTCAAGTGGTTTATAAAGTATTAAGTCCCATCATGGTTGGTACATTAACCAACCCCGTAATCATAAGTAATTTATTTATTGCGCTGTTTCACTCTTATAGCATTTGGAAATTAGCTTCTACCAAAGGATAATTTTTATTAATTACTTATCAATGAACAAAATATTTAAATTTCTAATTTTAAGTTTATCCATATCTGTAGCCTTATATGCCCTAGTTGTATATTCATTTCTTGAACTTGGCGTTGCAGTTCACCCAGGTATGAAAAGTAATTTTCAAGCACACCCTATTGGTATCTACTTGCATATTTTTGCATCACTCATCGCTTTAGCTATTGGACCTTTCCAATTCAATGAAAAGTTCAGATTAAATAAGATACAAGTGCATCGATTACTAGGTAAAATCTATCTGATAAGCATATTAATTGGGGGACTTTCTGGATTGTATATGTCTCAATATTCATTTGGTGGCATGATTTCTCATTCAGGATTTTTCAC
>CANGUG010000009.1 GCA_947457075.1 Bacteroidota bacterium
CGGCTGCCTGCCGCGGAGGCAAATGAAATTCTATTTTGAAGGGGACATAATGTAAAGGGAAAATATTATTTGAATTACTATGCATTTAATAAAGCAAAAGAAGCCCTGTAATATTGTTCCATGAAGCCGACTTCGGCTGCTTGCCGCGGAGGCAAATGAAATTCTATTTTGAAGGGGACATAATGTAAAGGGAAAATATTATTTGAATTACTATGCATTTAATAAAGCAAAAGAAGCCCTGTAATATTGTTCCATGAAGCCGACTTCGGCTGCCTGCCGCGGAGGCAAATGAAATTCTATTTTGAAGGGGACATAATGTAAAGGGAAGCAATATTACAGGGCATAATTAATTTACAAAATTTAATGTGCTTTTAAAAACGCAATAGATTTAGCATATGCATCGGCAGAAGCAGTTGTATTAAAGCTTGGGTTACTTGGATTGGCAAAACCATGGTTCGCTTCATATCTGTTGACAGATAAATTCTTCCCAGCCAATTTCATATTTTTTTCAAATGCGTTCACCAATTCCGGAGAAGGGGACTTGTCTTGATTGCCAAAAAATCCGATTACATCACACTGAATTGATTGTAGCTTTTCCATATTGGATTCGGGACGTCCATAATACATGACAGTTCCTTTTGCTTGAGGACCCGCTAAAATAGCAGTTTGTAAACTCCACATTCCTCCAAAGCACCAGCCTAAGCTATAAATGGATGCCTTTGGTCCCGCTTTTTTGATGGCTCCTTGAATAATGGCAGTCATTCTTCCCATATCAGCACTACGCATTAACTTCATGGCACTATCAGGAGTAGCCGCCACTTTAC
This sequence comes from Bacteroidota bacterium, assembly GCA_947457075.1. Taxonomy (GTDB): domain Bacteria; phylum Bacteroidota; class Bacteroidia; order Chitinophagales; family Chitinophagaceae; genus Sediminibacterium. The sequence goes on from CANGUG010000009.1 coordinate 825, forward strand.
CATCATACATATCCACAGCAAGTACATTTACATCTCCTAAATCGGAAAAGTATTTATCCGCTTCCATTTTAATATTATCGTTTAATCCCCACCATTCTTGAATTACAATCAAATATTTATTGCTCTTCTTTTTAGCAGGAATAAAATAGGCACTGGCAGGTTTACCATCAGCTGCATCAAATGAAATCATTTTTCCAAGTAAAGTTGCAGGGTTTACCATAATTGGGTTGGGATGTAGGGCTGCAAATCCTGGCATGGAGGCCTCCAGTTGATAGGCTTGTTGGGTTTCCATATCAAGACATTCTACCACTTCTTTTTTGTCGATGGTCTCAAATTGGCTTTGTTCCCAATTCCAGCTTAAGGAACCAGCGATCATTGATATGGCAAATAAGCCTAAAAGGAGCTTTTTCATATATTTTTATTGATTTTGATTTAAGATGTTCACGTTTCAATAACAGTTATAAACATTTATTGTTTGGCGTGGAACCTTGATTTTTTTCTAGGGCTTTTTTGGCTTATTTTTGTATGACCTCTAAGATTTTTCTCCAATAATAGATAGGTCGATTCATAAACCCTTTTGAAAGGGCATTTCCTCATAGGCAACTAGGAGCGGAATTGCTTTTTCAATGATAGAAGTATTTTTAAAATTATGGCAAAGTATATTTTTGTAACAGGTGGTGTGACAAGTAGTTTAGGTAAGGGTATTATTGCTGCCTCATTAGCTAAGTTATTACAAGCTAGAGGTATTACTACCACTATTCAGAAATTTGATCCATACATTAACGTGGATCCAGGTACTTTGAATCCATATGAACATGGTGAATGTTATGTAACTGAAGACGGCGCTGAAACCGATTTGGATTTAGGACACTATGAGCGTTTTTTAAATACCCCTACTTCTCAAGCAAATAATGTAACCACAGGACGTATTTATCAAACAGTGATTAATAAGGAAAGAGCAGGCGAGTTTTTGGGTAAAACAGTGCAGGTGGTTCCGCATATTACTGACGAGATTAAACATAGAATGTTATTATTAGGTAAGGAAGGTAAGTTTGATGTGGTGATTACTGAAATTGGGGGTACGGTAGGGGATATTGAAAGTACCCCTTTCATTGAAACAGTACGTCAAATTCAATGGGAATTGCCGGAAGAGGATGTGATGGTGGTGCATTTAACTTTAATCCCTTATTTAAATGCAGCGAAAGAGTTAAAAACAAAACCTACACAACATAGTGTGAGAATGTTAAGTGAAACAGGGGTTCATCCAGATGTTATTGTATGTAGAACTGAACATCCTTTAAATGATGATATAAAAAGAAAAATTGCTTTATTCTGTAATGTAAAAGCGGGAAATGTAATTGAGTCTTGTGACGCTAGTACAATTTATGAAGTACCCTTGTTAATGTTAAAAGAGCAATTGGATTTAATTGTAATGAAGAAATTAAATATTACAAAATTCAATGAGCCTGATTTAACAAAATGGAATGAATTTTTAACTAAACTAAAAAATCCAAAATCCACTGTAAATATTGGTTTGATTGGTAAGTATATTGAACTCCAAGATGCTTATAAATCTATCTTAGAAGGTTTTATTCATGCAGGTGCAATGAATGAAGTAAAGGTAAATGTAGTGAATGTGCATAGTGAAAATATTACAGCCGAAAATGTGAATGAACAGTTGAAAGGGTTACATGGTTTATTGGTCGCTCCTGGTTTTGGAAATAGAGGTATTGAAGGGAAAATAATTGCAGTACAATATGCAAGAGAAAACAAATTACCTTTCTTTGGAATTTGCTTAGGTATGCAAATGGCGGTAATTGAATTTGCTCGAAATGTTTTGGGTTTACAACAAGCACATTCAGTGGAGATGGATCCAAATAGTCCTGACCCTGTAATTAATATGATGGAAGAGCAAAAAAGAATTACCATGATGGGTGGTACAATGCGTTTGGGATCTTATCCATGTACAATTACAAAAGACACACTCGCTTATCGTATTTATGGTACTACTGAAATAAATGAGCGCCACCGTCATAGATATGAATTTAACAACGACTATTTAAATGCATTTCATGAAAAAGGGATGGTGACGAGTGGGGTCAATCCAGCAACAGGTTTGGTGGAAATTGTGGAGTTGCCCAATCATCCTTTCTTTATTGGGGTTCAGTACCATCCTGAACTAAAAAGTACTGTTGAAGCACCTGCACCTTTATTTGTGCATTTCATTGCAGCTGCTAAAAAACAAGCGCAAGCATAAAATATTTTGGTTATCTTGGTAGGCATAAATCCCTAACAAGATGAACGCAAAAAATCTTTTTATTCTTTTTTTATTGATAAGTGCAAAAGCACTTAGCCAAACGCCAAAAAATTTAATTTGGGCTACCGATGGGCATGCATATTACAGCTTGTGGAATGGTAAAATTATTGTAGAAGCACCAGGAAAAATTACTGGATCCAGAAAAGTTATCGCCGAAGCGTTAATTCCTTCAGGTGAAATAGGGCCCATTGAAATAAAAAGTTTTACCCTTTCGCCAAAACAAAATTTAGCAATTATTTCAACCAATACAAAACGTGTTTGGCGCTATGAAACTATGGGAGATTGCTACCTGTACAACCTAACAACACATTCATTACAAAAAGTAGGTAAAAGAATGCCTCCTTCTTCATTGCAGTTTGCAAAAGTATCGCCCGATGAAAAGTGGGTGGCCTATGTTAGTGGACATAATATTTATGCCGAAGAAATTAGCACAGGGAAAACAATTCAGCTTACCAAAGACGGTACGAAGTATTTAATTAATGGCACATTTGATTGGGCTTATGAGGAAGAGTTTTTTTGTAGAGATGGATTTAGATGGAGCCCTGATAGCAAGCAAATTGCATATTGGCAAGTAAATGCAACGGGGGTAAAAAATTATTTGATGATTAATAATACCGATTCGGTCTATCCATTTGCGGTGCCTGTGGAATATCCCATTGCGGGAGAAAAACCTTCGCCAGTTAAAATAGGCGTTGTTAGTTTGGCTAGTCAGCAAACTAAATGGATACAAACACCCGATGATGCACAATGGGGATCCTATATTCCAAGAATGGAATGGGTGCCCAATAGTACAGAAATAATTTTACAGCATTTAAACAGAAAGCAAAATACAAGTCAATTATTATTGGCCAATGTTCAAACTGCAAAGACTAAAGTAATTTATAAGGAGCAAGAAAGTACTTGGATTGATATCATGCCATTATGGGATAATCAATATGCTAACGGTGGTTGGGATTGGTTAGAGGATGGTAAACATTTTTTATGGGCCAATGAGTCTGATGGTTGGAGACATTTTTATATTCAATCAACCAATGGTGATCAACCTATTTGTATTACTCCAGGCAATTATGATGTAATGAAAACGGCAAGAGTAGATTATGCACATCATCAATTGTTTTTTTATGCTTCTCCTAAGAATGCCACAGAACAATATTTATATGTGGTTAATTGGGACAGGCCTGGTGCTCCACAATTGGTGAGCCCTGAAAAACAAAATGGAACCCACGAATATAACATTAGTCCAAAGGGGGAATATGCAATGCATACTTTTTCAAATATTAGTGTTGCCCCTCAAAGTGCATGGATAAAATTACCGAATCATGAAAGTATTGGTTCCGCCCAGGAGGGTAATTCATCACCTGTGCTTGCATCCGAAAATGCTGCTCCAGAATTTTTTACTGTAACTACTTCCGAAGGAGTGACCATGGATGCATGGATGGTAAAACCCAACCATTTCGATCCCAATAAAAAATACCCAATCGTTTTTTATGTATATACGGAGCCTTGGGGTCAAACAGCGAAAAATGAATATGGTACTGGACAAAACTTTTTATACAATGGTTCCATGCAGGAGGATGGATATATTTATGTAAGCATGGATAATAGAGGTACGCCTGTACCTAAAGGGCGAGCTTGGCGTAAATCTATTTACCAAAAAATTGGAGAAATCAATATTAGAGATCAGGCTTTGGGTGCCAAAGAAATTTTTAAATTACCCTTTGTAGATACTAGTAGAGTCGCTGTTTGGGGTTGGAGTGGAGGTGGTTCTGCCACATTGAATTTAATGTTCCAATACCCTGAAATTTATAAAACTGGTATTTCAATTGCTGGGGTGGGTAGTCAACTTACTTATGATAATATTTATCAAGAAAGATATATGGGTTTGCCGCAGGAAGACAAGTCGGTTTTTGTAAAAGGATCTCCAATTAGTTATGCCAAAAATTTAAAAGGAAATTTATTGTATATCCATGGAACAGGGGATGATAATGTTCATTACCAAAACGCTGAATTACTGATTAATGAGTTAGTAAAATATGGCAAACAATTTAGTTTAATGAGCTATCCCAACCGAACACATTCCATTTCAGAGGGAGAGGGAACAGTTGGGCATTTAGTGGATTTATATACCCGCTATTTGCGTCAGCATTGTCCTCCCGGCGGAAGATAAATTGTTTTTTTTCTGCATAAAATAAATGGTTAATCTGCTAACATTTGTTAGCTTTGTGCCATGAATAAAGTTAGAATATTAACCTGTACCAGTTTATTTGACGGACATGATGCTTCCATTAATATCATGCGTCGCGTATTACAAGAAAATGGTGTTGAAATCATTCATTTAGGCCATAACCGTTCGGCTTACGAAATTGTAACAGCAGCCATTGAAGAAGATGTGCAAGGCATTGCTATCACTTCCTATCAAGGAGGTCATGTTGAATTTTTTAGTTTTGTTCGAAAGCTATTAGATGCTGCGGGATATAACCATGTAAAAATAGTGGGTGGGGGTGGTGGCACTATTTTACCAAAGGAAGCTAAATTGTTAGAAGCAAATGGTATTTCAAAAATATACTTACCCGCAGATGGTTTGGTAATGGGTATAGATGGAATGATCAAAGACGTAGTACGCATTTGTTCTTATGCATTTGAAGCACATACTAAAAAAACTTTTCCTAAACTTCCCTTTCAAAAAATAATTGATCCACGTTTTTTAAGTAGACAAATTACTTTACTTCAAAATGGGGATGTAAAATTGCCCAAACAAAAAAAATCTACTAAAAAGAAAAGTTCAACTAGTTCCAATACCATTCCAATTATTGGCATTACTGGAACCGGGGGTGCTGGTAAATCTACCGTAGTGGATAGATTGGTGCAATATTATGTACAATGTAATCCAACAAAAACAATCGCCGTTATTTCGGTAGATCCCTCCAAAAGAAAAACGGGCGGGGCATTATTAGGCGATCGTATTAGAATGAACTCCATTCATCATGCTAATGTTTTTATGCGTTCTTTGGCAACTAGAAACGATATGCAATCTATTGCGCATTCAATGGACGGTGTAATCGCATTATGTAAATCAGCAGGTTTTGATTGTATTCTTATCGAAACTGCAGGAGTAGGACAAAATGATGCGACCATAGTGGATTATGTAACGGTACCCGTGTACATAATGACCCCAGAATTTGGAGCACCTACACAATTGGAAAAAATAAACATGATTGATTATGCCCATGTGATCGGTATCAATAAATTTGATCGAGCAGGAGGGCTGGATGCTTTGAGAGATGTGAGAAAGCAATACAATCGTTCACGCCATATATTTAATGCAGTTTCTAATTCAAGTCCAGTTTTTGGAACCATGGCTGCTCATTATAGTGACCCTGGAATGCAAGCAATGTATAACGCTTTAATACAAAACATAAATAGTATTCATCACTCCGACTTTAAGTTGATAGAAAATCCTAGTGCATACCAGGAGGAAAATATTATTGCGCCTACTATTCCTAATAAAAGAATTGGATATCTTAATGAAATCATTGAAGTGATTCAACAAAACAACGAATGGATAAAGGAGCAAAAACAATGGGTGTCTAAATGGTACTGTGTTAGCAAAACAATGGAAGACCCATTGCTTGCAAAAAATACAGCATTAGTAAAATCTAAAAAAACAATCGAATCCAATATTGATAATGAGGTGAAGGACATGGTATCCTCATGGCCTGCCTTATATGACAAATACCAACAAAAAGTATTTACCAATGAAGTGAGGGGAAAAAAATCCACTCATTCCTTTGTTTTTGAAACACCCTCTGGTATTGAATTAAATAAAGTGTATTTGCCAAAATATGCCGATTGGGGGGACATTGCAGAATGGCAATTAAAAGAGAACACACCAGGTAGGTATCCATTTACGGCAGGGGTGTTTGAACTGAAAAGAGAAAATGAAGATCCTACAAGAATGTTTGCAGGTGAAGGTTGTCCAGAGCGTACCAATTGGCGTTTTCATTATTTGAGCAAAGGGCAGTCAGCGGTTAGATTATCTACAGCCTTTGATAGTGTTACCTTGTATGGGCATGATCCAGCTTTAAGAATGGATGTATTTGGTAAAATTGGCAATGCGGGCGTTAGTGTGGCTACTATTGATGACGCAAAAAAATTGTATTCCGGCATTGATTTAAATGCACCAAATACTTCAGTGAGTATGACCATTAATGGGCCGGCACCAATGTTATTGGCCATGTTTTTTAATACAGCAATTGATCAGGCCTGTGAGCAATACATTACTGAGCAAAAATTATGGCCACAGGTAAATAAAAAATTAAAACAATTAGTACCTGCTTCTTTATCACCCCATTATGAGTCTATTCATCCGAAAATTCCATTCTCTCAATGGCATAATGGTTTAGGGTTAAAATTATTAGGCGTGTCAGGGGATCAAGTGTTGGCTCCCGATGTTTATAGTCAAATTAAAACAACGGTATTGTCTAAATTAAGAGGAACCTTACAGGCAGATATTTTGAAAGAAGATCAGGCTCAAAATACTTGTATTTTTTCTACTGATTTTGCTTTACGTATGATGGGAGATGTACAAGATTATTTTGCAAAAAATAATATTCGTAATTTTTACAGTATTTCTATATCTGGGTACCATATTGCTGAAGCAGGCGCCAATCCTATTACACAGTTGGCCTTTACTTTAGCCAATGGCTTTACCTATGTGGAGTATTTTTTAAACCGTGGTATTGCTATTGATGATTTCATGCCCAATTTAAGTTTTTTCTTCAGCAATGGGATGGATCCAGAATATGCAGTTATCGGTCGAGTAGCACGCAGAATTTGGGCACGTGTAATGAAACTAAAATATAAAGCGAATGTACGTTCTCAAAAACTAAAATACCATATTCAAACAAGTGGTAGAAGCTTGCATGCACAGGAAATAGATTTTAACGACATAAGAACCACTTTGCAAGCTTTATATGCCATTTATGATCAGTGTAATAGTTTACATACTAACGCATATGACGAAGCCATTACAACACCAACCGAAGAAAGTGTAAGAAGAGCATTGGCAATTCAACTAATCATTAATAAAGAATTAGGAACAGCGAAAGTTGAAAATGCACAGCAGGGTAGTTTCCTTATTTCAGAATTAACCGATTTGGTTGAAGAGGCAGTTATGCAAGAATTTGAAAAAATAAATGCAAGAGGTGGGGTATTAGGTGCTATGGAAAGAATGTATCAACGTTCAAAAATTCAGGAAGAAAGTTGGGTGTATGAAAATAAAAAACATGAGGGCGCAATTCCTATCATTGGAGTAAACACCTTTATTAATGAAAAAGATAGTTTAGCAGTTGACCAGCAGCCCATTATCAGGTCCTCTAAAAAAGAAAGAGAAAGGCAGGTAACTAGTTTACAGTTATTCAAAAAACGAAATGAGCACCAACGAGAAGCATATCTGGCCAAGCTAAGGGAAGCGAGTCTTCAAAATAGCAATTTATTTGAAATTTTGATGGAAGCGGTTAAATATTGCAGTTTGGGGGAGATTACCGATAGCCTTTATTTAGTAGGCGGAAAGTATAGTAGAAACCTGTAAAAAACATATCTTTGTCCCCACGTAATTACGTATAAACATTGATTATGAAAACGGACAAAAATACGGTCATTGGGTTTATTTTATTAGCAGTTTTGTTTTTTGCTTATTTCTGGTACACCGATAAGCAACAAAAGGAAATGCAGGCATATAAAAAGCATATTGATGATTCAGTGATGCTAGTAAAAACTGCCGCTGAAAAAAAAGCAGCAGAAAAAAATCCTACAATAGTAGATACCATCGCTACAAGCAAAGCAGCTATAGCCGATTCAGTGAAAGAGCAATTGACTACTTTAGAAAATGATTTAGTTACAGTTCGTTTTAGTAATAAGGGAGGACAAGTGGTTGGCGTTACGTTAAAAAAGTATAGTAATGCGCAAAAACAGTTGGTACAATTAGGGGATAGTACCACTTTAGATTATCCAATTAATGTGGGTAACAATCAAACAGCACAAATAAAGCAGGTAGTATTTCAAACTGTGAATGTATTACCAGTAGGTAATGATGGGGTAAAAAAGGTAGATTATATTTATACCGCTGCGAATGGCAAAAAAGTAAAGCATCAATTTTCACTTTCACCTAACAAATACAATATTGATTGGAATGTTCAATTAGAAGGAGCTGACCAATTATTAACTAACGGCGTCATCAATTTTACTTGGGATGCGCATTCCTATCAACAGGAGCGCACTTCCGAATATGAGCGCCAAATGTCTAATGTGTGTTTTGCAGAAGGAAATGAGTTTGACTATATTTCGGCTAAAAATACTTGGACTTTTGAAAAACCCATTCAATGGGTAGGTTTGGTGCAACAGTTTTTTAGCACCACCCTGTATGCAAAACAAGGCTTTGCTACTGGGAAAATTGATTGGCAAAGAAAAACCGATTCAAGCAATGGGTTAGCTACACTTCAATCACAGTTCCAATCAAAAGTGCCTGGAGCAATAGTGAATATCCCACTTTCTTTATATTATGGTCCAAATGACTATCAAATTTTAAAAAAACAAGAAGCGCCAGAAATGGACAAGATTGTTAATTTAGGAAGAGACTTATATTCATTTGTACGCCCCATTAACAAATACATTATTATGCCTGTGTTTGATTTTTTTGCAGGCTTTGTATCCAATTTTGGATGGGTAGTATTGTTATTGACCATTTTTATCAGAGTAGTCACTTCACCATTAACCTATTCAAGTTATTTGAGTAGTGCAAAAATGAAAGTATTGAAACCTGAATTAGATCAAATTAAAGAGCGACTTGGAAGTGATCAACAGGCGTTTGCAATGGAACAAATGAAATTGTTTAGAGAAGCAGGCGTGAATCCATTGGGTGGTTGTATTCCTGCCTTATTACAAATTCCTATTTTCTTTGCCTTATACAGTTTCTTTAATTCAAATATTTCTTTGAGAGGGCAGGCATTTTTATGGAGCCAGGACTTATCTAGCTATGATATCATCGCAAAGCTCCCCTTTAATGTACCCATGGGATTTGGGGATCATATTAGTTTATTTACATTAACAGCAGTGATTACTAGTGTATTTATTTCAGTGTATAATATGTCCATGACACCTACTCAGGACAATCCAGCATTGAAGTATATGCCTTATATTTTCCCTGTAATGTTATTGTTTATCTTTAATAAACTACCTTCTGCATTAACATGGTATTATACAGTATCTAATATTGTGACTTTGTTGTTGCAATTTATCATTCAAAAATTTATCATAAACCATGATAAAATTTTAGCAGATATTGATGTAAAGCGAAAAACACCTAAGAAGAAAAGTAGTTGGCAAAGCAAGTACGAACAAATGTTGGAAGCGCAGAAAAAAGTGCAAGCTTTAAAGGATAAGCAAAAAAAATAAATATAAAATAGAAAAGACCCAATCCTGGGTCTTTTCTTATGAATATAAAACATATTGAAAAAAATAGTCCACTTTACATTAATTGCTTTAGGGATGCCGCTTTTTGGAATAAAAGCGCAAACTAAAATTATTGGAGAATGTACCTTGCAATATAGTATTACCCAACTGCAAAGTTCGGATACAATTGGAACAAAATGGGTATATGTAAAAGGGGATCAATGTAAGACCACATTACAAACGCCTCAGTTAGTACAATCTATTTATTTTGATATACAAAAAACAAATGCAATCATAACCAAAGTGATAGGTGCGAGTCATTTTTTACAAGAAGTAGTTTACCCGCCAACGGTTCTCCCGAATTTAATTTCAATGAAAGAAATTGCCAATGATTCAGCCGTTCAAATTTTGGGTTATCCTTGTAAAAATGTGGAGCTTCAATGGAGTGATGGGGTAGTATATCAAATATGGTACACTCCAGAAATAAGTTTGAGTGTAAATAATTTTGAACTTGCCTTTAAAGAAGTAGGAGGGTTGGTATTAAGTTACAATATCATACCAGCTAATGGCCGTTCCATTCAATACCGCGCAATTAGTATTGATTTAAGCCCAATTTCAATTAGTCAATTTAGCATTAACAAAATGGAATATCAAGTTATTGATTAAAGTCCAAAATCAGTGTTACAATGAATACGAGCAACCCTTCACTATTGTGCTGAAGGCGTCTTAAACTTAGACAAAATCACGTTGTAGTGATAAGGGATAACAAAGGCAGTATTACCCTTGCTATACATAATGTAGTTGGAGCTATTAGAATTGTTTCTAGAAAAACCACCACCAATTCCTTTGTATTCTAAGCTAGCTTTTAAAGTAGCAAATGTGGCTGTTTTGTGAGATGCGAAGCTTAAGTTTTTAAGTGTAAATTTCTCAGTAGTTTTTTTAGACTCAAGGTTAACAGTAACAATAACACTAGCATATGTGCTAAGTGAAACAAGAATGAAGCTTGTTAACACAACAACGGATAGTATGTATTTTACGGTACGCATGATTAATGCAAAGGTATGTTAATATTTCATCTTATTCAAATATTATTCATTTCTCCAATGTCAATTGTGAACAACAAATTATGGCGAATAGGGTTATGGGTAGTATATTTAATTATTACCCATATAATCAATTGTATTAATTAATTGATTATCAGTAACTTAATTATTGATTACAAATATTTTAACTATGTTTGATCGTCAAAAAGAAGAAGAAGGCGGGGATATTCAGGAATTAATACTCCGTTACCATAATTTAAAGCAGGGGCGAGCAAATGCGTATATAGAGGAGGATGATTTTGAACGGCTTATAGCCCATTATGATGAACAGGATGAAATTGGGGAAGCCATCCAGGCCGCTAATTTAGCCTTAGATCAGTATCCTTTTTCTGCTTTATTAATGATCAAAAAGGCCGATTTACTCCTTGTTACCCGAAAATACAAAGAAGCGCTTGCCTTATTGGATACTGCAGCATTGTATGATCATAAGGATATGAATTTGTTTATTTTAAAAACAGATGCTTATTTGGCATTAGATCAACCTGAAGAAGCCATTGTATTACTCCAAGAGGCATTGCATTTATTTGAAGGAGCGGAACGTTCAGAATTGTTGTTTGAGTTAGCGGACGTTTACGACGATCATGAAGCTTTTGATAAAGTCTTTGATTGTTTGAGATTAGTGTTGGAAGACGATTCAATGAACGAGGAGGCTTTGTATAAGATATGTTTTTGGACAGATTTTACGGGACGCAACGAAGAAAGCATTCGCTTGCACAATCGCATCATTGATGAACAACCTTATAATGCCTTAGCCTGGTTTAATTTAGCAGCTGCTTATCAAGGGTTAAAATTGCATGAAAAAGCGATTGATGCTTATCAATATGCCATTGTGATAGATGAAAAATTTGATTATGCTTATCGCAATATGGGGGATGCCTATTTAAGAATTAGAAAGTATAAAGAAGCCATTGAGGCTTTAGAAAAAGTATTGGAATTATCAAGACCTGAGGATGTAATTTATGAAGCGATAGGACATTGTTATCATCGGATGAAAAATTTTGCGCAGGCCAGATTTCATTATAAAAAAGCAGTACACCTAAATCCTGATGATAGCAGGTTATACCAAAAAATTGCAACCACCTATATGCAGGAGGGGCAATGGGGACAAGCCATTAAACAATTAGAAAACGCACTGAGAATACATAAGCATATTAATGAGTATTATATTTTATTAGGAGAATGCTATATGCATTTGGAACAATACAAGGAAGCGGCTGTTTATTTTGGTACCGTTGTGAAAAATAAACCTAAACAAATTGGCGGATGGGAGTCACTTATAAAATGTTTGGTCGCCAATAAGCAATATGAAATGGCATTAGAGCAAACCGAACTTGCTTATATTTCAACTTCAGGGAAAGTGGTATTTATTTTTTATAGAAGTGCAATACTTTTTATGTTGACTAAACAAAATGAGGCATTGTTACAATTAGAAATGGCATTGTCCAAATCAACTAAATTGGTAAGCAAATTGACTAAATTTTATCCTGAAATGATGCAGGATGCGAAAGTAGCCGCATTAATTAGCAATTATAAAAAGGGGAAATAATATTATTCATTTGAATTAACTTTGTGACCTATAAGTGATAAAGTATGAATAATTTTAATTTGTCTCAAATCCCAGAACGAACTGCAAAACCTCGCTTAAATGGATTGACCATGGTGATGGATAAGGGTTTGAGTATTGGAGAAGCTGAAAATTTTATTAGTGTTGCCGGTGTACATACCGATGTAGTAAAGCTGGGTTTTGGTACATCGATGGTTACTCCCAATTTAAGAGCAAAAATTGAATTGTATCAATCTCATGGGATTCCGGTTTATTTTGGCGGTACGCTTTTCGAAGCCTATGTGATAAGAAATCAGTTTGACGATTATATTGCTATGTGTAAGGATTATAAAATTGATATCATTGAAGTGAGTGATGGTTCTATTGAAATTCCGCACGCAGAAAAGTGCGGGTATATTGAAAAAATTGCAAAAATATCAAAAGTAATTAGTGAAGTAGGTAGTAAGGATGCAGCACATATTATTCCGCCTTATAAATGGATTGAATTAATGAGTGCTGAATTAAGTGCAGGTTCACAATATGTAATTGCTGAGGCACGTGAAGCAGGAAATGTGGGAATTTATCGAGGAAGTGGGGAGGTGAGAGAAGGTTTAGTTCAAGAAATTTTAACAAAAATTCCAGCAGACAAAATTTTATGGGAAGCGCCTCAAAAAGCACAACAATTGTATTTTCTAGAGTTAATCGGTTGTAATGTAAACCTAGGGAATATTGCACCCACCGAAGTGATTCCTTTAGAAGCAATGAGAATTGGATTGAGGGGTGATACCTTTCATTTATACTTAAATAAATAATATTGCGTCATTTAGGACTAATAGGATACCCCTTATCACATTCATTTTCAAAAGGATATTTTGCAGAAAAATTTGCAAGCGCCAATATATTGGATGCGCAATATGAGAATTATCCTATCGCTTCCATACAAGAATTTACCTCTTTGTGGGATAAGGATGAAAATTTAGTAGGGCTTAATGTGACCATTCCTTATAAAAAAGAAGTAATCCCTTTTTTACATCATCCTTCGTCGGTTGTAAAATCAATTAACGCTTGTAATTGTATTCGAAAATTCAATGGTGAATTATATGGCTATAACACCGATGTAATTGGATTTGAAAAATCTCTATTGCCATTTTTACAACCCCAACATACACATGCATTAATCCTAGGCACAGGTGGCGCAGCTGCCGCAGTTGAATGGGTGATGCAACATTTAAATATTCCATACAAATTTGTTTCAAGAAATGCTTCAGCTAATGGGGAGAAAGCGGGCAGTTCCAGTATCATTGGATATGATCAACTAACAAAAACCTTAATAGAAGAACACCCTTTAATCATTAATACGAGTCCATTGGGAATGTTTCCCCAGGTGGATATAGCGCCTGCTATTCCTTATGAAGCCATTACCAACCAACATCATTTGTTTGATTTAATTTACAATCCAAGTGAAACTTTGTTTTTAAAAATGGGAATTGAAAAAGGAGCCACCACACAAAATGGATTGGAAATGTTGCATATACAGGCCGAAGAAAGTTGGAAAATTTGGAATGCAACTACCCCTGTTCAGCAATAATTTATTTTACATTTCTTGAGTTTAATAGCGGTTCTTTCCGAAATGTTGTTGACTTCGTTTCTAGAAATTATTATTGACTGCGTAAAAATTCAAATAATTGAGTAACTGCTTTTTGTCGGTGACTATAAACATTTTTCTCCTCCATTGACATTTGCGCAAAGCTTTTAGTGGAGCCATCAGGAATAAATATAGGGTCGTAACCAAATCCTTTTTCACCTTGCATTGCGAAGGCAATATGTCCTTTACAAATCCCTTCAAAGTAATATGTTTGTTTAGTTTCATTTTCCTTTCCCCACACTAAACAAATAACTGTTCTAAATTGAGCAGCCCTGGATTCGCTATTCCCTAAGTGCATCAATACTTTATCAATATTCGCTTGAAAATCACGACCTTCTCCTGCATATCGGGCACTTTTTACACCTGGCGCACCCTTCAGGAAGTCAATTTCTAAACCGGTGTCTTCACTAAAACAATTTTGTTGAGTGAGTTGAAAAATAGTGTTGGCTTTTTCGGTGGCATTTTCTTGCAAACTATCATGGGGTTCAGGAATATCAATATCAATACCAGCTTCCTTTAACGGAATAATGTTAAAATCTTGGCCAACCAAGGATTGTATCTCCGCTACCTTATGTTGGTTATTTGTGGCAAAAATTAGCGTGTGCATTTCAAATGAGTTAAGTGGCTTAAATTGAAAAGGTATTATTCAATTTATAATTTGAATAATATTTTTAAAGCATTCCACAATTTTGACTTTTCTAATTTGGCAGTTTGCGCTACTCCCTGCATACTTTTTAGCCCACTACTAAATAAGATATGCGTATCCCCTAATATAATTGGTTTGTACAAGGTAGCAGGTAATTTTATTTTTAATTGCGCGCCTGTTAGTTCAAACACGAGCACCAATTGAGAAGGAAGTGTTGCTAAAATTTCATGCAAGCTCAAGGGTTGTTTTGCCGTGTTGATTAAAGCAATATCGGCCAATGTTAATTTGCAAGCATTTAAAATAGAGGAAAGCAATCCTAAATCCGTGTCATTTAAATAAACAGCTTCCTCATCATGCACAATAACAATTATCTTTTTTAAATGATCGCCTAAAAATTTAATGGGCGTAGGGGCTACTGTTTTTTCATCATTCACTACCTCATTAAGTGAAGAAGTGGCAATAGCTTCTTTTCCTAAATCAGTGATGGCTGTTTCCGCTATATTTTCTGGCGACTTTATTTCCTTTTCAGGCAATACCAAAGTATCTTTGAATAAAGAAACTAAAGCGGCTGCGGGTAATATTGATTTTGGATCTTGCATCGAGTTGGAAAATTAACTTAAATGCCTCGTTTGAAAAAATAACACTTGTAAGTTTTTAATTAATTTCCTAATTTGCGTTTCTTTGTAACTATAATGTAATCCTATAATAAAGCAAGTTTATGTCAACACCAACAATTCCAGTGATCCTTAACACCCAGCCAAAGTTGCCCACCTACAATATGAATGAAATTGCATTTGGGAAAAATTTTACCGACCATATGTTGGTGGCCGATTACGAAAATGGAGAGTGGAAAAATGTGATGATTAAACCTTTTGAACCTTTTGAATTAGACCCTTCTTGCGCAGCTTTACATTATGGTCAAACTATTTTTGAAGGAATTAAAGCGTATAAAAATGCCAATGGGGGAGCTGCTATTTTCAGACCCGATCAAAACTTTATTCGTTTTAATAAATCTGCAGAACGCATGCAAATGCCAACTGTTCCTGAATGGTTATTCATGGGGGGTATGAAACAATTACTTGAATTAGAAAAAGGATGGATACCTAATATGCAAGAATGCTCTTTATACATTCGTCCTTTTATGATTGCGACTGATCCTTTCTTAGGAGTGCGCCCTTCTAGTACCTATAAATTCATGATTATATTAGGACCAAGTGGTGCCTATTTTTCAGCACCGATGAAAATTTTAATCGAGCAACATTATACACGTGCAACACCCGGTGGTGTTGGATTTGCAAAGAATGGTGGAAATTATGGAGCGAGTTTATATCCAGTTGCCTTGGCGCAAGCAAAAGGCTATGATCAAGTTTTATGGACCGACGCCATTGAACATAAATATGTTGAAGAGGTAGGGATGATGAATGTGATGTTTGTGATAGATGGAAAAATAGTTACGCCAAGTGTTGAAAAAGGAACGGTATTAAAAGGGGTGACTAGAAATTCTGCCATTACTATATTAAGAGATATGGGTTATGAAGTGGAAGAAAGATTTTTGTCAGTGGCAGAAATTGTAGATGCACATAAAAAAGGATTATTCACTGAAGTATTTGGGGTAGGAACTGCCGCAGTGGTTTCCTATATTTCAAGATTAGCCCATGGTGAATATGTAATGGATTTTGATGTTGATTCCTTAAAAGTGGCTCCAGCACTTAAAAAAGAGTTCAATGATATTAGAATGGGAAATATTGTGGACAAACATGGCTGGTTACTCCACATTTAATTAAAAGATTGAAAATCAGCATTTTGAATGCATTAATGGAAGGATAAAAGGACATTTTTAGGACAAAAATGCGCTATTTGCTTTATTTTTTTAAAAATAGCCAATAAACATTTTGGTAATTCGTTAACAGCCATTACCTTTGCCGTCCGAATTTTTTATAAACAGAATTGAACAAAACAGCATAATAAATGCCTACTATTCAGCAATTAGTTAGAAAAGGCCGTGAGATCATCAGGGCGAAAAGTAAATCAAGAGCTTTGGATGCATGTCCTCAGCGTCGTGGCGTTTGTACTAGAGTGTATACCACTACACCTAAAAAACCAAACTCAGCGTTACGTAAAGTAGCTAAGGTTCGTTTGACAAACAAAATTGAGGTGATTGCCTACATCCCAGGTGAAGGTCATAACTTACAAGAGCACAGTATCGTATTGATCCGTGGTGGTCGTGTTAAGGATTTGCCAGGGGTACGTTACCATATTGTTCGTGGTAGCTTGGATACTGCAGGTGTGAAAGATCGTAAGCAGTCTCGTTCTAAATACGGTACGAAGAAGGAAAAAGCAAAGAAATAATTACAACCATTTTAAGATAACAACTAATTAATATTCGACAGACATGCGTAAAGCACAACCTAAAAAAATTCCATTAGCACCAGATCCTAAATTTAGCGATGTTCAAGTAACTCGTTTTATTAACAATATCATGTTGGATGGTAAAAAGACAACAGCCTACAAAATATTTTATGATGCATTAGATAAAGTGGCTAAGTTCACTGGTGAAGATGGTTATGAAATGTGGAAGAGAGCGGTAGCGAATGTAACGCCAGCGGTAGAGGTGAGAAGCCGTCGTATTGGTGGTGCAACTTTCCAAATTCCTGCTGAAGTGCGTGCTGATCGTAAAATTTCTTTAAGTATGAAATGGTTAGTGCGTTTTAGCCGTGAGCGTAACGGTAAAACAATGGCAGACAAATTAGCGAACGAAATCGTAGCAGCTACTAAAGGTGAAGGTGGAGCTTTCAAAAAGAAAGAAGACACACACCGTATGGCTGAGGCGAACAAAGCGTTCTCTCACTTTAAAGTTTAATCCATAAAGCGCAGGCTTATAGATATAGAAAAACCCTAGTTCGCTAGGGTTTTTTATTGCCCCTATAGGAGGGTAGGATGGCCTGTGGAATAGTTTATGGAAAATTTTTGGGGGAAACCCTTGTTCAATCACTAATATCATTAACTTTGCGCCTCGATAAATTGACTATTATTTGTAGTTAAATTATTGAGCTATTAAAAAATAAACAACCCTAATATGGCGGATTTAAAACTACAGAGAAACTTTGGTATTGCTGCGCACATTGATGCCGGTAAAACTACTACCACTGAACGTATCTTACGTTACACTGGTATGATTCACAAAATTGGTGAAGTACATGATGGTGCTGCAACTACAGACTGGATGGAGCAAGAAAAAGAAAGAGGTATCACCATTACTTCTGCAGCGGTATCTTGTCAATGGCAGTTCCCTACCGTTTTAGGTAAGCCAGATGCAAATACTAAAAATTATTATTTCAACATTATCGATACTCCGGGTCACGTGGACTTTACTGTAGAGGTAGAGCGTTCAATGCGTGTATTGGATGGTTTGATTGCTTTGTTCTCAGCGGTGGATGGTGTAGAGCCTCAATCTGAAACAGTATGGCGTCAAGCAAATCGTTATAAAGTTCCTCGTATTGGTTTCGTAAATAAAATGGACCGTGCGGGTGCTGACTTCTTAATGGTGGTAAATCAAGTAAGAGAAATGTTAGGCGCGAAAGCCGTTCCATTACAATTACCTATTGGTGCAGAAGACACATTTAAAGGGGTGGTGGATTTAATTAAAATGAAAGGTATTATCTGGGATGATGCTACAGAAGGAATGACTTATGTAGAGACTGATATCCCTGCAGATATGAAAGAAGATGTTGATTATTGGAGAGCTCAATTAATTGAAGCCGTAGCAGAATACGACGACAAATTAATGGAGAAATTCTTCGAGAATCCAGATTCAATTTCTGAAGCGGAAGTGCATGAAGCAATCCGTAAAGCTTGTATCGATTTATCTATCGTTCCAATGATGTGTGGTTCTTCTTTCAAAAATAAAGGAGTACAAACAGCATTAGATGCAGTATGTCGTTACCTGCCTTCACCAGTGGATGTGGAAGATACAGAAGGAACAGATCCTGATACAGGAGAAAAAATATTCCGTAAGCCTAATGCAAAAGAACCATTTGCTGCCTTGGCTTTCAAAATTATGACCGATCCATTCGTAGGACGTTTAGCATTCTTCAGATGTTATTCTGGTCACTTGGATGCGGGCTCTTATGTTAGAAACGTACGTAGCGGAAAGAACGAGCGTATCTCTCGTATCATGAAAATGTTTGCGAACAAACAAAACCCAATCGACTTTATCGAAGCAGGTGATATCGCAGCAGCAGTAGGATTTAAGGAAATTAAAACAGGAGATACCTTATGTGATGAGAATCACTTAATCGTATTGGAGAATATGTTTATTCCAGAACCAGTTATCTCGGTAGCCGTTGAGCCTAAAACGCAAGCGGACGTTGATAAAATGGGTATGGCTATTGCAAAATTAGTGGAGGAAGATCCTACCTTAAGAGTAAAGACAGACGAAGATACTGGTCAAACGATCTTATCAGGTATGGGAGAATTACACTTAGAAATTATCGTTGACCGTATGCGTCGTGAATTCAAAGTGGAAATTAACCAAGGTAATCCTCAGGTAGCTTATAAAGAAGCATTTGGAATGACTATCGAACACCGTGAAGTATTGAAAAAGCAATCGGGTGGTCGTGGTAAATTCGCTGATATCCAATTCTCTATTGGCCCTGCTGATGAAGAGTGGTTAGCTGCCAATGCGGATAAAAAAGCCTTCCAATTTGTGAACGATTTATTTGGAGGATCTATCCCTAAAGAATTCGTTCCTGCCATTACAAAAGGTTTTGAATCTGCAATGACAACAGGTGTTTTAGCTGGATTCCCAGTGAACAATATGAAGATCCGCGTATTTGATGGTTCTTACCACGATGTGGATTCTGATGCAATGTCATTTGAATTGTGTGCTAAAGCTGGTTTCAGAACTGCAGGTAAAAAAGCAAAGCCAACTTTATTAGAACCAATCATGAAAGTAGAAGTAGTAACTCCTGACCAATACATGGGAGACGTAACAGGTGACTTAAACCGTCGTCGTGGTATGTTAGAAGGTATGGATAGCCGTGGTAACTTACAAGTAATTAAAGCAAAAGTACCATTGAGTGAAATGTTCGGTTATGTGACTCAATTACGTTCATTAAGCTCTGGTCGTGCCACTTCAACAATGGAGTTCAGTCACTACAACCCAGCACCAAACAATATTGCTGAGGAAGTAATGGCTAAGAACAAAGGAAAAGTAAAAGACGAAGAGTAGTCGATTTTCGAATCAATTACTTGATTTTCAATACTTTAAAAACCCCTTCCTGTCAAATGGAGGGGGTTTTTCATTCAGGTTAGGAGGGGGTTGAAAGTTTTTTTAAAATATTTTAAAAAAAGCACAATATTTCTTGAATGTTAGACTACAACCCATTACCTTTGCAACCCCAAGATAATTTGGAAAAATAAGCTATGTCTCAAAGAATTAGAATAAAATTACAATCTTACGATCACAACTTAGTGGATAAGTCTGCTGAGAAAATCGTAAAAACAGTACGCAGTACAGGTGCAGTAGTTACAGGTCCTATTCCTTTGCCTACACACAAACGCATTTTTACAGTGTTACGTTCACCGCACGTTAATAAGAAAAGTCGTGAGCAGTTCCAATTAGCTACGCACAAGCGTTTATTGGATATCTACACTTCTTCTTCTAAAACAGTAGACGCCCTAAGTAAGTTAGACTTACCATCAGGTGTTGAGGTGGAGATCAAAGCATAAGTATTTATAATTACCATCTCCCAATCACTACCCATTATGCAGTAGTTGAGAAAGGAGCGCTGGTTTGAAGTAAGTAAAATATAAACAGGCCCTTCGAGGTTTGTTTACTTCCGGTACTTCCCCTCTCCAAATGGAGAAACTCAGGAAAAGGTCGGCAGCAAACAGGGATTGAATCCGAGCTACTTTAAAAGGTAGCGTCATCATCGGATGTCCTCAGAACCAAACGCGGGGCATAAACCGCAAAAAAGATGAAAGGTATTATTGGAAAGAAAATTGGCATGACTAGCATCTTCGGAGAAGATGGAAAGCAAATTGCTTGCACCATTATCGAAGCTGGTCCTTGCACTGTTACTCAGGTGAAAACTCCTGAAGTAGACGGCTACAATGCAGTACAATTAGCATTGGGCGACAAAAAAGAAAAGCATTCTACAAAGTCTGAAATTAATCACTTCGCAAAAGCACAGACTGCTCCCAAGAAATTCGTAAAAGAATTCCGCGATTATTCTATCGAAACAACATTAGGCGCTACACTTACCCTTGACATGTTCTCTGAAGGAGATACTGTTGAAGTTGTTGGTACAACTAAGGGTAGAGGTTTCCAAGGTGTTGTTAAACGTCATGGATTTAGCGGGGTGGGTGAAGCTACGCACGGTCAACACGACCGTTCTCGTGCACCAGGTTCTATCGGTGGATCTTCTTATCCAGCGAGAGTATTCAAAGGAATGCGTATGGCCGGTCATATGGGTAACGATCGCGTTAAAACAAAAGGATTAAAAGTATTAAAATTATTCCCAGAAAAAAACTACGTACTAGTGAGTGGATCAGTTCCAGGTCACAACGGTTCAATTGTTTTAATCCAAAAGTAATCACCACATTAATCGACAATCATGCAATTAGAAGTATTAGATATAAAAGGCAAAAAAACGGGCAGACAGGTTGAATTACCTGCTGAAATTTTTGGAGCAACTCCAAATGACCACGTTATTTATTTAGCCGTTAAGCAATATTTAGCTGCACGCCGTTCAGGTACGCACAAAGTTAAAACTCGTGCGGAAGTACAAGGTGCTAGCAGAAAATTACACAAGCAAAAAGGTACTGGTGGCGCTCGTAAGGGTAATATCCGTAACCCTTTATATAAGGGTGGTGGTACTATCTTTGGACCAAAACCACATTCTTACGATTTCAAATTGAACCGTAAAGTAAAAGACCTTGCAAAAATTTCAGCGTTAAGTCACAAAGCAATTGATCAAGCAATTTTAGTGTTAGAAGACATCAAATTAGATGCGCCTAAAACATCAGCAGTTGCTGCTATCATGAGCCAATTAAACTTAGACAACAAAAAGACATTAGTGATCTTACCTGAGTACAATGACAATGTTTATTTGAGTACACGTAACATTCCAAACGTAGCTAGTACATTATTAGCGGACATCAATACATACGATATCATGAATGCCGATGTATTAGTGATCACTGAAGGTGCTGCTAAAATTTTTAACGAAGAAGAAGCTGCGTAGTCTCTTTTAAAAAAAGATAATCATGAAAGTAACAGAAATATTAATCAAGCCGATTTTAACTGAAAAAGCAAATGCTCAACAAGAGTCATTAAGAAGATATGCTTTTAAAGTAAATCGTCGTGCGAACAAATTAGAAATCAAAACAGCTATTGAGCAATTCTACGGCGTTAACGTTTTAGAAGTAAACACATTAGTTGTTCCTGGTAAACAAAAAACACGTTCTACTAAGTCTGGAATTATCTCTGGTGTTAAATCTGGATATAAGAAAGCATTAGTAACCGTAGCGGAAGGTGAAACCATTGACCTTTACGCAAGCATTTAATAATAGCAAGTGAAGCTGAAAAATTCACGTTAAAAAACAAAAGAAAATGGCATTAAGAAAGTACAAACCGATTACAGCAGGAACCCGATGGAGAATTGGGAACGCGTATGCTGAAATCACTACTAACAAACCAGAAAAGAGTTTGTTAGAGCCACAAAAGAAAACAGCAGGACGTAACTTCCAAGGTCGTCGTGCAATGCGTTACATGGGTGGTGGTCACAGACAACACTATCGTATCATTGACTTCAAAAGAAATAAGAAGGATATGGAAGCTACTGTAGTTTCTGTAGAATA
This sequence comes from Bacteroidota bacterium, assembly GCA_947457075.1. Lineage (GTDB taxonomy): Bacteria > Bacteroidota > Bacteroidia > Chitinophagales > Chitinophagaceae > Sediminibacterium. Next base: position 23,391 of record CANGUG010000009.1, read on the forward strand.
CGATCCAAACAGAACAGCCTTTATCGCATTAGTACAATATACTGATGGCGAGAAAAGATATATCATTTGCCCTCAAGGTTTACAAGTGGGTGCTAAAGTGGCTTCAGGAGATAATGTGGTTCCAGAAATTGGATATGCATTACCAATGAAGAATATTCCTTTAGGTACAGTAGTGCACAACATCGAAATGCAACCTGGTCAAGGGGGTAAATTGGTACGTAGTGCAGGTACATCTGCTCAATTAGCGAATAAGGAAACTGAATACGCTGTATTGAAAATGCCTTCTGGTGAATTAAGAAAATTATTGATTAACTGTTATGCTACTGTAGGGGTGGTTTCAAATAGCGACCATAACTTAGAAACAGCTGGTAAAGCAGGTAGAAATCGTTGGAAAGGCGTACGTCCTCGTGTAAGAGGTGTTGCGATGAACCCGGTAGATCACCCGATGGGTGGTGGTGAAGGTAGAGCGTCTGGTGGACATCCAAGAAGCAGAACTGGTAAGTATGCTAAAGGAGAAAAAACTAGAACAAGAGGAAAGGGTAGCGACAAGTTGATCATTCAACGTCGTGATGGTAAAAAATTGACTAAATAATTAACATTCAAATTAACTCGTTACTATGGGTCGTTCGATTAAAAAAGGTCCTTATATAGATCATAACCTTGAAGAAAAAGTAGAGGATATGAACGGAGGCAAAACAAAGAAAGGTGTAATTAAAACTTGGAGTCGTAGAAGTACAATTTCTCCAGATTTTGTAGGACATACTTTCGCTGTACACAATGGAAATAAATTCATCCCAGTTTATGTTACTGAATTCATGGTAGGACATAAATTAGGTGAGTTCTCTCCAACTAGAAACTTCAGAGGACACGCAGGTAGCAAAAAATAGTATATCAATTAAGGTTTGATCGAAAGTTCAAACAGTAAACAATAAAGAAATGGAAGCAGTAGCTAAACTAAACAATTATCCCACAGGCCCGCGTAAGATGCGTTTGCTTGCAGACGTGATCCGTGGCATGGAAGTGGAAAAAGCATTGGCAATTTTGGAGTTCCATCCTCAACACAATGCAGTTCCATTAGCAAAGTTGTTAAAAAGTGCAATCAGTAACTGGGAGCAAAAAAACAACGGCGCTAGCGCAGCAGATAGCAAACTAGTAGTAAAAACAGTTTTTGTAGACGGTGGTCGTACGTTAAAGCGTATGCGCCCAGCTCCACAAGGACGTGGCTACAGAGTTAGAAAGCGTAGCAACCACGTTACGATGATTGTTGACACAAAATCAGATTCAAAAAACTAAATATTCTAAACCATCATTATGGGTCAGAAAGCAAATCCAATTGGAAACAGATTAGGTATCATTCGCGGATGGGAAAGCAACTGGTACGGTAGCAAAAAAGACTACTCTACAAAGTTGATTCAAGATCAAAAAATTCGTACCTACTTAAATGCGCGTATTAACAAGGGCGGTATCGCTCGTATCGTTATTGAACGTACTTTAGGAAAATTAATCGTAACAATCCATACATCTAAACCAGGTATCATCATTGGTAAAGGTGGTGGAGAAGTAGATCGTATTAAAGAAGAGTTAAAGAAATTAACTGGTAACGAGGATGTTCAAATTAACATCTTAGAAATTCGTCGTCCAGAATTAGATGCAACTATTGTTGGTGAAACAATTGCGCGTCAAATCGAAAACCGTATCAATTACAAGCGTGCTATTAAAATGGCGATTGCTTCTACCTTAAGAATGGGTGCTGAAGGAATTAAAATTAAAGTAGGTGGTCGTATTGGTGGTGCTGAGATTGCTCGTTCTGAGGAAATCAAACAAGGTCGCGTTCCATTACATACATTCAGAATGGATATTGATTATGCTAGTGTATTTGCTTTAACAGTATACGGTAAAATTGGTATTAAAGTTTGGATCTGTAAAGGAGAAGTATTAGGAAAGCGTGAGTTGAATCCAAATTTCGTTGGCGGTAAAGAAGGCGGCGAAAGAGCAGATCATTCACGTGGAGGAGATCGTCGTGACGATCGCGGTGGAGACCGTCGTGGTCCAGGTGGTCCAAGAAGAAAATAATTCACCATAATAGAAATTAATTAATAAAGAGATAACAATAACAATATATGTTACAGCCAAAAAGAAGTAAACATAGGAAACAACAGAAAGGACGTATTCGCGAAGTAGCGAAGCGTGGAACTTCTATTGCATTTGGTTCTTTTGCATTAAAATCGTTAGATCCAGTTTGGTTGACAAACAGACAAATTGAGTCTGCGCGTCAAGCAATGACACGTGCAATGAAAAGAGAAGGAAATGTTTGGATTCGTGTTTTCCCAGATAAAATTATTACGCATAAGCCTGCAGAGGTGAGAATGGGTAAAGGTAAAGGTAACCCTGAATATTGGGCTGCAGTAGTTGAACCAGGTCGTATCATTTTTGAAATCGACGGTGTAACTCCTGAAGTTGCGAAAGAAGCAATGGGATTAGCTGCTCAAAAATTACCAATCAAAACTAAGTTTGTTACAAGAAGAGACTTGTAATCACCACAAAAAAAGTATTTGCTATGGCAACCAAGAAGTATGATTTTAATAAAGGCTTAAAAGACGCAAGCGTGACTGATTTAAAAGCACGTATTGATGAAGATCAATTAAGACTTAAGAAACTAGAGTTCGCTCACGCTATTTCTCCATTAGAGAATCCAATGAGCATTCGCGGACTTCGTAAAGACATTGCCCGTTTAAAAACGGAATTAAAGAAAAAAGAGTTAGGTATCTAATTATTAAAAGTAATTAGCCAACAAAAAAATAATGACAATGGTAGTAAGAAATTTACGTAAAACAAGAATCGGAGTGGTAACTAGCGACAAAATGGATAAGACCATCACTGTTGCAGTTGAAAGAAAAGTAAAGCACCCGATGTATGGAAAGTTCGTGAAAAAAACAACTAAGTTCCACGCACATGACGAAAAGCAAGAGTGTGGTATTGGCGATGTTGTAAAAATCATGGAGACACGTCCATTAAGTAAAACAAAACGTTGGAGATTAGTAGAAGTGGTTGAAAAAGCTAAATAAGCCTTCCAATCAACTATACTAAAAGAACTAAGTAATAAATCAACCCGCGTTCGCAAGAACAAGGAATAAAAGCTAAAAGCTAAATAAAATGATTCAGCAAGAAAGTAGGCTCAATGTAGCTGATAATAGCGGCGCTAAAGAAGTACTTTGTATCAAAGTATTAGGAAATAGCGGTCAAGACTTCGCAAAAATCGGTGATACGATTGTTGTAACAGTTAAGGATGCGATCCCAGCAGGCGGTATCAAAAAAGGTACTGTATCTAAAGCGGTAATCGTTCGTACCAAAAACAAATTGCGTAGAAAAGACGGTTCATATATCCGTTTTGATGACAACGCAGTAGTATTATTAAACAATTCAGAAGAGCCAAGAGGTACTCGTATCTTTGGACCAGTTGCTCGTGAATTGCGTGATAAAGGATACATGAAAATTGTTTCATTAGCACCTGAGGTGTTATAAAATAAATATAAATTATGAGTAACAGATTCAAACCCAAATACAGCATCAAGAAAGGTGATAGCGTTGTAGTTATTGCTGGAGATGACAAGGACTTGAAAAAACCTCGCACTGTGTTAGAAGTAGATGTTGAAAAAGGTCGTGTAATTGTTGAAGGCGTAGCTATCGCAACTAAACACACTAAACCATCTGCAACCAACACAAAGGGTGGCATCGTTAAGGTGGAAGCCTCTATCAACATTAGTAACGTAATGTTATGGGATGCTAAAACAAGCGCTCCTACAAAAGTAAAGCGTTCAAGAGAAACAGGTAAATTAGTTAGAATTTCTAAAAAATCAGGGGAGGTTATAAAATAATGAGTACCGTAAAATACACTCCAAGATTAGCAGATAAGTACACTAAAGAAGTGATACCTGCTTTATCTAAAAAGTTTGGTTACAAGTCTGTAATGCAAACTCCTAAGTTGGAAAAAATTTGCATCAACCGTGGTGTAAATGGCGCAGTAAATGACAAGAAATTAGTGGACATCGCTATCGATGAGTTAACTACTATCACTGGTCAAAAAGCAGTTCCAACTTTATCTAAGAAAGATATCTCCAACTTTAAATTACGTAAGGGCATGCCAATTGGTGCACGCGTAACTTTAAGAGGTGAAAAAATGTTTGAATTCTTAGATCGTTTAGTATCTGTTGCATTACCTCGTGTACGTGACTTCAAAGGCGTTAGCGATAAAGCTTTCGATGGTCGTGGAAACTATACTTTAGGTGTAACTGAGCAAATCATCTTCCCAGAAATCGACATTGATAAAGTAAACAAAATTACAGGTTTGGATATCACTTTTGTGACTTCAGCTAATTCAAATGAAGAAGCGTACGAGTTATTAAAGGAATTGGGTATGCCATTCAAGAATATCAAAAAAGACAATAACTAATTAATTTATAATTATGGCTAGAGAATCGGTTAAAGCGAGACAAAGAAAGCGTGAAGCAACTGTAAAACAATATGCTGAAAAACGCGCTGCTTTAAAAGCTGCTGGAGATTATGCAGGTTTAGATAAATTACCTAAAAATGCATCACCTGTACGTTTGAAAAATCGTTGTCAATTAACAGGCCGTCCTAAAGGATATATGAGATACTTTGGTGTATCAAGAAATATCTTCCGTGACATGGCTTTGAACGGATTGATCCCAGGTGTTAAAAAGGCAAGCTGGTAATAGCTTTAAGCATTTATCATCAAGCAACATTGATTTAAGTTCAATCGCATTGATTGAATACTGAAACAAAACAAAATTAAGAACTGATTTAAAAAACTAATATGGTAACAGATCCAATAGCAGACTACTTAACGAGAATTCGTAACGCCCAAATGGCACAACACAGAATCGTTGAGATCCCTGCGTCAAATTTAAAGAAGCGTATTACTGAAATCTTGTACGAGCAAGGTTACATTTTAAAATACAAATTTGAAGACGATACAAAACAAGGGTTAATCAAAATCGCATTAAAATATGATGCGAATACAAAGCAACCTGCGATTCGTTCTTTAGAGCGTATTAGCCGTCCAGGTTTACGTCAGTATGCTAAGCCAGCTGAAATCAAAAGAGTAAGCAATGGTTTAGGTATCGCTATTTTATCAACTTCAAAAGGAGTATTAACTGATAAGCAAGCGAAAGCCAACAATGTAGGTGGTGAAGTATTGTGCGCTATTTCTTAATCGAGTAGCTAACAACCAACAATAATTAATTTAATGCTTAGTATGCATTTAAGCCTTTTAGTCGGGGCTGAAAACAGCTAAGTGAACAAATAAAACAAAAGCGACTATGTCACGTATCGGAAATAAACCAGTAAGTATCCCAAAAGGAGTAACAATTACTGTTAAAGATTCAGTAGTTACTGTAAAAGGACCTAAAGGAGAATTATCTCAAGAAGTGGATCGCGATATCACTATCGAAATCACTGAAACAGAGTTAATCGTAAAGCGTCCTACAGAGCAAATTCGTCACAGAGCAATGCACGGTTTATACCGTTCTTTAATTGCAAACTTAGTGAAGGGTGTAACTGAAGGATATAAAAAAGAATTAGAATTAGTGGGTGTGGGTTTTAAAGCAGCCAATCAAGGTAATGTATTGGATTTAGCTTTAGGATACTCTCACAACATTATATTCCAAGTACCAAGTGAATTAAAAGTAGCTACTACCACTGAAAAAGGACAAAATCCTAAAATTTTCTTAGAGGGTAGTGACAAACAATTAATTGGTGCTGTTGCCGCTAAATTAAGAAGCTTACGTAAGCCAGAACCATACAAAGGAAAAGGTGTGAGATATTCTGACGAAGTAGTAAGAAGAAAAGCAGGTAAAGCAGCAGGTAAATAAAATTAAAAAACAGGTGGGCGGCAGCATCGCTCGCTTAAAAAATAAAGAATATGAGTAAACTAGCTCAAAGACAAAAAATCAGATATCGAATTCGCAAAAAAGTACAAGGTACTGCGACTAAACCTCGTTTATCTGTATTCAGAAGTAACGCAGAAATTTATTGTCAATTAATTGATGACGAAAATGGCGTAACCTTAGCAGCAGCATCTTCTGCAGAAAAAGATATCGCAGCGCAAAAAGTAGTGAAAATTGAAAAAGCTAAATTAGCTGGTCAATCTATCGCCAAAAAAGCAGCAGCTTTATCTATCACTACTTGTGTGTTTGATAGAGGTGGTAATTTGTACCATGGAAGAATTAAGGCAGTAGCTGAAGGTGCAAGAGAAGGTGGACTTCAATTTTAATTCGCAAAAAAATACTAATAGAAAATCATGTCTAAAGTAAACGTAAATAAGGTTAAAGCAGCAGGTGATGTGGAACTAAAAGAAAAAGTAGTTTCTATCAACCGTGTAGTAAAAACAACAAAAGGTGGTCGTACATTTAGCTTCTCAGCTTTAGTAGTAGTAGGTAACGAAAATGGCGTTGTAGGTCAAGGTTTAGGTAAAGCCAAAGAAGTACAAGAAGCTATTACAAAAGGAATTGAGGATGCAAAAAAGAATTTAGTGAAAGTGCCAATTATGCACGGAACGATTCCTCACGATCAATTAGGTAAAGCAGGTGCTGCAAAGGTGTTAATTAAGCCAGCTGCACACGGAGCCGGTGTAATTGCGGGTGGTAGCATGCGTGCTGTATTAGAGAGCGCAGGTGTTACTGACGTATTGGCTAAGAGCTTAGGTTCTGCAAACCCACACAACGTGGTAAAGGCAACTATCAAAGCGTTAGGTTTATTACGTGAGCCAATCCAAGTTGCAAAAACTAGAAACATTAAGTTATCAAAAGTGTTTAACGGATAGTATAACCACTAACCATTAATACGTGTTAAATAATTAAAGATGAAAAAAATTAAAATCACTCAAGTAAAAAGCGGAATTGACAGATCTGAGCGTCAAAAACAAACTTTGATCGCGTTAGGTTTGAAGAAATTAAATGCTTCAAAAGAAGTAGAGGCAACTCCACAAATTTTGGGTATGATCGATAAAGTGGCTCACTTAGTAAAAGTGGAAGAAGTAGCTTAGTCTTAAACAACAAGCAACAATTTCAACCATATTCATTAAAGCGAGGGGAGATTCCCCGAAAGTAAAAATCAACAAAATGAAATTACACAATTTACAACCTGCTGCAGGTTCAGTTCACAAAGCAATCAGAATTGGTAGAGGAGAAGCATCTGGTAAAGGTGGTACTTCTACAAAAGGTAATAAAGGTGGTCAGTCTCGTGCTGGTTACAAAAGCAAAATGGCACACGAAGGTGGTCAGATGCCTATTCAACGTCGCGTTCCAAAGCGTGGTTTCAAGAATATCAATCGTGTTGAATATGTAGTATTTAACTTAGGTCAATTAGATCAATTAATTGAAAAATACGGCTTCACAGAAATCACTCCAGAGAATTTATACATGAACAGTTTAATCCAACGCACTGATTTAGTGAAGATTTTGGGAACTGGTGAATTAAAAGCAAAGATCAATTTCAGGGTAAACAAAGCAAGCAAGAAAGCGCAGGATGCAATTGTTGCTGCTGGCGGTACAATTGAAATTATCTAAAAAAATTTATGTATATTGAGACGCGTTGCAAATGCGTCTTTTTATCTTAAAACGCTACTGTACATTAACTAAACTCTGATGAAAAAATTAATAGACACATTAAAAAATATTTGGGCTATCAGCGAGCTTAAGAGTAAAATCTTAGTGACCTTAGCACTAGTATTAACTTATAGAATTGGCGCACAAATTACATTGCCAGGAATCAACCCAACTGAATTAGCGAAAGCGCAAAGTGCAGGTCAGGGCAACGGTTTATTGGGCATTTTTGATATGTTCGCTGGAGGTGCTTTTTCACAAGCATCTGTTTTGGCATTGGGCATTATGCCCTATATCTCTGCTTCTATCTTTATGCAATTGATGACCATTTTGGTACCTCAATTACAAAAAATACAAAAGGAAGGAGAGAGTGGCCGTAATAAAATTAACCAATGGACTAGATATTTAACTGTAATCGTAACGGCTTTCCAAGCTGGAGCGTATGTTGCTTATTTAAACAGTCCTACGTATGCGGGTGCCTTGATTACTGAATTCCAACCTTACTTCTGGTTATCTACTGTTATTTCTTTAACAGCAGGTACTTTATTTGTAATGTGGTTGGGTGAAAAAATTCAAGACAAAGGTTTAGGAAATGGTACTTCTATCATTATCATGGTAGGTATCTTAGCGCGTTTACCACAGTCTTTAATTTTAGAATTTGGTACAAAAAGTGAAAAAAGTGGTGGTGGTTTATTAATATTTTTAATTGAAATAGCTGTTTTAATTACCATTATCATGGGCTTGATTGTATTGGTTCAAGGGGTACGTAAAATTCCTGTAACCTATGCAAAACAAGTAATTGGTGGTGCGCAAGTGGGTGGTGCTCGTCAGTTTTTACCTGTTAAGGTAAATAGCGCGGGTGTAATGCCAATCATTTTTGCACAAGCAATTATGTTCTTACCTACTTTGGTTTCATTTACAAAAATGGAATCTTCACAAGGTATTATCAGAATATTTAGTGACCATAGCAACGTTTGGTACATGGTTATTTATTCAGTAATGGTTATTGGATTTACTTTCTTATACACTGCATTAATTTTTAATCCAAAGCAAATTTCTGAGGATTTAAAACGCAATAATGGATTTGTACCAGGAGTAAAGCCAGGTCAACCAACAACTGATTATATTGGTGCTATCATGGATAGAATTACTTTACCTGGCGCTATTTTATTAGCCTTGGTAGGTATTTTACCAGGATTTGCACAAAGATTAAATGTAACTCCAGGATTTAGTACCTTCTTTGGTGGTACTTCATTGTTAATTATGGTAGGAGTAATTTTAGATACCTTACAACAAATTGAAACTTATTTGTTAATGCGTCAATATGATGGATTAATGAGCGCTGGACGTGTTCAGGGCAGAAGTGGTATTGTTAATTCAGGAATTTAATTTTTTAAATGATTTATATTTACAAACCTGTCCCATAAAGGCAGGTTTGTTTTTTTAGCAATAAAGAGGGAATTATGATGTACACTAAAACGGAAGAACAGGTTGCCCTCATGAAAGATGCGGCCTTGTTGGTGAGTAAAACATTGACTGAAGTAGCAAAGGTATTAAAGCCTGGGATGACTACTTTAGACATTGATAAGTTGTGTATGGAATTTGCCATGGATCATAAAGGCATTCTATCCTTTTACAATTACCATGGTTATCCGCACAATATATGCGCATCGGTGAATGATGTGGTGGTGCATGGCTTTCCCAATTCAACGCCATTAAAAGACGGCGATATTATCTCTATTGACTGTGGCGTGATTTTAAATGGTTGGCACGGAGATCATGCTTATACTTTTATTTTAGGGGAGGCAGATCCGGCTGCTATTGAATTAGTGAAGGTCACGAAAGAGTCGCTATATAAGGGAATTGAAAAAGCAATTGTCAATAACAGAGTGGGGGACATAAGTTTTGCTATTCAAGAACATTCCGAAAAGAAACATGGCTATGGAGTAGTGCGTGAATTAGTTGGACATGGTTTAGGCCAAGAATTACATGAGGATCCTCAAGTGCCCAATTATGGTAAAAGAGGAACCGGTTTAAAAATGAAAGAAAATTTAGTATTGGCTATCGAGCCCATGATTAATTTGGGTACACATAAAGTTTTTACCGACGAGGATGGTTGGACAGTCAAAACACAGGATGGAAAAGTATCAGTACATTTTGAACATGATGTTTGTGTTAAAGCTGGCAAGGCATTAATTCTTTCTGATTTTTCGATTATTGAAGCTGCAGAAAAAGCCAATATCAATTTAAATACTTCTTATTATTAAGGAATAAAGCACGCTACCTACACACAATAGACCGTGCATTACAAAACTTCATCCGAAATTAATTGGATATGGAAAAGAAAAAAATAGTCGTAGTAGGAGGTGGAGCTGCGGGATTTTTTTGTGCCATACAAATTGCAACATTACAACCCCACTGGGAAATTTGTATTCTTGAAAAAACAAATAAACTGTTATCAAAAGTAAAAGTAAGTGGCGGTGGACGATGTAATGTAACACATGCCTGTCCTGATATTGAAATGCTATTGACAAAATATCCAAGAGGTACGCGCTTTTTAAAGAAAGCATTTTATCAGTTTGCAACTAAAAATACCATTGAATGGTTTAAACAAAATGGTGTCGAACTCCATACCGAAAAAGACGGACGAATGTTCCCTACCACCAACAGTTCGGATACCATTATTGATTGTTTTTTAAGAAAAATACATCAGTATGATATAAAGGTGTTAACACAGCATGAGGTGGTGGATATAAATGATAATCGGATTGTTAATAATACAACGGAGGAAAATAAAAAATCTCAAAGCCTACAAAAAAAGGCTTTTACAATTCAATTACAGGGAAGGGCATCTATACATGCCGATGCCATTTGTTTGGCGACAGGGGGTATGTTAAAATCGGATCGCTTAAGTTGGCTCCTTAATTTTGGGCATAGCATTGTAGCACCCGTTCCTTCCTTATTTACCTTTAATACTGCAGATAAAAAAATTACCACTTTAATGGGCGTCGCTGTTGAAAAAGCAAGTATCCAATGGCGTGGGAATAAAAATATAGAGACGGGTCCTTTATTGATTACGCATTGGGGAATCAGTGGACCAGCAGCCATTAAATTATCGGCATGGTGCGCAAGAGAAATGTCGGCAACCCAATATGAGGGAGCCATTGTAATTAATTGGATACCTACATTTAATGAAGCCACTTTAAAAATGGAGTGGATTAATTTTAGAATGGATTTTGGAAAAAGAGAAATAGGTTCTAAAAATCCATTTGATTTACCACAACGACTATGGCACTATTTATTGCAAGAAGCAGGCATTGCAATGAATACAAAGTGGGCCGATATAAAAAGTGTGAATCAACAACAACTCATACAACTTCTTACACGTTACACATTAGACATAAAAGGGAAAACTACTTTTAAAGAAGAGTTTGTGACCTGCGGGGGAGTAGATGTAAAGGACATTGACGCACTAACAATGGAAAGTAAATTAATCCCAGGTTTGCATTTTGCAGGGGAGATGATGGACGTGGATGGCATTACAGGAGGCTTTAATTTCCAGCATGCATGGACCAGTGGATGGATTGCGGCACAACATATTTCGACGTCTATTCAGGCTTCCTAGGATTTTCCATGCCTTAGCTCAGCCACATTCTTATTTTTTTGATTGAAAATCAATTAGTTGTGATATTTCTTGCACCCATTTTTTAGCCTAAATCTGGGCTTTTTTTAGCTTATTTTAATACCTTTGCCGTCCGGTTTAAAAACGCCGGTTTTATTATGAAATTATTTTCAAAAAACCTAAACGCAGACGCACAGGAATTCGATGGCGCTTCAGCTAGCGAAGCAACTGCGACAACAAAAGCACCTGAGGTAGTAGTGGAAACTGCTCACGACGATTTCGACTGGAGCGTAGACAAACGTAATGTGAGTCATTATGCTGAAGCTGAAAGAGTAAAGTATGACAAAGTGTATGATAACACTTTCGTACAAATTAATGACGGAGAAATCATGAATGGTTTAGTCGTTGCTTTAACTAAAACAGATGTTGTAGTAAACATTGGTTTTAAAAGTGATGGTTTAGTATCATTGAATGAATTCCGTGATACCAATGGTGTTAAAACGGGTGATACTGTAGAAGTAATGGTAGTAGAAAAAGAAGACCGTGATGGTAATCTTCACTTAAGCCGTAAGTCTGCTCGTATTTTCCGTGCTTGGGAAAGAATTATGGAAGTACACAAAACTGGTGAAGTAGTTACTGGTTTAGTGACAAGCAAAACAAAAGGTGGATTAATCGTTGATGTATTTGGTATGGAAACTTTCTTACCAGGTTCTCAAATTGACGTTAAGCCAGTTACAGACTATGATCAATTCGTAGGAAAAACAATGGAGTTCAAAGTTGTTAAGATTAACGAAACAATCAAGAATGCCGTTGTATCACATAAAGCATTAATCGAAAGTGATATCGAAGCACAACGTGCTGAAATCATGAGTAAGTTAGAGAAAGGCCAGGTGTTAGAAGGTGTTGTTAAAAACATCACTGACTTTGGTGCATTCATGGACTTAGGTGGATTAGATGGTTTATTATACATCACTGATATTTCTTGGGGTAGAATTTCTCATCCAAGTGAAGTGGTTAAGATGGATCAAAAGATTCAAGTGGTTGTATTAGACTTTGATGATGACAAAAAACGTATCAGCTTAGGTTTAAAACAATTAACTCCACACCCATGGGATGTATTACCAGGCGACTTAGCTGAAGGTAGTGTTGTAAAAGGTAAAGTAGTGAACATTGAGGATTACGGTGCGTTCTTAGAAATTCAACCAGGTGTTGAAGGTTTAGTACACGTTTCTGAAATCACTTGGGCGAATACACCAATCAACGCTAAAGAATTCTTCAAATTAGGAGATGAGCATGAAGCTAAGGTGGTTACTTTAGATAAAGATGCACGAAAGATGAGCTTGAGCATTAAACAAATGACACAAGATCCTTGGAATGCAATCGAAAATAAATTCCCTGAGAACAGCAAGCACAAAGGTTTAGTGAAAAACATCACTCCTTATGGTGTATTTGTTGAATTAGAATCAGGAATTGGTGGAATGATTCACATCAGCGATTTAAGCTGGTTGAAGCGTTTCAATCACCCTTCTGAGTATGTGAAAGTAGGTGAGTCAATCGACATCATTATCTTAAACATCGACAAAGAAAACAGAAAATTACAATTAGGTCATAAGCAATTAGAAGAAGATCCTTGGAATCAATTAGAAGAAACATTCGCAATAGGATCAATTCATGATGGTACTATCGTTCGTAAAGACGACAAAGGTGCTATTGTACAAATGCCACATGGCTTAGAAGGTTTTGCACCTAACCGTCACTTGGCTAAAGAAGATGGTAAGCAAGTTCAAGCAGAAGAAACAGCTCAATTCATGGTGATCGAATTTGATCGTAATGAAAAGAGAATTGTTGTTTCTCATGCTAGAATCTGGGAGCAAAACATTGTAGAAGAAAAAGAAGCAGCTAAGAAAGAAGCTAAAGTAGAGTCTGAAAAGACAAAGAAAGCGGTTAAGACTATTCAAGCTAAAGTAGAGAAATCAACTTTGGGTGACTTAGGCGCTTTAGCTGAAATCAAGGCTAAATTAGACGAGAATAAAGAAGGTTAATCCCTTTCTTTACAGATAGTAAACCCCTGCCCAAAAGGCGGGGGTTTTTGTTTATTTACCTAAAATATTGGTAGTCAACCCCAATTTAGCGATTTCTTAACGCCAAGGCCTTGAATAGCAATCTTTTTCGTCCTAAATTGGGGATTATTAGTTAATTTTGCCACCCTGTATGAATAGAATTATTATAGCCCTTTTTGTGTTATTTAGTTTGTCTTCTTGTACTTCAAAATTCCAGAAAATTTTAAAGAACAAGGATATCGATTATAAAGCAACAATGGCGGAAAAATATTACGACGAAAAAAAGTACAGAAATGCACAACAGCTCTTTGAGAATGTAATGCCCTTCGTAAAAGGTACTCCTAGGTATGAAGAATTGTATTTGAAATTTGCCAATTCATATTACTATGATGAGGATTTTGAAAATGCGGAGAACCTATTTAAAACCTTTGTGGAGTACTTCCCGAATAGTGCTAAAACTGCAGAAGTTGAATTTTTAAGGGCGTACACTTATTACAAGCGATCTCCTAAAGCCGAGTTGGATCAAACAACCACCAATAAGACCATTTTTACCATGCAGGCTTTTATTGATGCGCATCCCACCAGTGAAAAAGTAAAAGAAGCAACAAAGGTTATTGATGCTTGTCGTGAAAAATTAGAGTTAAAGGATTATAAAACAGCTACGCTTTATGATAACTTAGCTTTATACCGTGCTGCTGCTATCTCTTATGGATTATTGTCAGACAATTATCCTGACTCAAAAAATGCAGACAAGTATAAACTATTAACTGTTCAGGCTTATTATAAATTCGCTGAAAATAGTTTTGCAGAAAAACAAAAAGAACGTTTCGAAAAAGTAATTGAGGAGTATAATGATTTTGTGGACAGATTTAGTGATAGTCCTTTATTGCCTGAAGCAAAAAAAATAAAAACACAAACTGATAATTTTATAAATACAAAGAAATGAGTAAATTAAGAAGACATATGGGTGCAAACACACCTTCTGTTGTAGAAACAAAAAGTTTAAAAGCTTTAAAAGCTAAAACTGGAAATTTGTACGAGTCTATATCTATCATTGCAAAAAGAGCAAATCAAATTAACATCTCTATCAGAGAAGAATTACATTCTAAGTTAGAAGAATTTGCTAGTCATACAGATAGCTTGGAAGAAATTCATGAGAACAAGGAGCAAATTGAAATTTCTAAAGCCTATGAGCGTATGCCTAACCCTGCAATTTTAGCGACTGCAGAGTTTATTGATGATAAAATTTACTTCAGAACTAAGGAAGAGACTGATCTTTATCGTTAATTCGTTAAAATGAATAGTAAAACGTCCTGAAACTTCAAACATTCAGGACGTTTTTGTATTTTAGGGTATCAAACCAATCTATGATGTTGTGTAAGCAGTTTCTTTTTTTGATTATTTTATACTGTTGTTTAAATAAGGCAACAGCCCAGGAATTGTCTGCAACCGTTTCAATTCAAAGTGATAAAGTGGACAATCAAGTTGATCCTAAAACCTTTGTACAACTCAAAACACAATTAAGGGATTTTATCAATCAAAGAAAGTGGACCCAGGACAGTTATGGGAATGAGGAAAAAATTGAATGCAGTTTTTATATTACCATTGATTCGGAATTGTCCCCTGGAGTTTTTAATGCAAAATTAAGCGTCGTATCCAATAGGCCTGTTTTAAACTCAAATTATTCAACCCCCATTTTGAATATGCAGGACCCTAATTTCACATTTAAATATCAATTGTCTCAGCCTATTGAATTTAATGAAAATAAAGTGCAGGGGACGGATCCATTAGAGGCCAATTTGACGGCAACTTTTGCTTATTACATTTACATTATTCTTGGTTTAGATTATGATTCCTATGCTTTAAAAAGCGGCGCCCCTTATTTTGCTAAAGCGCTAAACATTGTGTACAATGCACCTGAAGCTGCTGGGATAAATGGGTGGAAGTCCTTTGATGGTCAAAGGAACCGATTTGTTTTGATTGATAATTTAACAAAGAGTGGAATGGATAAAGTGCATGAAGCAATTTATTCTTATTATAGAGAAGGCTTAGACCAAATGTCAGACAAATTTGAAGTGGGAAGAGGGGTGGTCTTAAATTCATTAATGACCCTACAGGAAGTACAGGACGACAATGCCAACACCATGGTGATTCCTATTTTAATGCAGGGTAAGTTTACTGAAATTGCCGGTATATTTAGTAATGCGAATAAATCAATGAAAAAGCAGTTAATTAATACCATGGCGGTAATTGATTTAACTAACTTGAACAAGTATAAAGAACAATTAGAATGAGATACTATTTCATCAGTTTTATCATATTAGTAGCCATAGGGTGTGGTTCCAATGACAATAAGGCCAAAACCATTCCAATGGATAAAATGAAAGTAGTCATTTGGCAACTTATGAAAGCCGACGAGCATTATGCCCGCATTTCAGCTGTTGATTCAAGCTGGAGCGCAACCAAGAAAAACCTACTGTTTTACCAACAAATCTTCGACTT
This sequence comes from Bacteroidota bacterium, assembly GCA_947457075.1. GTDB lineage: Bacteria > Bacteroidota > Bacteroidia > Chitinophagales > Chitinophagaceae > Sediminibacterium. Next base: position 39,197 of record CANGUG010000009.1, read on the forward strand.
AAATAAAGTAGATAGGGTTGCTTTTTACCAACAAATTGATTACTTAAAAGCACATCCCGAAGAGTTTAAAATTTTAATGGACTCTGTAAATGAATTTTCGAAAAGGGAAAAAAATAGCATAGCAAAGTAATTTATATATTAAGCATGGGTAAACATTGATACTTTTGCTTTCAACATTAAGAATAAACATAAACAAAATAAAATGAGTAATTTAATTGGTAAGCCAGCACCGGCATTCACCTTGTTTGACACAGACAAAAAAGCTACCTCTTTAGCCGATTTTAAAGGGCAAAATGTAGTAGTATTATTTTTCCCTTTAGCATTTACAGGGGTATGTACTACAGAGTTATGTAGTATTAGAGATAATATAGGCACTTACAATAATGCCAATGCTCAAGTATTAGGTATTTCGGTTGACTCCATTTTTACTTTAGGTAAATTTAAAGAAGAGCAAAAATTAAACTTCCCTTTATTAAGTGATTTTAATAAGACTGCTTCAAAATCTTTTGATGTTTTGTATGAAGTGTTTCCAGCATTTGAAATGCAAGGAGTAAGTAAGCGTTCTGCATTTGTAATTGATAAGGAAGGAGTAGTTCAATATGAAGAAGTTTGTGCAACTCCAGGAGACTTGCCTGATTTTGCAGCAATTCAAAATGTATTGAATACATTAAATTGAAATGTTGCTTCTTGCTAGTTATAAAAAAAAGGGGCTAATAAAATTTAGCCCCTTTTTTTATTTACCTCTTTTTTATTTTTTTCATTCTCCCTATTGTTCATAAATTTTTTTTCAAAAATTTTGAACGTCATGATATAAGGCTAATAAAATTTAGCCCCTTTTTTTATTTACCTCTTTTTTATTTTTTTTCATTCTCCCTATTGTTCATAAATTTTTTTTCAAAAATTTTGAACGTCATGATATAAGGCTAATAAAATTTAGCCACTTTATTTATTTATCGCAAACTTCTACAATCAAAAATTTCAAATAGTGTGTGTTCTCCATCCCCCAAATAATAGGATGGTCACTGGATTGAGATTGATAAGTTACTTGTCTAATTCTTTTCTTCGCATCATGGGCTGCCATTTCAATGGTATCCAAAAAAAGTTCGGGACTTACTAAATTGGTACAGCTAGAACTTACTAAGAAACCACCATTACGAATGAGTTGCATCCCTCTAAGGTTAATTTCTTTATATCCAGTTATGGCTTTATCAATATTGCTTCTGCTCTTGGTAAAAGCGGGTGGGTCTAACATCACTACATCGTATTTGCGTCCTTGTTTTCCCCAGTTTTTTAGTACATCAAAAGCATTCATGGCTTCAAATTTCACAATGTGGTCAAGTTGGTTAAGTACTGCATTTTTATTGGCTTGTTCCACTGCAGATGCTGAAATATCTATTCCTAAAACAGACTTAGCGCCATAATGTGCTGCATGAATTTCGAAAGTGCCTGTGTAAGTAAAGGCGCCCAATACATCGGCTCCATTAACAATATGCTGAATGGCTTTACGGTTGTCCTGTTGGTCTAAAAAATAACCTGTCTTTTGTCCATTTTCAATATCTACATAAAATTGTAAATCGTTTTCTTTAATGATAATTTCAGTAGGGAAGGGATCGGTTAAAAATCCTTTTTGTTGTGCCAATCCTTCTAATTCTCTTACAGGAACATCATTGCGTTCATAAATTCCTTTTGGGTTAAAGATGGATTGTAAAGCTGCTACAATTGCTTCTTTCCATACTTCTATACCAAAGGACAAGGTTTGCATCACAAAATAATCATTGAACTTGTCAATGATGAGTGCAGGTAAGCCGTCGGCTTCTCCAAATACCAGGCGGCAGTTTTCAGTATAGCCTAATTGTTTTCTATAATCCCAAGCGGACTGTATTTTTTGATGGAAAAAAGCAGCGGTGATGTCTTCTCTTTTTCGGGTAAGCAGGCGAATAATTATTTGAGATTCCGGATTGATATAGCCCCTCCCAGCCAATTGACCATCAAAAAAATACACTTCTACAATATCCCCAGGCGCGACAGGGCCCGCTATGCGGTCCACTTCATTGTTATAAATCCAAGGGTGACCAAGGGCAATTCTTTGGGTAATTTTTCGATTTAGATACACTTTTGTCATGGTGCAAAGATAGGCAGGGATAACTGACAACTTGTTCATTTTGGCGCTATTTAGTGTCAATTTTGCTCTTTTAGGCCTTTGGCAATATATTTGCTCAAATTAGGTAATAACTTAACAATATGGAAGAAAAAGACATCAATCAGCAAGCAGCTTCAACATCAGTGGAAAATAGCACAGAAACGGCCCCTATCGTTGAAAATGAGGCATTAAGTGAGCTTGATCAAGCAAAGGCGGAATTGGTTGAGCAAAAGGACAAATACCTTCGTTTAATGGCTGAATTTGATAATTATAAGCGTAGAACGGCCAAAGAAAGAATGGAACTTATCCAAACAGCTGGCAAGGACGTGATTGTTTCCTTATTGGATGTATTAGATGACTGCGATCGTGCCGAAAAGCAGTTGACTGTCTCCGATGATATTTCGGTTCAAAAAGAGGGCATACAATTAGTGTTCAATAAGGTTCGTTCAACCCTTCAAGCGAAAGGTTTGGCGGCAATGGAAAGTATAGGGAAAGATTTTGATGCCGAATTACATGAAGCCATTACTGAAGTGCCGGTACCAGATGATAAGCAAAAAGGGAAAGTAATTGATGAGGTAACCAAAGGCTATTTGTTAAATGAAAAAATTATTCGTTTTGCCAAAGTAGTAGTAGGCAAATAAATAAAAGCATATGTCTAAAAGAGATTATTACGAAATATTAGGAGTAAGCAAGTCCGCTTCAGCCGATGAAATTAAAAAAGCCTACCGTAAAGTAGCCATGCAATTTCATCCTGATAGAAATCCGGGAGATAAGGCTGCTGAAGAAAAATTTAAGGAAGCGGCGGAAGCATATGAAATATTAAGTGATAATGACAAGAAAGCGAAGTATGATCGTTTTGGTCATCAAGCATTTGGTCCAGGCTCCGGCGGCGGTGGTGGAGGTTTCCATGGTGGCATGGACATGAATGATATATTCAGTCAATTTGGAGACATTTTTGGGGATGAGGGTTTTGGTGGATTTTTTGGAGGAGGAAGATCCCGTGGAGGAGGTGCTAGGGCAAGAGGCCAAAGAGGAAGCAATTTGAGAATCAAATTAAAATTAAACTTTGAAGAAATTGCCAATGGCGTAACCAAGCAAGTGAAAGTTAAAAAGCATGTGCTTTGTACAACCTGCGGCGGTAATGGGGCAAAAGATAAAAATAGTTTACAAACCTGTAGCACATGTAACGGGCAAGGTCAGGTAAGAAAAGTAACCAATACTTTTTTGGGACAAATGCAAACAGTGAATACCTGCCATGCTTGTAATGGAGAAGGGACGACTGTTACCTCAAAATGTACATCCTGTAAAGGTGATGGACGTATTTACGGGGAAGAAACAATTTCAATTGACATCCCAGGAGGAGTGCAGGATGGCATGCAACTAAGTATGTCCGGAAAAGGAAATGCAGGTGAGCGAGGAGGGATGTCCGGTGATTTAATTATCATGATTGAAGAAGAGCCACATGAAACTTTACATAGAGACGGATTGAATGTGGCATTTGATTTATACATTACTATTCCGGAAGCCATATTTGGAACAAGTGTGGAAGTACCCACGATTGATGGTAGAGCAAAAATAAAAATACCTGCAGGTACACAAAGTGGAAAAATATTTAGGTTAAAAGGGAAAGGTTTTCCTGAAGTGCAAGGATATGCAAAAGGGGATCAATTAATTCATGTGAATATATGGACGCCTCAGCAGGTGAGTGAGGAGGAGAAAGCGATGCTTGAAAAAATGCAAGAAAGTGAAAATTTCAAGCCAAAGCCAATCAAAGGAGAGAAGAGTTTTTACGACCGTGTAAAGGAAGCGTTTAAGTAATAAAATAGGGGCTAATACAATTTAGCCCCTATTTTATTTTTGTCTTTTTGATTTTTTCTACTTTTCCCTATCGTTCATAAATTTTTTTGCAAAAATTTTAAACGTCATTGTGTTGGGCTAATAGAATTTAGCCCCTATTTTATTTTTGTCTTTTTGATTTTTTCTACTTTTCCCTATCGTTCATAAATTTTTGACGCTACTTTAATTGATAAATTGCGCGGGTATTTCGTCCAAGCCCATCATAGTCTAACCCATATCCTACTACAAATTTATTAGGGATGTCAAAGCAAGCATAATCTACTTTAACAGGGTAGGCTAAGGCTTCTGTTTTATTTAATAATACAGCAATTTTAATTGAACTTGGATTGCTAGATGCCAACTGAGGTAAAAAGTGATGTAATGTTTTACCTGTATCGATAATGTCTTCTACAATAATAATATCTCTTCCATTTACATTTGTATCTAATCCAATGGCAGTAATTACATTGCCTGTGGAACTTGTTCCTTTATAAGAGGCTAGTTTGATAAAGCAAACCTCAGCTTCAATAGTGATTTGTTTAAATAAATCTGCAGTAAATAAAAAGGAGCCATTTAAAATGGATAAAAAAATGGGTCTTTTCCCAGCATATTCCTCATTTAATTGATGGGCGAGTGCTGTTATTTTTTCTTGAATAAGTTGCTCGCTTAAGTAAGGTTCAAATTCTTTATCTAATACTTTAATGTTGGACATGCTAGAATAATTTAAATTTATTTGATTTCTTTTTTTCAGTTGTATCGGCTGCTTTTAGTGAAGTCGGCACTGTTTTATTTTCCGATTTATTTTTTTTGTCGGTATTCTTATTGTTGCTGTCCTCTGCAGTCTTTTTGAATAAATAAAGTACCGTGCCTTCCTTTACATTGGCAACATCAACTTCTTGATTGTAATTTTTCAATGCAGAAAGCTTTATCCCTTCCGCTTGACTTATTTCATAAAGGGTTTCTCCTTTTTTTACAATATGCACTTTGTTGATACCTTCATTTTTCTTTTCATTTAAAAACACAATTTGATCGTATTGAACTAAGTCCGTTGCCTCAATTTCATTGTTTCTAAAAATTTTGTATAAAGGGATATTGTATTTTTCTGCAATGGCTAAATAGGACTGTCCGGCAATCGCCCAAACTGCGGCAATCTGATTAATTTTGAATTTATCATTTTGGGGATATTTCGAGGCAGTTATCGATGGACTGTTGGATATTGTATTGTTCGCACTTGTATCATTACTGGTTACTATGACAATTTTATTTTCTATTGGTTTTCCAATCCCTTTCATTGGAGTGATGGTAGCATTAGTGGTTTTGGTGCTATCCATGGCTACAATACCCTGAATTTTACTAAGGGCTATATTATTTGAACTACTGTCTATTTTGGATTTAGCAACCACCGTATCGATTGTTTTTATTGGTAGGCTGTCTTTAGACACAGTTAAATTTGCAACAGTATCCTTGCTTACTATGATTGAAGCACTATAATTTTGTGCTTCACTAGGTTTTGCAACCGTATCATCCTCGGCCACTAATTCAGGGAAATTATATTGTGCCAATTCATACATATCTATCACTTTCAATAAACTAGTAGGGTAGTCCTTTTCGGTGGCATAGCCCGCTTTTTTTAAGCCATAAGCCCAAGCTGAATCATCCACTGGGTCTAGTTCAAATAAGGCAGCATAATAAGGACGGTATTTCAAAAAATTAGAATGATCAATAAAGGAGCTCTCTGCATCAGGATAAACCCTAAAGCATTCACTTTTTGTATCATCGTCCTGATAAATTTTCTCTCCTGTCCATTCAGTTTTACATTTTATTCCAAAGTGATTATTGGCATTTTTTGCTAAATTACTTTCGCCACTTGCTGATTCCACAATGGCTTGAGCTAGTGTAATTGAAGCAGGGATACCTGTTCGCTTCATTTCTTTAATAGCGATATGCTTATACTTTTGAATATACGCTTTCGCTATTTCTGATTGCGCCATAGAACCTAAAGGAGCAGCAAACATTAATATGAAATAGAGTATCTTTTTCATGTTATTTTTTTCTTATTAAGGTTAGGCCATCCCTCACCGTCAAAATGGTATGTTCGGTGCGGTTGTCCTGTTGCAGGTATTCATTAAAAGCTTGAATGGCTTTAGCACTTTTTCCCACTATTTTTTCTTCTAAAACGTCACCATGGAATAAAACATTGTCCACAATGATTAATCCTTCTTCATTTAATTGAGGTAATACTAAATGATAGTAATCAATATACCCTGTTTTATCAGCATCTATAAATACTAAATCCCATTTATCTTGTAGTGTTGGAATAATTGCTTTTGCGTCCCCAATATGCACTTTAATTTTACTTGCATGTGTGCTTTTTTCAAAAAATCTACTGGCAGCTTGTGCATCCTCGGCTCTTAACTCAATGGTATGAAGTTGTCCATTTTCCCCCAGTCCTTCCGCCAAACAAAGTGCGCTAAATCCGGTAAAAGTGCCAATTTCTAAAATACGGGCTGGTTTTTTTACTTTACTTAAAAAACTCAGTAAACCTCCTTGGTGCCAATTGCTTTGTAAATGTGCATGTTCATGCGAAGCAAGGGTAGCCTCATACATTTCCTTTAAATAGCTAGGAGTGGCTTGGCTAAATTGATCAATATAGGTATTCGCAATTGGATTGATAAATTCCATTTGCAAATGTCTATTTTTTTTCTGTATTCGGAGCGGAAATTAACCACAAACCTAAAAAGGTAAATAGGCCATTAATAATGAGTAATTCCTGCCCAATTCTAAAGTTGCCAAAAAGGTAGGGCTGAACATAGTCCAAGCCCAAGCACAAAATAGGTGCAATGAAACAAGGTATAGCAGCTAGCTTGTCCTTTATTTTTCGGTTTGTCATAATGCCAAAAGCAAATAAACCAAGTAAGGGACCATAAGTATAAGAGGCAATTTTTAATAGCAAATCAATGATACTTTTATTGTCTATCCATTTGAAAAGCATTACAATGATTAAAAAAATGAAAGCAAAACTTAAATGCACCCTTTGTCTAATGCGCTTTTGCTTAGCTTCATCCCAATCACTTTTTCTTTGCATGCCTATAATATCAATACAGAAACTAGAAGTCAGAGCGGTGATAGCACCATCCGCACTTGGGAAAAGTGCTGAAATCAAAGCCAAAATAAAAATAATGGATAAGTAAGGAGGCATATGTTGTAATGCAATGCTAGGGAACAAAGCGTCGCCGGTGGCTGTCACGTTTTGTGCAGTTGCAAAAAGATGTAATAACCCACCAAGGAATAAAAACAAAGTAATCACCAACAACATGCTAAATCCAATTGTGATCATATTTTTTTGTGCATCCTTTAAGTTCTTTACCGATATGTTTTTTTGCATCATTTCCTGATCCAATCCAGTCATGGTGAGGGTAATAAAGGCACCGCCTATAATTTGTTTTAAAAAGAAGGATTTACTATTTACATCCGTATCAAAAATGGTAGAAAGTCCATTTACTTGCATCGCATTTAAGGCTTCAGGTATATTTAAATGCAGCTTGGATAAAATATAAATACTGCAAATAATTAAGCCAAGCAACATGCCAGAAGTTTGTAAAGTGTCGGTATATACAATTGTTTTCACACCCCCCTCATAAGTATATAATAAAATCATTGCCAAAATAACTAGGGTAGTCGCCCAAAAGGGTACACCCATATTGTCTAAAATAAATACCTGTAAGGTTTTCACAACCAAATACAATCTCGCGGTTGCTCCTAATGTTCTTGATAATATAAAAAAGGAAGCGCCGGTTTTATAGGCATTAAAGCCTAGTCTTGTTTCCAAATAATTATAAATAGAAGTCAAATTCATTCTATAATAAATGGGTAGTAAAATATAGGCAATTGAAAAATAACCAATTAAATAACCAATGGTTATTTGCAAATAATGAAATGCATCTTTTCCAACCGCACCCGGAACACTTACAAAAGTGACTCCACTTAGTGAAGTGCCAATCATCCCAAAGGCCACTAACATCCAATTGCTATTTTTATTGCCAATAAAAAAAGACATATTGTTACTGTTTTTGCCTGTTATTTTAGCAACTCCTAAAAGGACGGCAAAATAGATGATCACAAAAAGAAATAATAATCCTGCACTCATTTTAAATTGAATTAGTATTGGCAAAGTAATAACAAACTTTCAATTTTTTAGTTAAATTGCCAAAACTCTATAAATATAATTACCCATTATGAATATTAATGCAGCTACTGTTTTTTGTGGATCTAAGCCAGGGGAGGATCCAAGCTATGTATTTGCCGCTGAAAAATTGGGGAAGATACTCGCCAATGCTGGAATTACATTAGTGTACGGTGGGGGCAATAAAGGCATTATGGGGGCCATTGCCAATGCATGCTTAGAGGCGAATGGTAAGGTGATAGGCATTATCCCTGAGTTGTTATTGGCTTGGGAGGCACAACATGAAGGATTAACGGAGCTAATTGTTACAGACTCAATGCATGCAAGAAAATTACTTTTATACGAGAAATGTGATGTAGCTATAGTTTTACCTGGAGGGATGGGTACTTTGGATGAATTATTTGAAATGCTCACTTGGAACAATTTAAAAATTCACAATAAGAAAGTATATATTTTAAATATCAATGGATATTACAATGCATTAATCCAATTATTAGATGCAATGGATGCTCGAGGCTTTATGTACGAATCTTGGCGCACAAGGTTAATTGAATGCAATTCCGTGGAAGGACTTAGTCAGTTTTTGATCTCCGAGAGCGTATAGGAACGCCAAAGCCTGCTCTAAAGATGGGCTGTGCAGTTAATTGCCCCATCCTATAAGGGGATTGAGGTGAATTAATTAAGTCAAACATGATGGAGAAGTAAGAGAAGCTACTTTCACTTCTTTGACCATAACCAATACCCGTTAGCACACTAGGTGCACTTACGCTTGCACTTCCGCTATTCCCGGTAGAAGTAAAATCTCTGGCTCTACTAAATGTCCAATTGTACTCAGGTTGAATTTGAACAAACAACTTTTGTACTGGCCATATTCTTGCAAAACCACCTAATCCTAATTGGGTGTTATTGGATCTTGACATTACATTCCCTCCGTTGTCTAAATATTTAAATGAAGCGTAATAAAAATTAACCGCTGCACCCAGATCTACATATTGATTATAGCTTTTAATAAGTTCTGGGTTCAAACCAATTTGAAAGGAGCCCGTACCGCCCCCTAATACAAGGCCGCCCCCAAAATAAACAGGCTTTCTATTTAACTGGGGAGAAGTGACAATAGTGGTTTGCGCATTTGCATTTTCTAAGGCAATGGCAATCAATAACATTAAAATTAATTTTCTGATCATGAATAAAAATTTAATTTGTAAGATCAAAAATTTTGCCTTGGTTTAAAATATTGTTAGGGTCAAAGGTTTTTTTAATACCACTCATTAATTCCATGGATATGGTATCAAATACAACTGGCATATAGCTTTTTTGAATAAGTCCAATACCATGCTCGCCACTAATGGTTCCACCCAATGAGTAAACCAATTTAAACAAATCCTTTAATATTCCGTTCATTTCTGCACTCTCAAAACTTTTCTTAATAGTAGGGTGGTTAATTCTTATGTGCAAATTGCCATCGCCAGCATGTCCATAACAAACTACTTTAAAACCGTTTGCTTCGCCTAAAGCTTTAACACCTTTAATGAGTTTAGGAAGTTCTGCCCTTGGCACCACCGTGTCTTCCTCAATCGTATAGCCAGCAGCTACTGCTGCTTCATTTGCTTTTCGGCGTATTTTCCAAAGCTCATTTTTTTGTTGTGCGTCATCGGCAAAATACAATTCGCCCACTTCATAATTGGACAATACTTCCGAAATAGCTTCCATCTCACTCATTAATACCTCCAAATTATTTCCGTCAACTTCTATGATTAAATGTGCAGCTAATTCGGGCGTTAAAGGAATTGCGGTACTGTCTAACATTTTGGTAGCAAGGGTAATCGCATCAATTTCCATTAACTCCATGGCACTTGGCGTTATGCCAGCTCTAAATATGGCACTCACTGCTTCGCTTGCTTTTTCCAAACTATTGAATGGCGCAAGTAATAATAAATCAAATTTAGGATGAGGGATTAATCTCAATACTATTTTAGTTACAATGCCTAAAGTACCTTCGCTACCTACAATAAGCTGGGTAATATTATAACCCGTAGCATTTTTTAGCACATTAGAGCCGGTCCAAATAATTTCACCAGTGGGTAATACCAGTTCTAAATTCAATACATAGTCTTTTACCACTCCATATTTTACTGCTTTAGGGCCACCTGAATTTTCAGAAATATTACCGCCAATAAAACAGCTGCCTTTACTCGCAGGGTCGGGGGGATAAAACAGTCCTTTTTCTTTCACGGTATTTTGTAACACTTCGGTAATCACTCCTGGCTCGGTGGTGACTTGTAGGTTGCGTTCATCAATTTCTAAAATCTCATTAAATCGTTCCATAGAAATGACCAATCCACCAAAATGGGGCAGTGCTCCACCCGTTAATCCTGTACCACCGCCGCGGGGTGTTACGGGAATAAGGTGCTGGTTGCAAATGGTAAGTAAAGCTGAAATTTCTTGTGCACTACGTGGTTTCACAATCACATCGGGAGCATAAAACAGGTTTTCTGTTTCGTCTTTGCCGTACTTTTCAATATGCTCTAAATCAGTAAATAAATAGGCTTCACCCACAATGCTTTTAAACTGTTCAATGATATTAGGGGTGATTTTATTCATTCCAAATCAAAATTTAGGGGTCAATAAAATAGTGTAGGATTATTAATTACTAAAACAGACCGTACAACATACCATCTACCTTACTAATTATTTCTCCGAAGTCCTCGTCGTTTTCGCCAAACTTATTTTTATCACAATCTATTATTAACAATGGTCCTTCTTTGTAATGCTCAATCCATTTGTTATAGTAATCATTTAATTTTTTCAAATAGTCCAAACGAATATTCTCTTCATATTCTCTGCCTCTTTTTTGAATTTGAGAAACCAAGGTTGGCACAGAAGCTTTTAAATAAATTAATAAATCCGGAGGTTGAACCATACTTTTAATCGTGCTAAAAAATCCAAAGTAATTATCAAAGTCACGCTTGCTCATCAAACCCATTTCATGTAAGTTAGGCGCAAAAATATTAGCATCCTCATAAATGGTTCTGTCCTGAATGATGGTTTCGGTACCATTTTGAATTTCTAAAATTTGGTTTAAACGACCATGCAAGAAATAAATTTGCAGGTTAAAACTCCAACGCGGCATATCGTCGTAAAAGTCAGTCAAATAGGGATTGTGGTCCACATCTTCAAACTGAGGAATCCAACGATAATGCTTACTTAACATTTCAGTTAAGGTGGTTTTGCCAGCGCCAATATTTCCAGCGATTGCTACGTGTTTTGGTTTTTTAGTCGCTTTTGCCATAATCTTATAGGTATAGTTGAATAAGTTGTTATTATAGTTTAGTAGTTCATGCCTACTGCATTACGCACAGTAGTTAAAGTGGCAGAAGCACTTGCTCTTGCTTTGTCTGCACCTTGATGAATAATTTTTAATAGTAATTCTTTATTATTTTGTAAGTCCGCTGCTTTTGAACGAATAGGGTTGATGAAATTAACCATATCTTCTGCCAATTGCTTTTTCATATCGCCATAGCGAATAATGCAATTGCCTTCGGAGCTATTGTTAAAGTCGTCTTCAAATTTTTTCACAGTATCGGCGGTACTTACCAAGCTCATTAAGGTAAATAAATTTTGAATATAGTCAGGCTTTGTCGAGTTAGGGGTTAATGGTCCTTGATCGGTTTTCGCCTTCATTACTTTTTTACGAATCATTTCATCTTCATCTGCTAAAAACAAAGTAGTCATTTGATTTTCACTCTTACTCATTTTGCCATTGCCGTCCAAGCCCATAATTTTTACCAACTCGCTATTGTAATTAAATGCATAAGGTAAAGGGAAGGTCTCGCCATATCTGTGGTTAAAACGTTCTGCAAAATTTCTAGCCATTTCTAAATTCTGTTCCTGGTCTTTTCCCACAGGCACTTTCACCGCACGATGAATTAATATGTCGGCTGCTTGTAAAACAGGATAGGTTAATAAGCCTGCATTCACATTCTCTGGTTGCATGCGCACTTTGTCTTTAAATGTAGTCGTTTTTTCCAACTCCCCTTTATAGGCTAGCATATTTAAATACAAATACAATTCTGCAATTTCTGGGACATCACTTTGAACATACAAAGACACTTTTTCGGGGTCTAAGCCACAGGCAATATTTTCAGCCACCACTCTTAAAACACTTTCTTGTAAAGTTTTAGTGTCTGGGTGGGTAGTTAAACTATGCCAGTTGGCCACAAAAAAGTAACAATTATATTCGTCTTGCATACGCACATAATTGCGCATAGCACCAAAATAGTTCCCTAAATGTAAAAAGCCGGTGGGGCGGATTCCACTCAATACAATTTCCTTTTCCATAGCTTTGCGAAGATAATGAAACAAGACCCCATTTTTTGCTATCTTTTTGGGATATTTGTACCCAATTCAAAAAAAATATTTTGAGCCAAGCATCTCTTTTACAAAGTCCCATAGAATACCTAAAAGGAGTAGGCCCTTTAAGGGCTGATATGCTTAAGAAAGAGCTTAATTTGTACACTTTTGGGGACCTTTTACACCATTTCCCGAATAGACATATTGACAAGACCCAGGTTACGCCCATCGGACAGGTAACCCCAGATATGGACTTTGTTCAGGTAAGAGGGGTGCTCCAGGGCATAGATATTATTGGGGAGAAGCGCTCCAAAAGGATGGTGACCCAGTTAAAAGACAGTACTGGACAAATAGAATTGGCATGGTTTCAAGGCATTAATTGGGTACAAAAAAGTATTGTGGAAGGTCAGGCTTATTTGGTATTTGGCCGTGTAAGTTTTTTTAATGGACGTGCTCAAATTGTGCATCCTGAAATTGAACCTTATGTGGCGGCAACGGCAGGACAAAAAGCATTATTGGAACCAGTATATCCTTCCACAGAAAAATTAAAATCCCGTGGGTTAAATGGGAAACAAATAGGGAAGCTAACACAAACCTTATTTCAACAAATTAGTGAAAGAGATTTGCCCGAAAATTTGCCGGCGCATCTATTAAAAGATAGAATGGGAAGATGGGAAGCCTATAGACAAATTCATTTTCCTACTTCACAACAACAGTATAAAAAAGCTTTAGCTAGACTGGTTTTTGAGGAATTGTTTATGGCTCAAGTTCGTTTGAATTTAATTAAAATTGATAGGCATAAAAACAGTCGGGGCCATCAATTCGAAGTGGTAGGTGAACATTTTAATACCTTTTACAATAAGCATTTACCTTTTCAGTTAACAGGTGCGCAAAAGCGCGTGATAAAAGAAATAAGACAGGATACTGCCAGAGGCTTCCAAATGAATAGATTGTTACAAGGCGATGTAGGAAGTGGTAAAACCATGATTGCTTTACTTTCCATGTTAATTGCAGCAGACAATGGATATCAAAGTTGTTTGATGGCGCCTACCGAAATTTTAGCCCAACAACACTTTGCAAGTTTAAGTGAATTGCTAAAGGACATGTCTTTGGAAGTGGCTTTATTAACCGGCAGTACCAAAACTGCAGAACGACGAAGAATATTACAGGGACTCCTAGAAGATACCATACATTTTGTAGTGGGTACCCATGCCATTATTGAAGAAGTGGTACAGTTTAAAAATTTAGGATTGGCTGTCATTGATGAGCAACATCGTTTTGGGGTTGCGCAAAGGGCACAGCTGTGGAAAAAATCAACCATCCCCCCACATGTCCTGGTGATGACTGCTACGCCCATTCCTAGAACCCTTGCCATGACAGCTTTTGGCGACTTGGATTACAGTGTAATGGATGAATTGCCTCCGGGTCGTCAACCCATTAAAACCGTGCATCGATATGAAACATCTCGTGCGAGTGTAATGGATTTTGTGAAGACAGAAATTACCAAAGGAAGGCAAGCTTATTATGTTTATCCTTTAATTGAGGAGAGCGAAAAAATGAGTTATGAGGATTTAATGCAAGGCTATGAACAAGTAAAAAGTTTCTTCCCTGAACCTAAGTATAAGATAAGTATGGTGCATGGGAAGCAAAAAAATATCGAGAAAGAAACCAATATGCAAAGGTTTATTTTGGGAGATACACAAATACTGGTGGGTACAACGGTGATTGAAGTGGGGGTGAATGTACCCAATGCAAGTGTAATGGTGATAGAAAGTGCAGAGAAATTTGGTTTATCACAATTACATCAATTAAGAGGTAGGGTGGGAAGAGGATCAGCGCAAAGTTATTGTATCCTTCTAAGTAGTGTAAAGGCAAGTAGGGAAGCAAAAAATAGGTTAAAAATTATGTGTGAAACCAATGACGGTTTTGTTATAGCAGAAAAGGATTTGGAACTAAGAGGACCGGGGGATATTGATGGCACAAGGCAAAGTGGAGCGCTCAATTTTAGGCTGGCAAACATAATTAATGATCGACAAAGCTTGGAAGAAGCTAAAAATGAAGCCTATGCTATTTGTGAAAAGGACCCTACTTTACAGCAGCCGGAAAACCTACCTATCCGTTTATATTTACAGTCCCAAAAGACAAAAATTGGATGGGGAAAGATTGCATAAATCAGCTACTTTTTTAAGTATCTTGCAGGCAGGTGCAGCATAGTCTCTTCACCTTGAAAACAAAAAATAAATCCTATGAAATATTTACCATTAGATTCAAAAATATTTATTCAAAATAGAAAACGTTTTGTATCCAAAATGCAAAAAAATAGCATTGCTATTATTGTAAGCAATGATGAGTTCCCTGTGAATGGGGATGCCTTGCATGGTTTTGTTCAAAATAGTGATTTGTTTTGGTTATCAGGCATAGAGCAGGAGGGGACTATGGTCATTTTATTTCCAGACAATCCAGATCCAAAATACCGAGAAGTATTGGTGCTTACCCGTCCTCAGGAATTAAAAGAAATTTGGGATGGTAAAAGACTAAGGGCTAACGAAGCAACATCAATTTCTGGAATGACTACCATTGTTTGGGAGGATGCATTGGATGGTATGTTACAACAATGGATTCATTTGGCCGATGCTATTTATTTAGACTCTAATGAAAACGATCGTAAAAATAATTTAGTGCGTACACATGAATATCGATTCATTGATGAAATGAAATCGCGTTATCCATTGCATCAATATTTACGCGCAGCAAAAATATTTAAGGATTTAAGAGGTATCAAAACCAAAGAGGAGGTAATAGTAATACAAAAAGCCATTGATATTACAGAAGTGGCTTTCAGAAGGTTATTACAGTTTATTCAACCAGGCGTTTTTGAATATGAAATTGAAGCTGAAATTTACCATTCATTTTTATCTCAAAGAGCTACTGGTGTTGCCTATCATAGTATTATTGCAAGTGGAGACAATGCACGCACTTTGCATTATGTGAGCAATAATAATGAGTGTAAGGACGGCGAATTAATTTTAATGGATTTTGGGGCAGCTTATGGTGGATACAATGCCGACCTAACAAGAACTGTTCCTGTAAATGGTAAATTTACCAAGCGCCAAAAAGAAGTGTACAATGCTTGTTTGCATTTACATGATTATGCAAAGTCTATTTTAAAGCCTGGCATTAGTATTTTAAAATATACCGATAAAGTAGGGGAGGAAGCCACCAAGCAATTTTTAAAAATCGGATTGTTAAACAAAACAGATATTAAAAACGAGGATAAAAATAATCCAGCGTATCGCAAATATTTATACCATGGTATTTCTCATCATTTGGGAATTGATGTACATGATTTGGGAACGAGAACTGCTCCAATTCAACCAGGTATGGTGTTTACGGTAGAGCCAGGAATCTACATCAAGGAAGAAGGCATGGGTGTTCGTATTGAAAATAATGTATGGATCACTAAAACAGGTAACCAAGACTTATTTAAAAACATTCCAATTAAAGCGGAAGAAATTGAAGCTTTAATGCGTCGAAAAAAATAAAAAGGAATAAATTAAAATTCATGAAACAACAAGTGCCCAATTTTATCACATTGTTAAATCTGTTTTTTGGATGCATGGCCATAATGTCGGCATTTCAAGCGGGGGCCATGTTTTCAATGGATGAAAATGGCGGAGTGGTTATTGAAATTCCTGCGCAATTATATTATGCAAGTTTATTTATTGGGCTTGCTGCTTTAATGGATTTTTTGGATGGCTTTGCTGCTAGGCTATTAAAAGTGTCCTCTGAAATGGGTAAGCAATTGGACTCATTAGCCGATGTTGTAAGTTTTGGTGTTGCCCCTGCATTTATTGTTTTTCAATTTCTAAGACTTTCTTTAGCCAACGATGTGAATGCTTTGTCTCAAAATAATATATGGTTGTTTGGCGCTTTTCTAATTCCTATGGCGGGAGCATATCGTTTGGCAAGATTTAATATTGATACCGAACAGACCACTTATTTTAAGGGCGTTCCCATTCCCATGATTGGTATATTAACTGCAGCCTTCCCTTTAATGTATTGGCAGGGTAATATCTTTATTCATAATTTTATATTTAGCAGTCCTCTTTTCTGGTATGTATATATTTTGTTAGTTTCTTTTTTAATGGTCATGAAAAGGCCCATGTTGGCATTGAAAGGCTTTGGTAACAATAAAAAGCTAATTATTCCTTTGTTATTATTGGTCTTAGAAGTGGTCGTTACGGCCATCTTTTATAAATGGTTGGCTATCCCATTTGGCTTTATTGGCTATTGCTTAGTATCTTTGTTCTACCGAAAAACAATTACTCAATAAGAAAATAATTTTATGCTATTTCAAGTTCACATTAAAGTAATGCCTTTAAAAGATTTACTAGATCCACAAGGAAAGGCGGTATTAGGCGGTTTGCATAATTTAGGCATGAATGGCGTGCAAGATGTACGTGTTGGTAAACACATTACGCTACAAATTGAAGCAGCTGATGAAGCTGCAGCAAGAACGGTTGCTGAAGAAGCAAGCAAGAAATTATTAGCGAATGCAGTGATGGAGTATTTTGAAATTGAATTTATTCAAGCCTAGTCATCTCTATTTTAAATAACTATGTTGTATTTAGTACCTACACCTATTGGGAATTTGAAAGATTTTACCTTTAGGGCAGTAGAAGTGCTTCAATCGGCGGATTTTATTTTATGTGAGGATACGCGAACCTCTTCCAAATTATTACAACATTACCAAATCCAAAAACCATTAACGCCTTATCATCAACATAATGAGCATAAGGTGGTAGATCATTTGGTGCAACAATTACAAGCAGGAAAAAATATAGCCTTAATCACGGATGCCGGAAGTCCTGGTATTTCAGATCCAGCTTTTTTATTGGTGCGTGCTTGTAAAGCGGCAGGTGTCGAAGTTACAAGTTTGCCTGGAGCCACGGCCTTTGTACCGGCATTGACCAATAGTGGATTGCCTGCAAGTCGGTTTACTTTTGAAGGATTTATTCCTTTGAAAAAGGGTAAAAAAACTTTGATGGAGTCCTTGGTGAACGAGGAACGCACCATGATTTTTTATGAAAGCCCTATGCGTTTGGTAAAAACTTTACAATTATTTGCTAGTTATTTTGGGGGTGATCGCAAAGCAGCCGTGAGTCGCGAGTTAACCAAAATGTTTGAAGAAAACACCACTGATACCTTGGATAATTTAATCTTACATTACAGTTCAAAGCAAGTAAAAGGGGAGATAGTGATTGTGGTGGAAGGGAAAGCATAGTAATTCATCCCAATCAGTTGTTTTGATGCACAATTTTTCTTAATTTGACTTCCTAATTTGGAGGTCATTTTCATTTAAAAGAAGTTTTAAAATTCACCTTATGAAAAATAAAGTTTTATCGATGTTGGTCATTCTATCGGCAATTTCAAATTTTACATCTGCACAAGCCGACCGTTGGCAACAACATATTAATTACACAATTAAAGCGGGCTTAGATGTTAATACCAATATTGTAAAAGGAACTGAAGACATTGTGTATAGCAACAATAGCACAGATACTTTAACGAAAGTATATTTTCATTTATACTGGAATGCATTTCAACCCAATTCGGTGATGGATATTCGTAGTCGTGAATTGGGAAAGAATATGCTTACCAGTCGCAGGGGAGATCAAATCCCCGATTGGGATGCGCGTGTAAAAGATCGTATTCAAAATTTAAATCCAGCGGAAATTGGATACCAAAGAGTAAGTCAAGTAATGATTGGTGGAAAGGCCCAAAAATTAGTGGAACATGAAACCATCTTAGAAGTGCAATTATCCCAACCAATTATGCCTAAAACTTCAGTTAAAATTAACTTGAGTTTTGAAGCACAAGTGCCAAAGCAAATTCGCCGTTCAGGAAGAGACAATGCCGAAGGGGTGCGTTTTTCAATGAGCCAATGGTATCCTAAAATGGTGGAGTATGATTATCAAGGATGGAATACCAATCCATATATAGCCCGAGAATTTTATGGTGTTTGGGGTAATTATGATGTGACCTTACAATTGGATCAAAGCTATATGGTGGCTGCCACAGGGGTATTGCAAAATCCTACAGCTACTGCCAATGCACAAGGACTAAAGTCTTGGAATTTTAAAGGAAATAATATTCATGATTTTGTGTGGGCAGCGGATAATAAATTTAAACATTTATCAAAAGAAGTTCGAAAAGGATTAACGCTACATGTGTATTATAAAGAAAAGGACGCGAAAGCAGATAGCGCTTGGGCGAACGTTTTGTGGGCAGCTGAAAAAATGTTGCCCTTTATGGAAAAGAAATTTGGTGCCTATCCTTACCCACAATACTCTTTTATTCAAGGGGGTGATGGTGGAATGGAATATGCCATGGCTACTTTGTTAAAAGGACCAGGACTGGGAACCGTATTTCACGAGTGGATGCATAGCTGGTACCAACATATACTAGGAACTAATGAAAGTTTATACCCTTGGATGGATGAAGGATTTACAAGTTATGCCGAGGAAGCAATTTCTTATCAATATGATTTGGAGTTTGGCCCTTATTCTCCATTTATTAATGAACGTGAAAAAGCACAAATATTGGCTGGTAATGAAAGAGCAAAAACTCAATTGCCCGCTGTTCAATATTCTAACTATATGGGGTATTTAAATTTAGCAAAAAGCGGTTTAGAAGAACCTATGAGCACCCATTCCGACCATTACAATACCAATTTTGCCTACAGTAGTGCATCTTATAGTAAAGGAGGCACATTCTTAGGGTTCTTGGGGTATATTGTTGGAGATTCTATTAGAGATAAAGTTTTATTAAACTATTATAATTCTTGGAAATTTAAGCATCCAAATGCGAATGATTTTATTAGAGTTGCTGAAAAAACAAGTGGCATTCAATTACAATGGTTTAAAGAATATTGGATGAATAGTACTAAAACGGTAGATTATGGTTTAAATGATATTCAAGCCACTGCAACAGGTGCGATAATTAGTGTTCAAAGAATTGGGAAAATGCCGGCTCCGGTAGAAGTACTGATCAATTATAAGGACGGTTCGAGTGAATTACATTATGTGCCACTGGATTTGATGTTAGGCAATAAAGTGGCTGAAGGGGGTGTAAATAGAATTATTCATCCTGAATGCAAATGGGTGCAACCAACTTATACATTTGAAACGACAAAACCATTAAGCGCATTAAAATCTATTGAAATTGATCCAAGCCATCGCTTGCCAGACGTAAATAGAACCAATAATAAATTAGTGATCCCTAATTAATATATTTAGAGAATGTTATTCTATTCATTCTCAGCTGTTCTCTTCACGCTAAAAAGTGTAAATAGTATCTAAAAGTCTGAACTCGCACTTCGTGCTCAAACATGCAGACTTTTTTACGTAAGCATTTACAAATTTTTCAACGCTAAGGATAGATGTTCACGCATATTAAAATTCAAACTTGCACTAAGCTGAATTTTAATATGCCATGAGCGAGTGAGTGCACAATTTTAGATGTCAAATTCTATTTTTCGCTTTAAGTGGCGCGCTGAGAACGAATCGTTAAATCTATTTCTTCACTTGAATGATAAACTTTTCCTTAAAATAGTCCTCTTGAAATATATCATAAATGGACATCATTTTTGGACGTACGCCACTTTCAAAAATTTCCTGATGTAAATCCCCGCCTTTTAAGCAAATAAGGCCATTGGGTTGGTTGGGCTTTTTGTTGATGATGGGGCCAGCCCATTTCCACAAATCCTTTAATGGGGCAACAGCACGACTTATTGCATAGTCAAATTTTTTATTCTTAATATCTTCTACTCGGGTATGTCTTGTAGTAATGTTTTTGATGCCCACCATTTCACAAACAGCATCCACCACTTTCAATTTTTTAGCAATACTGTCCACTGCTAAAAATTGCACTTCAGGGAAAAAGATGGCCATAGGCACACAGGGAAATCCCCCTCCACAACCAATATCAATCACCTGGGTTCCTTTTTCCCATTCAGCAATGGCAGCGATACTTAATGAATGTAAAACATGGTGCAAATAAAGTTGATCAATGTCTTTTCTTGATATCACATTAATTTGACTATTCCATTCCTTATAAGCCGCTTCTAGCCCTGATAATTGGGCCATCTGAATACTAGTAAAGTCGGCAAAATATTTAGTAATTAATTCCAGTTTTTGTTCGGTGCTTTCCATACGCTAGGTAAAGTAAATAGGTAATAAAATACAGACCATAAGTCAAATAAAAAGAACCAAGGCCATAAATCTAATTCATTTAATTTTTTCATAGTGGACCTAAGGATTGTTCCTTGAATAAGAAATCTCGCCCCCCATAGACCCGATAGTAAAATATATTCTTTCGTAAAAATGAGTGCGGTGATTAAAATAGGGTACACTAAAAATTGACTAATTGCATAAAGACCTAATAAAAAAGCATGATGACTTTTATAGTATTTACTCGTCGTGTAGTGTCTATATTTTTGAGTCATCCAATCATTAAAAGTTGTTTTAGGTTCGCTTAATGTGTGTGCATCTTTATCAATTACAATAGCTGTATTTTTTCTTTTAGCAACCTGATTAATAAACAAGTCATCGTCACCACTTGGCATTTGATTGATGGAAGAGAATCCCTTATTTCTGAAAAAAACATCTTTCTTGTAGGACAAATTTCGTCCAACTCCCATATAGGGTTGACCTGCTAAGGCATAAGAGAAATATTGTAAAGCGGTATGAAAAGTTTCAAAACGAATTAATTTATTCAATAAACCAGGCTTCTTTTTATAAGCGCCATATCCCAATACAATTTCAATATGGTCATCGTATCCATCCTGCATTAACTGCATCCAGTTTTCACTTGCAGGTACACAATCGGCATCGGTAAGCAATAAGGTTTCATATTTTGCTGATTTAATACCCATAGATAAAGGAAATTTTTTTCCATTAATCATTTTAGCGTCCTGCGTTAAGGTTACAATATTTAAGTTTTTAAATGATTTTTTAAATTCATCTAATAGATACCTTGATTCGTCTTCCGAATTATCATTCACTAAAACAATTTCATGCGTGGTACTATATTCTTGGACCAATACACCTGGTAAATTATTGGCTAAATTTTCAGCCTCATCTCTTGCACAAATAACCACCGAAATAGGGTGCTCAACATGCACTGTTTTTCTGGGCTTTTTGTAAAGGGCTAATCGAATAAAGAAAAACAGATAGTAAAATAGCTGTATTGCTATAATGCAGGCAAATACACCTATTAAAATAGTGGATACGGGTAGGTTAGTAATCATAGTACAAAAGTAATACTATTTGACCTTACCTTTGCGCTATGGCTGCATTAGCATTTGATTTAGAATATAAAAATCCCACGGGGGCTGCGCGCGCGGGTACCATCACAACGGATCATGGCAAAATCCAGACCCCTATTTTTATGCCAGTGGGTACTATTGGTTCTGTAAAAGCGGTAACTCAGCAGCAATTGATGGCTGATGTGAAAGCCCAAATTATTCTTGGGAATACCTATCATTTGTATTTAAGACCCGGAACCGAAATTTTAGAAGCTGCAGGAGGGTTGCACCAATTTATGGGATGGAATCAACCCATCCTTACAGATAGTGGGGGATACCAGGTGTTTTCATTGGCCAATAACCGTAAAATAAAACCAGAAGGGGTCGTTTTTCAATCGCATATTGACGGGAGCAAACATTTATTTACTCCCGAAAAAGTAATGGATATTCAACGCAGTATTGGGGCTGATATTATTATGGCTTTTGACGAGTGCCCGCCCATTCCAAGTACCTATGAATACGTAAAAAAAAGTATGGACCTTACCCATATTTGGCTGGACAAATGTTTTAATCGTTTGGCGGAGACGCCTGATTTATATGGTTATACACAAAATTTATTTCCTATTGTACAAGGGGGATTAAATAAGGATTTAAGAAAAGCTTCCTGTGATTATATCAGCGCAAAAAACGCAGTGGGGAATGCTATTGGTGGCTTAAGTGTGGGGGAGACGGAAGAAGAAATGTATGAATTCACTGCAGTTTGTTGTGAAAATTTACCTGAACAAAAGCCGCGCTATTTAATGGGGGTAGGCACTCCATGGAATATTTTAGAAGCCATTGATTTGGGGGTGGACATGTTTGATTGTGTAATGCCCACCCGTAATGGTCGCAATGGGATGATTTTTACTTCACAGGGGGTTATTAATATAAAAAACAAGAAATGGGAAAAAGATTTTACTCCCTTGGATCCAGGTATTCCAAATGAATTAAGTCAATATTATACAAAGGCTTATATGCGCCATTTATTTGTAGCGGATGAAATTTTAGGATTACAATTGGCTAGCATTCAAAATTTATCCTTTTATTTATGGTTGGTGGGGGAAGCAAGAAAACATATTATTGCAGGGGATTATAGTAGTTGGAAAACATTAATGGTAGAACAAGTTAAAACTCGTTTGTAAATTATATTGAGTGAAAAAACTAGATTGGTACATATTAAAAAAGTTTTTGAGAGTATTTTTCTTCTCCATTTTTTTATTTGCTGTTATTTCAGTGGTAGTAGATGTGAGTGAAAAAACCGATGACTTTGTAAAATCTGGCCTTTCAGCGGGGGAGATTTTCACGCATTATTATATAGGATTCATACCGCATATTATTGCCCTTCTATTTCCATTATTTGTATTTATTGCAGTTATATTTTTTACTTCAAAAATGGCTGGTCAAACTGAAATTGTTGCCATTTTAGCGAGTGGAACCACTTATAATAGATGGTTGCGTCCATATTGGATTGGAGGTGCCTTATTGGGTTTATTATTATGGGTATCGAATCAGTGGATTGTACCAAAAGCAAACAATATCCGAGGGAGTTTTGAAGCAGCATTTGTAGATAAGCACTCAACTTACAACGCGCTATTGACTACTTCGACCGATATTTATTTTAGAATAGACTCTTTTACTTATGCGGGTATTTATGGTTTTGACACGGCCAATAATAGAGGGAGTGGTTTTTTTTCCTATAAAGTAGCCAAGGGCAAAGTGGTTCATAATTTAAGGGCAGAAAATATTATTTGGGATACCGCTACTAAAGCATGGCGATTAACCGAAGTAATTGAACGTAAGGTAATGGACAATAAGGAACTGGTAACATATACGACCGAATTGAAAAAAAAGTATCCATTTAAGCCAGTAGATATTAAAAAAGACAAATACACAAAAGATAAACTCACCACCCTTCAACTCATCAATCAAATTAAGTTAGAAGAATTAAGGGGTTCTGAGGGGTTAAATGAATTAAAAATTGAACGTTATCGGAGGGATGCAACCCCCATTACAGTGTTATTATTAACCTTAATTGGGGCCATCATTGCAGGCAGAAAATTAAGGGGTGGAAGTGGCGCTCATTTGGCCCTTGGATTTGTTATTGCCGCTTTGTTTATTATTACCGATCGTTTTTCAACTATCTTTTCAACTAAGGGAAATTTACCCCCATTATTGGCCGCTTGGATACCCAATTTAATTTTTATTTGGGTAGTGTATTATTTGTATAAAAAAGCACCTAAATAAGAGTTTTTAACTAACTTTACGCGTCATTTTAAAAGGCAAAAAATCATTAAATTAAAGCCGTATTTATGGAAGCGATTAAAGATCTGTTTAGTGTAAAAGCAACAGCTGCAGCTGCTGAGATTAAAGAAATTATTAAAACACACGGTGAAAAGAAAATTGGTGATGTAACATTAGCGCAAGTGTATCAGGGTATGAGAGGTATTACTGGCTTGGTTACAGAAACAAGTTTGTTAGATGCGCAAGAAGGAATTCGTTTTCGCGGATTTTCCATTCCAGAATTACAAGACAAATTACCTAAAGCACCAGGTGGTGATGAACCATTGCCAGAGGCTTTATTTTATTTAATGATGGTGGGAGAAATTCCAACCGAGGAGGATGTAAAACAAATAACCAATAATTGGCAAAGAAGAAGTCATGTGCCTTCACATGTTTTTGATGTAATTGATGCTTTTCCGTTAAATGCTCACCCAATGACAATGTATGTAGCTGCGGTGATGGCATTACAAACGGAAAGTAAATTTTCTGCAGAGTACGCGAAGGGAATGAATAAAAAAGATTATTGGCAATATACCTATGATGATTCAATGGATCTAATTGCACGTTTGCCAAGAGTTGCAGCATACATTTACAGAAGAAAATATAAGAACAACGAACATATTCATCCAAATGGATTATTAGATTGGGCAGGTAACCTTGCTTATATGATGGGCTTTGAGGATGAAAGCACCAAAGAATTAATGCGTTTATACATGACTATCCATGCCGATCATGAGGGTGGAAACGTATCAGCGCACACAACACACTTAGTAGGTTCTGCTTTAAGTGATCCGTATTTAAGTTATGCTGCCGGTATGAATGGATTAGCAGGTCCATTGCATGGATTAG
The DNA here is from genome assembly GCA_947457075.1 of Bacteroidota bacterium. Taxonomy (GTDB): domain Bacteria; phylum Bacteroidota; class Bacteroidia; order Chitinophagales; family Chitinophagaceae; genus Sediminibacterium. The sequence goes on from CANGUG010000009.1 coordinate 64,181, forward strand.
CAAATCAAGAAGTAATCAAATGGATTTTTGAAATGCAAGAAGCCATTGGTTCAGATAGTCCTACCAAGGAGCAAATTGTAGATTACGTTCAAAAAACCCTGTCTTCTGGTAAAGTAGTACCTGGTTATGGGCATGCGGTTTTGAGAAAAACTGATCCTCGTTTTACAGCACAAATGGCATTTGGTAAAAAACATTTACCCGACGATAAATTGGTTAATACCGTTTGGAATATTTATGAAACAGTTCCTCCAATTTTGGAGTCATTAGGTAAGGTAAAAAATCCATGGCCCAATGTGGATGCACATAGTGGCGCTTTGTTAGTACACTATGGAATTGTTGAATATGAATTCTATACAGTATTATTTGCAGTGAGCCGTGCGCTTGGGGTATTGGCAAGCTTAACATGGGATAGAGCTTTAGGATTCCCATTAGAGCGTCCAAAATCAGTTACTACCGAAGCGGTTAAGTTATGGTTGGATGGCAAAGGAGAAATTTAATCAAACAACAAATTAGTAAAATAGCATCCACTAGGATGCTATTTTTTTTGCAACAATATTTCTATACTATTGATAATAAATGAGTTACTATTAATTTGCTTTCTAATGACCTTTGCTTGACCACCCTTAATATTAGAAAAAATCGTTAACTTTATACGCTTCTAATTGGAAGTAGGATTACTATAATCATTCATATTTTATAATTGCTTTTATGATACAATTAACCATTTTAGGTGTTTTTATTGCCTCTCTTTTTTTCTCTGGATTAATTACAGTTAACCAGGGTACGATTGCAGTGATTACCATGTTTGGTAAATACCGCCGTATTTTAACCCCAGGCCTTAGATTCAAAATCCCGTTTATTGAATCAGTTTATAAAAGAGTAAGTATTCAAAATCAAAGTTTGGAAATGGAGTTTCAGGCAGTGACCATTGACCAAGCGAATGTATATTTTAAAAGTATGTTATTGTATTCGGTACAAAATGCCAACGAAGACACGCTGATCAAAGTTGCTTTTAAATTTATAAGTAACAAGGATTTAATGCAAGCTTTGGTAAGAACAGTCGAAGGAAGTATTAGAGCCTTTGTGGCCACTAAAAAACAAGCGGAAGTACTTACAGCCCGAAGAGAAATTGTTGATTATGTAAAGGATCAAATTGACCATAGTTTAGAGGAGTGGGGGTATCATTTACAGGATTTGCAAATAAATGACATCACTTTTGACCAACAAGTGATGGAAAGTATGAGTAAGGTGGTAGCAAGTAATAACTTAAAAGCGGCTGCAGAAAATGAAGGGCAGGCTTTGTTAATTACAAAAACCAAAGCGGCGGAAGCGGAAGGAAATGCCATAAAAATATCTGCACAAGCCGAGAAAGAAGCAGCTCAATTAAGAGGGCAGGGAGTTGCCTTATTTAGACAGGAAGTGGCAAAGGGAATGAGTGAGGCTGCCGAGGAAATGAAACAAGCTAATTTAGATACTAATGTAATTTTATTTAGTATGTGGACAGAAGCCATTAAGAATTTTGCGGAATATGGAAAAGGCAATGTAATATTTTTAGATGGCAGTGCCGATGGAATGGATAAAACATTAAAGCAAATGATGGCTTTAATTTCCAGTAAGGAAGAGAAGAAAAATTAAGTAATCATTTAAAATGTACCTTATGAGATATTTATTGTGCTTAATCCTTTTTGTGTTTTGCAGCTTTAAGCCTGCAACACTTACAGAAAATGAAGTGTACTGCTATATTGTGAAAGTGGGGATTAAAAACCCTGAAATAGTGTTAAAGCAAGCTATTTATGAAACTGGGCACTTTAAGTCATATAATAGCAGGGTAAAGAATAATATTTTTGGATTTAGAAGAACGGCAACCTATATCACTTATAGTAGCTGGCAGGCTTGTGTGGATTATTATAAAAAATGGCAGGATAAACATTATAAGGATTCAACACAGGACTATTATACTTTTTTACAAAAAATAAATTACGTAGGTAATAGTAGATTCAATTATGCTGGTGAGGTTAGAAAAATAAAAATTAGAGATTCCTTAAAATGTAATTAGCAATCACTAAGGATATCTATCATTGTACTTTAATTAATCCTCATGATTGGCAGCTGCCATTATGCCTCCAACCACAACGCCAGCAATTTTGGCCCAAATGGGTAGTTTCTTTAACCAACTAGCCACTTTCAAGAAAAATATTTCTACCTCTAGTAATAGGGAACTTGCATTTGAGTCATCTCCACTATACTCAGCAATGGTTTTTATATAATTATTGGCAATCCATTCCGAACTTACAAAAAAACCAGCTACACTCAATAGGCAAATGATGACGCCAAGCCAAAACAAAAAAAGTCTTGACATATCTTTAAATACTTCTTCGTTTTCGCTAAGGTGATTGTTTTTCATAATTCATTATTTTGATAGATAATTCCTGTTTAATTTCTTATGTCATAAATTTATAAAAAAACATTAATGTTTAATTCATTTCAATAAATTTTGTCTTTAATATTGATGATTTGCCCTTAGCTTTGCATCCAACCCAGGGGAATTAGCTCAGTTGGTAGAGCGCTTGCATGGCATGCAAGAGGTCAGCGGTTCGAACCCGCTATTCTCCACTTATAACCAACCCTAGGGTTGGTTTTTCCTTTTGTCAACTTTATAAGTGAATATTTTTATTAATACTTACTTTTGCCACCCTAATGAAGCATTGGGGATACACTATGAGGAAATTTTATACTTTTTTACTTTTATTCATTGGATTGTTTATTGTAAATCAAGCATTTGCACAAACAAAAGCAGTGACCATCAAAGTAATGGACAAAGGGGGCAGGCCCTTTAATGGGGCGATAGTACTTTATTATGAAAAAGGAAAGAATAAAGAGGCTTTTAGCACCCAAAAAGCATTAAAGACCATTACCGATTCCTTGGGCTTTATCAATCTTACATTAGACAGTACCAAATACTATTATTTCAGGACCAGTTGGGTTGGATATCAAATTACAGATACAGTATTGAATTTTAGCCAAATCTTAAATCAAACATTGGTGCTTAAGGAAACTACGGCCATGCTCAATGAAGTGGTGGTGAAGTCTTCAAAACCATTAATTCGTCAGGAGGATGATAAGTCGGTGGTGGATCCTGAGCCACTTGCTGCAAGCAGTACCAATGCTTATGAAACCATCGAAAAAACACCTGGTGTTTTTATTGACCAGGATGGCAATGTGTATTTAAATGGATTATCCCCTGCGGCTATACAAATAAATGGTAGAGATTTAAGAATGAGTAATTCAGATATTGCCGTTTTGTTAAAAAGCTTGCCTCCTAATGCTATTCAAAAAATTGAATTAATACGAACGCCTTCTGCAAAATACGATGCTTCGGGCGGAGGCGGTGTTGTTAATATCGTTTTAATGAAAGGGATTAAGATAGGCATGAATGGATCCGTGAATTTAGGTTTTGCACAAGGAGTATATGGTAATCAGTTTATTGGTTTTAACCTTGCGAATAACAATGACAAATACACCACTTATGTTAATGCGCAGTATAGCAATAATAATAACTATTCAATTACCAATTCTGACCGAACAGTTACCATTGACACTTTAATTAAACAAACGGCTAATTCAACAACCCCAAGTAATGCTGTTTACGTTGGCTATGGGATTGGAAAAAATATTGGTGAAAAATGGGAGCTAAATTATGATGGTCGTTTAAGTCAGAGCAAATCTGAAAATAGTACCCTTAATGCTTCCATTGTTAAAGTGCTTTCGATCAATCAAAATTTGAGTGATTTACAAACCTTTGTTCAAAATAACAATCAAAGTAAGTTTATCAATCAATCCTTTAGGGCTAAATTAAAAGTGGATTCTACTGGTGGAGAGTGGACCAATGATTTATCTTTTAACTTTTCAGAAAGTAATACTACTCAAGTATATATCAATACCTTTGTAAGTAATACCAATACAGGAAGAGGGGATGGGCAATTTGGTAATGAAAGAAGTTTTTTTACCTATCAAACTGATTTTAGAAAAAAGTGGTGGGGTTTAAATACCGAGCTTGGGCTTAAAACATCTACTTTACATTTTGCAAATCGTTCCAATTACACAAGAACCTATTTGAATGTAACCAGTAATGATATATTTAGATCCAATAGTTTTAAATATACCGAGCAAATCAATGCGGCATATATACAAACTTCAAAAACATGGGGACCTGTTGTTTTGAAAATAGGAACCAGGTTTGAGCAGACCATTATGCAAGGGCGTCAGCTTATTCCAAAGGATACCACTTTTTCAGTGAATCGAACAGATGCTTTTCCTTATATATACTTAAGCAGGAAACTATTCAATATCATGAGCTATGAGATGAGGGGCTTTTTGGTATATCGAAAAACAATTAGCCGTCCTTCCTATGATTTTTTAAATCCTTTTGCTAGATACATTGACCCATTTTTATACGAAGTGGGTAATCCTAATTTAAGGCCTCAGTTTACAACAAATTATGAAGCCAATATTAGTGTGGACGACAAGCCTATCTTTGCTTATGGGGTAAATGAGACCAAGGACATTTTTACCAATGTGGTTTATCAATCACCTACCAATTCACAAGTAAGTTATCGAACCTATGATAATTTGGGAAAAAGTAGAGAAACCTATTTTCGATTGATTGGTGTAATTCCACCAGGAAAAAAGTTTTTTGCGGTATTGGGAGCACAATATAATCGTAATGAATATATTGGTTACTATGAAGGCAAGCCAATTTCTTTTAATAGAGGTACCTGGGCTTTATTTACTTTCCAATCCTTTAAACTAGATGGCCTCTCCACCATTACTTTAAATGGATTTTGGCGTATAAGTGGACAGCAGCAATTTTATGAATTGTCGGATTTTGGTTCATTTAGTACCTCCATTAACAGACAATTCTTAAAGAAAAAATTGATTTTAACAGCCAGTTGCAATGACTTTTTGTTTACCAATAATAACAAATTCATTTTACGTCAGGGAACCCAAAATGCAGTAGGGTATAGAGAAAGTGATACCAGAAGATGGGGATTGACATTTAGGTATAATTTTGGTTTCAAACCAAAGGAGAATAAAATGGATATGCTAGAGTCAGCGAATGATAACAAGTAATTTTATTTTGCAGTGACTTTCTCTATGATTGCAAAAATACTCATGGTGCCCATTAATACAACAACCAACCAACCACTTATTTGAATCCAAATTGGATATTTATATTTAGTTAAAACGGGTAATTTTCTGCTTGCTATAAGCATAATGGCTAATGCAAAAGGAAGTATCAATCCATTCACCAATCCAGCCATTAACAACAACTCTTTTGGTTTACCGAGTACCACAAAAAAAAGAGTAGTAAAAACAATGAATCCACTAATGATCCACCTTTCCTGTTTAATTATTTTATATTGAAGGTGTTTTATGAAACTAAAAGATGTGTAAGAAGCGCCAATAACCGATGAGATAGCGGCACTCCATAATACAATACCAAATAAGAATAAACCCCATCTGCCTCCGGCTGACTCAAAAATAGTAGCGGCAGGATTGTCTTTATTTAATGGAATTCCTTTTGTGACAATACCCACTGCTGCTAAAAATAAAATAAAACGCATTAAGGAAGATAGCAGAATTCCTGTTCTTGCACTTTTAGTGACAAAACTCATTTGTGATGGACCAGTAATACCTGCATCAATTAATCGATGCGCACCTGAAAAGGTAATATAGCCACCAACCGTCCCACCTACAATGGTTACAATAGCTAATAAGGATACTTTTTCGGGAACAAAACTATGGTGAACTGCATCTAAGATGGGAGGATTTGCTGCATATACAATCACTAAGGTTAATCCTATTTTAATTATCCCTAAATATTTAGTGATACTATCCAACATTTTTCCAATTTCTTGCACCCAAAAAATAAGAATTGCGACCATGCCACTTAATATGGCGCCTTGAGCAAAGGAAATACCCGTTAAAATATTTAAAGCCAATCCACAGCCCGCTATATTGCCTATATTAAAGGCAAGGCCACCCAGCACCACTAAAAATGAAAGTAAATGACCAAGGCCAGGTAGCAGGGCGTTGGCAATTTCTTGTGCACGCATACCACTTAATGTAATACATCGCCATATATTAATTTGGGCGCCTAAATCCAATAGGATGGATATGATAATAACGAATCCAAAGCTAGTAGCCAGTTGTTCGGTAAAGAATGAGGTTTGTGTTAAAAAACCTGGACCAATCGATGAGTTGGCCATTAAAAATGCGGCGCCTAAGCTTAGTCCAGTAAAGGAGGAAAATTTAGGGGAACTAGTATTTTTTAATTTCAATGTTGTCTTGCTTTAAAGCGTCAAAAATTCCTTCGGCAAATTCTATTGCATTGGGGCCGTCGCCATGCATGCAAATGGTATCCACTTTTAAATCAATCAATTCCCCTTGTAGGCTATTGACTTTATTTTGGTGAATCATTGTTTTTACTTGTTCAATAACTTGGTCCAATGAATCAAGCATGCAATGATCCAAATGTCGGGGGGTAAGTTGCCCATTATTTTGATAGGTTCTGTCTGCAAATGCTTCCCTAGCAAATGGTTGCCCCGCCATGACGGCTTCTTGAATAGTAGCACTCCCACTTAGCCCATAAATGATTAGCGTGGGGTCAATCGCTTGTATGGTTTGTATAAAGGTTTTGCTAAGTAGCGGATCCTTGGCGCAGTCGTTGTACAAAGCGCCATGTAATTTTATATGATGAATGGGCGCTCCCATAGGAATGGCAATTTTTTCAAATTGATAATATTGCTCTGCAATTAATTCAGCTAAATCTAGTACGGAAATAAATTGTGAAATGCGTCCAAAATTTTCTTTGTCATTGTAACTGGGGTGAGGACCTATTGCAACATGGTAACGTTGTGCAATTTCAATAGTTCTTTTAATTGAATCTGCATTTCCGGTATGACCACCACATGCTATATTGGCACTACTAATAAAGGGCATAATATAGGCTTCATTGCCCATGCCTTCTCCCATATCGCAGTTAATATCAATGCTTAAATTGTGCATACATTTCTTGGTACAAATTTTGAGCTGTTGCTGGTTTTGTCAAACTAAATTTAAACAAATGTGCTGTCTTTAATTGCGCAAACCTTGGTAAATCTACCAAAATTATTTGAGCCAGATTCGCATAGCCACCAATGGTTTGATGATCGGCCATTAAAACAATCATTTCGCCATTGGGTAGTAATTGAATGGTCCCCCTGGTTACGGCACTGGATAAATAGTTATTGGGGGTTGTTAGCGATAGGGTAGCACCAGACAATTGAAAGCCCATTCTATTGGCTTGTGCGCTTATGGTAAATGGGGTATTCAATAGCTTTTGTATTGCATCGGCTGTTAAATCCTGCCAAGCTGGACCTGGTAATATTCGGATGGGATCCTGATGGTTAAATAAAAAATCATGTACTTTATCAATAAGCATTGGATTGATTTGTGCACTTGAATTGAATAAGGGGGATTCATCCGTAATTAAAATGACATCATCTTTTTCAAAACGGTTACCATGATAAGAATGACTATTCAGCCAAAGGGGGTTTTCAAAATTGCCTTTAAAGGCAATATAACAGGTCCTGCCTTCAATAGGCTGCAACATGCTAAGGGTATCCATTTCATTCACTTGAATGGGGGTATGCAGCGCGATGCTTTTTTCGTTAAGCACTGGAACAAAATTGGCGCCCGTAATGCAAATAGTGTGCTTTGAAGTGAATTGAATTTGAGCACTGGGAAAATGCAATTCAATAACTGGATGATAAATTTCATTTTGCAATATTGCATTGCCCAGCCAAGCCGATAAGTAGTCCATACAACCATTGGGTTGGATACCCAAATGTTGGTAGCCATATCTTCCATGATCCTGAAGGGAGTCTGCTATTCCTTTTTTAATTATTCTAATGGACATGGCAATTAATTGTATTCGTTCATGTTATCAAATTCTTGTTTTGTAATTGGATAAAACTGAATCCGATTACCTACTTTAAATTTGCTTAATCGAGTGGGCCTTGCATCAAATACAACCCAAGGAGTTCTTCCCATAATTTGCCACCCACCTGGGCTTTCAGCAGGATAGATACCTGTTTGTGGACCAGCAATACCTACGCTACCTGCAGGTACAATATTTCTGGGCTTAGGATGCCGGGGCATTTGAATTTGTGGATCGACGGTACCCATATAGGTAAAGCCAGGTAAAAATCCAATACTGTACACTTGGTAAATGGAAGCGCAATGAATTTCAATTATTGCTTCCTTTGAAAGATGCTTTTCTCTGCTCAAGGCGAAAAGGTCCAAAGCAAAAATGGGGTCATAACAAACCGGAACTTTAATTATTTCGTTTGTCAATTGTTGCACTTCTTTTTTTCCTTTTTCAAATGAAATAATCAATGCTTCTCCAAAATGTGTAAGATCCTCATTAGTCTGGTTTATATTTTCTAAGAAAGTACAAATATCAAAAACAAGTGTAAGGCTATTGTAAGAGGGGATTAAATCCAATACCCCTTTTATTTTTTTATCTTCAATATACTGATGAAGTGCAGTAATTTGTTGTAAAATATGTGGATCAATTGCTGGAGCCAGTGCAAAAACAATCGCATGGTCTCCTAAACTATAAATAGTCCATTTGTTGATTGAAGTTCTCATTGTATAAGTGGCTATTGATCGTATTTAGGTATAAGATAACAAACTTTTTAACCATTTATTCAAATAATATATAAAAACATACACAAATAATTTTTTATGTTATGAATCACTAATTTATGGTGTAAGTTTACTTGCTTAATCCCACTTATAAAGCATCAATAAATTATTTATATAAACGAAGCGATACATGAAATTGATACCTGTGTTAAACTTTGCTTTCACCTTGTTTTTTTTAAGTATAACAAACTATTCAATAAATGCGCAGGCAGTTCAATATACTACCACGGCCAATGGTACTGCTTATTTTAAGGAAACTGCAATAAGCCTATCAAAGGACTTAATAGTGGATGACAATGCCGCTACTATTACCGTAAATACCACAAAGCGGTTTCAGCAAATGGAAGGTTTTGGCTACGCGCTTACAGGTGGTTCGGCCAGCCTAATGAATCAATTACCTGAAAATAAAAAGGATGCCATTTTACAGGAAATATTTGGAGAAAATGAGGTTTCATTGGGTGTGCGTTATATTCGAATTAGTATTGGTGCTTCAGACTTAGACGCCCATGTTTTTAGTTATAATGACTTAGCAACAGGAGAGACCGATTCTCTGCTTACTCATTTTTCACTATCAGAAGATACTTTGCATTTAATTCCCATTTTGAAAAAAGCATTGGCCATTCAGCCTAAATTAAAAATCATGGCTACTCCATGGTCACCCCCCATTTGGATGAAAACGAATAAGGCGAGTAAGGGAGGTCGTTTATTAAAACAATATTATGCTAGTTATGCGCTTTACTTTGTAAAGTATATACAAGCAATGAAAAAGCTGGGAATTAAAATTGATGCAATCACCATGCAAAACGAACCTGAACACGGGGGCAATAATCCAAGTTTATTGATGGATGCGAAGGAACAAAAAGATTTTTTAGTGAATTATTTAGGGCCACAATTGAAAGCTGCCAATATAACAACAGAAATTTTATTGTATGATCATAATGCAGACCACCCCAATTACCCCATTTCTATTTTGAATGATGCAAAGGCAAAAACCTATGCAGCGGGAACTGCGTTTCACTTGTATCTTGGCAATGAGTCGGCTTTATCGGAAGTGCATAATGCACACCCCGATAAAAAAATTCTTTTTACAGAACAATGGACAGGGGCTAAAGGCGATTTTGGTGGAGATTTAATGTGGCATTTGGAGCATGTGGTTATTGGTACGATCAATAATTGGGCTACAGCAGTCATTGAATGGAACTTGGCAGCCAATGAAAAATATGAACCTCATACCCTTGGCGGTTGTACCGAATGCAAGGGTGCATTTACAATTCAGGGGGATAGAATAAGCAGAAACGTGAGTTATTATATAATTGGTCAGGCTTCAAAATATATTCCTGTTGGTGCACAAAGAGTTGAATCAATCAGTAATTTCGCAACCATAAAAACGGTTGGGTTTATACTACCCAATGGTAAAAAAGCAAGTTTGGTGCTCAATACAGGAAAGGCAGTTAGTATACACCTGTTAGAAGGCAACAACAATATAAAATTTGAAATGCCCGCACAATCGGTTTCAACCATTGTGTGGTAAGTATATAAAATACAACTATGAAAAAATATCTTTTATTATTAACAGCAGTGGTTTTAAATACAGTTGTTTTTGCACAAACCAATAAGGATGCTACAATGCATCAATTTGTAAAAAACCTTATGGCAAAAATGACCTTGGAAGAAAAACTGGGTCAACTTAATTTACCTGCCTCTAGTGATTTTGTAACGGGAGCAGTTAGTAGTACGGATATTGCGGATAAAGTGAAAGCAGGAAAAGTGGGAGGTGTTTTTAATATTCGTTCTGTTGTTAAAATTAAAGAATTGCAACAGTTTGCTGTGAATCAATCAAGGCTTCATATTCCTTTACTATTTGGGATGGATATCATACATGGCTATAAAACCATTTTTCCCATCCCATTGGGAATGTCTGCTACCTGGGATATGGATATAATAGAACGTTCCGCCCGAATTGCTGCAATGGAAGCAAGTGCAGATGGAATACAATGGACTTTTTCACCCATGGTTGATTTAACAAGGGATCCTCGTTGGGGCAGGGTATCAGAAGGGAATGGGGAAGATCCATATTTGAGTTCAGCCATTGCAAAAGCAATGGTAAAGGGATACCAGGGGGAGGATTTATCGGCACCCAATACCATCATGTCCTGCGTTAAACATTATGCATTGTATGGAGCGGCCGAAGGAGGAAGAGATTATAACACGACAGATATGAGTCGCGTAAGAATGTACAATGAATATTTTCCTCCTTATAAAGCAGCAGTAGAAGCTGGTGTTGGATCGGTGATGGTTTCCTTTAATGAGATTGATGGAGTACCTGCTTCAGGGAATAAATGGTTGGTAGATGATGTATTAAGAAAGCAATGGAAATTCAATGGATTTGTTGTTTCTGATTATACAGGTATTCCTGAAATGATGAACCATGGAATGGGGGATGAACAAACAGTGAATGCAATGTCCATGAATGCAGGAGTAGATATGGATATGGTGGGAGAAGGTTTTTTGAATACCATGAAAAAATCTTTACAAGAGGGTAAAGTTACCTTAGCGCAAATCAATAAAGCATGCGAACGTATTTTGATAGCAAAGTATCAACTAGGATTATTTGATGATCCCTATCGATATTGTAATGAACAGCGATCAGCTACCGAGGTATTTACTGCTGCAAACCGATCAGAAGCTAGAAATATAGCATCGCAAAGTTTTGTTTTATTGAAAAATAAAAATGTATTGCCCATTGCTGTAGGCAAAACAATTGCTTTGGTGGGGCCTTTAGCGGATGCTAAAGAAAATATGACGGGTACTTGGAGTGTGGGTGCAGATAATGCAAAGTCGGTTAGCTTATTAAAAGGATTGACCGATGCAGTAGGAGCGAATGGAAAAGTCCTTTATGCCATGGGCGCTAATTTAGAGGATGATGCTGAGTTGCAAAATCGCCAAACCATGTTTGGTAAAGATATTACAAGAGATAGTCGATCAGCAGGAGAGATGATAAAGGAAGCCTTGGCAATAACTGCCAATGCCGATGTTATTGTGGCTGCTTTAGGAGAAGGTGCAGAAAGTAGTGGAGAGAGTGCTTCAAAATCAAATATTGATATACCAGAAGCGCAAAAAAGATTGTTGAAGGCTTTAGTGGCAACAGGCAAACCAGTGGTGTTGGTTTTGTTTAATGGGCGTCCATTAACTTTGAATTGGGAAAACGAAAATGTGCCAGCTATTTTAGATGTATGGTTTGCAGGATCAGAAGCAGGAGATGCTATTGCCGATGCTTTATTAGGTAAGGTAAATCCTTCTGGTAAATTAAGTATGAGTTTCCCTCAGAATGTAGGACAAATTCCTTTATATTATAATCATAAAAATACAGGTCGTCCTTTAAATGGAAAATGGTTTTCCAAATTCCAGTCTAATTATATTGATGTAAGCAATGAGCCATTGTATCCTTTTGGGTATGGATTAAGCTATACTCAATTTGATTATAGCGACTTGACTTTATCTGCTACTCAATTAAAAGGCAATCAAAAATTAACAGCAACGGTTACAGTTACCAATAGTGGTCGTATTGCAGGGAAAGAAGTGGTGCAATTATATATCAGGGATTTAGTGGGCACTATTACAAGACCAGTACAAGAATTAAAAGGGTTTAATAAAATTGAATTAGCCCCTGGTGAAAGTAAAAAAGTGAGCTTTGAAATTACCCCCGAACTATTAAAGTTCTATAATGGGGACTTGAAATTTGATTGGGAATCAGGTGATTTTGAAATTATGGTAGGCACCAATTCCAAAGAAGTAAAAAAAGCAAAAGTAAATTGGAGTAAATAAGGGCGAGGGTCTTTACCAACTTCAATAAAAAATATCGGAGATATTTTTAAATCATTAGCGTAAAATGGAAGTTGGTAATAAATTCTACGAATTTACCAACTTCCATACAACCCATCTTTCAATGCCTTCTGATATTTCTTATCATTGAAAGTATATAGGAAGGGGGCTTTGTGCGCACCACCTTTTCTGGTTTCTGTAAGTTTATTCAATATGCCAAATCCAATCATTTTACGTTGAAAATTACGACGATCTAATTGCTGGCCTAAAATTGTTTCATATAATTTTTGTAATTCAGGCATGGTAAATTTCTTCGGTAATAAATTCCTGCCAATGGGTAAATAGGCGAGTTGTGTTCTTAAGGACTCCAATGCTTTTAATACGATGGTTTCGTGGTCCATCATTAAGTTGCTTAACTTATTGATATCAACCCATTCAGCACCTTCGTTTAAAATAGCATCACCTAAATCCACCTCGGTAAAATCAATTAAAGCATAAAATCCAATGGTAATAAAACGTTGTAACAACCAATTATCCTTAGGCATTTTAATGCCATATTCTAAGTATCTATTTTGGTGAATAGTAATATCGGATCTGTTGGGGTCACTAAATGCATTGAATTGTTGGAGGAAAATATTTTCAACCCCTGTACGCTCCTGCAATACACGATAGGCTGCGTTTTCAATAGTTTCGTCTTTATAAATAAATCCTCCTGGTAATGCCCATTTATTGGAATGTTTTATTTTTAATAAAAGTACTTTTAAAACGTTTTCATGAAAGCCAAAAATAGTGCAGTCCACAGAAATTCCTGGTTGATAAATTTTATCTCCTTTTTCTAAATCAGTTTTAATCTTTGCAGGTATGGATTGTTTTTTTGACATAGCAGAAAACCCTTAATTGATAATTTGTTCGGTGATTTTGCCAGATATTTTATGCTTAAGAATTAATTTCTTTGCACCATAATGGGTCATTTCTTCTTTTACTAAATAATGTTCCGCGTCATATTCTACTAAATGACTTTCCTTGGTTAATCCTTCTTGCCCTCTCCATATGTCTAATTTTACGGGTTCCCATAATTTAGATTTAGCCGACTTGTAGGCAGCGTCTAAAATACAATTCACCACATAGCCATCGTAAAAAGTTTCTTTAGGGTCAACCCCTTTTTCCATGGAATTAAACATATCCATGAACATATGATTATAACCTAATTCATTTAATTCATCACCTACAGGAAACAACCAGCCGCGATCACTCTCGGCTTTTTCAGCAATATAGTCACCGCCTTTTCCAGTAGTAAACATTTCAAATCCAGTCCGTAAAAAACTATTGATCCAAATAGTTCCTTCTGTACCCATTACCTCGTCTCTTAAATCCAATCCACCTCTAAAAGTCCAACTTACTTCAAACTGTCCTATAGCCCCATTTTCATATTTTACTAATCCAATGGCATGGTCTTCAGCATCTATGGGCTTTACTTGTGTATCTGCCCAGCACATGACTTCCATGGGCTTAATATCTTTTCCAATATAACTTCTTGAAATTTCCACGCAATGGCAACCAAGGTCTAAAATACAACCACCGCCCGCTTGCTCAATATCCCAAAACCAGTCACTATGTGGGCCGGGGTGGGTTTCACGGGACTTGGCCCATAAAATACGTCCTACAGCACCTTCTTTAACGCTTTGGTTGGCTTTAATAAATTTAGGGGTGTAAACCAAGTCCTCTAAGTAACCATTAAAAATACCCGCTTCTTCCACAGCAATAAGCATTCTTTTAGCTTCCTCGCTATTTCTACCTAAAGGCTTGGTAGTCATTACTGCTTTTTTATGATTGCAGCAAAGCATAACGGCAATTTCATGCATATTATTAGGGAGTGCAATACAAACAACATCCACATCGGGGTGGGCGATCGCAGCTTCCATATCAGTAGTCCAATGCGCACAATGGTAATCGGAAGCAAATTTTATGGCCGACTCTTCTCGACGGGCATAAATACTTACCACTTTATCCTTACTTCTGTATCCTTGCAGCGCATCGGCATAAAAACGACCAATGAAACCTGCTCCTAACATTGCAATACGCATCTTATTCTTTTTTTTGATGGATGATTAAATCTACTGAATAAAAAAGCCTATCCCATAGAGATAGGCTCTTTGAAATAATTGTTTAGATAGCTTCTATTTCTTCTATTTCTTTTTTCTCTTTAAATGTAAATATAAATGCAACTAACACCGCTGCAGCAATTGCAGCAGGGTATATCCAAATAGTTTGCCAGTTGTGACCTGTTCCCACTTTATGTTGGTCAACAACGAAGCCACTATACCAAGTACCTATAAACATGCCCACACCATAAGTGGCGAAAGTAAATAATCCTTGAGCAGCATTTTTGATTGATTCACCCGCTTTTTTCTCCGTGTACATATAACCTGTAACAAAGAAAAAGTCATAACATATACCGTGTAAAATTATTCCTGCATATAACATCCATTGTGCTGTTTCGCCGCCATAGGCAAAACAGATATAACGTAAAACCCATGCGCCCATTCCAAGGATAAGCATGTTTTTCACTCCAATTTTATTAAATAAAAAGGGGATAGCTAATATGAATAAAGCTTCGGACATTTGGCCCATTGCCATTTTGCCTGTAGTTCCTTCACCAAAAAATTCTTTTAAATATGAACCCGCAAATCCATAGTAAAAAGACAATGGAATACAAATTAAGATTGCAGCAAAGAAAAATAATTTATAAGCGTTGCTTTTAAATAATACAAAGGCATCTTTTCCAAAAATTGAACCGATAGAACTAGAGGATGAACTACTTTTTGGTGGCGTATTGGGTAATATAAAGCTAAACAACCCTAACAAAGCTGAAGCACCAGCCGCAATTTGAAAAGTCATCGGGTTGTCTGTAATTTTTAATTGTGTAATCACTAATCCTGCTACAATCCAACCTAATGTTCCAAATACACGAATCCAAGGGAATTGTTTTCCTGGATCAGTCATTTGCGCAAAAGCAACACTATTGCTTAATGCAATAGTAGGCATATATAATAAAGAGTAAACTAAAATTACCCAATAGAACCCAGAAGTATGTGTCATTTGAGTTGCATAAACCAACAGGGAAGCACCAATAATATGCAATACGCCCATAATTTTTTGAGCTGCAAAATAGCGGTCAGCAATCATGCCTACAAAAAAAGGAGAGATAATGGTAGCAATAGCACCTGCACTATAAGCAGCTCCTTTGGCAACGTCAACGTTTTGTCCTGCAAATGCAAGGTCCATATAAGGTCCCATTGTCACATACCAAGCTCCCCAGATATAATATTGGAGGAACATCATTACTGATAACAGTATTCCTGTTTTTAATTTCATAATTTTTGGTTTTAAGTTTTAGCGAATTCAATATACTAATAAATCTTAAAAATGGATCCTATTAAAGCGCATTTTTATCTACTCAATGTGTTTTTAAGACACTATAAAAAGCCCTACCACATTTTCATGTAATAGGGCCGGTCCATTTTTTATTGTATTTGTCTTTTGGGAGGACTTAACAAGCCGCTAATGCTTGTAAAATATCAGCTAAAATATCTTCCTTATGCTCCAATCCCACCGATATGCGAATTAGGCCTGGGGTAATGCTTACTGCTTGACGCTCTGCTTCCGCTAATTTTGCATGCGTAGTGCTAGCAGGGTGGGAGGCAATGCTTCTCGTGTCGCCTAAATTGGCAGTTAATGAAAGCATACTTAAGCTATTTAAAAATTTGATGCCAGATTCAATACCCCCTTTTAATTCAAAACAAACAATCCCCCCTCCATTTGTCATTTGCTTTTTAGCAATTTCATAATGCGGATGTGAGTTTAAGAATGGATATTTTACAAAATTAATTTTTGCATGCCCTTGTAATTTTTCGGCAATGTATAATGCATTACTGCAATGACGTTCCATTCTCACTTCCAAGGTTTCTAAACTCTTACTTAATACCCATGCATTAAATGGAGAAAGTGATGGTCCTGTGCTACGACAAAATAAATAAATGTCATGAATCAACTCTTTTTTACCTACCACGGCACCACCTAATACACGACCTTGACCATCCATCCACTTGGTAGCAGAGTGTACTACTAAGTCGGCGCCTAAATCAATAGGTGTTTGCCCTATAGGTGTAGCAAAACAATTATCAACGTTTAAAATAATATTATGCTTTTTAGCAATCGCACTTACCATGCTAATATCAATCACTTCCAAGCCTGGATTGGTTGGCGTTTCTAAATAAATCATCTTGGTCTGTGGTGTAATCGCAGCTTCCCATTCAGCAGCTGTTGCATTAGCACCAACATAACTATAATCAATTCCGTATTTAGGCATGTATTTTGAAATCACCGTATGCGTACTTCCAAAAATGGAATTACATGATAATAGATGATCGCCTTTTTTTAATAAAGCCATAAATGAACCAAATACCGCACTCATGCCACTTGCAGTGGCAAATCCATCTTCGGCATTTTCTAATACACATAAACGATCTACAAATTCTTGCACATTGGGGTTGGAGAAACGACTATATATATTCGCATCTGTTTCATCGGCAAAAGCAGCACGCATATCCTCGGCATTATCAAAAGTAAAACTACTGGTAAGGAATAAAGGGGAAGCATGCTCATGCTGTGGCGTTTGTGGAACCCTTGTTCTTATTAATTTAGATTGAGTATGCTTCATGCTGCTATGATTAAAATGAAAACTTGCTTAATGATGTTTTACTTAAAGAGGGGGTTATAAAATTTCAACACTCCAAGTAATACTTGCACCCGCTGCTCTTAAAGTGGCAGCTACTGAACAATATTTATCAATGGAAAGGGCACATGCTTTTTCGGCTTGCTCTTTACTCATGGTACCTTTCAATTTAAAAACAATATTAACGGTTTGCCATAATGAGGGTTCTTTACCAGCTTCTCTTTCTCCCTCTATATCCATTTCAAAAACTTCAATAGTCTGTTTTTGTTTTTTTAAAATCATCACAATATCTACACCACTACATCCACCCAATGCACTTAATAAAGCTTGCATGGGTCTTACGCCATTGCCATGTCCTCCTTGATCCACAGGAATATCCATAGTCATGGTTTGTCCTGTTTCATCGGTGGTGATAAACTGATAGTCTTGGTCAATTTGCTTTAAATGAATCCTTGCCATAGGTGAATGCTTGTTAGTATATAAGAAGTATAATAATTTGTACCTTTGCAAAGGTAATTCAAATAGATACTTGGTTCGCAATTAGCATTTAAAAAAATGGGTCCAACAATATATCAATATAATCAGCCTTTTACCTTGGAATGTGGGGTGAGTTTGCCAAAGCTTAAAATTGCTTATCATACTTATGGTACCTATACGCCAGGTAAGAAAGTAGCCTGGGTTTGTCATGCATTAACCGCCAATAGTGATGCAGCTGATTGGTGGAAGGGTTTAATTGGGGAAGGGTACTTGATTAACCCCAATGATTATTTTATAGTTTGTGCCAATATTATTGGTTCTTGTTATGGTTCTACGGGTCCTTTAAGTGTGGAAGATTTAGGAACGGAAATTAGCTTGAATAATTTTCCAACGGTGACCATTCGTGATATGGTGCAAGCACATATTTTATTAAGACAACATTTAGAAATTGATACTATTGATTTATTACTAGGTGGAAGCATGGGTGGCTACCAAGCGTTAGAGTGGGCCATTCATGAACCAACAGTGATAAAGAAAATGTTTTTAATTGCAACCTCACCTTCCGAAAGTGCTTGGGGCGTAGCAGTACATACTGCACAACGATTGGCCATTGAAGCAGATTGTACTTGGAAGGAAGCAACGCCGAATGCAGGTGCTAAAGGATTAAAAGCGGCACGTGCCATTGGTATGTTAACCTACAGGAATTATGCGATTTTCCAAGAGAAACAAACCGACGAGGATCCAGAGAAGATTGATTATTTCAAAGCATCTTCTTATATCGAATACCAAGGCGATAAATTGGTAAAGCGATTTAACGCTTATAGTTACTGGTTATTGACAAAGTCCATGGATAGCCACCACTTAGCAAGAAAAAGAGGAGGGGACCTAATAGCTACTTTAGCAAATATTAAAATCTCCACCTTTATCATTGGCATTAACAGCGATATTTTATGTCCATTAGACGAGCAACGTTTTATGGAACAACATATGCCCAATGCAACCTTAGTGGCCATTGATTCTTTATACGGACACGATGGATTTATTATTGAGTCTGTAAAAATTACAACACATTTGAAAAGTTGGCTGGCATTATAAAATTGGAAATCTTATTAATTGTCAACTTCTACATAAGACATTACGCCTTTTGCATTAGAAATGTTCAATACTTCAAATTCAAAAGATGTTTTTTCAGGAAATACTAAAGGATAATTCACAACAAAGGTTGAATTATAATTATATAGAAATGGTCCAAATTTATAAATATAATTATTAATACTTTTTAATGCAATTTTTGGTGTTTTTTCTTGTAGGCCATCGTCTTTTAAACTTTCACAAAAAACATTATATATATACCATGTTTTTCCTTCAGGTACTTTAAACTTTGCGTTTGAATTTGTGAATTCAATTAAGGTTGCTTTTCCTTTTGGAATAGCTGTTTGTGCAGCACTGGTTAGTGAAATTACACTTAGTAAAAGGGTAATACAGGAAATGAAAATTTTTGATTTCATTGTTGGGGGTTGATGTTATAAATATAGTATCTCCATAAAAAGAGAATACCTAAACCTACTTATTTTTCTTTGTAAAAACGATCCTAGGGAAAAAAGCATTTGCTTTTTGTGTATAATTTGCAAAGTCAGGATGGAATTGCATTTTGTTTTCAAGCATAGGAATGCCGGATACCTTTACAATTAAATAAGTAATGGTGATGGGGCCAATCATGCCCATCCATCCTCCTTTTACTGACAATGCAATGATACCAATACCCCACCATTGCACCACTTCACCAAAATAATTAGGATGACGGGTATAGGCCCAAAGTCCATCCTGCATTAATTTGCCTTTGTTATTGGGATTCTTTTTAAATCGAACTAATTGGGCATCACCCAACGCTTCAAAATAAAATCCAAACATCCAAATGGCAATTCCTACAATATCTAACCAAATGATTGGTGAGTTTTCACTTTTATGAATCAATAAAATAGGTAAGCTAATGATGTATAAAAAGGCACCTTGTAAAATAAACACTTGTAAATAGGAGCGAAGCAAAAACCATTTGCCCCATTGTTGGCGCCAGGCTAAATAACGATAATCCTCCGCTTTCCCTTTATTTCTTGTATGTATATGCCATGCCAAGCGTATGCCCCATACACTAATAAGTATTGCTGTAATCACACTTCTAGTTTCAGCTTGTCCTCCGATAAAAAAGGAGGTCCAGGTTAAAACGATAAATCCCAAGCCCCAGGCGATATCTGCTACATCATTTCTTTTTGTGATCAATGAAATAACAAACCATAAGTGCACAAACACAAGTAAGGTAATTGCAAGTATTAAATAATAGTTCATTTAAATACTTTAGTAGCAATTAAAAAGGTGATCACGGAAACGCTGGCTGCTAATACTGCACCCCAAATTAAGTCAATGATGGTAACCAATACAGGCCAGTCTTTTGCCACGGCTAAATTAGTTAAGTCATAAGTGGCATAACAAACAAATCCAAAAAATGCCCCCATTAAAACAGCATGTGACCATGAATTTTTAAGTACGGCCGGGGTAATGACAAATACAACAAGTCCTGCAATAAAAATGAGGTAAAATATGATTGCAGCGGTCCAATTAATATCTGGTTTCATGATACCGCCAATTTGCTTTGCATAAAAATCCTTAGCAATCAATCCAAGCCAAAGCATATCAATGGCAAAAAATACGGGAAGGGCAATGCCAAAAAGTTTAAAGAACATATTATTATATTTATTGTAATGTAAATGCTACTTGAATTACAATTTAAGCATTATTTTTACAAAAAGATAATTATGGGCTTTTTAAGACAAATAGGAGAGTATTTATATATCGTAAAAAGAGATCCTAAGCAAGAAAGGACTGGTATGATGAAAGCCATGCATGGAATGAACCGCATTTCCTTAATTGTTTTTTTAATTGGAATTATTGTGATACTAGTGCGCAAGTTCACCCACTAAAATGCGATTTTATTTTGCTAGTTCTGCAAGTATAATATCCGCTGCCACTTCTGTGGCATTTTGCCCTGTATATAATTTTTCCTTTAGCAATTGATAATCAGATTTAATTTGGGCTTTTTTATTTTCGTCCGCTAATAATAGGGTTAATTGCGCTACCAAATTCTTTTTATTCAAATCTTCCTGAATCAATTCTTTCACCACTTCCTTGTCCATGATTAAATTTACAAGGGCAATGAACTTGATTTTTACAAATCGTTTAGCAAGGGCTAGGGTAATGGGATTGCCTTTATAACAAACAATTTCAGGTACCCCTAATAATGCTGTTTCTAAAGTGGCAGTTCCACTGGTGACTAAGGCCGCTTCACTATGATTTAATAAGGCATAGGTATTGCCTTTTACAATATGTATATTTTTATGAGCAGGGACTAATGATGCGAACCATTCGTCGTCTAGTCCGGGTGCTTGTGCAATGGCAAAATGATAGTTAGGAAATGCCTCCACAACCGAAAGCATTTCGGGTAATTTTTTTGAGATTTCTTGTTGTCGGCTACCGGGTAATAAAGCAATCATTTTTTCACCTGCAATGGAAGGTAGAGGATGCGGCAAACCATGTTGATTTTCCAATACTTGCATTAATGGATGTCCAATATAATCTACCTCCCAATTCCATCGATCTTTAAAATATTGTTTTTCAAATGGCAGAATACACAATAAACGATCAATACTTTTACGCATGGCAGGTACTCGGTTTTCTTTCCATGCCCATACCTGAGGCGCAATAAAGTAAACCACTTTTAAATGAATGGTTTTTGCCCATTTTGCAATACGTAAATTAAATCCTGGGTAGTCAATACATATTAACACATCGGGTTGAAATGCCTCAATATCTTTTTTACAAAATTTAATATTTGATAAAATAGTACGCAGGTTCATGAGGACTTCTACAAATCCCATGAATGCTAAACTACGATAATGCTTTACTAATTTTCCGCCTGCCGCTTGCATTAAATCACCGCCCCAGCATTGAATCTGGGCATGAGGATCCTTTGCTTTAATTGATTTGATCAGGTTTGATCCGTGTAAATCGCCGCTGGCTTCGCCAGCTATAATATAATAGCGCATTTATAAAAACCATTTACAGGCAATAGCTACCAAAGCATAAACTATCGTTGTGAAAAATATACCTTTCCCAATATTGTCTTTTTCTTTATTAAATGAAAGCATTAAAGCAGCGCCGTTCAGTACCAATGAAACACTAATCATTGCAGAGAGCACTGATTTTTGTTCTCCTAATAAGGATAGAAATTCTTGTATACTAATAAAACTAAACTTCCATTTATAGAAGAAAAAAAATCCTAAAAAGGGGAGTGCTAATCCTATGAATACGCCAATAAAATATTTATCTTTTACCATTTCCACTTTTTGTTTAGTTTTTCTCTAATGATATGGTTCGTTAAATCAAATTGAACAGGCACTACACTTACATAATTATTTTTGAGGGCCCACACATCCGTATCCTTTGATTTATCAAAGTTCACAAATTCACCTGTTAGCCAATAGTATTTTTTGCCATAAGGATCTTTTCTTTCTACATATTTCTCCTCATACTTTGCATAGGATTGTTTACAAATTTTAATTCCTTTAATCAGCTTTGTGTCCACTTTTGGAATATTTACATTTAAACATAAATGCTTGTCTATGTTTTTATCGGCCAATACTTTTTCAATAATAATACCTGCAAAATGTGCAGCAGCGGTGAAATCCGCTTCAATGCTTAAATCCAATAAACTAAATCCAATACTAGGGATGCTTTCAATGGAAGCTTCTAATGCAGCCGACATAGTACCAGAATAAATTACATTAATTGAATGATTAGCACCATGGTTTATGCCGCTTAAACATATTGTGGGCTTTCTGTGTAACACTTTATCTACGGCTAATTTTACACAATCTACCGGTGTGCCGCTACATGCATAGGCTTCCACCCCCTCCATATAGTCCACTTTGGTAAGTCTTAAATGGTGGCCAAGGGTAATGGCATGTCCCATGCCACTTTGCGGTTTGTCTGGTGCTACTACGACCACTTTCCCAAAAGGGAGGGCGGCCTGTACCAAAGCACGAATGCCAGGGGCGGTAATGCCGTCGTCGTTGGTGATTAAAATATCTGGTTTTTCGGATCTTGATTTAGCCATACTGCAAGTTACTAAGCAAGGACCTTGTCACAAAAATTAAAACAGGGGAGCATGACAAATGGTGGTAACGAAAATATTTTCAAAAAATTGCTAAAAAAATTTGGAAATACTAAATAAATTAGTAAATTGCACTAAAATCATTAGTTATGTCATACGCAGGTAAGAATTTAAAGTACATCAGAAAGCAGCGCGAATGGACACAAGAGGAAATGGCCAATCAATTACAGATTAAGCGTTCCTTGGTAGGAGCTTATGAGGAAGAAAGGGCAGAACCCCGTTTAGAAGTCCAGGAAGCAATATGTGCTTTATTTAATATTAGTTTGGAAGAATTCCTGTTTCAGGATCTTTCCCTAAAAGGAAATGCAGGTGCCGATTCAGGCCCTGGTTTGTCTTATTTGGACCGTCGCCGCTCCATGAAAATGGATAAGTCAAGTTCAGCAGCGCCCATCGTTCCATTTATTCCAGTAAAGGCAGCGGCGGGTTATTTAGCCGGTTATGCTGATCCTGAGTTCATAGACGAGCTTAATACCTTTACCTTACCGATGTTGGCACCAGGTGACTATCGTGCCTTTGAAATTATCGGAGATAGTATGTTGCCCACCCCTAGTGGATCAGTTATTGTAGGGGAAAAGGTGGACAGTATAAAGGAGGTTAAAAACTCAAATACCTATATAGTGGTATCCAATTCGGACGGGGTTGTATATAAAAGAATTGTGACTAATGACGATAATAAAGAAAAGCTTACTTTATTGAGTGACAATCCTTTATATGAGCCATATCAAGTAAATAGTCAAGATATTGTCGAGGTTTGGAAAGCGGTGTATATCATTCAAAAAGCGGGTGCCCAGCCTATGTGGGATGTGGATCAATTGGCTGGAGTAGTGAACAGCTTACAGGATAAAATCAGCAATTTGAAGCGTACCATGAACTAATTAGGGGATTTTAGTTGTTCCAATATTTAGTTGAAGCCCGAGATTAACCGCTCGGGCTTTTTATATGCTTTCTCTCGGTGGATCATTTATTTGATATAGACAAAAACAACGTTCGATGATCGCCATTACGCTAAAAACGCTTTCTCACATCTAAAATCGCGAACTCGCTACGCTCAAACATGCGCGATTTTTGACGATGTCATCAAGCTTTTTCTTAACGCTATGACTCAAATCTCACTTATGTTTTGTCTATATCAATTATAAATTGAATAATATATTAAAAGCAAATCGCATAAAAAGCCTAAGATCTGAGCCATAGCATGAAGAAATTTATAAATTCAATCGTTAAAAAAGTCTGCATGTTTGAGCACGAAGTGCGAGTTCAGACTTTTAGATTGGATTAATGAATTTTAGCGTTAAGTGGCGAAATCGAAGGCGTTAGGTGATTTGCTTGTTATGAAGCAATAGTAAAATTAAAATAGCCTAAACAAATGATTAACAAATGTTTAGGCTATTATTATTGAAGTAAAATGTTAGTTATTATTCCCATTCAATGGTAGCAGGTGGCTTGCTGCTTATATCATAAACCACCCTGTTGATGCCACGAACCTCATTGATGATGGCATTGCTTACATGGGCTAGGAACTCGTAGGGTAAATGTGCCCAGTCGGCCGTCATGCCGTCCACGGATGTGACTGCTCTTAAGGCTACTGTATATTCATACGTTCTTTCGTCGCCCATCACCCCAACGCTTTTAACAGGTAATAGAATGGTTCCAGCCTGCCAAACCTTGGTATATAAGTCAAATTCCTTGAGGGCATTCATATAAACATGGTCGGCTCTTTGTAATAAATCCACTTTTTCAGGGGTGATTTCGCCTAATATGCGAATGGCTAATCCTGGTCCAGGGAAGGGGTGTCTATTAATAAGTTCGGCGGGGATACCTAATTCAAGGCCTACTTTTCGAACCTCATCCTTAAATAAGTACCTTAATGGCTCCACTAAGCTCAGGTGTAATGTGTCTGGTAAACCACCCACATTATGGTGGGATTTAATGGTTTGAGAAGGTCCATGAACGCTAACACTTTCAATTACATCAGGATAAATCGTGCCTTGACCTAAAAACTTGGCTTCCAACATTTTAGAAGCTTCTATTTGAAATACATCTATAAATAGTTTGCCAATTACTTTACGCTTTTCTTCAGGGTCAGCCTTACCTGCCAATGCATCATAAAACATTTGCTTTGCATCAATCCCTTTTACATTTAAACCTACCGACTTATAAATGTCAAGCACGTTTTGGAACTCGTCTTTTCTCAAAACCCCATTATCTACAAAAATACCATGCAGTCGATTGCCAATGGCTTTATGAATTAGGGTGGCGGCAACGGTGCTATCTACTCCACCACTTAAGGCCATAATTACATGCCCGTCTCCAATTTGCGCTTTTAGTTTTTCTACGGTTTCATTGACAAAGGAGGCCGGGGTCCAATTTTGACTACATCCACATATATCCACCAAGAAATTCTTGATCATGGTCTTCCCCTCTGTAGAATGATAAACTTCAGGGTGAAACTGAAATCCATGTAAGCTATTGCCTGCATCGGACTTTTTTCTAAAAGCGGCTACTGGAATACTTTCTGTATCGGCTAACAGTTCAAAATTGTCGGGTAATTGGGTAATGGAGTCGCTATGGCTCATCCATACCTGGCTATTATTGGGAATTTGCTTAAATATGATATCCTCTTTCAGGATACGTAATTGTGCACGACCGTATTCTCTCTTATTTGACTTTTCTACCTTTCCTCCAAAGTTCTTTGCACTTAATTGGGCCCCGTAACAAACCGTCAATACAGGCAAATGAGCCAGCATTGCTTGAATGTCCACATTGGGGGCATCAGGTTCATTGACACTGGCAGGGGAGCCACTTAAAATGATCCCTTTTAAGGTTGAATCAAATTCAATGGAGGAGTTAAAGGGCTTGATTTCACAATACACATTGGCTTCTCTTACCGCTCTAGCAATAAGCTGCGTGTATTGACTACCAAAATCGAGGATGAGTATTTTTTCAGTCATACCGCGAAGATACATTGAATAATTTATCGGGTTTTAAGGAATAATACACAAGTTTTTAGCAGTGGGAGGGTAAGGGCAAAAAAAAGTCCCGCCGAATGGGCAGGACTCCTATATTAATAGCCTAAGCTAGTTAATTACTTCTTTTTTGTAACTGGCGCAACAGCAGTGTGTCTTGTCAATTTGCTCTTTAAATTAGCCGCTTTGTTTTTATGGATAATTCCACGTTTTGCTAATTTATCAATTTGAGAAATGATATTTGGTAATTTCTCGTTGTAAGTTGCTTGTTCGCCGATTGTTTTTAAATCACGAATTGCATTACGCGTTGTTTTACCGTAATAACGGTTTCTATCGCGACGCTTAGTTGCTTGTCTTACATCTTTTTTGGTAGCCGAATGATTTGCCATGTACTAATTAATTTTCAGGAGGGCAAAGGTAAGGGAAGAAGGCTAATTATTGAAATTAAAATCAAAAAAAATAAAAAATCGTTTTAAAACATTGATTATCAATAAATTAGTTCAATTTTATGTATTTATATAGGCTAAGAAAGAAATTGTTTGGATTTCCCTGATTTTTGAAATGCGAAAAGTATTAAAATCTAAAATGTTTTTGCTTAAATTTTCCTTTTAAATCAATGAATTAGCACGATATTTGCGCACCTAGAATTTAAAATAAAGCAAGTAATCTACATGAAGGATTTTTCTTACATAACCAATTCTCACCCTTCTTTTATAGAAGGCATGTATCAGCAGTTTTTACAAGATGCAAATTCAATTGATCCAGAATTGAAAAAGTTTTTTGAAGGTTTTGATTTTGCTATGCAAAATGGTGCAAGCCATTCAGTTGCAAGTGCATCCAATGCTGCAGGTCAAAACAACAAGAGTATGGAGCATATGCCCTTAATTGGGGATAGTGGTTCAATTGATTGGGCAAAAGAAATTAATGTATATCGATTAATACTAGGATACAGAAATAAAGGGCATTTAATTGCAAAGACCAATCCTATTAGAGAAAGAAAAGACAGAAATGCCAATTTAGAACTACATTTTTTTGGATTAAGTGATGCGGATTTAAACACTACTTTTTACGGGGGTAATTTTCTAGGGTTGGGCGTAACTTCTTTACAAAACATTGTTGATTATTTGCAAAATGTGTATGCAAAAAATATTGGAATAGAATATAAATATATTTCAGATCAAACTAAAGTAGATTGGTTAACCAATGAAATGGAACAAAGTTTTTCAGAACCAATTACCCTTGATCAAAAAAGAAGAATTCTTGAAAAGTTAAATCAAGGTGTAATTTTTGAAAAGTTTTTACACACAAAATATATTGGACAAAAGCGTTTTTCATTAGAGGGGGGAGAGTCCACTATTCCTGCATTGGATGCCATCATTAATGTAGGTGCAGAAAATGGAGTAGAAGAAGTGGTGATTGGAATGGCGCATCGTGGTCGATTAAATGTATTGGCAAATATCATGGGTAAAACCTATGAGCAAATATTTAGTGAGTTTGAAGGGACTGCAGTATTGGATCAAACTATGGGAAGTGGGGATGTAAAATACCATATGGGTTATAGCTCAGACATAAAAACTTCATCTGATAAAGAAGTGCATTTAAAATTAATGCAAAACCCTTCTCATTTGGAAGCGGTGGATCCTGTAGTATTGGGATTTGCGCGCGCAAAAGCTGACGTGTTATACGAGAATAATTTTAGCAAAGTATTGCCGATTTTAATTCATGGTGATGCATCGGTTGCGGGGCAAGGAATTGTGTATGAGATTTTGCAAATGTGTAATTTAAATGGGTATCATACTGGAGGTACTATTCATTTTGTGATTAATAATCAAATTGGATTTACAACCGATTTTGATGATGCACGAAGTGCCAACTATTGTACATCGGTTGCCGCTATGGTGCAAGCACCCGTATTACATGTAAACGGGGATGATGCCGAAGCGGTATATAAGGCAGTAGTGATTGCTACCAAATACAGACAAACCTATCACTCAGATATTTTTGTGGACATGGTGTGTTATCGAAAACATGGTCACAATGAAGGGGATGATCCAAAATATACCCAACCTCAATTATATAAATTAATTGATCAACATAAGAATCCAAGGGAAAAGTACGTAGAGTTTTTATCGCAAAATGGAACAGCAGATGCACAAAACTTAGCAAAGGAAATGGAGCAAAAGTTTTGGTCTGACTTGCAAGCGCGTTTGGATGAGGTAAAACAAAATCCATTGCCATATAAATACCAGGCGCCAGAGTTGGCATGGAAAGCTATGCAAAAAGCAATGCCAAACGATTTTGAATCCTCACCTGATACAACAATAAGTGCGGATAAAGCAAAATATATTTTCAATGCTTTAATGAAGTGGCCGGAAGGTTTTTCTCCTTTAAAGAAAGTAGAGAAGTTAATTCAAGAGAAAGTAAAATTATTTGAATCGGAAAATAAAGTAGATTGGGCAACTGGTGAGTTGATGGCTTATGCTTCCTTGTTGGCGGAAGGCAAAACAGTAAGAATGAGCGGACAGGATGTGAAGCGTGGAACTTTTAGTCACCGACATGCGGTATTATTTGATGAAAATACCAATGAACAATATTGCAGATTAGACCATATTTCACAGAATCAACAACCATTTAGAGTGTACAATTCATTATTAAGTGAATATGGTGTATTAGGATTTGAATATGGTTATGCATTGGCCAATGCACAAGCTTTGGTTATTTGGGAAGCACAGTTTGGTGATTTCTCCAATGGTGCACAAACCATCATTGATCAGTTTATTGCCGCTGGTGAACAAAAATGGCAAAGACAAAATGGGGTAGTTATGTTATTACCACATGGATATGAAGGTCAGGGTCCAGAGCATAGTAGTGCACGTTTAGAAAGGTATTTACAATTGTGTGCGGAGTATAATATGGTTATTACCAATATTACAACTGCAGCTAACTTTTTCCATGCATTGCGTCGACAATTAACTTGGAATTTCCGTAAGCCCATGATTAACTTTTCGCCAAAAGCGAACTTAAGAAGTCCATGGACCTTTAGTGATATTAAAGAATTTTCAGAGGGTGGATTTAAAGAAGTGATTGATGATCATTTTGTTGCGGATCCATCGCAAGTGAAAAAAGTATTGTTCTGTTCTGGTAAAATATCATACGAACTAGCAGAGAAACAAAAAACAGAAAATAGAAACGATATTGCCATTGTGCGATTAGAGCAATTGTATCCATTGCCAGTGAATCAAATTAAAGCATTACAACAAAAGTACGAGAAGGCAGTTTGGTTCTGGGTGCAAGAAGAGCCTTTGAATATGGGTGCAGCAAGTTTCTTAC
Organism: Bacteroidota bacterium; assembly: GCA_947457075.1. Lineage (GTDB taxonomy): Bacteria > Bacteroidota > Bacteroidia > Chitinophagales > Chitinophagaceae > Sediminibacterium. Next base: position 93,486 of record CANGUG010000009.1, read on the forward strand.
AAATGAATTTAAAAGCAATAAAATTTGGAGTAATCAGTAGACAGTCAAGTGCATCCACTGCAACTGGCTACATGAAAGTACATGCCAAAGAACAAGCTGATATTTTAACAACCGCGTTTTCGATTTAATAAATAATTAGTTTCAATTATGATATCTATAAAAGTACCAACCGTAGGAGAGTCAATCACAGAAGTAACTTTGTTAAAATGGACAAAGGCCGAAGGGGCCTGGGTTGACCGCGATGAAGTAATTGCAGAATTAGAAAGTGAAAAAGCCACTTTTGAAGTGAATGCCGAACAAGCAGGTGTTTTGTTTCATAAAGCAAAGGAAGGCGATAGTATATTAATTGGGGACGTTTTAGCAGATATCGACGAAACAGCACCTAAGCCAGCACAAGCGGAAGCGCCAGTTGCACCAGCACCTGTTAGTGCACCCGCAACAACGGCTGCTCCTGCAAGTCAAGCGCCAGTTACTTCGGTACCTAATAATGTAAAAGCAACTCCAGTGGCTGCGGCGATTATTGCGGATAAAAAAGTAGATACTACGCAAATCAAAGCAAGTGGTTATGCAGGAAAAATTACCAAAGTGGATGTTTTAGAAGCTTTGAATAATCCAGGCAAGATTCAGTTTGCTGGTCAGGATTTATTTTCTCGTAATGTGCGTCCTGAGAAAATGAGTAACCTTCGTAAAACAATTAGTCGACGTTTGGTAGAGGCAAAAAATACAACGGCCATGTTAACTACTTTTAATGAAGTTGATATGACTGCCATCATGCAAATAAGAAAACAATTTAAAGATAAGTTCAAAGAAGCACATGGAGTGAATTTAGGTTTTATGAGTTTCTTCGCAAAAGCCTGTGCAATTGCTTTAACGGAATGGCCAAGTGTAAATGCATTTATTGATGGTGACCAAATTTTATATCATGATTATGCTGATATTAGCATTGCCGTTAGTACGCCAAGAGGGCTAACTGTGCCTGTTATTCGTAATGTAGAAAGTTTAAGCATGGCGGAGATTGAAAAAAGTGTAATTGTATTGGCAGGTAAAGCAAGAGATTCAAAATTAACTACCGAGGATTTGACAGGGGGGACATTTACTATTACCAATGGGGGTGTATTTGGAAGTTTAATGAGCACACCTATTATCAATATTCCACAGTCTGCAATTTTAGGGATGCATAAAATTCAAGATCGACCAATGGCGGTGAATGGCGAAGTGAAAGTATTGCCAATGATGTATTTAGCATTAAGCTATGATCACCGAATTATTGATGGACGTGAAAGTGTTGGATTCCTGGTAAGAGTAAAAGAGTTATTAGAAAATCCTTCCTTGTTGTTAATTGGTAAAGATCCAGTAGCAAGCTTATTAGAACTGTAATGCATTTCGCAGTACACCAAGAAGTAGCCAATAAATTAATCGCAGCTTACCATGGAGAAGAGCCGCTTGCCAACTATTTGAAAAAATATTTTGCGGCCAATAAAAAGCATGGAAGCAAGGATCGTAAAAATATTACTGCACTTTGTTATGCACATTATAGAAATGAAGCGAATACATTTCCATTAGCCGATAAAATATCAGCGCAAATTGATATGGGTAAATTTGTGGCTTCGCATCAAATTCAGCCATTATTATTTATCCGAATTCGTCCTTGGCAAAAGGAAAAAGTGGTCCAAAAATTACAAGCAGCGAATATTGAATACCAAGTGCTTGCTGAAAATACATTTGCCTTTGCTAATACGACCCAACTTCAAAATGTGTTAGAATTAAATAAGGAAGCAGTCATACAGGATTTTAATTCTCAAGCTATTGGGGAGTTGCTAAAATTAGTACCTACAAGTATGGAGCAGCCCATTCAAGTGTGGGATGCTTGTGCGGCAAGTGGGGGTAAAACCATATTAATGTTTGACACCATGTCAAATATTAGAATGCATTTATCAGATATTAGGGAAAGTATTTTATACAATGCGGATAAGCGTCTGCAAGAAGCAGGAATAAGGCCAGCTAGTGTACAGGAAATTGATTTGACCCAGGCTTTTGATATTAAAAAGCCTTTTGATTTTGTTTTTGCCGATGTTCCTTGTTCTGGAAGTGGAACCTGGGGTAGAACCCCCGAGCAGTTGGCTTATTTCAAGGAAGCGCAATTAAACAAGTACACACAATTACAAGCTAAAATTTTACATAATATTATTCCTGCGGTAAAATTAAATGGACATTTATTATTTGCTACTTGTTCTATCTATGCAGCTGAAAACGAAAATAATGTAGAAGCATTAGTAGCAACCGGAAAATTTAAAGTGGTTCAACAGCAATATTTTATTGGATATGAAAAGCATGCCGACACTTTGTTTGGCGCCTTATTGGAAAAAATAGCTGAGTAAAACTGATGCGTCAAATTGCTTGAGCAATAAACCCATTCCTAATGATTCGTAAATAATACTAAATTCTACTATTAAGATAAGTTTGGTATCAACGATCCACTTTGTATAATTCCTCCAGCCACAACATCCTCTCCTTCATAAAATACGGCACTCTGTCCAGGAGCAATACTCTTAACGTTTTCATAGAACCTTGCTTGCACACCATTATCGGTATGAGATAGGGTGCACAGAGCACCGCTGTCGTGGTATCTGATTTTTGCCATTAAATCGGTAGGGCCCTCTAAATGATCATACTTGATCCAGTTTATTTTGGATACCAACATATCGTTTGAATCTAGATCTTTTTCTTCACCAATCACCACAATATTTTTCTCGGGATCAATGGCAGTTACATAAGCAGGCTTACCCAATGCAATTTCTAGCCCCTTGCGTTGACCAATGGTATAAAAAGGATAGCCCTTATGTTTGCCTAATCTTTTTCCATTGGTATCCACAAACCAGCCGCCATTCACACGCTCTTCTAATCCGTCAACTCTGCGTTTTAAAAATCCACGGTAATCATTGTCAGGGACAAAGCAAATTTCGTAGCTCTCACTTTTTTTAGCGAGTTCTGGGTAACCTAAATCAATGGCCATTTGACGAATGGCTGTTTTATGCATACCACCCAATGGTAAAATGGTGCGACTTAATAAATCCTGATCTACCCCCCACAAAACATAACTCTGGTCCTTGGTTTCATCTAACCCTTTTGAAATTACATAACGTCCATTGGTATGTTGACGCACTTTGGCATAGTGGCCGGTTGCAATAAAATCACAACCCAATGCATCGGCTCTTTTTAATAAAGCACGCCATTTAATATGTGTGTTGCACATTACGCAGGGGTTAGGGGTACGTCCTGCTAAATATTCTTCTACAAAGTTTTCAATGACAAAATCACCAAATTCATCTCTAATGTCTAATATATAATGGGGGAAGCCATTGTTAACGGCAGCTAAACGTGCATCGTTAAAGGAGTCAATATTACAACATCCTGTTTCTTTTCCATTGGTATTGCTGGTGGAGTAATCCCAGGTTTTCATGGTAATTCCTACCACTTCGTAACCTTCATTGTGTAGCATAAGGGCTGCCACTGTACTGTCAATTCCGCCGCTCATAGCGACTAAAACCTTTCCTTTTTTACTCATATTCTTGGCCAGTTAAAAGTTGGCTTGGCACAAAACTAACTTATTTTCTTAAGTTTTTCATTTTGGGGGTAACTGTCATGCCCATTTTTATTGTTGAAAAACGAAAAATACTATCTTCACTGTCATATAACGACAAAATTTAAGAAAATGATCAAATTACAAGTAATCGGAAATTTAGGCAAAGATGCCCAAGTAAACAATGTGAATGGAAAGTCTGTAATCAACTTTAATGTTGCACATACAGAACGTTTTAAAGATGCACAAGGCAATCAAAAAGACAGAACTACCTGGGTAGATTGTTCTTATTGGACTGACCGAACTGCTGTTGCCCCTTATTTAAAAAAAGGAACACAAGTATATGTAGAAGGTACTCCTGATGTAAGAACTTATACTACTGCGGATGGTCGTAATGGAGCATCCTTGACTTTAAGAATCGCATCGGTACAATTATTAGGTAGTAGAGGAAATGGTGGGGATAGTCCAGCGCCCGATCAAAGTGCAGGGGCTACTTACACACCCAATGCCGCTTCCACTGGTGACGATGGCATGGCTGATGATTTACCCTTTTAGTATTAAAAGCAAAATTTATAAAGGTGTGCTTCGGTACACCTTTTTTTATGCGTAAATTTGTTCCCTATGAGTGACAAAATTTATTCCTATCAACAATTACATTCATTTGCATTGAATGCATTTTTAAAAATGGGATGCTCCAATGAGGATGCAATATTAGCAACCAATGTATTGTTATCGGCAGATTTGCGAGGAATAGATAGTCATGGCATTGCGCGTTTGGTGGGTTATGTGCGTTTATGGGAGGTAGGCAGAATTAATGCAACACCTAATATTAAAATTATCCATGAAACGCCCTCTACTGCAGTGGTAGATGGGGATGAAGGACTTGGTTTAGTAGTGGCACCAAAAGCCATGCAAATTGCTATGGAGAAAGCAAAGCAAGTAGGGACTGGTTGGGTGAGTGTAAAAAATAGTAATCATTTTGGTATTGCAGGCTATCATGCAATGATGGCATTGTCGCAGGATATGATTGGCATGGCAATGACCAATGCAAGTGCACTTGTTGCACCTACTTATGCAGCTGAAAAAATGCTGGGTACTAATCCAATTGCGGTTGCTGTACCCGCTGGAAATGAAGCACCCTTTGTGGCCGATTTTGCCACCACTACAGCAGCCAATGGTAAGTTGGAAATTGCGCAAAGAAAAAATGAATCCATACCAACTGGTTGGGCGCAGGATGCAGAAGGGAATGCAAGTAATGATGCGTATATTTTAAAGCAAGGCGGGGCTTTATTGCCATTGGGTTCCGAAAAGGAATTAGGAAGTCATAAAGGGTATGCTTTAGGGAGTATTGTAGATATATTTAGTGCTGTGTTAAGTGGTGCGAGTTTTGGCCCATGGGCGCCTCCTTTTCCCGCTTATGTACCCATGCCCGAAAATATGCCAGGGGAAGGTTTGGGGCATTTTCTAGGCGCCATGCGTATTGATGCATTTAGACCTGCCGCTGATTTTAAACTAAATATGGATATTTGGTTAAATAGATTTAGAAATGCAAAACCAGCAACAGGGCATGATAAAGTTTATGTAGCAGGCGATATTGAAAGAGCGATGGAAGTGGAACGTATGCAAAATGGTATTCCATTGGTAAAGGAGGTGGAAAAGGATTTAATTCAACTTGCAGAAAAATTAAAACTTGATTTTTAGTGCAATTGCTTCTATAGCCTTGTATTTTAAAGAAGACTAACACCTGTTTTGAGATATCCTTTTTACCTTTGAGGTGCTAAAAAATTACAACAATAAAAGTGGATTATGAAGATAATGAAGTTTGGTGGCACTAGTGTAGGCAAGCCGGAGCGCATGCACCAGGTATCTCAATTAATAACAAAGGACGAAGAGGCAACCATAGTGGTATTAAGTGCTTTAAGTGGAACCACCAATGCGTTGGTAGGATTAAGTGATTTATTGGGAAAATCAGATAAAGTAGGGGCAACGCAACATATTGAAAATTTAGAAAAGCATTATCGTGCATTTATCATTGATTTATTAAAATCGGATGCATTAATAGCAAAAGCAAATTCAATTATTGACGAGCATTTTGAATTTTTGAAAATTACACAGCGCATTTCCATCAGTGATGCACTTAACAAAGATATTTTGGCACAAGGTGAATTAATGAGCACCAAACTATTCTCCTTGTATTTAGAGCAAGAAAATATTGACCATGCATTAATTCCTGCTTTGGAATTTATGAGTTTAGATGCAAATGAAGAGCCAGATTTGATTGCGATCAAAGAAAAAATTGCAGTGGTATTGGCTGCACATCCAACAAAAAAATTATTTATCACACAAGGTTATATTTGTAGAAATTCAAAAGGGGAGGTAGATAATTTAAAAAGAGGGGGAAGTGATTACACTGCATCTTTAATTGCCGCAGCCCTGAATGCATCGGTATGTGAAATATGGACAGATATTGATGGCATGCATAATAATGATCCTCGTGTCGTAGATAAAACGGTGGCAATTGAACAATTAAGTTTTGATGAAGCTGCGGAGTTGGCCTACTTTGGTGCTAAAATTTTACACCCTACTTGTATTTGGCCCGCACAACAGGAAAATGTACCCGTTAAATTGCTCAATACAATGCAACCATTGGCTGCAGGTACGGTTATTAAAAAAGAAGCCGGGACGGTAGGGGTGAAAGCCGTAGCTGCCAAAGACGGGATAATTGCTATTAAAATAAAAAGTAGCAGAATGTTATTGGCTTATGGATTTTTAAGAAAAATATTTGAAGTGTTTGAAAAATATAAAACACCCATTGATATGGTTACCACTTCAGAGGTTGCCGTATCTGTTACCATTGATAGTGATACGTATTTGTCTGAAATTATTGATGAGTTAAATAATTTTGCTTCCATCGAAGTGGAGAAAGACCAAACCATTGTTTCCATTGTGGGCAATGAGATTGCAAAAACCGATTCTATTTTAAAGAAATTATTTGAAGCAATCAATGATGTGCCTGTGACCATGGTAAGTTATGGAGGAAGTCCACATAATATTTCCTTATTACTACCAAGTGCGTATAAAACAAAAACCTTACAATTGGTGAATAAAGGTTTATTTAATTTATAGCTTAATACCTATTGTAACAAAATAGTTTTTCCCATCGCCAGGTAAGGCGCCTGGACCAGGATATCCGCCAGCACGTCGGGTAAAATAGTTAACGTTGAATAGATTATTTATTCCTGCTTTGGCTTGAATAAATGATGAAAATTTATAGGATCCGGTAAGGTCTGTAATCGTATAAGCAGGGATTAATCCAGTATTCCCATTTGCACTAGGAGTAAGTGTGTTATTAGCATCACTAAAACATGCACTTACTTTACTCATTTGCATTGTCAATAGTAATTTTTTAATTCCCACGCTTATTCCTCCTCTGAAAATATCAGTTGGTGCATTTTCAACTCTTTTTCCTTTCGTATTTGCATCAATATGGTCAGCACTATACTTGGCATTGGTGTAAGCATAAGAAGCAAAAATGATACAATCCCACACTTCACTTTTTGTAAAAGCACGAACTGGATTAAATTCAATATATCCTTCAAAGCCTTTGCTCACACTTGCACCTACATTAGTAATTAAACGATAGTTTGTGCCATTAGGAGTGATTGTGCCGATCCGATTATTGTACTGTAAATAAAATACACTCATATCATATTGAAGGTAACTTTGGTATTTACCTCTATACCCAAAATCAATATTGTAGCCTTTAGCGTCTTTTAAATTTGGATCAACTAAATCAGTTGAAGGGGGCGCTTGTAAATTGGCAAATTGGATAGGTCGGTATGCCTGTGAAATATTAGCATACAATTCGGATTGGTCGTTTACGTGAAATTCTGAACCAATCCCAGTTAAAATAAAAGTCCGGCTTCTTTTGATATTTTGTAATGGAATTGCAATGCCGTTATTTATTCCGTTTCTACCTGCAGCGGAACCTTCCAGCCACTCAAACCGAATACCTGGAATAATGTAAAGCCGATTGTTTATCCTAAAAATATTTTCTACAAAACCAGCGATATTGTTGGAATTGAATTGAATGTCTTTTGGGAAAATGCCTTCAATAGATAAATCGTAATTTGATTGAGTGGTACCCTTTCCATCGGTGAGCCTATGAGTAGTTCCTGTGTATAATCTAATTCCTGTTGAAATGGTATTGCTAAACTTGCCCAATTGATAATTGGTGATAAGCCTACTTTCAATTCCGTAATTTCTATATTTATCCATATTCACCATCCTATTGCTGTATTGCTGTGTTGCGGGATGAATACTGTCTTTTATATTAATGGGTTGTAAAAAACCTACACTATTTCTATCACCAATGGTTCCAAACAATTTAGTATTCCATCTTGTTTGATCATTGATTTGATAATTTAAAATTATTGCAGGAGTAGTCCATGTGATATCCATCCAATTGCGGGCTCTACCACTTTGTCTTGAATCATTGGCTAATTGTTGGTCGGTTAATCCACCTGGTTGTTGACTTCTAATATTGGATTGCATTACTTCAACGGACAAGGATAGGGCAGGGCTTATATGGTAAGTTATTGTTCCAAATGCCGCTTTGCTATAAAAATTACTATTTTGTCTCCATCCTTCACCATTTCTTTGGTCATAAAAAGTATAGTAATTAATTTTTCCTTTTTTGCCTCCAATAGCATTAAAACTATTTCTTAATCCAAAAGATCCAAAAGATTGTTGGGATTCTAATTCAAATGGTTTTTTAATGTCAGCTCCATTTTTGATGATATAGTTAATCATCCCCCCAAATTGAGGACCATATTGTAAAGCACCCTGGCCTCTCACAATTTCAATTCTTTGTACCGATTGCAAAGGCGGGTTATAATAGGCTTCAGGATAACCAAATGGGTCTGCAGCAATATCGTATCCATTTTGCCTTATATTAAACTCCCAGCTTCTATTGGGACTTAACCCTCTGGCAGCTATACCAATTTGGATGCCACTTGGGTCACTTTCCCAAATGTGAATACCTGGTACTTTTGCCAATACCTGTCTCATGGTATTATTAATCACATTTCCTTGTACATTTTCAAGTACAATTAATGCATTTTTCTTACCTGCGTATATATTGGTGCCTACAATTTCGGGCATTTGTTGATAGTCGCTTTTGCTATTTCTGCCTACCACGGTTACATCAGGCAGATTTTTCCATTGGGCCGAATCCTTACTTGCATTTTGAGCAGCATTTTGTTCAATAAAAAGCAGAGAAAAAATAAAAAATGCGACTATTTTTTGCATATCCTTAATTAGATCCGCAAATTTAGTATCAATCAATATGGGGCATTTTTGAATTAAGGAAAAGCAATTTATGTTATCAGGAAATTTTATGCGCGCTTACATGAAATGGCCCCCATTTTTATCAAAAAAAGAGCCAAATGTGCATTTGGCTCTTTTTAATATTCAAAAAGTTAAATTGACAAGCGATTGAATGAACCACTTGTATTTATCTAACTTTATTTTCACAGAAAATGTTAGATAAATACATAATAATATCTTTTTTATAAAATATAAAAAGATATTATTAAACAATCATAAGAGTATTATTTATCTAACTTTATTTTCACAGAAAATGTTAGATAAATAAATAATTAGATAAATAATAGCGCATCACCGTAAGAGAAGAAACGGTATTTATCTTTGATTGCTTTCTTATAGGCTTCCATTGCTAATTCATACCCTGCAAATGCACAAGTCATAATTAATAAACTTGTTTTTGGTAAGTGAAAATTGGTTACCAAGCTATCTGCAATGTTAAAGTTATATGGTGGGTGGATAAAGTGATTGGTCCAACCTTCTGCTGGCTTTAATAAACGTTGAGCAGTGACACTACTTTCCATTGCTCTCATTGCAGTTGTGCCAATTGAGCATACGCGACGACCATTTTCCTTTGCAGTATTAATAATGCGACAAGCATCTTCATTGATATTAAAATACTCTGCATCCATTTTATGTTTACTTAAATCCTCTACTTCAATTGGGCGGAAAGTACTTAAGCCTGTATGTAAAGTAACTTCAGCAAAACGAATTCCAATAATCTCAGCACGCTTTACCAATTCCTTACTAAAGTGTAATCCAGCAGTAGGAGCAGCTACAGCGCCTTCGTGTTTAGCATAAACGGTTTGGTATCTATCCTTATCTTCTTCGTCGGGCTTGCGCTTAATATATTTAGGTAAAGGAGTCTCGCCTAAAAACTCTAACATTTTTTTGAAGCTTGCATCGTCATCGTCCCATAAAAAACGAATCGTACGACCACGGCTGGTGGTATTGTCAATTACTTCTGCTACCAATTCTTCATTGTCGCCAAAATATAATTTATTACCTACACGAATTTTTCTTGCGGGATCAACAATCACATCCCATAAACGGTTTGGTTTGTTTAATTCTCTTAAAAGAAATACTTCAATTTTTGCACCTGTTTTTTCCTTACGGCCATACATTCTGGCTGGGAATACTTTGGTATTATTTACTACAAAAACATCCTTGTCATCATAATACTCTAATAAATCAGAAAAATGACGGTTTTCCATGTGACCATTTTGGCGGTTAACCACCATCAGTCTACTGTCTTCTCTACGTTTTGTTGGATACTGTGCGATCAGGTTTAAAGGAAGATCGTACCTAAATTGTGAAAGTTTCATTGTGTCTATGATTTTTGATGATAGCCACATTAAGTTTACTACAGCCTTACGGGGCAGTTCGCTTCATGTTACGGCATGAAAATTATGGACGCAAATGTACAACTTTAGCAGTAATTTTGTGTTACAAGTATTTAGTCAAAAAACTAGCCAATAATGCAAAAAACACTATTTTTGCAAACAATTGTTAGTTTAAGCAAAAACTAGGTTTAAAACAATTAATTATGCTAAGAGCAAAATGGTGGAAGGTGTTGTCATTCATATTGTTATTGTACACTTGTACTTATGGTTTTTTGGTAAAAGTGCCTAAGTTGGATGATCGAATGAAAGAATCCATTCGCAATTTCTTTTTCCATGTACCCATGTGGTTTGGTATGATGATATTGTTGTTGATTTCCTTAGTTTATGCCATTAAATATTTACGTACTGGCCATTTAGTGGATGACGTTTATTCACATGCCTATGCTTCCATGGGTATTGTTTTTGGAACCTTAGGAATTATCACGGGTGCTGTATGGGCAAATTACCAGTGGGGAAGTCCATGGGTGGGTGATCCTAAACAAAATGGGGCAGCCATTGCATTGCTTATCTACTTTGCCTATTTTGTATTAAGAGGAAGCTTATTGGATTTGGAAAAACGCGCCCGTTTGTCTGCAGTGTATAATATTTTTTCCTTTTTTATGTTATTTCCTACACTTTGGATTTTACCAAGACTTACTGAGTCCTTACATCCAGGTGGACAGGGTAGCGAAGGAAACCCTGGTGTCAATGGAAAGGATATGTCCGCTAGCATGCGCACTGTATTTTATCCTGCTGTGATTGGGTGGACTTTATTGGGGGTTTGGATAAGCACCCTTCGTATCCGAATTCAATTATTACAATTAAATAAAGATGGCCTTTTATAGTTATTTATGTTAAATCAGCTTTAATTTTATAATCACAATTATTCAAAGTATATGTTCAAATTATTACAAACACAGGTGGCCAACAATGAAGGGTTCATGGTTCAAAATGGTAAAATATTTTTAGTCATGACCATTGTATCCATCATATTAATAGGGTTGTTTGTTTATGTGGCAAGTATTGATAAAAAAGTAAGTCAATTAGAAAAAAAATAAAAATTCATCATTTAAAACGAAAGTTATGACAGAAGGTATGGAGTATAGTTTTTTTCAGAGTGTAGAAAGAAGTTTTGATAAAGCTTCAAAATTTACAAAGTGGGAAACCGGGATTTTAGAACAAATTAAAGCATGTAATAGCATTTACAGTATGCGTTTTCCAGTAAAAATGGATGACGGTCGTATTGAAGTTATTGAAGCCTATAGAGTACAGCACTCTCAACATAAGTCACCTTGTAAAGGGGGTATTCGTTTTAGCTTAGCGGTGAATCAGGATGAAGTTATGGCCTTAGCTGCTTTAATGACGTATAAGTGTGCTATCGTAAATGTGCCATTTGGTGGTGCAAAGGGTGGTATTAAAATTAGCCCAAGATCTTTGAGCACCTATGAGTTGGAAAAAATTACAAGAAGATATACTTCGGAATTAGTGAAGAAAAATTTTATTGGTCCTGGTATTGATGTTCCTGCACCAGATTATGGAACTGGCGAGAGAGAAATGGCATGGATTGTAGATACCTATCAATCCTTAAAGCCAGGAGAGATTGATGCTGCTGGTTGTGTAACAGGTAAACCCATTTCATTGGGTGGTGTAAGAGGGCGCAAGGAAGCGACTGGATTGGGTGTATTTTATGGTGTAAGAGAAGTTTGTTTAATGCCAGATGTAATGGCAAAAGTTGGATTGACAGTAGGTATTGAAAATAAAAATGTAATTGTACAGGGTTTAGGGAATGTGGGATATTACACTGCTAAATTCTTTAGAGAGCATGGTGCTAAAGTAATTGCTATTGCAGAATTTGAAGGGGCTATTTATTGTAAAGAAGGATTAAATGAAGAAGCGGTATTCCAACATCGTAAAGCAACAGGTAGTATTTTAAATTTCCCTGGTGCTACCAATATTGAAAAAAGTGCCGATGCACTCGAAATGGAATGTGATATTTTAATTCCAGCTGCATTGGAAAATGTAATTGATGGAAATAATGCTCCTCGCATTAAAGCAAAAATTATTGGCGAAGCAGCAAATGGTCCTTTAACACCAGAAGCGGATGATATATTTGCTAAAAAAGGAGTTTTAGTGATACCAGACATGTATTTAAATGCAGGCGGTGTAACAGTTTCTTATTTTGAGTGGTTAAAGAATTTAAGCCACGTGCGTTATGGTCGTTTAGAAAAGCGTTTTACTGAAAATGCCAATATTAATATTTTAAATCAAATGGAAGCATTGACTGGTAAAAAATTGGAACAATCAGCAAAAGAAAATATTGCGCATGGTCCAGATGAAATTGATTTAGTACATAGCGGTTTAGAAGAAACAATGATTACGGCAACTAGAGAAATCATGGATATCTGGAAGGAGAATCCATCTATTCCTGACATGCGTACAGCAGCTTATGTTTGTGCAATTAATAAGGTGGGTACTTCTTATGCTGAATTAGGAATTTTCCCATAGTAGGAAAATACTTTGTGATTACAGTATTCGCAATTTGACAATTTATATATACTCGGGGAAATTTTGCAGTGGATGCAGTTTCCCCGTTTTTATTTGCGCACCAATTGTTGTATGGCCATTGGTAGCAATTAAATATTCGGCTTCAAGCACTTGTTGGTATTGATACAATTGAGCAATGGTTTTATCTGAAATAGCCACATTGGCTTCCTTACATTCAATAATCATCCAAGGTTTATCCTGCTTGTACACCACAATATCAAATCGTTTAGTGAGTTCGCCTAGTTGAATGGCTTTTTCAATAGCAATAAGTGATGTAGGGTATTGGACTACTTTTTCTAGGTATTGTAAAATATTTTGTCGAACCCACTCTTCGGGGGTGAGGATAATCCATTTTTTTCTGAATGGATCAAATATTTCATCCTTTGCATGTTCACCTGCATTTTTATTTTCGTTCTTACGAATTTTAAATGGATAAGAGGGGTAATTCAAGGAGATCATATAAAGTCCAATAAAATTTGTATTTTTATATATTAACTTGATGTAAAGATACGCTTATGAAAACGAAAGAGGAAATAGTAAACAATTGGTTGCCTCGTTATACAGGGGCTAGTTTAGACCAATTTGGAAAGTATATCTTATTGACCAATTTTAGTAATTATGTGAATTTATTTGCCCAGTGGAATGGGGTTGAGGTTATTGGTAAGGACCGTCCAATGCAATGCGCCACTGCCGAAGGGATTACCATTATTAATTTTGGTATGGGTAGTCCAGGTGCAGCAACAATAATGGATTTACTCACTGCCATTCAACCTGAAGCCGTTTTATTTTTAGGAAAATGTGGGGGGCTCAAAAAAAGAAATACTATTGGGGATTTAATTTTACCAATTGCTGCAATACGAGGAGAGGGAACTTCCAATGATTACTTTCCTGCCGAAGTGCCAGCTCTTCCCGCCTTCGCTTTACAAAAAGCCATTTCTACCACCATCCGAGACAATAATGTAGATTATTGGACGGGGACGGTATATACTACCAACCGTAGGGTTTGGGAGCATGATGATGAATTTAAAGAATACCTGACTAAAATTCGTGCTTATGCTATTGATATGGAAACTGCTACCATTTTTACGGTAGGTTTTTACAATAAAATACCAACGGGTGCTTTATTATTAGTAAGTGATTCTCCCATGGTACCTGAAGGAGTGAAAACGGAAGCAAGCGATAGTAAAGTGACTGCCCAATTTGTGGATCAACATTTAAGAATTGGCATTGAATCCTTGAAACAGTTAATCAATAACGGTCAAACGGTAAGGCATCTTCAGTTTTAATAATTTTATAAAATATAAATTATTAAAACTGAATCCTCTTTTTGATTTTTTCTACTCTATCTTTTTTAAAAGTAGAAAAATGCAATATTTTTCTACTTTTTCTTTTTAATTTGCTTCTCTTTTTATTTTTTTTACTTATAAAATATAAATTATTAAAACTGAATCCTCTTTTTGATTTTTTCTACTCTATCTTTTTTAAAAGTAGAAAAATGCTATATTTTTCTACTTTTATTTTGAAGTCGCATCAAAATAATGGCTAGTCTTTCCAAAGGAAAGGGAAAAGAATATAGGCAAGGGCCACAATCATTATGTCGAAGCCCACTAGTAATCCAATCAATTGAGGAAGTCCATTTTGCACAATATCCGCAAATGCAATATTAGCAATTTTAATGAGTATGAGAATTTGAGGGATAATTAATGGAAATCCCAAAATGGCCATAATTGCAGAAGGTTGTTGGGCTTTTGAAGCGATTGCCGCTAGGAAGCTAAAAACTAAACTTAAACTAATGCCACCAAGGCAACTAATTCCAAAAAATAACAAGCCATGTGCTAATGGATTTCCCAGTAATAAGGTAAATAGCAAAAGACTTAATCCACTCATCAAAATCATCAAAATGCTATTGTAAATAAGTTTGGAGAGTATGAAATTAACCGGGCTGGCTATAGTATAAAAATATAACATTCGGCCGCGTCCTTCTTGTAAAAAACTTCGAGCAACTGCATTGATACAAATAAATAAAAGGGTAACCCAATACAATCCATTCCATACCTTGTCATCAGGTAGTCCCATGGTTAAGTAAATCACAAAAGTGGTAGAAGCAATATATAATAAGATGCCAAAAAATGTATACTGTTGGCGAAATTCCAATAGTAAATCTTTTTTTAACAATGTATAAATATTGTTTACTTGCCTGCGCATATTCTACATCTTGGTTCGTAATTGTTTTTTTCGCCTAATACGACAGTTCCATCTTCTTCGCTTGTACGATAGGAGATATTTGCTAAGTGACCACATTGAACACATATGGCGTGTAGTTTAGTGATAAAATCACCAATAGCAAGGAGCTGTGGCATGGGGCCAAAAGGCTTTCCTAAATAGTCCATGTCTAATCCTGCAACAATCACTCTTTTACCCTGCATGGCTAGTGCTTCTGCTACTTTAACCACTTCCTCATCAAAAAATTGAGCTTCATCTATGCCTACGACTTCGGCATTCTCAGCTAATAACAATATTTTACTTGAATGATCCACAGGGGTAGAATCAATGGAATTTGCGTCATGACTAACTACTTTTTTTTGATCGTACCTGGTGTCAATAACAGGTTTATATATTTCCACTTTTAAGTTAGCAATTTTAGCACGTTTTAGTCTTCTAATTAATTCTTCGGTTTTACCACTAAACATACTTCCGCAAATCACTTCAATAAATCCTCTTTTATCTCCTTTGATATTTTGTTCAATAAACATATTTTATTCTTAATTACGTTAATTTTTTTGATTCGTCTCAAAAGTAAACAATCCTTGCTTAAGACCTGTCTAATTGTTTGATAATTTCAGTCATTGTTTTTTGAGTGGCCCCCGCATTTTCAATAATATAATTGTTGGCGTTTTGACTAATTTTTTCATGGTATCCAGCCGTTTGCAATAATTCGTTTAAATGCACCACCAAAGCAGCTTCATTTTTAATGCTAAATCCACCATTTTGCTTTCTTAATCCAATTGCTTCTTTGTATTTAAGATCATTATGTCCCCAAATTACAGGCTTCCCATAAGCCGCTGGTTCTAAAACATTATGTACCCCGTCTTTACCAAATCCACCGCCAACATAACTTACAAAGGAATAACGATATAAGTTTCTTAATAAGCCAATGCGATCAATTATTAAAACAATTGGTTTTGTATGCTTAATTCCACTTTCAATTAATTCTGTTAACGTAATGGCATTATTGAAAAGAGATTTGCAATTTTCAATATTTTTTTTATCTACTAAATGGGGGGCAATGATCCAATTAAATTGTGTAAAATGCGCAGTGGCTTTGGATAAAATAATATCATCTTCCTGCCATGTACTGCCCGCTATAATATTTTTATCATTACTTAATTGTGCCATCCAATCTATTTCTTTTTTTTCATTTACAGTTTGCAATACTCGATCAAATCGGGTGTCACCTGTGATGAAAACTTCTTGCTTATGGGTGATGGGGGCTATTAATTGAAAAGATATTTTGTCTTGCACTAAAATGCTGGTGAACATTTGCAACATTTTTTTATAAAAACCTCCATACCATTTAAAAAACAATTGGTTTGCTCTAAATACAGCAGAACTCAAAATAACAGGGATGCCTTTTTGATTTGCTTCCTTTAAATAGTAAAACCAAAATTCATATTTAATAAAAATAATTAAGGAGGGGTTTACAGTATTGATAAATCGATGCGCATTATCAGGTCCGTCAAAAGGGAGATAAGTGACCACATCAACAGCAGGATCATTTTGTCGATGTAAATAACCTGAGGGAGAAAAAAAAGTTAACCAAATTTTATGACCAGGGTATATTAATTTAATTGCTTCAATTATAGGAAGACCTTGTTCAAATTCACCATAGGAGGCAGCGTGTATCCAAATAGTTGGCTGTCCGTTGATCTCCCTTTGCTTATTGCTTATTGCTTCCCAAACGGAATTTTGACCATTGGTCCAATGCTTGGCTTTTGGATTAAAAAAGCCCAATAGTTTGGCTATTTTAGGATAGCAAAATAGGAATAGCTTGTACAATAGCATTGAATGAGGTTCTTAAGGCAAAAATCAGTCTTTTTATTGTAATTTTGCTAAAATTTATAGGATGCGAAAAATTCAGATGGTAGATACTAAAACCCAGTATTTAGCAATAAAGGATCAAGTAGATGCTGCAATACACGAAGTATTGGATTCTGCTGCTTACATAAATGGAAAAGCAGTTAAGGACTTTGCCCAAAATTTAGGGTCTTATTTAGGGATTGACCATGTAATTCCATGTGCCAATGGAACGGATGCTTTGCAAATTGCTATGATGGCTTTGGACCTACAACCAGGGGATGAAGTAATTACGCCTTCCTTTACCTATATCGCTACTACTGAAGTAGTTGCATTGTTAAAATTAAAGCCGGTTTTTGTGGATGTGGATCCTGTGACTTATTGCATGGATATTGAAAGTCTAAAAAAGGCTATTACGCCAAAAACAAAAGCAATTGTTCCAGTGCACTTGTATGGCCAAGCAGCACCAATGGAGGAAATTATGGCAATTGCCAAAGAGCATCATTTATTTGTAATTGAAGACAATGCACAAGCCATTGGATGTGATTATACTTTTTCAGATGGTACCAAAAAGAAAACGGGAACCATTGGACATATTGGAGCAACCTCATTTTACCCAAGTAAAAATTTAGGGGCTTTTGGGGATGGGGGTGCTTTGTTTACCAATGATAAAGATTTGGCCCATAAAATGGCAATGATTGCCAATCACGGTCAATCTGAAAGATATTACCATGATGTGGTGGGTTGTAATTCAAGATTGGATTCTATCCAGGCGGCCATTTTAAATATTAAATTGACGCATTTGGATGAATACAGTAAGGCAAGGCAAGCAGTTGCCAACTATTATTCAACTGCTTTTGCAGGTATAGCGCAAATTGTTACTCCTGCAACTGGGAAGCACACGACACATGTATTTCATCAATACACTATGCAATTAAAAAATGTAGATAGGGAAAAGTTCATTGCACATTTAAGTGCCAAGGAAATACCATGTATGATTTATTATCCAGTACCTGGTCATTTGCAAAAAATGTTTGGAGGTCAAAACAACCAACATTGGAATTTGCCTGTGACAGATTCCTTAACGCCTTGCGTATGTTCATTGCCTATTCATACCGAGATGGATGCCGAACAATTGGCATATATTGTGGAGGGAGTGAAGTCTTTTTTTAATTAATTAACACAAACTAATTCTAATTAAATGAAAATAGCAGTAGTAGGTACGGGATATGTAGGATTGGTAACAGGTACTTGTTTTGCAGAGACAGGGAATAAAGTTACTTGTGTAGATATTGATAAAGCCAAGGTAGAAAAATTAAGTGGAGGTCAAATCACGATTTACGAACCGGGGTTAGAAAAGATATTTTTAAGAAATATTAAAGAGAGCCGTTTAAAGTTTACCACCCAATTGGAGGAAGCGGTTGAGGATGCAGAAATTATTTTTTTAGCATTACCAACTCCTCCGGGAGCGGACGGCAGTGCCGATTTAAAATATGTATTGGGGGTAGCGGATCATTTAGGCAAAATTTTAAAGGGCTATAAAGTAATCGTTAATAAAAGTACGGTCCCTGTGGGTACAGCGGACAAAGTAAGTGCAGCGATTGCAAAAAATTACAGTGGCGAATATGATGTTGTGAGCAACCCCGAGTTTTTAAGAGAGGGGGTAGCGGTGGATGATTTTATGAAGCCAGATAGAGTAGTAGTAGGAACAAGATCGGAAAGAGCTAAAAAATTAATGAGTGATTTATACGCACCATTTGTAAGACAGGGCAATCCGGTGATTTTTATGGATGAGCGTAGTTCTGAGTTAACCAAGTATGCAGCCAATAGTTTTTTGGCTACTAAGATTTCCTTTATGAATGAGGTAGCACAATTGTGTGAGCGTATGGGTGCCGACGTGGACATGGTGCGCAGAGGTATTGGTAGTGACGACCGAATTGGAAAACGTTTTTTATTTCCAGGGATTGGATACGGAGGAAGTTGTTTCCCTAAAGATGTACAAGCACTCATCATGTCATCGGATGAAGTGAACTATGAGTTTGAGATTTTAAAAGCAGTAGAAAAGGTAAATGCTTTACAAAAATTACATTTGGTACAAAAGATAAAAGCGTATTACAACAATAACTTACAAGGTAAGCACTTTGCATTATGGGGATTAGCATTTAAGCCCAATACTGATGATATTAGAGAAGCACCAGCATTAAGTATTATTGATGCTTTAATCGCTGCAGGGGCTACGGTAACAGCCTATGACCCAGAGGCAATGCCCAATGTAAAGGCACAGATTGGAGATAAAATCAAATACGCCGAAAATCAATATGAAGCCTTGGCAGGAGCTGCTGCCTTGATTATTGCAACGGAGTGGAGTGAGTTTAGAACCCCTGATTTTGATTTAATGGAACAACAATTAACACAAAATAAAATTGTGTTTGATGGAAGAAACTTATTTGATGTAGCAAAAATGTCATCCTTGGGTTATCATTATGAATCTATCGGAAGGGCAGAGGCAAATAAAGAAAATAGATAAAGACTCAAATAATTTTAAACAAACAACATGAGTCAAAAAAGAGTTTTAATAACAGGTGCAGCGGGATTTTTAGGATCTCATTTATGTGATCGTTTTATCAAGGAAGGCTACTATGTGATTGCGATGGATAATTTAATCACGGGCGACTTGTTGAATATCGAACACCTAAGATCGAACCCTAATTTTGAGTTTATTCATCATGATATCACCACCTTTATTGATATAAAGGGTGACTTGGATTATATATTACATTTTGCATCTCCAGCAAGTCCGATTGATTATTTAAAAATACCTATTCAAACCTTGAAAGTAGGTGCCATGGGTACGCATAATTGTTTGGGCTTGGCCAAAGCAAAGGGCGCAAGAATATTGGTAGCAAGTACAAGTGAGGTATATGGTGATCCTTTAGTACATCCACAAACCGAGGAGTACTGGGGCAATGTAAACCCGGTGGGCCCAAGAGGGGTGTATGATGAAGCAAAACGTTATATGGAAAGCATTACGATGGCCTACCATACTTTTCACAATGTGGAAACTAGAATCATTAGAATCTTCAATACCTATGGTCCAAGAATGCGCCTGAACGATGGAAGAGCATTGCCTGCATTTATTGGTCAGGCTTTAAGAGGGGAGGATATGACGGTATTCGGCGATGGTTCACAAACAAGAAGCTTTTGTTATGTGGACGATTTAGTAGAAGGGATTTATCGTTTATTATTAAGTGACTATGCAAGTCCAGTGAATATTGGCAACCCGAATGAAATTAGTTTAAAGGATTTTGCAGAAGAGGTATTGAAGCTTACAGGTTCTACAGTAAAAATTGTGTACAAGGATTTACCAGTGGACGATCCAAAGCAAAGACAACCGGATATCACCAAAGCAAAAACCATTTTAGGGTGGGAGCCCAAAGTGGATAGGGCAGAAGGGCTAAAGAAAACCTACGATTATTTTAAAGCATTACCACCCAGTGAGTGGACAAAGCTTCCTAAAGAATTTACTTCAAAATAAACCCATCAAAATTTTAAATTTAGTTAGTGGCAATTCATAAAGTATTAGTAACAGGCGCAAACGGTCAATTAGGTTGGGAATTAGCACAAGCTGCTGGTTCATTTCCTGCTTTTGATTTTGTTTTTGTTGACCGAAATGCAATGGATTTGTCCAATCCTAACGAGTTGGAGGCAATTGTTACCTTATTTGCACCCGATGCAATTATTAATACGGCTGCTTATACTGCGGTAGATAAAGCAGAAACAGAAACTGAGTTAGCACATACCATAAATGCGGAAGCAGTAGCACAATTAGCAAAAATAGCAAAGCATAAAAATATCCCCTTTATTACTTATTCTACGGACTATGTATTTAATGGGAATGCCACTTCACCTTATTTGACAGATACTTTACTGGAGCCGGTAAATTATTATGGTCAAACAAAGGCCGACGGTGAGCAAATGGCGATGGCTGAAAATCCTTCCACCATTATCATTAGAACTTCATGGGTGTTTAGTAGTCATGGCAATAATTTTGTTAAAACAATGATGCGTTTAATGAAGGATAAGGACGCATTAAATATTGTAGGTGACCAAAAAGGAAGACCCACTTACGCCAAGGATTTAGCATTGGCTTCGATTGAAATACTCAAAGCATTAAATGAGGGTAAGCCGATAAAAGGGATTTATCACTATGCCAATAAAGGGGAGACCAGTTGGTTTGATTTTGCACAGAAAATAAAAGCATTGGCTGGATTAGAATGTAATTTGACAGCCATTACTTCGGACCAATTTCCAACACCGGCTAAGCGACCCAATTACTCTGTTTTAGATACACAAAAACTAGAAAATGAATTAGGCATAGAAATTCCCCATTGGGAAACTGCATTAAAGCAATGCATTGACCAACTAATTTAATGCTGCCTTCCCAATTACAATGAAAAAGGAATCCCTTTTACAACAGTTGCAACAATCCACTTATGTGATGATTCAGCCATCGCCCTTACATGGCATTGGGGTTTTTGCCATTAGAGATATTCCTAAAGGAACGCGGGACATGTTTTCACAAGGGGTAGGTGAGTGGATCAAATTAACAATTGCCGAAGTGGAGGCTTTGCCCAAGCATTCTAGGGACTTGGTGGAGAATCATTGTTTGTTTGATGAAGATTTTTATTATGTGCCAGACTATGGGTTTAAAGTAGTGGATTTAGTAATTTATTTAAACCATTCAGATACACCAAATGTGATTTCAGTTAATGATGGCGAGTATTTTGAAGCCATTAGGGATATTGCAGCGGGGGAAGAGTTATTGGTGGACTATGGAACCATTGTAGATAGCAAAGAATAGACGACACTCAAATAAACCTGCTTCAAATTAGCTTAATTTTTTCCCTAATTTATTTTCGATAAAGTATTGTGTAATCCAAGAGTAAATAATCAATACGAATAATAATATCAATAAGCATATAGATTTTTTCATTTCCAATTCATTTATGGAGATGAGTTTGAATAATTTGGGGACCCCAAATCCTATGATAAATGCATGGTTTAAATAGATTGAGTAGGATATCTTCCCTAAGAACATAAATGGTTTTCTTTGAAGTAGATTACTTAGTACTCCATTGGTATTGATTAAAATTAATATGCTTATGGCAAATGTAAATGGAATGAATAGCTGTACTACAAATTGAGTGATAAGATTGGCTGTTGTTATTGTAAAATGAAAGTACATAATAGCAATTATAAAAATTGGAATAAACCATTCACAGCTATTGTGAATTTTATATTGTTTTTTTGTTGCAATAAACACAAGGTAGCCTATGTTGAAACAGGACAAGCCTCTAATGAATCCATAATCACCGGTTGCGAAGTAATTGTGTTGGAATCCTAAAATTATAAAACAAATAAGGGTAAGCATACCAACTATCTTTGTTTTATGGGAGTTCATGGCAAATAAGGAAATCATGCCAAATACTAAGTAAGAAATTAGTTCACTAGAAATTGACCAGGAAGGATAATTCATGCCAATACCTGAACCTAAAATAGGGGTAGCGTTGGTAAACAGTAAAGTGTCTAACGCTAAAAGTATATTTTTATCATTGAATATTGGGTGCACAAAATACCAATACATCAATGTAGAGAAAAGCAATAAAGGGTATAAGCGGATAACTCTTTTTTTAATAAATTTTAAAAAGTCATTTCTTGAATTAATACGGTCATTGTAACTTAAGCTAATCACATATCCACTAAGGATAAAAAAGAAGTCCACGAATATATAAGACTCACGTACAAAAAAATTATTGACAATAAATAAAGGAGCATTGTTTTTATTTAAATGAAAAAGTACTACCAATAATGAAAAAATCCCCCTTAGTCCGTCTAGTTTATTGATTCTCTGCATTTTGTAAAAATATCAACTATTCAAATAGGATGGATGCTTTTATACAATCAATATGATTAATTTATTATATTTGGTAAAACGTAGATCATGAAAAAGCTATTTTTTATTCTTTTAACTATCCTTTGTTTTAAAGCATCCAATGCACAAACATTTTGGACAGAACAAACCATGTTTTCTGGTTATGTTGGCAGGTATGAAATTAGGATGACTTTGGCGATTCCAGTAGGTGGAGCAAATCAATGCTTTACTATTGGTGAATACTATTATACAAGTAATAGAGAAAAATTGTCTTTATGTTCTTCCGATGACGATCGAATCGTTGAAACCTATAAAGGAAAACGTACTGGTTATTTTGTATTAAATGGGGATTGGAATAAAAGGATAGGTCAAACTATTTCAGGTACATGGTATTCAATGACAAAAAACAAAAGTTATCCGGTAGTATTAAAAGTAACTGGTAAAAGACCTGATTAATTCATTTAAAAATATATATCAATGAAAAAAATTGCATTTATCGTTTGTTGTTTATTAGCCGCTAACAATGTGTTTAGCCAATGGGGGACTTTATTTTTAAGAGATCCTGATAAAAATGCACCAACCAATGTACGCTCTTCGCCGGGTGGTGCCATCATAACCACAATTGATGGGAGAAGTGCCGACTATGAGATGGAGATAATTTCAAAAGAAGGAAACTATTTTTTGGTTAAATCCTATATTAGTTGTGAAATGGAGGAGCCGATTGTTTTAAATGAACCAGGCTATATTCATTATAGTGTTCTGGGGGCGGTTATTTCTAATTATGCTAAAAAATCATTCCCTGTATATGCATCTAGTAGTAAAGGTACCCCTTTAAAAATGGTAAATTTATCTGAAGAATTTGTAAATGTATTGGATAAGGTGAATAATATGTACTATGTGTATAGTAAAAAATTAAACCTTAAGTTTTGGGTGGATGATAAATATATTTGTAATGCAGCATGTACTACTTGTAGTTAAATGGAGTTTACCATATACTATAAAAAAGCCACTCAAGTTTGAGTGGCTTTTTTATAGTATAATTCAGGAATATTGTGTTATTTTATTCCTTTAAATACATTACATCCAGATCATTTCCTGTTATACTTTCTGATCTTCTGTTTAAAGATATAACCTTATCATTTGCATCCCTTGTAATTTGCCATCTATTCCTTTGGATTGTTCCTCCAACTGATTTGAAAATTATATCAACATTATCTTTATCAATCACTTCGAACTTTTCTTCTTCTTCCTTACTATTTGAATTTGTAATTTTTCCATTACTAAATGTATATGCACCACTATACTCTGTAAGTTGTTTGAAATTTAAATCATACTTTCCTTTAAAGTAATAGTAATAAACCCCATTTAGTTCTCTATTTTTCAAATAAGATGGCAAATAAGCAATGGATAATCCTATGATGATTACACTAAAAAGTATAATTATAGGAAGTGGTTTTATATTTTTCATATTATTTTTCTGAAATTTTCCTTAATAATTTAATTACAGTGGAAAATCCTTCGAGTAAAATACATAATCCAAGAGTGGACATTACGCCAACAAGCCCGTATATCAAGGCGCTAAAAATTCCACCATCATTACTTAAGAATTCTCCCAATGCGACTAATATAGCCCCGATAATACCGTAGGTTTTTGTATTTGGGATAACATCTTTATCAAATTTATCCTCTGTTAGAATGGTGTTTTGATTACTACTATTATTATTATTTGTAGTAGTAGTTGTGTTTGCAGACAATGTTTCGCCGCTGTTGTTTAGTTTTTCGTCTAAGCTCATAAGTTTAGTTTTTATATAGTTTATTAAATGAAATGTAAAATATTGTAATTGATGCTACAATAAATAAATGAATTAGGTTTAAATTGAATTCACCAAATTCACCAAATTCAATAATTGTTGAATTATTGAAAGTGTATAATGGGGTTTCCATATAATTTTCAGTAGTAATATTTTCTGTATCATTAAATGTGGAAATAAATAAAATCGATCTTATGTACATCAATATTTTACCAATTGTCATTAATACAATACTTATTGGTAAGCTAGCAATTTTTGATTTGGATAGCTTGATAAAAAGTAGTACCCAAAACATTATCCCAATAATATTTGATACATGAATAACAATATCTCCAAATGGCTGATTTACTTCACGTAGTAAATCAGTAAAATTGAAAATAATTGAAATAAATATGTTGAATATTGTAGTATAATAAAGTATAGAATCAGTTTTCTTATCTATTTCCTTTAATAGAAAAACTAAAAAAAGAATAAACGGGATTTCTAAAATAAATGATACAAATAAAATAACAGGCCGATCAATATGGTGCCCGTATGGGTTATAACATGAAAAAACTAGTTGTAACAAGATTGAAATAAGTAAAAGAGGTAAAAGTGTAGAGAATTTCATTTTATTTATTGGTTATATGAATTTACAAAAAATTATATATAAATATTATAATATTTCAATTTTTTCACTTTAGATACTTGAATCTAGCAGATTTTGGAAAATCCCAACATAAAATGGATTGTCCTCACTTCGCTCGGACATCCTTTTTTTTGGAAAATCCCAACATAAAAAGCCTCAACGAAGTAGGAGTGGATGATTTATTTGCTGATATTTCATGTATGCTCAGTCGCAAATTGTTTCACAATTCCCACAATACTCAGTCATGTCAAATTACGAGCAAATTGTTTCACAATTTTTATAATGTCGCTACAATCCAAAATTCAAGCAAGCTTGATTTTGTTTTTTCGCTCCATTATATCGCTTCGCTCTATGCTCGCATTTGCCCTTCCTTCGTATTGTGCTCGCTTCGCTCGGCTCCTTCGTTTAGTTTTATTTTGGGCATAAAAAAGCCCCAACTTTCGTTGAGGCTTTTTCTTTGGTTGCCTGACCTGGATTCGAACCAAGACAAACTGCACCAAAAACAGTCGTGCTACCGTTACACAATCAGGCAATCCCTATGCCATTCTTAGAATGGATTGCAAAAATAGGGGTAGGCACAAAATTTTCCAAATTTTTATAGCATTTAAACCCATTATTATCAATTTGTTCTAACTTAAACTACTATTTAGATTATAAAACTTAAACGATGCCTTTTATGATGGGTAAATTACTACTTTTTGCCACTTTTATGGGTTGCCTATTGCTACTGTCATTTAACGGGGATAAGAAGAAAAAAATCCTATTTTTTGGGGATTCTATAACTGAATTGGGCGTGAATAAGGGTGGTTACATTGATATCATTAAGGAAGATCTAGTAAAAAAAGGCCTGAGTGACCAATATGAAATTATCGGAGCGGGTATTGGGGGCAATAAAATTTATGACTTATTTTTAAGAATGGATAAAGATGTACTTGCTCAAAATCCTGATGTGGTTTTTATTTGGGTGGGCGTAAATGACGTTTGGCATAAAGCCAGTCATGGTACAGGAACAGATTATGATAAATTTGGAAGATTTTATGATGCAGTGGTTAAAAAACTACAAGCAAAGGGCATTAAAGTTATTTTGGTTACGCCAGCAGCCATCGGCGAGGCCAATGACTTTTCTAATGAACAGGATGGTGATTTAAATTTATACAGCAATTGGATCAGGAAATATGCTGCTGACAATTCATTAGGCATAGTGGATTTAAGAAAAGCTTTTCACGATTACAGTGTGGCTAATAATCCAACCAATGCAGAAAAAGGTATTCTAACCTATGATAGAGTGCATTTGAATGCCAAAGGAAATGCCTTTGTTGCGGAAGCAATGTGGAAAGCATTACAGTAATTATGGGTCGTTCAAACTTTTCAATTATATACAAGTACAATAAAAAAAGCCTCCGACTACTGGAGGCTTTTTTGAAATCAGTTACTATGAATTAACTCGCTATTACTAAATAATAGTTTTTCTTTCCTTTTTGTAATAACATGTATTTCCCTTGCAATAAATGTGCAGTGGTGACTGTGGTAATTTCAGTGTTAATTTTTTCTTTATTAATACTTAATCCACCTGCTTGCCACATTTTACGTGCTTCTCCCTTGCTTGGAAAAATTTGCGTATCCGCCAATAAGCTTACTAAATCATAACCTTCGGTTAATTGCGCCAATGTTACATTAACGGTGGGGACGCCTTCCATTACCTGCAATAATTGTTCTTCGTTTAAGGATTGCACCACTTCGGTTGTAGCGTTACCAAATAAAATTTCTGTAGCTTTTATCGCAAAATTTAAATCGGCTTCGCTATGCACAAATTTAGTTAATTCAGCTGCCAAGGCTTTTTGTAAGGTTCTTAATTGTGGGGCAGTGGTATGTTCTGCAATCAAAGAATCTATTGTTGTAGGTTCCAATAAAGTAAATATTTTAATCCACTTAGTTGCATCTTCATCGCTTGCATTTAACCAGAATTGGTAAAATTGATAAGGCGATGTTTTCTTTGCATCCAACCACACATTGCCCTTTTCTGTCTTACCAAATTTACCGCCGTCGGCTTTGGTAATTAATGGACAAGTAAATGCAAATGCTTCGCCCCCTGTTTTGCGACGAATTAATTCAGTTCCAGTGGTGATATTGCCCCATTGGTCACTACCACCCATTTGAACCTTGCAATTTTTATTTTTATTCAACCAGTAAAAATCATAACCCTGTACTAACTGATAAGTGAATTCAGTAAAGCTCATACCGGTGTCGCCTTCAATTCTTTTTTTCACACTATCCTTTGCCATCATATAGTTCACCGTAATGTGTTTGCCTACCTCTCTAATAAAATCAAGAAAAGTAAAGTCCTTAAACCAATCGTAATTGTTGACTAATTCAGCAGCGTTTTTTGCACCACTGTTAAAATCTAAAAAGTGAGACAATTGTTTTTTCACCCCCGCAACATTAATCGCTAAGGTTTCCTCACTTAATAAATTTCTTTCTTCACTTTTGCCGCTAGGGTCTCCCACCATACCCGTGGCTCCACCCACTAATGCAAAAGGCTTATGACCTGCTTTTTGCAAATGCACTAACAATAAAATAGGCACTAAGCTTCCAATATGCAAGCTGTCTGAAGTGGGGTCAAAGCCAATGTAGCCGGATACCATCTCTTTTTCAAACAATTCCTCAGTCCCTGGCATAATATCTTGAATCATACCTCTCCAGCGTAGTTCTTGTACTAATGTCATATTGTAATACTTTCGGCAAATTTAACTACTAAAAAGCAATATTTTTGCAACATGAACACAACAACGCCCACAATTGGTGAAGGAACTAGGATAATGCACTTTTTTCTAGACACCCTAATCATTTGTTTCCTCAGCTATTTTATCTACAAATGGTATAATTTCTATGCTTTTTACGGCTATTTTAAACCATTTAGATACGGCTATTTTTTCTTTGCCGTCACTTGGGTATATACTTTTTTATTTGAATTACTGTTTTGTCGAACCATCGCCAAAATGTTGACTAAGACAAAAGTCATCTCAACCAGTGGTAAACGACCTACTATTTTTCAGTTTTTTGTTCGGGCTACCTTACGAACTTCATTAGTCACTATGTTTGGGATGGCTTGGAATGAACAACCTTTGCATGATACTTTTTCTAAAACAACACTGGTTTCTACCCGTTAATAAATCATTCCTTAATTCGCAACCCTCCATGTGAAGGGTAAATGTACATTTGTAAAATTTTTTGAATGGCTAAGATTGGGATTAATATTGCAACAGGAAGCTTACAACAAGCTGAAATGATTGTGGGCATTGACTTGGGAACCACCAATAGTTTAGTGGCTATCATTCACCCAGAAACAAAACAACCAACAGCCTTAAAAGAATTTG
Source organism: Bacteroidota bacterium (assembly GCA_947457075.1). Taxonomy (GTDB): domain Bacteria; phylum Bacteroidota; class Bacteroidia; order Chitinophagales; family Chitinophagaceae; genus Sediminibacterium. Next base: position 122,196 of record CANGUG010000009.1, read on the forward strand.
ATGGAACAAGTATTGTACCAAGTGTAGTGCATTTTGATGAATACGGTAATGTGGAAGTGGGAGCGCGCGCAAAACCTTTTTTGGAATCAGATCCTAGGAATACCATTTTTAGTGCAAAGCGCTTAATGGGAAAAAGTTATAAAGATATACAAACGCACCAAGATTTTTTTGCGTACAAAGTAATTGATGACAACACTGAGAGCTTAGTAAAAGTACAAGTAGGGAATAAATTTTATTCACCCATTGAATTAAGCGCTTTCATTTTAGAGGAATTAAAAAAACGCGCTGAACATATTTTAAAAACACCCGTTACAAAAGCAGTTATTACAGTACCTGCTTATTTTAACGATGCGCAAAGACAAGCGACACGTGATGCAGGAAAATTAGCGGGATTAGATGTGTTAAGAATTATCAACGAGCCAACAGCAGCAAGCCTTGCCTATGGATTAGGTTTAAATCCAACCGAGGAAAAAACAATTGCGGTATATGATTTGGGAGGAGGAACATTTGATATTTCTATTTTAAGAATTGCGAACGGCATATTTGAAGTATTAAGCACTAATGGGGATACCTATTTAGGAGGAGATGATTTAGACCGAGCCATTATTGAATATTGGATGAAGCAATGGTCCATTGAAAATTTAGAACAACATAAAGAACTTAAACAACAGTTGAGACTGGCTGCAGAAAAAGCAAAAATTCATTTGTCTAACAATGAAATTTTTGAAACTGAATTTGCAGGTGAAAAATTATCCATCACCAAGGAAACTTTTGAATCCTTAGTGCAACCCATTGTCAATAAAACAATGGACTGTTGTATGAATGCCATGAAGGACGCGGGTTTACAAGTGTCTGATATCAATACCGTTTTAATGGTAGGAGGAAGTACAAGGGTGCCTTTAGTAAAACAAACGGTGGCAAAATTCTTTAATCAGGAGGTAAATGATTCCGTTAATCCGGACGAAGTAGTGGCATTGGGTGCGGCAGTGCAAGCTGATATTTTAGCAGGGAATAATCAGTCCATGTTACTATTGGATATAACACCATTGAGTTTAGGTATTGAAACCATGGGCGGATTAATGGATGTATTACTTCCCAGAAATTCAAAAATTCCTACCAAAGCAGGAAGACAATATACGACTCAAAAGGATGGGCAATCCGGCATTCAAATTGCGGTGTACCAAGGTGAGCGTGATTTAGTCAAAGACAATCGTAAGTTGGGAGAATTTACCTTAACTGGAATACCAGCGATGCCTGCAGGACTTCCTAAAGTGGATGTTAGTTTCTTGATTAATGCGGATGGCATTTTACAAGTGAGTGCCAAGGAATTAAGAAGCGGTGTGACACAAAGCATTGACATTAAGCCACAATATGGATTAACCGACGAGGAAGTGGAACAGCGTTTAATGGATAGTATTACCCATGCCAAAGAAGATATTGCCACCAGGGCATTGGTGGAAGCAAGAACCGAGGCTGAGCAAATGCTTTCAGTAACAGAAAAGTTTTTGACCAAAAATGCGGCTATCTTAACCAAAGAGGAGTTAACTGCATCTGCTAACGCCATGCAAGCCCTTCAATTGGCCATTACTATGGAGGATAAGCACTTGATTCAAACCAAAACCGAGGAATTAAACGATATTACCCGTCCGTTTGCAGAACGCGCCATGGATGAGGCCATATCAGGGGCCTTGAAAGGGAAGGATATCCAAACTGGATTGTAAATAGTAAATATAAAATGGGGCAGAAATTTGGTGAAATAAAACAAATACCTATCTTTGCCCTCCAATTTTCCTTCACCTTTTAAAAAATATAAAGGCTCGGAAAGTTCATTTTAATTTTTTTTAAAAACACCTGAGGAGGTATATATTATGTTAATTATTGATTCAAAAGACTGCGAGAACATCGACAAAGCGCTTAAAAAGTACAAGAAGAAATTCGAAAAAAGTAAGACTTTAGTAAACTTACGTGCTCGTCAAGCATTTGTGAAGCCATCTGTAAAGCGTCGTTTCGAAGTATTGAAAGCGATTTACAAGCAACAGATTTTCAGCGGTAAAATAGAAGGATAATTTTTTCAGCGTCTTTTATTAAAATATAAAGACTCGAAAAAACCTCTTATATATATTATTTAAAGCCCCTTTTTAGGGGCTTTTTTCATATCACTCCACAAATACTTGGTAAGTTGCCATTGTAAAGCAAGCTTATTTTTTGCCCTGTTTTAGTAGCTTTTTATAGTATCTTTAGTATTGAAATGATATCCCAAACCCGCTATACGCCACTCAATGCCTTCCTAGCTTATCTTCAATTTGAGAAGCGCTATTCGGTACATACCCTCACTGCCTATTCTAACGACCTTATCCAGTTTTTTGATTTTATTGAAACCCAGTATGAGGGCATCACATTCTATCAAATTTCGGGGACCATGGTGCGATCATGGTTAGCAGGGTTGAAGGAAGCCGATATGACGGGTAAATCATTGAATAGAAAAATATCTTCCTTAAAATCTTTTTTTAAATACCAAATCCAGCAAGGTCAATTAACGAAAAGCCCCATGGATACAGTAATTAGCCCTAAAGTGAATAAACGTTTACCGGCTTTTGTAGCGGAAAATGATATGGAGCAATTGCTGACCAATTTAGCTTTTGCGGAAGGGTGGAAGGGATATACCGAAAAAATGGTAATCCAATTGTTTTATGCCACTGGAATGCGTTTAAGTGAGTTAATTAATTGCAAGGAATCCCAATTGGATCTGTCAAAGCGTATCATTAAAGTATTGGGGAAGGGCAATAAGGAAAGAATCCTTCCAATTAGTCCGGCCCTTGCGGAGGAGCTAAAAAAATACCTTAATGAAAAGCCCTCCATTGCAGCGGGTAATCCTCACTTATTTGTCACTGAAAAAGGTAAAGCATTGCAACCCAGAGCAGTATATAGTTTTGTAAAATTTTACTTATCTCAAGTCACTACTTTACAAAAGAAAAGTCCACACATTTTAAGGCATAGTTTCGCCACACACTTAATGAACAATGGGGCAGATTTGAATGCAGTGAAAGAATTATTAGGGCATGCAAGCCTTGCTGCCACTCAGGTGTACACACATAATACCATTGAAAAGTTGAAGGAAGTATTTGCAAAGGCACACCCTAAAGCCTAAAACACCTTTACTCATTTATAGGGCAAGAATGACCAATGTCTTGGGTATTCATAAAGTTTTCTTAAAATAAAATAATTACGATTATTTTTTAAATAATGTCGTACCTTAATAGGGCAGGACAAGCCAAGTTGCCTGATCAGTTCTTTTATTAGTTTACAATTTAAAACAAATGAATTATGAACATTAACATTCAAACAGTGCATTTTGATGCAGATGAAAAGCTATTAGATTTTGTAGGGAAAAAAATTCAAAAACTGGCAACCTTCCACGACCGAATAACCAAGGTAGATGTGTTTTTAAAATTAGATAATTTAGTACACGCCATTAAAGACAAAGTGGTTGAGATTAACATACATATTCCGAAACAAAATTGTTTTGTAAAATCAACTTCAAAATCATTTGAAGAATCATTCGAACACGCATTTGATGCAGTCACCAATCAATTAAAAAAGAAAAAGGAGAAATTAGCAGCGTAGAAAACAATAAATTTTCAAGGATTTTCAAAGGGCCCCATGGGGCCTTTTGTTTTTTTAGCATAAATTATAGCTTGAAAATGGGACAAAAACCGCTCAGTATTCAGCCTAAGTTCAAGATTTTAGCCGTTTTTCAGCTAAATGGTAAAAAATAGGATAAAAAAATCATCTAAAATTTTGATAAATAAAGATTTCCATTACCTTTGCCATCCAAAAAATTGGGAGTGCTCTTTTGTGGGATTTAGATAAGCCGGAATAGCTCAGTTGGTAGAGCAGCTGATTTGTAATCAGCAGGTCGCGGGTTCGAGTCCCATTTCCGGCTCCGTTTTTTGGGCAGATGGCCGAGTGGTTAAAGGCGACAGACTGTAAATCTGTTCTCTCACGAGTACGTAGGTTCGAACCCTACTCTGCCCACAAAATTTTATGTAGATTTGCAATTCGTCGAAAGGGGAGTGTTGCAGGGAAAATAAAATTGAGTTCTTTTAGGATGGATAAAAAACAATGCGGGAGTAGCTCATTTGGTAGAGCGATAGCCTTCCAAGCTATAGGTGGCGAGTTCGAGCCTCGTCTCCCGCTCCAGTAAGTTGATGAGTAGGAAAGGGGGTTGTTGAAAAGGAAGCCGGTTAGTAAATTGCCGTTGTGGCTCAGTGGTAGAGCACTTCCTTGGTAAGGAAGAGGTCGTGAGTTCAATTCTCATCAACGGCTCAAAGGGTTGAAACAAAAACAGAAAGCTATGGTCGATGGACTCGGTGGTCTATTGACGGCGATTATAAAAAAAACAAAAATTAATAAAGATGTCTAAAGAGACCTTTAAGAGGGAGAAACCTCACGTAAACGTTGGTACCATTGGCCACGTTGACCATGGTAAAACAACATTGACAGCTGCCATTACAGACGTATTGTCTAAAAGAGGTTTAGCTGCGAAGAAAAACTACGATGAAATTGATGGTGCGCCAGAGGAAAAAGAGCGTGGTATCACTATCAATACTGCACACGTAGAATACCAAACTGACACTCGTCACTATGCGCACGTTGACTGTCCAGGTCACGCTGACTATGTGAAGAACATGATCACTGGTGCTGCTCAAATGGACGGTGCTATCTTAGTAGTTGCTGCTACAGATGGTCCTATGCCACAAACAAAAGAGCACATCTTGTTGGCTCGTCAGGTAGGTGTACCTCAAATCGTTGTATTCATGAACAAAGTAGACTTAGTTGACGATGCTGAATTGTTAGACTTAGTTGAAATGGAAATCCGTGATTTATTATCATCTTACGGATTTGATGGTGACAACACTCCAATCATCCGTGGTTCTGCAACTGGCGCTTTAGCTGGTGAGCAACAATGGGTTGATAAAGTGACTGAGTTGATGGACGCTGTAGATAGCTACATTCCATTGCCTCCACGTCCAGTGGATCAACCATTCTTGATGTCTGTAGAGGACGTATTCTCGATCACAGGTCGTGGTACAGTTGCTACAGGTCGTATCGAGCGTGGTATTATCAAAGTGGGTGAGGCTGTAGAAATCGTAGGTTTGATGGATGCTCCAATGAGCTCAACTGTAACAGGTGTTGAGATGTTCAAAAAATTATTGGATCAAGGTCAAGCAGGTGATAACGCAGGTTTATTATTACGTGGTATCGAGAAAAAAGATATCC
>CANGUG010000010.1 GCA_947457075.1 Bacteroidota bacterium
GCACAAACACTCCACACCTCAAGTACTTATTATTTTGGAAGGAGAAGGCTATTATCAAGAAAAGGGTAAAGAACCAATTATCATTAAAAAGGGTGACGTTGTTAGATGTCCAAAGGATATAGAGCATTGGCATACAGCAAGTAAAGAAAGTTTAGTCACTTATTTAGCTTTATATGATGGTTCAAAACCAACTATTTGGACAGATAAACTAACTCAAGCGTATTATGATGATGTCGCTCAGAAACTGAAGGGAGATAAAAAATAAAGATATTCAACCTTTCAATTTTCTAATAGTAACATACTCAATCATCGAATTATAGTTGCATCTTTTTCTAATCCAATAAATTGCAGAGAGATAGCTTTAACTTTACACTAATTTATTTATACTTATACTTTAATATTTGATAAAATAATAAAGTATAAAAAACATTAAAATAAATCACTTCCATTAGCCATTTTCATTCTACCGGTAATTATTCTGATAAAATCAATCATCCACCATATCCCAAACCCACCCATTGTTAATGGCATTAACCACCAATTAGAATAGCCCATCATAAGTCTATGTATCCCCATCATACCAAGAAAAAAGCTGTAAAAAATCATTGACCCCTTGGATTGTGATTTACTTTCTTTTTGCTTTTTTAGCTCTTCATCCCTTTGACGTGACTCTATTTCATTTATTTGGCTTGGAGAAAGTACTATACATTGACTAATTAAGTTGGATAGAGTATCAATATGTTCATTAGCAGCTTGAATGCCACTATGTTCATTAAAAGCACCGTATTTGTCAAAAACTTCCAATTCTATTTTTGATTTAGATTCTGATATTGAGCTAATGTTAATATCGATAGACATACCTTTACCAAAAAAATGCACGTGCACAAAACGGTAAGTTTTTAGTACATCATTTTTTGATATTAGTTCATAATCAGCACTTATTAAAGGGATATACTTTAAGGAATCAATTATTTTTTGACTATTGAAATCAATATCAAATGATTTTTTAGGATTTGGAATAGTGCCAATTATTCTATTATTACCCCATACGGTTCCCATATGCTTATATTTAAAAGTTTAATTTAATGCAATTTATATTATTTTCTTTTCCATTGTACATACTTAAATAAATTTCATCATGAGAAATAATTAATAATTCGAAAATGGCTAAGTTTGATTCTTCGATTCATTTTTATCCCATTCCCTAAAAAATACATGCACTTCAACCCTTTCATTTCCTGATGGTTATGAACTCAATAATCACATTATAGCTGTCTCCTTTCGTTGAAAAGGGTAGCCATATTAGACAAGCCATCAGTAATGATGGCTTTTTTTTATTGTAAACTAAGTAGTTTCAAGTTCATCTTGGTTTGTTTATTAAGGGCATCCAATAAAAAATATTTATGGCTTAATCCTGTTAATACAATTATTTTTTTTCCTGATTGATTTGAGACGATATCTATAACTTTTTGTGCCATATAACTATTTCGAGCTTTTCCAAAATTTAAATCTGATATATAATCATTCAAAGCAACAGAGTCCATCATATATTTTCTTGCAAGCGGAATAATTACATTTGATTCCATTTTCTCCAATTCCTTTGCTTGGTTATAAACCACAGGTAGATTTATTTCTTGAAGTGATTTGTTAAAAACATCTTCTATGTAATTATTATGCAAATTAACGTATGACCAGTAGCTTATACTGTCTTCGTTATTCATTTTGTTTTTATAAAGTTTAGTAAAAAAAATATTGGATACCCTTATACTTTCTTTGATATATTTTTTCTTAGCAATACTTTCCTCTTTTCTATATTTTCTCTTTGTAACATTTTCTTTTAAATCATTTTTCCTTAAAGAGAAACTGGTATCAAATCCTATTATTGGTATTGTCTTATTTTTCTTTTTAAAAACCTGAAGCGCTAATTGTTCTGTTCCAATTGAAAATATTTTAAGTCTATAAGCTGTTCTTAAACCAAATACACTTTTAAAATCTTCACTTTGCTCCCATAAAATCAAATCAGGCTTATTTTCTTCTAATAACTGATACAATTTATTGTAGTTAATTTTTTTGGTTCTACTATGATTAACACCAATAATTAGTAATTCTGTTTGATTTTCATTTTGCTGACCAAATGCAGATAAATTACTTATAAACAATAAAATACAGATACCTAAAAAAGGATGCTTCATAGGAAGATCATTAATTCAATTATAATATTGATAAACAAAGGTATTGATTATAATAATTTTTTAACCAAATACCTTCTGCATTTTGACACAAGATTCAACCCTTCAATTTCCGAATAGTTACCAACTCAATCATCGCATTATAGCTGTATCTTTTGTCGAAAAGGTGAGCCACACTGGACAAGCCATCAGAAATGATGACTTTTTCTTTGTCCGACATTGTATTGCGCCTTTTCAAAAATCAAGCAAATTCTTTAATGATCTTTTTTGCTGTATGGGTATTGCCCCAATTTGCAAGTTCGTGTAATAATGGAAGTAAGGATTTGCCATCGTTAGTTAATGAATATTCTACCCTTGGTGGCATTTCGGTGAATTCAATTCTATGAACCAATCCATAATGCTCCATCTCTTTTAATTCGCCAGCCAATACTTTATTTGAAATAGATGGTATTATTTGGTTTAGCTTCCCAAATCGTATTGTCCTATCTCCAATACAGTTTAGTATGATAGGCTTCCATTTGCCTCCAATGATACTCATTGTGCGGGTTACGGGACAATTTAATGGGTTGTCAATGAATTTGCTGCTCATAATTTCGGTTACCTTTTGGTTACTTGTATTTACTTAATTAGTTACGAATGTATATTATTTGAAATAGATTTGTAAAAAATGTAAAATGAAAAAATATATCTCTATTGTCAGTTTCTTATTTTTTAAGCTCTTTTTTATTTCTAGTGTTTCTGCTCAAACTAAATTGACATTAGGGAAGCAAGTTTTTGAATTACATAATGTGACAGGATCAATTATTCAATTTCAAGGTAAGCCTGTACTTAAAATTGAAAGAGATTTAAAAGCCTTGCCGTTCGATCCAAATAATTTAGAGGCTACTGTTGATGAAAAACATTACGCAAAATTATTAGGGTTAGATGATTTCGAAAATGGAACTATCGAGATTAAGATGTACAGCCAAATTCAAGATCCTTCCCCTTTCCCTGCAGCTGCTGGATTTATTGGTTTATATTATAGAATTGCTGAAAACGATTCAGCATTTGAGTCCATTTATTTGCGACCAAAAGCAGGTAGAGCTTCTAATCAAATGGTTAGAAATCACGCTGTGCAATATTTTTCATATCCTCATTATAAATTTGAAACATTGAGAAAGAATTATCCTCCAGGTGCTTATGAGGGTTCGGCACCAGTGGCATTAAAAGAATGGATAACAATGAGAATTGAGGTAAATGGCGAAACAGCAGAAATGTTTATTAACAACATGAAATACTCCTCGTTTATAGTTGAAAAAATGTTGGGTAAAGTAAAAAAAGGAGGTGTTGGACTTTATGTTGATATTGCCACCATTGGCTACTTTAAGGACTTGAAAGTGATAAAAAGAGCATACAAAGCTCCAATCAAGAAAGAAGAAAAGCAGGTAGGTATTTAAACGTTTTGCCATTTATTTTTAATTACAAGTACCTATTTTTCATATATTTACACGTTAATCAAATAATATTTGTTGTTAAACAATAAATATTATAGCTTTATCATAAAATATAGAAAATAGCAATGAATTTTAAAAATGATAAGTTTTTTGAAAGAAGCTCAACGTACTTTTTGAGGCTAGTTCTTTTAGGTTTAAGTATTGGAGTCTTGTTTATTTGCGGATTCATACTTTATCAAATTACACAATCGGATAGTTTAGGTAATTACCTGCCCGTATTGATCGGAGTATTAATTTCAGCAATTCCTTTACTTTATATATTTTATCAAGCATTTCATTTGCTAAATATTATTGATAAAAATTTATCATTAACCCAAGAATCAGTTGGTGCGTTAAAAATAATAAAAGCCTGTTCATTCCTAATAAGTTTAATGTATTTAATTGGTTCGCCACTCATTTTCAATGTCGCAGAGCGAGATGATGCTCCTGGAGTTGTGTTGATTAATCTTATTTTAATCATCGGTCCTTTTTCGGTTGGTGTTTTTGCATATATCTTACAGAAACTACTAATCAATGCTATCGAATATAAATCGGAAAACGAATTAACCATATAATATGGAAATTATTGTAAATCTTGATGTAGTAATGGCACAAAGAAAAATGTCATTAAATGAATTATCTGAAAAAGTGGGGATATCACTGTCAAATCTTTCAATACTTAAAACGGGAAAGGCAAAAGCAATTCGATTTTCAACTTTAGCACAATTGTGTGAAGTTCTTGATTGTCAGCCCTCAGATATATTGGAATATAAGAATAGAAAAAAATAAAATTATATACTATGTTAAATAAATGGAGGATTTTTTGGCCATTAACATTATTACTATTTCCATTATTAGGAATGTTAGTTTCAACTGAAATCAAATGGGGTGTATTTGACTTTATTATTATGGGTATTTTTTTAACTGCATTTAGTTTAGGTATTAATCAAGCGTTTAAAAAATCAAAAAATATAAAATTTAGAATTTTTATAGTTGGTATAATTATATTATTATTTTTCTTGGTTTGGGCCGAATTAGCAATTGGTATTATAGGAACACCATTTGCTGGAAACTAGAGTAAGGTATATGCACATTACTCAATGTATTTATTTACTGTGTTACCATTTAATACACCAATAGTCAACTACTCCATCATCTGATTATATTTACTATATGAAAATACTTTTTGTTGTGCTAACCTTTTTAGTCTTTGGAAATTTAACTGCTCAAACAGCTTTGACTCCGAATGAATTTAAGCCCATAGAAGTATATCATTCCAACAACCTTATTATTATTCAAATTGCAGATAATACTTTTTTGCACACATCCTATTTACAAACAAACGATTTTGGAAATGTGCCATGTAATGGTATGATGGTTAGGAATAGTAAGGAAGTGGTTGTGTTTGATACGCCAACAAATAATAAAAGTGCCGATGAGTTAATCAATTTCATCAAGGAAAAATTGCACTGCACCATCAATGCAATTGTCCCTACGCACTTTCATGATGATTGTTTAGGGGGCTTAGCTGCCTTTCATTTAAATAAAATTCCCTCATTTGGGAATAAGGCTACTATCCAATTAGCGAAAAAAAATAAGGTAGAAGTACCTCAAAATGGATTTGACGATTCTTTAAGGCTAAACATTGGAAATACACATGCTGTCGTTAAATATTTTGGTCATGGACATACCCAGGACAACGTTATAGGGTACTTCCCAAGTGAACATATTTTATTTGGAGGCTGTTTAATTAAAGAATTGGAAGCCACAAAAGGATATTTGGGGGATGCTAATGTGCTTGAATGGTCAAATACAGTAATGAAAATAAAGCAACAATATCCCAATGTTAAAATAGTGATACCTGGTCACGGACAAATTGGAGGAAAAGAATTGCTCGATTACACAATTCAATTATTTAAGACTAACTAGGTGCAAAATTGAAAGAAATTCACCTTTGTTAATTTTAGTTTAATTTAAAATTAATGATTGTGCAATCGTTTTAATTTTTAAGTATTTTTGTCGCACAATAAACTTAAAATGAAATTCAAGTCGGAATATTATTGGTTTTTAATTTTTGCCTTTTGTTTTTTCTCTTTCAATCAAATTCAGGATCATATTCGCCCTTATTACAATGGCCATAGTATTGCTATTAAATATTTTTTAGGCATTGCACCCAATTTTTTCCCTGGAATAGGACTCCCCGCTTTATTTGTTTCAATCATTCCTTACTTTCTTAAAAAGAATTATCCAAATAGCTGGTTTTTAAAAAATAAACATTTAACTGCTAACCTAATTTCTATCACGGGGCTAGTTGGATGGGAGTTCATGCAAATTTCTGGTAAAATGTGGTTTGATTGGAATGATATTTTATGGACCTTTATCGGGGCCTTATTATTTCAATTTATCTGGACTATAACTCCACAAAAATTTAAGTGAAATAAGCTGGCAAATAAATAATTGCATATTATGAATAAGTTAATGCTAAGCTAAAAAAAATAATAAGCCATTATTCTCCTAAATAGGGATCCCTAATTTTCTTGCTTGTATATTTAATTTCGCTAAATTTCACTTTACAATCATTGCCAGTTGGGGATTGCGCTAAAAATCCCACTTTTAAATTTTTATTAGAATCAAAAGTAAAGTGCCTAATTAAAAACCAATTAGCGCCTGTTAAGGAATAATAAACGGTTATTACATTAGCAGCTTTGGCTAATTTAAAATATACTTTATTACTATTTATTTTTACCGAATTGCAATCATCTGAGATGCCTTTGGTAACGACAGTAACAATTCTCCTTGCTCCTGTATAATCTTTTTCAAAACAACATTTTACCCAGTTTAAACTATCCTGTTTTAAAACCAAAGCTCCACCATCCCATTTGCTTATGAAAGCATGTTCGATACTAGTTGAGATTACAAAATTCGAATCCGCTTCAAACATTAACTTTGGAGCGTTATCGGTGTTATAGGTAACATTAGGGTCTCTAAACATATCAGTTTTTTCTCCCGAAAAAATTGTAATACTTGATTTATCAGTATAATACTTAACAGGTTTATTTTCCCATTTAAGCCATTTAGGAATACCACTAATTTTTAGTGAATCAGTTGATTGTGCTAATACGGCACCATAATTAAATAAAACAAATTGGGGAAAGGCAAATAAAATTAGATATTTTCTCATTGAGTATTATTTTATTATATTCAATAATACTAATTATTTTTTATTAGTGAAACAATATAAATGATCATCTATTCATCTTTTTATAAATACTTTTAATACTTGTATTTTAATTCTTCTTTTGCCTATTTGATAATTAGTAATCACTAGGGCTTTGCATAAGGAAGCCTCTCAATACTTTGGGTAGTATGATAGCCATCCAAACCGGTGCATGCAATGGTTCCTGCTTTTTCAATGTCTATATAACCATCGGCTTGTAAGCAATGGGTAGGAAAATATATTTCCTTTATTTCACCAATAATCAAAATGGTATTATTTATGTTCAAGTTGATGCGTTCTTTTAATTCAACGCCCAATTGAATAGCACTCTCTGCAACAAAAGGGGCTTTAAATTCATTTTTATATTCCGGTGTTAAGCCTGTTGCGTCAAATTCTGAAACCTCTACAGGATACCTTGCGGATGTTTGATGTGCTTGCTTGTAAAAAGATGCATTAATATGGTTAATGGTATAATAGCCAGTACTAATAATATTGCTTAGTGTATGTCGCTCCACCGAATCGGGACGCATGATAAAACCTATTAAGGGAGGATTCGCACCGATATGTACAAAGGAGTTAAAAATGGCTAAATTCGTTTTCCCTGCTTCATTTACCGATCCAATTAATCCAACGCTTTTAAAACCTGTGATACTGTTTATGAGCTGCGCTCTTTCCCTTTGCTCCATTTCCATAATAGCGATACTCGTTAAATGCGTTTTCATATTATTAATGGTCTAAGCTGTTTAAATAATTATTTGCTTTTGCTAAATGCGCTGCTTGTTTTTCAGCACTCATTTTATCAAATGTGCCTACCAACATTCCAAGTCTTGGATTTTTTAAAAAGAAACTACGATGTTCATACATAAACCTCCAAAATAAACCATCCCAAATACCCTGCCATTCCCCTTTTTCGTAATCACTCATTTTCATTAGGTAATTGCTACCACTGATATAGGGCTTTGTAGTCATTAAGCCTCCGTCGGCAAACTGGGTCATACCATACACATTGGGGACCATTACCCAGTCATAAGCGTCGATAAACATTTCCATAAACCACTTGTATACTTCATTGGGATCAAATTCACAAAGTAGCATGAAATTACCCAATACCATCAGCCTTTCTATATGGTGACAATAACCCGTTTTTAAAATTTTATGTATTGTGCTATCTATAGGAGGGATGCCGGTGGTTCCCTTCCAAAAAGAGACAGGAATTTTTCTGGTAAACTTCCAGTAATTGGTGGTTCGCTGCTTTGTGCCTTCGCGCTCGTACACAATTTTAATAAACTCCCTCCATCCCATTATTTGCCTTATAAAGCCTTCCAAGGAATTTAATGGAATGTTTTTTTCTTGACCAATGATTAAGGCTTTGCTTATTATTTGCTCCGGAGTGAGTAATCCAATATTTAACATGGGGCTTAACACGGAGTGGTGTAAAACAGTTTCTTTTGTGACAATGGCGTCCTCATAAATACCAAATTTCTCAAACCTATTCAATAAAAATTCATCTAGCCAATCCTCAGCCTCCTTAAAGGTAGTGGCAAATAAATAGGGACCATTTGCTTCTCCGTAATTATTGGAAAAATTTTGTTGTACGTAATTACGCGCTTCAATAATAATTTCATTTTCCTTGGGTAGGGGCAAATTAGGCACCAGTTCTTTTTTTGGAAACTTTGCTCTATTTTCTGCATCATAAGTCCATTTACCACCCTCTGGTTTTCCCTCTTCATTCATTAAAATTTTCCGCTGCTTTCTTTGCCATGTATAAAAATCGGTTTGAAAATAAGTTTTTCGATTATCAAAAAAATCAGCAACCGATTTTGTCGTATTTAAAAAATTAGGACTATCCAATACTTGCAATGAAATTGTAAATTTATCACAAGCAGTAACCATTCTTTTCATTAACCAATTGTCAACCACTTCATTCATATGAATTTCGGTGACACCACTTTTTGCTAAGTCCTCAATTAACAATGCACAATTACTGTGTGGATGCTTGCAATCAATGTAATGTACTTCCAAGCCTTGGTTTTCTAAATACTGCTTATAAAATTGCATACTAGCCCTATGCAAGACTAATTTTTGTTGATGAAATGAGTACTGTTTAAAATAGAGCTCCTCCTCCACCAAGTAAATGCTCCGCCCTTCTTGTACAATAGGATTGTTTTTATATAGCTGATGCGGAAATACAATGGAAACGGATTTTGACATAAATCTTCACTGGTATTGGCTTTATAAACAATAATTACAGTGAATTGTTTATTGCTGCTACCGCCACTCATGCTCCTTAAGGGGGTTTTACATCTAATTTCTTAGAAAGTTTTCTAATACTTATAATATTTTAATTATTTTGCATATAACAATTGAGGTGGAATATGAAATATTCGATGCGTCTTTTATTTTATGTTGTTTTTTTGTTTTCTTGTTCCAAAGAAACAAATAGCTCATTAGCACAAGCTAAACCTAATAACAACAATTCCTTATTGCCCACCACTAGTAAGGGCTATGTAATTAACCATACTTATTTTTCTTTGTCTTATAGCGAAGCCAATCGACAAGCCGAGTGGGTGTTTTATAATTTAACGCCTGCATTGATTAATGGATCACAAACTAGAACTGACGATTTTAGATCAGATCCTTTCGTAAAAAACAATCCGGTTAAATCGACCGACTATACTGGAAGTGGGTATGATCGAGGACATCTTTGTCCAGCTGCAGATATGACTTTGAATTTGACTGCCATGAGTGAGACTTTTTATATGTCCAATATGTCGCCCCAAGCACCTAGTTTTAACAGAGGCATTTGGAGCACCCTGGAGGATAGAGTTAGAACATGGGCCTTGGAGAAAAATGGTGTGTATGTTGCTACTGGTCCCATTCTAAGTAATATTTGTGGCACTATTAATAATGGGACTATTTCTGTTCCCTGTGCTTATTACAAAATTATTTACAAGGACAACGGCCAAGAGAAAATTGCCATTGCATTAATGCTTAATAACCAAGGGAGTAGTGCCAATTTAAAAACCTTTGTATGCACTATCGATCAAATTGAATCGCTTACAGGCATTAATTTTTTCAGCAACCTGCCGGACGATATTGAAAATAAATTAGAATCTACAATTGCTACTGCTAATTGGAGTTGGTAGGAAAAAATTCCTTAATCCCATTCTTTGGCACCTTCTTCCTTAAGCCTTTGCTTTTCAACACGCTTACATAGGATGATACTCACTTCGTAAAGCAATACTAATGGAATACTACAAATAATTACACTTAACATATCTGGAGGCGTAATGGCAGAAACAGCAATTACAATAATTAGAATGGCATGACGTCGATATTTTTTTAGAAATGCAACACTAATCACATTGATCTTTGCTAAGAAGTACAATACCAATGGCAATTGAAAAGTAATACCTGACCCAAGTATTAATGGTACAATGGTGCTAAAGTAGCTTGATATGGTCCAAATATTTTGAATATTATTATCAATACTAAAGTTGGCGAAAAAGTTTACTGTGTAGGGTGCCACTACAAAATACCCAAATAAAATACCCAAAAAGAAAAGTGTCGATACCCAAAATATAACTCCTCGGGTTCTTTTTAATTCATTTGTTTTTAAAGCAGGTTTTACAAATTTCCAGAATTGCCAAAATACATAAGGGAAGGCTACGATTAACCCACCAATAATTAAAATGTTTACATAAACACTTAACTGTCCTGCAACAGAATTGCTTTGCATGTTTACTTTAATCTCACTTAAGCACATCATGTCTCCTAAGGATAATTTTTGCCCTAGTTTACATAAATAGGTGTAAGTGGGGAAATCAGAGTGGGTTGGCCCCATCAATATTTTTGATACAATAAATTCATTGAATATGTGCACCACGATGGCACCTAAAATAATGGCTATGACAGATCTAAACAAATGCTTTCTGAGTTCATCAATATGCTCAATAAAAGACATTTCAGCTTTTTGCTCTCCACTAGATTTTCTTGAAAAAAGGCCCATTATATTTTATAGAAAAATTTGCGTGATACTGGTTATTAAAAATAAAACCCCGCAGCGAGTAACTGCGAGGTTTTTACAATACGATTTACTAATTATGGATTAGTTGAATTGGTTTTGTTTGAGTTGGAACCTGGCTCGTCGTTGATATGTCCATCAATTTCTCTTTTTACGTTATCCTTGGCGTCTTTAAACTCGCGGATACCTTTGCCCAAGCCACGCATTAGTTCAGGGATTTTTTTACCACCGAACATTAATAAAACAATCAACAAAATCAATATTATATGTTGTCCTGAAAATAAGTCCATAAAATTGTGTTTTAGAGCATAAAGGTAGTAAAAAATTACAATTCAAAAGAAATTAAAACGGGGTGAAATTTGGCTCAATCACCCTGTTTTTCACCATTTTAAGCCGATTTTTTTTCGTTTTTTGGAAAATTTCACCTTAATCCATCCCTAATGCCCTTCGGCATATTCTTTAAAATTATTTAATATATTTGTTATGTGTTGATTGCAACTATTTGCTACAAGTTTAAAATCCATAAAATGAAGAAGATTACCCTTTTACAACTATTAATTTGTTTATTAGTATTTTTTTCTAGTTGCTCTAAAGTGGAGCAGGTAAAAATTGAACCACTTTCAAAGGAAGCTTTTAAAGGAAGCTCAGTAAAATTAAAAGTAATTGTAACTGGAAAGGGAAGTCCTGATACCACTGTAACTTGGAATATAATAGAAACGGTTTCACCTAAAACTACAATTTCAAAGGAGGGTGTATTAGCAATTGCAGATGATGAGCAAGCAACTCAAATAACCATTAAAGCTAGTGCTAATAGTGACACAAGTAAAAACGCAATGTTAAACGTAAAGCTTGCATTAAATCCAGCATTCTTTTATGGGAAATGGGAGATTTTTAAGCAAAGTACCTTAATGAAAATAATAATTGACTCTAGTGCTTGGGAGGCATTCTATCCAGGAAATAGATCACATTATAAAATAGGCTCATTGACTTGGACTGCTGTTTCAAATAATGACCCAACCACTTCTAAACTCTATCCTGAAGGTTATTTGATTGTTGGTAAAAGTAGTGAAGTGAGAAACATTACCAATTTTGATAATAATCAAATACACTCTTTTAGCTTGTTTCTTGCAAAAGATAAAAATAGTTTTATGAGAATAGAAAAAGATAATAATAATCAATACGTATTTAATAAATCAAAATAAATTATTAAATATCCATCCCTAATGCCCTTCGGTATATTCTTTAAAATTATTTAATATCATTTGCCAACCCATTTGTTGCATTGCTTCGGGATTTTCTTGCTCTGGTTCAAACTGCTCAGTCACCTGGGTGGTTGCGCCAATGGCCTCCATTGTTACAATCAATTTTCGCCCATCGCTTAAAACGCTTTCAATTGATTTATGCAGTTCAATAGTATGGTGGGTTCCCTCAAATTCAAAACGCATTGAATTGTCTTTGGCTGCCATGGTATAAATAAATTTACCCCCTACAGCTAAATTGTTTTTCGCTTGGGGACAATGCCAGTCATTGCTTGCAAAATTCCAGTGCACAATATGCTCAGCCAATGTCCAGAATGCCCAAACCTTACTTATAGGAGCATTAATGTTTGCTTGTACAGTAATCATAATTTAAGCTTGTTTTAAATATTTGTGTGATCCATCGCAATTTGGCATTTGTAAAGTATTGATCGGCTACTGATTTCATAGAAATAGTTAGATAAAAAGGGAAAATACAAAAAATGCACTAATTGTTAAAATCAGTGTATTGGCAAAAATTCATTTATAATTAATCTCCCTTTTTAATAGAGGCAAGCATTGCTGTGGCAGAATAATGATAGCTTTAATAAAAGTATAACATTTTATTATATATGATATAGGACTTATTTTAATACTTTTATTTAAATACCTAAAATGAATAGTAAAAAATACATTGTTACCATTGTTTTTGCACTCTGTATGCAGGCTAGTTTTGCTCAGTATGGCACAAAGGATTGGATTATTCGAAAAACACAAATGTATTCCCCTGGTTCTGCCACGTTATTAAATTTATATGACAGGATACCCAGTCGCTTAACTGTTGATTTAGGTAATAGCACCATGAGTACTTACAAAAATGGAGACACTTACGAATTTTTAGAGCTGGATAGTTATGGTTCCGCATTACATAGTATGTCCACCAATATCCATGAAATAGCGCACGGCTATGGAGGCGTTATGTATTTTCAAGAAACTAATAAAGGGATTAATGCCTCAAGATTAAATTTTCGCAATATTAATCAAGGTTTTTATTTAGGTCCCCAGGATTACTTTTGGATTGAAATTGAAAAACCCTATATTTTTCCATCCAAGAAATTAACAGGGACAATTCCGGGCGACATGAGAACTTTTCGTTTTAATACCTATATCAATGGCAATAGTTCAACACAGCAGCATGGCGTGATTGGATTACTTGATGAAATGAATTCCTATTTTTTAGGCTCAAAATATGATTATGATATGTTTCCTGTTTACAAGGAACTGCATCCTTCTGATTATTTAAATAAATGGGTAATGGAAACATCAAGTAGCATGACTGCTTATTTTGAGTTTGATTTTTTCGTGAAAGAATATCTTTTATATGCAAAAAATTACCAGCCTCAAACCTACACTTATCTTAAAAATAATTTTGCATTTAAAAGCACCTATCAAAAAATTCACAATAAATTCAAAGAAGTAGTGGATTTATACGAAGCAAAAGTAAATAGAGAAAAACTACATGCCTCTTTTAATTACGAGTCTCCTTTTCATGATGAAGATTATAATCGTTTGCAAAGCAGATTAAATTCTGGTGTGTATCGTACTATCGAATACGACTTTTTAAATTCCTATTAATACTGACTTTATTTACTTGAAGCCAAAAAGTAAAGGAATTAAAAATGCAACTATTGCAGTCCATAGGGCATAAATAGGCAAGTATTTGGCAATGCTATTTTCCACTTCGGATAAAGTTGATTTTTCAATGAGTACCAATATTAATTTATACCCAACCAATAGTAGGTTGATAAAAATGATAATATTGCCACCAAGTACTGCTATTCTATTGGGCGTGATGCCATATTCAAACAAGCGATAAATAATGGCCGATAAGGCAATTGAATTGATTATCACTGTTAAAACGCATAATCCAAATAAAAGTAAAGCGTTGTAAAATTTGTTTTTACTTTTTTCATTTTCAGCTATCGAGAAAAAAATAAGCGCTAATACACCCACTAGCAAGGCATTGTAAATTAATAACAAGTTTCGGTCCTGGTAGGGGTAGCGGCCTTTATACATTAAGGTAACTAAATAAACACTAAGGTTGATAAACACCAAGGGAGTGAATATTTTTGCTATGATGGGCGTTACCTTATTGATAATTTGTGGGTTATTGTTTATCAGATAAGCACCCATAATAGGGATGCCCCCAATGCCCCAAATAGCAATATATTTAAAATATACATTTTCAATTTTAACACCAATAAGCTCAAATAAACCAAAAGTGACCACGCTAAAAAGCATGCAGGATAAAAAAAGTACAACGCATATCACTAATAAATCGCCATTGAATTTTAAGAATTGAATTCGCTTTTCATAGCTATACCATTCGTTTCCTAAATAGGCATATCCAAAAATACACCATAAAAATAATGGCAAATGAATTAAAGCAAGTCCAATAGATGATTTATTAAGTTCACTAGGTAAAATGTTAATGTACAAAGCCGAAAAAACAAATAAGCTAACTAATACTAATTTTATTGTTGTACTTATATTTTGTTTCCAAATAAAATAAGCTGCAAGGAATGGCACAATGATAAAACCTAAATTTCTAGAAAAAAATAAATTTTCATTTACACCTGGAATATTGGAAATATTAGCCACGAGCCCAGCAATGACAATTAACTTAACTGCAGTCCAAAAATCTTTGTTTGACCCAACCTTGTTGATTGTTTCATTGTAATGTAAGCGTTCCTGCCAAAATTGTATAATGGGCTCATGTTTGTATTCGGTGTAGAGCAATTCGATACTGTTTTTGAAATTTTGCTTATCCGAATGGTATAATTTCTCCAGTTGCCCTGGGTTATTTAAATGGGATAGAATGGTAGCTTTCATTAATCTTAAAATTTATCAATGGGGGATGAATTCTTTTCACACCAAAACTACTTTAAATTGCCGCCAACCAATGAAGAGTAGGTTATTTTTATACAAGTGGTCGCTACCAATTTTAAACGTGGTATAATCGGTTTTAGGGATGAAAGGATCACAAAAAATAATTACATTAGCTAAATAATTGAGCTTTATGAAATTCAAAATACTCGTCCTCGCCGTTGTAGTTGCTTTAACGACAAACACCAATGCACAAAATGGAAAAGCTGCCAATACAAAATTACCTATTGGTGTGTTTGACTCAGGTACAGGGGGCTTGACCGTTTTAGAAGCGATGTTGTCTCTTGATGCGTATAATAATACCAATGGATTACCTGGCGCAGATGGCAAACCTGATTTTAACAGTGAGTTTTTTGAATATTTAGCCGACCAAGCCAATATGCCCTATGGCAATTATGCAGCGGAAAAGAAAACCGACTTATTAAAAGAACATATTTTTAAGAATATGCAGTTTTTATTGCAATCCAATAATACAAAACTGCCTGCTAAAATGATTGTACTTGCTTGTAATACTGCCACTGCTTATGCATTAAGCGATATCAAGGCTAAGTTTAAATCTGAAAATATACAAGTGCCGGTTATTGGGGTAATAGACGCTGGTGCTAAAGCTGCATTGGCCTATCAAGCAAAAGCGGGTGCAGGCACTATTGGTGTTTTTGCCACGGCGGGCACTGTTGCTTCCGAAGGCTATCCTAGAACTTTACAAACTATGGCCAAAGAAAAGGGCTTGCCTGTATTGTCGGTGGTTAGTCAGGGAGGGGCAGGCCTTGCAGAAAGTATTGACAGGGATTGGAGTTATTTTGTTGACACCTTACAACAAGCCAGAAAGGAATACAAAGGGCCTTCCATGAAAAATGCATTGTACAGGATTGATACTACTTTATTAGCAGCCTATCAATTTGACAATACCAATAATAAATTATTGTGCGAATTTGATGATAAAGGACGCTGCTTGGATTTACAATTAAACGATCCAGCTAATTATGTTCGTTATCATTTAGTGACTTTGTTGGAGAAAATGTTGCAACAAAACATTAAAACACCTATGAATACTTTGATATTAGGTTGTACCCATTATCCCTATATGCGAGATACCATTGCGAAAGTATTGAATGAATTATACGACTATAAAAAAGACAACCAATTCAGGTATCGCACTTGTATTAATAAGCATGTTGAACTCATTGATCCTTCGGTAGAAACAGCTAAGGAAGCGTATTTGGTGATGCGTAATTTACAATTAACCAATAATGTGGCTCCACAATCTAATCAGTTTTTTATCACGATCCCCAATACCAATTTGTCCGAAGTTCAATTACAGCCCGATGGCTGGTTTACCTATGCATATAAATATGGAAGAACTGCTGGTGAAAAAAAGGACTATGTGCAATATGTTCCATTTGACCGCAAAAATATTTCTGACGCATCTTATGAAAGGTTTAAATTAGTATTGCCACATGCATATACAGAAATTAGCAAGACGCTAAATAAGTAGTGTTTATTTTGTTCGATTTTTATTAAGACCTTATTATCAGAATACTAATTTCGATTGTTTGTTCATTCTCTTTTACGGAACAAATAGGAGCCGCTTGAATATAGGATTGTAAAGATGTAATAAAAGGGACCCCCATTATTCTTTGAGGCGTAGCTAATATTATGGTGCTGCCTTCTGCAACGAATTTTTTTAATAATTTCAATAAGGGCTCAAACTGCTCAGGGGCATAGTTAATGTCGCTTAACAAAATCACGTCAGCTTTTTTTTCGGCAGGGAAATGATTCCAATCCAAACAAGCAGCATGGACATGTTTTAAATTTAAATGGTCAATATTTTTTTGCATTAATTCAACCGCTTCAATAGCATAATCACTCATCAAAACATGTGAAGCGAATTGTGCTATTGTAAAGGAAGGAAGTCCTAAGCCTGCGCCAATTTCTAAAATAGTTTTCCCTTTAACCCATTGTAGATTTTCTAATAAATAATTGGTAAGTGCTGTAGAAGATGCCCATCGTTTTGCCCAAAATGGAAAGGGGGTAAGCGGATCCTTTGCTAGTTGTTGCTCATAAACAAATTTAATTTTTTCCGGATCAGGAATAAATAAGCACTGCTGATGTTGGATTTCAATTTGTATTAATGGGTATTGCATCTAACAACAAATTTATCAATATCTATGCTTAATTCAATATATGCTGAAAAGAAATTAAAGTTAACCAACAAACTATTTTAAGTTGATTTAATAATAGCAGCATAAGTTTAATTTTCGTAATTTGAGTTAAATGATTTATACAATTCCTACAACCACTCAACAGTTAAATGATGCTGTGCAATTGTTTAACGAATATGCAAATTCACTGGATATTAGCCTAGATTTTCAAAATTTTCAAGAAGAGTTAAATATAATTCACTCAATGTATGGTAGTCCCACAGGTTGCCTATTATTGGTATATGAAAGTGATACGCCCATTGCCTGCGCTGCTTATCGAAAAATTGAAGAGGGTATTTGTGAGTTAAAAAGAATGTACATTAAGCCGCAGTTTAGAAGAAGGCAAATTGGTCAAACCCTTTTAGATAAGCTTTCCAATAAGGCAAGGATGAATGGCTATCAGTTAATGCGCCTTGATACTTTGGACACCATGTTGCCCGCTTTACACCTATATAGAAAGAACGGTTTTTATGAGATACCCGCTTACTGTCATAACCCCAATGAAGGGGTGGTGTATATGGAAATGACACTATAAGCTTCCATAATTGTAGTACATTGCGACAAATTTTTAATGATGAAAAACAGCAGCTTATTATTCGTTTTAATTTTTTTAGTGGGGAATAGTTTTGCACAAAAGCCAATTGAAAACTGGTCAGGGGTACTTAATGCAGGTGGACAAAAACTTGAACTTATTTTGCACTTAATAAAAAATGCGGACAATAGCTATACTTCTAATTGGGATGTGCCTCTCCAAAAAGCAAAAGGTATTCCTTCCTCCAAAACTGCTTTTGCCAATGGTCAATTAAGCATTGAAGTAAAAATGATTGGGGCAAGCTATGAAGGTAAATTAAATGCTGCTGGCGATAAAATGGAAGGTACATGGACACAATCGGGAATGAATTTTACTTTGAATCTTGAACCCATGAAAGAAGGTCAAGCACCCATGGTAATCATCAAACCTCAAACACCTAAAGCACCCTTCAACTATAATGTAAAAGAGTTTACTTACCAAGGTGTACAAACTAAATTGACATACGGGGCTACTTTAACCTATCCAATTGATACATTAAAGCATCCCTTGGTTATTTTAATTACAGGTAGCGGAAAGCAAGATAGAGATGAGTCTTTATTTGACCACAAACCCTTTGCAGTGATGGCGGACTATTTAACGAAAAAAGGATTTGCTGTATTAAGAGTGGATGATCGTGGTGTAGGACAATCCTCGGGGGATTTTAGTAATAGTACCACTGCCGACTTTGCGTTAGATGTTGAAGAGCATGTTCAATATGCAAAATCATTACCAATGGTAGATGTTAAAAAAATTGGTTTATTGGGTCATAGTGAAGGGGGATTAATCGCACCCATGGTGGCAGCGCGTGATAAGTCTATTGCATTTATCGTATTAATGGCTGGACCGGGAGTACCCATCATTGAATTAATGTCTAAACAAAATGAAATGGTTTTACTATCCGCCGGAATTAGTAAAGATGCGGTGGATGCTTACCTCCCATTGTACGAAGGATTAATGAAAACCGTTATTGCATTAAACGATACTAATGCTGCTATTAACGCATCTAAAAAAATGGTGCAAGATTGGTTCAATCAAACCGACAAAGCTTTTGTGAAAGCCACTACCAATATTAGTAACGAAACTGATATTAATAATTTTGCTACTTCTATGGCTCAAGCTTTATCTACCCAATGGTGGAAATATTTTGCGGCCTATGATCCTCAACCCACTTTAAGGAAATTAAACTGTCCTGTTTTAGCTATAAATGGGACTTCGGATATTCAAGTCCCCGCTTCTATTAATTTAAAAGGAATTGAAACAGCCCTAAAAAAAGGGGGCAACAAAAAATTTGTTACCAAAGAATTTACCGGGTTAAATCACTTATTCCAATATTGTAGTAAATGTACCGTAGCTGAATATGGGCAATTAGAAACGACTATTGAACCTCGCGTATTAGATTTCATCGGGAATTGGCTTCAATCATTAAAATAATTGCGTAGAAATTGTTCCCGATTAGTATTTTGGAACAGATTTAGAAATAAAATAGTAGTAGCTGCCTTTCATTAAAGATAGATTTGTAGCATTAACAAAACCTATTTAAATGAAAAAACAAATTTCTATTGCAATCACGGCATTTTTTGTCTTAGCAGCTTCAACAGCATTTTCACAAAACACTTCATTGGCAAAAAAAGCTGAATTAGAAAAATCAAACCTTAAGTTTTATGGCAATGTTTGGGAAGTGGCCATCAATGAAGGGAAAATAGACATTTTAAATTCAGCTTATACCGAGGATGCTGTTTTACATACGGTTCCTGAAACCAAAGGTAAAGCCAATTGCGTGGCGTATTATACCAATTATGTAACTGGATTCTCTAACAGACAGTTCATTGTTAAAGAAATGCTGGCTAGTGGCAATAAAATTGTAAAGTACTGGCAATTTAAAGGCAAGCATACTGGTAACTTTTTTGGCATTCCAGCAACAAATAAGGACGTAGATTTAATTGGCTGTACAATTGCTACCATTGTAAACGGTAAAATTACCGAAGAGCAGGACTTTTTTGACAACCTGAGCTTCTTACAACAACTAGGCTTAATGGCTAAATAAACATGTTTGTCCAAAACTGGGCCATCTAATTATGAGCCTATAGATTTTATAAAAGCGGAAGGGGTCACTCCCTTTCGCTCTTTAAATGCATCAATGAATTTTGAGCGTGATGCAAAACCTGCATTTGCCGAAATGGCTTCAATAGTCAAATGTTTTGACTCCCCTTGCTCCAATAAGTCACATACATGATCGATCCGCAAATTTTTCCTCCATTCACTAAAACTAATTTCTAGTTCCTTATTAAAATAATTGGAAAGAAATCGTTCGGGAATTTTTAAATCAAAAGACATTTGAGACAGGGTAAATTCTTTTTTTACAAAAGGCAATTCTTGTAAATAAAGTTGCAAAGTATTTTCAAATTCAGTTAAATCAACAGACTGTTTTATTTTTTTAGGAAGATTCGATTTAAGCTCTTCAATAATACTCTCCTTACTCACTTCATTAGAATAAGAAACATTCCCATATAGAATTTTAGGAAATAAGAATAACAAAAAGTTTTGCGTCCCAAATCCTATGCCGTTTAAGCCAAAAAAATGATCATCAGAGAAAATAGCATTCCCCTTATAACCCCATAAACTAAAGTTATGTCCATATACCACCACCACCATATTCCCCAATGTATTTAAGGCAATAACAATTTGAATAAAGCATAAAATTAAAAACCACCTTTGTAAAATGCTATGATTAGAGGGCAATGTATTGTTTAACTTAAATCGTTGATGTGTTATCCATTTGAAATAACTGAAAGCTAAGATGCAATAAATTACCACATGAATCGATCTGCTTACTAAAATGAATTCAAAGTCCACCCAATAAAAAGGAACGCGGTAATCGTTGGTAATATTTACTATTCGGTGTGCTGTTTCCATTTTTTCATTAAATGGCAAACTTGTAAAAGGGATAGTAACTATAATACACAAAAAAGCGGGAATCAGATGAAGCCAATCCCATTTTTCCAGTTTGTTATTATCGGTTAGGGTTGTTTTTATATAAAAAAACAATAAAGGACCTATCAAATAAGATAATGGAAGCCAATGTACAAAACAGAATCCTTCCCAGAATATATTTTTAGAAAAATGCAAACCAAAATAGACTAATACAATTAAGTTGCTGCAAAGAAAAAATAGGGCTAAAAATATATTTGATCTATTTAATGAGCTCAGGTAGTATATTAAAATAAAGGAAGTAAAAATGCCAAATATTGGAGCCAATATAGCCATAGGAGGTTTGATATTACATTAAGGGTCAACAAGATAGTTAAATTAATTATACTGTATCTTATTAATGATGAAGGGCTGAAAAAGACTTTTTCAGGTATAAATTATTTTATGAATATGTCATATAAACTGTTGACGGTTCTTTTGATAACTGAATTAAAACCCGCATCATAAGTAATAGCGCAACCATTCGTAATGACGACGATACCAAATTTCTTTTCTACATTAAAAAACATAGCACTATACAGCCCATAAGCCGAACCAGTATGACCAACCATGGTTTCTCCCGCAATAAGTTTGTCTGATATTCTGAGCGCTAAACCATAATTCCCCTCGTCGGACAATTTGGTTTGCATTTGAATGGAACTTTTTCTGGAAATTATATTTCCTCCATCGTAGGCCCCATTGCGCGCATGCATTATCATGTATTTTGCCAAGCCGGTTGCTGATATTTTCATTCCACCTGTAGGGGAAAAAATAGGCGTGGTTTGACCCATTACATGATTTTTAATTTCCACACTCCTTGGATTATATGCATCTTTTGAAGCAATAAATTTGGAAGCCTCTTTACTATATTCATAAATGGTTGCAAATTTGGACTTATCCAAAGAATCAATACAATAGCCACCTTCAATACCAAGTGGGTCCAATATATGGTGCTTCACATATTGATCGAATCGCTCTCCCGTAATTTTTTCAATCACCGCCCCAGTCATATTGAAATTTAAATTGCAATAAGCATAGCCTTTGCCTGGTTCATAGTTATCATAACATTTTTCCCAGTTTGGATTTTTTGCCGGATTAATAACATCTAAAGAAAAATAGCCCTCACTATCATTTACCGACGAAGTGTGTGACAAAATCATTCTTAGGGTAATTTTTGTATTGGGAAATTTTGGATTGCGTACTTTAAATCCTATTAAATCGCTAAAGTCATCGTCTAAGGATATTTTTTTTGCCTCTACCAACTGCATAATGGAAGTGGCAGTAAATGATTTTGAAATAGAAGCTATTCTAAAAATTGACTTATCCGTTAGCGGTATCCCTTTTTCAATATCCTGCATTCCAAAAGAGTGGGTGTAAATGATTTTATTATTTTTCACTACCGCCACCGAAAGTCCCACCACTTTTTCTTCCTCCATCATTTGCTTGATACCTTCTTCAGCCTTGGCTGCTTGGGCAACTTGGCTAACTGCTTGACTATGTGCAGTTATTGACAACTGGAGGAGACACAATAGGGGGAAGAGTATTTTTTTCATAAGCGTATTAAGTACCCCTAATTTACCTATTTTAAAGGAAATTGTAACCATCCTGCTTGCAAATAATAGGGTCTTTTTATTTTTTAATCCTTATTGCGTTAAAATGACACAATAATTATTTATATTTATGTTGCGATTGTAATTTTAAAAGCTAGTGATAAAAATATGCCTATGAAAAAGTTTGCCTACTTACTATTATGGATGCCTTTGTCTGTATTAGCACAAAACCACAATACCCCTTCAAAATGGACAGTTAATTCATTAACCGAGGGGATAAAGACCATTAAAGTAAATAACCAAATCACACTTGGCTACGCAACTGGTTCTGGAATAAAAATTATTTTGAAAGACGGTTTGCCTTTCAAGGACCTTAATAAAAACGCAGTAGTAGATGAATACGAGGACTGGCGATTAAACGTGAATATTAGAGCAAAGGATTTAGCAGCAAAAATGTCCGTAGAACAAATTGCTGGCTTAATGTTGTATAGTGCGCATCAGTCTATTCCCATGCCACCCACGGGTCGATTCAGTGCAACCTATGGAGGGAAAGGATTTGAGCAAAGTGGGGCTAAGGCATCCGATTTATCTGATCAACAAATTGAATTTCTAAAAAAAGATAATCTTAGACATGTATTGTTAACTTCTGTTGAAAATCCAATAGTGTCTGCTACTTGGAATAACAATGTGCAACAATTAGTGGAAGGCTTAGGTTTAGGTATTCCAGCCAATAATAGTTCTGACCCACGCAATGGAGCGAACAAAGAAGCTGAGTACAATGCAGGAAGTGGAGGTACCATTTCACAGTGGCCTGAGGAATTGGGATTGGCTGCTACATTTGATCCAGCAATCACAAAACAATTTGGTGATATAGCGTCCAAGGAATATAGGGCTTTAGGAATTACGACTGCTTTGTCCCCTCAAATTGATCTAGCCACAGAGCCTCGATGGAACAGATTCATTGGTACATTCGGCGAAGACCCGAATTTAGCCACCGACATGGCACGTGCTTATGTGGACGGTTTTCAAACTGCTTCACAAAAAGTGACTACTTATAATGGTTGGGGAAATAGTAGCGTAAATGCAATGGTCAAGCATTGGCCTAGTGGAGGACCGGAAGAGGGAGGACGAGATGGTCATTTTGCATATGGAAAATTTGCAGTGTATCCAGGTAATAATTTCCAAACACATTTAAAAACATTTATAGAGGGTGCATTTAAATTAAATGGAGGCACTAAAAAAGCAGCAGCGGTAATGCCTTATTATACTATTTCATATAATCAGGATAAAAAAAATGGTGAGAACGTAGGCAATGGATTTAGTAAATATATTGTCACCGATTTATTAAGAAATAAATATGGGTATGATGGAGTTGTTTGTACCGACTGGATGATTACGGCTAATGAAGGACCTACTCCTGATGTATTTATGGGTAAATCATGGGGCGTTGAAAAATTATCTATTGCTGAAAGACACTACAAAGTATTAATGGCGGGAGTGGATCAGTTTGGGGGCAATAATGACGCAAAGCCAGTATTGGAAGCGTATCAAATGGGCGTTAAAGCATTTGGTGAATCCTTTATGCGTAAGCGATTTGAAGAGTCGGCCGTGCGTTTGTTGTTAAATATTTTTAGAGTGGGCTTATTTGAAAATCCTTATTTAGATCCGCAAACATCTAATACCATTGTGGGCAAACCGGAATTTATGAAAGCCGGTTATGATGCTCAGTTAAAATCGATAGTGTTGTTAAAAAACCAAAACAATACTTTGCCTATTGCTACTGGCAAAACGGTATATATCCCAAAACGAATTACCCCTGCAGGGATTAACTTTTTTGGCATGCCTTCCCCTGAAAGAATTGAGTATCCTGTTAATTTAGAATTGGTAAAAAAATATTACAATGTAACGGATGACCCTACTAAAGCTGATTTTGCCATTGTATTTATTAAAAGTCCAATTAGTGGTGGGTATAGCAAAGAGGATCGTGCAGCAGGAGGAAATGGGTATGTGCCCATTAGTTTACAGTTAAGTGATTATATTGCTGTAGATGCGCGTGAACATAGCATTGCAGCTGGTGATCCTGTGATTGATTCTACCATTACAGACAGATCCTATAAAGGGAAAACTTCAAAATCCAATTCTTATCCGGATTTGCAAACTATTGTAACAACTAAAAAAGCAATGAATGGAAAGCCAGTTATTGTATCCGTGTCATTGACCAATCCAATGGTATTTTCTGATTTTGAAAATCAAGTGGATGCTATAGTTGGAGAATTTGGTGTACAAGTGGAAGCACAAATGGATATTCTGTCCGGGAAAGTGGAACCCTCTGGTTTACTTCCTATGCAAATGCCCTTAAACATGAGTGAAGTAGAAAAGCAAATGGAAGATGTTCCCCATGATATGGTGCCCTATAAAGATGCTAATAATAATGTGTATGATTTTGGATATGGATTAAATTGGAAGGGAATTATTAAAGATGCAAGAACCAATAAATACAAAGTAAAAAAATAAGCAATGACACATTTGTAAACATGTTGAATTTTTGAAATCATTATGTTTACATTTGTGTCACTTTATTTAACGAATATCAATGTCATCCCTTCACCTTATCCCTGTTGGTATAAATGCGGTTCATCAACTACGTGAAATTAGTTGCAGCACTTTTTTTCAAACTTTTCAGGAGCACAATAAGGCCGAAGACATGGAAGCTTATTTGACCTCTAGCTTTTCCGTTGAAAAATTGACCCAAGAAATAAAAAACCCCAATACTGAATTTTATTTTGCAAAGGAGGGTGATATCATTGTGGGTTATTTAAAAGTAAATATAGGGGAAGCACAAACCGAGCAAAAGGATTTAAACGCTTTTGAAATTGAACGTATTTATGTTGATAGGGCGTATTTAGGAAAAAAAGTAGGACAACTGCTTTTTCAAAAAGCCGTTGATATAGCAAAATCAAAACAGGTTACTTATATATGGCTGGGTGTTTGGGAGGAGAATCACCGTGCTTTGGCTTTTTATAAAAAAAACGGATTCATTCCCTTTGACAAACATGTATTTATGCTTGGCAATGATGCGCAAACAGATATTATGATGAAACTACTATTGTAATTAGTTTAATTGCATTGGCACTTCCATTAACAAAATTTCGGCGTCATCGCTTTTTGCAACAAAGTTAATATTTGCTACTCCGCTAATACCCATACCATCCCTGGTTTCTGCTAATTCGCCATCAATTAAAAAACTACCTTTTAAAACAAAAGCATACACCCCATTGCCTTCTTTTTTTACTTGGTATTCAAATGTTTTTTCATTTTCAAAATTTCCTAAATGGAACCAAGCATCCTGATGTATCCAGACACCTTCATCCTGCGGGTTAGGAGAAAGTACTTGTTGTAACTTATTGATACGGTCGTTTAAGTTCATTGTAATTTGATCGTACCTTGGCGTCACATTTTTCTTATTGGGGAATATCCAAATTTGTAAAAACTTAACTATTTCGTTTTTATTTTTATTGTATTCGCTATGTTGTATTCCAGTGCCTGCACTCATTACTTGAATGTCCCCATTTTTAATTACGGTGGTGTTGCCCATGCTATCCTGGTGTTGCAAGTCGCCTTGTAAAGGAATACTTATTATTTCCATATTATCATGGGGATGGGTGCCAAAACCCATGCCTCCACTCACTGTATCATCGTTTAATACGCGCAATGCACCAAAATGAATACGCTCAGGATGATAGTATCCAGCAAAACTAAAAGTATGAAAACTTTGTAACCACCCATGATTTGCAGATCCTCTTGTATCGGCTTTATGAAGTACTACTTGTTTCATTGTTCGCTTTTTTGAAATTATATGCGAATATCCATCTTTTTTGCATTCTATTTAGCCTTAAAGGCAATAACATAGGGCTTGAACTAGGTTAATAGGGCGTTCATTTAAGTTTCACTACCTTTACATTGATTATTTAGTAAAATTATACAAATTGAAATTTATTGATTTAGGGCTGGACGAAAGGATTTTGGAAGGAATTGATGCAATGGGTTATGAAACAGCCACGCCTGTGCAACAACAAGTAATGGTTCCAATTTTAGAAGGGAAGGATATTATTGCCGCTGCACAAACTGGAACAGGAAAAACTGCCGCCTTTTTATTACCACTTTTACATAGGCTGTTAACCATGCCCCATACAGCAGGGGATATTAATGCAATGATCATTGTGCCCACTCGAGAGTTGGCTATTCAAATTGCAGAAAGTATCGAAGGGCTTTCTTATTTTACCGATGTAAGTTCCATTGCGGTATATGGTGGTGGCGATGGTAATTCATTTACTGCCGAGAAAAAAGCATTGACAAGTGGAGTGGATATTGTTGTATGTACTCCAGGAAGAATGATTGCGCATTTAAATATGGGCTATGTAAAATTAAAAGGATTAAAATATTTAGTGTTAGACGAAGCAGACAGAATGTTGGATATGGGCTTTAGCGACGACCTTGCAAAAATTACTACTTTCTTACCTAAAGAGCGACAAAATTTACTTTTCTCCGCCACCATGCCTGTGAAGATGAGGGACTTGGCGAAAAAAATATTAAAGGATCCTGTTGAAATAAACATTGCAATTTCTAAACCACCTGAACAAATCACTCAAAAAGCATTTGTGGTGTATGAAGCACAAAAAGTACCCATTATCAAGGATATGTTGAGGTCCAAGAAATTTACGAAAGTGATTGTTTTTTGTTCTAAAAAACAAAATGTAAAAGTATTGACCTCGGAATTAAAACGGGCTAAATTAGCTGCGGAAGAAATTCATTCCGATTTAGATCAAAAAAGCAGAGAGCAATATTTGCAAGACTTTAGAAATCAAAAAACCAATATTTTAGTGGCTACGGATATACTAAGCCGTGGTATTGATATTGACGACATTGATTTAGTCATTAATTATGATGTACCCAATGACGGAGAGGATTATATTCACCGCATTGGACGCACCGCCCGAGCAGCGACCACGGGCACTGCTTTTACCCTAGTGGGTGAAAAAGAGCAGTCTAAATTTGCCACTATTGAAGCATTATTGGGTGCGCCAGTGTTTAAAGGAACCGTTCCAGCTGAATTTGGCCCGACGCCGGAATACAAGCCCAAAGCTGGAGCTAGAAAAAGTGTTGGAAGACATAGGTAAATTCTTATTACCTTTGGGGGGTGAAAAAAGCTGTAGTTTTATTGTTATTAGTGTTGTATAGTTTTTCCTCCATTGGGGCCACTATACATATGCATTATTGCATGAACAAATTTGCAGGCTGGTCCTTTACTAAAACAAAAAAGGATAAGTGTAGCAAATGCGGAATGGTGAAAGCAGGATGTTGTAAGGATAAAAAAAAGCAGGTTAAATTAACACTTGATCAGGAAAAATCTTCAGCTACCAATGCTTTACTTTTTCAGGTTTTTACGCCAACGAGTCTTCTTCAATTTCAGGAAGTAAATAATTTATGGGTAAATACTAAACCTGCATTGAATTATTTGCATGGCCCACCTTTACTTTATTATAAAAATCCCCAGGCCTTTTTTGCTACTTTTTTAATTTGATTGATCATACTAAATAGACATGCTATTTAATTATAGATCAAATCAAAAAAAATGAAATTTATAAAGTTTAGCTTATTGCTATTATTGACATTGAGTCAATTTAGTGTACTAGCGCAGGATACAAAAAAAACAAATGTAACTACTACCCAATTTAAAGTTTTTGGCGTTTGTGAACAATGCAAGTCAAGAATTGAATTGGCGGTGAAAATAAAAGGAGTTACAAAGGGTATATGGGATGAAGTGTCAAATATGCTTCAGCTGGAATACGATTCTACAAAGGTTTCCTTAGAGAAAATACAAAACAAAATTTTACTTGTTGGTCATGACTTAGAGGGCAAAAAAGCGAAGGATGCTATTTACAATGCACTCCCAGCATGCTGCCATTACAGGGAAATGGAGGAGGAAGAAAACCATGTTGAATTAATCAAAGGGGTTGTGTTGCAGGAGGGTAGTAATGGTAAATTCGAACCTTTACCCAATGCTAGTATTTATTGGCTTGGAACAAACAAAGGGGTAGTCACCGACAGTTTGGGTGTTTTTGCCATTCCTGAAAATGCAGACAGCAAAAAATTAATCATCAATTATGTTGGATATAAAGCAGATACACTTACCGTTATACATTCAAATGATTTAAAAGTGATATTAGCCTCCAAGGGGCAATTAAATGAAGTCACTGTTGTGAGTCGTCAACTTGGTAGTTTCATTTCTTATTTAAATCCAGTTCGAACAGAAGTGATGACAGGTGCGGAATTACTAAAGGCAGCTTGTTGTAATTTAAGTGAGAGTTTTGAAACCAATCCTTCTGTGGATGTTTCTTACAATGATGCGGTGACAGGCTCAAAACAAATTCAATTACTAGGTTTAAGTGGCAATTATACTCAGTTAACTATTGAAAATTTGCCCGGTCCACGTGGCTTAGCAACACCATTGGGATTAAATTCCATTGCAGGCCCATGGATTGAAAGTATACAACTCACAAAAGGGGTCGGTTCGGTAGCCAATGGGTTTGAAAGTATTGCTGGACAAATTAATGTTGAATTAAAAAAGCCTGAAACAGCTGAAAAGCTTTTGGGTAATATATATGCGAATGGACAAGGTAAAACCGACTTGAATTTAAATTTAGCCACTAAGCTCAATTCAAAATGGTCGACCGGATTATTGTTACACAATAATTTTCTATACAATGGAGTAGATATGAATAATGACGGCTTTAAAGATCAACCCACTGGTAATGAAACGAGTATTGTGAATCGATATATGTTTGATAATAGCAATGGAGTTCTTGGCCAAATTGGTGTCAAAGTTTTGAATAGTTCAAGGCTAGGAGGTCAATTAAATTATGATCCTAGCATGGATAAAAACATGCTTAATAAATATGGGCTTTCTATTAACACTGAACGATATGAGCTATTTGCAAAAATGGGCTATGTTTTTCCTCAACAAAAATATAAAAGCATTGGTTTACAAATGAATATAGTAGATCATACACAAAATTCCTATTTTGGATTAACCAACTATAATGCTAAACAGAAAAGTTTTTATGGCAACTTAATTTACCAGTCTATTATAAATTCAACAATACATAAATTTAGAACAGGAATAAGTTTTCAGTATGACAAATACAATGAGGACTTAATGAATAATAATTATGCTCGAAAAGAAATAGTGCCAGGCGCCTTTTTTGAATATACATTTACTCCCAATGAAAAATGGACAATGGTAGCCGGATTAAGAGGGGATGAAAATAATTTATTTGGGGCTTTTATCACGCCTCGCCTTAATATTAGGTATGAGCCAATTGCGGGAACAGTAATAAGATTTAGTGCAGGTAGGGGACAAAGAACGGCCAATATATTTGCCGAGAATAACAGTGTATTGGTAAGTACAAGGCAGTTGGTTATTGTACCCACTGCCACCACTGCTGGTTATGGATTATTGCCTGAAATTGCCTGGAATAAAGGGGTTAGTGTAGATCAGAAATTTAATTTATTCGGAAATCCTGCTACTTTAAGCCTCGATTTTTTTAGAAATGATTTTAGCAATCAAGTCGTTGTAGATTTAGAAAATACAAGAGCCGTTAGTTTTTACAATTTAACAGGTAAATCATTTTCAAATAGTTTTCAATCGGAATTAGGGATCAACCCTGTGAAAAGACTAGATATTCGTATCGCGTATCGTTTTTTTGATGTGCAACAAACTTACAGTGGCCAATTATTGGAGCGTCCATTTATTGCTAAACACCGTGCTTTTCTCAGTATGGATTACAATACGGTTAATGATTGGAAATTTAATTATACCATTAACTATAATGGACGAAAACGCATTACCAATACTTCACTCAATCCATCCAATTTTCAATTAGATAGTTATTCTCCAAATTATTTTTTAATGAATGCGCAGATTTCTAAATCTTTTGAAAAAAAATACCCAATGGATTTTTATATAGGTGTGGAGAACATCACTAATTTTTTACAACAAACTGCCATCGTATCAGCGTCACAGCCATTTAGTCCTTATTTTGATGCATCCATGATTTGGGGACCAACTATGGGAAGCACTTTGTATGTTGGATGGAGAATTAAAATAAATTAAATATAAAAAGCCACTCCTTGTGAGTGGTTTTTTTGCGCCTATTTGTCTTTAAAAAATCAAACATTTATTAGGCACAACCGGGTACTTTTAAGATATTTGTTTTATAAAATATTTTTTATGGATGTAGAAATGGCATACCGTGATTGGTCTTCACAATATGATACCAATTTGAATAAAACAAGGGACTTAGAAGCCATTGCATTAAAGGAAACACTTGGCAATTATCAATTTGAACACTGTTTAGAAATAGGTTGTGGTACAGGAAAAAATACAAGCTGGTTGGGAACAATTTGTCAAAACATTACAGCTGTTGATTTGACAAAAGAAATGATTGCAATCGCAAAATCAAAAATCAACACTTCAAATATCAATTTCATCATTGCGGATATTAATGAGGATTGGAGTTTTGCAAAAAGGGAATATGATTTAGCCACTTTTAGTTTAGTATTGGAACATATTCAAGATATAGAAGCAGTTTTTGAGAAATTATCAAAAGTAGTTGTAAAAGACGGATATGTTTATATTGGGGAGCTTCATCCATTTAAACAGTATGCGGGTTCAAAGGCAAGATTTATGACTGAACATGGGGAACAAGTCGTAAATTGTTACACTCACAATGTATCTGATTTTTATACTGCAGCCAAAAAAGCAGGATTTGTCATTGAGCAATTTAATGAGTATTTTGACGATAATGATAGGACAAATATTCCTAGAATTCTGACCATTTTATGTAAGAAAATATAAATTGAAAAAATTATCTATTGTATGAAGATTAAATTAATTAAAAATAGATCTGATATTGGAGCAGGCACCAGAGGGTCCGACATGGGTATTGATGCGATTGAAATAGCAGCGATTAATCAAAATAATGATTATTTCAATAGACATTTATTTCAAGATGTAGAGACACATAATGAAACTATCTACAACAAAAACACCAACACCTTTGCCAAAAGAATTGAACATGTTGTAGAGCAATGTGAAAGGGTGTGTGACGCTGTTTGTGAAAATTTGGAACAAGGTTTTTTCCCTATAGTTCTTTCAGGAGATCATTCCTCAGCATTAGGTACCATTAGCGGTATAAAAAAAGCATTACCTCATCAACAAATTGGAGTAATTTGGTTAGATGCACATGCCGACTTGCACTCTCCTTTCACTTCCCCTTCAGGCAATATACATGGTATGCCATTGGCTGCTACCTTAGGTTTTGATAATTTAGATTGTAAAATTAACGAACCAGGTGATTTGACCATTAGTCATTGGGAAAATTTAAAAAGTATAGGTACAGATAGTGCTAAAATAATTCCAGCTCATTTAGTTTATATAGGGGTGCGTGATTATGAGGAAGCGGAAAAATATACCATTGAAAAAAATAAAATTAAACATATTAAAGTTGAAGAGTTAAGGTTCCGCGGTTTGGCTACTTGTATTCAAGAAGCAATTCATCAACTTGCTAATTGTGATTTCATTTATATATCATTTGACGTTGACTCAATGGACTGTGACAATATATCTTATGGAACAGGTACGCCAGTGCCTAGGGGTTTAATGCCTGAAGAAATCTTGCAAATTTTTGATTTGTTTTTAGCAACAAATAAAGTTGGTTGCATTGAGTTTACCGAAATAAATCCTCTATTAGACAACAAAGGAAATAAAATGGCGGAGACTGCATTTCAGGTGCTAGACCATATTTCCAATCAAATCCCCCATTAGATTTATGCGCATCCCCCTTACCTTATTTTTATTTTTTGCAATGATTACCTGCAGTTGCTTAAGTAGTCATGCGCAAAATGAAGTGCGTAAAGACACAAATAATAATGAAAGTTTGTATAGGCCAATCATACATTTTTCGCCTAAAAAAGGTTGGATGAATGATCCCAATGGAATGTTTTTTCAAAATGGGGTCTATCATTTATATTATCAATTTTATCCCAATGCCACAGTATGGGGGCCAATGCATTGGGGACACGCTACTAGCAAGGATCTGATACATTGGGAGCATAAGCCCATTGCAATATATCCCGACAGTTTAGGCTTAATTTTTTCCGGAAGTGCAGTAGTGGATAAATACAATACATCAGGCTTAGGTACACTAAAAAATCCGCCCATCATTTCCATATTTACACAACATTCAATGGAAGGTGAAAAAGCAGGAAAAAATAATTTTCAAAATCAGAGTATTGCTTACAGCAATGACGGTGGGAATACCTGGAAAATGTATCCTGGCAATCCTGTGATTAAAAATCCAGGTATTAATGATTTTAGAGATCCTAAAGTTATTTGGCATGAACCTACTAAACATTGGATCATGGCGTTGGCAGTAAAAAATAAAGTTTCATTGTATAGTTCCGAAAATTTAAAGGATTGGAATTTTGAATCGGATTTTGGCGAACTATTGGGTAACCATGAAGGTGTATGGGAATGTCCTGATTTATTTTCATTACCCTATAATGGAAAAACTTATTGGGTGCTATCCGTTAGTGTAAATCCAGGAGGCCCCAATAAAGGATCGGCAACACAATATTTTGTGGGTGATTTTGACGGACATAAATTCAGTACTTCTTCTAGTAAAACAAAATGGGTAGATTATGGTGCTGATAATTATGCTGGGGTAACCTGGTACAATACGGGTAATAGAAAAATAGCCATTGGATGGATGAGCAATTGGTTGTATGCACAACAAGTGCCTACTGATAAATGGAGAAGCGCCATGACCATTGCAAGAGAGTTGAATTTACAGGAAGTAGGAGAGGAAATGTATTTAACTTCAATGCCTGTTAAGGAATTGAAATTTTATAAATCAAATTATTTATCGGAGGGGCCAATAACCCAAAATTTGCCTTATGAAATTAATATACAAGGTTCAAATATCAATAGCTTCACGCTTACTTTAAATAATGAGGAAGGGGAGTCTTTGGATTTTGGATTTGATCAATCTACTAATCAATATTTTATTGATCGAAGTTTTGCAGGGGTGCATAGTTTTCATAAGGACTTTGCTGCTTTACATTCGGCCCCAAGAATCAGTACTAAGTCTAATTTTTCATTTAAAGTTTTAATTGATAAAACTTCCATTGAAATTTTTTCAGACAATGGACTCACGGTAATGACTGATATCTTTTTTCCTACTAGCCCCTATAA
This sequence comes from Bacteroidota bacterium, assembly GCA_947457075.1. Taxonomy (GTDB): domain Bacteria; phylum Bacteroidota; class Bacteroidia; order Chitinophagales; family Chitinophagaceae; genus Sediminibacterium. The sequence continues at coordinate 33,687 of CANGUG010000010.1, forward strand.
TAATATAGCGATCCAGTCTCAAAGTGAGGAGATTCGAAAAAATATAAAAATTAGTTCTTTATTGGCAAAGTAACGTTAAGTCACTTGCGCCACTTTAGTTTATTCAATAAATAGTCTTAAATTGAGTACTTAAATTAAAATATATGTCAACAAAAATTACCATCAACAACAACGGATCCATTAAAGTAGAGGGCGAATTTACAATTGTAGATAGAGAAGGAAATCAATACGATTTAGCCGGCAGAGAAATTGTTGGACTTTGCCGATGTGGATTGAGTAAAAACAAGCCTTTTTGCGATGGGGCACATAATGGAAATTTCGAACATGAAGCAAAAGCATTTGCCTTACCTCCAAAAAAAACTTTATAATCATTAATGATTTAAAGTAAATAACAATAAGAGCAATGAATAAGCTAAACAGCATTTTAAATAACTTGGAGGAGCAGATTCAGTTTTCTGATTCAACGAATCCCGCCATTTCATCCGTATCGGTGGGTTGGCATATTGATCATAGCTGTTTGGTGATCATAAAAATTGCCGAAACTATACAAAAAGCGGACCCATTAAAATACAAGCCAACTTTCTCATTTATGAAACAGCTTGTATTTTTATTGGGGAAATTTCCAAGGGGTAAAGCGAAGGCACCAACAGTAGTTATGCCTGTTGATTCCTTAAATAGCGAACAATTACTGCTGCAAATACAAAAAGCAAGAACTGCTGTAAATGAACTTACTAGCAGTTCAAAAAATCAGTTTTTTTCACATCCCATTTTTGGGCAACTTAATGTTGCTGAAACACAACGCTTTTTTTGCATTCATACAAAGCATCACTTAAGTATCATTCAAGATATTTTGAAGTAAATTTTACTTTTTTGTATTTTTTCTGTTTTTTAACATGGCCTTCATTTCATTTTCTTGAATCCTGAACTTTACTATTTCCTGAATTAATTTTATGGGGAAAGCCTTGTCTAATGGTAATTGTATGGCACCTTTTGAATAATTTAAGCCAAGTTGGTCCAATTGTTTTTTAAATACTTCAATAGGTTTAGCGGTAGGATAAAAACCATAATGATTTTTAGCGGCTGAAAAATAAACTAATTTGCCCTCTTGAATAAACACCGGCATATGATAGCTAATACCTTCAGTGGCCTTAGGAGCAGCTTTTTTAATGATACTTTTAAGTTTTTTTAAACCTGCTTGCTTTTCCTTTTCTTGAAGTAGGATATAATCATCAATTGTGACAACTGGCTTTATTAATTTTTTCATATAAATGCTATTGGCAATTATAGACAAATTAGCAAAAAAAATTTAGTTTACTACTGCACTAAAAATGGGTTTGACCATTTTTTATCTGTATATATATTAGTGCCTCTAAGTGTTTTGATGAATGCGACCAATTGGGTAATTTCTGTTGCCGTTAAATTTAATTTATTACCCACCCCATCCACTCTTAAGCGGTTGTCTAAATTATTATTCGCAGCTATATTGGGGATATTATTATAATGTGCTAGCACGCCCTCAATTGTGGTAAATTGACCAGTATGCATCATTCTGGCATTGGATGTTCCATCGGCTTTTACTAAGTCTCTTAAGGAAGGAGCCCTTGTGTTATTAGTTTCAATAGCATTGCTTCCAATGACGCCAACAATTCCATTATTTCTGCTATTGGGATCAATATCAAATTCAGGCGCACGATGACATCCATTACAACCCACTCCTCCTGAAATGCGATTTCCCACTCCATCAAAAACAGGAGGAGCTAAATATAGGTTCTTGCCTGCATTTTCTTGGTTTGTATAATTGGGAAAAGGATCCCTTTCATTATTCACTAGCGCTCTGCCTGCATCAAACTTGGAGTCAAAGGATTGAATACTTCTAACAAATTGCGCTAATGATTCTTGTAATCGTGCTTCAGTTACAATGGTGTCGCCATAAACTGTTTTAAATATTTCCTTATAGTAGTTAATGCCACCTAATTTATTCACTAGGCTATTGATATTGCCACGCCCATTTACACCACTGAATCCCATTTCAACATGATCCTGAATGGGTATGGTTGTTTGTACTTCTAAGTTGGCAGCACGCTCGTTCCAGAAAAACTTTAACTCATTTGAAAAACGGACATTCACTAAACGCATTGAATGTCGAACAGTGACCCCTCCTTCCACCCCCTTACTCACTAAGGCGGTATCACTAAATGCAAAAGCTTGTTTATGACAACTACCACAGGAAATTGTATTATTTATACTTAAGTTTTTATCATAAAACAATATTCTTCCTAAGGTTGCTTTTGGATTGGTGATAGGATTGTTGCCCGAATTATCATTTAAAATGTATGCTGGTTTGGTTTGATTTGCATAATTATTAAGATTGGCAAAGTCAATATTAGTGCCAAATGTTGCTTTTGTAGCTGCAAAGGGGTCAAAAACAGCATTTTCATTTGGATTCACTATGGTTAAATCAAGTTTTTTACAGCCCCAGGCAACTACTATGATTGCGGTTAAAATAGCGGTTAATTTATAAGGAGTAATTTTGCCCATAGTGATTTTTTTTAAAAATAATGTTATTACAAAGGAAAGACAAGTTTAATTGAATGAAGTTTAATTCGTTAACAATAATTTAGGAACTATTGGCAATTTATATTCACTTTTTGATGATTGCTTAACAATTGATGGCATTTATTTTATATTCTTTTTTTCCCTTGCTCAAAAACAGAGGAGCTCATTTATTAAATGAGCTCCTCTGTTAAACTTATTGATGTGTATGATTCAATTATTTTTCTTTTTTAAACATGCCAAATAGCAGAAAACCCATGAGTGCGCCATATAAACTACTGTTTAAGGGTTTTGAGGTAATCATACAGGTTCCATTAGCACATCCTACGAACTTCCAATACATGAACCCTGCAATGGCGCCTAGTAAAATACCAATTAGGTCCAGTTTGTATTTTTTGATGATAAAATTCATGATATATAATTATGGGGTATTGATGTTTTGGCTTTATTTGTAGCGCATTAATCCAATTTGGACCTTAAACTAACCCAAGACCCTCCATTGTAAACTTCAATGCCGGCGCTTTTTAACACCGATTTCGCCATACCACTTCTTGCTCCACTTTGACACACGGTAATAATGGGTTGATTCCATTTTTTGATAGCGGTTATTTCCCTTTGAATGATATTTACTGGAATATTTTTCGATCCCTTAATATGTCCCCTGTCAAATTCTTGAGGTGAACGCACATCAATAATAATAGCCCCCGCTTGTTGTAATGCTTTGAAATCGGTTCCAGGACCAAATAGTTTTTTGAAAAAGCTAAACATGTTAATTGTTATTTATGATATTATTTAAACTAAAAATGCCACCACCATTATAGGTATCTGTAATGCCATTTTGTTGTAGAATTCCAGTAGCAATACCACTTCGGCCACCACTTAAGCAATACACAACAATTGGTTTTGGCATTTCAGCTATTAATTTAATATTTGCTTCAATGGTATCTAATGGAATATTAATAGCGCCTGGTATATGATTCTCCTCAAATTCCATCACGCTTCTTACATCTAATAAAGTACCTTTTTTTTCCTGAATAGACTTAATTACATTTTGCATAGTATAAATTTTACTTTTACAAAATTGATCAATTTAAACTGCTAATTAGGTGATATTTATCACAATGCAGCGGAAAGCAATAAAATTATTTTTTCTTAATCCAATCAAATGAATTTCTATTCATAATAATCCAGCCATTATTTTCCATTTTTTTTAGTAAACGGCTTATTACTTCCCTCGAGGTATTTAAATCATTGGCAATTTCCTGGTGTGTTAATTTTACAGTATTTCCAAATTGATGTACATGTCTTTCAATATAAAATGCTAAGCGTTCATCCATATTTTTGAATGCAGTTTCATTAATAGTTTTAAGGAGTTCTTCATACCTGCTTCGGTAAGTTTTAATTACAAAGTAGTGCCAACTCTTAAATTCGTTTAACCACTTTTCCATAAATTCAATGGGAATAGCTAAATATTTTATGTCAGTCATTGCCTTTGCTAAAACCTGACTTTGTTCATGATGGTAATTGCAAACAAGGGTTACAGCACATGCCTCCCCTGGGTTTAAATGGTACATAAAATATTCACCACCATCCTCCCCTTCCTGATACAACTTAACAGTACCTTCAATTACCAACATGGCAGATTTAATATTTTGACCCATTTTTAGCATAGTGGTACCTGCTTTTGCTTCTTTAAGCACTGCTTCATTTAACACAGCGTCATACAATCCTTCTTCCCAATTGGGAAATATTTTTTTGAGTGTTTCTTTGGATAGCATAATGTAATTGACTTCAAATGTAAATATAGATCATTTATTATAATGTAATAAATGTCACTAAGTTGGCAGTGATTGATGCGTACTTTTAATCAAATATCAACTATGCGAAAGTTCATATCGAAATTAGATTTAACGTTAATTTTTAGATTAAGCCTTAGTTTATTTATGTTAGTTGCTGCCTTTAGACAATCCGATTACGTATCTGGCGCATTTGGATTATTTCTTGCTTTTTATGCATTGCTAGCTGCAAAATATAAGGTAGGATGCGGATACAATAAATGCTAAGCCTCTATCATTCTTATATATAAGTCTTCTACTTTTTTTCTTGCCCAAGGTGTTTTGCGTAAAAACTTTAAACTAGATGATATGCTTGGATTACTATTAAAACAATTAATGGGGATATGTTGACCCAGGTCCTCCCATCCAAAGTAGTTCACTAATTCTGTGACAATATATTCAAGTGTTTTTCCGTGTAAAGGATCTTTTGAAAATTGCTGCATATGCAATATTAAGTAATTTGCAATTTGATATGAGCCCTCATCGCTACTTTTTAGTAAATAAACCATTTAACATGGTATCTCAATTTGTGAGTAGCCATGATGTGCGTTTGTTGGGAGATTTACATTTTAACTTTCCTATTGGAACACATGCTATTGGAAGATTGGATCAAAATTCTGAGGGTTTATTATTATTAACTACGAATAAAAAAATCACTAAACTTCTTTTTCAGGGCCCCATTCCGCATAAACGTACTTATTTAGTGCAGGTAAAGAATACGATGACCGAAAGTACTGCTAAAAAGCTCGCAGAAGGTATTGAGATTAGTGCAAAAAATGGAACTCGTTTTTCTACTACTCCTTGTGAAGTGGCCATTGTACAAAAACCAAAAGGACTTTTTGAAATGGGTAAACCTTTGCATGAGAAGGTCGTTACCAGTTGGGTAAAGATTACTTTAACAGAAGGTAAGTTTCATCAGGTACGAAAAATGGTCGCTGCCGTGAATCACAAATGCATTCGACTTATTCGAATTGCCATTGAAAATGTTCAACTTGGCCAAATGCAGCCGGGCGAAGTGATTGAAATAGAAGAGGAAAATTTTTTTCGTGATTTGAAATTAACCTTAGAATAATTGATATGGCAGCTAAAAAAATTATTTAAACCATTCTCCCAATTTTGCTATATCTACATTGCCCCCTGTTAAAATAATACCCACTTTTTTTCCTTGAAATAAAGCTGGATTTTTTAAAGCTGCCGCGAATGGAACAACACAACTTGGCTCTACAATAATTTTCATGCGTTCATAAATTAAGCGCATGGCCGATTTTATTTCCTCGTCTGATACCAATAAAATGTCGGTGACATGTTCTTTAATAATGGCCAAAGTTCGATCACTTAAAGTGGTTAAAAGTCCATCAGCAATCGTATTGACAAATGCAGCTTTTTCCACTTTGCCCGTTTGTAAACTTAACACCGCGTCAGCTGCCCCTTCGGGTTCACCTGCATATACTTTTACAGTTGGTTTAAAATAATGCACTCCTAAACAGGTACCAGATAATAATCCACCACCGCCAACAGGGGTAATGACTATTTCCAAATCTGGCACTTCGGCTAATAATTCTTTTACACAAGTGGCTTGCCCTTCAATTACATCATCATTGTCATAGGGATGTATAAAAGTGGCGCCTGTTTTTTCAACAATCGCATTTAATGTTTCTTCTCTTGCTTGTTGATTGGGGGCACACATAGTTACTTCGGCACCATATCCATTTACTGCATTCACTTTTACCTGCGGTGAATTGCTAGGCATGACAATATAGGCTTTGGTGTTTAAAATTTTCCCGGCATAGGCCATTGCTTGTGCATGATTGCCGGAGGAATGGGTGGCAACGCCTTTGGAAATTTGCTCAGGCGTTAATTTTAAACTTGCGTTCATTCCACCTCGAATTTTAAATGCCCCAATTTTCTGAAAATTCTCACATTTAAAATAAAATTCAATACCCGACAGTGCATTGATACTTTGATTGGTAAGTACTGGCGTGTTATGGATATAGGGTTGAATGCGTTTATGCGCGTTTTCTATGGAGGCTTTTGTAATATTCATATTACTACATTATGAAGGTCAATTTATAAATTAAATCTGTGAAAGTTTCAATTCAAAAAAATTAGATATAGATTATTATTAAAACACCATTTTTGAAAATTTAGACAATAAAATGGCCAATTTGAGTCAATTAATGTTGTTTTTCAATTCAAGACCCTTAAAAAATTAAATTTTCTAATAAAAAAATAAATATGCAATTATTTATAATATGTTTAGAAAAAATTTTACATTGATAATCAATTAGTTAGGTGAAAATATTAATACAGTCTATAAAAACTATATAGATAATTAGTCTTTTCATTTTAAATTTATGGAAATATGTTAAGATTTTCTTAATTTAGTTGCTCGTGTTTTACATGACAAATCAGTTTAACAAAAATTAAAACAAGTATGAGAAAAAAACTTTTATGGAGCTTACTTGCATCTTGCCTATTTTTTGGTAATGCAATGGCCCAAAATTCTACCGTGAATGGTAGAGTAACTGATGATAAGGGAGATCCAATTGTTGGAGCTACTATTCAGGTTAAAGGAACAAATGTGGGAACTACATCAGATAATGATGGTGTTTTCAAAATTAAAGCTGCAAATGGTGCTACTTTAACAATACAGGCACTTGGTTTTGAAACCAAAACAGTGGCTGCTACTAATAACCTAGTTGTTAAACTAGTTACTGATGTGAAAGCATTAAGTGAAGTAGTTGTAACTGGTTTTGGTGGATCACTCATTAAAAAAGAATTAACTGGTAACATTGCACGTGTTCGTGGAAAGGATATCGAATATATGCCTACACCAAGTGTGGACGCTGCATTACAAGGTAAAGCTGCCGGTGTATTCGTAAATAGCCAATCTGGTAAATTAGGTCAAGCGGTAACAGTGAGAGTAAGAGGTAACTCTTCAATTTCTGCTTCTAGCCAACCTTTATATGTATTAGATGGTATCCCAGTAACTTCTCAGGATCAATCTACTTATGGTGGTGATATGAACCCATTAACTGATTTGAACCCTAACGATATTGAATCAATTGAAGTTTTAAAAGACGCCTCTGCAGGTGCGATCTATGGATCTCGTGCTGCAAATGGTGTAGTTTTAATCACTACAAAAAGAGGTAAGGCTGGAAGAACACAAATCACTTTTAACTTACAAACTGGTCAGTCAGAAGCTACCAAAAGAGTTAGAATGTTAAATTCAACTGAGTACAACGAGTTAGCAATGGAAGCTGCTAAGTATTCTGATGATGCGGAAGGTATTCCTTACACTGATCCTTCAAGCTATACTCAATACATGAAGGACATTATGAGTTACCATAGTTTTGGACAATGGGATACTGATAAGGCTAAGTCTTACGATTGGCAGGATCAGGCATTTCAAACAGGCCAATACCGCCAAGCTGATTTACAAATTAGAGGTGGTAATGATAAAACTAAATTCTTCTCTTCTTTCCAACACTTAGACCAAGGTGGTACAATTGTTGGTAATGATTTAAGCAGAACTACAGGTCGTTTAAATGTGGATCAAAAAGCAAATGATTGGTTAGATTTAGGAGTTTCTTTAAGCTTGTCTAGAACATACAATCGTCGTTTGCCAGGTGATAATGCGTTTTCTAATCCATTACAATCTGCTGCATTACTTCCAATGACTCCATTTACTGATCCTAACACGGGCTTACCAACAGGTACACCTCCAGGTGATGTAAACGTGGGTATATATTTTAACCCAAGAATTCAAATTGATTACGCAAAGTATACACAGGATGTGTACAGAACTTTTGGTAATACTTATTTCAAAGTGAAATTATTACCAGGTTTAACATTCCAATCTGAATTTGGTTTAGACTTCTTAAGCCAAAATGAAGAGCGTTATTTCCAAACACAAACAGTTAGAAACACAAGTTCTTCAACTGGTGAGGGTACTAACACAGGCGCATTTATCACTAACTATAATACCAATAGCTATTTTAGCTATAATAAAATAAAGGGTGTGCACAATTTCGCTGCTACTTTAGGTATGCAATACCAACAATCTCAAGCGAAATATAACAGTACTACTGGTATTGGCTTCCCTTCTGATTCTTATAAAAAAATTGCAAGTGCTGCTACTAAATCTGGTGGTAGTTCTTCTCAAACAGATTTCAGATTTTTATCTTATTTTTTAAGAACTAATTACACATTTAACGAAAAGTATATCGTTTCAGCAAGTGGTCGTATAGATGCATCTTCTAGATTTGGTAAGAATTCAAGAACTGGTTTCTTCCCAGCACTTTCTGCTGGTTGGATCTTGTCTAACGAGAAGTTCTTAAGCAATAACAAATATTTAAGTTTCTTGAAAGCAAGAGCTTCTTATGGTATCGTGGGTAACTCTGAAATTGGTAACTTCCCTCAAATGGGCTTGTTTACTGGTGACGCTGGTTATGCTGGTGCTGCTGGTCAAAGACCTTCTCAATTAAGAAATGATGACTTGAGATGGGAATCAACTACTCAAACTGACGTAGGTATCGATTTCGGTTTCTTTAATAATAGAATCTCTGGAGAAATTGACTATTACGTTAAAAATACAGATGGTTTGTTATTAAACGTAAATATCCCAGCAACAACTGGTTTTTCTAGCATGGTAAAGAATGTTGGTAAATTAGAAAACAAAGGATATGAATTTGTATTAAATACACAAAACTTAGTAGGCGAATTCAAGTGGAACACAAGCTTTAACGTTGCATTGAACCAAAATAAGGTTACCGATATCCAAGGTCAAGTAATTGAAGGCGGTGTGGGTAATATGAACCGTGTTCAAGAAGGATATGCAATTGGTGTTTACTATACTGCAGAGTGGGCTGGTGTTGATCCTGCGAATGGTAATGCATTATGGTATAAGAATACAAAAAATGCAGACGGAACAATTGACAGGACTAAAACAAGCGTATTTAGTCAAGCACAAAGAGTGGTTACAGGTAATCCTAACCCAGATGTAATTTTAGGTTTCACCAACTCATTCTCTTACAAAGGATTTGACATGTCAATATTCTTCAATGCGGTGTTTGGTAACGAAAATAACATTTACGGTATGGGTCGTTATTCTTCTGCTAGTATGCGTTATGAGGATAACCAAACATATGATCAAATGGCACGTTGGCAAAAGCCTGGTGATATCACCAATATCCCTCAAGCAAGATTGTTCTATAACAATGGTGCTCAAATTAGTAGTCGTTACATTGTTGACGGTTCTTACATTCGTTTAAGAACAGCTTCACTTGGATATACTTTTGATGCTAAGAAATTAAGAAAGCTTAAGCTTGAAAAATTAAGAGTGTATGTATCAGGACAAAACTTATTAACCTTCACAAAGTATCCTTATTGGGATCCTGAGGTTAATGCGGATGATTTTGATTCAAATATTGCAAAGGGCAATGACTTTTATACACCGCCACAACCAAGAACAATATTGTTTGGCGTAAACATTAATTTCTAATTTGTTAATAATGAATTTTATGAAAATATATAAAAAAACAATAAACAAATACTTAACTGCTATTTTGTTTACGAGCGTACTTGCTACGGCTTGCGAAAAGCGTTTGGACGTATTCCCGTACCAAAGTATTTCCGATAGTAAAGCCTTATTATCTGAGGGTGATGTAAATGTTACGCTTGTTGGAGCTTATGATGGAGCGCAAGCAGCAACGCTTTACGGTGGAGATATTATGGTATTGAATGAATTAATCGGTAATAGCGATAATATTAATTTCACTGGTACTTTTGCAGGCTTATCTGATGCGTACAGAGGGCAAATGGTAGCCAACAACTCCAATGCAACAGGTACTTGGACCGCAGCTTACAGTACGATTAATCGTATCAACAATGTTTTATCAGCGATTGATAAAGTAACTTCTTCACCAGCTAATAAAGCGCGTGTTGAAGGAGAAGCTCTTTTCTTAAGAGGCTCTCTTTATTTTGAATTGGTAAAATTATTTGCTAAGCCATTTGGTGATGGCGATTACGCTGCAAATTTGGGTGTGCCAATTGTTTTAACACCAACTGGTAATGTAACTGAAGCGGATTATAAAGCAAGAGCAACTGTGAAAGCAGTATATGATCAAGTGATCGCTGACTTAAATAGAGCTGAAACTTTATTGCCGTCTTCAAATGGCATCTACGCAACAAAATGGTCAGCTGCTGCTCAATTATCAAGAGTACATTTAATGTTAAAAAATTATGCTGATGCTGGAGCTGCTGCTAATAGAGTAATTACTGGTAGCGGTAAAACCATTGCGAATGATATTGACAAAAACTGGTTTACTTTTATTAAAAATGGCGGAACAACACCTGCTGAATATTTATTTTCAATGAAAGTAACTGCTCAGGATGGTACTAACGCTTTAAATACTTATTTCGGAAGAACCATCAGTACCATTGCAGGTAGTGCTGGAAGAAGTGATTGTAAAATTAAAACAGCACATTTTGCTCAATACGAAACAGGGGATAAAAGAAAAGACTATTTTGTTTTATCAGGCGGTAACTACTACACCATGAAGCATTTGGATCGTTTTGGTGATGTGCCAGTTATTCGTTTATCTGAAATGCATTTAACAAGAGCTGAAGCAAATGTGAGAGCGGGTACTGCAGTGGGTGCATCAGCACTAACTGATGTGAATGCAATTCGTACACGTGCTGGTTTAGCTCCTTTAAATACAGTTTCTTTAGCGGATGTATTAAAAGAAAGAAGACTAGAATTAGCTTTCGAAGGACAATTCTTACCAGATGCTAAGAGATTACAAATTTCTGTTGGTACTTTGGCTTGGAATTCTCCAAAGTTAATCATGCCTATCCCTCAAAGAGAGATGGATGTAAATAAAAAATTAGTACAAAACGAAGGTTATTAATTCTAACTGAATGATTTAACTAAGTTTAACAACTTAAAAAATGCCCTCATGAAGTTTAACTTCTGGGGGCATTTTTATTTCAGGTCCATTTTTGTTTTTGAAGTACTTTTCCTATCTTAACACTATGCAGGAAACAAAAAAACAATTGGGATTGTGGACGAGTACTTCATTGGTCGTTGGCAATATGATTGGTGCAGGTGTATTTATGATGCCTGCTACTTTGTCCAGCTTTGGAGGCATAAGTTTAATTGGATGGGTTTGTGCTGCGATTGGGGCATTTTTAATTGCAAAAGTATTTGCGCATTTATCTAAATTATTGCCCGCTGCCGACGGCGGACCCTATGCGTATTCACAAAAAGGATTAGGTGATTTTGCCGGCTTTCTAGTAGCCTGGGGTTATTTGGTTTCTGTATGGTGCACCAATGCCGCTATTACGGTTTCCTTTATCAGCGCAATGAGTACTTTTATTCCCAGTTTGGCAACTAATTCCATTTTAGCAGTGGCTACAGGACTAGGCACCATTTGGTTTTTATCTTGGATAAATTCCTTAGGTATTTTAACCTCAGGCATCCTTCAATTAGTCACTACCATTTTAAAAATTGTCCCCATTGTTTTAATTGGGGTTGTTGGATTATTTTATATTCAATGGAATAATTTTTTACCTTTTAATTCCAGCGGTACTTCCTCCATTGCTGCTATTACAGCAACAACCACCTTAACGTTTTTCGCTTTCCTTGGCATTGAATGTGCAACCATTCCTTCGGGCAGTGTGGCAAATTCTGCAGCTACTGTTGCCAAAGCTACTACTTTGGGCACCCTCATTGCAACAGTTGTATATATTTTAAGTACGGTAAGCATTATGGGGATGATCCCAGCTGCTGCTCTAAAACAAAGTGTCACTCCCTTTGCCGATGCAGCGGTTATTATTTGGGGAGCGAGTGCAAAATATTGGGTAAGTGCAGGGGTAGCTATATCCGCATTTGGTGCCCTCAACGGGTACATTTTAATCCAAGGACAAATGCCTTATGCCATTGCCAAAGACAAGTTATTTCCCGCTATTTTTACCCGTAAAAATAACAAAGGTGTTCCTGTATTTGGGATTGTGATTTCTAGCATTTTTGTTTCTGTATTTATGGCCATGAATTATACCAAAGGATTAGTGGCTCAGTTTCAGTTTTTAATTTTATTGACAACTTCAACTATTTTAATTCCTTATATATTTTGCACTGCTTCCTATTTATTATTAAGATTAAAGGGATCATTGCCTTCCAACGCAGTATTTAACGGTGCAATATTATTAGCAAGTTTGGCATTTGTTTTTTGCATGTGGATCACTATAGGCTTAGGATATGAAACCGTATTCTGGGGCTTTGTACTTACCATGTCCTCGGTGCCAATTTATGTTTTTGCGGTTTGGAAAAGAGATCAAAAAACCAATAAGGATAATCAACTACTTTAGATTTTTGTATTTTAACAGCCGATATATTTTAAACACAACTACGAATCAATAATACTAAGTAATATAATCCACCATGAGCGCACATTCTGAATCAGGAAAATTAAAATCGGTTTTTATCAAAAAAGCAGCTGCTGCATTTATTGATGAGGCACATGTTTCAAAACATTGGGAAGCCCTTAATTATTTGGGTAAACCTGTTATTGAAAAAGCATTGGAAGAGTATGAGGCATTTGAAAAAATTTTAAAAGACAATGGGGCAGAAGTTTTGTATTTTCCTCAGGAGGATAGTGTAAATATGGATTCAATTTATTGTAGAGATGCAGCTATTGCCACCAGTAAAGGAATGATTATTTGCAATATGGGCAAAGCAGGTCGAGTGAATGAACCAGTTGTTCAACAACACGCTTTTGAAGCCAATGGCATTCCTGTACTAGGGATGATCACTGCACCAGGTACTTTAGAAGGAGGTGATGTAGCCTGGCTAGATGAGAAAACATTGGCAGTGGGCCATACCTATCGAACCAATGAAGAAGGAATAAGGCAATTAACTGCATTCGTTTCACCATTAGGCGTAACAGTTATATCCGTGCCTATGCCCCATTACAAAGGGCCTTCGGACGTGTTTCATTTAATGTCGGTATTGAGTCCAGTAGATAGTAATTTAGCAGTGGTGTATTCTCCCTTAATTCCAATTGTATTTAGAAACGAATTAATTGCACGCGGTTATGAATTAGTAGAAGTGCCTGATGCGGAGTTTGATAGCATGGGGTGCAATGTTTTAGCATTATCACCGCGAGTATGTTTAATGGTAAAGGGTAATCCAATCACCAAAGACAGGTTAGAAAAAGCAGGTTGTAAAGTAATTGAATATGAAGGCGAAGAAATTAGCGTTAAAGGAGGAGGAGGACCTACTTGTTTAACAAGACCGCTTATGCGTGATTAAAATTTAAAATAGTTATCGCCACTTTTAATTATGCATTCCAATCCCATAGGACGATATCCCAGCCAGTTCCTACTTGTTCAATGACACCAATAGTTTCAAATCCAATTTTCTGGTGCATTTTAATGGATCTTTTATTGGATTGAGAAATATCCGTTACTAAATAAGTGTATTCTTTTGCATGAAGTTGTTGATAATAATCATACATAGCAGGTACCCAGCCCTGTCCTCTATGACTTTTAGCAACACAAACCTGACCCACTAAAATATAGGGAACTTCATTTAGCAATACTCCCTTATACATGGTTTTGTTTAGGGTATTCAATAAATGATCTACTTCGGGATGTTCGCCGTACACCGCTTTATTGGTAACAATCGTATAACCCACCACTTCATCTTCTTCCTTAACAATAATAGATGGGTGTATTGCATGCATTTTTTGTAGCAAGGATAATTCATACTCTGAAGTAACAAATCCTTCTTTCATTGCTTCCTCCTCGCCAATGAGTCGTCTTAAATTATTTGTTTGTAATTGTTTTAACCCAATTATTTCCTGGGTTGTTTCTACTAGTTTTAAAATAGCCATAAAATGATTTATAAATTTATTAAACGTTTCAAATAATGGTATAATTTGAATTTTGCTCCTTGTTGTAACTGAGCACTATATATTCCATTAGCACCTGATGCAAAATAAGCTACCCCAGTTGCGATACCTATAAATACTCCAGCATTTATTCCAAATAGTTCAATCCCAAGCACGATAGAAGCGATAACACAATGGGTTGCTCCTGCAAATACCGCTACCAAACCCATACCAGCTAATAAAGCCATTGGCAAAGGAATAAACCAAATTAAAATATTACCCAGTGTAGCACCAATAAAAAACAAGGGAGTGACTTCCCCTCCTTTAAATCCTGCACTTAAAGTAAATGTGGTAAGTAGTAGCTTAATGAAAAAATCATACTTCCCTATTGGATGATTAAATGATTCAATTATAGTAGGGATACCAAGACCAATATGCTTAGTGGTGCCCAACAAACCAATGGCGACTAATAAAATAATTCCGCCAATGAATGGCCTAAAAGGAGGGTATTTAATTTTTTTAAATAACCATGACCAAATAAAATTCATTTGAGTGAACAATAATGCAGCTAACCCAAAAATGAACCCTGCTAATAAGGTTGCACTAATACTTGTAGTAGTGATACTAGGAATTTCACTAATAATATAAATAGTATGTTGTATGCCTAGCGTCAAACAAGTAAAGTGAGCAATATAAGCTGCAGCAAAACTTGAAAGTAGATCCGCTAGCTTAACATTTTTGAAAAGCATAATTTCTAAAGCAAATAGCGCTCCTGCTAATGGAGTGCCAAAAACGGCAGCAAATCCTGCACTTATTCCAATTATGATGATTGTTTTACGCTCCTCTTTATTACATTTAAACAGTTTGGTAAATTGATCAGCGATAGCGCCTCCCATTTGAACTGCTGTGCCTTCTCGGCCTGCTGAACCACCCGCCAAATGTGTTAAAATGGTGCCTATATATACTAAGGGGGCCATTCTAAATGGGATGGTCGCTTGTGGCGAATGGTATTGTTCAATTAGTAAATTATTTCCTTTCTTAGCTTCCCCGCCATAATAATGATATAATGCTCCTATGGCAAATCCAATAATCGGCAAGCTATATATAATCCATTTATGTGTTTCCCTAAAATTAGTAATCTCTCCTAAACTGTATAAAAAAAATGCAGTAGCTGCACCAGTCAATATGCCAATTATTAAACAAAGTATTATCCATTTCAAAAAGCCATTCTTCAGGGCATTGATCTGTTGCATACCTTATGACTGATTCTTTTTTCTTTTCACTATCATGATAATCGCAATGAATACCCAAATAGTATTGACCACCATGCTTGGATAAGCCTGGTGAAAATAGGTATTGATTACAAAAAACAATCCTCCAATTATATTGGCCCAAACATACCATTTGCTTTCGGTAGATAATTTACCTGTGATATTCAAGGCGTAGGATCCTACAATTAATACTGAGGCAATCCAGCCCAGCGTTTCAATGAGTAAATTCATTATATAAAATTACAGTAAAACTGCTTAAAATGCTTGTTTTTGTAGAATAAGCCGCACCTAGTATATGTCTAGGAATTAATAAAAAAATTAACTATATTTATAAACACAACACTATTACAATTTATTTAAAAATGGCGCGCTAATATGAAAAACTCATACGAAAAATTACTTGAGAATAATAAAAAATGGGTAGCGGATCAATTAGCACTAAACCCTAATTTTTTTAATGAATTGGCGGATAAGCAAAATCCAGCGTATTTATGGATAGGTTGTTCGGATAGTCGCGTCCCTGCAAATCAAATTACAGGAACAAATCCAGGGGAAGTATTCGTGCATCGTAATATTGCCAATATGGTGGTACACAGTGATATGAATATGCTAAGTGTATTGTCTTATGCAGTGGAGGTTTTACAGGTAAAACATATTATCGTTTGTGGTCATTATGGTTGTGGTGGAGTCATCGCTGCAATGAACAATAAACAACTAGGTTTAATTGATAATTGGTTACGCCATATCAAGGATGTTTATCGTTATCATCATGTTGAGCTGGATGCCATTGCTGATAAAGATCAAAGAGCAAGAAGATTTGTGGAACTAAATGTAATGGAACAAGTACATGATTTAGGAAAAACTTCCATTGTTCAAAATGCATGGAAAAGGGGGCAAAACCTACACTTGCATGGCTGGGCTTATGACATAAAAGACGGACTCATTAATGACTTAGGGGTAAACTTTACCAATACAGACGACCTGCATAATGTTTATCATTTAGATTAGTAGCAAATGCATATTGGAGCAGATAAAGTCACTAGTCCTGTAAATACAGCTTATTGAATAGCATTTTCATCCATTTTAAGCGTCAACAATTGACTTTGCTTTGGGCTTAAAAACTGCTTTTAAAATACTGATTATCAAATACTTATTTTTTTGATTGCATTTGTTACTAAGTTAATTTAAAGTTAATATTAAGTTCATATTCAGGTAACAATTTGGTAACATTAGTGTCTAATATTTGCGGTATAAACAACTCTATATCGTGAAAAGGCTATCCATACTATTTACATTCGTTTTATCTGCTTTACTAGTTCAAGCTCAAAAAGCAAAATTATCAGGGAAGATTACCAATTCAAAAAATGAAGCACTAATTTCAGTTACAGTTTCTTTGAAAGGGGAAAAAACAATAGTGACTAAATCGGATGTGGAAGGAAGATATAGTTTCAATATTGATGTCAATAAAAATTACACTTTAGTATTAAGTTATGTAGGATACAAGGAATCAACCATCGCTAATATAAAAGCGACAAGTGACAAAGAAGAGATTATAAAAGATGTTTTGTTAGAGGAAGCAGGTAACAAATTAACGGACGTAGTAGTTAGTACCTCAAGAGCAAATAATAAAGGTGAAACTGCTAGTGCATTAATTGCTTATCAGAAAAATACCAATACAGTGGCTTCTGTTATTTCAGCTGAAAGTATTAAAAGAAGTCCAGATAGAAATACAGCTGAAATTTTAAAAAGAACTCCCGGTGCTTCTATACAAGAAGGTAAATATATTGTTGTAAGAGGATTAGCAGATAGATATAATCAAGCCATGCTGAATGGAATTTTATTGACAAGTACAGAGCCTGATCGTAAAACTTTTTCTTTTGATTTATTTCCTTCACAAATCATTGATAATATCATTATTAATAAAGCATTTGTTCCTGAATTGCCAGGAGAATGGGCTGGTGGTTTAATTCAAGTAAATACCAAAGACATTCCAACAAAAAACTTTTTCAATATTCAATTGTCAACAAGTTATAACGCTATTACTACGGGCAAAGATTTTTACAAAGACAAAGGAGGTAAAACAGATTGGTATGGTATTGACGATGGTACAAGATCATTGCCAGCTGGATATACTACTAAGTCTAATTTTGACACTACTAATATTGCTGCTAAAACTGCCTTGGGTAAAACTATGGCTAATAACTGGGTCCCAGTTAAAACTACAGCAGCCCCCAATTTTGCATTACAAATGAATGGCGGATTTACGGGTACTTTATTTGGTAAAAAAGTGGGGGGAATGTTAGGTGCTAACTTTGCAAGAAACCAAAGATTTCAAAATAATTTAAATCAGCAAAACACGCTTGAAGGAAATACTTTCTCAACTATTTACAAATATGCCGATGAAAAGTACATTCAAGACATTAATATGGGTGCTATTGCCGGCTTGTCTATGTACTTAAATCCATTGAATAAAATAAGCTATAAAGCCATTTTAAATGTAAAGTCAAGTAACGCCTTTACTTCAAGAACTGGTAATGAATATACAAGAGATGATTTGATGAAGGGTAATGAATTTAATTTTACTCAAAATACTTTTTTCACCAATCAACTAAACGGTGAACATAGCTTGTCTCCTAAATTGAAGTTTAATTGGTATGGTGCATTTAATATTTTAGACAGCTATAGTCCTGATCAAAGAAGAATTTTATATACTAAATCTACAACTGGTAATGATCCTTATGTATTGAATATATCTAATACTTTATCTCAACAATCAGGAAGTAGAATTTTTCAAAACTTGAGCGATTATATCTATACAGCAGGTGGAGACATCTCCTATAAAATTGGACAACAAACTATTAAAGCGGGTTATATTTTACAAATCAAGGATCGTTTGTATGATGCCAAATTATTTGCCAATTTCTTACCAAAAGACAACCCTGCATTAAGAGCTTTAGCTCCAGATGTGGTTTTTGCTCCTGAAAATTTTGGTAATGGAACAGATAATAAATTTGGATTTGATGCCATTAAAGGAAGAAATTTCAGGTACATGGCCAACACCATTTTGAATGGAGGATATGTGCAATTTGACAATAAATTAAGCGAAAAGTTAAGAGCAGTTTGGGGTATACGTGTGGAGGATTTCGATCAGTTAGTAGGTAGCGCAAATAAATACGATCCAAGACATACTTTATCAAGGGTTACCGACTTTCTACCTGGTTTGAATACAACTTATAAGATTACGCAAAATAGTAATTTAAGACTTACCGCATCTCAAACAGTCATTAGACCAGAATTAAGAGAACTCTCTTTCTTGAACATCTTTGATTTTGAATTAAATGCTTCTGTACAAGGTAACCCGTCTTTAAAAAGAACAAAAATCACCAATACGGATTTAAGGTATGAATTATATCCAGGTTCTGGTGAAGTATTTACGGTTGGTGTATTTTATAAGGACTTTGTAAACCCTATCGAACAAATATTTAGTGAAGGCGCAGGTGGATCAAGTACTTTCTCTTTCCAAAATGCCAAGAAAGCCACTACCTATGGAATGGAAATTGAAGCAAGAAAAAAATTAAATAAATTTTTCACTTTCCAAGCCAATGCTTCTTTGATTAACAGTAGAATAAAAGACGAAAGTTTAAACATAAACAGACAATTACAAGGACAGTCCCCTTATTTAATGAACCTTGGCTTACTATATGATATAGTAGATAAAGGGTTCAATGCAACTTTATTATTTAATCAAATTGGAGAGCGTATATACTTAGTGGGAGACATGCAAGCAGGTTCAGCCTCCCCCAATATATATGAAGCACCAAGGGCATTGGTTGATTTTCAAATGAGCAAAAAAATAATGAACAATAAAGCTGAAATTAAACTAACAGCTTCAGACATCTTAAACCAAACACAAGTTTTTTATCAAAACGTATCCACTAATCTTAAATATGAAAAAGGAATTGATGCAGTTCGTTTTTCTAGAAGATTCGGTGCTACTTATGGAATATCATTTAATTACGCTTTATAATATCATTCAACAACAAATCTTTTTTAAATACAAAAACAATGAAACAATTATTTATTTTATCATTAGCCTTTTTAGCTGTAACTGGCTGTAGAAAAGTGGAAGCAGACGGTGAAAAGCAAATCGTTATTATTAATGCCGGTGGTACTGGTAACACAAGTCCAACTGCCAATACAGTGACTTTAAAGGGAAGAATCACAAAAGACACTACGTTATTAGCAAAAGATATCAACTTCTTGTCTGGTATTGTGTATATCACTAAAGGAGTTACACTTACTGTTGAAGCTGGTGCCACAGTTAAAGGGCAGTTTTCTGGTGCGGATGTTTCTGCTTTAGTAATTTGCCGTGGAGCCAAAATTATAGCTAAAGGAACTGTTGACAAGCCAATTATATTTACTTCGGCCTCTGCCAATCCACAATCAGGCGATTGGGGTGGTATTGTATTGTGCGGAACTGCTCCAATTAATACAACTTTCACAGTGAACGGCGCTGCGGTAAATGGATTATACCAAGTTGAAGGAGGTGTTGATAATGCAAATGGTGACGGATTAGCGGGTGCAGGTGATGCTGCATTCCCAACTGTTAACCCTGCGGATAATTCGGGAATTTTACAATATGTAAGAATTGAATATGCTGGATATGCTTATCAACCAGATAAAGAAATTAATAGTTTAACGATGGCTGCAGTAGGTAGTGGTACAACTATTGAATATGTTGAAGCTGCTTTTGGTAAAGACGATAGTTTTGAGTGGTTTGGTGGTACAGTGAACTGCAAATATTTAATTTCTTACAAAGGTCAGGATGATGATTTTGACTCGGACAATGGCTATAGTGGTAATGTACAATTTGGTATTGTAATCCGTGATTCTGCGATTGCAGATATTTCTAAATCAGAAGCATTTGAATCTGACAATAACCCAACTGGTACTACTGCCTCTCCAAAAACAAATGCTGTATTTTCAAATTTTACGCTTATTGGGCCAAGAGCAACATTAACTAATATTGGCAATAGCTTGTACCTAGCGGGTGCTCAAATTAGAAGAAACTCTGGTATTTCTATTCAAAATTCAATATTCATGGGATGGCCAATTGGTTTGTTAATTGATGCTAGTACTGGTACTCCTACTGATTTAAATATAGTAGATAGTACTATTCGATTTAAAAATAATACTTTCGCAGGCAATAACATTAATGTAAAATATACAGTAAGTGCTAGTGCTCCAACTGGTGCTACTGATGCGAGTATGTTGGCTTGGGTGTCAACTCCGTTTTATAGAAATGCCATTGCATTGAATGCAGTGGATGCAAAGTTGATTCAGCCATTTAACTATACCATGTTTGATGCAACTCCTTATGCAGGTTCAGCTGCACCCACTGGTATTAATTTAGTATTAGGAACTGCTGCTAATTTCAACTATGCAAGCAATGGCTCTTTTGATGATGCTAAATTACAAAACCCTTACTTCAAGCCAGTTACTTTTAGAGGTGCTATTGGTTTAAATGGGGTGGATGCTACTTGGTGGAAAGGTTGGGCTAAATTTAACTACTAATTTATAAAGTGGCTACTTTATAAAAAAAGAGGTTCATTTTGAACCTCTTTTTTTATGCACGCTTAACAATTTCGTAATATCAACTGAATGTTAAGTCCGAATTTTTTTTATGAATATTTGTATATGTCATTGAACGATATTTTATATACTTACAGGGAAGCCGACAAAGAAGATTGGCCTATTTTTTATGACGCCTATTTGAGTAATGCTGCTATACCAATAAATAAAATAAGATTCAAAGATATATTTGAAAATTACTTGCTTGATCGTTTAATGTTAGTTTTTATTTTTGAAAAAGAAGCTACTAAAAGTATAGTGGGAGGTACAATACTTAAAAAATCGAATGAATTATTTAATGAAAACAGTTTTGTTGAAATTCAACATTTGCATATTTTATCAAAGTACAGAAGATTAAATGCAGCAACACAATTGTATGCTTTTATTGAAGAGATTGCCAAAGACAATAAGGCTACTAAAATTATGGTTTCCTGTAATCTTAATTCAACTTTAAATCAACGATTTTATTTAAGGAATAAGTTTGTTTTTTCTAAAAAAATATATCAGAAAAATATAGAGTAACTACAATTGCTCAAATTTATTACAAGCCGCCTTTATTTTTGGAATAGACGCATTTTGATCTTCATCTAAGCTTCCTTAATAACTAAGTCGTACAAATGATGAATTAATCCATCAGCCAGCCCAATTTTAGGCACTAAAACCTGTTCAACATTACACCACTTAAATATATTTGTATAAATTTCAAGTGCTGGTGCAATTACTTCTGCCCTATCTTTTTTAATGTTGTATTTTTTCATACGCTCTTCAATATTCAACTGCAGCATATCTCTATACATGTCTTTAACTGCAGTTGATTGGAGGTATTTATCGTCTTTTGACCTTAGTAGTGAAAAAATTTTATTAATATTCCCCCCTGATCCAATACCAATAATTGGCGCATAATTTTTAGCAATCATTTTGCAAGTATCTTTCAATTCCTCCCAGGCTTCATTAGTCACTTTATTGGTAAGTAAACGGACTGTGCCTATATTAACTGATTTTTGTAGTACCAACTCATTATTGCGATAGAGCGTTAGTTCAGTGCTTCCGCCACCCACATCCATATACAAGTAACTATCCTTGTTGTCTAGTAGTTCAGCAATATGATTTTCGTAAATTATTTCAGCTTCTAGTTCACCAGAAATAATTTCAATTTCAATGCTAGTTTCGTCCTCTATTTCTTTAATTATTTCTTTGCTATTTTGGGCATCCCTCATAGCACTTGTGGCACAAGCCATATAATGCTCCACCTCATATACTTTCATTAACTGCTTGTATGCTTTTATAGTGTCAATGAGCATTTTTCGCTTGCGACTACCTATAAATCCTTTTTCAAACACGTCAAATCCCAATTGTAAAGGAATTCGAACAATATTTATTCGATTGAATGTTACTTCTTTGCCTTTTTGTTCAACTTCGCTAATTAAAAGCCTTGCTGCGTTACTTCCAATATCGATGGCTGCTAAAATCAATTTGTTATTTTTTACCTTTTAAGTATAAATAGGTAGCTTCTTGCGACTTATATTTTTTACCTATCAAAGGTACATATTTATTGGCCAAATCTGAATCAAGGATCCTGGCTTTTTGATTGTCTTTTAATTGAATATTAATAATGTCAATTAATTCTTTTTTTATAATAGGGTCGAAAATAGGCGTTGCAACTTCAATTCGATGGTCTAAATTACGCACCATCCAATCGGCACTGGAAATATACACTTTCTCTTTTCCTTTATTATGGAATATCATTACCCTAGCGTGTTCTAAATATTGATCCACAATACTAATGGCATTTAGTTTTTGATTTCCTTTTTCATTATTGTATTTCAATGTAAGAATTCCCCTAATAATTAAATGAACTTCTACATTTGCCTTAATTGCTTTGTATAAGTGCTCAATAAGAGTTATATCAGTTAAAGCGTTAAGTTTAATAATGATTTTTGCTTGCTTACCCTGCTTTGCGATTTTTATTTCGTTCTCAATTAATTGCATTATTGAATTTCTCATATTAATCGGCGAAATCAATAAGTGTTGCATTTTGACAATTGGCTTATCCCCTTGCTGCCAGTTTTCTAAATAAGTAAATATCCTAGTAGATTCATTCATTAATTGTGCATTGGCAGTAAGCAAACAATGATCTGCATAAACTTTAGCAGTTTTTTCATTTAAATTGCCAGTACTTATAAATCCATATTTAATAATTTTTCCAGCAACTCTTTTTTGAATAATACAAAGTTTTGCATGTACTTTTTTGTTGGGCACGCCCACTAATACATTAACTCCTTCCTCTTCTAATATCGATTTCCATTCTAGATTTGCTTCCTCGTCAAAACGTGCTTTTAATTCTAAGAAAACCGTTACCAATTTTCCATTTCTTGCCGCATTAATTAAGGCATTAATTACTTTAGAATTGCTTGCTAAACGATAGGCTGTAATTTTTATGCTTATAACATGGTCATCCATTGCAGCTTCTCTTAACATATCAATGATTGGATCATAGGAATGATAAGGAAAATGTAACATAACGTCCTTTTCAAGCAGTATATCCGAAACAAGCTCCTTTTTTTTAAATGCGGGGTGGATTAAAGGACTAGGTCTTGTATTTTTTATAGGGATGATGTTGGGGAAGTCCATAAAATGCCTAAAATTATGTATATGCCCACCAGGGATCATGCTACTTTTCCTAGAAAGCTTTAATTTTTTAATCAAAAATTCAAGCATCTCAGCATTCATTTCTTTTTCATAGACAAATCGAACAGGTTTACCCTTGCGTCTATTTTTGATACCTTTTGAAATTTTATCTATAAAATTGGCACCTACTTCTTGGTCTAAGTCAATTTCTGCGTCTTTTGTTATTTTAAATACATGCGCATCGAATTTATTAAATTTAAAGTGGGAGAATATAATCGGTAAATTATACCTAATTAAATCTTCTAGTAAAATAATACTTGATGATCCTGGTTTTGAAGGCAATAAAATAAACCGACCAATAGATTTAGAAGGAATTTCTATTAAAGAAAATTTTTGATCATAGGCATTTGATTTATTGGCCATTACAATAGCTAAGTATAAACTTTTGTCCCTTAAATAAGGAAGCTCTGGGACATTTTCAATCATTAAGGGAATAATATAAGGACGTACCACTTCATCAAAGTAATTCTTAATAAAAGTTTTTTGTTCGAGATTCAATTTTTTATCATCAACCAATAAAATTTTATTTTCCTTTAACTCCTTATTTAAATTTTGCCATATTCTGTTAAATTCATTCTGCTGTCTTAAAACAATTCTTTGAATTTCATCCAAAATAGCCTGAGGAGTTTCAATTAAATCAATATTTTGAATATGTCCTTTTTTATCTGTGTATTCAGTCATTCTTTTCAAAGTGGCAACGCGCACCCTGAAAAATTCATCTAAATTATTTGAAAAAATACCTAAAAACTTAATTCTTTCATTTAATGGAACTGATGGGTCGTTGGCTTCTTGTAAAACGCGCCCATTAAAACTTAACCAACTAATATCTCTAGCAATAAATCTGTCTTTCATATATAACTATTTCATCACGAATTTATTATTACTATCATAAGTTACAACAAAGCTATAATAAGTTAATAATTTATTAATAATTAGGAAATAATAAGGACATATACATTAACGTATTTTACTAAAACTACTTACCCG
Source organism: Bacteroidota bacterium (assembly GCA_947457075.1). Classification (GTDB taxonomy): domain Bacteria; phylum Bacteroidota; class Bacteroidia; order Chitinophagales; family Chitinophagaceae; genus Sediminibacterium. Next base: position 58,545 of record CANGUG010000010.1, read on the forward strand.
ATGGAAAAACGTTATATTGAAGTATGCGTAATCAGTGACGTTCATTTGGGCACTTTTGGATGTCAAGCAAAAGAGGTTTTGAACTACTTAAGAAGTATTCAGCCTAAAACATTGATTCTTAATGGGGATATTATTGATATTTGGCAGTTTAGCAAACGCTTTTTCCCTGCTAGTCACATGGCGGTCATAAAAGAGATTTTTAATATGGCCAGTAAAGGCACTAAAGTGGTTTATATTACAGGAAACCATGACGAAGCTTTACGCAAATACGCCGATTTTGAAATGGGCAATATTTTACTTACTGATAAAATTGTATTTGAGATAAATGGTGAAAAAAATTGGGTTTTTCATGGAGATGTATTTGATAGAACCACAAAGGGAAGTGCTAAAATATTGGCTAAATTAGGTGGTTACGGTTATGATTTACTGATTATATTGAATAGCTTATTTAACTGGATTTCAAGGTTGTTTGGACGTGAGAAAATGAGTTTTAGTAAAAAGGTTAAAAATGGGGTAAAACAAGCGGTTTCTTGGATTGGCAATTTTGAACAAACAGCAGCAGAGTTAGCCATTGAAAACGGCTATCAATATGTTATTTGTGGACATATCCATCAACCTCAGCTGCGCGTTATTTCAACAGATAGGGGAACTGTTACTTATTTAAATAGTGGTGATTGGATCGAGAATTCAACTTCTTTAGAATATTATGATAACGCTTGGCATTTATATCATTATAATCCAAAACAGTTTGAACATGTTTCAAAAGAAAAAATTAAAGTGGTGCATTTAAATACTGAATTAAATGTCATGACTAGTGAGGTTGCATTTCAGGTTTCACTATAAGTATATATGAAAATATTTTATGCAATACAAGGTACAGGGAATGGTCATATTAGTAGGGCTATTGAATTGTATCCGTATTTAAAAAAATATGGCCAAGTTGACTTCATGTTAAGTGGGAGTAATGCAAATTTGCCAAGTAGTTTGCCAGTGAAATATAAGAGTAAGGGGCTGAGTTTATTTTATAAACATAGTGGGGGACTTGATTATATTAAAATTTTACGCTCATTATCGCTAAGTGTCATTAAAGATGCAAAAAAATTGCCCTTAGAGGAGTATGACTTAGTCATTAACGATTTTGATTTTGTTACTTCTTTAGCATGTAAGTTTAAAAAAATACCAAGCATACACTTTGGGCATCAAGCAAGTTTTCAAAGTAAAAAAACACCAAGACCCTCTAAAATAGATTTTTTAGGAAATTTGATACTTGAAAAATTTGTTGAAAGCGACAGCCATATAGGACTTCATTTTGAAAATTATGATCATCATATTTACAATCCTATTATTAAGGAAGATATTATTAAGGCAACCCCTATAAACGACGGTCATATCACCGTATATCTGCCTCAATACTCAATGCAATACTTAGAGCCACATTTTTTAAAACAAAATAAATTTCATTTTGAAGTTTTTTCAAAAGAAATTGACCGAATTACTTGCAAGAAAAATATCACCTATTTCCCCATTAATAATGAACAGTTTACAAGTAGCTTAATTCGGTGCTATGGAATTATCACTGCCGGCGGATTCGAAACACCTGCCGAAGCCATGTATATGAATAAAAAGCTATTAAGCATTCCTATCTTAAATCATTATGAACAAGCTTGCAATGCACAGGCACTTGAAAAATTGGGGGTTATGGTATTAAAGAAGATAGATGAAAAATTTGAACAATATTTTAAAGAGTGGATTAATGAGAAAAAACCTATTAAGTTAAATTTAGCACATAGTACGGCTGATATTGTAGAAATGCTCATGAAAACCAAACAAACCAATAAACCCAATAAATATGTATACCATTCTTAATCAAAAAGGGGAGGCAGTTGCTTATATTCAAAATAGGATGATTGTAGATCTTTCTGGGGAAACAGTGTTGGGTATTTTAATTGGCGATTGTTTCTTTGGAAGAAAAAATAAAGTTATTGGAAAAATTTTCAATAAAACCGCTTATTTGGTAAATGGAGAAATTGTAGGTAAAATCATTAATAATGAAACCTATAAAAATGTAGCATTAAAAAAATCCCAAATGCAGGCTGCATGGGACATTTTGACTAATATTAAAGAACATACAAGTACATGGATTATTGAAACGAATAAATGGGCAGAGAATCCCTTGTTGTTTCACTTACTGTAAGTATGTTTATTGCAGGACTTGATTCAAATCATTTTCTTTCAAAAATGTTATACAATAACCCTTAATCATTTCTCGAACCTGCTTAAATGATTCCATAATTTCTGCTTCTGAACCAGTTGCTTTAGCAGGGTCGGGAAAATTATAATGATATTTTACTGCCTTTGTTGGAAAATAAGGACATCGTTCCTTTGCATTGTCACAAACGGTAATCACATAATCAAAATCAATTGCAAAGTACTCGCTAATATTATTAGAAGTGTGGTTGGAAATATCAATACCATCTTCCTTCATGATGTGAATGGCTCTTGGATTTACACCATGCGTTTCCACGCCTGCCGAATATACATTTGCTATTCCCTTTGTCATTGCTGCTAAATAACCATGTGCTATTTGACTTCGGCAACTATTGCCAGTGCACAATACTAGAATATTTTTCATGCCTACAAAATATTTATATCTTTTTTATGTTACTAATTTGTCAGAATAAACATCATTAACAACAACCTCCTCCAGGAGTACAAGTATTTAAAGGTTTTTCTGCATATACGGTTACTGAAAAAATACCTAAGTCTGATTGGTTAAAATTAATAATATCAGTTTCTGATAAATAGTTTTTCAAAATATCATTCGGGATAACAATAGGCTTTTCTTTTTGTAACACCACATTCTTAAATCCACAAGCATTTATTAATTCTAAATAAACTTCTTTTTGTATCGCGCCACTTACACAACCAGCGTACATTTCTGCAGCATTGCGTAATTCATTTGGTAAAGTGCCAACTAGTACAACATCAGAAATGCTAAAATGACCACCAGGCTTCAATACACGATAAATATCAGAGAGAACTGCATGTTTATTGGGTACTAAATTTAAAACACAGTTACTTACAACCACATCCGCTGCATTGTCTGTGATTGGCATATTTTCGATATCACCTTGTCTAAATTCTACATTATTAAAACCCATTTTTTCGGCATTCGCTCTTGCTTTATCAATCATTGCTGGTGTGAAGTCTATGCCAATTACCTTGCCGCTTGTGCCGGTGCTTCTTCTTGCCACAAAGCAATCATTGCCTGCTCCCGATCCTAAATCCACCACCACATCACCCTCTTTTATTTTGGCAAATTCAGTGGGTAATCCACATCCCAAACCCAAGTCGGCATCTGCCATATATCCATCCATTTTTGTATAATCGTCGGACATGATATTGTAAACCTCGGTACTACATCCACCTGCACCACAACAAGAGGACATATTGGTTTCTTTGTCTTGCAATGCAATTTCACTGTATTTTGCTTTTACAATTTCTTTTAATTCTAATTCAGTTTTCATAAATATTTATTTTAGTATTTTTATTAACAACATTTTTTTGCAATCATAATTGAGTCAAACATTTTATTAAATAGTACACTCATTTTTGACCAATTAGTTTCATCTATACAATAACATGTTTTCACACCGTCAATTTCACCTTTAATTATACCGGCTTCCTTTAATTCTTTTAAATGTTGAGATACAGTACTTTGTGACAGGGGTAATTCATCTACAATATCACCACATATGCAAGTTTGCTTCTTTAATAATAAAGAAATAATAGCTACTCTTGCTGGGTGACCTAACGCTTTTGCGAATTGCGCCAACTGCGCTTCTTTGTTTGTATAAGTAGACATATTGAAAATCTTATTAATCGTAAAATTACGATTAATTTAAATAAAGCCTAAAATCTTTTTTTATTTTTCCAGAAAATGATCAGAATCATATAAAAAGGCCTAGTTCAAAAGACTAGGCCTTTACCATATAAAGAAAATTAATTGCTTATGCTGCTGTGTAAGCGTCTGCTACACCTTTATTTAAAATTTTACCTGCTCTAATATTTAATCCTTTTCCTAAAGCAGCGTTTTCCATAATGGCTTTTTCCCAACCTTTATAAGCAATTGCAATTGCATAAGGCAGGGTGGCTTGTGTCAACGCCCTTGTACTTGTTTGTGGCACTGCACCAGGCATATTTGCTACGCAATAGTGGGTAATATCATTAATGGTGAAAACAGGGTTTTCGTGAGTCGTTGGTTTACAAGTTTCAATACAACCCCCTTGATCCACTGCTACATCCACAATGACTGAACCCGCTTCCATTAATTTTAAATCGTCTTTCTTTACCAAATGAGGTGCTTTTGCACCATGTAATAAAACAGCACCCACTAATAAATCGGTGGTAGGTAATTTTTCTTTAATCGCTAAAATGGTGGAATACTGAGTTACCACATTGGCTGGCATCACATCGCTTAAATACCTTAAACGCGCAAGGTTGGTATCCATGATCGTTACATTGGCGCCCAAACCTGCAGCCATTTTCGCAGCTTGTGTTCCAACAATTCCTCCACCTATAATTAATACTTCGGCTGGCTTAACCCCTGGCACACCACCTAATAATTTTCCTTTGCCGCCAAAAGGCTTTCCTAAATAATACGCGCCCACGTTAATGGCCATTCTTCCTGCCACCTCAGACATAGGAACCAATAAAGGCAATGATCCGTCTGCTAATTCAACCGTTTCATAAGCAATACAAACTGCATGAGATTTAATCATTGCTTCCGTTAATTCCTTAGAAGCAGCAAAATGGAAATAGGTAAATAATATTTGTCCCGCTTTAATGAGTGGATATTCAGCCGCCAAAGGTTCTTTCACCTTTACAATCATCTCTGCAATTTCATACACTTCTTTTGCAGAATTTAAAATGGAAGCACCAACTGCTTTATAAGCTTCGTCTGAAAAGCCAGAACCTACCCCAGCGTTGGTTTCCATAAATACCTCATGACCTTGTCTTACTAGTGCGTCCACCCCTTCTGGTGTCAAACCTACTCGGTATTCCTGCACTTTAATTTCTTTTGGGCATCCGATAATCATAAATAATGTTTTTATTACTGCATAAAGTTCATAGAAAAGAAAATATTCTGAAATAATATTAAAAATTCAGTAAAATATACTGTTATAATAAAATAAATAAGGAAAAAATAGTAATTTTAGATTGAAATTAGCCCGCTGGCAGAAATAATTCCTTTCTTAAAACTTACAACCATGAGTTTAGATGCTATTGATATGACCATTTTGCGCATTTTGCAACAAAATGCACTTGCCAAAATTAAAGACATTAGTGCTGCAGTGAATTTGTCCATGAGCCCCACCCATGATAGAATTAAGCGTTTAGAATCAGAAGGGTATATTCAGGCTTATGTTGGCATTGTAGATAGAAAAAAAATGGAACTTGGTTTAATCGTACACTGTCATGTGACTTTGGATAAACAAACGAGAAATAATTTTTCTGAGTTTGAGCAAATCATTGCCCAATACCCCGAAGTAATTTCATGTAGTTTAGTATCCGGCAACTTTGATTATTTTTTGAAATTAGTATCAAAGGACGTGGAGTCCTATAATAAATTTTATCAAGAAAAACTTGCAGTACTTCCCATGGTGGCCCATATTAATAGTTTGTTTGTAATGGATGAAATAAAAACGACCACCGCATTACCATTGTAAATTTTATAAGTATGTACGATATACCTCATTTCAAAGCTAACCATCACCAGGAAGTCATTGACTTTATGCAAGCTCATCCATTTGTAACGATTTGCGGGGTTGATGCCAATGGCTTGCCTGTTGCTACCCATATTCCAGTGCTCATTAAAATAGAAAACGAAATTATTACCATTCGTGGGCATATCATGCGTAAACAGGATCATACTATTGCTTTTGAAAACAATAACAATGTGTTGGTTATTTTTTCGGCACCCTCCGCTTTTGTGAGTGCAAATTGGTACACCACAAAAAATATGGGAAGCACTTGGAATTACCAAACAGTGCATGCCCGAGGCAAAATGGAAATCAAAGATGAACAACATTTACGCAACTTACTTACCGAGCTCACATTACATTTTGAGAAAGATCCCGATGCACCTACTCAGGTAAAAAATTTATCCAACGAATACATGGAGCAAAATATGAAAGCCATTTATTCCTTTGATATTGTGGTGCAAGATTTACAACATGTATTTAAATTAAGTCAAAATAGAGACGAGGCCTCTCATGCGAATATTCAAGCTGAATTAAACAAAGGAGATGCTGCTTGCAAGTATATGGCTGCTGCTATGAAAAATAGCAATAAAAACAGCTAAACAATTACTGAAATTATAAAATTCCTTATTTTTTTGATGGTTCAATTAAGTCCCATAGGTTTCCATAAATATCTTTGAATACTGCAACCGTACCATACGCTTCCACATGAGGAGCAATAGTAAATTCAACGCCTTTAGCGGTGTAGTTTTCATAATCTCTTTGAAAATCATCGGTGTATAAAAATAAAAAAACGCGACCTCCTGTTTGATAGCCGATGCATTTTTCTTGCTCAGGGGTTGCAGCTTTCGCTAATAATAAAGTACATCCATTTTCAGCACCTGTTGGTTGTACCATTACCCATCGCTTTGTATCAGACAATACAGTGTCTTCAATTAATTTGAAACCTAAAATGTGGGTATAGTATTGTATGGCTTCATCGTAATCTCTTACTACTACCGCTATATGTGCTAAATGCTGTTTCATAGTTCAAATGTACAAATATTTAAAAGCTTTGTTTACCTTCACGCAACTTAAAAAAAAGGTATGCCGGTTGTTAAGAATTTAATTTTTGATTTAGGCAATGTTTTATATGACATTGACTTTGCTAAAATGTATGGGGCTTTTGAAAAATTGGGAATCCCTCATTTTGAAAATCATTTTACACTTAACAAATCCAATCAACTATTTTTTGATTTAGAAAAAGGCCTAGTGAATGAAACTGAATTTATTGAAAGGTTCAATCAATTATACAATTTGAACCTATCTAAGCAACAAATTATTGATGCATGGAATGCATTATTGGTGGGCTATCGAAAAGAAAGTATCGAATGGGTAAAAGCACACAATGAAGCCTATCCAACTTTTTTGTTCTCCAATACCAATCAAATTCACTACGACCACTTCATTCCTGAATTTACCAGAACAATCGGAGGTGATTTTGAAAATTTATTTAAAACACCCTATTATTCCCATAAAATGGGTCAAAGAAAGCCAGATCCGGCAGCATTTATGCATATTTTGGATAAAGAAGGGCTCCTTGCAGCGGAAACGGTGTTTATAGACGATAATGAACCCAATATTATTGCGGCTGCTTCGGTGGGACTGCGGGTTTTGTATTTACAACCAGGAATGCGGGTGGAAAAGGACCTTATTATTGGTTAATGGGGACTTATTTTTTCTTAATCTCTTCAAAATCAATGTATTCTGCCTCAATTGGTGCTTCTTTTTTGGGAGGGGTAGCATTTTGAGTAGTGTTTTGCGCCCTTTTAAAGGCCTCCGCCTGCTGCTTTTGCGCCTGTTCCATATTTTGTCTTACTGTTCTCACCCCTCTACTTACCGGGATAACGATATCAAATATGATTTTGTAAAGCAGGTAAATCAATAGACCATATAAAACTAGCTTCATCATGGCACAAAAATAAGCTTATAGGCAATATTATTGGGTGATTTCATCCCGTTTTATTACCTTTGTTCCAGAATAAGCAGAGAAATGAAGGGAACGAAATCGTTCCCTTCTTCTTTTTTAACTATGGAAGTAAACGATTTAAAGGAAAGGGTACACGGTATTATTGAGCCTCTATTAGTAGAGGATCCAGCCTATTTTTTGGTATGGATTAAGGTGAAACCTGGCCATATTATAAGAGTCTATTTGGACGGAGACAATGGATTGCCCATACAAAAGTGTATTTACTTTAATCGAAAATTATATAAGGCCATTGAAGAAACAGGCTGGTTCCCAGAGGGTGATTTTGCTTTAGAAGTTTCTTCGCCTGGTGTGGATGAACCCTTGGTATTAAAAAGACAATACAATAAAAATATTGGTCGTAAAGTAGAAGTGGAGTTGTTAGATGGCACTAAAAAAGAAGGCATATTAACAACAGTAGCAGAAGACGATATTATGATTGAGTGGACAGAGGGAAAGGGTAAAAAAGCAACCCAGCAACAATTGCTTATTCCATTTGAGAATATTAAATCAACTATAGTTCAAATTCAATTTTAACAAATCATCAAGCGGATTGCTTGAAAAAAAATTATGTTATGGCAAGTATAAATTTGATTGAAGCCTTTCAGGAGTTTAAAGACGCAGAAAGCATTGATCGTCCAACCATGATGAAAGTGGTAGAGGATGTATTTAAAACTTTATTAAGAAAAAAATACGGTAGCGACGAAAATTTCGACGTAATCGTTAACGCTGAAAAAGGCGATTTGGAAATTATCCGTCGTCGTGAAATTCGTCCCGACGATGATGTGGACAATCCTTTAGCAGAAGTTTCGTATTCTGATGCAATCAAGATAGAGCCTGACTTTGAGATAGGCGAGGAATTATTAGAAGAAGTAAATATTTATGATTTTGGACGTCGTGCTATTTTAGCTGCAAAGCAAACTTTAGCTTCACGTATCAATGACTTAAAGAAAAATGCTTTAGTTAAAAAATATTCAGATCGTATTGGTGAAATCATCAATGCTGAAATTTATCAGGTTTGGAAAAAAGAAGTGTTATTGTTAGATGAAGAAGGTAATGAATTGATTCTTCCTAAAACAGAACAAATTCCTCAAGACTTTTTTAAGAAAGGAGAAAACATCAGAGCCGTTATTGCACGTGTAGATATGAAAAATAATACACCTGTTATCATCTTATCAAGAACCAACCCATTGTTCTTGGCGAAGTTGTTAGAAATTGAAGTACCAGAAATTTTTGACGGATTAATTACCATCAAAAAAATTGTACGTGAGCCAGGTGAGCGTGCTAAAGTAGCAGTAGAATCTTTTGATGACCGTATCGATCCAGTGGGTGCATGTGTGGGAATGAAAGGTTCTCGTATCCATGGAATTGTGCGTGAATTAAAAAATGAAAATATCGACGTAATTAACTTTACGACTAATATACAATTATTAATTCAACGTTCATTGACGCCAGCTAAAATTAGCTTCATGAATTTGGACAATGACCGCAAACGTGCGGAAGTGTATTTGCAAGCCGATCAGGTTTCTTTAGCCATTGGTCGTCGCGGAGTGAACATTAAGTTGGCTTCTGAATTAACTGGATATGAATTAGATGTTTACCGTGAGGATGAAGAAATGGTGGACGAATTTGATATTGATATGGATGAATTCACAGACGAAATTGAACCATGGATTATCGATGAATTTAAGCGTGTAGGTTGTGATACAGGTCGTTCTGTATTGAAATTAAGCGCAGATGAATTAGAAAGAAGAACAGACTTAGAAAAAGAAACGATTGCTGAAGTGCGTCGTATCTTACAAGAAGAGTTTGACAAAGGTGAATAGCCTTTGAATTAGAAGTATATTTGTATTAGGTGACTCGTTTCGTGATTTATTAAAAAATGTATCGGAACAAAAAATAATAGAATGTCAGAATTGAAACTACCAAGACTGTTAGCAGCCGCTAAAGAATTTAACGTTGGACAAGATACCATCGTTGATTTTTTAGCAAAAAAAGGCTTCCCAAAGGAAGAACTTAAGCCTACAGCTAAATTAACGGAAGCGCAGTATTTTGCTTTGCAGGCCGAATTCCAAAGCGATAAAGTAGCTAGGGATAAAGCCGATCACGTAGAGCTACCCAAAAATGCTGGTGTAGACAAAGCAAAAAAAGGAGAGGAGGAATCTGCAAAATCAGTGAATGCTGGAGCAAAAGCAAAAGCAGCTGAAGCGACTGAAAAAGCGAAGGCAACCGAAGCTACTGAAAAGTCAAAAGAAGTAAAGAAAGAGGATGCGGCAGCTAAACCTGCGAAAGATGCGGCTCAACCTATTAAGGTGGCGACACCTGAAGTAGAAGCCCCAAAAGTGATCAATAAAATTGATCTTTCTTTAATTGATTCTTCTACTAGACCTAAGAAGTCATCAAAGAAAACAGAAGAGGCAAGTCCTGCTGCAGAAGAAAACGCACCAAAGAAAACTGCTAAAAAAGCAACTACTAAAAAAATAGAAGAAGCTGCTGAGGAACCAAAACCAACACCTGCAGCATCGGTAGATCATTCTATTTCACCAGAAAATGTGCATGGAGAAATCACCAATATTCAGGCAGATAAATTAACCGGACCCAAAATTTTAGGCAAAATTGATTTGCCCGTTAATAGTGATACCAGACCGAAGCCATTAAGCCAGGAAGAGAAGCGTACGCGCAAGCGTATCCCTGTTCAAGGACAAGGTAACCGACCTCAAGGTCAACAACCCGGTGGTGCAGCTCAAGGTGGTGGTGGCTATCAGGGAAATCGCCCACAAGGTGGCGGCTACCAGGGCAATCGTCCACAAGGGGCAGGCTACCAAGGCAACCGACCTAATAATAGACCTGGTCAAGGTGGCGGAAGAAGAAACGCGCCTCAAACAGCGGAACAAAAAGAAATTGATCAAAAAGCAATTCAAGATAAGATTAAGGAAACGCAGGCGAAATTATCTGGTCAGGGAGGAAGAGGAAAAAGTGTTAAATCTAAATTGCGTCGTGCTAGAAGAGAAGAAGCGGCAGAGAATGAGCAAAATGAAATGACAGATAACAAATTACAAGTAACTGAATTTGTTACGGTAAGTGAATTATCCTCATTAATGGATGTAAGCTTTGCAGATATCATTAGCAAGTGTATGAACTTGGGTATCATGGTATCCATTAACCAACGTTTGGATGCAGAAGTGATTGAATTAGTAGCCTCTGAGTTTGGCTTTGAAGTTGAATTCGTTGGATTAGAAGAAGCCGAAGAAATGGATGAGGATGAAGAGGCAGATGATTTGGCTAACTTAGTAGAGCGTCCACCAATTGTGACCATCATGGGTCACGTGGATCACGGTAAAACTTCTTTACTGGATTATATTCGTAATGCAAACGTAGTGGCAGGTGAGGCCGGTGGTATCACCCAGCATATTGGTGCTTACGAAGTGACTTTGCCAAATGGTAAAGCAATCACTTTCTTGGATACACCGGGACACGAAGCCTTTACAGCGATGCGTGCACGTGGTGCTAAAATCACCGACATCTCTATTATTGTCGTTGCTGCCGATGACGCAGTAATGCCTCAAACGAAGGAAGCCATTAGTCACTCGCAAGCTGCAAGTGTACCAATGATTTTTGCAGTGAATAAAATAGACAAGGATGGGGCTAATCCGCAAAAAATTTATGAGCAATTATCACAAATGAATATTTTAGTAGAAGCTTGGGGTGGTAAATTCCAAAACCAAGAATTATCTGCTAAACAAGGATTGAATGTAGATACTTTATTAGAGAAAGTATTATTGGAGTCTGCCATCTTAGACCTTAAAGCAAATCCAAATAGAGAAGCAACTGGTAGCATTATTGAAGCCTCTTTGGATAAAGGGCGTGGTTATGTTGCTACTATATTAGTTCAAAATGGAACTTTACGTCAAGGTGATTTGATTTTATCTGGACAGTTTTATGGCCGTGTAAAAGCAATGTTCAATGAGCGTAATCAACGTATTGAAGAAGCACCTCCATCAACACCAGTAGTGATATTGGGATTAAATGGTGCGCCACAAGCCGGTGAGAAATTCAAAGTGTACCAGGATGAATCAGAAGCAAAAGAACTTGCAACGAAGCGTGCTCAATTATTAAGAGAGCAAGGCTTAAGAACTAGAAAACATATCACATTAGATGAAATTGGTCGTCGTTTAGCTTTAGGAAACTTTAAAGAATTAAACATCATCATTAAAGGTGACGTGGATGGTTCTGTGGAGGCTTTGAGCGACTCCTTACAAAAACTATCTACCGAAGAAATTGCGGTACGCGTGGTATTAAAAGGAGTGGGGCAAATTTCTGAATCAGATGTATTGTTGTCTGCCGCTTCCGATGCGATTATTATTGGATTTAACGTTCGTCCTTCAATGCAAGCGAATAAATTAGCTGAAGCGGAAGGAGTGGAAATAAAAATGTATTCAATTATCTATAACGCTATTGATGAAATCAAGAGTGCGATGGAAGGAATGTTGGAACCAAAAATCCAAGAAAAAATTGTTGCCAATGTGGAAGTACGAGAAGTGTACAAATTTGATAAGGCAACGGTTGCGGGTTGTTTCGTATTAGATGGTAAATTAAGTAGGAATAGTAAAATACGCATTATCCGTGACGGTATCGTTGAATTCCCTAGAGGCGAAGGCCAGGCAGCGGAATTAGGTAGCTTGAAGCGCTTTAAAGACGATGTGAAAGAAGTGGTTTCTAATATGGAATGTGGTTTAACCATTAAAAACTTTAGTGATTTAAAACCAGGTGATATTGTAGAAGCATTTGAAGAAGAAGAAGTAAAACGTACTTTATAAAATAATTAAGATTTGATAGTTGGGAGATTCGCTCCCCTATCAGATCTTTACCCCATTAATTCTATTTTGATGAAAATTGTTACAGTATTTTTTTCTCTTTCGCTTTTGACTTTTTCTGTACAAGTAAAAGCACAAAATAAAAAGGTGTTGGCAGATAAAATTGTTGCCACTGTTGGAGATAAATTTGTATTGAGGTCCGATATTGACAATGCCATTGCCGATTATAAAAGACAAGCGCAAGGCCAAGAAGGTGTAGTAATTCCCTCGCCTTGTCAAATTATGGAAGGGCAGTTAATTCGTAAAGCATTGGTATTACAAGCTGAAAAGGATTCTATCAATATTACCGAGGAGGATGTTCAAAATGCAATAGATAGTCGTATAAGACAATTTTTACAACAATTTGGTTCTAAAGAAGTGTTAGAGGAAGTTGCTGGACGTAGTATTTTTCAATTGAAAGAAGATTTCAGGGTTTTAATTAAGGAGCAGAAATTGGCTGATGAAATGCAGCAAAAAATTGTAGATAAGGTTAAAATTACCCCTACAGAAGTGCGTACTTATTATAATAAAATTCCAGTGGACAGCCTGCCTTTATATGAAAGTGAAGTTCAGGTATTGGAGTTGGTTATGCATCCCAAAGCCAACAGAGATATTGAAGAGTATGTAATAAAACAATTAATGGATTATCGTCGTCAAGTGGAATCGGGCATGACCAGCTTTGACCAATTGGTTAAATTATATTCAGAAGATCCTAGTTCAAAAGAAAATTTGGGCCAGTTTAATTTAAATCGCAACGAAAAAAACTTTGATCCTGCGTTTATGTCTGGATCATTCCGCTTAAAAGAAGGTCAAATATCAGCACCGGTAAAATCAAAATTCGGGTATCATTTAATTCAGCTTATTTCAAGATCGGGCGATGATGCTGTCGTGAAACACATTTTAAGAATTCCTCCAATTTCAAATGACGAAATTAATGACACTAAAAAGTTTTTAGATAGTATCAGAAAAGATATCCTTGCTGGCAAAACAACATTTGGTGAGCAAGTAAATAAGCATAGTGATGACGACGGAAGCAAATTTACGGGTGGGGCTATTTCGGGAAGAGACGGTTCAACCTATGTAAATTATGATGAATTGCCAGATAAAGATATGGTGGTGGTGTTAAAATCAATGAAAAAAGGGGAGATTTCAGCACCTCAGGTATATGTTGATGATCGAGGCAGAAAAACTGTTCGACTTGTATTTTTCAGGGATTTGACCGAGCCACATAAAGAAAATATGAAGGAGGACTATAATAGAGTAGCCGCGCGCGCTTTGGAAGTTAAAAAAACTAAGGTTTTAGAGTCCTGGTTTAAAGAGCATATCACCAATTACTACATTAGTATTGACGAGGAATACCAAGCCTGTATGGAAATTAAGGATTGGACCAAGGTAGCCAATGAGCTTGTGAAGCAAAAAACCTATTAATTTATTTTTTTTCGGCTGGTTGCTAGTTCAGTTTGCGGAACTATTGTAAATTTGTGGCTCCTTAAACACCATCATGAGCGACGAAATTAAACACGAATGTGGCTTGGCATACATTCGATTAAGAAAACCATTCTCTTATTATTTACAAAAAAGAGGATCGGTTACTTACGGACTCAATAAATTATATCTTTTGATGGAAAAGCAGCATAACCGTGGTCAGGACGGTGCTGGTTTAGCAACATTAAAGTTAAATATTGAAGCAGGCAATCCTTTTTTGTATCGCCAAAGAAGTAATGCACCTCAACCCATTGCAGATTTATTTTATAAAATTGGTATAGAACTACAAGAGCTAGAAAAATTCCAACCAGATATTACCCAACATCCAGGTTTGATGAAAGGGCACCTTCCTTTTATGGGGGAGATATTACTTGGCCATTTGCGTTATGGTACACAGGGCAAAAACAATGTGGAGTTTTGCCACCCTTTTTTGAAAAAAGATTTAGTACCAGGAAAGAACATTGCACTTGCCGGAAATTTCAATTTAGTCAATACCGATGAATTATTTCAGCATATTGGGTTTAATCCAGGTGCTTTTGAAAAACAAAGCGATTTGGCTGCCATGATGGAAGTGATTCATCATTTTTTAGTAAAGGAAGAAGCCTTAAATCCCAATGCACCAAATATCGTAAATGTTTTAAAGCAAGCAGCACCTTTATTTGATGGCGGATTTACCATTGGGGGTTTAATTGGGAATGGCTATAGTTTTATTATGCGGGATGCCAATGGTATTCGACCAGCATATTATTATATTGATGGGGAAGTTATTGTTGCAGCAAGCGAGCGTGCATCTATTAGAACTACATTTAATGTTGGAGAGAATGAGGTGTTGGAATTAATGCCCGGAACTGCTTTGATTGTAGATGATAAAGGCGATTATAAAATTGAACAAATTCTCGAACCTAAAGAAAGACGTGCTTGTTCCTTTGAACGTATTTATTTTTCTAGAGGAAGTGACGAAAAAATTTACAGAGAACGTATAGCCTTAGGGAATCATTTAAGTAAAATTGTTTTAGACCGAATTGAAAAAGATTTAAAAAATACCATCTTCTCTTATATTCCTAACACAGCCGAAGTGGCATTTTATGGTTTGATAAAAGGGATGGAGCAATACTTGAATAAAATTAAAGTAGAGCGTATTTTAAGTTGGGGCAAAGAGGTTGATCCTGAGCGATTAGAAGAAATGGTGAATCGAAAAATTCGCCAAGAAAAAATTGCCATAAAGGATGTAAAATTAAGAACCTTTATTACAGAGGATGCGAATCGTAATGAAATGGTACAACACGTTTACGATATCACTTATGGTACAGTTAAAAAGGAGGAGGATACTTTGGTAGTGATTGATGACAGTATAGTGCGAGGAACTACTTTAAGAGAAAGCATCATAAGAATGTTATCCCGCTTGTCTCCTAAGAAAATTATTGTTGTTTCCTCTGCTCCTCAAATCAGGTATCCAGATTGTTATGGAATTGATATGAGCAAGATGGGCGATTTTATTGCCTTTAAAGCAGCCATTGCTTTATTAGAAGAACGAGGCATGAACAATGTGGTTGACGAAACGTATCAAAAAATAAAATCCTTGGAAGCGAATGGTGCATTGCACACGGAGAATGTGGTTCGTCAATTATATAAGCCATTTACGCCAGAAGAAATCTCAGATAAGATTGCGCAGTTAATTACACCAAGTAATGTTACTATTCCTGTGGAAGTGATTTATCAAACCATTGAGGATTTACATGAATGTTGTCCAACCAATACAGGAGACTGGTATTTTACAGGTAATTATCCTACACCAGGTGGCAATAAGGTTTGTAATAAAGCCTTTGTGAATTATGTAGAAGGAAACAATGTTCGCGGATACTAATTACACCCTATAACAAATCGCATTAATATTCATTCCTGCCCCAACAGAGGCAAAAATGACAATATCTCCTTTGTGTAATTCATGTTCTCGATATTTTCCGCGTTTCACCATATCATATAGGGTAGGAATAGTGGCTACTGAACTATTACCTAACTCATGAATACTCATTGGCATGATATGTGCTGGCACTTCCCTGGTTCCATATAGCTTATACAATGCTTTTATAAAACCTTCGTCCATTTTTTCATTGGCCTGGTGTAAGAAAAACTTTTTAACGTCTTTTATATCAACGCCCGCTTTCTCAATACACTCTTTCATGGCAATTGGGACATTTTTAATGGCGTATTCATACACTTTTCGCCCTTTCATTTTAATATACCTTGTTTCTTCTTCTCCTTCCGGATGGTAGGACTTGCCTAAATATAAATAGTATGCTTCTTCGTTACAATGGCTTTGAACACTTGCGGCTAAAATACCACTATCGGTGTTGGCATCTCCTTCAACGATACAAGCGCCAGCACCATCGCTAAAAATCATACTGTCCCTATCATGCGGGTCCACTACACGACTTAATGTTTCGGCACCAATCACCAAACAACGCTTGGCCATGCCGGATTTAATAAAAGCATCGGCTTGAATAACACCTTGAATCCAACCTGGACAACCAAATAAAATATCATAAGCCACACAATTGGGATTGCGAATGCCTAATTGATTCTTTACACGAGAAGCGATGGCTGGAATAGTATCTGTTTGAATTGTACCTGGTAATACATTTCCAAAATTATGGGCAACAATAATTTGATCAATTGTTTCGGGATCAATACCAGCATCCTGTATGGCTAATTTGGAAGCGGCTGTGGCCATATCTGAGGTATTCATGTTTGCGCCTGCATACCTTCTTTCATAAATGCCAGTAATGTCTTTGAATTTATCTACAATCTCTTGATTGGGTGTTGGTATCAACAATTCATTCTCCCCATAAAATGTATTCCCAATAAAATCATTATTGGTTTTGATGATTTCAGGCAAGTAACTTCCTGTACCAGTGATAATTGTACCCATAGGGAGAAATCTTAAATATGAAGCAATCGTTGTTGTCCTAAGTTACGAATTAAACCCAAACTAAATGTATTTATCTCCCTTATTCCTTTTTACTTCTGCAACATATTCTTTAATTGATTGCTCTTTTTCTTTATTACATATTAATAACACATCCTTTGTATCTACAATAATAAAGTCATCTAGTCCTTGCACAACAACTAATTTATCTTTAGGAGCGTTAATCATACATTTAGTAGCATCAATTACTACTACATTGTCTGATGCAACTGCATTGCCTAAGTAATCCTTTTCAATATTATCGTATGCGCTATTCCAGGTACCAAGGTCGCTCCATCCAAAAGAGGAAGGCAATACATATACATTTTCTGCTTTTTCCATAATGGCAATATCAATGGAGATATTGGTGCATAGCGGGTAAATTTTTAAAATAGATTGTCGCTCTTTGTCGGTGTTGAAATTTTCTTTTTCTTGATCGAACAACTCATACATTTCTGGCTGTAATTTTTCAAAAGCAGCTAAAATAGTAGTTGCTTTCCAAGCAAAAATACCCGCATTCCATAAAAAGTCACCACTGTCTAAAAAGGACTGTGCAATTTCTAAACTTGGTTTTTCTGTGAAGGTTTTTACTTTATAAACTCCTTTAGTAACTTCTAGTCCTTCATATTGGATATATCCATATCCTGTATTTGGATGAGATGGCTTTATGCCAAGTGTTACCAATGCTTTAATATTGGCAACAAAATCCAACGCATTCTCTACAATTTTTTGAAAATTATCTTCTTCTAATATTAAATGATCACTTGGCGCAACTATGAAAGTGGCTTCAGGATCCTTTTGTGCTAATTTAAATGAAATGTAGGCAATGCAGGCAGCTGTATTTTTACGACTTGGCTCTGCCAAGATATTTTCAATGGGTAAATGAGGCAATTGTATTTTTACAATGGGAACATATTCTTCGGAAGTGACAATGAATATATTTTCTACTGGAATGAATTTTGCATAACGCTCAAAGGTCCATTGTATCAATGTTTTCCCGGTGTTCAATACATCTAAGAATTGTTTTGGATAAGCAGTCCTACTCATAGGCCAAAATCTACTTCCAATTCCCCCTGCCATTATAGCTACATAATGATGTTTATTATTCATCCCTTTTATTAATTAAAATTATAAAATACCCTCCCTCATTAAATCATGCATATGAATCATTCCAACATAATTGGATGAATCAACAACAATAATTTGACTAATATCCTTTTGTTGCATTAACGCTAATGCTTCTACTGCAAGTGCATTGGGGGAAATGCTTATTGGCGCTTTATGATAGATCGCTTCAGCTGTTAAATCATGTATGCTATTATGTTGTTCTAACATTCTTCGAATATCTCCGTCTGTAATAATACCTACAACTTTGTTTTGTTCATCTATAACTGCAGTTGCCCCTAACCTGTTTTTAGAAATAGTAAGAATCACTTCTTTTAAACTGGTACTTAAAAATACTGCAGGCTTATTATTGTTATTGGCAATTTGTCCAACCGTTAAGGTTAAGCGCTTTCCTAAATTTCCTCCTGGATGAAATTTGGCAAAATCATTTGCTTTGAAACTATTTAATTCCATTAAACATACCGCAATTAAATCACCCATCACCATTTGAGCGGTGGTGGAGGAAGTAGGGGCAAGGTTATTTACACAAGCTTCCTTTGGCACCGTGGTATTGAATATCCATTTTGATTCCTTGGCTAGATAACTATCTATGTTGCCCACCATTCCAATTAAGGTATTCCCAAATTGTTTCACCAATTGCACTAAATTTTTAATTTCTGGACTCTCTCCGCTTTTGCTAATGATTAAAACAATGTCATTAGGAGTTATCATTCCAGAATCACCATGAATTGCTTCGGCTGCGTGTAAAAACAGTGAGGGGGTCCCAGTTGAATTGCAGGTGGCTACTATTTTTTGAGCAATGATGGCGCTTTTTCCAATACCACTTACAATGAACCGACCATTAGATTGATGTATCGCAGTTACCGCTTCCTCAAAAGATTTATCGATAAAAATCGACAATCCGTTGATGGCATCTATTTCAATGGCGAGTGTTTGTTTTGCGATCGCTATTATGTTGTTTGACATAGGCGTATTAAGGAGTGACAAAGTTAATGTTTCATTATCTTAGATACCCTAATTCTAAGAAAACCTTAAAAAAAAGGTTTTTAAAAAATACTAGGTAAGAATGAACATTTCTTTAGTTAATTTCGTTAACTTATTAGACCAAATTTTTCAGAAAACATTGATTTTAAGATATTTATAAATGCCAAAAGCAAAAAAAATAGCACCCAAAGCGCCCATTTCCAATACGCAGAGTAATACCTTTGATAAAAAGCAGGTTTTACAGGCCTTGGAGCAGCATTTTGGTTTCAAAGAGTTTAAAGGAACACAGGAAAAGGCCATCATGTCATTATTAAGTGGCAGAGACACTTTTGTGATTATGCCCACTGGTGGTGGAAAGAGTTTATGTTATCAATTACCTGCTTTAATATTGCCCGGTTGTGCGATTGTGGTTTCTCCATTAATCGCCCTTATGAAAAATCAGGTAGATTTAGTGAGGGGGTATAGTGAAAAAGACGATGTAGCCCATTTTTTAAATTCTTCATTAAATAAGGGACAAATCAAAGAAGTAAAAGCAGATTTATTGTCCGGCAAAACTAAATTACTTTATGTTGCTCCTGAAACTTTAACCAAGCAGGAGAACCTCGATTTTTTTAGTGATTTAAATATTTCCTTTTTTGCAGTAGATGAAGCGCATTGTATTTCAGAATGGGGACATGATTTTAGACCAGAATACAGAAGGCTTAAAGAAATGATGGAAGAAATTAATAGTCAGGTTCCCATTATTGCTTTGACTGCAACTGCTACACCGAAAGTACAATCTGATATTGTTAAAAACTTAGCATTACGTGAACCAGAAGTTTTAATTTCATCCTTTAACCGTGCTAATTTATACTATGAGGTGCAACCTAAAGTAAAAAAAGAATCAACAGTAAAAAGTATTGTAAAATATATTTCAGGTCATAAACGGAAAAGTGGAATTATCTATACTTTAAATAGAAAAACGACCGAAGAATTGGCCGACCTTTTAATAGCCAATAACATTAAAGCAGTAGCATATCACGCGGGCTTGGATCAAAAATTAAGGGCCGATAGACAGGATCAATTTTTAAACGAAGATGTGCAGGTAATTGTTGCTACCATTGCTTTTGGTATGGGTATTGACAAGCCAGATATTCGATTTGTCATTCATTATAATATTCCCAAATCAATTGAAAACTATTATCAAGAAACGGGACGTGCTGGCCGCGATGGGTTGGAAGGAAATTGTATTTTATATTATTCTCATAAAGACGTTACTAAATTAGAACATTTTTTAAGAGACAAGCCTTTGAGTGAAAGAGAAGTGGGTGCGCAATTAATTGACGAAACGGTCGCCTTCGCTGAAAGTGGTGTATGTCGAAGAAGAAGTTTGTTGCATTATTTTGGAGAGCATTGGGAAAATAAAAATTGTGGTAATTGCGACAATTGTTTACAACCCAAAGAAAGTATTGAAGCTAAAGAACAATTGGTAAGCTTATTAAAAGTGATTCAAGCTTTGGATGAGCGCTTTGTGGCCGATTATGTAGTGCAAATATTAATGGGGGAATACACACCTCAAATAGGTTTATATCGCCACGAAAAATTACCTGTATTTGGAATAGGCAAAGCACAGGATGCTTTGTTTTGGAATAGCTTAGTGCGTCAGGCCATGCTAGAGCAAATTATTCAAAAAGATATTGAAGAGTATGGACTTTTAAAACTCACACCAAAAGGAGAGAAATTCCTTAAAAAGCCAACTAGTTTTAAAATAGTGTTGAATCAAGTTTTTGATGACGCCAATGCGGATGACGAAGAGGCAGAAGGCGGCGTGAATGCTACGGCCACCACCGACGAACCCTTATTTGAAATGCTAAAGGAAATTCGTCAACAAGAAGCCAAAAAAAGAAAGCTCCCTCCATTTGTCATTTTCTTAGAAAATTCCCTGCAAGACATGGCTACTTTGTATCCTACCACTTTAGAGGAATTAGAAAGATGTCAGGGCGTTAGCAAGGGTAAGGCCATTAAGTATGGCAAACCTTTTGTAGAATTAATTGACAAGTACGTTACTGAAAATAATATTGAGAAGCCAGATGATTTTGTCATGAAATCGGTTGCCAATAAGTCCAGCAATAAAATTTACATTATCCAAAATGTAGATAAAAAAATTCCTATTGAGACCATTGCCAAAAACAAGGATCTTCGTTTAGATGAACTATTGGAGGAAATGGAAACCATCGCAGCAAGTGGCACTAAATTAAATTTGGATTATGCGATAGACGAATGGTTGGATGAATATGATCAGGAAGAAATTCTTGAATATTTTAATAATTGTGAAACCTCATCGCTTCAAATTGCGCAACAGGAGTTAAGTGAAAATGATTATACCTGGGAGCAATTAAAAATTATGCGTATTAAATTTTTAAGTGTAGTTGGCAATTAATGTTCCATGGGCTCGAAAAATTGACCAACCCTTAATGCAGCATTTTTACGGATACTCACATAATAAAGATTATAGTCGGCAATATGATAGTTTTGTGTTCTTATCATCACATTGCCAAAAAATTTAGGCTTAGGTGTCCATAAAACACCATTATGATTAATGGCGCCTGCAACTTTCGGGATCACTTTATTAAAGTTATACAATAGCGATCCTTCATTATTTTTTCTTCCTACTTCGGGCTTTTCATTACTCCAGGAAAGTGGATTAGTGACAATGGAATTGTATTTTTCTTTTTCAACAAAAGGTGGGATGTAACCTTTTTCAAATGTTCTCCAAGCGCATATACAGCCTGTTTCATTTGGTTGTTCGCAAGGTTTTATGTTTTGAAAATTGGCCGGATCAATCGCCATGCCAACCACATAAGCAGCGACTAATTTTTTACCCAATGGCTTTCCATCAAAATATTCTTTTAACAATCGAATTGCATGAGTCGATCCTTGGCTATGCGATGCTATGATAATTGGCCTTCCATTATTATTATTCTTTAAAAAATATTCAAACGCGTTTTTTACATCAGTATAAGCCAGGTCAAATGCAGCCAAAGCTTTTAATGTATCCTCGTGATTAACAGGATAGTATGCATTGATATTGGCTTGTCGATATCTTGGCGCATAAATTTTACCTACTTCATTAAATACACTCGCTTGGTATAAAATAGAGGAAAAGTCTGTGTAAACATTTATTTTATGATCATTTAAGGGCGCATTCCAACCTGCGGGCATTGTTTTGTCTAAATAACTTGTTGGATATACAAAAAACACATCCACCGATTTTTTTGCAGCAATTGAATAGTCGCCCACTCCATTTGGAATACTATCGGAGGGGTTTTTTTTATTTGGATGAGCAGCCCAGTAAATTAAATTACTATAATCGGGCAATAAACTTAATTCCTCTTTTTCATAAATAGGCCCGTATTTCGCATAATTGCTTTGACTACAACTGGCAATGATAAGTAGAGAAGAAAAGAAAAAGAGAATACGCATAGGAGGCTTTTTTGATTAGACAAAGTTATCAAAAAAAATGGCGAAGCAGGTCTAAATTGGATAGTTGGTAATTGTGGCCAAAATAATTTAATTTTAACCTACTGTTACACTATGAAAATCAAGGCTTATATCTCTTTTTTATTAGATGTTCTACTGCACAGTATAACTTCTTTTGGTGGCCCACAGTCCAACTTAGGCTTATTACAAAGCAGATTTGTGGATACTAGAAAGGATATAACAGCCGCGGAGTTAATGGAATACAATGCCCTTTGCCAAATTCTTCCCGGGGCTTCTTCTACTCAGACTATTGTGTTAATTGGTTATAAACTAGGTGGCTACTCACTTGCAATACTTACTTTGTTATTTTGGATTTTTCCTGCCTGTACTTTAATGACATTATTTGCCATTTTATATTCCCAGCAAAATTTATCCAATGGCTTTGGTTTTCTTGAATACTTAAAACCTATGTCCATTGCATTTATCATAAGTGCCACTTTACACATGTATAAAAATGCAGTGAATAACTTAATAACTAAATGCATTTTTATTGGTGCCTGTCTATTGGTGTTAATTGGATTTAAATCACCTTGGACTATTCCTATAGTAATTATCCTTGCAGGCATTGCAACCAATTTTAGTAAAAAAAGAATTCCGCAAACGCCGTTTCAAAAAACAAAAATAAGATGGAGAGGTCTTTTTATTTTTATAGTTCTTTTTGCATTTGCAGGATTTTTATCTGAAAAAGCAACTCGAAATAATTGGCCTCATCAAAAAGTATTTAACTTATTTGAAACCAACTATCGTTTTGGCACTTTTGTATTTGGCGGAGGGGATGTTTTAGTGCCTTTAATGTATGAACAGTATGTGACCAGACCCTCCTCAGAAAGAATCATCAAAAGCAAAAGAGACGTAATTAAAATTTCAAGTGATGCATTTTTAACAGGTGCAGGAATTGTTCGGGCGGTACCTGGCCCTGTATGGTCAGTCACCAGTTTTATGGGGGCTATTGCAGTTAATGATAAATCGGTTTATTGGCAAATAATTGGTGCGCTTATTGCATCCTTAGGTGTTTTTTTACCCAGTTTTTTTATTGTGTTATTTGCCTTCCCTTTTTGGCAAAATCTAAAAAAATATGCAGTGGTTTTTAGGTCCTTGGAAGGGATAAATGCAGCAGTAGTGGGTATTATGTTGGGTGCCAGCTTTTATTTATCTAAAGATTTAATTCAGTCCATGAACACCATTTCGGTAGTTAATATTTTCTCCAATCTAGGTATTTTAGTGGCGTGCACCTATTTGTTATATACTAGAAAAATGGCTACTCATTGGCTTGTCCTTGGTGTGGTTTGTTTAGGACTTTTGCACTTTTATTTATAGACAGTCTTTACAAAAATGGGGAGGTAATTTTTAAAGCAGCTTTTAAAGGTAAAAAACCTGTTAATTTATCTTAATTCAACAATACTATTGCAATCCTTTCATAATATTGCATTCGTAATGAATTTTAGTAAATTATTTATCCTGTTTTTTTGTTTAGTGAGTGCTGCACAACTAAGTGGGCAAACATTTACAATTACTGGAACGGTATATGATATATCGGGTCGCCGACCTGTTGAATCGGTGTTGGTGAGTAGTGGTCAATTTAATGCAGTTACAGATTCATTGGGCAAGTACCGAATCAAAGCAACCAACAAGGATTCTTTATGGTTTTCCTTATTTGGCAAAACCACGCAAAAATTTCCCATTGATACCATTTCAGATAAATCAAATTTCAATGTAATGATTCATGTACTAGGATATGATTTGCCAGAAGTAAGGGTTCGAAATAATTACTACAAATTTGATTCCATTCAAAATAGGAATGACTATGCTAAATTTTTTAATTATCAACCGCCTGGTATTAAATTAAGCAATAATCAACAAATGTTTGGACCTGCAGGTGTATCGGTTGGGTTTGACTTAACTGAAATTATCAACATGTTTCGTTTTCACAGAAATAGAAACCTGCAATTTCTTCAAAACAGGTTATTAACCCAAGAAAGGGATAAATATATTGATCGTAGATTCAATAAAAGGTTTGTTCAAAAAATTACCCACTTAGAAGGCGAAGCCTTGCAAAAATTCATGGCCTATGGCCGACCCAGCTATGAATTATTGGGACTACTCAATGATTTAGAATTGGGATTATTGATACAAAATAGATACAAAGAGTTTAAAAGAGCTAATTAATCCTTGGTAAAGGTGCCTAAATTAGGTCTGCCATTCATCTATTTTCTGTGGTTAAAAAGCATTTTTTGGCTACCTTTAGTCACTAAATCGCTACGTTTTGAGAAAATTATCATTTATCGCCTTCGCCGGCCTTTTTGTATTTGCAGGTTGTAAGGAAAAGCAAAAATCCATTGACAAGTTTGATCCTAATGCTGCCGTTTCAGTAGATATAACAATTGTTGAAAAGCAAGCGGTTCAAAAAGTGGTTGAAGTAAATGGAACCGTTATTTCCAATGACTTTGTGGAGTTAAGACCCGAAACCAATGGAAGGGTTGTTTTTTTACAAATTCCAGAAGGCAAAGTAGTGAGTGCAGGTACCGTATTAGTGAAATTGAATGATGCAGATTTACAAGCGCAGCTTGAAAAAATAAAAGCACAACTTGAATTAGCGCAAATCAACGAACAAAGAAATAAACAGCTTTTAAATATTAAAGGAATTAATCAAAGTGACTATGACCTTTCATTGCAACAATTAAAAAGCTTGAAAGCGGACATGGCCTATACGCAGTCGCTTATTGAAAAAACAATCATTAGAGCGCCTTTTACCGGACAATTAGGATTAAGACAAATAAGTGTGGGTGCATATATCAACACTTCTACTACGGTTGTTACCCTTCAAAAAACCAACGATTTGAAAGTGGATTTCACGGTACCTGAATTGTATAAAAATTTAGTTGCTGTTGGCAATAAAGTTTCAATTGAAAGTATTGGTGCTGATAAAAATAAGTTTGAAGCCACAATTAGTGCAATTGAGCCTCAAATTATTGCTGCCTCTAGAAATTTAAAAGTAAGGGCATCGGTGAATGGAAAATTATTACCTGGCTCTTATACCAAAGTGTATTTAACGGATGAAGATAAAGCAGCGGCATCCATCATGGTTCCCTCTAACGTAATTATACCTGACTCTAAATCAAAACAAATTGTAGTTGTGAGAGAAGGTAAAGCAAAATTCGTGAGTATTGAAACAGGGTATCGCACACAAACTGCAGTGGAAGTGACCAAAGGATTACAAGTAGGAGACAGTGTTATTGTTGCCGGCATGTTGTTTGTCAAAGATGGCTCTAAACTTAAAATTGGGAAAGCCCTCTCCAATATTGATATTACCAAATAGGTTTAAAAACTAAGTTATTTAGATGAATATATCTGAACTTTCCTTAAAACGTCCGGTGCTTGCAACCGTGATGAATATTGCCATTATCATTTTTGGTTTAGTGGGTTTTTCTTTTCTTGCATTAAGGGAATATCCCGCCATTGACCCGCCCATTATCATGGTGCAAACCAGTTATACGGGTGCCAATGCCGAAGTGATACAAAGTCAAATTACAGAGCCATTAGAAAAAGGCATTAACGGTATTCCGGGTATTAGAACCATTAATTCATCTAGTTCGGTGGGCAATTCTAACATTACTGTTGAATTTAATTTGGGGGTTAATTTAGAAACAGCTGCCAATGATGTACGCGATAAAGTATCTCAGGCTTTAAGGTCTTTGCCACAGGATTTAACAAGTCCGCCAGTAGTATCAAAAGCGGATGCCAGTGATTTCATTTTAATGTTAACTGTTCGAAGCAAAACAAAAGGTTTGTTAGAGTTAACAGAATACACTGAAAATGTTTTACAACAAAGATTTCAAACTATTGACGAAGTAAGTAGTGTAGGGGTAAGGGGAAAGCGCCAGTCCATGCGTATCTATCCAGATGCGAATTTATTAAACGCATATGGAATTGCATTCAATGACATTCAAACTGCCTTGAATAAAGAGAATGTAGAATTACCAGCAGGAGGCATTTATGGGAACAAATCTGAATTCGTTATTAGAACCCTAGGAAGACTATCCAAAGAGTCGGACTTTAGAAATATAATTTTAAAAGAGGACGCTAATGGAATAGTGCGCATCGGGGATGTTGCAAAAGTGGAGTTGGGTCCTGAACAAGAGGATCAAGGCACTTATTTTAATGGGGTACCCGTTGTGATGTTAACGGTTTCTCCGCAGCCAGGGGCCAATCAAATAAAAATTGCCGATGAATTTTATAAAAGATTAGAAGAAATTAAAAAACAAAACAAATCGGATATTGAATTTGCAATACCTATTGACAATACTTTAAATGTACGTCGTGCATTGTCAGAAGTTAAAGAGACGATTGTAATTTCATTTGTACTTGTTGTTTTGGTAATTTTCTTTTTCTTTAGAAACTGGTTAATTGCGATTCGTCCATTAATTGACATTCCAATTTCATTGATTGCCACTTTCTTTATCATGTATTTGGCAGGTTTCTCTATTAATGTATTAACCTTATTGGCGATTGTATTGGCGACCGGCTTGGTGGTGGACGACGGTATTGTGGTGACAGAAAATATTTTTAGAAAATTGGAAGAAGGGCTTTCTATAAAAGATGCGGCGCGTGAAGGAAGCAAGGAAATTTTCTTTGCTGTCATTTCTACCTCTATTACGTTAGCGGTGGTATTTATGCCAGTGATTTTCTTACAAGGATTTGTAGGTTCTTTATTTAAAGAGTTTGGCGTTGTCGTGGCAGGTGCGGTGCTGGTCTCGGCCTTTGTATCTTTAACCATCACGCCCGTATTAAATGTGTATTTGAATAGAAAAGACGGAGCACATGGTAAATTTTATGAGCGTACGGAACCTTTCTTTAGAGGAATTGAATTAGGCTATAAAAATTTATTGGATAAATTTTTAAAAGTGCGTTGGGTTGCTTGGTTGATTGTAATTATTTGTGTTGCAATGATTTTTGTTTTTGGCAAAACGATTCAAAGTGAGTTAGCTCCCTTGGAGGACAAGGGCTCCATTAGAATTACCATGACTGGTGCCGAGGGAACTAGCTATGAGGATATGAAAGGCGAATTGACAAAAGCCATTAGGATTATGCAGGATTCATTCCCTGAACAAGCGTTTACTTGGGGTAGTGTACCGGGTTACGGGGGCAATAGTGGCAATAGCTCAGCTAGTGGACGTTTAGGATTGGTGGATAAAGAGGATCGTGAAAGAACACAGTCTCAAATTGCAATTGATTTAAATAAAAAAATGAAACGTTTTAAAAACGTACGCGTTTTTGCTATTGAGGAACAAACTATTTCTGTAGGGATGATGTCCAGAGGTTCATTGCCTGTTCAGTTTATTATTCAAAACCTGGATTTTCAAAAAATAAAAACCGTAATTCCTAAATTTTTAGAAGCAGCAAGAAAAAACAAAACTTTCCAAAACGTAGATGTGAATTTAAAATTCAATAAACCTGAGTTAGACCTGTCTATTGATCGTATGCGTGTTAGAGATTTGGGTTTAACAACTGCCGATGTAGCACAAGCTTTACAAGCAGCCTTTAGTGGGGCTCGTTCGGCCTATTTTATTATGAATGACAGACAATACCAGGTGATTACACAAGTCCCAAGGTCTGAAAGAAATGAGCCAACCGATATCAATAAAATTTATGTTAGAAATAATAAAGGGGAGAATATTCCTATTTCAAGCGTACTTGTAACCGAAGAAAATAGTAACCCTCCTAACTTGTACCATTATAATCGTTTTAATTCTGCAACCGTTTCTGCTTCTCTGGCCGAAGGCAAAACCATTGGTGATGGGGTAGCAGCAATGGAAAGCATTGCCAAAGAACAATTGGATGAGAGCTTTCAAACTGCTTTAAGTGGAGCTTCACGAGATTTTAAAGAAAGTTCCTCTAATACCTCTCAAGCTTTATTACTTGCATTAATATTAATTTATTTAGTATTAGCGGCACAATTTGAAAGTTTTACCGATCCATTTATTATCATGATAACAGTTCCTCTAGCATTAGCGGGTGCCTTATTATGTTTATGGATATTTGACCAAACACTCAATATTTTCTCTCAAATTGGTATTATTATGCTTATTGGTTTGGTAACCAAAAATGGAATTTTAATTGTTGAGTTTGCCAATAAAAAACGCTCGTCCGGATTGCCAATGAGAGAAGCAGTATTAGAAGCGGCGGCACAAAGATTCCGCCCCATTTTAATGACCAGCTTAGCGACTGCTTTAGGTGCATTGCCTATTGCTATTAGTTTAGGTGCTGCAGCAACCAGTCGTAAACCTTTGGGAACAGTAATTGTGGGGGGGTTGTTATTTTCATTAGTGCTTACCTTATTTGTAATTCCTTCGGTATATACCTATGTTTCAAGTAAGCATGATAGAGAAGTTGAATAATGATCGATAAAAAAAAGAACGCTCTTAGAAGCGTTCTTTTTTTTATAACAGTTGAAAATAGGTAGATTTTATTTTTGCTTTATGATGATGCTTTCTAAAAATTGGACAGTCTCCTTTTCAACAGAAACAATATCCTTAGAAACTATCGGAGAGGCTAAAACGTGATTCCCTGCATTAGGGATGGCAACTCCTTTTTTTAATTTTTCTGGCGTGGCAATGGAGGCAAGCATTTCTTGAATGGCGCTTACTTTTACTACATTATCTTGATGCGCTTCGTCTTTATAATAATATAAAGCTAGGCAGGGTTGATTTATTTTACTAAAGGTTTCCTTGGTCATGGTTGCTTCTAATAGATTTTGTAAAGCAACTGTGGATTCTAAACGATAACGTGTGTTCCAGTATTTTGGATACTCATTGTTTTTAAACGGAATAGTTGCATAGTCTCCTCCCTTCACCATCCTGGCAATTTGTAACCCCCATGGATTGTTTAACAAAGGGGCTGCAGCATTATTAATAGCAATATTGGGGGAATATAAAATAAGCCCTGCAATTTCAGGATAGGTTGCTGCCAGCTGCAAGGATAAAGTACCACCCGTTGATGTACTCATTAAAATTACTTTCTTCCCAATTTTTTTTCCAATGGCATAAGCCCATTTTGCAGATTCCCAATACTTTTCTGCTGTCAAATTTAACAAGTCCTCCGTGGTGTCAATACCATGTTCTGCTAATCTTGCTAGGTATAAATTACAATTAAATTTTTTGGCAATTTTTTCATGAATGGGGGCGCCTTCCATTTGAGTCGCACTAAAACCGTGTAAGTAAACAATGGCATATTCAGTTGTCTGGTGGGTACTATCTGCCCAAACGATTTTAGCTTCGTTATTAGGCTTTAAACGATGTTGTCGTTCACCTGCTTCAACCAGGCTGTCTAAATTCGCATTGGCTTCTATAGTTGGTAAAAGATTGGTTAAAACGGGAGCATCAGGGTGTGGCCCCAGCAAGTAAATACCAGATAAAATAATAAATATAATACCTGTAATTTTAAGCAAACGCATTTCATTAATTTCATTAAAGCTAAGTAATTAGAGGGTGATTAAAAAATTTTTTGCGTACCTTGATTGTCTAAAAAAGTAGCTATGTCCAATCAAAGATTTTTATCCCTGGATGTTTTTAGGGGGATGACTATTTGTTTAATGATCATTGTGAATACACCCGGTGACAGTGCCGCAACTTTTGCTCCCTTTATACATGCTGAATGGAATGGATTTACCCCCACCGATTTAGTGTTTCCTTCTTTTTTATTTGCAGTAGGAAATGCAATGAGTTTTGTGTTGCCTAAATGGGAAAAGCTTCCCAATAGCACTGTTTTATATAAGATACTAAAGCGAACTGCACTTATATTTTTATTAGGTTATTTAATGTATTGGTTTCCATTTACAGGCCCTATTGGGAATACGAGAATTTTAGGTGTATTACAACGTATCGCACTTTGTTACGGATTTGCTTCCATCATTGCGTATTACATGCATGAGCGCGTAGTGATGGTATTGTCGGCAGTATTACTTTTAGTTTATTGGTATTTAACGATGCATTTTGGTTTACCAGGGCAGGAATTGACCATGCAAGGCAATGCAGGTATTTTATTTGACAAATGGTTGATGGGGGAAGCACATATGTATCATGGAGAAGGAATCGCTTTTGACCCAGAAGGTTGGTTAAGTACGCTGCCTTCTATTGTAAATGTGCTCATTGGATTTATTGTAGGTAACCTTATTCAAGAAAAAGGTAAAACCTATGAGGGCTTAACGCATTTATTAATGTGGGGTGCTGGCTTTATCTTTTTGGGATTTATGTGGAATTATCAATTTCCCATCAATAAAAAATTATGGTCAAGTAGCTTCGTGATGTTAACGGTTGGCTTAGACATGGTGATTATTGGAACCATTATTTACCGCATTGAATTACATCGACAATTACAATTTTCTAGTTTTTTTGAGGTTTTTGGAAAGAACCCATTGGTGATTTACCTATTCTCAGAGCTATTACTCACCGTCCTTAACTTAGTGCAAATTGGGGATCAAACCAGTTTTGAGTGGATTTTCCAACATGGATTCTCCTATTTTGCGCCTTATTGGGCTTCTTTGGCCTTTGCGATCTCCTTTATGTTGGTTTGCTGGCTATTGGGTTATATATTAGATAAATATAAAATATATATAAGGGTGTAAATCTATTCACTCCTTTTTTCTCAAATGTTTTTTTAAGGACTGTAAACGGCGTACCTTTGCAGCCTCAAAACAGCACATGGAAATAAGAAACATCGCTATTATTGCACACGTTGACCACGGTAAAACAACTTTGGTTGATAAAATTTTGCACGCAACTAAGGTATTCAGAGAAAACCAAGAGACTGGTGACTTGATCATGGATAGCAACGAATTAGAGCGTGAAAGAGGTATTACTATTTTAAGTAAGAACGCTTCAGTTACCTATAAGGACGTTAAAATCAACGTTATCGATACCCCTGGTCACTCTGACTTTGGTGGTGAAGTAGAGCGTGTATTGAAAATGGCCGACGGTGTATGTTTGTTGGTGGATGCCTTTGAAGGACCTATGCCTCAAACAAGATTCGTATTACAAAAAGCATTGCAATTGAATTTAAAACCAATTGTAATCATCAATAAAGTAGATAAAGAAAACTGTCGTCCTGACGAAGTGCATGACGCTGTTTTTGAATTATTTTTCAATTTGGATGCAACAGAAGATCAATTGAACTTCCCTACTTTTTATGGTAGTGGTAAAAACGGTTGGTTTAATGATAGCTTAACGCCATGTGCGGATATCACCCCATTAATGGATGGTATCTTAAAATATGTTCCAGGTCCTGATGTGAAGGAAGGACATACACAAATGCAAATTACTTCATTAGACTATTCTACTTTCCTAGGTCGTATTGCCATTGGTAAAGTAGAAAGAGGTTCCATTAAAGAAGGACAAAATATTGTGTTGGTGCAAGCAGATGGTAGCATTAAAAAGAATAAAGTAAAAGAATTATACGTATTTGAGGGAATGGGTAAGCGTAAGGTAACAGAAGTTGTTTCTGGTGACTTATGTGCTGTGGTTGGTTTAGAAGAGTTTAATATTGGTGATACGATTGCTGATCCTGAAAATCCAGAAGCATTACCTATCATTAGTGTAGATGAACCAACGATGAGTATGACTTTTAGTATTAACAATTCACCTTTCTTTGGTAAGGAAGGTAAGTTTGTAACTTCTCGTCATATTCGTGATCGTTTAATTAAAGAAACAGAAAAGAACTTAGCATTACGTGTCGAAGAAACAGATAGTGCTGATAGCTTCTTGGTATATGGTCGTGGTATTTTGCATTTAGGGGTATTAGTGGAAACTATGCGTCGTGAAGGGTATGAATTAACAGTGGGTAATCCTCAAGTATTAGTGAAAGACGTAGATGGCAAGAAACATGAACCTTATGAAATTTTAGTAGTAGATGTACCTGAAGAATTTTCTGGTAAAGTAATTGACTTAGTTACTCAAAAGAAAGGGGAAATGTTGATTATGGAATCTAAAGGTTCTATGCAGCACTTAGAGTTTGATATTCCTTCAAGAGGTTTGATTGGCTTACGTTCACAAATGTTAACGCAAACAGCTGGTGAAGCTGTTATGGCACATCGCTTTAATGAATATAAGCCTTGGAAAGGACAAATTCCAGGAAGAAACAACGGAGTACTTATTGCAAAGGGTGGTGGTACAACAACAGCTTATTCTATTGATAAATTACAGGATAGAGGTCGTTTCTTTATTGAACCAGGTGAGGAAGTATATGCAGGTCAAATTTTGGCAGAGCATATCAAGCCAGGTGATTTAAACATTAACGCTGTGGAGATGAAAAAATTAACGAACCACCGCGCAAGTGGAAGTGATGACAGCGTTCGTATCACACCAAAAATTCAATTTACTTTAGAAGAGTGTATGGAGTACATTCAATTTGATGAGTGTATTGAAGTAACACCTAAGTCGGTACGTATGCGTAAGTCTTTATTAGATGAAAACGAGCGTAGCAAAGCGGCAAAATCAAATAACAACTAGTATAAACTAGTTTCAAATAAAAAAAGGCCTGCGAATTTCGCGGGCCTTTTTTTATGACTTTGTTGGAAATTTAGAATACATAATTCTCGCGCTTACCTCACTTATACTCAACGCTGCTTTTTAACTTTTGCTTGTTCAAATGTTCGCTCGAATTAGTATTCGAATATTTCAACATTTAATTTTAAAAAAAGCCCCAGATTTTGGAGCTTTTATAATGATGTATTCGAACCTTAAATAGGTTTATTTAAAGCAGCCCACAACATATCCTTTAATTCCACCAAATTTTTATTAATCGCAGAGGAGATAAATATATGCGGGATGTTTTCCGGTAATTCTTTTTCAATTGCGTCTTGAAGTTCTTGATCTAGTAAGTCAGACTTACTAACCGCAATGATAAATTCTTTTTGTAATAATTCGGGATTGAATTCGTAAAGTTCATTCTTTAAAATTTCAAACTCTTTTTTATGGTCATTGGAGTCGGCTGGAATTAAAAATAACAAAACAGCATTCCTTTCAATATGACGTAGAAAGCGGTGCCCTAGCCCTTTTCCTTCGGCGGCACCCTCGATAATTCCAGGCAAATCGGCTATGCAAAAGGAACGATTATCACGGTATTCCACCATGCCCAATTGAGGGGTTAAGGTGGTAAACGCGTAGTTGGCAATTTTTGGTTTGGCAGCGGTGATGGAAGAGAGTAGTGTAGATTTTCCAGCATTCGGGAATCCTACCAATCCAACATCGGCCAATACTTTTAATTCAATTTGTTTCCAACCTTCCACACCCGCTTCACCCGGTTGTGCATATTCGGGTACTTGTTGTGTGGCCGTAGCAAAGTTGCTATTTCCCAATCCCCCTCTGCCTCCTTTTAACCAAACTATTTCTTGACCATCATGCAGTATTTCTCCTTCAATTTTTCCTGTTTCTTCATCCCTTGCAATAGTGCCTAAGGGTACTTCAATAATTATATCTTTCCCGTCCTTGCCTGTACAATTATTTTTACTTCCATTCTCTCCATTTTCTGCAATCACATTTTTATGATAGCGTAAGTGAAGTAAGGTCCAAAGTTGTGCATTGCCTCTTAGGATCACATGGCCACCTCGTCCACCATCTCCTCCATCGGGTCCTCCTTTGGCAGTTAATTTATTTCTTAAAAAATGCCTACATCCAGCGCCACCATGACCACTATGGGCAAAAATGCGGATATAATCAATAAAATTGTTTCTTTCTGACACTGTAAATAATTGACTACAAAGTTAATGTAAACAATACAGAGTAGGGCATAAAAAAGGCCTCTATTGGAGGCCTTTTGAAAATAGGATTTAGCTATCCATTAGGGAATTATGGATAGCAAATTCAAAATGATTATTTATTTGCCTTTAAACCATCAATTAAAATACCCACCATATTTTTTTCTAATTCCTCGGCAGTAATTTTTTTGGTAGAACGATGCCAGCTTTCAATACCACTAACTGCGTGTAAAAAAATTAATACAACAGTAGGTGCATCGATGGCTTTGATTTCTTTATTTCTTATACCTTCTTCAATGATTGCTGCCAATCTTTTTCTATAGACCCTTCTTTGGTTTTGGTAGTTGGATAAATACGGGTCAGACAAGTGTTTCCACTCTCTATCACTTACATATACTTCCTCATAATGGTGAATCATTTCAGTAATATGGAAACGAAGAATTTTTTCCATTTTATCCAAGGAAGAGATGGATTCAGACTCAATCTCATCCAATTTCAACACAAATTTATTGGCAACGCTAAATACCAATTCGTGCAATAACTCACTCTTTGATTTGATATGGTTGTATAAACTAGCAGCTTCCACACCCACCGCTTCTGCCAAATCACGCATACTAGCAGCTTTGTATCCTTTTTCTCTAAAAAGGGTTGCTGCTTTGCTTACAATCACGTCTTTACGTGATAAATTCTTTTCAGTTTTGATTCTAGCCATGATAAAATACTTTAATTGTTAGCACAAATTTAATTAATTAAAGCTTTAAAATGAGCAATATTTTTATAAAAAAGGGTATTTTCGTTAGTTTTATGATTATCAATCACTTAAGGATGTAAAAATTTATCGTAGCTTCGCTGCTGAAAATCAAAAAATAAGCAAATGTCTTTAGTAGTTGTAGGATCTATGGCCTTTGATGCCATTGAAACACCCTTCGGGAAAAGTGATAAAATAATTGGCGGGGCTGCAACCTATATTGCCTGGTGTGCTTCTAATTTTACCCCTGTGAAACAAATTTCAGTGGTAGGTGGTGACTTTCCTCAATCTGAATTAGATGCATTAACCCATCGTGGAGTAAACTTAGAAGGAGTACAAATTAAAAAAGACGAAAAAACCTTTTTTTGGAGTGGTAAATATCATTTAGATATGAACACCCGTGATACTTTGGATACCCAATTAAATGTATTAGAAAATTTTCAACCAGTAGTACCAGATAGCTATCAGGATTGTGAAATTTTAATGTTAGGTAATTTAGTTCCAGGTGTACAAAGTAGTGTGATTAAACAAATGAAAAACCGTCCTAAATTAATCGTAATGGATACGATGAATTTTTGGATGGAAATAATGTTAGATGATTTATTACATACTATTAGCTTAGTAGATGTTTTGCTAGTAAATGATAGTGAAGCACGTCAACTGAGTGGAGAATATAGCTTAGTCAAAGCAGCTAAGAAAATTATGGCAATGGGGCCTAAATATTTGATTATTAAAAAAGGCGAACATGGTGCATTGTTGTTCCATGGTAATGAAGTGTTCTTTGCACCAGCATTGCCTTTGGAAGAAGTATTTGATCCAACCGGAGCGGGCGATACATTTGCTGGGGGCTTTGTAGCGCATTTAGCTAAAACAAAAGACTATTCATTTGAAAATATGAAATCGGCCATTATTTTAGGTAGTGCAATGGCCAGCTTTTGCGTTGAAAAATTTGGTACACAGCGTTTAACTGAAATTAATATGGAAGAAATTAAACAACGCGTACAATCGTTTGTTTCCTTAGTCAATTTTGAGATTGAATTGGTTTAATTTGGAGAAATGATTGCATCCAATTAATTTTGTTCCACAATGATGAAAAGTAAACATACAAAACAAATTAAAAAACCTCGCTAAGCGGAAGGTCTGATTGTTTGTATGCCAATAAATATAGTCAAAAGCCTTCCTACACCTGGAAGGCTTTTTTCTTTTTCAAATTTGAGCATAAAATAAAGATTTAAAAAAATTAAAAAAGTATAAAATGAAAGTTGCAGTAGTAGGTGCCACAGGGTTAGTAGGAACAAAAATGTTACAAGTACTAGCAGAAAGAAATTTTCCAGTAACTGAATTAATTCCAGTAGCGTCTGCACGTTCTGCAGGTAAGGAAGTGCTGTTTAATGGGAAGGCCTATAAGGTGGTGGGAATGGAAGAAGGAATTGCTGCAAAACCAGCCGTAGCTATTTTCTCGGCAGGTGGGGGCACTTCCACTGAGTGGGCGCCTAAATTTGCGGCGGCAGGAATTAGAGTAATTGATAATTCATCGGCTTGGAGAATGGATCCAACAAAAAAGTTAGTCGTGCCCGAAGTAAATGCAGCTGTGTTGACTGCAGAAGATATGATTATAGCCAATCCAAATTGTTCTACCATTCAAATGGTAGTGGCTTTACAACCTTTACATGCAAAATATAAAATTAAAAGAGTGATTGTAAGCACTTATCAAAGTGTTACTGGAACCGGGAAGCATGCAGTTGATCAATTAATGGAGGAACGTGCTAGCAAAAAAGTAGCTCCAGAAAATATGGCCTATAAATACCCTATTGATTTAAATGCCATTCCTCAAATTGATGTTTTCTTGGAAAACGGTTATACCAAGGAAGAAATGAAGATGGTAAAAGAAACTTGCAAAATCATGCAAGATGATTCAATTAAAGTAACTGCTACTACAGTACGTATACCAGTAATGGGCGGACATAGTGAAAGTGTAAATGTTGAATTTGAAAATGAATTTGATTTAAAGGAGCTGATTGCTGAATTAGCTGCAGCGCCAGGGGTTGTTGTGCAACAAGATGACGCTACTCAGTTTTATCCAATGCCTTTATGGGCACATGAAAAGGACGAAGTATTTGTAGGTCGTTTACGTCGTGACGAAACACAAGCAAAAACTTTAAACATGTGGATTGTGAGCGATAACTTACGTAAAGGTGCTGCTACCAATGCAGTGCAGATTGCAGAGTACTTGGTCCTAAAAGGAATAATTTAGTTTTTAAAAAAAGAATATTCATGAACCATCTCCTGCTTCGAGCTCGTCATGGCTGCTAAAATTCATAAACACGAACTAAAAGTCTGAACTCGCACTTCGTGCTCAGACAAGCAGACTTTTTTTACGTTCGAATTTATAAATTTCTATACGCTATGACT
Organism: Bacteroidota bacterium; assembly: GCA_947457075.1. Lineage (GTDB taxonomy): Bacteria > Bacteroidota > Bacteroidia > Chitinophagales > Chitinophagaceae > Sediminibacterium. Next base: position 96,149 of record CANGUG010000010.1, read on the forward strand.
CGAATCTCAGCATTAAGATGATTCATTGCTTTCTTTTTCAAAAAAATCAATTTTTAGTCAATTCTACAAACTCCGCCTCGGTAATAATTTTAATAGTAGCTATTTTTTTTGCCTTCTCTAACTTACTGCCCGCGTCTTCACCTACTACTAAATAGTTTAATTTACTACTTACGCCACTTAATATATGACCGCCTCGCGCTTCTACCATGGCTTCTGCATCCGAGCGTTTTAATTGTGTAAGGGTGCCGGTAAATAAAAAATTCAATCCAGACAAATTGCCATCCACTGCAGTGGTATTGGTTTGAATCATATTTAAACCCAAGGCTTCTAAGTTTTGAATAAGTGTGATGTTTTTTTCCTCATGGAAAAATTGATAAATACTGTTGGCCACTTTTACTCCTACATCTTCAAATCCTTGTAATTGTTCCTCTGTTAGCTTGGCTAAATCCAATATATGTTGTACTTGTGCCGCAATTGTTTTTGCAGTGGTCTCCCCCACAAAGCGAATCCCTAGCCCAAAAATTAATCGATATAAGGGTTGTGTTTTAGAAGCTTCAATAGCTGCTTTTAAATTGTCCACACTCTTTTTCCCAAATCCCTCTAGTTTGCTAATAGTGTCAAAGTCTAATTGATAAATTTGAGGGATACTATTTAATAAACCCAGTTCGTAAAATTTACGAATATTAGCATCTCCAAAACTTTTAATATCCATGGCATCCTTGCTCACAAAATGAATCATTTTTTCTACAACCTGAGCAGAACATAAGGGATTATTACATCTCCATACTGCTTCAGCCTCCTCTTTTTCAAGTATATAATCACATACAGGACATTTAGTAGGAAATTCAATTATTTTTTCAGTTCCTTTTCTTAAGGCGGGGATGGATTGTACAATTTGGGGAATCACATCTCCTGCTCTTTCGATGATAACTGTGTCACCCAACCGCAAATCTTTTTCTATGATATATTCCTCATTGTGCATGGAAATACTTGAAACTGTTACGCCCCCAATCGCTACAGATTTTAATTTTGCTACAGGGGTAACAGCGCCAGTTCTTCCCACTTGAAATTCTACATTTTCTAATAGGGTTGTTGCTTGACGCGCTTTGAACTTATACGCAATGGCCCATCTAGGATGGTGAGAGGTCATGCCCAATTTTTCTTGTAAAGCAAAGTCGTCAATTTTGATTACCAACCCGTCAATTTCATAAGGGAGCTTATCTCTTTCTTTTTCAAAATCATTACAAAATTCAATAACGCCAGCAATATTTGAGATGACCTTTTTCTCTTTTTGCGGTGACCTGAAACCCATATTCCACAACAATTCCAAAGAACCACTATGAGTTTTTAAAAGTGCAGGTATAGTAGCATTTTCTTTTAAACTATAAAAGCTGATATGATATATAAAGGCGTCTAAATTACGTTCAGCAACTTCCTTTGGATCCTTCATTCTTAAACTACCCGATGCTGCATTGCGGGGATTGGCGAGTGTTGCTAATTTTTTTGCTTGTAATTTTTCATTAAAATCCTGGAAGGACTTTTTACTCATTATTACTTCCCCTCTAATTTCTATTTGCTGAATGCCATAGGATGAAAGTGGAATGCTTAATGGGATAGATTTTATTTGTTTGATATTTTGTGTTATTTCTTCGCCCGCCACTCCATCACCACGTGTACATGCACGCACTAACATATCGTTTTCATATACCAATGAAATACTAGCTCCATCAAATTTGGGTTCAACACAATAAGTGATCTCATTAAGTAGGGCACCTTCACGTCCTTTTCTGTCAAAATCATTTAGGTCTTCGGCATTGTAGCTATTTTCAAGACTTAACATGGGTACCAAATGAGGAATAGTTTGAAATTGGTTATTCAAGCTATTGCCCACTCTTTGACTAGGGGAATCCATGCTAATTAAATGAGGATTGGCCTTTTCTACTGCAATTAATTGTTGATATAATAAATCATACTCAACATCGGCAATTAATGGGCTTGACAACACATAATATTGGTATTCATGAAATTTTAGCACTTTTCTTAATGTGGCTAAATCCATTTTATGGGGACTTTCTATGAAGTCTTTCGTAAATTTTTGAAGAGATTGTATTTCTTGCTGGTTGTACATAGGGTAAAAACTGCGCTAAAATACAAATTGTTTTATCTTTTATTTCGTATTTTGTAATTGTATTGCTTTTATTTTATGATTGCTTATGATGGAATCTCAACATAATAATGGTTCAAATAGGTCATTTCAAGAAAAAGACGCCGCTGCTATCGTAAAGTCCTACCCAACGGTTCCTTTAACGGTGGATTGTGTGATTTTTGGATTTGATGAAAATGCATTGAAGGTATTGCTTATCAAAAGTGACCTAGTTCAATTTTTGGGCAAATTGACCCTTTTGGGAGACAATGTACAGTCCAATGAGGACTTAGACACAGCTGCTATTAGGGTGCTAAAACAAAGAACCGGAATGAGTGATGTTTACCTCGAACAGGTACATACCTTTAGTAAGCCTGATAGACACCCCGGAGGTAGAGTAATTACTACCGTATATGCTTCCTTGTTAAATATTAAGCACCATGAACTTCTTTTGCATGACAATGAGCTAAAATGGCATCCGGTGAATCAAATTACCGAAATGGCTTTTGACCATAGTCTTATTTTAGATACCTGTACACAATGGCTAAGAAAACGCATTCAGGAACATCCATTGGCATTTAACTTATTACCTGTTAAGTTTTCATTAAGGCAGCTGCAAAATGTTTACGAAGCTATCTTGAATGTAAAATTAGATAGGAGAAATTTTCGGAAAAAAGTTGCCTCCACTGGATTTTTATGTGATACAGATGAAATGGAAACCCATGTAACCCATCGCCCAGGCAAATTGTACACCTTTGATTTTAAATTATACGATCAAAAGAAGCGAAACTTCATTGGCATTGATTTCTAAAAAATACTGCTGCTTCCTTAATATTTAATACCTTTATTTATTAATAAATGTACTAGTATGTTGTATTCAATGACGGGGTATGGTAGGGCAGAGGGCGCTTTTAATGAAAAGACCTTTTTGGTAGAAGTAAAATCCTTAAATGGCAAGCAATTTGATTTGCGTTTAAATATGCCCAATTTACTAAAACCCTATGAGGTTGAAATAAGAAACAAATTAAATGAAAGGTTGTTTAGAGGAAGTGTTGAATGTTCCATTTCATTTAAATCCAATGGAGTTGCCAAGCCGGTAAGCATCAATACAGCATTAGCAAAATCATATTACCAGCCAATTATGGAGTTGGCTAATGAATTAGGAATTGAAAAGGATAATTTGCTTAGCACTTTATTAAAACTGCCTGATGTGGTTTCTTCCACCAATGAGGTAATTACCGAAGAAGAATGGAAAACAATAGCCGGTCTTGTAGATACGGCGATTGAACATTTAATTCAGCATCGTTTAGAAGAAGGTAAATCTATCGAAAAAGATTTATTAGAACGCGTTGCTGCCATTGAATCTCAACAAGCAATCATTGAAGTACATGAGCCCAATCGAAGAATTAAAATTCGTGAAGGGTTGGTTAAATTACTAGAACAACAAGTGGGTGCTGATAAATATGACAGCAATAGACTGGAACAAGAGCTCATTTATTATATTGAAAAAATTGACATTTCGGAGGAAAAGGTAAGGCTTACCAATCACTGTGTTTATTTTAAGGAAGTATTAAATGACCAAGAGGCTTCCAAAGGGAAAAAACTTTCTTTTATTTTACAAGAAATGGGAAGAGAAATAAATACAACGGGTTCAAAAGCAAATGATATTCATATTCAAAAAGCAGTGATTTTAATGAAGGATGAGCTTGAAAAAGCAAAAGAACAAATATTAAATGTTTTATAGTATGTCGGGCATAAGAAATATTTTTTTAGTTTTTGTGATGGCTGTAATGTTGTTGGCTTGTCAAACCAAACAATTGTTTGAGCAAAGTACTATTTATCCTAATCACCAATGGGCCTCAAAGCAAGTGAACGAATACCAGTTTCAAATTACTGATAGCACGGTGCCTTATAACGTTTACTTTGTTATACGTCATCATAATGCGTACCATTATAAAAATATTTGGATTCAATTAACCACCACTGCCCCAAACGATTCAGTTAGCAAGCAATCTGTTAATTTAAATTTAGCAGATGACATCAAAGGTTGGCTTGGTACTGGAATGAATGACTTGTATGACCAAAGAATTCCTATTAATAGTGAACCAGTATATCTTAAAAAAGGAATGTATAAGTTTGCGCTTTCACATACTATGAGGGAGGATCCATTGGAAAATATATTATCAACAGGCATAAGAGTTGAAAAAGCAAAATAACAATGCAGCTTCGTTTTAAATTTAATCATCTGCAATTTATCAGAATCATTTATTGGCTTTTTTTAGTCTATATGGTAGCTGCATTTATATGGTGGTATGTTTCATTGGTCAAACAAAACGATTTAATCGCTCAAATTCAGTATAGTAATATACAAACCAAAGATCCTGCTATCTTAAATAAAAACAAAGCTATCCTGGACTTTCAAACCAGAAAAACGAAACAATATATAGGAGAGGGAGTCACTTTTTTATGTTTGTTTTTATTGGGAGCAATTTATGTATATAGGTCTTTGATTAAACAAATCAGATATTCTAATCAACAACAAAATTTCATGATGGCAGTTACCCATGAATTAAAAACGCCTATTGCCATTACTCAACTTAATATTGAAACTATTTTAAAAAGGAATTTAGACGAAGCACAACAAAAAAAGATGCTTGAGAATTCGCTTTCTGAAACACAAAGACTAGATCATTTGTGCAACAATATTTTACTTGCCTCACAATTAGACATGGGGCAATATCAAAAAAATGAGCAGCCTGTTGACTTTTCATTCATTGCCAAAAATACTTTAGATAATTTTAAAGCAAGATTTCAGCATCGTACATTCACGGATATAATTCAGGAGCATATTTTTATTAAAGGGGAACCGGTTTTAATTCAATTGCTTTTAAATAATTTAATTGACAATGCCATTAAGTATTCTCCTGCCGATGCAACTATTTCAATTAGTTTAAGGGAGGAACAAAATAAAATTCTGCTTTCAGTTGCCGATGAAGGTGTAGGCGTAGAAGAGGCTGATCGAGAAAAAATATTCGAAAAATTTTATCGTTCGGGAGCTGAAAATACACGTTCTGCAAAAGGCACTGGGCTTGGCTTGTATTTATGTAAACGTATTACTGAATTCCACAAGGCTAATTTAGTGGTGTTACCCAATACACCTAAAGGAAGCAATTTTCTATTTACTTATTATCTAAGCTAATATGTCAAAACCATTTATTTTATTAGTAGAAGACGAGGTAAACCTGCATGATGCTTTAAAATTAAATCTTCAGTTGGAGGGGTATGAAGTGAGTTCTGCTTATGATGGTCCTGAAGCGATTCGCCAAATTGAACAAGCGCACTTTGATTTAATTATTTTGGATATAATGTTGCCTGGTATTGATGGATTTGCAATTACAGAGATTGTTCGACTAAACAATAATTCAACACCCATTCTTATTTTAAGTGCAAAAAATACAAGTGCCAATAAAATACAAGGATTAAAAACGGGTGCAGATGATTATATGACCAAGCCGTTTAATTTAGAAGAACTTTTATTAAGGGTCGATAAATTAATCCAAAAGCATACGGCCATTTCTCAGCTACCCAATACTGAAAATTATCGCTTTTCAGGTAATGAATTTAATTTCAATTCATTAGAAGTAATTACAAAAACGGGTGAGAAAATTGTGCTTACTAAAAAAGAAGCCATGTTGTTGAAGTTGTTAATTGACCATAAAAATACAGTGGTTTCAAGGGAGCATATTCTTCAAACCGTTTGGGGGTATAATGTGTTTCCGAATACCCGCACTATTGACAATTTTATCCTCAATTTTAGGAAATATTTCGAATCAGACCCCCGTAACCCCGTCCACTTTATCTCCATAAGGGGGATTGGTTATAAATTCCAAGATTAACCTGCCAATAGGCAATCTTTTGCCATTTTTTACGTTATTGCTTTAGTTAAATGTAAGCAATGTCATTGTCGTCTATTCAAGATTTTTTAGAACCTGTTAATTTAGACCTATTGTCCAAGGACGAAGGGTATCGTGATACACAGTTGGGTAAGCATATTTTAGTAAATCAGGGAACTATTCCTGATATTACCCATGCGGATGTGGTCCTCATTGGTGCCGGTGAGTGCAGAGGGGCTGGAATTGCCTTAAATGGACATGCAGCAGCGGATGCCATCCGAGCTGCTTTTTACAATTTATACTATTGGCATACGCAGGTAACTGTTGCAGACTTGGGGAACGTTAAAATTGGTCAAACCCTGCAAGACAGTTATGCAGCTTTAAGAACGGTTATTGCTGAGTTGATTTTGCAAAATAAAAAAGTAATCATTATTGGAGGGGCGCATGATTTGACCTTGGCCCAGTACCATGCCTATACTTCCATTCCAACATTGGTTAACGCAGTGGTGGTAGATGCTAAAATTGACTTGGATTTAGAAGCACGTCTTCCATCGGATCATTTTTTAGAGGAATTGTTTACGGGTCTTCCCAATCATCTAAATCATTATGCGCATATTGGATTTCAGAGCTACTTTATGCATCCTCATATGCTTGAGACCATTGATAAATTAAGATTCGATTGCTTTAGATTGGGTAAAGTAAGAGAGAATATCGAGGAAATGGAACCAGTCATTCGCGATAGTCATTTAATGAGTTTTGATATAAGTGCCATTCAAAATGCACAAGCACCTGCCAATTTGGTTACCCCCAATGGTTTTAATGGGGAAGAAGCTTGTGTACTTATGCAATATGCGGGGATGAGTTGGAAAACGAGTACCATTGGTCTATATGGCTACCAAGCCGAAAGTGATCGCAATGATTTAACTGCTATTCAAGTTGCACAAATGCTATGGTATGTAATGGATGGAGTGCAAAAAGGAAAAAAAGAATTCCCTATTACGGATGTCGAAAGATTCAAGGAATTTCATATTGCTTTTTCGGATATTGATACGATGTTTTTACAAAGTAAAAGTACAGGTCGTTGGTGGATGAAACTACATAACAAACAATGGTGTCCTTGCAGTTACAAAGATTATTTAGTAGCTTCCAACAACGAAATTCCAGAAAGATGGTTAAGAGCTTTAGAAAGAGAGTAACTACTCCATTGCAATTTATTTTTTTTGCAAGCCTATTTTTAACTGCTTGCAGTGTACAAAAAGCCCAAAAAACATTATTGACATCGGCACCTTTAAAAGGAGCACATATTGGTATTGCTGTATATAATGCATCAAATGATACCTGGGTAGATAAATACCAAAGTGATCATTATTTTACACCAGCCAGTAATACCAAAATTCAGTCTTGCTATTTGGGCATGAAGTATTTAAAGGATTCCATTCCTGGATGGAATTTTGCAGAAAATAAGGACTCTATTTTTTTAATGCCTTTAGGAGACCCAAGTTTTTTACATCCTGATTTTACTTATCAGCCTGTTGCCGAGTTGATCAAAAATACCAAAAAGCAAATAGTGCTTTGTACACCGGCTATTGAAGATAAATTTGAGGTTTATGGAAGAGGTTGGTCATGGGATGATTATGCTGAAGATTATCAACCTGAAAGAAACAGGTTAAATATTTATGGCAATGTGATTACCGTATATAAAAAAGAGAATGGGGTTCAAATTAAACCTAGCTATTTTACAAAAAATCAAAACCTGCCCGAAAAATATACTTTATGGTCTCGCGAAAAATTGACCAATCAGTTTTATGCTAAATCGGATACTTTAAAAGCTGTTGAACACCAAGTGCCTTTTATTACTAGTACTAATTATAGTATTGCAAAAGCATTGATAGAAGACAGCTTGCGTCCTTATTTCCCTATAGTAATTCAGCAAGGGTGGAACCAACCAACAAGTAAAACCATTAAAACCGTTCCTACTGATTCATTGTTAAAAATAATGATGTATCGAAGTGACAACTTTTTTGCTGAACAAATTTTATTAATGACCAGTCATCAATTATTGGGTAAAATGGATGACGAAGCTATTATTGATACCATTTTAAAAACCGATTTTGCTCAATTTCCTCAAATACCAAAATGGGCTGATGGAAGCGGCCTCAGCCGATTTAATTTAACTACTCCCGAAAATTATATAGCCTTACTGCAAAAAATGAAAAAAGAGTTTCCAATGGAGCGAATACAAGCCCTTTTCTCAAAAGGAGGAAAAGGCACTTTGTCGGCTTATTATAAAAATATCCCTGGAGTTTTGTATGCAAAAACAGGTACACTAGGAAATCAAATTGCTTTGAGTGGTTATATCATTACCAATAAGGGGACACCACTCCTATTTTCAGTTTTAGTAGGGAACCACGTTAGTCCCACTACTACTGCAGTGAGGCGCGCTGTGGAGGAATATTTAACAGCCATTATGAAGAAATATTAATGGATATTCCCAAACAAACAACACGCATCCTGGGTAAACTAAGCTATTTTATTTAGTGAATAGGCCGTCCAAATAGGCCTCTTTAAAGTCAATATAAGTGGGCGCACCACTTGCACTTACATTGGGGGTCTCACAATTAAATAAAGAAACAATTAGGGCATGCATTTCCTTTTGTGAAAGTGATTGACCAGCTTTTATGGCCGTTTGACGTGCCATGCAACGAATTAATTTTTCACGTTTGCTAAACTTAATGTCACCACTAAAATGTTTAAACTGTTCTAATAATAGTTCAATGGCATTTTTTTCATTTCCTGAAATAACATCTGCCGGAATACCTTGAATGATAAAACTATTCTGTCCGAATGGTTCAATTTCATAACCAATTGGGGCCAGGTCCTCCATTATGTCTTCTAATAAAATGGCATCCGGCACACTTAATTCTAGTACAACCGGGAATAAGCTTTTTTGCGTAGCATGGGGCTGAACACTTGCCTTTTGGTACTTTTCATACAATACTCTTTCATGGGCTAATTGCTGATGCACCATAATCATTCCACCACCAACTGGTGCTAGAATGTAAGTGTTGTTTATTTGTAATAGGGTAGCGTCCTCGTTTACAAGTACACCCTCCTTTTCCTTGTATAATCCCATGGAGGAAGATTTTACAATAAAATCTTCGTTGCCATTTTCTATATCATTTTGATCGGCGCTAGTAGGTAACTCACTGAAAAAACTTTTCCATGCTGTTTTCTCAGATTCACTAACTCTTGGAATAAAATGTGCTTGATTTTTTTGTGTAAATCCAGCATATAATGAACTACTTGCAGCGCTGTTTTTTTGCTCCTCGCTCAGGGGTTTTTGAATCGCGTCTAACTGTTGTATATCTGCATCCAATGAAAAATCAAGTGAGGGGGCAATGCTAAATTGTGCTAGGGCATGCTTTACAGCTGCTTGCACAAAAGCGTATATTATTTTATCATCCTCAAATTTTATTTCTTGTTTGGTAGGATGTACGTTAATATCAACTTGCGCAGGATCCACGTCGATATATAAAATATAACTTGGAAAACTTTCTTTAGGAATTAAGCCATCAAATGCATTGGCAATGGCATGATGTAAATAAGCACTTTTAATAAAACGACGGTTTACAAAAAAGTATTGATCGCTTCTTGTTTTTTTTGCTGTTTCTGGTTTTCCAACAAATCCAGAAATAGTCAGGTAATCGGTTTTTTCTCCAACCGCCACTAATTTAGTTTGGTAACTATTCCCTAATACCTGTATGGCTCTTTGCTTAAAACTACCCGCTTCCCAATGAAATACGTCTTGTCCATTATTGGTGAGGCTAAAATAAATTTCAGGAAAAGCTAAGGCCACTCTTGTAAATTCTTCAATGATATGTTTTAGTTCGGCCGAATTACTTTTTAAAAAATTGCGTCTAGCGGGTACATTGAAAAATAAATTTTTCATACTTATATTCGTACCTGCAGGACAAGCGATTGGGCTTGTTTCAGTCACTTCACTATTTTCAATTTCCACGCTGGTACCTAGTTCATCATTTGCTTGCCTTGTTTTTAAACTTACTTGAGCCACTGCAGCAATGGAAGCAAGGGCCTCTCCTCTGAAACCCATGGTTCTTATTTGAAAAAGGTCCTCAATGGAACTTATTTTGCTCGTGGCATGTCGGGCAAAGGCATTTTGGGCATCAATGGGGTTCATCCCTTTTCCATTGTCAATTACTTGAATCAAGGCCTTGCCGGCGTCATTGATGATTAATTTAATTTCGGTCGCACCTGCATCCACCGCATTTTCCAATAATTCCTTCACGGCGCTGGCGGGTCTTTGTATAACCTCACCTGCCGCAATTTGATTGGCAATATGATCGGGTAATAAATGAATGCTGTTGGTCACTATTAAATCGTTTAAAAGTGTGTAAAAGTAGTAAATTTGCCACTTAAAATCTCAACTTATGCTAAGAACAGCAGACATCAAAAAAACACCTCATCAATACCTCCCTGCCAACTTTGTTTTAACCGATTGGGCGGGTTTAGAGCCGCTTTTTATAGAATTGACCAATAGGGCTATTGACAGTAAAGAGGCGCTTGAAAACTGGTTACAAGATTTGAGTGAATTGGAGGCTTTTATTAGCGAAGATGCATGTTGGAGACAAATTAAAATGACCTGTGATACAACCGATAAAAGTTTGGAGGAGGCCTTTACCTACTTTTGTATGGAGATCCAACCGCAAATGCAGCCTTATGCAGATGCATTGAATAAAAAATTAATAGCATGTCCTTTTACGGAGGAATTAGACAAAGCGGAATACTTTACTTATTTGCGTTCAGTAAAAAAGAGTATCGATTTATTTAGAACGGAAAATATCCCTTTGCAAGCCGAGCTTAGTGTTCTGCAACAACAATATGGCACCATTGCTGGTAAAATGACCATTGAAATGAATGGACAGGAATACACTTTACAACAGGCTGCCCAATTTTTAGAAAATGAAGACCGAGCAGTTAGAGAAGAAGCGTATAAAAAAATTCAAGAACGTCGTTTACAGGACAAAGACGCCATGCATGAGTTGTACAGTACTTTAATTCAGAAAAGACATCAAGTGGCAGTGAATGCAGGATTTGCAAATTACCGTGATTATAAATTTGTTGAGCTAGGACGTTTCGATTACACCAAGGAAGATTGTTTTCAGTTTCATGAAGCAGTTAAATTACATGTACTTCCATTGATTGATAAAATATATACACGCAAAAAACAAAAATTAGGATTAGCCACACTAAAGCCTTGGGATACCGAAGCAGAACCTGCTGGTACCAAGCCTTTGAGACCATTTACCGATGGCAAGGATTTGTATGAAAAATCAGTGGCTTGCTTCGAGCAACTCAATCCATTTTTTGCCGATTGCTTACGCAAGATGAATGAGCTTAAACATTTTGATTTAGAAAGCAGAAAAGGGAAGGCACCAGGTGGGTATAATTGTCCCTTAGCCGAATCGGGTGCACCATTTATTTTTATGAATGCGGCAGGTCAAATGAGTGACGTCACTACAATGGTGCACGAGGGGGGTCATGCGATACATTCTTTTTTGGCACATCCATTATCCTTGAGTGCATTTAAAGAATATCCAATGGAAATTGCAGAAGTGGCAAGTATGGCTATGGAATTGTTTACCATGAACCATTGGCAACCCTTTTTTGACAATGAGGCCGATTTGAATCGTGCAAAAGAACATCAGTTAGAACGCACCATTACGATATTCCCTTGGATTGCCATTATTGATAAATTCCAACATTGGGTATATGAAAATCCAAATCACAGCATTGAAGAAAGAACAAGTAACTGGACTGCTATTTTAAAAGAATTTTCAACCAATAGCATTGACTACACTGGACTAGATATGTATCGTGCCATTGGATGGCAAAGACAATTGCATTTATTTGAAGTGCCTTTTTATTATATTGAATATGGCATTGCACAATTAGGGGCTATTGGTATGTGGATGCAGTATCAGCAAAATCCCAACCAAGCTTTAGAAAATTATATGAATGCATTGGCATTAGGCGGTACAAAAACATTGCCTGAATTATACAAAACGGCTGGATTAGAATTTAATTTCTCTCCTAATTATGTAAAAACATTAATGGACTTTACCAATCAGGAGCTAGAGAAATTATTTCATTAATTAAGTTGCTGCTGAATATTTAGAAAAGCAATAAAAAAAATAGCCTTCAATTGGAAGGCTATTTTTTTTATTTAAAATTAATTTAGGATTGAGAAGGACCATTATTGTTGCGTGGCCCATTGTTGGGTCTAGGTCCGTTATTATTACGGGGTCCATTATTTGGTCCATTGTTGGGTCTTGGCCCATTGTTATTACGCGGTCCATTATTAGGTCCGTTATTAGGCCTTGGTCCGTTATTGTTGCGAGGTCCATTATTATTGGCACCAGTATTGGGTCCACGTTGGTCTCTATTAAAATTATTTCTTGGTCCGTTACTATTGCGGTCGTTATTAAAATTACCTGGTCCTCTTTGTTGGTCCCTGCGACGACGATCGTTTTTCTCTAAACTTCGAAGGCTAATTTGCCCTACCACATCTACAAAAGAAGGTTCAACCTCTTTTGGTTTGCCACTTGTTACTTCCACCGCTTGCAATTCTTCGACCGCCACACCTTGCTGGTTTAATTTTTTAATTTCAACAACACGGTCAATGGTTAAAGGATAATGCTTTGTATTGTTGGGTAGGGTGTACCACATTAAATTTTTGAAAATGTCTTTCTTAATTAGGAAAGCCTGCCCCATTACAGTTTGTAAAGTGTCTGCGTAATCAGGGAATCCTTGAAGTGCATCTAAATAAGTATCTAGTTCAAAATTCAAACAACATTTTAAACGACCACATTGTCCGCTTAATTTCGTTTGATTAATGGATAAATTCTGGTAACGTGCTGCAGTGGTATTTACACTCTTAAAATCGTGCAACCAAGTACTACAACATAATTCGCGCCCACAACTTCCAATGCCTCCCAATTTGGCGGCTTCTTGACGAATACCAATTTGACGCATTTCCACTTTTACCTTGAACTCACCAGCAAAAATGCGGATCAGTTCTCTAAAGTCAATACGATCATCGGCTGTATAAAAGAAAGTTGCTTTTTTTCCATCTGCTTGCACTTCCACTTCACTTAACTTCATTGCTAATTTTAAGTTGGAGGCATGCGTGCGGCTTCTTGCCAAAATATCTGCTTCTCTACTTTTACTGATTTTAAAAGTTTCAATATCTCGGTCGGCACTGGGTCTTAATACTTTTTTCATTTCGGGATTAAACTCGTCCATCCCTCTTTTCTTTAACTGCAATCTTACCAGTTCACCAGTAAGGGATACTTCGCCTAAGTCAAAACCATTCACCCCTTCAACGGTGACATAGTCTCCCTTTTCGAATTGCTGTAAAGTGGTATTTCTGAAAAAGTCCTTTCTGCTTCCTTGTTTAAAGCTGACTTCAATTACTTTACATTGACTTTCAACATCGTCAATGGGCAGGTCGCATAACCAATCGTGTACATTTAATCTGTTACAAGCACCTGAACTACAGCCTCCGTTGCTTTTGCAACCGCCGGGCTTACCGGTTCCACATGATCCACATCCCATATATAGTTAGTTCTAACTGTTAATGAATAATAAATACCAGCTTAAATATCCTTCCACGCAAATCTCCTGGTTTAAGCTTCTGTCAAAATTAAGGTTTTGTTCTGAATGATATGGTAGAACTTGATTCCCAAGGCCATAAATAGCATTTTTGGGTTGGCATTGCGCTCAATATGGTAAACTGCCTTGTCTAGCTCCTGCACCATGGCTTCTAATTGCCCAACTCCAGCTATTTTGTTGATTCTGAGGGCAAAATCCTTTAAGGCAGGGTCCAAAGGCAGTTCATTTCCAAGCACTTTTAGGCGAATACTATGCTCTAATAGGTGGTTAAAGTACTTCAAAAACTGTTTTTGGGACTCTCTGCCCATTTTGCTCGTCTCTTCCACCCATTTTAGCTGTACAACAGGTCCTCCCTTTAAAATGGCGTTTAGCCACTCTCTAATTTGAGCTAAAAAGTCAGCATCGCTATGCTGTAATAAATGAAGCGCTTCTCGATAATTTCCGTCCGAAATCGCCGCAATTTGAGCTGCTTTTTCAGGCTCAATATGTCCTTTTTGGATTAAAGCGGTTTCAATTTCCTGGGTGGTTAACCTAGGTACTTTAATATATTGACATCGGCTTAGAATGGTAGGGAGTATTTGCTCCTCTGAATTTGCTACCAATAAAAAAATGGTATTGTCAGGGGGTTCTTCAATGAGCTTCAATAATTTATTTCCCTCCTTACCTAAATACTCAGGCATCCACATGACCAACACCTTATAAGCACTTTCAAAACTTTTGAAAGATAATTTTTTGATTATTTCCGCGCATTCATCTGCGCTGATATTTCCCTGCTTATTTTCCGCTTTGATTAATTGTAACCAATCAAATACATTGCCATAGGGATAGCCATTGATAAATTCTCTCCAATCTTCGATATAATTGGCACTTAAATTTTTGGTGCCTGGTTTTTCAGTAATACTTGGAAAAGAGAAATGCAAATCGGGATGCATTAATTGACTTGCACGATGATAGGCAGGTAATGCTTCAATTTCATCGGGGCTATATACCTTAGGAGTTGTTGGTTCAGGTGCCCCAAATAAATCCGCACCACTAGCTTCAGCATTGTTGGGAATACTTACAATATATTGAGCAAAAGCAATTGCCAAAGGTAATGCCCCAGCGCCTTCAGGTCCAACAAAAAGAATGGCATGGCTTAATCGTTGGTGTTGCACCATTTCGACAAGCTGTTGCTTTAATTTTTCTTGACCTATCACTTCGCTCAATAACATAGGGCAAAGGTAAGCAAAAACCGCCGTGCAGTTTTTGATGTGGAGAAAAGTATTTGCGTGTTTTTTAATGTTTAGAAAAGCAGATGTCTCTTTTCCAGAAAGCTTCCTATTTAACGCGGGATAAAATTTCCTCGCTATCAGGTTTAACATTACTTGGGAAATAGGCAATCATTTTGCCATTTTCGTCCAATAAAAATTTATTGAAATTCCAAGAGATATTCGCATCTACCACACCATTTTTTGACTTCTGTGTCAACCATTGGTAAATAGGAGCCATAGTAGCACCCTTAACATCAATTTTATCTGCTAATGGGAAAGTGACCCCATAATTTTTTTTACAAAAGTCTGCAATTTCTTCATTGCTACCTGGTTCTTGTCCGCCAAATTGATTGCAAGGAAAACCAATGATCACTAATTTATTTTTATATTGTTCATATACTTTTTCTAGACTTTCATATTGTGGGGTATAACCGCATTTGCTAGCAGTATTAACGACCAATATTTTTTTTCCTTTAAAAGAAGCAAAGTCAATTTGTTTTCCGTCAATGCCTTTCACTTTAAAAGAATGGATGCTTTGTGCATTTACCATTAGGGCGGAAGCAAGTATCATAAAAGTGGCTATAATTTTCATGTTAGGGTGTATTTTATTAATGAATATAACAAGATTTATGCAAAATGGTTTAAGCAATGGTATAAGCGGCGGTGATTATTTGAATACTGGCTGGTTTTGCTTTCCATAAACAATGGCAGGCCATTTCCAAAGTGGCACCTGTGGTGAGCACATCGTCCACAATCAGTAAGTGCTTATTGGCCAAATTAATAATGGGGTTGAGCTGGAAGATAGGTTTGCTATTTTCAGCTCTATGCAATCGGTCTTTTTTTGTTTGTGAAAGGGATCCTTTTAATTTAACAAGGCCATCCATAATGGGTACATTGTACCCATTACGCACCATCGCTTCACATAATAATTTACTTTGATTAAACCCCCTGCTCCTTAATTTTCTTTTACTTATCGGAATGGGAATCATATAATCAATAGGAGAATTGTTTTGAAATGAAATCAGGTCTTTCGCCATTAATCGGCCTAACAAGTATGCCGCCTTTTTATTTTGCTTGTATTTTAATTCGAATATTATTTTTTGTACAATACTTTCTTTGGTAAAATATAAAATAGAAAATGCTTTTTCAATCGACACCCGGCCCCAAAATATTTTCTCTACAGGGCTTTGTTTCATTTGGCTGAAATGAGTAAAGGGCAATTGTGTTTCACAATGTGTGCAAATAATTTGCTTTGTATTTAAGGTATCAACGCCACATTCCAAACAAATATGCGGATAAAATAAGTGAAAAAATGCCTGTAGGTATTCGATAGGTTTGCGGAAGGGCTTCCAGAAAAAAATGCAACTAGGCATTTTAAAAGAATAGTCGGTAAGCTTCGTCTACTCTTTCTACAGGAATAATTTGAATACTATGTTTTTTGGGCTCAATCCCTTTGCGATTGAATGCAGAAATATAAATTTTTTCAAAGCCTAATTTTTCTGCCTCTGCAATTCTTTGTTGAATTCTATTCACTGCGCGAATTTCACCATTCAATCCCACTTCGCCTGCAAAGCAAATACCTTGTGGCAATGGAATGTCCTCATAGGAAGACAAAAGGGATAAAATAATGGCTAAGTCAAGGGAAGGATCTTCAATTTTTAATCCACCTGCAATATTGACAAAAACGTCCTTCATGCCAAAGGCAAATCCTCCACGCTTTTCAAGAACGGCTAATAATAATTGCAGTCTTCTTAAATCAAATCCAGTTACTGTTCTTTGAGGAGTGCCATACACACTTTGCGTCACCAAGGCCTGCACTTCAATTAACAAAGGACGCATCCCTTCCATGGAAGCTGCAATAGTGCTTCCGCTTAAGGATTCGTTTCTTTGCGCAATTAAAAAAGCGGAAGGGTTGTTGACTACTTTCATGCCCTCGCCCGTCATTTCGTAAATACCTAATTCACTGGTACTGCCAAACCTATTTTTTAAAGTACGCAGCATTCTATAAGCATAATGACGATCGCCCTCAAACTGAAGAACGGTGTCCACCATATGTTCTAAAATTTTTGGTCCTGCAATCGTACCCTCTTTGGTGATATGTCCAATTAAAAATACAGGCGTTCCAGTTTCTTTTGCAAAACGTTGAAATTCTGCAGCAGTTTGCTTTATTTGTGAAACACTGCCTGCAGCCGCTTCAATTAAATTGGATTCCAGGGTTTGAATGGAATCCACAATTACCACCGTTGGCTTTAATTTTTTTATGGCCTTAAATATATCAGAAGTCCGCGTTTCGGTAAGTAAATAAAAATTTTCGTTTTGTAAATTCAATCGATCAGCACGCATTTTAATTTGCTGAATACTTTCCTCTCCACTGATGTATAATACTGTTTGATCCTTCATCATTAAGCCTTGTTGTAAAAACAAAGTGCTTTTTCCAATACCAGGTTCACCCGCCACAAGTACGATGGAACCCAATACAATACCTCCCCCTAATACTCTATTTAATTCAGCGTCGGCGCTGCTAATTCTTTTTTCAGATTGGCTATTGACTTCATTAATCGCAATGACTTGTGTTCCCTTTTGTTGCGTAGTATAACCTTCCCATCCAGCCTCTTTTTTTTCATTCTTATCTACTAATTCCTCAGTAAAGGTATTCCACTCATTACATGCAGGGCATTTTCCTGCCCATTTAGCAGACTCGTAGCCACAATTATTGCAAAAGAAGGAGGATTTAGCTTTACTCATACCTTAAAGATAGGGGCATTTTTATTTTTTACAGAAGTATAAACCGAAAATTGTTTTATAACTTAATTTCTTCCTGTTGGTCATCCAAAAACTTATACTCTACCAAATGACTATTATTTTCAGGAATGGATTTCAATTTAATTTTAAATTTCTTTTTCCATTTTTTAAGAATACTAGTAAATACACCCTTGGTTAAATGTGAATGTATAATTGGATGTACTAAAATTTGTAAAGCTTTATGACCATGGGTAGCTAGATAAGCCAATTTTTTCTCCATTTCATCCTCAAGTAATAGGGTAGAAGTAATTTTACCAGTGCCATTACATGCAGGACAATCCTCTGAAGTGTTAATGTTTACCTCGGGTCTGATTCTTTGACGTGTTGCCTGTAATAAACCAAATTTTGAAATAGGGAGTACTGAATGTCTTGCACGGTCGGTTTTCATGAAATCATCCAAAGCTTCTTGTACTTTTCTTTTATTTTCTGGAAGCTTCATATCAATAAAGTCTATCACTATAATACCACCAATATCCCTAAGTCTTAATTGACGTGCAATTTCTTCAGCCGCTTCCATGTTGGTTTGAAGCGCATTTTCTTCCTGGTTATTACTTACACTTTTAAATCCACTATTTACATCAATCACATGCAAAGCCTCTGTATGCTCAATAATCAGGTAAGCGCCACTATTTAAATTCACCGTTTTCCCAAAGGACGACTTTACTTGTTTGGTAATGCCATATTGGTCAAAAATATCTTGATCACTTGTATGAAGGCTTAAGATATTTGCTTTAGCAGGTGCGATTCTTTGTAAATAACTTAAAGTAATATCAAATATCTTTTTATCATTGACTACAATTTTGTTGAAGTCCTCATTTAATAAGTCCCTTAAGATGCTTGTTGTTTTGCTCTCTTCACTCATGATACGCGCTGGAGATACTGCACCTTTTAAATTCGCCTGAATGTTTTTCCAATTTTCTACTAAGGTTAATAAGTCCTCATGTAGTTCGGCAGTAGATTTACCTTCAGCAGCAGTTCGCACAATCACACCAAAGTTTTTAGGCCTAATGGATTCCATCATTTTTTGAAGCCGCTTACGTTCCTCGCCACTGTGAATTTTTTTAGAAACGGCAACTATTTCGTTGAAAGGAGTTAGTACAATAAATCGTCCAGCCAGTGAAATTTCACAGGTAAGTCTTGGGCCTTTTGCTGCAATAGGTTCTTTTAAAATTTGAACCAATACATTTGGCTTGCCATTAAGGACTTCACTTATCTTACCAGTTTTAATTATTTCTGCTTCTGTTTGAAATTTAGAAAAATCAAAACTATTGTCGTTGTTATGAATGGCTTCCTGCGTATATTTTATGATTGACTTTACGTATGGACTAAGATCGGTGTAATGCAAAAAAGCATCTTTTTCAAATCCAACGTCAACAAAGGCAGCATTTAAGCCTGGTATAATTTTACGCACTTTACCAAGGTATAAATCCCCTACAGCCCAGCGGGTATCCATTTTTTCATTATGGATTTCCACTAATTTCTTATCCTCCAACAGGGCTATTTCCACCCCATCAGCGGTACTATTTATAATTAGATCTTTGTTCACTTATAGCAACTTTTTTACACACGATAGCGCGCAATGACAAATAGCGCAGCTCATGCATTATATATTTTGTAATCACTACCACTTTACGAAGGAAGGAAAAGGTAAAGTAAAGTTGCTAAGTAGAAGAGTGGAGTGTAATAAAAATATACAAGCGTGACATTGAATAGGCACGCTTGTATAAAGGAAGAGAATTATTTATTCTTCTTCTTATGACGGTTTTTTCTTAAACGTTTTTTTCTTTTGTGCGTCGCAATTTTATGACGCTTTCTTTTTTTACCACAAGGCATGTCCGATAATTTTTGTTATTTAAAAATGTTATTTCTTCAATTCTTTAATTCTTTTGTCAATCGCTTCGATCGCTTCTGGTCGGTTAACAAGCTTTTTAACTTTGTTATACCATTCAATTGCGGCTTCATTTTGGTTGGAGAGTTCATAACACTCAGCAAGATTGATCATCGCTTCTAAATTACCTGGTTGTAATTTAATGACGGTGATGAAACGTTCAATTGCTTTAGGATATTGACCTGATTTTTTTCCTCCCAATCCTAAAATTAAGTTTCCGTAAATGTTTTGTGGATTTTTGTCCACAATCTCTTTCACTTTTAAGATGCCTTGCATAGGGTTGTCTGAAATATTTCCAAACAAATAGCAGGCACCCAAATTGATTATTACAGAATCATTATTTGGATTGATTACCAATGCTTTCTCTAAAAGAACTTTTGCATTTACTGCCATCCAATTTTGAATAGCAGGAGGTGCTTCCTGTGTTGTTAGGTTATCTACCAACAGCTGGGCTGCAAAAGTGAGGCTTTTTTCAGAATTTTCCAACAAAGCAGCACTGTAAGTGTAATATAAATAAGGGGCGATTCTTTGAGCAGAATCTGCCCAAAATTTAGATAATTGTCTATAAATTGCGATAGAATCTTTAGTAGATTTGGATCTAGTTAATTGATTTTCAATACTTAACAAGGAAATCTTCTGAGTTCCACTAAGTGTGGTTTTAGCACCCTCCAAGATGGTTTTAGTGCTTACTGTTTCATTAACATTAGCTGAATTGGCTGCCTGGTTGGCATTTTTCTGATCCCTTGGAACGAAAATAACGAGCACGGTACACAATAGTACGGCAATAAATACAACAAGTAACTGAGGTAATTTCAAAATGGTAAGATTTCCGACAAAGGTAATTACTTACGGTTGCTTTTCACCTCGTTTACGAATTCTTTTGCAGGTTTAAATGCTGGAATAAAATGCTCAGGAATTTCAACCGCAATATTCTTTTTAATGTTACGCCCAATTTTTGCGGCTCTTTTCTTAGTGATAAAGCTACCAAAGCCACGAATATATATGTTCTGGCCATTAGATAAGCTTTCTTTCACTTCCTTAAACATCGTTTCTAAAGTAACTAAAACATCCACTTTAGGAATTCCAGTTTTCTCAGAGATTTGATTGATGAGATCAGATTTTCTCATGAAGGTAATTTTTGGGTTCAGTATTAAAAATAAATTAAATTTTAACTTTTTGCAAGTAAATCTTCATTTATTTATGTGGATTTGTGCATTATTTTAGCTTAATATACATATAAATTATTTATATATAAATATA
>CANGUG010000011.1 GCA_947457075.1 Bacteroidota bacterium
CGCAGGATTTACCCCCAACATATTATACATGTATTGAGAATACATCGGCTCCGTCTGGGCTTCAAGCTCCTTGCCAATGATCATTAAACCAACAACGAATAAGTATTTATATAAATTTCTCATTTTCTTATCTAACTATGGTTAAGGATGAGGCAAATTTTCTAATGGTTCCATTCATGTCTGTTGCCTCTACAATGTAGAAATAAGTGCCTTCTGGAACATTTTGACCAATAAAGTTACTAACCCCAAGTCCCCTCCAATCATTTTGGTAGTTCGCATTACTATATACTTCATTGCCCCAACGATTAAATACCTTCACCGAAACTTGTGTACCATAAGGTCGTAAAATTACCCAAGCATCATCAATGCCGTCATTATTCGGAGAGAACCCTCCAGGGATAATCACTTCTACTTTAGGAATAATAAATAGTGTTGGCTTACGGGTAGTATCTCCAATAGTTGAAATTAAAGTTGGATCAGTAGAGCTTAAATTTACAAATCCATAATTTGTTGGTGCGGTGACCAATGCAGTGTTTACAAAGTTGCCAAATTGATTTGACTGTAAATTCACTATTAAATTAATGGAGTCTTCTTTTTTAGGATCTAATGCTGACTGAATTAATAGTAATTCAATATTTGAAATACCATTGTAGCTATTATTGATTAATAATTTACCTGAAGTATTTTTTGATACAATAGTAACTCCTCTTGTATCCGTAAACACTTTTAATAAATCATCTTTTACCAAAATACTATCAATATAGTCGTTTGTAAGGTTTTTAACCTTAATTACAAATTCAATATTAAAGCTGCCATCTAAATTCATAGTCGCTGACTTTGCAACTTTTGTGATGTCTAAAATTTTAGTTGAAATAACTGGTTCCACTAAAATATGTAATGTCGCATTGCTACATACAGCTGGACTTCCACTACAAACGGTATAAGTGATGTCGATAGGTCCTGTAAATCCAGGTGCTGGAGTAAAAGTATAAGTTCCATTTGTATTAATTAAGAATATACCTTTACTTGCTGGCACCGAGCTATTGGCAGTTACAACTAAACTTGCCCCCGAGGTATTTCTGTCATTTGTTAACACATTACCTGCAATGAACATATTTGAAACTGTCTTGGCAAAATCATCAGTTGCAATTGTAACAGGAGATGAAGTAGATGGATTTACTGTATAATAAACAACCCCTGTTTTACAAATTGGTACTGGAACACTATTATCACAAACAGTATATGTTAAACTATCTCTTCCAATAAACCCATTAGCAGGAGTATAGGTAATTGTTCCATCTGCATTCACAATTACACTACCATTTGTAGGTTGAGTCGCAATACTTACACTTGTTGGATTCAAACTTACCCCTAAATTAGCAGCTTTATCATTTGCGAGGATATTGGTAGAAACAGCTGTGTTTGCCAATGTAGTTGCAATATCTGGATTAACTATAGGAGGATTGGTATTTAATAATGGGTCCACTACTGTTATTACCAAAGGCACCAAAGGACATCCAATTGTTTGCCCTGCATCACATACTGGAACAAAATAAGTATAAGTACCAGACTTGGTTGCAGTAAAGGTATAAGTGCCATTTGGATTCATCATAATAGTTGCACCGGTTGGATTAGCAGCATTAACAGCTGGCTGCCCATAAGTTGTTCCAGCAGGAACAATATCATTGGTATTTAAATTCCCACTCACTGGTACATTTAATTTGGTTACATTAAAGTCAGGAACTAAAACTTGCGTAATTGTAGGTGGTGCTGGTGTAACTAAAATTTCTAAAGTATTTATTGCACATATAGGTGGAGTACTTCCATCACATGCTTTATAAATAATAATTACTGGTCCGCTAAATTCAGGTGCTGGTGTAAATGTAAAACTACCATCTGCATTTAAATTAAAGATACCCTGTGATGCTGTAGGTCCTGCAATTAAACTTGCAGTTAAACTTGTACCTGAAGTATTTTTATCATTTGCTAATACATTACCACTTACACTATTAGTGCCATTTGAGCTTGCAACTACAATTGCAAAATCAGCATTTGCATATGTACTTGGAGCTGCATTGATTTGTGTCACATTAAGATAAGTAACTGCAATTTGACAGTTTGTAGGGGATGCATTATCACAAACATTATAAACTAAACTATCTTGGCCAACAAAACCAGCAGCAGGAGTATAGGTAATTGCTCCAGTTGAAGGATTGATAGTTGCTATTCCATTTGTAGGTGCATTTACAATACGCACACTTGCAATATTTAAATTGCCCCCAATATTTCCTGCTCTATCATTTGCCAATACATTTAAAGTAATTGCAGTGCCAGCTTGGGTTGTTGCAATATCATTATTGGCAACTGGTTTATTAGTTGTGATTATTGGATCTAATACCGTAATTTCTAATGGAACCAAAGGACAACCTGTTGTTTGACTAGGTGCACATGTAGGTACATAATAAATATATTGACCAGGTTTGGTAGCTGTAAAAGTATAAGCGCCATTTGAATTTAATGTAAACGTAGCTCCTAACGGATTATTCACATTTGCCGATGGTTGGCCATAAGTGGTACCAACAGGAACCACATCATTAGTGTTTAGGTTTCCACTTACTGGCACATTAATATTAGTAGTCGCAACGTCGGGTGTAATACTATTTGCTGGAACAGTAATGACTAATGTTTCTGTTGGACAATTGGTGGTTTGTCCAGGTGCACAAACTGGTATAGTATAGGTATATGTACCAGCAGCAGTTGCAGTAAAACTATAAGTACCGTTTCCATTCACTATAATCGTTGCACCAGTTAATGGAGATGGTTGGCCATAAGTAGTACCTATTGGCACATTATCATTAGTAGAAATATTTCCAGAAGCTGGTAATTTTAGGTAAGCTATTCCTGCATCAGGTAATAAAGTATTTACAGGCACATTAATAACTAAAGTTTCTGTTGGACAATTAGTAATTTGACCTGGAGCGCATACTGGTATTGTGTATGTATAAGTGCCCGCTGCAGTTGCCGTAAAGGAATAAGTACCGTCTCCATTTACTATAATTGTTGCCCCTGTTAATTGTACAGGCTGACCATAGCTTGTACCAGGAGGTACATTATTATTGGTAGCTACGTTTCCAATGCTTAGTATATTTTGATACGCGGTAGCTGCATTATCAACAATGGTATTCACTGGAACAGAGATCACTAAAACTTGTGTTGGACAATTGGTAGTTTGACCTGGCGCACATACTGGAATAGTATAGGTATAAGTACCTGCTACAGTTGCCGTGAATGTATAGGTACCATTAGCGTTAACAACAATTGTAGCACCTGTTAATTGAGTGGGTTGCCCATATATAGAACCCACAGGAACATTATCATTGGTTGAAATATTACCAGTAGTAGCTAAATTTAAATAAGCCACCCCTGTATCATCTGCTAAATTATTCACAGGTACATTAATCACTAAAGTTTCTGTTGGACAATTCATTGTTTGGCCTGGAGCACACACAGGTATTGTATATGTATAGGTTCCAGCTGTAGTTGCCGTAAATGTATAAGTTCCATTGGACGCAACTGTAATGATTGCACCTATTATTTGTGCAGGTTGTCCATAAGTAGAGCCGGTAGGTACATTATCATTAGCAGCAATATTACCTGAACTTGGGACATTTTTATAAGCGGTAGTTACATCATCTACTAAATTATTTTCCGGAACAGTAATTACTAAAATTTCAGTTGGACAATTATTGCTTTGTCCTGGTGCACAAACTGGAATTGTATAAGTATAGGTTCCTGCATTAGTCGCTGTAAATGTATAAGTCCCATTTGGATTAACTGTAATAGTAGCACCAGTTATTTGTGTAGGTTGTCCATAAGTGGTGCCTGCAGGTACATTATTATTCGATGCAATATCTCCTGAACTTGGTAAATTCAAATAGGCAGTTGCGGCATCATCTACTAAAATATTTTCAGGAACAGAAATGATTAGCATTTCTGTTGGACAATTTGTTGATTGACCAGGCGCACATACCGTAATAGTATAAGTATAGGTACCAGCTGTTGTTGCAGTAAAATTATAAGTACCATCACTATTCATGATGATCGTTGCTCCAGTAATTTGAGATGGTTGTGCATAGATCGAACCAGCAGCAGACACATCATTTGTTGCAACATTACCCGACATTGGTAAATTGATATAAGCATTTGCCGCATCATCAGTTAATGATCCCATAGTAACAACCAAAGTTTGAAATGGACTTGAACAACCGTTGGCGTTAGCTTGAACAGTGATAGTGCCTCCTGCAGAACCAATTGTAGTTGTAATTGAATTAGTAGTTGAACTACCAGTCCATCCATTTGGCAAAGTCCAAGTGTATGAGCTTGCTCCACTTACAGGCGTGATTGAATATGTTTGTGTTGCTCCAGCTATCACTACATTAACACCATCTATTGCAGTTGGCCTTGCAGGAAGTGCATTAACAATTAATGTAGATACTGTACTAATTGATTCACAACCATTGGCATCTGTAACTTTAACTGTATAATCTCCTCCTATTGTTGTTGAATAAGTATCAGCACTAGCGCCAAAAATTGGATTACCATCTACACTCCATTGATAAGTAAATGGTGAGGTACCAAATGTATTGGAAGTAATAATTGCTGGTGTTCCAGCACAGATTGCATTTGAAGGTGCAATAGATGGATTTGAAACTGGTAATGAATTTGAAGTAATGGTAATTGGACATGAAGTTGAGCTAACACCTCCAGTAATTGCCACTACTCTATAATCTCCTCCATTACTTACACTTAATAACGGATTTGTACCATTGGTAGCAATATTGATATAACCAGCTCCAGTATTTTGTTGCCATTGATAGGATGTAAAGGATCCCGTTGCTGTTAAATTAACAGTAGCTCCTTGACATATTGTTGTTAAAGCCAAAGCATTCACTGATGGTGCACTTACAATTTTTGTGACAGCAGAATTAGTTGTACATCCATTTTCAGAAATAACAACTCTATAAGATCCCGCTTCAGTTACTTCAAAAGAACTAAATTGGCCTGTAAGGTTTTGTGTGTTGCTGGAAGGAGTTCCTACATTAGAATAAATATTATTGATAATATCTAATTTTTGCCATTGATATATTGGACTGTTCGCACTTGTATTTGCTGTTAAAACTATTTTTGTTTGAGTACAATCGGCAAAAGCTAGTTCAGCACCTCCAGTAATACTAGCATTTGGTAATGGATTTACAGTTACGGATACTGTACCACTAGCAATACTATTGCATCCTAATGCATTGCTTGCTATTACACTATAATTTCCAGAAGCTGTCGGATTGAACATTGAATTTACAGCTCCAGGTATCAATACATTATTATTATACCATTGATAAATTAAGTTATTGTCATTAGCACCAGGGTTTGGTGTATTTGTTAAACTTGCTGTTAAGGTGGTAGCAGCTCCTGCACAGATACTAATATTATTGGGTGTCAAACTTCCATTTAACAATGGCTGACTTGGTAAAGGTTGTGGGTTAATTGTTACCAATACCGAATTACTAGTACATCCATCTGCATTAATAACAGTTACCGTATAATTACCTGCATTTAATCCACTAAAAATTGGACTAGATTGATAAGCGATACCATCAATACTGTAATTAAATCCAGCACCAATATTGTTTGTAATGGTGATTTTCCCTGTTGACGTAATACAATCTGGTTGGTTTATAATAAAAGTAGGATTTAAAGGAGGGACTAACGCAGGATTAACAACAGCTAATGTAGCTGCACTAGTACAACCTGTAATTGCATCTAGCTGAATAATTGAATAAGTTGCATTTGCTGGTAGGTTGTCAAATAAACCAGTTGTATTGGAATACAAACCTCCATTTATAGAATAAATTGCGTTATTTACTCCACCTGATAATATCAAACTAGCTGTATTTAAATTACAAGATGGTTGAGTAATATTTACAGCAAGAGCTGAAGGAGCAGGGTTTACAGTTACAATTATAGAAGCTCTATCACTTTCAATTCCATTGATCGTTTGACTTACATAATAGGTTTGAATACCATCTGACCCAGTGGATGGAATTGGAGCAATAGTTGAAGCTAAACCTCCTAATGGCAAAGTGTACCAATTTAGCACAGCTCCATTGGTAACTGTTACATTACCAGATAAACTATTTGCAGTTACCCCTTGACAATAAGTACTATTTGTTACAACAGGAGCAGTTGGTTTAGTAACTATCGAAATAGTTTGAGGCATACTTGTACAACCATTAGCGATAGCTGAAACGGATAAAATACCCCCCAAATTACCTGTGGTAGTTGTGATGGTATGGGAATTAATTCCTGAAGTAATTGTCCAAGTATTAGATGGCAAGGTCCAAACATAAGAAGTCGCTCCATTAACTGGACTAATGCTATACCTTTCAGCACTTGAAATATTCACAATGGTATTACCTGTAATAACACCAGGTGCAGAAGGTGTAATGGGTTGAACAGCAATTGTTGCATTTACAGGAATACTTGCACATCCATTATTGTACTTAGTAGTCACTGAATATGCACCAGCATTTAATCCAGTAAAAATATTACTAGATTGATAATTAATACCATTAATACTATAGGTATAGTTTGCACCTAGGCTAGTAATTGAAATTGTACCAGTAGCAGTTATACATGTAGGGTTAATTACCATAATTGATGGAGTGGCAGGAACCGGAGGAATGCTATTTATGGTAGCTGTTGAAATTAAACTAGTACAGCCTGTAGCATTGTTTGTAGCAGTAATATTATATGTTGATGCTGCTGGCAATCCAGTAAAAATACCGGTGTTATTGGATGCAGTGTAATTTCCACTTACTATATTGTAAGTATAAGAACCTACACTAGGTGTATTTAATGTGATAGCTCCTGTAACATTTGAACAGGTAGGATGTGTTACATTGGCTATAGAAATTACAGGTAGTGAATTAAATACTAAATTATTATTTGTAATGTTATTGGTCGTGGTTGCAATACAACCATTTGCATCTACAACTTTTAAATCAAATAAACCAGCATTTGAAGTTGAATAAGTAGGATTTGTTTGACCATTTATTTCTATACCAGCATTTAACCATTGATAACTCGTAATTGAAACTGAACTTGAAGCAATTCCTGTTAAAGTTGTAGTTGAACCAACACAGTTTGCATTATATCCAGCAATAGAAACAGTTGGCAATGGATTAATAAGCACTTGTGCTGGACAAGAAGTACGAATAATGGTAGTACCACTAAATGTATTGGTGACAATTACTTGATAGAAACCGGTAAGACTTGCATTAAAATTAGCAGTCGTTCCATTATTTGCAACATTTGTATAAGTTCCTGATAAACCATTAGCACTAATTTGCCATTGATACGAATTGGTACCTGTTAATCCGGTTGTATTTGCTGTTAATTGTGCTGTAGCACCTTGACAAATTGTTGAAATAGCTGGACTAGATGATACAGATTGAACAACGAAAGGATCCGATGTTTTTACACAACCATAACCATCTGTAATCAAAACTCTAAATGTACCAATAACATTGGTTTCATATTGTGTATCTAAACCAGTTTGTGCTGCATTAACACTTGTTGGTGTTCCTGTATTAGTAAAAATATTATTTGTGAATACTTGCCATTGATAACTTGGACTACTTGCATTGGTTGATACTGTTAATAGCACAGGTTTAACAGTACAATTCGTATTGTCTGATCCTAATTGATTTATTTGAGAAATATTTGCCTCAGAGGGAGACACAATAGCTACATTGGTAGCTGAACTTACTCCACTTGAACAACCACTTGTAGGATTAGTTGCCATTACGCTATAATCACCAGATAAGTTAGTAGTGTAGGTTGCATTAGTAGCACCTCCAATTACAATTGAGTTGCCATTTACAATATTATACCATTGGTAAGTTGGTGTATAATTAGCAGAGCCTATGGATGCTGTTAGCGTTACCGTTCCTCCAGAACATACAACCGCGTTTGCACTAGTTGTAACAATGGGTAAAGGAGGTATAACTGGAGCATTATTTAAAATAGCATTATTTATTGGACTAATACAACCATTGACATCTTGTTGAACAACATAGTAAGTTGTGCCTGCTTGTAAATTGGAGAAAGTGTTTTTATTCTCAAAAGTTACACCACCGTCAATACTAAATAAATTACCAACACCCCCCGAAGCAAAAATTGTTCCAGTAGGATTAATACAGGTAGGTTGGGTTGTAATTAAACTTACTACCGATGGTGCTGCGTTTACAATAACGGGTATTAAAGAACGATCGCTCTCTACCCCATTTAGGGTTTGAGAAACATAATAATTTTGAATGCCATTGTTTGAAGTAGAAGGGATTGGAACACTCTGTAATGCAACTCCTCCAGTTGATGAGGAATACCAGTTTAATGTTGCCCCATTAATAGGAGCAGCAGCTAAAACTGAAGCAACATCCCCTTGACAATAAACATAAGGGCCAACATTGCTAACATCAACATTTGGAGGTTTAATTCCTACAATTAAGGATTTTGCATTACCAATACACCCATTTAAAGATGGAACTATCTCTATCGTACCCTCTGATGAAACATTTGTTGATATTGTATTGACACCTATTCCAATTGCTCTATTTCCACTAATATTTGAAGCCCCACTTGCTGCATTGATAGTCCAACTATTCGGAACTGTCCAAGTATAACTTACCCCATTACTATTAGCAATTGAATAAACTTGTAAGGTATTATTTAATGGCGTTGTAGTTCCACTAATTTCCCCAATAATACTTGGCAATGGATTAGTTACTATATCAACTTGAACACGATCGCTTTCAACTCCATTAACAGTTTGACTTACATAATATGAAATAATGCCAGGGTTAGCGGTTGAAGGCGTTGGTGCATTTAAAGAAGAAACTCCACCTGTTGAAACAGTATACCAATTAAATGTAGCACCATCATTACCCGAAGCTACTAGCTGAACAGGAGTAGCACCTTGACAATAGGTGACTGTGTTTCCACTAATCCCCACATTGCCTGAAATACTAGGTGAAGATGGCTTTAATCCAACTGATATTTGTTGATATGCACTTGTGCAACCATTAATAACAGCAGCTACTTTCACATACCCATTTGCAGTACCTACATTCGCATCTATGTTATTTATAGTAGAAATACCAGTCCAATCTGATGGTAAAGACCATAAATAAGAAGTAGCATCCTGAACATTTGAAATAGAATAATTTACTAAATCCCCTGCACTCGGATTTTGGATACCCATAATAGCACCAGGTGTTGCTGGTGTAGGGTTGACAACAACATTAATCTGCACTCTTGGGCTAGTTAACCCATTGTAGGTTTGTGAAACATAATAAGTTGTAGAAGTCGCAGTTCCTGTGGAAGGAGTTGGTGCAGATCCCAAAGCACTTCCTCCAGATGGAACAGTAAACCAATTTAAAGTAGCTCCAACAATACTTGATGCTGTTAAAGTTACAGGGGTTGCATTTTGACAATAGTTAATGGTATTTCCATTAATTCCAGGATTTACTGAAATATCTGGTGCTGCAGGACGCACAGTTACTGTAACTAATTGACGAGGCGAACTTTGACAACCAGATCCATTATTATCTATTTGATTTACATAATAATTAGTTACACCCACCGAATTTGTGGTTGGAATAACTGGTGAACTTAAAGTAGTACCCCCAACCAATTGTCCCCACCATTGCAAAGTCATTCCAGAAGTTCCTGTTGCTGATAAAGCAGTAGAAACTTCCCCCACATTATAAACCTGATTACTGCTTGTAATATTAACAGCAGGTATTATTGGATTAATTGTTAAAGTAAACAATGCTCCAGTAGTACTATAACATCCTGTAATATTGTCTTTTGCAAATAAATAATATAAATAAGTACCTGCATTTTTATTAGCTGAAATAATTGGGCTTATTAATAAATTACTTGCGTTTGGATTGCTACTCGAAGTATGCCACTCATATGTAATTCCCGAAACTGCAGCAGGTTGTACTGTAGTCAAATCAAAACTAAGATTATTACAAATTGTTGTAGCAGCATTAGTTAGACTTGGTGTTGCTGGTGTGGAATTGAAAGTAACTATAGTAGATGAACTTGTATTTGAACAACCTATACCATCTGTTATCTTTACAGCATAGGTTCCAGCATTAAGCGCATTAAAAGTTACAGCTGTTGAACTAAATGTCGAACTATTTAAAGCAGCGCCGTCTAATAACCATTGATAAGTTGGCGTACTTGCACCTGTATTTGCAGTTAAAATTATATTTTGCCCAACACATGCTGTTGCAGAAGCGCCATTTGTTATCGTAGCTGATGGTAATGCATTAACAGTTACTGAAACTGGATCGGTGGTATTCGTACCAACTAATAATGAGTTGGTACTTATTAAATTGCTACCGTTATAAAAAGTAGCAGCATAATTACCTGATGTAGTTGCGGTATAAGTTAGTCCGGTTCCCACCACTGCGTCATTATTATTTCGATTAATCCATTTTACATTATCAGCAGTCGTGCCAGTTAAGGTAGTTGATAAAACTACATTACCCCCTTGACAGAAGGTGGTTGAGCCATTTGAATTAGCTCCTGGCATAGTTGTGATTATCGATGCGTCAGAAGTTGCAGAACAACCCGATGCATTTGTAACCATTACTTTATATTGACCAATACTGGTTACCGTATAATTTTGTGAGGTCACTCCCGTACTTGTAAATGTGCCACCACTTAAACTCGTGTTTCTAAACCATAAATAAGTTTGAGATCCAGTGCCTGATGCAGCAGTTAAAGTAGTTGAACCACCACTTAATGTAACTGAGGTTCCTTGTGTAATTGTTGCCGTTGGTAAAGGATTAACAGTGACTGTTAAGTTTTGTAAATAATTCGATGTGGCATATCCTTGTACAAAAAAGTACCAACCACCTAATACAGTATTTACATTGGCGGTTTGCGCATTTGTATTTGTAGTTACACCAGATATGTAAAAACCATCATTAGATGAACCGCTAGCATAAGGAACATTGTCAGATGCTGTATTAGTTACAAAAGCTAAATTAGCATTGACATTATTTACAAAGCCGTCCCCTTTTAAAACAAAATATCTATCTAATGTTCCGGAAGTTGCATCAGTTACGTTAGATCCTAACTGCGTAAAATTTACTGTTGTGTTTGCAGTTAAATTTGCCGGTGTAATAGTACCAAACCTTGCACCATTTAATGCAGTTGTTTTAACTCTTGTTAATACTAAGTAGGAATTTGCAGGAATAACTGTTGCTTTGTTGTTATTTCCTTGGGTTGCGACTAATGTATTTCCCGCACCAGTAAAACCTCCAACACTTGGCGCTGCAGACATTAAAGCATCGGTCAAACCTACTCGTGTAGCAGATAAATTAGTAGCAATAGCATTATATTCGGCTGCGGTTATTTTTACTAAGCTTTGATTAGGCGCATTGTTATATGCAGTTAAACTAGTTGATAACGAAGTTGTAAGATCCGCTCTAATTTTATCATTTGTAATGGAGCATCCGCCTACAGTAGTTGCAGTTAATGAGTAGGTGCCAGATTGAGTAGCCGTAAATGAATTACTCGTTGCTCCTCCTATCGCAATTCCATTTCTAAACCATTGATAGCTCGTATTTGCGACCGATGGCGTAGAGAATAATACGCTTCCGCCCTCACAAAATACAGGATCCCCCGTTCTAGATAAAACAGGAATTGCAGGTGTTGGATTTAAAGCAACCGCATTACTATTTGTTGAACCACAGCTGTTTGATGTCACATCTCGGAATAATAAATTAGTTCCTATACCACTTGAGCTTCCTGTATAATTCAACCCAAGTGTACCTGTGGTAAATCCAGTATAAATTACGCCATTTAATAATGGTGTTTGACCTGCACTAATGTTTGTCCAAGTGTTTCCATTGTCAGTACTTACCTGCCATTGATGCGAGGTTGCAATAGGCGCTACTGTTGTAAAGCTAGCAGCACTTGTTCTTGTTGCTGAAGTAGAGGCTACGAAATTTGATGTAGTTCCGGTTCCGGTAAAATTCCTTAATGTGCCAGTTGCGGTATTGGTTTTGCGATCAATAACTTGAGCACTTACAGAGGATGTGATTGATGTATTTGTGCCTCCAGCAGCTCCTTGATTAAAATTATAATTTAAAATTAATCCTGCTTCTGAACCTGTTAATTCAGAATTCATTGTTGAAATGATCTGATCCTGTGTTCTTGCAACGTTCCATACCCTAACCTCATCCAAACGTCCTTTAAAGTTATTTCCACTTGTTGCGGTATATTGACCAATTTGTAAACTTTCTTGACTTGTTAAATTAGGAACATTAGTGGCTTGTGAAACTTGAACGCCATTTTTAAACAAAGTCATCACTCTGCTGGTAGCATTATAAGTAACAGCAAAATGATTCCATGTATTAGGTGTTACAGCTACAGGGTCTTGAACCGTTGTCCAACCTGAAGCATGTCCAGAAGATAACCTACCGGTTCCTGCAGGAAACCACCAAACATTATTTTGTCCCGTAACTCCAGCAGAAATTACATTCATATTACCTACAATATCTGTCACATTAATCCATGCCTCTTTAGTGTAATCACCAGTCCAAAGTGTTTGCGTATTTGAAATGAAATCATTCGTGCCATCAAAAGCCAATGCATTTCCAAAATTGATAGTGGTGGGGCTTGCCGTATTACAATTAACTGCATTCACAGGTTGTTGTGTAATAATAGGCGCTGTATTAACTGTTAAAGTTGAAATATTTGAAAAATCTGTGCAATTAGATGGTGTGAAAATTCCATAATAAGCCCCTTGATCCGCTTCAATGGATTTTCTTTGAATAGAATCTAATGCATTGACATTGGAGAATGAAATTATTTCAGACCATCCACCCCCTGCTGTCGTATGACTACCACTACCTCTATCCTCACCTATATTACTCCATTCTGCCCCTGTTGCACTTGTTGGCCTTATTGTATTTACCATTAAAGATGTATTCCAAACACCATTCATCGTATTTGGCACTAAAGTGCTATTTTGCCATAAACTACCATTTCTAATTGCTGAATTAGCAAATGATGCATTATATAATGTACTATTTGGCGTTGAATGGTAATTAAATACATTCGAGCTTCCTAATATAAAACCCGTTGATCCTGCAAATTTATTCACTACAAAAATGGGTCCTGCCTGTGTAGTATTATTGGTAGATAAATTTAGAGCGTTAAAATTTACTGTCCCCCCTGTGCCAAAAAATCTAATAAAGGGTCTTCCATTTTCTCTATCTATAACCCCATTGTTTACGATTCTTGGCTGTCTTCCATAATCAGTAGCGTTTGCATTGGCCTGAGATAGATTTCTACCAGCTCCTGACTGATCATACCATGTTACAACATATGCACTATTATTTCCAATAAATGTTTTTATGGCAGCAGTGTCTAAGTCACCATTCACTGTAAAACCAATATTCAATATTGCATTATCTGAACTTCTTCGAATTAACATTGCATTACCAGTATATGCAGCATTTAACTTTCTAACAGACCATATACCCTGTGGTTTGTTGGTAGTGCTAGTCATTACTGATGATATAACAGAACTAGTAGAAGTTAAGGTTTCTCCGAAAGAATTTGTTGTTACTATTCTATACCTAAATCCGTTAATCGATGCAGGACTAGATGATAGTGTTAATGTTGGTGTTGTAAAGGTGGAATAGGTTACTGAATAAGCAGCGGCATCCAAATTAGCAGTAACTGTTGCCCATGTACTTCCTCCATCGGCGCTTCTTTGCCAGAATGTTCTTGCTGCACCTGTTGTTCCAGCAACTAATGTTCCAACAATTGTGGTAGTCACTGTACCAGCACAAACCGTATTGGAAGGCAAGGTATATTGTGTATTAGGTGCTACATATACTGAGACTTCATCACTATTGGTACAATTATTTCCAGTTTGACCTGCAGTTAATCTATAAAATGTAGAAGATCCAGTTCTTGGATTACCTGCTGTTAAAGGTGCTCCAATTTTTGCTGAATCTACCTGTAAAGTTGCCCCTGTTGCACTAGTGATATTTGTGAATGTTTGTGTGATTCCTGTAGTATAATGACCATTTGCAGAAACAGGAACAGTAACTGGCGTTGAACTTAATGACCATTGATAAGTAATACTACCTGCAAAAGCATCTGCAAGCGTTACATTTGATGGAATAGAAACTGCACTACCTACACAAACTGTTTGATCAATTAATGGTCTAATAATAGGTGCTGGGGCAATAATGGTTGAAACAACCGCATTATTGGATGTAATAGTATTACATGTTCCTTGTTGACCGTTTGTATTATCCCCTGCAACCGCCATTTTATTTGAGCAAGTAACAAAATAGGCGTTCAATGGAGTTGTATTAACATCTATGACTGTTTCTCCATTGATTGTTCCGAAACTATTAACTTGTTGTAATACCTGTGTTGAAGTTCTTGTATTATTATTTAATTGTCCGTTGGCATTGTATCCAGTACTGAATAAACTTCCATCAGCCGCTAGAAAATATGAAAATGATTGTGTAACACCAGATATAGTAGCACTACCTGTTACTTCTACTATTTGTTTTCCACCTGATGTTCTTTTAAAGGAAGTGTCTTGACTTAAATTATAAAATTCTGCGAATGTTCTAGTACTATTAATTCCTAAAGCATGCGCACCTGCAGGAGCAGTAGCATGAATTTCGCCATCTTTTGATTGAACTACAAAAGATCCACCCGCTTGTACTGCCTTAAATAATTTTGCTACACGCGTGTATTTTATGGAACCATTATTTACAGGAGCTAAAGTGCTAGTATAACTACCACCAGCTCCAAAAATAGTTCCATCAGAACATAATACCATTAAGTTTCCACCTAATGAATACATGTCTACAATTGTTTTACTAGCGAAATTAGTCTGAGGGACTAAAGTTGGAATTAAATAACTAGTAGTATTATTCATTCCAAATAAACCACTAGTATTAGTTCCCCATGCATATAATTGACCATCACTAGTTAATGCGAAAACATTTATACTACTTGGCACAACTTTAACGACTGTTTTATTATACAGAGGATTTGCGGTATTTGAAGATGCCCCAATTAGCGATTGTGCAGTTAATTCAATTGGATCAGGTTGTACTATTCCTGTTCCATTAATAATGTTGGTTGAAGTACCATTACCCCATACATGTAGCTTTCCACTAGATGTTAAAGCATATCCTGAATAGGAAGTAAATCCAATTTGAGCAATAGAATCTGCGTATAATAAACTTCCTCTTTTTGCTAATAAAGTAGGACTAAAGTTATTGGATGTTGTTGATCCAGGTATTTGTCCATTGTCATTTAATCCCCATACATATATATTATTCCTATTTATATAACCCATGGTATTAGAAGAACCATCTGCCATTCTTTTTACATTCATAGGCCAGTCAATGTAAGGCAATAAAATTGATTTGACACCTGTAGATACCTGTGTGATTCTAACCTTAAAAACATCTCCTGCAACCGCTGCGTTGGTTGTATAAATTGCCGTATTTGCCCCAATAATATCAACTCCATTTTTTTGCCATTGATAGCTAAAATCTGAAAGAGGAGTTTGAGAAGGCGCGCGCATGGTATAAGTGGTGCCAGAGCAAAATACTCCACTAAATCCATCATTACGAATAGCCACTCCAAAGTTCGCTTCACAAGCAAAACAATTATTACTATTTATACTGTTAAAATAAGTACTTGTATAACTAATAGTTCCTACTTCAGCACTTGTTTCTAAACTATTTAATAAACCATTAGCTCCAAAATTACCTGTTAATGGCACTGTGGTTCCGACACTTACCGATCCTGCTTCTAAGGCATCATTACATCCGTCCCCATCTGAATCTAAATCCAATCTATTGGGTATTCCATCCCCATCTGAATCTATATCAGTGCCGCAAGCAATTGGGGCATTCCCATTTTTTACACCCCCTGAAATAATTTTTAGATCTGTAAAAGTCCGAATAGTAGAACCTGCATGCGATAATACAAGATTATAATCCGCCATTGGTACATTTAAAGTTCTAGCAACAACTCCATTTCTTTTAACCGTCAATACCCCAGCAGTAGTTATATCATATTCAAAGATATCATTTGAGGTAAAGCCAATGGCATTAGGATTCCAAGTAGTAGGCATATACCCATAATAAGTTGCTCCAGTAAAGTATAATTTATAGGAATCGTCCTCATAGTTATTCAACACAGACCTAGCGCCAAAATTGGGAATAAAACCAATCATGGTTTCTCCGCCTGAGGAATTAGCTTTAAATTCAAAATGAATAGGCAAACTAAATGTAAAATTACTATAGGTACTATTCCAGTTGGCACTACTGCTTGTTAAAGATAAGTTATGCGTATTGTTAGATACATTATTCGTAAATGTTGGAACCACTACACCAGTTGCAACAGAAGTGAATGGAAAAGTTCCAGTTAAATTTGGACAGGATTTAGATTCTGTAAAATCAATTACGCCATCATTGTCATCATCAATATCAATCAAATCTCCTACACCATCCTTATCTGTATCTAAACATCCATTTAAAGAAGAGGAGATTGCATTTTGATAATTTAATGGATAATTAATAAATCCATTATCAGTTGCTGTCTCTCTTGTATTGACCAAGCCATTTGCACCCACTGCTCCGGTTAGTGGAACAGAAGTACCAATAAGCGCAGATCCGGCCTCCACCGCATCATTACAACCATCACCATCTGAATCTAAGTCCCTAAAGTTAGGCACCCCATCACCATCAGAATCCAATTGACCACATGCCACTCCATTCACTGCACTCGCTGTTAATTTAATTTCAGAAATAGTTTTTAAATTAAGAGATGAGAATGTGAAATTATAATCAGAAACAGAACCCTGGAAAGCAGCTTGTTGCGTTCCATTCACTTTAAGTGTCACATACCCATTTACACTTATATCCATTTGGAAAAAGTCGCCAGAATTTAATGGGGCTGTATTTGGAACCCATGAATTAGGCATCTGTCCAAAATAGTTCACACCTTGTAATAAAACTTTATACGCCGCATCTGAATAATCACCAGTAGTTAAAATCTTATTCGCCCATACTGGGATTAATCCAATTAAACTTGAATTCGTATTTTTAGGAACGACATATTCTAAATGAATGGGTAAACTTAATGATTGATTAGAATAATTATTAATCCAAGTATTAGCATTATTAGTGATTAAATTATTACCATTAAATGTTCCCTTATTATTCGGACTTGTAAAGGTTAATGCGCTTAATGCAGGACATGAATCTTGTTCGTCGTAATCAATGATACCATCATTATCATCATCAACATCATTAATATCTACCACGCCATCTCCATCGGTATCACTACACGCACTAATTAAATTATTCGTTGCAAAACCATAGGTTGAAGTATAGGTATATAACCCAGATTCGGCCGCAGTTTCTATACCATTTGCAAATCCATTCGCCCCATAAGGTCCAGCTGCAATTGCACTTGTATTGGAAGTACTTATTGTATTATTTGCAGGCCCATTCACTAAATTTCCTACAAGTAAATTCCCGGTAACTCCTGCTTCTCTTGAATCCGGACATCCATCCCCATCGGAATCTAAATCAAGCGTATTGGGGATACCATCATTATCTGTATCCAGTAATGTACAAGTTTGTAAAACACCATTTGCATTTCGATAAGCTTGCGCAGACAATTTAATATCAGAGAATGTTCTATAGGTTGCTGCTGAGGTAGATGAGGTGGTAAAGGCTAAATTATAGTCCGTTTTTTCTCCTTGGAACCTTAAATAGTTTGCTCCATTTCTTTTTACAGTTACAAAACCATTAATGTCGATATCCATTTCCCATAACTCTCCAAATGTTTGCGTTTGAGAAGTTACCCCTGTGTTTGTGTTAGGACTCCAAGAGATTGGTTTTACACCTGAACTTGGCAAATATCCATAAACTGATGTTGAGCTATAATGAATTTTATATGCATCATCAGTATATGTGTTATTGGTTCTGCCAGCATTGGACGGAACTAATCCAAACATACTTTGATTCACTAATTGAGGAGATCTAAATTCTAAATGAATTGGTAATACAAATGATTGGTCAGAATAACTAGTTTTCCATCCACTAGAGGAGATACCAGTTATGGTTGAGCTTGTTTTTAATACTGAACTTAAACCACCGGTGAATGAAATATTCGAGCTGCCTAAATCTACACAGCTTCCTGCTTCCATTACGTCAAGCACACCATCATTATCATCATCTAAATCAAATGAATTAGATACACCATCCCCATCAGTATCTGTACATCCTCTATTTGATGCATTAATCGCATAGGTATAAGCTGGATTATACGAAGTGACCCCATTATCAGTAATTGTCTCAGTTGAATTTGCTAAACCATTGTTACCATAAGGGCCATTTACAATTGTTTTAGCTGTATTAAGGGTTACATTAACTCCTGATTCCACTGCGTCCGAACATCCATCTCCGTCACTATCTGTATCTAATCGATTAACTGTTCCGTCGCCATCCGTATCTAACTCATTACAAGTGGTTGTGGTACCGCTAAAGGTTACACTTTTTGCATTGATGATTACATCTGTTAATACTCTTGGACTATTGGCAATATCATTATAGGAGGAAATGGCCAAATTATAATTTGAATTCACCCCTTGGAAAGACCTATAAGCGGCACCGTTTCTAGTTACCGATACAAAACCAAATTGATCAATATCCATTTGCCATAAATCTCCGGGTGTAAATGCAGCATTAGGTACAGAAACTTGCCCTAGATATCCTTGAACATTCGTAGAATTAAAATATAATTTATACGCATCATCGGTATGATTCGCTAATGTTTTTGTACCACTAACAGGTAATAATCCAAACATCAAAAACCCAGCATTTCCATTATCTCTAAACTCTAAATGAATTGGTAAGGCTAAAGACTGATTTGAATAGGCTGTTTGCCAAACACTGTTAGTAGAAGAAGCCGCTGAAATAGAATTTGTCCCAAGCCTAACTGTATTGGTACTACCAGTAAAGGTCAATCCAGTTGTATTAATTAATGGACAAGATCCTTGTTCAACAAAATCGCGAATACCGTCATTGTCATCATCAACATCTATCGCATCAGGTACACCATCTCCATCACTATCAGTGCAAAAATTGTTAGTCCTATCTGTAGCATATTTGGAAAAATTATTAGTATAAGTAATTGTACCTGCATCAACACTCGTTTCTACTGCATTTGCTAATCCATTAGTTCCATAAGGTCCTGCAGCTATTACATTTGCCACACCTGTAGTAGAAAATACGCCACTGTTTGCATTTAGTGTGGTGTTGATGATGGTGCCTGGCGTTAATACCCCATTCACCCCAGCTTCTTTTGCATCTGGACATCCATCGCCGTCGGAATCTAAATCCAGGCTATTGGGAATTCCATCATTATCAATATCACAACTAACTTGCGTATTGATACTACAAAAACCAACAGCAATAATATATCCACCTGAATTATTTGTTGCTTTTACATTCAATGTAGAATAAAAGGCATCTTTTACTCCACGTATAACTGCATTATTTCCTTGCATGACAATACGAGTAGCATTTACAGAAGTATTTGAAAGACTTAAGTTAGCAGCACTACAATTAGTAACAACATTTTGTTGAGTTGTTGCATTAGTGGTGAATATGATATCTTCATTACTACCTGTTTCAGTAGCAGAAGTTAATACCTGAACATTTGTTACAGGTTTATTGAAAGTAATTGTAAATTCACCTGCTCCACTAATATTTGCCAAATTACCAGAGCCTGGAAGTGGCTCATTACACTGCATATTTGTTGTCCAAGAATCAGCACCTACAACACTTCGATAACCTACACCATTATTTACAGTAATTGAATAATTAACAACATCGCCATTACCAACTTGAATAGTTCCTGAGCTATTGTTAGTGGGAGCAATCCAACTATCACATGTTTTCTTTTCTACGACAACAGGGCACTCACTTGTATCTAATACTCCGTCATTATCATCATCTACATCCAATGCGTCTGGAATACTATCTCCATCACTATCTGTACATAATTCCTTGCTCTTATCTAAGGAATAAGTAGTGTATGTTGAAATAAAATTATTAATCCCTGATTCTAATGTGGATTCTAAACTATTCGCAAAACCATTTGTACCATAAGGTCCAGTAATAACTGAATTCGCGAAACCATAACTTGTAGAAGTTGCCGTCCCAGCACCCGCATTGTTGTTCACTAAATTCACAACGGTACCAGTTGTTAAACTTCCAGGAACTCTTGCTTCTTTGGCATCTGGACAACCATCACCATCACTATCTAAGTCTAATTTATTAGGGATGCCATCACCATCTGTGTCTGTAAAACATTCTTCTGTTATACTTCCTCTTCTAAATTGAATACCGTCAATGGCCATTACATCATAAGTAGAAATATTGGGCAATCCATCACTAGCATTATTTACAAATAATTCCAGTCGTTGAGAAGTAGATGAAGCGGTGAATTCCATTTCTTCCTTATTCCATGTTTGATTACCTTCTCCTTGATAAGTTCGCTCACTAGAAAATTTAGTTTCAGTTCCAAATACAACTTTCCAATTTGCTTTGGCCCCTAATGGTGTATTCCCATCAATACCTGAAGCAGTTTGAAAAAAAGATAATGTATATTTTTGACCAACTGTTAATCCAGTAATAGTACTATAAAAACTTTCACCCGATGTATTTGCTGCTAAACCTAGTGCCCAACCGGATGCAAATACGCCCCCATTAGGTGAAGGCGGTGTACCATCAGACATACCACCCCAAACGCCTGTATTCGTAATAGGCATTGGAGATATCCAAGAATCAGCAGAACCTGATCCATTTATCCAGCCAGAAGCAGTTACATTACTATTAAAAGCATCCGATGAAGCGACACCAGATAATGTTTCAAAAGTACCATCTGCAATTAAAACAGAAGTTGGACATATAATTTCCTCGGTATCTAACACCCCATCATTATCATCATCTAAATCAATCGCATCTACTATGCCATCCGCATCATTATCAATGAGACTACAACTAATTTTTGTAGCATCAGTCGCATATACATTATAATACGATTGGTAATTTATTCTTCCATTATCCCTATTTGTCTCCAATGAATTAGCTAAACCATTAAGTCCAAACACTCCTGAAATTTGTGCGTTAGTAACACCACCAACAGTGTTAAATGTTGTTCCAGGTGTATTTAAACTAAAGCTAGATCCTTCTTTCGCATCAGAACATCCATCACCGTCACTATCTACATCTAATCTGTTGCTTATTCCATCATTATCAGTATCCCTATCATTACAAATTCTTTCTTCAAAATATATTTCGTTCATCCAATTTGCTACCCCTGCAACTGAAATGCCAAAAATTCGATATTTCCCATAGGGAGTAATATTATTAGACATATCTAATCTGTAGGAATTATTACTCGCATATTTAGCAGCTGTACTTGCAAAAGTTTGAGTACTAACAATATCAATCCAGTTTGCACCATCAAAACCTTGTAATTTATACGTACCTCCAGCTGTAAATGGACTTTGATTGGGGAAATTACCTAATTCAATTAGCGTTAAA
Organism: Bacteroidota bacterium; assembly: GCA_947457075.1. Lineage (GTDB taxonomy): Bacteria > Bacteroidota > Bacteroidia > Chitinophagales > Chitinophagaceae > Sediminibacterium. Next base: position 21,753 of record CANGUG010000011.1, read on the forward strand.
ACTTTAGGAATAGGTAAATCAAATTGTAAAATGGTTTGATTATTTAAAGCACCTGCAGCTGTTGGAGGATAAGCTATATTTACAGATGCATCTACTCCATCCAATAAATTAGCAAATGTATTTGCTCCACTAAATATCCAATTGACTGAAGATGATATATTTATTCCATTTTTAAAAATATTATTAACATTCGTACAAGTCATCTCCGTATCATCAGGAATACCGTCATTATCGTCATCCATATCATATACATCTGAAATGCCATCATTATCAGAATCTAAGCAAGCATTTAATGTATTTGAAACTGCAAATTGGGAATAATAATTTGCATAATTAATTATACCATTATCAGATGCTGTTTCTACTCCATTGGCTAAACCATTTGTGCCATAAGGACCACCTACTCTTGCTCCTGCTACATTATAAGAAGTAGTTAAACTGGACGGATTCCCATTCTTTAAGTTACCAGATAATAAAGTCCCTGGGACGCCTGATTCTTTGGTATCAGGGCAACCATCTCCATCGGAGTCTAAATCTAATCGATTGGGGATTCCATCTGCGTCCGTATCTAAGTCCTGTGGATTACATAAAACCCTAAACTCACTTAGGGTCATATTATAAGCAGCATTCACCGTTTGTCCAACAGTAGTTACTTGTCCAATACTGTTATTATTGATATCATACCAACCTGCAGTAATATTTAATCTGATTTTGGAAATATTTTTTATGCCATTGGGGAAATTAAAAATTTGCGCGCCAGTCAAAGCACCACTTGCATTGGGTTGTAAGGTTGAATAAGAAGTAGTTGTATAAGTAAGTCCTTCTGCATAAGTAACAACCACTGTAAAATCTTTTAGAGGTCCATCACCCCCTCCATAATTATTAGCATCTGGTGCCCATAAAACAACCCCTGTTGCATTGGTATTTGCAGGCATTATATATTCAATAAAACCTGTTGTATTGGGTTCTGCCATATACCATGCATCAGAAATTAAACTTGGTGCATTGGCAACTGCTGCTAATCCAGTACCTGTAAAACCTGAACCATCAATTGTTTTTGCAGCTGTCGAAGAACCATAATTAGGACTTGATATTGCAGATACGGGTGTAATAATTTGGGCAGGACATTGTATCATCTCCACTTCATCCAACACCCCGTCATTATCATCATCAATATCAAAAGAATCTGACACTCCATCACCATCGCTATCCAAACAGGCATTTTCTGAATTATTCAAAGCAAATTTTGCATAATTCGAAACGGTATAATTAACAACACCATTATCTGTGGCTGTTTCTAAACTATTGGATAAGCCATTCGCACCGAAAGGTCCAACTGAAGTAGATTTTGCAACACTTGATGTTGAGTTTAAATTGCCAGGCGTACCATTGATAATAGTTCCTGAATTTAAATTTAAAGCAACATTCGTTTCGTTTGCATCTGGACAACCGTCGCCGTCTGAGTCTAAATCATTTTTATTTGGAATGCCGTCGCCATCCGTATCTGTATCAGTTAAACAGTTAGTTGGACGTAAGAATGAAAAACCGTGCCCATCGGTATTACTTGTATTCAACAACCAAACATGTTTAACCTTAAATCCAGTAATAGTCCCTAAAACCTGCATTGTACCCATTGCAGACGTAGCAGGTGTGTTTGCACCAGATCCAGGATTAGTTGAAACTGTTAATACATTGTTGTATATCAAAGTGGCTGGACTAACCTCTAAAGGAATTAAGGTTACCGGATTATCGTTCAAATCATACCATTCTTCTTTGGCAAAATCAACCCCATAAAAAGCAACAATTGGATTGGTAACAGCAGTTGTAAAAGTATAGGTTTGTGTTTGAATAGCACCTAAAGCACCAAGGGTTGTATTTGCGTTTAAACCTGTGGTAACAGCAGGCAAATAACTTCCAAAATTGGTTGCTTGTGCAGTACTATAAACTTGTCCTGTGGAAGCAGTTACTGCGACTGAGGTTCCAGTAGTAGTTTTACAAGTTTCATCCCTATCTAAAATACCATCATTATCATCATCAATATCAAAACTATCTGGTACACCATCACCATCCACATCTAAATTGTTACAATTGGCTAAAACCGATATTTTACCAGATAAATTACTATTCACAGCACAGCCTGTATTTATCGCAGACAAGTAATAATAAAAATCTCCAGCTGTTGTTGTAATTGGAGAAACAATATTAGCGCTTCCATTGGGAGACACCGCAGTTCCACCTGAATTGGAAACATCACTTGTAGTATAAAACCATTGTAAGGAGGTTGCATTTGTTGCTGAAGCACTTAATGTTCCAGTACTTGCATTTAAACAATACCCCTGATTTAATAAAGAGGGATGTACTGTAAATACAGGAATAGCCACCACTGTAATTTGTCTAGTACTTACCCTTGTGCCACCGCAACCACCAGAAATAGTATAGGTAATGGTTGCATTACCTGCTGAAACTCCGGTTACTACACCGCTTGAATTAACGGTTGCTACTGCAGCATTAGAAGTTGTCCAAGCACCTGTCGCACCGGTAGTTAATATTGAACCCGTTGTAGTGTAAGTAGTAGTATTAGTAGTACAAATTACATTTGTACCTGAAATAGTACCCGCAACATTACCTTGTGTTACTTGAACAATAACTGTACGTCTTACTGGGGTTACACAACCACCAGCAGAAACAAATGCTTCAGCTGTATAAGTATAGGTTCCAGCAACTGGATTGATCGTATATACTACCCCACTTGCTACTGTTTTTTCTAAAACATTATTATTATACCAATTAATTGAATTGCCTGCAGAGGTTACCGTTAAATTAATGGCAGTTCCAGTGCATACCGATGTATTAGGAGAAATCGCTGTAATGGCAACATTTTGAATATTTAAAGCTGCACTATTGGAGATGGCTGAAGAACAACTATTAGAAACAATACATCTGTATAAATAACCAGAAGCGGATGTTTCTAAGGCATTTACGGATAATGTTGAAGTGGTAAATCCACTATAAGTTTTCCCTGTGTGATTCGGAGCTGAAGAAGCTGTAATATTGGTCCAAGTAACTCCGTCATTAATACTCACCTGCCATTGATAAATTGTTGCATCGGTAGCAGTAACAGTAAACGATGAAACTTTAGTTTCACATTGAAGTATCGTTTGAGGCTGATTCGTGATTACAACACTTGCATTTTGAGAAACGTTTAAAGTAACAGGTACTCTTGTAGTGGATGGACAAGATAAATTAGCAAGTCCAATAATTGAAAGTCTAAACCAACCATCACCTCCTGATACAGGCTGTGTTGTTAAAGAACCTACTTGGCTTTGACCTTCATATCCTCCACCTGCACCACTTTCTCCTCCTGGTGCTGAACCTAAACCACCACGAACACCTCCACCACCAGCACCACCACCTGCTCCATCACCTACCATTGTTCCTCCTCTCGCTCCAATATTTCCTGCAATTGTTTGCGTAGCGTTATAAGCAACCCCATAGGAACCATTACCAAACTGACCAGCTCCTCCACCTCCTCCTCCACCTGCTAAAATCCATGTATTTAATACATTGTCCGAAGCATCTAGTAATTGAACAACAGTAGCTGCACCACCTCCACCTCCACCCCCTGAACATCCATTAAATCCAGCATCACCTCCTTTCCCTCCATGATAACCCATAGCACTAAATCCTCCGTTACCTCCAAATACCCCAATTGCATTCCTACAGCCTCCTCCTCTTGTACCTTCTGAACCAATGGCAAATCTAAATTTCATTCCTGGGGTTACAGCTATAGTACCTTTTGCACGAGCACCACCAGCACCACCCCCTGGTTGCCCAGAATCGGTTCCACCGTCTCCACCTCCTGCTCCTTTAATATCTACATCAATTGAATTAACACCTGCAGGAACTACCCATGTTTGTATGTCTTTACTAAAACTAAATGACAATTGTTTTGTGGATCTAGTTTCAGCATAATATGTTTTTGTAGTATTTGGTTTTACATTGAACGGTTGTCCTGAACTACTATACCCTAATGGTGTTCCCCCAGTAGCTACATCATACCAATAAATCACATTCGTTCCAGTAGTTACAGCAGTTAAATTGGATGTTGCACTTGGATCGGTACATATATTGGCAGGTGTAGCCGTTACACTTGTTGGAATTGCAGGTAAAGCAGTAACAGTTAATTGTACCGGATTACTTTCAATTTTGCAATTTGTCAAAGATGATATAACAGATACAGTATATAAACCAGCCGATGCAGTTGTAGCAGAAGTAACAGAATAAGTTGCGCTAGTTGCACCAACTATCCCAGCACCATTTTTAGCCCATTGATAAGTTAAGTTACCTCCTGATGGAGCAGTAGCCGTAACGCTCATGGTAAAAGATTCACCAACACATATTGAAGGATTTGCCAATGTTGGTTGTTGTGTAATGACTGGCGCTGCTGTAATTGTGTATGGTCCAACAATGGAACTATTGGTTGCACATCCATCAGAATTGGTTACATTTAAAAACAAATAAAAAGTACCAGCAACATCAGTAGGAACATACCCTCCGATATTTGTTTGGCCTTCAATTGGAGTGGCACCATTGTAGGAATTTGAAGTATTTCTGTACCACTGAAAAGAAAATCCAGCGGAATTTGAACCAGTCAAGCCAGCAACAATGGGCAAAAATATACTTCCACCACCTTCACGATATTGGCAAAATGTACCAGTACTCGCCGAAGGAAATGGAGGTTGAGTTGAAAATGATGGAGGTGCCCCAATTTTAATGGTAGAAATTGTAGTATAACTATTACAATTTGAAACTGTAGAAATAATTTTACAACGAAGTTGATTGTCCTTGTATGTACTAGGTGGATTTGATATAGTTAAACTTGAAGATTTAGTGCCAGAAAAAAATGCATCATCTTCCAAATTTATCCAAGCGTTACCATTGGTACTTCTTTGCCATTGATAAATGATATTTCCACTGGTTGTCGTTGCATTTGTGGAAATAGTTTGCACGCCTGTTGATCCACAAAATGACACGGTGGAAGATGGCATTTGTGTAATATTCAGTGAAGTTCCCGGAGCTAAACTAGTAACACCTGTATAAATACCAGCTATGTTATTGGTATTACTATTTGTTGTAGATCCACTATTTGTTTGAATCACATTTCTAGAAACAACTGATATGGTTACTCTACATCTATACTGTAATGTTTGAGTGGAAATATTAACTCCTGAAATTTGTAAATCTGCTTTATTAAAATTTGTATAAGATATCCCAGCATCTAATGTATTTGCATTTGAAGCAGTAATTGCAACCCAAGTACCAGAGGGGCCTATTCTTCTCTCCCAAGCAAAAGCGGTAATGGAGGAGTTAGGAGAAGCATTCAGTTCAACTGATAGTATTGGTGAAGAGGAACAATAATTAGTGGTGGATGGCAAAATTAAACCCGGAAAAAAGGAAGGTCCAAAAACCCTAAGTGTTACCACATTACTATAGGTAAAACAAGAATTATTTGAAATTTTAACACGATATTTAAACCCATCTAAAGCAGTTATCGAACCACTTGTATTGGTATAATACATCGTTGCTGCATTAAAACTTGAATAAGTTGTACCAGCATCCAATGAAGCAGTAACATCAACCCAAGTAAGTCCGTTATCATTACTTCGTTCCCATTGATATGTTAAAGCACCACTTGTGCTAGTGGCATAGACACTAAAATTATTGGCTGTACCACTATATCCAGTCCAAGCATCAAAACTAGTAGGTTGTCTAACAATAGTTATAGAAGAGCATGATGGTTGGTTAAATAGTTCTGTATTAAAATTTGAAAATAAACTATCCTTAGTTTCAATTTTTTTAGATGTATAGGTAGATATACCATTTAAAATAGCTGGATTAGCCTTTAATGCATAAGAAAAAAAGAGAAAAACCAAAATACTATAAAACCTTGAATATCTATGAATTGGGCTCACTATATAGACTTTTGATGAACGTACAAAAATCTATTTTATTGTGTAAATTGACATTAGAATTAATTCTATAAATGCTAATTTTAAAAATAAAAAAGTTCACATTAATAGATTTTATTCTATAATTAATGTGTAAAAATAAAATTGGATATCAATTACTCGATTGAATAATCATAAAATAATTAGTCTATAAATATCAGTGTAACTTTTGTGCCCTTGTTGGGTAAACTTTCAATTTCAATTTTTGCTCCCATTAACTGAACAATGTTTCGGATAATTTGGAAACCTACGCCATTGCCTTTCTTGTACTTTGGTATTTGCTCAACCTCGTCCTTTGCTTTTCCTTTTAACAAATAATCTATCATTGATTCGTTCATACCAACACCAGTATCAGATACATAAAGTTTATACCCATTGGTTGTTATACTATGACTTATAGTAATTTGACCTATACTTGTATTATTTATTCCATTTACAATTAAATTGTATAGCAACACTCTTAGTGAGTCAGGCCAATTTTGAATGATGATATCTTCTGGTATTTCATTGATAATACTTATTTTATCATTTTGTTTAAATGGATCTACAAATTCAATTAAATCATTCACTAAAACAAAAATAGCAACCGTCTGTTTTTTGGGAAGTGCTTCAATATTATCAAACTTAACCCAATTGAGCATGTTAGAAGTTAAATATTCTAAGTCCTTTGAAGTCCTTGCAATTTGATATATCGAAGATTTAGCATTTACATCCTTAGTTGTATCAGCAATATTTTTAGCGGTAATATGTAAATACTTTAATGGTGTTAATATATCATGATTCATGATTGCAATAACATGATCTTTTGCTTGATTTCGTTTTAATAAATAATCATTTAAACTATTTAATGAAGCTGTTTTTGAATCAACTTCTTTTTCCAATATTCTTTGTCGTCTCTTATAAATAATGGTTTTAAAACGAATATATAACCAAACCATTCCAATAATTAATAATAAATAAAAAAAATACATATACGGATTCAACGTCCACGGATATTGAATCGAAAATGGATACTCAACCTGTTCCCATTGTTTATTAATCGTGTTTCTTAATCTTATTGAAAATGTATGAGAACCATATGCAGGATTACTATATTTTATTACTGGATTTTTTACATTAATTCTAATCCACTGATCGTTATCAAATTTGTATTCCAACATTATATTTTCTTGCGTTAGCATACCTGAAATACCAAGTTGAAATTCCAAATTCTTAACACTAGATGAAAACTCATTATTATTAGAATTTAAATTGATTAATTTATTATCGACAAATAATTTATCTATAAAAACCTTAGGTTGTATATTAACTTCAGGTAAGCTATCTGGGTTAAACTGAATTAATCCATCAATACCAGGGAAGGAAAATTTTCCATTACGCATTTTGATTGCACAAGGATTACAACCTCCATTCATTTCTAATTCATCGATACCTTCGTTTTTACCGAAATATTTAAACTTGATATTACCAGGCCCCTTATTCCAAAAATCTATCAAGGACTTACCTGGTGACATAAATAAACCTTTATTAGTACTTGCCCAAACATTTCCTTTAGCATCCTCAATGAAACAATGTGTATAGTTTAAATAACTATTTTGATCTAATGGTACTTTTTTTATTGAATCTTTGAAATACATATAAACTCCACCTCCATAAGTTCCAATTAGTAAATACCCATTTAAATTATAAATTGCCCTAAAATTTGAATTGTCCTTGTCTTTATAAAATAGGACAAATGTATTTTGCTTTAAATTATATTTATACAAACCATGTGTAGTTGCAGCCAATATTTCATTTTTGTTAATTTCTTTTAAACTATACACAATAAAATTAAAGGGCATATTGTTTAATTTTAAAACATACTCCCACTTAGTTTTCTTAATTGCTATTCCTTTTTCATTAAATGCATATATGACATCTCCTAGTTGAATTAAACTATTCCTATTTACATTTAATTCATTAGTAATACTGTTAATTCTATTATTTCTTAAGTCAAATTCAACTAGACCATCCGAATTAGACATATACAAAAAACTGTTTTTAGAAATAAACGTATTTGTTTCAGAAGGTCTATAAAAAACATTTGTAGATTGAAGCTTTGAATTACCAAAAATCTGACCTGAATTAATTTGAATATTGCCGTTACTTAATTGTAACTGTGCATAGGCAGAAGTACTAACCCCCTCAATTACATTATTCGGTAAAATTCGACTAAAATATTGAGGCCTTCCAACAAGCAGTCCTCTATTATCAGTTCCTATATAAATTGTATTTGTAATTTCATCAATTTGAACATACTTAATAAATTCATTTTTGGGTAACTGGTCTGTTATTAAATTAAGTTGTATTTTATCATTGATTATTGAAACTAAAAATATTTTTTCTCCCGATACCAAATAAACTGGAGCTTTAGCATGATTTTGGAATATTTTAATTTTCCCAAAAATATTATTACGATCGGTTTTGATTAATTTATAGGCATCTAATAATTGAACTAAATTAATTTTATTGTTAGGAATCTCCGCTTTATAAATTATGCCTTTTTTTGTCACTATAAATAAATTATTATTTATAGTAAACTCGTTATCAAACTCAATACTGTCTTTAATTGTTACCAATTGATTATTAATATATTTATATAGTGCGTATTCGTATTTTACATATACATTTTCCCCCACTTTAATATCTCTCAATTGTATAGGAAATACAACATGTTTGGCAGGTGTTTTCCTAAAATTATACTTATAGTCTAAATATGCATTTTCATCATCCATTTTATAAACAGGATTTTCAATAACCGCATTATTATCCTTTATTATAAATACGCGCTCATCAATTAATTTACCAAATAACTTTCCATCGGTGGTCTTATCGAAAAATACAATTCTTCCATTCAATACTGCTGTTTCATTATTATTCCCAAAATTTTGAAATCCATGTCCATTGTATCTTACTATGCCCGATTCTGTAGCCACCCACAGGAATCTGGTCTTTTCATCAAACTGTAATCCTTTAATAGCGTTGGTAGGTAAACCACTTTCGGTATTGATTCGTTCAAAACTATATCTAAGTTGGGCTTGAGTAATATTTTGAATACCTATAAAGAATAGCAATAAAAAAAAAGGCAGGCTTATACGCGAAATTGCGCTTATCAAATTACTAGTAACTAATTTGGTGTACATGGGCCAATTGTAATAAGTGCGTAAACGAATCTGCTTTTACTTTATCAAATATATTTGATTTAATAGTAGAAACCGTATTCATTTTTAAACCCAATGAATTGGCAATTTCTTTGGTCCGATAACCGTTTAATAAATAATGCAAAATTTCTAATTCTCTTACCGCTAAGGTTGAAAATGGATTGCCCACTTCTTCTATTTTCTTTCTAATAGTTATTGGCTGCCCTTTAATAAATAATTCTAAATGATAGTTAATTTCCGACTCAGAAGCCCCTTTATGCAAGTAGGAATGGATATTATATTTACTGGAAATTTTACCATACACTTCCACTGGTTGCATGGAATGCACTAAAATTGACAAATGAGGATATTTTTCATTGATGGTTTCAATATATTCCAAGGTATTTCCATCAGGTAATATAATATCCAATATTAGATGAGTATAATCTTGAGTGCCTAATTCAATCATTAAATCGGCACATGTACTTACATCTGCTACTTTTTGAACATTCAACTTATTTAAAATAGCCGTTAAGCCCATTTTAACAATACTATGATCCTCTACCACCAATACTTTAACTTCCATAATAATTTTATTAATCACTCAAATTTAAGTAGTCTTAAGGTTAAAAGGACTGATTTTCAGGTATATAGATTTAATTCTAGCCACAAACTGAATACATAACTAATTGATATATAATAAAGTACGATTAGGCTTGCCTAAAATAAAGTGAACTCGCTGCGATTAGACATAAATCTAATTGTTAGACTACTTATATTTTCTAATTTTATTAGTGTCTAATAAATAGACCCCCTAAACGATTGCTTGCTTATGTTTACATTAACTGAAATAGTTAAGGACGGTATTCTAGAAGTGCGCTTTACTTTAAAAGACTGTGAAAGTAAAATTTACACAATCACCAATGCACAAGGCTTAGACATTATGCAAGGCAAAATAGCTGGGAATACCCAAAGAACCTGCTTATACGTTGGAGATTGTAAAAAGGGAAATTACACTTTTTCCTTAGGGGAATCAATTTCGCAGGAATTTACCATTCAATAACAGCCATTCCATTTGATTTTAATTGATTAAATTTGATGTCTATCAAATATTAAATCTACCCCATTGAAACTTTCGATCCTCTCAGTTGGAAAAGCCCACGAATCCTATATTAAAGAAGGAGTAGAACAATTTACCAAACGTATTGGACATTATTACCCTATTGACTGGCAATTAATTACGCCCAGTAAACTAACCGAACCTGCTCAAATAAAAAAAGCCGAAGCGGCAAGTATTTTAAAAACATTAACCTCCGCCGATGTTTTGGTACTATTGGACGAAACGGGTAAAATGCTCAATTCTCCAGGTTTAGCCAAACTCATTCAACAAAAAGCCAATCAAAGTGCCCAAAGAATTGTTTTTCTTATTGGAGGCGCTTATGGGGTTGATGCTGAAATTAAATCAAGGGCCAACTTTACTTGGAGCCTTTCTGAACTTGTTTTTCCGCATATGCTGGTACGTTTATTATTAGCTGAGCAGGTTTACCGTGCTTGTAGTATCTTGGCCAATGAAAAATACCATCACGAATAATGCCTGTTTAAGGCTTTCAAAAATATTAACAACATGACTTTAACCTTACTCATTATCATTGTTACTGTAATTGTATCATTGATTGCCATGAACAATGATCAACTCATGGATAAATGTATATTTCACCCCTATTCTATTGCAAAGGATCCTAGCCAATGGTACCGTTCCATTACATGTGGATTTATTCATGCCGATCTTCCCCATCTTGCCTTTAATATGTTTTCCTTTTACATGTTTGGAGAATATATCGAAAAGGATTTTCAAATTATATTTGGAGCAAGTAGTGCCATGATGTTTATGCTTTTGTACTTCACTGCCTTAGTAATTTGCATAATCCCCACCTATTTTAGTCATAAAAAACAATATAACTATCGTAGCCTAGGTGCTTCAGGTGCAGTGTCAGCAATTGTTTTTGTAGGTATTTTTTTACACCCCAGTTTACAAATTGGTTTTTTTGTGATTCCTCCTATTATACCTGGTTTTGTGTTTGGCCCCCTTTATCTTGCACTAACCATTTACTTGTCTAAAAAAGGACCCGGATCCATCAACCATAGCGCTCATTTGTGGGGATCACTTTATGGAATCGTATTTGTAATTATTTGCTCCCAATTGCTCAGTGACTTTAGTCCAATTGATAATTTTATCAATAATGTTATTGGTTATTTGAATGCATTAAAATAAATGCGTTTGCGCTATTAAGGATTACATTAGTAAAGCTATCTTAGTAAGATAAAGGAACCCGTTTTTCTGACTTTTAAGTCCTTATAAGTAATGTACTCAATTAAATAAGTGTAGGCGTCCATTTCCTGGTCAAACCCATTATTTTTCCCATCCCAACCTTTAGATAAGTCATTGGTTTGGAATACAACTTTACCAAATCGGTTAAAAATAGTGTAAGTTAACAATGTTTTTACCCCTGCCCCATATTCTATTTTAAATAGATCATTAAGATTATCCCCATTAGGTGTAAACGCATTGGGTACTGTTACCACCACTTCCTCTGATACATCCAAATGGTATTCATCCAGTATTTTGCAGCCAGTCGTCGTATCTATTCTTAATAATGTATAGTCAATATCATTGAGCCCTCTAAATATAGGATTGGAAATATATGGATTGCTCAAATTAAATGAAGGGATCCATTGATATTGAACATATCCACTATCCACTTTCTTGGGCATTAACATGGTATCCTGATTAGCCAAAACAAACAAAGTAAATTTAGAAGGAGGTATTGGGTCTTTAATTTGAATGGTATCACCCATTAGGGTATAATTGTATTTTGGACAGTAATCGCTGCTCACAGTTAAACGCATTACATATCGCCCTACTTTATTGTAATTATGCGCTATTGGATTGGCTCGGTAAAAATAATTTGAATCACCAAAGTTCCACAAATAATGAATATTATTCAAATCCATAGCGTTAGTCAATATTTTCAAATCTCCATTGGTACATGAAATGGGGTAATAACTAAAATTAACCATTGGCACATTCACCGCCATTATATTCACTGGTGTGCTTGGCAATGAAAAACATTTTCCATCATTCACCACAAGTGCGTAATTGCCCACATTACCAATTTGAATAGAATCAATTAAGGAGGTATTCAATAAACTACCATTATTGAACCATTTAAATACATTGCCCCCACTGCCTTTTAAGGTAACAGCGTCCCCGTTACAAATCACCGTGTCTTTTGCTAGGATATTGGCAATGGGTAAAGCGGGTAAATTGATACTTATTAAATTATCATATTGATAATTACAATTTTTAATATCCGTCACTTTTAAATTTACATTTACATTTCCCGGTGTTGCACCAAACAAAGTACTATCCTTTAAAGTTGCATTTGAATTACTCAAGGTATAATTATATTTAAAAGGTGGTGTTCCCCCTATTACCCTTTTTTTAATAAGCATAGAATCATAAATGCACAAATAATTTTGATTGGATTGTAATGACACACTCGTAGGAGGACGCACAATTTGAATTGCCCTTAAAGAGTCATCAAAACAGGTCCCTCCCGAATACACTTGCATGTTTATATTGTAATTATAATTATTACTAGCCACCGCATTGGCATATTTATGTTTGTATATATTCCCAATTTTACTATCTACAATGGTCGTATCTGTACCATCCCCCCATACTATTCTCATTGAACCAATATTTCCAGGATAAACCCAGGAACTATCCTTAATGACCACTTCCTCATAACTACATAAAGCAGTGTCTTTTAAAACTTTAAAATTTGAAATTGGATAGGAGCCATTAATAACAAAGGGCCTTGTTAATGAATCCACACAACCCTGGCTACTTGTTACTTTTAGTTGCACAAAATAATTCCCTTCTTTATTATATATAACACTGGGGTTGGCTTGAGTTAATTGACCTGTGGCAAAACTGGGCCCTGGACTAATTGGTGTAGTGCCTGCATTAAAATTCCACTGGTAGCTAAAAGGTGTTGGCGTTCCCTTACTTGTGGTACTATCCTTAAAAACAGCTTGTCCGTCATTTAAACAAAAAAAAGGCAGTTTGAAACCAACAATGGGTAATGGATTAATTTCAATAACTTTTGTTAAAGTGTCACTGACACAACCAAAGCTTGACCTTAGGGCCAATTTAACCGTATCTTTTCCCCAGTTTGGAAAAACCTGTGTAAAAGGATTACCGTTTGATAAATTGAGGATATTCCCATTTCCCATATTCCAGTACCAATTAGCTACCGCATCCAAATCAGCGGTTGACTGATCCGTAAATACAATATCATTTTTTTCACAGCGAATAGCAGAAAAATTAAAATTAGGCACAGGTAAACGATTTACTTTAATCGTATCATATAGTGAAGTAGGGTTTAAAATTAAATTAATGCTGCAGTTATTTGAATCAATTAAATTGGTAACGCGATAAATGGTAGTTGTTGTTGGACTAACAGTAAAACTATTATTCGAATTTAATAAATTATTGATAGTTGTATTAACAGCGCCGTTGGTATAACTTAAATTCCATGGTGCCTTACCTGTTAATTGATATTGGATAGCCCTACTATTCCCAATACAAACTGTATCTAATGATTTAGTAAACTGAATCGTAGGCAATGGATTCACCTTAATATTGATACTATCTAATGAACTACCACATCCAGTAAGGGTTGCTGTCAAATAATAGTATCCTGAATCCAGTACCCTTGCTGTAGGAATAATGGGATTATACACATTACTACTAAAACCATTGGGGCCTGTCCACTGATATACGACTCCATTTAATTGATTCGCGGCCAATTGAATATCACTACCCATACAAGCACTTGTAATTAAATTAGGGGCCATTGAAATTTTGCTGTAATTAGAAAAATAACCCAATCTAGCGCCTGAACTACTACCCCCATTTAAAAATCCAAGATGAAATAATCCAGTGCTGTTACTAACAACAGTAGCAACGCCATCGGGAACAAGGGTATTTAATGTAGTCAAATTAGCAGTACTAATTCTAGCAGCTTTCCAACCAGTTGCACCAGGCACATCAAAAAATAAACTAGAAGAAATCACTCCTGCATTTCCATTTAATTTAAAATTATTAACATCGTCTGACTTACATATTAAATTCAAATAAAACAACTCGTTAGTAGATCTTACAAAACTTACAGAATTAGACCCTGTACATTTAATACTTGGCAAAGAGGTTTGAGTCACTTCCGTACCAACACCAGTAAATTGTAAAACGTAACTTGGATTACTTGTAGTAATATAAACACTATTGCTATTAAGAACCCCCTTATAAGATTGTCCTTTATTAATTGTTGCAATAGGAGTTGTTGATCCATTAAGATAAATATTGGTACCATCCGCAGTAGCCCAAACATAATATAAATCAGCAGATCCGTTTATAAAAGTAGTTAACGCTCCTCTAACAATTATAAATTCGGTACCCGTATTAGAAATAGGCACAATTTGATCTCCTGCAATATCTAAACTACTCCCCACATAAATAGAATCATCGAATATGGTAACACAAATAGGTTTATTAGATGTGATTTCTGAGCCCCCTAAATGCAAAGAAGCAAGCGTACTACTTCCAATGACTGCGTAAGTTTGCCCCTTATTTAATATAATATTAAAAGTACCAGCAGGGCGTCCATTCCCATCCGGTTTTGTTAATGTAATATCAATGGAAGTATTATCCTCAGTGGCAACTATCACAAATCCATTATTTGCATTTGGATTAATTCCCGCGCGATTATCATATTGTGTTTGGGAGGGAATGATAAAAGATAGTCCTTTTGCTGTATTCCCTTTTAATGGAAAGATTTCAGGATTATATAAACGTCCAACTTCATAATAAGCTGAAATATTTGAAGTGGAAGTTATTTTAATTCCATAATTAAGGGGGGTTCCACTAGGTTTTGATTCAATTGAATTAATAAAAGCAGTGACATCGCGAGTGACAGTCGAATTGGCATTCAAATTAATTACAATAGGCACAAAACTTGCATTTGCTGGCTCAGAAATAGTAATTACTGCAGGTTGATCATAAGTAGTTAATCTAAAAACTATTGGTGTATTCTCATGACCTGAGGTGACTGCAGGTGCGGCAAACCAAAATTCTGTATCTGTTTGGGAAAATGACTGTAAGGATAGTAGCAGTCCAACGATGATATAAAATAATTTTCTATTCAATTTAGTTGAATATACTTTTCAAATTTTTTGAAATATTATTGGTTAATGTAGTTGATAAAGTAAATTCAAATGTTTGAGGACGCAAATTAGCCGAGGTCATACTATTTTGGTATATATCATAGGTCATACCAATTTTATATTTATTAAACTGTAAACCGACATAAGGCACCACTGCATCTGTTGATCGATAAAAACAACCTAGGTAAATTCTGTTATTATCATAAAAGGAACGAATAGGTAAACCAATGGCACCTCCTGCATATAAAAAGGATACTTCTAAGCGTTTTTGATAATTGGCATGTAGGAAAAAGGTATTGTCTTCGTTCAACTTTTGTTCGTAATTAAAAGTTGTATTAAACTGAAAACTTTGGTTAATATTATCGTAGGGCTGTGTATTGGATGTTCTATTAATAAAATAGGTACTTGCTCCTGCTTGTAAAAAGGCTTCCGGTGAACTATAGGAATACATAATACCCCCATTGGTTGAAAATTTTGCAGGAAAATCTCCAATGGTTTCCATGCTAGAACTATTAAATAAACGACCAGAATAAAACTGATCCCCAAAAGTCAAAGCACTTCTATTTACATTCCTAGTAAGCACTGTGGTACTAATACCCATGGATAAAAAACTATTTCTATACTTATCTAAAAAAACACGATTAGAAACACTAACTGTAATGGCATTGGTTTGCATTACTCCATTCAAAACCTGTTCAGAAACTCCCTGTATGCCTAAACCAAAATTACTATACCAATCATTTTCTTCACTTCTGGAAAGGGCAAAATCAAGCCCCACCCCTATTGTTCTGAAAGGATCCCCTACTCCTGAGAACTGATTTCTATAAAAACTTTGAAATTGATTGTTTTCACTAAAACCTACTGCCGCAGGATTATAAAAATTAGTTGCCGAAAAACTCTGAGACATAAAGGGCGTTTGTCCAATACTCTTACCCATATACAATAAGGCAATAAACAAAGTAAATATTTTAATTGTATTGCGCATTATCTTAATAAAATAAGGGAGCCTGTCTTTGAGATACGCTCATTTTTGTATGTAATATAATCAATTAAATAAGTATATGAGTCCATTTCCTGGTCGATTCCATTGAATTTACCATCCCAACCATTGTAAATATTATTGGACTCATAAACCAATTTACCCCATCGATTAAATATTTTGATAAAGTTAAATTGCCTTAGTCCTGCACCATATTCTACTTTTAATAAATCATTTAAACCGTCATTATTGGGGGTAAAAGCTTTGGGAATAGCTACTACCACTTCGTCAGATACAATAATATGATACTGATCGGCTATTTGACAATAACTTACCGTATCAGTTCTTGTTAATATATAATCCATTGAACGATTGGCATTAAAAACAGGATAAGCAATAGTAGGATTGGATAAATAAATACCTGGGCTCCATGAATAACTGGTATATCCTGAGTCCAATTTAATATTGGTAAATAAGGTATCAATATTTGACAATACAAACATGGTAAATTCACCCCCTTTTAAGGGGTCAACCACTTTCACAGAATCTCCTATAATGGTTGCATTGTATTTAGGACAATAGTCGTTGGTATAATTTAATTTGATTAAGAATTTACCGTTTTTGGTGTACTTATGTGTAAGCGGATTGGCTAAAGTGGAACTGCTACTGTCGCCAAAATCCCAATTAAAATTAGCCCCTCTAGCTGCGCTTGTATTTCCTATGATTTTAACAGGCTGATTGATACAAATGTATTTTGTGTTAGTAAATGCATAGGTTGGAATTAGGTGTTGATATAACATTACCGAATTGGATAATAATGAATTACAAAATCCATCATTCACTGTAATTTGATAGGAACCTGGTGTATTCGTAGAAAGTGTATCCACTACCGAACTTGCAAATATTTGCTTATCTAAATACCATTTAATGCTATTTGCACCCCTACCCACCAAAACCACTGGATCCGAATTACAAATATTGGTATCCCTTGCAATTAAATTTGCAATAGGAATATCCCTAACATTAATTGATTTAACTTGATTATAAGTGTATTGGCATTGTTTGCTATCTGTTACTTTTACACTTATATCAATCGCTCCACTTGTTTTGCCTTTTAATATATTGTTGTTAAATACAGCAGCCCCATTATTACTAGAAAGCCATTGATAGGTATAAGCAGGAATGCCTCCTGTAATATTTGGATTGAAAATTAACGAGTCCGCTACACATACAAAATCCTTGGGTGTACTTACTGAAAAACTTTGAGGTGGCGGAACAATATTAATTGTGGAATTACTTTCATCAAAACAACTTCCACCCGAATAAGCAGACAGCTTTATATTAAATGCCATTTTATCAGGATAACTAAAATTGGAATAATTATGCTGATACAGTTTATTCATACTTGGATTATCGTCAATGGTGGAGTCAAGCGGATTATTTAAATAATCCCAATAAATAACCAATTTACCAATGGTTCCAATGTCAACAGTAGAAATATTATTTAATTGTACAGGCAAATTTGAACAAAGTGCCGAGGTGTCCTTCACCGTAAAAACAGATTTTGGAATGGCGCCATTTACAGTAAAGGATACTGTAGTATCTGATGCACAACCATTGACACTGGTTACTTTTTCATTAACCTGGTAAGTGCCTGCATTTAAATAACGATGTCTTGGATTGGCTACTGTGGCTGTATTGGGGACAGTCATATTTCCAGGATCCCCAAAATTCCACAAATAACTAAAATTGTTCGAATTGTCTGCAATACGGCTTGTATCTGTGAATTCTGCAAAAGCATCCCTTAAGCAAATTTTAGGCAATATAAATCCAACCTGTGGATTGGGATATACTGTAATCGTTTTTTCTTTTTTAACAGTACATCCATTGGAAGTTTGTACAGTCAAGGAAGGACGGTAAACAATTGCTGAATCATACATATGGCGAACCGAAGCATTATTCAATGCGGTATCCATTATTCGATCCCCATAATTCCAAATCCATTGAGAAAGACTTGTGCCTCTTTTTGCAAAAGAACTATCTATAAATTGTATGTTCTTTCCTACACATTTTATATTTTGAACTACAAAATTAACATTCGGAATACTGTCAATGGCGACCTGTGTACTTAAAGTATCACTGATACACCCAATGTCGGTGATTACAAAATATTTTATTGGAATTATGCCAACTGTATCTGAACGAGGTGCATAATTTTTCGCATTCACAAAAGGCATATTGCCTACTTTCCAATTATAGGCATATAATTTTCTCTCTTCCGAACCTATTAATGAATTGTCTTTTAAAAATAAAGTATCTCCTAAACAATGGGCCGACTGCAATGTATAATCAGCTCCAGGTGGTTTGTACACCACTAATTCAAAGTCGATAGTTTGTTCCCCACTACATCCATCCCCTGTTGGATTAAATACTTTAATTTGAAAATTATAAGTTCCAACACTATCATATTTTAACAATTGATCCAAAGTATATCTATAAATGGTTCTTCCATTTATCACATAAGTAGAATCATATACTGGAGCATAATTAGGTGGTATATTGGGATATTTAGGAATATTCCATACAAGCGACAAAGGTTGATAAGGCAATGTAATGGAAGCTTTGAAGGGTGTACCCCTACAAGTAGCTGGTAATTTAACAATACCAAATTCATTGTTTACGGTGAGTTTTTGATATAAATCAATCACATTGGTACCTGCATTATATCCATAGGTTTCTACGCTGCCATAACCATAAGCAATTGCATTAAATCCAGAATCAGCCACGATGGTGTGGGAACCAGACCCAAGATTAACTTGGTAATAAACAAAATTAGCATCCCCTGGATGGGTCGTAAAGTTGGTTGGGGTCACTCCATCCACTTTAAGGGACGCAGTAACTGACTTAGGTAAAACAATATTGACATAATGCAAGCTATCTACTATATTGGCAAAAGGCGTAGAATTAATAGTTACTTTACTAATGGTTTGTTCAATAGGACTTAAATAAATCATTTCCGGGTCACCATTGTTATTATTGAAGTTGCTGTAACTACCTGTGGTGGTAATATACTGTGCTACCATAATTGGCAAGTCCGATTCAATAATGTTAGGAACATTAGACTGAAACTCATAAAAAAATTTATTTTGTAAAGTAGCGGGTGATAAAGTACTCCCATTTACTTTTACGACAGCATTGGTATCGCTCACCGCAATTCTAAAAATATTAATGGGCATTTTCGCAGTGGGTACCGTTAAATATTTTTTACCCCATGCATTGGCTGGCAAAGCTTGTTGTATATAGTTATCGGCTGTTCTTGCATTATTATCAGATATATATATTTTACCCGATCCTGAAAACACGCCAATTCTTTTACAGCTACTTGTTGCTGTAGCCACTGATCGAATTAAAGTACCTGTTAAATCCTCGCCAGTGGATCTACTCGGACTGGAGGTTAGTACTTTTCCAAAAACATTATAAATTTGACCTTTGTTTAATGCCACTTTGATGGTATCCCCCGGTTTATTTCCCCCTACAGTATTGGCACTTAAAATAATTTCAACATTGGTGGAGTCCTCGGTTGCAACCACATAAGTATAGCAATAAGAATTAGGGCTATTGGATTCCTGTTTATAATTTATGGAATAATAAGACCTTCCTAATGTATTGGTGGGAAACAATAAACTTGCGCCAGAAATACTATTGTTATAAATATGCGCATAGGCAATAATGGCAAAGTCGGAAGTAATATGAATTCCTTTATCCGATTTACCTTCGGATGTAATTCTTGCATCTTGCGTTCCAGATTTTGGAATTGGATCTGATACGGTCACCGAGTTGGCTAAGACAGTATAGGTTCTTAAATAACCAACCGAGGGAATCTCCACTTTTACGGTGGCATCACGATCGGAGGTGAAATATAAAACCATATCCTGAGAACCACCTGATTCAAGAGGTAATCCTAATCCTGAATACATGGATACATGGCTTCCATATCCCACCCAAAAGTCTTTTCCTTTATTGGAAAAATCCTGAGCGCTTAATTGATATGAGCAACTCATAAAAATTAAAACCAAGCAAAATATCCTATTCAGCTTTTTAAGATACATTTATATTAAAAAATATTTTTATATAAAATTTAAAGTCTATAAAAATATCAAAATAATGCCAAAATACTTGTGAATTAACCGCCTTTATGGGTTTTCTTGCCAACTAATTTTAAGCAATTTCTTGCTTGTGGGCTTCAATTTAAATCTATCATCAATACGCTTGCCCACCAACCACATAATTTTTTCTCCTGAGGACAGTATATTGATCCGTTTTTTTTGGGTGGGACTTAATTTCAAATCGGATAAGAATTGATTAATTTTTTTCTTTTTCCCTAATCCTAAAGGATAAAAATAATCACTTGCCACCCAGGTCCTTAATAAAAGAGGCCATTGGATTTTACTGGCATCTAAATAGGCATAATTGGGATCCTTGGAAATAATGGAAAGATCAAAGTTTTCAATAAACTCAAATTGCAAGGTCCCCGTTTGTGTGCTTACAGTAGCCATTTGTCGTCCCTTGTTAATTTGATTGGCAATAGTACTTTCATCAATAACCGCATATTCCTGCTTTTGTGTTATTGAAACAATTTGAATTTCATCTCCCCATTGAATAAATTGATGGGTTGGAGAAGCAATCATTGCTCCTTTTGATGCCGATAAAATTTTATGTACTTCCTCAATTTGTTGCGCTTTGAAACCAAATTGTTTAATCAAGCCCCAGGTATAAGTACCATTTCCTTTTACTTTATTCCAATAATGAATAGAAATGGTAAGTATCCCTTTTTTGGAAACAATTCCTTTTTTCCAAAAATTTGACACCGCACTAGATACAATATGATCGGCCTCTTTTACTCTTTTTGAGGTAGCCAATATGTTTTCACTAATCGAGGGATACTGAATAGTTAACTGTGGAATTAAAATATTCCGAATATAATTTCTGGTATAAGTATCTTTTTCATTGCTACTATCCTCCACATAATTTA
This sequence comes from Bacteroidota bacterium, assembly GCA_947457075.1. Classification (GTDB taxonomy): domain Bacteria; phylum Bacteroidota; class Bacteroidia; order Chitinophagales; family Chitinophagaceae; genus Sediminibacterium. The sequence continues at coordinate 43,239 of CANGUG010000011.1, forward strand.
ATTGATGCCTTTGTGCATAGTCCTTGATTTGTGTTTTTGAAAATTGAATTAAAGGCCTCGCTAAATTCAACACATCATTCCTACGATCAGGTATCCCTGTTAAACCATGAATGCCTGTGCCTCTAAATAAATGCATTAAAACCGTTTCCACTTGGTCATCGGCATGGTGGGCAGTTAACAATGCAACGGGTTTTGGCTTTGGCGTTAAAGCATGTAAAAGTGGGCTTTGTGGTTTATTATTTTCAGCTTCGGCCAATGATTGCATCAGTGTCCCAAACCAAGCATACCTAATTTCTCTGGCAGCTTCCTGAATACCTAATTTGTAAGTTAAAGCATAATTTTGGGTATCCACTTTATGCACCTGAACAGGTATTTGGTATTGGCTGGCAAAATCACGCACAAACTGTTCGTCCCGATCACTTTCGGCAGCTCTTAATTGAAAATTAACATGGGCTATGGTACAATTGGCTTTTAATGAATGCATAATATGCGCCAACACAATGCTATCAACGCCCCCACTTACTGCTAAAACAAAATGAGTTCTACGTAAACGCAAATCTGGAAACGCTACATCCCAATACTCTTTAAATGTTTCTAGATTTAGCATATAATGGAAACTTGATTGATTAAAGTAGCCTCCTACTTTTTTTGTTCCTTTGCCCAGGTATCCTTCAAAGTTACTGTTCGATTAAATACCAAATGATCCTTTGTGCTTTTGGCATCCTGGTAAAAATATCCTTTTCTCAAAAATTGGAATCGAGCGTCTAATGAATCATTGGCCAATGCAGGCTCGGCATAGGCTTTCACCTTATGTAAGGAATTAGGATTAATATAGTCTTTAAAATCTCCCTCGGCAGTGGATAAATCCTCCACACTAAATAAACGATCGTACTCATTCAGTACCACCGGAATAGCATGTTTAGCACTTACCCAATGTAAGGTTCCCTTAACATGAATACCACTTGTATCCTGACCAGATTTACTATCAGGATGGTAGCTTGCAAAAACTTTGGTTATATTTCCTTCAGCATCTTTCTCAAAACTGTCACAGGTAATTATATAAGCACTTTTTAAACGAACTGATAAACCTGGTCCTAATCTAAAATATTTTTTAGTAGGCACTTCCATAAAATCCTCTCGTTCTATCCAAAGCTCATTACTAAAAGGCACTTCACGTGAACCACCATTAGGATCTTCGGGATTATTTTCCGAATGCAATACTTCCTCCCCTTTATCATAATTGGTAATTATCAATTGAATGGGGTTAGTAACTACCATTCTACGTTGTGCAATTTTATTTAAATGTTCCCTCACACAAAATTCTAATAAGCTAAGGTCAATGATGTTTTCTCTTTTAGCAATACCAATTCTATCACAAAAATCACGGATACTTTCTGGAGTATATCCTCTACGGCGCATACCACTAATGGTTGGCATGCGAGGATCATCCCAGCTTTCAACATGGGCTTCTTCCACCAATTGTAACAATTTACGCTTACTCATTACAGTGTAAGTCATATTTAATCGCGCAAATTCATATTGATGTGAAGGATAGATGCCTAATTGTTCAATACACCAATCATACAATGCACGGTGCGGAATAAATTCCAAAGTACAAATGGAATGCGTAATATTTTCGATAGAGTCACTTTGTCCATGCGCAAAGTCGTACATAGGATAAATACACCATTGATTGCCGGTGCGATGATGATGCGCGCGTTTTATACGATATAATAACGGATCACGCATATGCATATTGGGACTCGCTAAATCTATTTTTGCCCTTAATACTTTTTCGCCATCCGCAAACTTACCTGCTTTCATATCGGCGAACAATGCAAGATTTTCAGCAATACTTCTGTTTCTAAATGCATTCCCCGTACCTGGTATCGTTGGTGTCCCTTTTTGTTGTGCAATTTCTTCGGCAGTACTATCGTCCACATACGCCAACCCTTTTTCAATTAATTGAACGGCATAAGCATACAACTGGTCAAAATAATCGGAAGCATAACACTCTTTCGCCCATTCAAAACCCAACCACTTTACGTCCTCCTTAATGCTATCTACATACTCAATATCCTCCTTGGCAGGATTGGTATCATCAAAACGTAAATTAGTTTTACCCCCAAAATGTTGGGCCAAGCCAAAGTTTAAACAAATACTTTTGGCATGTCCAATATGTAAATATCCATTGGGTTCTGGAGGGAACCTTGTTAATATAGAGGCATATTTCCCCGACGCCAGATCCTGGGAGATAATTTCTTCAATAAAATTCAGACTTTTTTCTTCACTCATAATGATACGCGCTATTCGCGTAAAGGTACAAAAACCTGCATCAATAACCTACTCAAAACTTAGTTTGATTAACTCCTGTAACCGTATAATTTTCTTACTTCCAAAACGAATTTTTCAATTTCTTGGTCTTCCCCTCTAGGGTCATAATGCTGCTTTAAACTACTGCCAAATAAAAAAGCTACGGTTTGCCATAATCCTGCATTAAATCCGCCTTTGTATTCTTTTACTAAGGAATAACAATTATTACCGGTTTCTCTATTAATCAATTTCATTAATATTTTGCCCTGATAAACTGACAAGCCAGTTACTTTGTCCGCAAAGTCTCTTTTTAATTCCTTTTCCCTGTTTTTAATGATTTGCTTTCTTTCCTGCTCGGTATGTACTTTGCTTAATTGTGCATTGACATCATTAATTGCCCTACTTGCTGTGATTGCATAAGGATAGGTTACATACACTGCATTTCTTAACCTAGTCCAATTGGCCCAGAAATTTTTATTTCTTGCCGATTGTAAAGCAGTTACTTCGACAGTGGGTAGCCAGGATTGAGGAATAGTGTCTCCCTCGGGTGTGATAAATGCTTCCACTTTCATTGTATCATAAATACCTCTTTGTGCCTGTGCTTTTGCATTAAAATGAAAGCAAACAATAAAAATGGTCCCTAGTAAAATGATTTGTGTCTTTTTCATATTATTTAGCATTGCCATATAATATTCATTCCCAAATTTAATAAAAGTAACCTTTCATTTAACTTTTTAACAATTGATTAGGAAAACAAATTAAGCCGATTTTAACTGCTTAATTCTGGCATAACTACTCATTCCAAATCCAATGGTCATGATAATTATGCCCATCCATAAAATATTGATAAAGGGAAACTCATACACTTTTAAGGTAATTAAATTGGTTAATGTTGAGGACTCTTTTAGTCCAACATTAAGTATTCCTTTTGCTTGATCGACTACACCATTAAAGCTTAAAATTAAATTTTGTGCCCTAACTGTATCCTGAACCATACTCATTTCTTGTCCATTAATTTTAATACCTGGCATGGCATTATATACAAGGCCTTCCTTACTATGCACAGTCATTTGCAAATACACTTCATTAGAACCCGCTGGACGATTGGCATTGGGGTTGATGATGGCTTTCTCCAACTTTACATATCCATTGCTATAAAAAAGGGAGTCTCCCGCTTTTAATTGGTGTAATTTAAATTGGATAGTATCTTCTTTTGAATGATCTTGGAAGGAAGTCACATACACAAAAATATCCTTGTTCCAATAATGTTTGGAGGAAGGGTTTGCAGAAAAACCTTCCATGCCTTTATTATTTTTTAATACATCGGGATATAGATAAAAAGAATCCTTTGCCATTCCTCCTGTTTTGTTCACGAATTTTAACTCAAAGAATTTTTTATCCAATTCGTCCACAGTATCTCTAAGATAAGTTACGGAGTAATTAAAGTTTCCTGTTTTTTTATCTCGATCCATTTCGGTTTTAATACCTTCAAAAAGAGTGATATTTTCCATTGGATTTCCCGCCGGATTTTTAGCATCAGGGCTTTTTTGAATCACATTAATTCCAGTCGTATTCCAACTAAGCACCTTTTTATTGGAGGATGAAATTAAAATACCCATTAACACCATACCAAAACCAATATGCCCAATACTTGCACCTGCCGATTTCATTTTTCCTTTTAAAATAACCAACCAATAATGCATATTGGCAACCACTGCAAAAATAGACGCCACTAAGGCAATGTATAAATTGACTTGGAAGGAAACTGTTTTTTCGTCATATTGAATTCCTATAAAAATGATGGTTAACACACTTAATACAATAGCAATATAAACCGGAAAGCGAATTGCTTTCCAGAAACCCCCTTTCTTCCCGCCTCCTTTATAACTTAAGTACTGTCCAACCGCTGTTAGAAAGCCAATAATGATGGCAACAAATACCTGCACTTGATTGTGCGTATAAGCAGGATCCTCCGGAGGAGCAACTTTCTGGTCAAATAGCTTATTATAAACAGGAACCGAAGTAATTGTAATAATCACCATGGCCGATAAAAATAGTACCAGCGATCCGACCAACATCCAAAACTCTCTACTATCAATAGCCTCTTCCTTGTTAGGTTCTTTTAATGCAGGAAATCTCACAATAAATAATAGGAAAAATGGAATCACAAAAACCAATAAAAAAGAAAGCAGTTGTCCATTCATGCCTAAGTCGGTAAATGCGTGAACCGAAGTATCCCCTAGTATCCCACTTCTTGTTAAAAAAGTAGAATAAATAATTAATAAAAAACTAATGCCATAAAACAAATAAGTTGTTTTTAAACTTCCTCCTGTTTTACGGTAAATTAAATTTGTATGTATAGCGGCCACCAATGTTAACCATGGAACCAAGGAAGCATTTTCCACTGGGTCCCATGCCCAATAGCCCCCAAAAGTTAAACTTTCATAGGCCCATGCAGCACCCATCATAATTCCCAATCCCAAAATACCTGCCGAAAAAGTTGCCCAAGGTAAAACAGGCGTCACCCACTTGTGGTCCTTTTTTAGCAAACCAGCCACTGCAAAACCAAAAGGAATCGCTGTAGAAGCAAATCCTAAAAATAAAATAGGCGGATGTATGACCATCCAATAATTTTGAAGCAAGGTATTTAAACCAGTGCCATCTTTTAGTAATTGTAAATAATCAGGGCGAGATAAAATTGGCCAATTCATTTCATTACGCAATAAAATAAATGGACTACTTCCTACTTTAATATCAAAGAAATAAAGGCCAACCACCATAGTGGCTAAACAAAACTGCGTAAAACTTAACACCATTAAAGTTCCGAATGATTCCTGTTTCCATTTTTTGGAAGTTTTAATTAAAATCAATCCAAGTACACAATGCCAGAAACTCCAAAGTAAAAAACTACCCTCTTGCCCTTCCCAAAAACAACTCAATAAATATTCAAATGGTAAATTTTTATCGCTATGCATGTAAGCATACTTGTACTCAAACAAATGGTTGGAGATCACATAAAATAAAACACCAAAACACGCAAACACACATACTGACTCAATCACAAATGCGATATTGGCTAAACGCTGCCATGGGCCCTGTTCTTTTATTTCATTGGTAAAAAAAGCTTTTGCAAATGCAAAAGTGGCTACCAAAGAAGCCACTAATGAAACAATTGTTAAAATGTAACCGATATTTCCAGGCAATAAATGCTCACCAATAAATTGAATGGTTGCTGGATTGTTTGCTGTATTCATTGAATAATTTGTAAAATTAGTTGTTAATCGTCACCGGCTGTTCCTTATTGGCTTCGGGATTGTCTTTGTATTTGGAAGGACATTTCATTACAATGGAGGAACACTCAAAAACATCTCCTTGTACTTTCCCTTTCAAAACCAGTCTTTCAGATTTTTCCATATCTGTGGGCATGGTGTTATGGTAAACAACCATAATCCTACCTCCCAAACTGTCTTGAACGCCAAATTTCAACAAATTAGGATCTTTTACAGGATTGTATTCAACAGGGACAGATTTGTCCATTTTTACAATCAAGTTTAAAAACTTACCCGGTTTTTGCTTTGCCGAACCCACTGTTTCATAGCTACTTAAATCCCCTGTATAGCTTATAAGTACTACAATTGCCACTGCAATAAGTACTAATAAAATAATATGCGATTTCTTCATGGTGCAAAGTTAACCAAATGGGCTTAAATTGCACCAAAATTTACCTATCTCATAAATACAATTTATGCGTCTATTTGACTATATCATCGTTTGCAAAAGCCCGGACTATAAAAACATAGACAGAATCAGTCAGTTTATGCTGCTTTTAAGCATTTTAGGCTTCTCCTTTGGCATTTACCGTGGCTTTTTTAAACAACCCTCTTTGATTATTGCCATCATGACCTCGGTGATTTGCTGGTGGATATTTTGTATTTATCAAAAAAAGAAAGGGGCCATACCCTATTATCGACTAGCGCTATTATTTGCAAGTTGGGGATGGTTCCTATTACCCAATGCTTTAATCATTGCAGGCATTTTTTTAATAGGCGCTTTATTTGAACGACAAGTTAAATTTCCTTACGAAATTGCCTTTGATCCAAAAGGAATTGTTATTAATACTTTTCCGAAAAAATATTACCCATGGACGGCTATTCAAAATGCCCTTATCAAGGACGATGTTATCACTATTGATTTTCAAAACAACAAAATCATTCAAAAGGACATCAACGAACCAGTGAGTGTAAGCATTACCAATGAGTTTAACCAATTTTGTGCAGAACAAATTAAAAATGCTTCGGCACTTCCTGCCTAATCATTACCAAAAAATCAAAGCGCTTCATTTTACCGCATAATATTATCTTTACCTTATGTCAATTCAAACCTCCCCTTACTTATTATATTCCGATGGCGAAGGCCAAATTTTTGAAGACACTAGTTTATATACGGTGGGCCGCGCGGGTTGGGATGCCTATCCCATTCCTGTTGAAGACTGGATAGAACTTCCAGAAGGAGGAAATTTATATGAATTGCCAGGACGCAGAGGTATTGGCATTGATGTGGAAACGGGTGAGATGCGCTTATGTGAGTTGGGATGGGCTGTGGCCGCATTCATTCCGCCTGCGCATACAGGTTTATATGTTTCCGCCTATGAAACCTTGGATGCGGACGCGCCAACCTTACCCTTATTTTGCTACACTGCGGTGGGTTGGTTAGAGGGGAAAAATTATGTGCCCGCTGTGCGCATTGAAAAAGACATTAGACAGGATTGTGAAGGATATGATCAGGATACCATCGATACTGGCACGCAAAAATTACTTTCCTTATATAGTCAAAACCGTTTGGTAAAACACTTAATGGAAAACTGTTGTCAAACTTACACTTGTCCTGCTGCGCGAAATTTAGCCATGGGCCGTTGGGAATGTCCCATTCCAATTTCTCCTGCTTGTAATGCCAATTGTATTGGTTGTATTTCCTTTCAACCACAGGAAGAAGAAATAATTTCAACACAGGATCGATTAACTTTCAAACCCACGGCAGCAGAAGTAGTAGAATATACCGTTCCCCATTTAATGACTGCTCCCTTCCCCATTGTAAGTTTTGGTCAAGGATGTGAGGGAGAACCTTTATTAATGTGGGAGACAATCAAAGAAGCCATTATTGAAATCAGAAAGCATACCGATAAAGGAAGTATCAATATTAACACGAACGGTTCCAATCCAGTAGCCGTTGCTGCGTTAGCTGAAGTGGGTTTGGATAGTATTCGCGTTAGCATGAACTCGGTACGTGAAAATATTTACAATGCTTATTATCGCCCCAACAATTACACTTTTGCAGATATCAAAGAAAGTGTTAGGGTCATGTCGGAAGCGGGTAAATGGACGAGCATTAATTATTTTGTTTTTCCTGGTATGACCGATAGTGTGGAAGAATATGAAGCCTTAAGAGAATTTATTAGGGATACTGGACTAAAAATGATACAGTGGAGAAACTTTAATATTGATCCAGATTGGTATTTAGGAAAAATTGGATTTACCGAAATGGGGGAAATTATGGGTATCAAACAAATGATGGAATTAATTCAAGAAGAATTTCCTGATTTAAAATTTGGCTACTTTAACCCACCTATTGAAAGAATAAAAGGAGACTTTAATCAAAATTTTGCACACCATTGAGAAGAACAAATCAAATAGGTGCATTACTTGCCATAAGCTCCACTATTATTTGGTCAGGCAATTTTATCGTTTCAAGGTATGCCATTCACTTAGCAGGCCCTGTTAGTATTGCATTTTTTAGATGGATAACAGCCACCATTTGCTTATTCCCTTTTGCCTTTCAAAATTTAAAAGCGGAATGGCCCATTATCAAAGAAAATAAATTGTACTTTTTTTTAATGGGGCTAATAGGATTTGCAGTGTATAATACCTTAATTTATACTGCAGGCCATTATGCAACTGCCATTAATATGGCACTTTTTGGATCCACCGTTAACCCAATTGTTGCAGCAGTTTTGGGTGCATGGCTAGTAAATGAAAAATTACAGTGGAAAAATATTACAGGCATTTTTTTATGTATCATTGGTACGCTTTATTTATTAACTAAAGGTGATATTCACAACATAGTAAGTTTACAATTTGGGAAAGGTGATTTATGGATGATTGGTGCAGGTATTTGTTTTGGTTCCTATAATGTATTTGTAAAAAAGAAACCTGTTGGCATTTCAAACAAAGGCTTTTTGTTATGCTTGTTTATTATTGGAGCCATTTTATTATTGCCTGGTGCCTTATATGAAATGAATTACGTACAGCCGGTAATTTATGATACGCATTTATTATGGGTAGTATTGTATATCGGAATTGGCAATTCAACCATTTCTTATTTAATTTGGAATAATGCCATTCAAAAAATTGGGGCAGGTAAAGCTTCTTTGTTTTTAACATTGGGTCCTATTTTAAGCTCCTTTGAGGCTGTTTTATTTTTAAATGAAAAAGTTAATCAAGCTCAAATAATAAGTGGCATCATTATCATTACGGGTATTGTCATAAATACTTGGCCAACTAAACAACCAAATGGATAGTACAATTATCATTTTATGTATTGTGGCATTTTTTGCAGGATTTGTGGACTCCATTGTGGGCGGAGGTGGATTAATTCAAACACCTGCAGGTTTAATATTATTACCTAATCAACCTGTTGCCCAAGTGATTGGCTCTTTAAAAATTCCATCTTTTACTGGCACTTTATTTGCAGCGGCTACCTTTTTAAAAAAAGTAAAAATACCTTTTGCCAGAATTATCCTGTTTAGTTCCATTGCATTTGCTGCCTCTTATACTGGTTCCTTTTGTTTGACAAAAGTGAGCAATGCCTTTATGAAACCCGTTATTTTAATTGTTTTAATTGTCATTGCGATTTACACTTTTTCAGAAAAAAACTTTGGACAGGAAACTAAAAATGAAAATTTAACATTTCCTTGGTATAAAGCGGCACTTATTTGTATGGTGATTGGATTTTATGACGGCTTTATTGGCCCAGGTGCTGGAAGCTTATTAGTGATTACATTTATTTCATTCTTGGGCTTTGATTTTTTGCAAGCCAATGCACATGCAAAAGTGGTGAATCTAGCCACCAATATGGGTTCTATCGTTTTGTTTATTATGAAAGGTGCTATTTTATGGCCCATTGCAATACCCATGGCAATTAGCAATGCAGTGGGTGGTATCATTGGCTCCAGAATGGCGCTATCCAAAGGAAACAAGTTTATCAGGACTGTTTTTTTATGGGTAATCATTGCTACCCTTTGTCGTTTGGGTTATGATGTATTTTTACATTAATTTTATGCAATGCAATTAAACTTCGAACAACAAAAAAATTTAAAAGCCGGTATTTACACAGGATTGATCTGTGTGGTATTAAGTTTGATGTTTGTTGTTTTGCAATGGCAAAAAACACCTCCCACTATCGTCCCACCTGAACCTTTGTTCATGGAAGTGAATTTAGGAAATAGTGAAACTGGTTTGGGTGAAACGGCTCCAGTAAGTAAAGAGGCTCCTGCATTAGACGAAGGCACTATTTCCAATAAAGTGGCAACAAGCACTCCTGAAACTGAAAAAATCAATACTTCTTCGGATGATCCTACGGACGAACTAGTGAAAACAAATAAAGAAAAAGTTATTTCAAAAAATACCATCACTCCCCCCAATGTCAAGGTTGAAAAACCAAAAGCAGTAATGGGTAAATACCAAGGGGGCAATGGCAAAGGAGGAAATAACCAGGACAGTTATAATAATACCAAAAATCAAGGTATTGCTGGAGGAACTGGTGACCAAGGCGCAGCTAATGGAAAAATAGAGGGCAAATCCTATACAGGCAAAGGAGGTCCTTTTGTAACCAAAGGTGATCGTAAAATAGTGAAGGTTTATTCCTTTAGTGGAGACGTTGAAGCTGCTACCATTTATGCTGAAATTGAAGTAAGCCCATCTGGTGCCGGAAGGTTTATCCAAATTGCAAAAGGCTCTTCCTCCAATGATGCAAAATACAAATCGGCCATTAGGGAATATTTAAATAAAATAAGTTTCAATGTATCTGATCATAGTTCAGTGGTAACGGTGAAATTTAAATTTGAAGTGCAATAATCTTATGTCCTATCAAGACACGATTGACTATTTATATAGTCGTTTACCTATGTTTAGCCGTATTGGTGTTGCTGCCATAAAAAACAACCTAAACAATACCATTTCAATTTGTAGCCATTTAGGCAATCCGCAACATAAATTCAAAACCATTCATGTGGCCGGAACCAATGGAAAGGGATCTACCAGTCATATGTTGGCCTCGATATTCCAAGAAGCAGGCTATACCACTGGCTTATACACTTCCCCTCATTTGTATGATTTTAGAGAAAGAATCAAAGTGAATGGTGAAATGTGTCCCAAGGAATTTGTGACTTCATTTACCCATAAAGTAAAGGGATTGATAGAAGCAATTGAACCCTCCTTTTTTGAGATCACTGTGGGAATGGCATTTGAGTATTTTGCCCAAAAAAAATGTGATATCGCCATTATTGAAACCGGATTAGGGGGGCGTTTAGATAGTACCAATGTAATTGATCCTGAACTAAGTATCATTACCAATATTGGCTGGGATCATATGGCTTTATTAGGCGATACATTACCTGCGATTGCTACTGAAAAAGCTGGAATTATTAAAAAGGAAACGCCCGTTGTCATCAGTGAAATCATTCCTGAAACGAAATTCGTATTTGAACAAAAAGCAAATGAATTAAATGCGCCCATCTATTTTGCTGAAAACTTTTTGGAATTACAATCATTTCAAAATAATTGGCAAACAGCTTTGTTTGAATTTAATCAACCTCTGATTCATTTATTAGACGCTCCCCTGTTTACCAAAAACTTTACAATAGAAACAGATTTGCCAGGAAAATACCAAAATAAAAACTTGAAAGGGGTACTAGTGGCTGTGCAATTACTTTCACAAATGGGATGGAAATTAAAAGCCCCTAAAGTAATTGCTGCACTAAAAAATATTAAAAAAAATACCGGTTTAATGGGTCGTTGGGAATGTATACAGGAAAATCCAAGAGTCATTTTAGACGTAGCCCATAATGAACATGGTATTAATGCGCTTCTTGAACAATTAGCAGGCCTACATTACCAAGAGTTGCATATTGTCATAGGGATGGTAAAAGACAAGGATATTTCAGCGGTATTAAACTTACTACCGAACACTGCAAAGTATTATTTTACGCAATCTCATATCCCTAGGGCCATGCCCGTGCTTGAATTATCCGACATGGCTAATCAACTTGGTTTGGTTGGACAAAATTTTGAGGATGTAAATCAGGCTATTACAGCAGCTTCAAAAAATGCCAAGCAAAACGATTTAATCATTGTGATGGGCAGTATATTTTTAGTGGCCGAAGTGGATAGAAGTTTATTTACTTCATTGCATTCTTAAAAAAATTCGCCTACTGTTATTACCACCCTTTTTGATCTCTCAAGGCTTTGATATGTGCAATATGATGTTTCCCATGCCATGCATAAATGGTAAATAAATCCCAAACAGTAATTTCGGTATTGCGCACTGGATGGAATAATTTTCTTTGCCATTGCTCCTGGGTTAAACTTGACAATAAATTGCCCCATCTTTCATGCAAAGCATGCAACAAGGTAACAGAAACATTTAATGGAGTCTCTACTACATCGGCCGTTAATGACCAGGCATTTTCATCGTATGTTTTAATGGTAGGGATTTCCTCGGTTAAGGCTAATTTAAAACGAGCAAATGCATTCATATGGCTGTCTGCTAAATGATGTACCACTTGAGTAACATTCCACCCACCTTCCCGATAGGGTGTATCTAATTGCGCCTTGTCCAAATTTAATAGCACATGCTCCAAATCGGAGGGAGCAATTCTTAAATCCTGGATCCATTTATTTTTTACTTCCTCGCTAAATCGAGTGACTTGGTATTTCCCAATAGGATAACGTGGATCGTTTGTCATTTAATATTTTTTAAAAATTATACGCATTCAAAATTCATGAAAAATAGCTTCTTTACAATGTATATTCTACCGCTCTTATTCCTCCCTCCATTCCTTGCCCGTTAATTGAATAAACACGTCTTCTAAATTGGCTTTTTTTACTTCTTTCTCTTTTTCAAATCCCGTGGCTACCAATTGGTCAATTAATAAATTGGGCGAATTAATAGCAATAATTTTACCACTATCCACAATGGCCACTCTATCACATAAAATTTCGGCTTCATCCATATAATGCGTGGTGATAATTACTGTTGTCCCTTGGTCTCTGATTTCTTTAATCAAGTCCCATAAGTTTCTTCTTGCTTGTGGATCCAAACCGGTGGTGGGTTCGTCTAAAAAAATAATTTTAGGCTTATTAATTAAAGTAGTGGCAATGGAGAAACGCTGTTTTTGACCACCACTCAGTTCCTTGTATTTTGATTTAGCCTTATCTTCTAAATTAACTTTTTTGAGTAATTCCAAGGGATCTACTTCACTTTGATATAAGCCTACAAACAAATAAATTAATTCGGTTAAATTCAAATTGGGGTAAAAACCCGACGTCTGCAATTGAACACCAATCCTTTTTTTTATTTCCTCTGGGGCTTGCTCTAAATTAACCCCATCCACTATTACCGTTCCGCTGGTTTTATTTCTTAGGGTTTCAATAATTTCTAAGGTAGTAGATTTCCCCGCACCATTAGGACCAAGTAATCCGAAAATTTCTCCCTCATACACTTCAAAACTAATCCCTTTTACTGCTTCAAAATCCCCGTAGGATTTAAAAAGGTCCTTTACCGTAATGATGGCTTTGGATGACATATTCATAATTTGATAAGGACAAATTTAGTTCCTTTTAGCCTTATCTTTGACAAAATAAAATGGAAGCTATGAAAGTGGGTATTTTAGGCGGTGGACAATTAGGTAGAATGCTTTTACAAGCAGCAGCCAACTATGATGTTACTACCTTTGTTTTAGAGAGCGATCCAAATTGTCCTGCTGCGCATTTATGCCATTCATTTACTATTGGAGATATTACCAATTTTGAGGCCGTTTATAATTTTGGTAAAACACTAGATGCTTTAACTATTGAAATAGAATCGGTAAACGTGGAGGCACTCGAAAAGTTAGAACAGGAAGGCGTTAAAGTGTACCCCACTCCTGCTGCTATTAGAATTATTAAGAATAAAATTTTACAAAAGCAGTTTTATACACAAAATGAAATACCCACTGCCGATTATGTAATTACACAAAGCAATAGCGAATTGCCCAATCATATTTCTTTTTTACCCGCAGTGCACAAAATGGGCGAAGGAGGATATGATGGAAAAGGTGTACAAGTTATCCATGCTGAAGCCGATTTAGGGAAAGGTTTTAACGTCCCTTCGGTATTAGAGAAGAAAATAAATATTCAAAAAGAAATTGCTTTAATTGTTGGGATGAATGCTAAAGGAGAAACCATTATTTACCCCCCAGCTGAAATGATTTTTGACCCTGTCTATAATTTGCTTGACTATCAATTAAGTCCAGCAAAATTGGAAGAAAAACAACTTTGGAAGGCAGAAGCCATTGCCCGTAAAATTGTGAATGGTTTAAAAAGTCCTGGTTTATTTGCCATTGAATTATTTATTGATAAACAAGGAGATGTTTGGGTAAATGAAGCTGCTCCAAGAGTGCATAACAGTGGTCACCATACTATTGAAGCCAATTATAGCAGCCAATACGATATGCTTTGGAGAATATTATTGGATTATCCACTTGGCAATCCAAATGCTATATTACCCTCGGCCATCGTAAATATTATTGGCGCAGAAGGTTATACTGGTGAAGTTTTTTACCAGGGCTTGGACGAGGTTTTAACAATGGAGAATGTATTTGTGCATTTATATGGCAAAAAACAAACTAAGCCTGGAAGAAAAATGGGACATGTAACCATTATCAGTAATGACTATCAGGACCTTACCCACAAGGCGAATAAAATAAAGCATACCCTCAAAGCGGTTACAAAATAATGTAGCTAGCATTATTTATATAGAAGATTGAGCCAATGCAGTATGGCCTTTATTTACCTATCAACTACTTCTTGTCTTTCAAAACTAATTATTTGAATTGAAGGAAGCGGGTGCATCAGCCACCACTTTAGGCTTACTGATAATTTTCTTAACTGGAATTGGTTTGGTAAATCCTATCCCAATAATACTTTTTAATTGCAATCCAGGGGCATTTTTATTGGGTCCGAAAATTCTAATCTTATCATCATAAATTAAATCCAAACTATACGTGGCGGAGAAATTTTTATGAATCTTAAACGTAAATAAATTGGTCATGTATAAATTAACATTCTCTGGCTTTTCATAATAATTGGAGAAAAAATCGGCCCTGCCTCTGTAATTGATGGTAGGTGTAATATTATTTATGTAGTTGACTGTAACAAACAAACCCGTTTCTCTCTTAAAATTCTTTCCTGTATCAACACCATACTTGCCTTGTTCAGATAAAATTTTATTTAAAACCAACGTACTTCTTGAGGTTAGTGGAGAGAAGAAAATGGACAGTTTATTATTGGGTTTATAATCCACCCCGGCAGATAAAATTATATAGGCTGGCGATAGAAAACTAGATATAAAACTGGGATTATTCCCACTAAACGCGTATCCATCAAATAACTGTGAACGCATATTAAATAAACCAGAAACATATAATTGTCCTACGGAGTCAATTTTATAGCCATATTTACTAATGAAGTCGAATCGATCATCGTTTTTTCGACCGCCTAAATTGCTTGACTGCATATACCCCAAGTTAAGGTCAATATTATTGTCCCAACTGTGTTTTGTTTTTTGATAAAAAGCATAATAATTAAAGTAACTCGTAAAGGCCAAATTGAAATTGTCGCCCCCGGCAGCCCAGTTACTCAATGAACTCTGAGATAAATTAAAATTGTACAATCCGCCTGTTTTCCAGTTCCAATAACTTGTATCTGCCTCCTTCCTGATGCTTCTCGAAGTCTCAGAACGTAGTTTTGTCACCGCTACATCCTGTGCAGAGGACCAATTTATACATAGGCTACAGCAGACCAATACAAGCCATTTCTTCATCAACAAATCATTTTACCAAATATACTAATTATTATAAATGATTGATTTTAAGTAATATATATTCTAAAGAAAATAAAAATACCATCATTTAAGCAATTCATTATCAAATATTTAGCTAGTTATATATGACAAGTTGACACATTCAATCAAATTTTAAGTAAATTTGCAGACTCAATTTTAAGTATTCAAATTCATGGAATTATACGCGAACGATACCAAAACACACGACGAGTCAAGGCAAGGTGAAGCTTTTGAATCCAACAGCCCAAAAAAGCATTTTAATAAATTCTTTTATGTAGAAAGTTATGGCTGTGCAATGAATTTTGCGGACAGTGAGGTGGTGGCTTCTATTTTGGAAAATAATGGATACGGAAGCACCCGTCAACCACAGCAAGCCGATTTAATTTTGGTTAATACCTGTTCAGTTAGGGAAAAGGCCGAACAAACCGTTCGTAAACGCTTGACTGAATTTAAAAAATTAAAACAGGCAAGACCAGGTTTATTAGTAGGTATTTTAGGTTGCATGGCCGAGCGGTTAAAAGCACAATTATTAGAAGAAGAAAAATTAGTAGATATTGTTGTGGGCCCAGATGCCTATCGTACCCTACCTGATTTAATCATTGAAGCAGGTACCGGACAAAAAGCTGTGAATGTCATTTTAAGTAGAGATGAAACCTACGGAGACATTGCTCCTGTGCGGTTGGATAGTAATGGCATTAGTGGATTTGTATCAATTATGCGTGGTTGTAACAACATGTGTAGCTTTTGTGTAGTGCCTTTTACAAGAGGGCGTGAACGCAGCCGTGACGCTTTTAGTATTGTGGCGGAGTGTCGTGATTTATTTGAAAAAGGCTATAAAGAAATCACCTTATTAGGCCAAAATGTAGATAGCTATTATTGGAACAATCCAGAAACCAATGTTTCGGTAACCTTTGCCCAATTATTGGAAAGTGTTGCTCAAATTGATAATAGCTTACGCGTAAGATTTAGTACTTCTCATCCAAAAGATATTACCGACGAGGTATTATTTACCATGGCTAAATACCATAATATTTGTAAATACATTCACTTGCCAGTGCAAAGCGGAAGTACGCGTATGTTACAATTAATGAATCGTACCTATACGCGTGAATGGTATTTGGCAAAAGTTGCGCGCATAAGAGAAATTATGCCCGACTGTAGTATATCGGCCGATATCATCGCTGGTTTTTGTACCGAAACCGAGGAGGATCATCAGGATACCATAAGTATTATGAAGGAAGCCAATTACGATTATAGCTATATGTATTTTTATTCGGAACGTCCTGGAACCCTAGCTGCCAAAAGATATGAAGACGATATTCCGGAGGAAGTGAAAAAAAGAAGATTGCAAGAAATTGTGGATGTACAATGGGTGTTGTCCAACGAAAGCAATAAACGGGATGTTGGCAAGACTTTTGAAATTTTAATTGAAGGCAATAGTAAAAAAAGTGATCAGGAGTGGATGGGACGCAATAGTCAAAACAAAGTAATTGTTTTTCCAAAGGGCAATCATTCTTTACAAAAAGGGGACTATGTAAATGTGTTGGTAAACGATTTTACGAAAGGCACTTTATTAGGCACAGTGAGCGAATAAATCAATATCAAGTTGATAAAATTATAAATTATGGATTTACAAGCACTCAAAAACAGGTTTAGTATTATTGGTAATACGCCATCACTAAATCACGCATTAAATACTGCGGAGCAAGTAGCTGCAACCGATTTAACAGTATTAATTGTGGGAGAATCAGGTGTGGGTAAAGAAGTATTTTCCCAAATCATTCACAGTTTATCTGCACGTAAACACAACCCATTTATTGCCGTTAACTGCGGCGCCATACCCGAGGGCACTATTGACTCGGAATTATTTGGACACGAAAAAGGATCATTTACCGGTGCGGTAGATAGCCGTAAAGGGTATTTTGAAACTGTTAATGGAGGTACCATTTTTTTAGATGAGATAGGTGAAATGCCACTGGGCACTCAAGCAAGATTATTGCGTGTGTTGGAAACGGGGGAATTTATACGAGTAGGTTCATCAAAAGTTCAAAAAACAGACGTACGTGTAATTGCGGCAACCAACAGAGAGTTAATGGAATTTACGCAGAAAGGCAAGTTTAGAGAGGATTTGTATTATCGTTTAAATACCGTGCCTATTCGTGTGCCTAGTTTAAGAGACCGCAAGGAAGACATTCCATTATTGTTTAGAAAATTCGTTGTAGATTTTGCTGAAAAATATAAAACCAAGCCCATTTTTCTAGATGAGGAAGCGCGTTCTTTACTTACCTCCTATACATGGCCTGGCAATGTGCGTGAGTTAAAAAATATAGCTGAACAAATTTCAGTATTAAGTACCACCGACCATATTAATGCAACTATTTTAGCCGAATTTTTACCTACTGCTTCCAAACACAATATGCCCATGGTAACAGGCGCCCCAGTGGGTGAATTTGCCAATGAAAGAGAAATACTGTACAAACTTTTCTTTGACATGAAAAAAGATGTGAATGAATTAAAGAAAATGTTTTTTGAGATTTTGCAAAATCCTTCATTGGCTGGACAAACGGGCAACTTTACAAGGGAGTCCATGATCAATGAGCTAAAAGAAGATATGGTACCTGCCAATACCATCAATAATGTAATACCTGCCCCTATTAACAATACACCTGCCCTGCCGCAGGTTCAATATAATTCCCAACAGCCGTTGATTATTGACAATGACTTACAAGGGCATTATGAAGTGGAAGAATCATTAAATATTGTAGATAAGGAAAAAGAGTTAATTTTAAAAGCACTAAAAAAGCATCGAGGCCGCAGAAAAGACGCTTCTACCGACTTAGGAATTAGCGAACGCACCCTTTATAGAAAAATTAAAGAATACGACATTGAAGAATAATTCATCCATATTAAAACATGCCTCTACAATGCTTTATGCATTTGCCTTCCTATGCGTACTTGGATGCATTTCTGGCTGTGGCATTTATAGTTTTAGAGATGCCGTAATCCCCGACAATATTAAAACGGTTAAAATTGGATTCATTGAAAACAAAGCAAGGTTTGTAAATCCTCAACTAGCTCCATTACTTACCGACAAACTACTTCAGAAAATTATTGGTCAAACAAAATTGACTAGAACTAATAGTGATGACGCACACTATCAAATTTTTGCAACCATTACCAACTATGATCCTACACAAACAGTGGGGGTAAGTGCACAACAAGCAACTACCAACCGACTTACAGTTACGGTTCATGTAGTTTTAAAAAAGACATTGGATAATAAAGAACAAGAATTTGATGTTTCTAGAAACTTTGATTTTTCTGCAAATCTTAGTTTAAACCAAGCAGAAGGTCAATTAATGGAAGAAATTGTGCGTAATATAACGGATGATATTTTCAACCAAATTTTTTCAAACTGGTAACCATGTCTCAAAGCACTATCAATTCTATCTTATTCCAATGGTCTGGGCATACTCAGCTGGATAGCATTTCCACCACCGAATTGGAAACCTTGGTCCAGGAAAATGAATTTAGCCCAAGTTTGCAATTATTATTGGCCAAAAAGTACCAATTAACTTCCTCCCCATTGTACCCGACTCAAATACAAAAAGCAGTTTGTTATTTTCCTTCTGCATTACATTTACACCAATGGTTAGCCCTGGAGGATATCACTGAGGGTACCCATCAAATGGATGAACATATCGATGAGAAAATAAATAGCCTTATTTCAGAGCAATTGGCTCAATACCAGGAAGCAGATACGACGCATCCACTAGAATTTGAAAAAGAGACCCCGAAAATCGTAAAAGACTATTTTGAGGCCCAAGGCATTGAAATAGACTTATCTGCTGTACCTCAGGATAAATTTACCAAGCAATTAAGGAGTTTCACCGCTTGGTTAAAGGTATTAAAGCACCATGAGGAAAATAGCCAGAATTTGGCTGAAATGGGGGAAGAACAGGAGAAAATGATCGCAATTATAGCTGAAAAGGCCAATAATGCCACAGAAGTGGTTACCGAAGCAATGGCGGAAATTTGGCTAAAACAGGGCAATAAACAAAAGGCAATAGACATCTATTCTAAATTAAGTTTTATTTTTCCTGAAAAATCCGTTTATTTTGCGTCTCAAATAGAACAATTAAAACAAAAGAAGATATGATTACTTTATTTATAGTATTGTTAGTGACGGCTTGTTTAGGATTAGGTTTTATGGTATTAATTCAAAATCCTAAAGGGGGTGGCTTAAACGCAAATGTGAGTGGATTGTCCAACAACTTTATGGGTGTTAAGCAAACGACCGATGTACTTGAAAAGGGCACTTGGATATTTGCAGGGGTGATAGCTGTATTGGCAATTACTTCAACTTTGTTATTGACAAAAACAAATACAACCAATACGAATAAAAGATCTCTAGATAATTTGCCTATTCAAACTGCACCTAAAACGCCAGTTCAAACAGCACCTCAACAAACTGCTCCAGTGCAAACAGCTCCTCCAGCAGCAAAAAAACCTTAATATATTCCAATTAAAATTGGCCTTATAAAATAAATTGTCCCCATCTATAAAAGGTGGGGATTTTTATTGTATTTTGAAATATGAAAAAGATATTCACTTTATTTCTTAGTGGATTGCTCATTTATGAAGCAATAAATGTTTTCATCATTACCACTCATTTTGGGAAAGAAAAAATGAGTTTCGACTATAAAAGCCAAGGGCTTTCTTCATTGGCGGATACCCTTGTTGCCAAGAAAATTATCCTTGATAAGCCTAGCTTTTTAATACTCTCAAAAATTTTAAATGTAGAATCCAAAATTAAACCAGGTAAATACCTAGTTAAAAAAAATACCAGCTTGCTTAGTATCATTAGAATGTTGCGCAATCGCCAGCAAGCAACGGTTAATTTTGTTTTAAATAAAGTCCGAACCCGCGCCGAGTTGGCACAATTAGTTGAACGTACCTTTCCCATAGATAGTTCAACTGCTGCTGCCTTTTTCAACAACAATGATTCTCTTGCCCCTTTTGGTGTAGATACTACTCAATTATTAACCTTATTCCTTCCCAATACCTATACCATGTATTGGTCCACCACCCTTCCTAAATTAATGCAAAAAATGAAGGAGCAGGAGGCGCAATTTTGGAAAGCAAATAATAGATTGGAGAAAGCAAAAACCATTGGCCTGACCCCACAACAGGTATATACATTGGCTTCCATAGTTGATGAAGAAACAAATTATGAATCGGACAAATCCTTAATTGCGAGTGTGTATCAAAATAGATTAAAGAAAAATATGCTTTTGCAAGCCTGCCCTACCATTAAATTTGCCATGCAGGATTTTACCATCACTCGAATTTATGAAAAGTATTTAAGTACTCCTTCCTTGTATAATACCTATAAATACAAGGGACTAACACCTGGCCCTATTGGTACCCCTCATCCAAAAACAATTGATATAGTTTTGAATGCCCCTAAAACGGACTACCTTTATTTTGTGGCCAAAGCTGATTTTAGTGGATATCATCACTTTAGTGCTACTTATGAAGAACACAATAAATTTGCAAAAGAATACCAGCAAAAATTAGATGAGTATCTACAAAAGAAAAAACGTTAGTTTAACTAAATTAATCATCAATATCATTAGGGCTTTTTTTAGGACCTTATTGGGTCCGCTATTCCATTTTCTCAAACAAAAATTGAAGGGGATCTACATACCAGGTTTCCAAGGCATTAACTTGTATTTAGTATTTAAATTCTTATCTAGACAATTAAATACAATGGGTTTATATGATCGCGCTTCTGCCATTTCATTTAATTTATTAATGGCCTTGCCTGCTGGATTTTTATTCCTTTTTTCAATTATCCCCTACTTCCCTAAAGCGTTTAAAATTAAAAAGCAAATTTTAACTTTATTCAAGGACATAGCGCCAAATTCAAGTACTTACCGTTTCATCGTTGATATCATCAACGATTTACTAAGTCAACATGTTGGTATATTTTCATTTGGATTTTTGTTATTACTGTTTTACGCATCCAATGCCATGACAGGTATCATTCGCAGTTTTGACAAATCAATTATGCAGAATAAACCCTTTTTTTTACATCAAAGAATGAGGGCCATTCGATTAACCATCATTTTAATGTTATTGGTATTTGCTAGCTTAATTGTATTAATTGGACAGGAGCAATTAGCTTCCTTATTAAACGGCGCTTTTGATATTAAGCAAAGTATCATCCTTCCCTATTGGAACTCATTAAGGTGGCTTATTATTATTTTATTGTTGTTTATGGGGAACGCCTTTATTTATAAATATGCACCACATATAAAAGAAAGATGGCCCTTGGTATCACCAGGTTCATTACTTTCTACTTCCTTAATGTTGCTTACAACGGTAGGATTTTCCTACTGGGTAAACCATTTTAGTAGTTACAATAAAATTTATGGCTCCATTGGAACTGTACTTATTGTAATGACTATCATTTACATTAATGCACTTATCCTATTGGTTGGATTTGAGTTAAACGTAAGTATTGAAATACTAAAAAACGAACAAAGAGAAGCCGACTTAATAGAAGCTACTTAATTATTTATTGGCCATGTCTGGAATTTCAGCCACTTTATATGCGCCAGCATCCAATTTAGCCTTGGTTTCACTAAATGCTTTTAAGGTTAAATCAATCTCCTCCTGCGTATGCACGGCTGTTGGAATAAGTCTATAAATAATATGCCCCTTAGGAATGACAGGATACACTACGATTGAACAAAATATTTTATAGTTTTCTCTTATATCCATTACCATGGCAGTAGCTTCTTCCACCCCACCTTTCATATAAATTGGCGTTACCACTGAATCTGTTTTACCAATATCAAAACCTTTTTCTTTTAATCCATTTTGTAAGGCCAATGCATTTTTCCAAAGATTCGCTTTTAATTCAGGCTTTGTCCTTAATAATTCCAAACGTTTTAAATTACCCACTACATAAGGCATTGGTAAGCTCTTGGCAAAAATTTGAGAACGAATATTATAGCGGATATAATCAATGATGGTTTTAGGTCCAGCCATAAACGCCCCAATGGAAGCCATACTTTTTGCAAAAGTGGAAAAGTATAAATCAATTTCGTCTTGACATCCTTGGGCCTCACCTGCACCTGCGCCAGTTGCTCCTAATGTGCCAAATCCATGGGCATCGTCCACCAATAAACGAAAAGGCACTTTCTTTTTTAATGCAGCAATTTCTTTTAGCTTTCCTTGATCACCTGCCATTCCAAATACCCCTTCTGTAATCACTAAAATACCTCCTCCTTGTTTGTCCGCCAATGCTTGAGCTCTTGTTAATTGCTTTTCACAATCCTCTACATCATTATGCTTAAACACAAAACGGTGTCCTGGTATCATTCTTAAAGCATCAATAATACATGCATGACATTCTGCATCATAAACAACCACATCATGTCTTCCACATATAGCATCAATCGCACTCATGATTCCTTGATAGCCATAATTCATTAAAATGGAATCTTCTTTTTGTACAAAAGTGGCTAATTCATATTCTAATTGCTCATGCAAATCACTATTTCCACTCATCATTCTTGCACCCATTGGCAATGCTAAGCCATATTGTGCACTTGCATCTGCATCGGCTTTTCGTACTTCAGGATGATTGGCTAAACCTAAATAATTATTCAAACTCCATACAATCATTTCCTGTCCTCTAAATTTCATCTTTGAACTTACATCCCCTTCTAGTTTTGGGAATGCAAAATAACCATGTGCTCTCTCACGATGTTGTCCAATTGGTCCGTAGTTTTTAATTAAACGATCAAAAATGTCTGCCATATAGAATTAATTATTAATGCAAATTTAATCATTTTTTATCTTTTAATGCTTAATAAATAGCTGTAAATTGCAGGATAAATTTTGCAATATGAAAATGGTGCTTTCTTTGCTATTTGTAATGTTCGTAAACCTTGCAAATTCACAGTCCAATAAGTCAAATAACAGTAAACCTAAATTGGTCATTGGGATTGTAATTGACCAAATGCGTTGGGACAACGTAAATAGGTATAGCCCTTTTTTTAAAACTAAAAATGGATTCCTGAAATTGGCGTATGAAGGCGCCTCCTGTAATTTTACCCTTATCCCTTATGTGCATACTGTTACTGCTTGTGGACATGCTGCTATTTATACTGGTTCAGTTCCCGCAATCCATGGTATCGTAGGCAATAGTTGGTTTAATAACCTAACAAGTAAAACCGAATACTGTGTGGAGGACAAGTCGGTAAGTAGTATTGGAAGTGGCAACCAGCTATCAGGCAAAATGAGTCCAAAAAATTTATGGACATCCACTATTGGGGATGAATTAAAATTATCTAATAATTTTCAAAGCAAGGTAATTGGCATTTCCCTAAAAGACAGAGGGGCCATTCTCCCAGCCGGTCATGCTGCCAATGCTGCTTATTGGTATGATGGAGAATCAGGCAATATGATTTCATCAACTTACTATCAACAAAATTTACCACAATGGGCTACCAATTTTAATAATTTACACAAAGTAGATAGTTTTTATAAACAAGGCTGGACATTAAGTTTGCCCAAACAGGTGTATGAAAAAAATTGCGATGCCGATGACAATGCTTATGAAACGGGGTTTTATGAAGAAAAAGTAAAAGTGAATTTCCCCTTTGATTTAACCAAATTAATTGGCAAAGACTATAAAAGACTGTTTGCCATTCCGCAAGGCAATAACTTAATTACAGATTTCGCCAAAGAAGCGATTCAAAATGAGCAATTAGGCGCCGATTCCATCACCGATTTATTAACCTTGAGTTTTTCAACACCCGATTATATTGGCCATAATTTTGGCCCTTATTCATGGGAATCCTTGGATGGTTATGTAAAACTAGATGAAGTGTTAGCGGATTTCTTTGCTTATTTGGACAAGAAAATTGGCAAGGACAATTATACCTTGTTTTTAACCGCCGACCATGCCATTGCCCCCATACCGGGCTTTGCCAAAAAGAACAAATTACCTGCCGATTATTATGTTTCTGCAGACATCTCCAAAGATTTAAGCAGTTTATTGGCAGCCAATAATTTGAGTAAGGAACTAATTAGCAATGTGTATGAATCCACCATTTACTTTAACCATAAACTAATGGATAGCTTGCATGTTTCCGATGCCCAACTTACCCAACTCATTACTAAATTTTTGGAAAGTAAACCCAATGTATTACAAATTGTAAACAATCGAAATGCCGCTTTAGCACCTTTGCCACAGCTTATTCGCGAAATGTTACTAAATGGATACACCCCTCAACGTAGTGGCGATTTGACCGTATTGTTAAAGTCTGGGGTTATTGATGGGTATCCTACGGGAGCCAGTCATGGGGTATTTTACAACTATGACTCCCATATCCCTTTATATTTTTATGGAAAGGGCATTAAAAAAGGAAACGTCAATAGCATGAATTATATGACTGATATTGCGCCTACTATTTCGGCTTTATTGGGTATTCAAATGCCTAGTGGATCCATTGGCAAACCTATATTGGAAGTGTTAAAATAGCCAATTTATGCTCCAAACAAGGTAAAACTGCGTTAAATCATCAATGGAATTGCCTTTTTTTGTATAGAATATGTAAATTGCAGTCATCAATTAAAAAATCATAAAAAAATATACACTCATGAAAAAATTAGCTACCGTATTATTTGCATCTGTTTTATTATTTGCAGCAAACACTGCTTCAGCCAACTGTGGTAAAAAAGATTGTAAAGATTGTAAAAAAGAAACTAAAGCACACAAATGCGATAAAAAATGTATGAAAGATGGCAAATGTGCTGAAATGAAAAAGAAGAAATAATAATTGTACTTTTCTACATAAAAAAACTCCGATAGTCATTTACTACCGGAGTTTTTTTATTGCGCCATCCTATGAAAATTAAAGACGGCTAGAAAAACATTTTGCTATTTTATTTAAGCAAGTTTCTTTTGCAAATTGGCATCCAATGCGTCCAAGAACTCCTCAGTATAAACATAATGTTCGCCATGGCTTACTTTATTACCATGAACACATACCGCTAAATCCTTAGTCATAATACCAGACTCTACTGTCTCCACACAAACTTCTTCTAAAGCTTTTGCAAAGCGAATTAAATCTTGGTTATTATCCAATTGACCACGGAATTCTAATCCTCTTGTCCATGCAAAGATAGAAGCAATAGGATTGGTTGAAGTTCTGTTTCCTTTTTGGTGCTCACGGTAGTGACGTGTTACAGTGCCGTGTGCTGCTTCTGCTTCCATTACTTTACCGTCTGGGGTAATTAAGGTAGAAGTCATCAAACCTAATGAACCAAAACCTTGTGCTACGGTGTCAGACTGAACGTCCCCATCGTAGTTTTTACATGCCCATACAAAATTACCATTCCACTTTAATGCACTCGCCACCATGTCATCGATTAAACGATGCTCATAAGTAATGCCTGCTTCGGCATACTTTGCTTTAAATTCATTTTGATAAACATCTTCAAAAATATCTTTGAAACGTCCATCGTATTTCTTTAAAATGGTATTTTTTGTTGACAAGTATAAAGGCCATTTTTTAGCCAATGCTTGATTAAAACAAGCTCTTGCAAAACCATAAATACTTTCGTCGGTATTATACATTGCCATTGCAACGCCATCTCCTTTAAAATTGAACACTTCAAATTCTTGTACAGTTCCATCCTCGCCTTCAAACTTCACTGTTAACTTTCCTTTTCCTTTGGTTACAAAGTCGGTTGCACGGTACTGATCACCAAAAGCGTGACGGCCAATACAAATAGGTGCTGTCCAGTTAGGAACTAAACGAGGAACGTTTTTGCAAACAATTGGCTCACGAAATACGGTACCATCTAAAATGTTACGGATAGTTCCATTAGGGCTCTTCCACATTTGTTTTAATTTGAACTCTTCTACTCTTTGTTCGTCTGGCGTAATCGTCGCACATTTGATACCCACACCATATTGTTTAATAGCATTGGCCGCATCAATGGTTACTTGGTCATTGGTTTCATCACGATATTCCATTCCCAAGTCATAGTATTTAATATCAATGTCTAAATAAGGCAAGATCAACTTATCCTTGATAAACTTCCAAATAATTCTGGTCATTTCATCTCCATCCAATTCTACCACTGGATTGGCCACTTTAATTTTTTGTCCCATAGCTTTTATAAAATTTTGTACGCAAATGTACAAAATGTAAAAACAAAATGAATGATTATAATGGGTTATTCAACCGCAAACTATTCATTTACAATTAATACAGGAATATTTACTTTATGCCTAACCGCCTCAATGGTTTCCCCAAATAAATAGTCCTTCCAACCCTGGTGTTTATGGGCTCCCATTACTAACAATTGTGCGTCTTTTTCAGTAACAATTCTTACAATTTCCTTGACTCTATTTCGGTAACCTAAAGCGGTACTCACTTTAAATCCTCTAGTCATTAAAGCGTTTGCATATAAATCTAAGCGTTCTTGATCCTTTCTAGATTCTTCATCGTCACTGGATTCCATCAAGTAATTGGCAGTGGCGCTTTCAACTACATGAATTAAAATAAAATGGATTGCTTCTTCTTGTTCTGCTACAGGTAGCGATTTTGAATGTGCAATGGCTGTATTGATCAACTGATTGTCGGTTGTTGAAAAATCAACTGCAATAGCAATTCTTTGTACCGGTATTGCCTGTGTCCATTCCAATTGAACTGTTGCACCATGTAAATCTGTTTCCTTAGTTTGTTGCTGTGTTTTGACAAATGGATAAATGGTGATGAATAAAAGCAACCCAATAAAAAAAATAACCAATAAAACAAGCAACACTTTCACCCATAACATACCCTCATTGTGAAAAAAAGATATCACAAAATCAATCACTAAATTGGTATTTAAAAACACCAATATGGCAGAAACCAACCATGCCAAAGTTTTCACTTTCCATCCAATTGCAAATTCACCCATGGTTGCCTTATCGCTCACAAAATGTATTAATGGAATCACTGCAAATCCTAGTTGTAAACTTAAAATTACTTGACTAAAAATTAAAAGCGCATCTACCCTATCTTCCCCCATGATACCAATGACTAATACGGCGGGCAATATGGCTACAAGCCTTGTTAACATTCGTCTTATCCAAGGATTTAATCTAATTTTCAAATAGCCTTCCATTACAATTTGACCAGCCAAAGTCCCTGTAACGGTTGAACTTTGACCTGCCGCAATCAATGCAATTGCAAATAAGATTGGGGCTAATTTAGATCCTAATAAAGGTGCCAATAAAGCATGTGCTTCTTCAATTTTCGCTACTTGCTGATGGCCCGTTGCATAAAAAGCAGTTGCCGCCAAAATTAAAATGGCCGCATTCACAAAAAAGGCGGCATTTAAAGCCACTACACTATCAATAAAATTATAAAAAATTGATTTCTTGATTCCTTTAACTGTTCTGTCTATTTTTCGAGTTTGCACTAAAGCTGAATGCAGGTACAAATTATGGGGCATAACGGTCGCTCCAATAATACCTACAGCAATATATAAAGCTTCGGGAGATAATGTAGAAGGGACCAAGCCTTTTATCGCATAGGATAAATCAGGTTTAGCAATAAACATTTGTATCAAAAAACTAAAGCCAATGGTCGCTACCAATAAAATAATAAAAGCTTCCATTTTTCGGATACCGTATCGTTGTAAATATAAAAATAAGAAAGTGTCAAAAACAGTAATTAATGTGCCATACATCATAGGCAATCCAGTTAGCAATTTGATACCTATGGCCATACCTAACACTTCGGCTAAATCTGTTGCTGCAATAGCCAACTCCGCCAAAATATATAAGAAAAAATTAACCACCGGAGGATAGGTTGCTCTATTGGCTTGTGCTAAATCCAAGCGTCTAACAATACCCAACCTTGCACTTAAACTTTGAAGCAAAACAGCCATTAAATTACTTAAAAGCAATACCCAAATAAGTTGGTATCCAAAAGCGGCCCCACCGGCCAAATCGGTCGCCCAATTACCCGGATCCATATAGCCTACACTCACTAAATAGGCAGGGCCTATAAAGGCCAATAATTTTCGCCAACCTGTTTTTTGACTTGTTGGGACGGATTCATTTAAATTGTCTAAGGACTTATCAGCGCTCATTGAATGTAAATTTAGACATAAACGTTTGTATAACTCAAATTGATAGTCTATTTTTATAAAAACAATTCAATGCGTAAATTGTTCTTTATAGGACTAGCTTGCTTTTTAATTTCCTGTGGCGAAACTGCCCCTAGTGATGTGGAAAGTTATACCCCCATTCAACTCAATGAATTTAATAAACAATTCAAGGGTGCCGAATTACCCATTATTATTTCAGATACCAATTTAACAAAATTCAAAGACGAAGGGATTATTGAATACAAAACATTGGGGAAATTTATTCCAGATTCTGTTTTAAAATCAATTGTAAAAGGCAAAGAGGACAATACCAGCATTTATCCATTGGTAAAAATTGATAAGCCAACCGAATATTATTTATTACTAAAAGTAAAGAAACAAGCTCAGGTTGAAATTGCGGTTTTGGTATTTAACCACCAAAATAAATACCTCGACTACAAAATGATCACTTCATTTAAGGAAGGTTCTAGTAAATGGGCCTTCCATCCAAAAACTTTATATATCAATAAAGAACCTTCTTTTTTGGTTATTGAACATAAAAAAAATAAGGATAATAATGTTTTTTATGAAAAAACAGGATGGGCCTATTCAGAAGGGTCATTCAAACTTATATTTAACGATCAAAATACAAAGCCAACCAATCAAGCCATCATCAATCCCATTGACACACTACCCAAAAACAATGCCTTTAGTGGGAATTATGTACAAGACGATAGAAACTTTATTAGTTTAAGGGATTATGGCAACCCCAATAAATACCAGTTTTTCTTACACGTGGATAAAAATGACGGTGGTTGTACGGGCGAATTAAAAGGTATTATCAATTTTAAGAAGAATACCGCCACTTTCACTGAAAAAGGCGATCCATGCACCATTCACTTTGCCATTGAGGGCAGTACCATTAGCATTAAAGAAGACGGAAACTGCGGTAGCCACCGTGGAATGAAATGCTATTTTGATGACAAATTTGACCTGAAAAAAAGGGAAAAGAAAAAGAAATAATCCACAAAATGCTGCTGCAAACGTTTGTTATTCACACCCTAATGTGTAAAAGATACATTTTAGGCAAATACTATTATATTGCACACAAATTAACAAACGACCTTTTATTATGAGTTTTAGAAATTACCAGGTGCCTTACAAAATAAACGAACAGTTTAAGAAAAAGGCAGCTTACTTTTCTATGGAATTTGCCATACACCAACCTTTAAAAATTTACAGTGGTGGCTTAGGATTTTTAGCTGGATCCCATTTAAGAAGTGCATATGAATTAAACCAAAATATGATTGGTGTAGGTATCCTTTGGAAGTATGGATACTACGACCAAGCAAGAAATCAGGATCAAACTTTACAGGTTACTTTCATGGAGAAAATTTATAGCTTCCTGGAAGATACTGGTATCAAGTACCAAATTATGATTCATGATCATCCAGTTTGGGTGAAAGCATATTATTTAGCGCCTAATACATTTTGTTCTGCGCCTTTATTTTTATTAAGTACCGATTTACCCGAGAACGATTACGTATCTCAAACCATTACCCACCGTTTATATGATGCTAACGTAGCGACTAAAGTGGCCCAGTTTATTTTATTGGGTGTGGGTGGCGCGAAACTAATTGATGAATTAAATTTTGAACCAGAAGTATATCATTTAAATGAAGCCCACGGTTTTTCAAGTGCGTTTTATTTATTAAACAAATACAAATCATTAGACGAGGTTAAAAAACGTTTAGTGTTTACTACCCATACCCCTGAAGAAGCAGGTAATGAAAAGCATGACATTTATTTGTGCCATAAAATGGGTTATTTCTGTGGTTTAAGCATCGACGAAGTGCGTAAATTAACAGGTATTCACGATGATCAATTCAACCACTCTTTAGCAGCTTTACGTTTTGCGCGCAAAGCCAATGGAGTATCTGAATTGCATGGACATGTAAGTCGTGAAATGTGGGGTAAATATGAAGGCATCTGCCCTATTGACCATATTACCAATGCACAAAACTGGCGCTACTGGGCGGACAAACAATTGTATAAATTTTCTGAAGCAAATGACGATGCGGGTTTTGACGATCGCAAAATGTATTTAAAGAAGCGCGCTTTTGAAATAGTTGCTGACCAAACTGGAAAAGTGTTTGATCCAAATGTGTTAACCATTGTTTGGGCAAGACGTTTTGCAGGATACAAGCGTGCCGATTTCCTTTCATGGGATTTAGAAAGATTTGAAAAATTATTGGGTAATTTAAAGTACCCCGTACAAATTATATTTGCAGGAAAACCTTATCCTGTGGACTATCCTGCTATTTCACAGTTCAATAACTTAGTACATTTAAGTAAAAACTATAGTAATGTAGCTGTATTAATTGGTTATGAATTAGGCTTAAGTAAGCGTCTTAAACAAGCTTCTGATGTTTGGTTAAACAACCCACGTGTACCAAGAGAAGCTTCTGGTACCTCAGGAATGACAGCGGCCATGAATGGATCTGTCAACTTCTCCACCGATGACGGATGGATTCCAGAATTTGTAAATCATGGACACAATGGATTTGTAGTACCTAAAGCCGACTACGAAAACATGAGCACTCAGGAACAAGATGATTACGATTTAGAGGAATTGTATAAAATATTAGAAAACGAGATCGTACCTATGTATTATGAAAAGCGTGATACTTGGCGTTCCATTACCAAAAACGGAATGAGAGATGTTCGCTTCCAGTTTGATAGTAATAGAATGGCGGAAGAGTACTACGAAAAAATGTACAAAACCAATTAAATAAATCAAAGCACTCCTTTATGGGGTGCTTTGAAAAATCATTATAGAAAAATAAAATAGCCCTTAATTTCTATTAAAAGGTATCTTTTTAGGTAACTAACTCAAAGCACTCCTTTATGGGGTGCTTTGAAAAAATCATAAGAATTCGCGAGAGCGAATGATGTGTAAATAAGTTTTAAGCCCTTAAATTCTATTAAAAGATATCTTTTTAGGTAACTAACTCAAAGCACTCCTTTATGGGGTGCTTTGAAAAATCATTATAGAAAAATAAAATAGCCCTTAAATTCTATTAAGGGCTATTTTATTTACAACAAATCCTCCCTAGTTTTGTTACTCAATATATGAACAAGATAATCGTTTCCATTACCGGCGCCAGTGGCGCTATTTACGCTAAGTGTTTATTGGACAGTTTATTACAAATGAAGGACCAATATGAGACCGTGGGTGTGGTAATGAGCGACAATGCCAAAATTGTGTGGGAAACGGAGCTTGGCAACAAGGACTATGCCAACTACCCATTTAATTTTTACGCTAAAAACGATTTTAATGCCCCATTTGCGTCGGGATCGGCTCAATATAATATCATGATTGCCGTGCCTTGTAGCATGGGTATGTTAGGCAGGATTGCCAATGGGGTTAGTGATGATTTAAGTACAAGGGCTGCGGATGTTATTTTAAAAGAGCGCCGTAAGCTAATTTTAGTGGCAAGAGAAACCCCCTATAATTTAATCCATATCAAAAACATGGAAACCGTCACCTTGGCGGGTGGTATTATTTGTCCGGCTACCCCTAGCTTTTACAGTAAGCCGCAAACCATGGAGGAAATGGCCTATACCGTGGTGCATCGTATATTGGACCTTGCAGGTTTAAATGCCATGGGCTATCGTTGGGGGCAGTAATCATTGAATACGTCTCCCCTTTTCATTTTCATATACTTGAATAAATAAAAAAAGCCGCTAACATTTTACTGTTAAAGGCTTTTATTTTATCAATTGTAGCTGAGTTTAATTACTCGGCTTTAGGTTCTTTTGGTGCTTTTGGTTCCTTAGGCTCTTTAACCAATTTCTCCGCTTTCTCCTTTTTTTGTAAGGTGAATTCAAGTGCAGTTTTATCGGCATTTAAATCTCCTACTAATACATCGCCTTCCTTAACACTGGCATTTAAAATTTCTTCGGCCAA
The DNA here is from genome assembly GCA_947457075.1 of Bacteroidota bacterium. Taxonomy (GTDB): domain Bacteria; phylum Bacteroidota; class Bacteroidia; order Chitinophagales; family Chitinophagaceae; genus Sediminibacterium. The sequence goes on from CANGUG010000011.1 coordinate 75,847, forward strand.
AGGATCCTCAATGTATTTTTGGATGGCTCTATGTAATGGTCTGGCTCCAAACTGAACGTCATAGCCTTTGTCAGCAATAAATTCCTTCGCTGCTTCGGACAACACTAAATTCAAACCAAGGTTTACCAAACGACTTAATACATTTTTCATGATGATATCTATGATTAAATAGATATTTTCTTTTGTCAATGAATTAAATACCACCACATCGTCAATTCTATTTAAGAACTCTGGAGAGAAAGTACGCTTCAGTGCTTTTTCAATAACAGAACGATTGTTTTCTTCGGTTTGTTGAATACGTGTAGCCGTTGCAAAACCCACTCCATCACCAAACTCTTTTAATTGACGTGCGCCAATATTAGAAGTCATGATAATCATGGTATTTTTGAAATCTACTTTACGTCCTAAACCATCCGTTAAAATACCATCATCTAATACTTGTAATAAAATATTGTAAATATCTGGATGTGCTTTTTCAATTTCATCTAATAAAATTACACAGTAAGGTTTGCGTCGTACTTTTTCTGTTAACTGTCCACCCTCCTCGTAACCAACATATCCTGGAGGCGCACCAATTAAACGAGACACTGCAAATTTTTCCATGTATTCACTCATGTCAATACGTATTAACGCTTCCTCAGAGTCAAACATATTTTTTGCCAATGCACGTGCCAATTCAGTTTTACCAACGCCAGTAGGACCTAGGAAAATAAATGTACCAATTGGTTTTTTAGGATCTTTTAAACCTACTCTATTACGTTGAATGGCTTTCACCACTTTGCTAATAGCATCATCCTGACCAATCACCATTCCTTTCATATCATCGGCCATTTTGCGCAACTTAGTCGTTTCCGCTTCTACCATACGTTTCACCGGAATACCTGTCATCATGCTAATTACTTCGGCAATATTTTCTTCATTAATGGGGAAGCGTGCAGTTTTACTTTCTTCCTCCCAATTTTGTTTTGCTTTATCTAGTGCCTCTCCTAATTTCTTTTCGGTATCTCTTAAGCTAGCGGCTTCTTCAAAGCGCTGGCTTTTGACTACCTTATTTTTTTCTTCCTTAACTTCTTCAATTTGTTTTTCTAACTCCACTATATCTTGCGGAACATTAATGTTTTTTAAATGCACTCTTGCACCCACTTCATCCAATACATCAATGGCTTTATCCGGCAATAAACGATCGGTCATGTATCGGTCGCTTAACTTCACACAAGCTTCAATCGCTTCCTGATCGTAAACAACACTATGGTAATCCTCGTATTTAGATTTGATATTGTTTAAAATAGTAATGGTATCCTCCACACTTGGTGGCTCAATAATTACTTTTTGGAAACGACGATCCAATGCACCATCTTTTTCAATATGCATTCTGTACTCGTCCAATGTGGAAGCACCAATACATTGCAATTCACCACGGGCCAATGCTGGTTTAAAAATGTTAGAAGCATCTAATGAACCACTCGCTCCACCAGCACCCACAATAGTATGTATTTCATCAATGAATAAAATAACGTCTCTGTTTTTTTCAAGCTCATTCATAATGGCTTTCATACGCTCTTCGAACTGACCACGGTATTTTGTACCCGCTACTAAAGCAGCTAAATCCAATGAAATAACGCGCTTGTCAAATAAAACACGACTTACTTTTCTTTGTACAATACGTAAAGCCAACCCTTCCACAATGGCAGTCTTACCCACCCCTGGTTCTCCTATTAAAATGGGATTGTTCTTTTTACGACGACTTAATATTTGGCTTACTCTTTCAATTTCTGCTTCACGACCTACAATTGGGTCCAAAGCATCCATTTCGGCCAATTTGGTAATATCTCGACCAAAATTATCTAATACAGGCGTTTTTGATTTATTCGGGGTACCAGCTTTTGCTTTTGAACCAGCGCCAAAACCACCCCCTCTTTTCTCTTCTTCAAATTCATCATCGGCATCATCTGAAAAATCAGCCCTAGGATTATCCGAAGATCTTCCTGAACGGCTTGATCGGTCCACATCATCTAGTCCAGAAGGTGCGGATCCTACCATACCTAACTCATTGCGGAACAGGTCGTAATCCACATCAAATTGATTTAAAATTTGAGTAGCAATATTTTCCTTATTCTTTAAAATACTTAATAGTAAATGCTCGGTTTCCACCATTGGGCTTTTCAAAGCCTTGGCTTCCAATACCGTAACCCTTATCACTTTTTCGGCCTGCTTAGTCAAAGGCAAACTATTGATATTGGCTACATTTTTGCCTGACTTGTCCTTTACCGCCAATTCTATCTCCTTTCTTAAATCCGTTAGGTTTACATTTAACTGCATTAACACTTTAATGGCCGTATTTTCCTGATCTCTGATGAGTCCTAACATTAAATGTTCGGCCCCAATAAAATCGTTACCTAATCTTAGTGCTTCCTCTCGGCTATAAGAAATGATTTCCTTAACTTGTGTTGAAAAATTATTATCCATAAATTTATATTGGAGCTATTACAAGAATAACGAATATTTTTGACCTAAAGTATGTTCTAGTATTACTTGTTTTCAACCATTTATTATGAGCCAAATTCAATACCAAACTGATACCAAGGAGAAATTCACCGTTATTACGATTCTCAATACTGACCTTAGTTCAAATCTCGTGCCAGAAATGGCCAATTTAACTACGAAATGGGGAAATACTGCTCCCAAAAACCTAGTATTGAACTTGAAAAATGTCCAAAACTGGGATGAGGCTATGATTGAGCATATCGCAACTGCTCAAGGACAATTTTACGAACAAAACGTTTCCTTTGTAGTTTGTGCTATTTCGGATGCTCTTTTCGACATTTTAGACAAGACAGACTACGCTGAGTTACTCAATATGACCCCTACCGAGTCAGAAGCCTGGGATATCGTTCAAATGGAAGAAATTGAACGCGAATTGTTGGATAGTGATGATATGGAGTTTAACTTTCAAAAGGAAGATTAAGCCTTTTATACCCACTTGTTTCATGACTCCCTGCCCCATAATCCCTGAATATTAGTTATTTTCGCTCCCATGATTACCTCGCAAACGATTCAACAAATTACCAGCCGCATTGATATTATTGATGTAGTGGGCGAATTTGTGAAGTTAAAAAAGAGAGGCACTAACTACTTAGGCAACTGCCCTTTTCACAACGAAAAATCACCTTCATTTACAGTTTCCCCTGCCAAGGAAATTTATAAATGTTTTGGCTGTGGCAAAAGTGGCAATACCATCACTTTTTTGATGGAGCACGAAAAATACAGTTATGTTGAGGCATTAAGATGGTTAGCTGCTAGATATAATATTGAAATTGAGGAAACGGAAACCAGCCCGGCTCAAAAAATGGCGCAACAGGTGGCGGACAGTATTTATGCCATTAATCATTTTGCGATGGAATGGTTTACCAAGCAATATTGGGAAACGGAACTAGGTGAAACCATTGCGCAAAGTTATATGCAACACCGTGGGTTTTTAAAACCCATTGTTGAGAAGTTTAAAATTGGGTATAATCCAGCGGAAAGAGACGGATTAGCCAAAGCATTAATTCAACATCAATTTAATCCTGAACTATTTGCCCGAACAGGTTTAGTGGTAGAACGCAACGGGGAATGGCAGGATAATTATAGGGACCGTATTATTTTTCCAATTCACAATACCACAGGGAAAATTATAGGATTTGGTGCCCGACAAATTGCCAAAAATGATCGTTCTCCTAAGTATATTAATACACCCGAGAATGAAATTTATGTAAAGAGTAAAATTTTATACGGCTCTTATTTCGCGCGCAATTCCATTAACAGTAATGATGAGTGTTTATTAGTGGAGGGATATACCGACGTGGTAAGTTTACACCAAGCAGGAATTGAAAATGTGGTGGCCAGTGGTGGTACTTCCTTGACCATGGACCAGCTAAGGTTAATTAAAAAATATACCCAAAACCTCACCATAATTTATGACGGTGATAGTGCGGGGGTTAAAGCAGCCTTGCGCGGTTTGGATATGGCTTTGGAGGAGGGCTTGAATGTTCAATTGGTATTGATTCCTGATAATGAGGATCCAGATAGTTATGTAAATAAAGTAGGCCCCGATGCCTTTAGGGATTTTGTACAAAGCAATAAAAAGGACTTTGTACTTTTTCAGTTGGAAGTTCAAATGCAGGATGTAGGCAATGATTTAAATAAGAAAAATATTTTAGTCAATCAAATTGCCGAGACACTCAGTAAAATTAATAAGGCCGAGGACTTTACCAAACTACAGGAGTACGTAAGAAAATGTTCCACTCTTTTACGCATTGACGAAACAGGACTTACCCAACTCGTCAATAAATTTAAGCGCGACAAAATAGTTAAGGAAGAAAAGAAAATGTCCTATGACGAAGCGGCCATTTTAATGCCTACCTTGACTAACACTGATACAGATGACAATAACCAAGGCTTTTTTACAGATAACGACCTAACACAAGAAAAACATTTAGTGAAGTTGTTAATTGAAAATGGAATTGAAAAAATGGAGGACAGCAAGTTTATTGCCCAATATATATTTGATGAAATAGAAGGTTTCCCATTAGAACAAACCGATATGATTTACTTAATGGAAGCCTATAAAAAATGGTTCTATGAAGGTAAAATGCCCAATGGCAAAACCTTACAATACCACGAGGACGAGCGCGTTCAAAAATGGGTGGTATCCTTATTTGAACCCGAACAAGAGTTAAGTACCAGATGGAATGAAAAACTAGGGATAAAAGTAAAAGAGGTAGAAAAAGATATTATGTTGGAGATTAATAAAAGTCTTTTGTACTTTAAGTTGCGTAAAATCAAAAAGATGATTTTGCTAAATCAATCCGACTTGGAAAACGCAAAGGATACCGAGCAAATTCAACTCCTACAAATACATAAGCATTTAAAGGATGTTGAAAAGGAATTGACTTCGACACTTGGAACCGTCATCTATAAATAAAAAAGCCCCTATTCATGAACAGGGGCTTTTTTTATACTTACTAACTCATCTTGTACATATACATTGACTATTTAATAGTCCTATTTTCTTACTTACTTTTCAGAAGGATTGTTCTTCCCGGCCAAAAGTTTTTGCAAAGTAGCTTCTAAACGCTTTTGTTTCGTTTCTTCCTTTTTAGCCCCTTGGATCCAACTTAAATACTCCTTTTGATTGATTACGGAAAGCGTACTAAAAAAGTCTCTTGCTTCGTCATGCGCAGCCAATATTTTGTCCAACTCAATTGGTAAGGCAATGATTCTTTTTTCAAAATCATCTACCTTAATATCTGCAGCCTTAAATTCAACAAAGCTTCTGTTTTTATTGGGCAATTGATCCACTTTCTTAAAACGCATCGCAGTCCAAACATGGTCTAATGTAACTTGACGAATGGCTTCGAAATCATTTTTAGAAAGAATCTCCCAGCTAGCGTCTCTATTTAAATCAGAAACAATTTTCGAGCTGGTTTTTGGATAAGCAATCCATAATTTACTTTCTGGGTGTAAGGCAGAAAAAACTTCTTTAAGAATATTATTTAACTGAAGCTGGTTAATGGCAAAAATCAAAGCATAATCAATCTTCCTTGTTTTTAGCAATGGAGTGATATTCTTATTGTAATTTAATTTTGCGAATTGTTTCTCAATAGAGGAAGGCAACCCTTGAATCAGTAAATTTTTCTCTTCTTTCAACTGCAACTTCTCTAAAATATGCTGAGGACCTGTCATAATAAAAAATATTAAGGGAGGACAAAGTTACTAAATTCTAAGTTAGTACAAGAATTAAACCAATAAAAAGATGCAAGTAATTGTAAATCAAGGAACTAGGCGTCCTGAGATTTGTTTCTATTTTTGAACAATGGCACTTTATTTTCAGTCCCTTTCAGCAATCTGCCAATGTTCTTTTGGTGGGTGATTACCACCATTAAAGCCACGATAATCGCAAATAATCGATACATGGTTTCTTTTTCATTGAATATAAACAAAATCATCACCATAAATGCTACCCCAGCCAACATGGAGCTAAGCGAAACAAATCGAGTTGTTAATAAAGTCAAGGCAAAAACAACTAAGCACAATACAGCTACAATTGGCTGAATAGCAATAGCCATGCCTAAAAGTGTTGCCACTCCCTTACCCCCTTTAAATTCAGCCCATATTGGGAAAATATGACCAACAATAGAGGCTAAGCCTAAGATAATCATGAAATTAGTGCGTGCCAATTCGTTCGTTAAATAAAAAGGAATTAAAATATATAAAGAAGTTGATATAAAGCCTTTAGTAACATCTACTAACATCACCACACTTCCCCATTTAGAACCCAGTATTCTAAATGTATTGGTAGCACCTGCATTACCACTTCCGTAATTTCTGATATCAATATTAAAGACATGCTTGCTAATCCAAACTGAAGTAGGAATTGATCCAATTAAATAGGCCAAAATAACAAGTATCGATTCGCTCATAATTTAATGATTGGGACATACAAATATACGGCCAAAAAGTTTAATAATTTGTTAACATAAAGACATTAATCTAGATTAAGGTCTAATAAACAGAAGGCTAATCCATCCCTCTTTTTCCTTTTGTTTTTGAAAAATCCAGTCATTTTGAGTCGCCAATGCAATCATAGCTGACTGATCCTCAATGAGTAAGCCACTTAATACCAATTGTGCTCCAGGTTTTCCTGCCCTACTCAGGCCCATCATATTAGCCTCTATTATATGCCTATTCACATTAGCTAGAATTATGTCGAATTGCTCCTCCTGCGCAGCAGTTGCTACCTTTTGGATTTCAATACCCTTGCTTTGGTTGTTTTGGATATTCTCTTTTGCATTTTCAATGCACCAGTCATCATTATCTACTGCTAGCACTTTCATTGCTCCCAGCTTTTCGGCTAAAATGGCCAATATTCCAGTTCCAGTCCCAAAATCAAATACTGTTTTCCCCTTAAAGTCCATTTCGGACATCATTTGCATCACAGTGTATGTAGTCCCATGGTGCCCTGTACCAAAACTCATTTTAGGGGTAATCTGAATTTCAAATTGCACAGTTGGATCAAATGCTGGATGAAAATGGGCCCTTATGCCAACAAAGGAATCTATCCTAACGGGCTCAAAATTAGACTCCCAAATAGCATTCCAATTTTCTTCCTTAATTATTGATTTTGAATACTTTAAATTATGTTGTTTAAATATTATATTTAACTCATTTTCAATTTCATCCCCTTCGAAAATGGATGATAAAATATAAGTAGTGCAATGTCCAGCACCCTTTCCCAATCCTGCTGTTGTGCCTAAGACGCTACTCATCCCCACTCCATTATTTATCCCTGTTGCTGCCTCTTCCTCATTGAATCCTTCAAACCCAATCGTTGATAATTGGGCAACCATTCGCTCGAATTGATCTTGGTTGTCAAAATCAAAGGCAATTTGGATATATTCTTTAGGCATTGTTATTGTTTTATAGTGCATTAAGGTAGTTCACCAATTCAACTATTTGCTCCTCTTTCTTAAAATTTAGTTTATGCTCATTGATATATTTGGAAAAAGCTTGTGCTTTATCAGCAAATAACCCCGCAAAAAAGGCTTGGTCTTTCTTGATCCTTGTCATGGTCCCATTTTGATATACATACCAGTTTTCTCTTGTCACAAACTCTTTGGACTGCTCCCCAGATAATTCGTTTTTCCTTTCTTCCATCGTTTTATTGATTGATTTTAAAAAGGTGATTTTGCCATTACACAATACCTGATAAAAATGGATGCTCGTTTGATTGTCAATACCAGGGAAGCCTGACTGAAAAATGTACTTTTTCACTTCCTGGCGTAGGGTATCATTAAAACTAATTGTAGCCACCATACCCTTCCCTAGATAGCCTTCTTTGGAGGTAGCCGATATAAACTCCACCTCGTTCTCCATCAGATTTAATTTAGCCTTAATGTCCATATACTTCCTGCCATCCCGAAGCTCTATAGATGCATATTTATAGGTGGGGAAAAAGTAGGCGCTACCTTGAATATTGTCATATTTATTTACAAATGCCTGCCCGTTGGCATCACTTAAAAATATTTGCGTCCCCCACTTGCCCGTTGTACTTAGTGTATTTTGTTGTGCCAGAATAGTTTTGCTAATCATGAATACGATTAACAACAGGCCCATTGTCTTTTTCATGATCCAATGTTTATTTATATAAATATACGAAGGGCTAAAACAAAACAAGACCCCGAAGGGTCTTGTTTTCAAAATATCCAATAAAATAGATAATATGAACTATTGCTTAGGATTCTTGGTTGGAGCCGATCCTGCAGCTGGTGGATTATACGCCAACTCATTATCTGGAACATCCCAATAATCTAAGAAGCCATATACAATTGTTGCGTTGGTATTTACAGCACCAGTAGAAGATAATACTACAGCGCCAGTACGAGACTTGTCTGGGCCAATGATGTCCCAACGACGTGCATCATAAAAAGATAAGCCTTTGAATGCTAATGCAATTCTACGCTCTCTTCTTAATTGCTCGTAAGCAACAGCCTGCGTTAAACCTGTTCCCAATGCTGTCAAACCAGCACCTTGGTAGTTTCTAACTGCATCAATAGCAGCAGCACCCAAATCTATTTGGCCAGTCATAATTAAAGCTTCCGCTTTCATTAATTCATTTTCCTCATAGGTGGAAGCAATCGTAATTTCATTTGCACCAATTACATTGTTTGCATAAGTATATACGCCGGTTAAACCGTTGCCCGCATACTTTAAGGTATATCGTGTATTAAATGAATTACCACGGTCTGTATTAAACAAACCAACAGAAGACAAAGTCAATACGTTTTGGTCTCTACGCTTATCTCCTGCAACAAAGTCCTGCACCCAACGCTCACTTAATTTATAAGTGTTGGTTGAACCTGTAGCGGCTGCTTGACCTACTTTATCTGCAACAGTAGACTCAATAAAGCTACCATTCGCATCGGTACGTGCTGTAAAAATTAAATCGGTAGCTCTAACACCATCATTCACCAAAGTCAAAATACTTGACCATTGTGCAGTAGTCATGCTAGATCTTAAATTATTCACAAGAATATTTCTTGCTTTCATTGTATTGATACTTCTTCTCCACATATCTATAGTTAATACACCACCCTTGCCTTTTTGTAAGTAGGCTGGAATTAACCTTCCTAGAATAGCTGTATAATCAGCGGTAGAAGTTGCAGCTGATAAAGCAGTAACTGCCTTATCAAAGTTAGCATTCGCCTCTGTAATGATTGCTTCTTTAGTTACATAATTACCATTAGTAGCAGCGTCTGCAGTCGTAGCATTTTGAATTAACCCTGCATAGTAGGTTGATCCGATTCTGCTGTATGCATAGCCTTTCCACCAATAAGCCCAAGCTTTGATGGTTTCTTTTTTAGTGGCAGCGCCTGCTCCTGAAAAAGTAGTTTTATCTGCTAATTCTAAAATTGAATTTGCTGCAGTAATCATATTGTACATGTATGCCCACTCATAAAAAGTAGTATTACTACCCCCTTGTGCATTTTGGTTAGCATAACGCACTAATTCATACTGTGTTTTAGGGTTACTTGGATTAAGCACCACTGTGCCATTGTCCAATGTTACCCTATTAGGACAACCAATTTGGTTCATAAAAGCATTTGCTGCTTCTGCACCAATAACGTCTCCCATGATTTCAGAAAATCCCATAGCGCCGGCCCAAAAACGACCGTAAACACCATCGGAAAATTTCAAGTTGAAAAATCCATTTAAATAAATGGTTCCCTGCGCCAAAGCAATAGCACCATTTTCATTTTGTGCACTACTTGGAGTAGGTGAGTTTACGTTGGTAATATCAAGATCTTTCTTACAAGCTGTTAAGCTTAAAGTAACCCCTAATATTCCAACCAAAATTTTATTATTCTTCATTGCTAATAATTTTAAAGATTAAGGTTTAAAATCCTACGTTCAAACCAATAGTGTAAGATTTTGTGTTAGGAATAGTATTGTGGTCAAGACCGCGATCAAATGCTGAGTTCGTAGCAAAGTTAACCTCAGGATCCATACCAGAGTATGGAGTGAAAGTTAATAAGTTACGTCCAGATAATACTAATTGTAAACGATTTGCAAATTTGATTTTAGTCAATTTTACTAAGTCAACGCCTACAGATAGATTTCTTAAACGCCAGAAAGAAGCGTCTTCGTAGAAATAGTTTTTAGTACCATTTGCAGCACCTCCGGCATAAACACTTCTATAGAATGAAGTAAATGCTTGCGTTTCCCCATTGATGGTAATAGGCAATCCATAATCAGAGTGGATACCATCGCGATACATCCATTGTTTAGTTTGGTTGTACAAGTGTGCACCAGCTACCCAATCCCATTGCATATTAAATGTTACAATATTTTTATATTGTAAGTTGTTGATGAAACTCATGTTAAACCTAGGATTTGGATCACCAAGGCTAGATTGACCTGGTAAAGCCACCGTTTGTCTAGTTGCTTTATTAACAACCCAGTTACCACCTACTGTAGTATTAACTACTTCATATAAGTTACGACTTGCTTCAGGAATCATTGGTAAACCAGTTAATGGGTTTAACTCATCCAAAGACTTCATCAACTTAAATCCAAAGAACTGTCCAATCTTATATCCTTGTTGTAAGGTAATACCTACACTACCCGCAGAAGAAATTAAAATTACTGGAGGTCCATTTACATAAGAGATTTCTGAACTTTGTTGAGAGAAGTTGGTAATGAAGTCCCAAGTTAAGTCCTTGCCAGAATAAACATTCAAGTTTAAAGAGGCTTGAATACCCTTTGATTTTAAACCAAATGCGTTATCCAATTTTCCACCCACCCCTGTTGAAGGTGCAGCATCTACTCTATAAATGGCGTTTCTTGTTTCTCTTTCCCATAAAGTTGCAGAAATGTTAGCTGATTTAAACCAACTTCCTTTACCTAATGTCAATGTCAAATCGGTACCAAATTCAGTTTCTTTAGATAACTCCACTGATAAGTTTGGATTTGGATTAGTAGTAGGGAAAGTAAATACACTTGTTCCTCCTAAGTTAGCAGCACCCAAAACGGTAAAACGTTGGAAGGCACCTGGCTGAATACCCGCTTCTCCATAACCTGCTCTAAATTTAACTTCTGATAACACATTTGAAAGTTTCAAATCCTGATAGAATTTTAAATTAGATAAAGTAAAGAAGAAATCTCCTCTTGGGAATGTTTGTGCATTAGCACCAGCACCGAATGCAGAAGAATAGTCACTTCTAACACCCACAGAGAAACCTGTAAAGTTAGAATACTCAATTCTTTGATTCGCTAAAACACCATAAGTTACAAATGGCTCAACATAATCACTTAACACTCTGTAAGTGGCTGCTTGAGACATATTCCATGGCGCATAGCCTGGGCCATCAAACCCTGCTGCAGCAAACGACTTTAATTGATTACGACGGTAGTCAAATGCAGCCGTTGTATATGTTTTGATAGGAACATTGATATTAAAATCTTTTTCAAAATCGGTACGGAAGTTCACAGTTCCAATGAAGTTTTGGAAAGTGGTTCTGTCAACAAAATTATTAATCTCCCCTGTAGTAAATGCAGTAGGTATCGCTGAATAGTTATACATATAACGATTCTGTAACACTCTATTTTTGTTATTCCACTGCTCATCATATTTATACGTTGTGTTGTTGTTATTATAGTTCAATGCATATTTAGCATCAAATTCTAAAAACTTAGGCAACTTATAGTTTAAGTTAAAACTTTGGATAACATCCACAGTGGCAATTAAAGTACGAGACTCTTGGTTGGTAGCAAATGGGTTAGAGTGATTCACACCACCCGCTGCTCCAAAATAAGTGGCATATTTACCATCTTCATTTTTTTGATCAAATGGCAAGAAAGGTCTTGCATTGTTGATGGCAAAAACAAAATTACGACCACTTTGGTCATTCATTGTATTCTTTGTATAAATTAATTGTGTTGTACTTGTGAATTTCAAGCCTTTGGCTAATTCAAATCCTAATTTAGAAGTTAAGTTAGAACGAGAGAAATCTCCGTTGTTAACGAAATTTGAATTTTGTTGGTTGTTAGATACTGAAAATAAGAAGTCAAACTTATCTCTTGCACCTGACATCGTTAGTGAGTTGTTTAATGCATATCCTTGTTGTAAGAACATTTTGTAATGGTCAATGTACTTTAAGTTTGCATTGTATGGCTTGTTTTGGAAACTCGTTAAACCTAATGAGTTGTATTGAACGTCCCCATTGTACACTAAAGTAGAAGGATCTAATGACATGATTGAACCATTAGAAAGTATTACATTGTTATTTGCATCTGTAGCAAATGCGTGTGTTTTAGCTTTTGATAAACCACCAATATTTAATAATTCATTGGTTGTTGCACTAGAACTAAATTCAATATTTACTTTTCCAGCCTTACCTTTTTTAGTAAACAATTGAATAACTCCATTCGCACCTTGCGCACCATATAAAGAAGCAGCAGCAGCACCTTGTACTACCTCTACTCTTTCAATAATGTTTACGTCAATAGAGTTTAAACTAGTTCCACGGGCTTCAATTCCATCAATCAAAATCATGGGTGAAGTACCACCTTGTACTGAGTTAATACCTCTTAATAAAATTTGAAGAGGACGGCCAGGGTTACCGTTGGTACTGCTAATTTGAGCACCAGCAACTTGACCTACTAATTGTTGTCCTACGTCACCAGTAGGTACTTTAACTTGGTTGGATAGGTTAACGGACTCAACCGCAACACCTAATTTCTTTTTGCTGGTTGCAGCACCCACACCAGTTACCACCACGTCAGCCAATGCTTTCACATCTGACGTTAATTTAATGGTTAAGTTAGTACCAGAAGCCATCACTTCAGTTCCTTCATAGCCTAAAGCTGAAATAACTAAAGTTGCTCCATTTTTTACTGAGATAGTAAAACTACCGTCATTGCCTGCAGTTGTTCCTTTTTTAGTGGCTTTGTCAAGCACACTAGCTCCAACAACAGGTGCATTTTTTTCGTCGAGAACCTTTCCGGTTACTGTAACGTTTTGTGCATGTCCAACCATTATAGTTAGAAGGAAAGCACAAAAACTTACCAGGATTTTTTTACCCATGTTTTATGTTTTGTATTAAGAAATAAATTGCCTTAATTAAAGGAGCTTGCAAATGATACATCTACACATATCGTTTACAAGCTCTCGTTTAGCTAATATAGTCATTATTTCGAAATTCTTTAACAAATTGTTAAATTGTTTAAGAATTGTACCCAAATTTTATTTATGGAAATGATAAATAAAATTTATGGATACATGTCATCAACCAATTTAGCTGTTTTATTAAATTTTATTTCTATATAATTTATTGTTATTTCAGGAAGGACTATTAAAACAAAAACCCCTCATTTTATTGAGGGGTTTTACTATTCATTGTGCTAATTTAATTATCCTTGTTGAGGACCGCGGTCTTCACGAGGTGCTTGCTCAGGTCTTGGCAATAAAGCTTTGTGGCTTAATTTGAATTTACCTGTTTTAGGATCCAAACCAACCAACTTCACTTTCACTTCATCCCCTTCTTTAAAGATACCATCCATTGTTTCCAAACGCTTCCAGCTTATTTCACTAATGTGTAATAAACCTTGCTTGCCTGGCATAAATTCAACGAATGCACCAAACTCTTTAATGCCTTTTACCACCCCATCATAAACGTCTCCAATTTCAGGAACGGCTACAATACCATTGATCCACTTCACCGCAGCATCTAAGCTATCCTTGTTGGCAGAGAAGATACTTACTTCACCATGGTTATCTACTTCTTCAATATTGATAGTAGCACCAGTCGTTCTTTGCATTTCTTGAATAATCTTACCACCTGGTCCGATAACCGCACCAATAAATTCTTTATCAATGATTAACTTCACCATTCTTGGCGCATGCGGCTTCACGTCTGCTCTTGCAGCAGGAATACACTCATACATGGCGTCTAATATATGTAAGCGACCTTTCTTAGCTTGAGACAATGCTTCACGCATAATATCCATGCTTAAACCATCTACTTTAATATCCATTTGAACACCACAGATACCGTCTTTAGTACCTGTTACTTTAAAGTCCATATCACCTAAATGATCCTCATCCCCTAAGATATCCGTTAAAATTGCATACTTACCATCTTCTCTTGAAATTAATCCCATTGCCACACCACTCACGTGTTTTGGAACTGGAACACCCGCATCCATTAAAGCTAATGAACCGGCGCAAACTGTTGCCATGGAAGACGAACCGTTTGATTCTAAGATATCAGATACTACACGCAATGTGTAAGGGAATACTGTGCTATCTGGTAACATTTGTTTTAAAGAACGTTGTGCTAAATTACCATGACCTACTTCACGACGACCTACCCCACGCATCATTTTCACTTCACCTGTTGAGAATGGAGGGAAATTATAGTGTAAGAAGAATTTTTGGTATTCAGCGCTTTGAGCAGTCTCTTGCATTAACTCATCTAACTTAGTTCCTAATGTTACTGTAGTTAAAGATTGCGTTTCACCTCTTGTAAATAAAGATGATCCGTGTGGAGTGGGTAATGGAGCAGTTTCCATTGCCAAAGGACGTACTTGATCTAATTGACGACCATCTAAACGAATACGACTGTCCACAATCATATTACGCACCACTTCCCACTTTAAGTCCTCGTAATACTTACCTGCTAATTTCTTTTGCAAGTCTGTAATCTCCGTACCTAAATGTTCCATGATTTCTTTTTTCAATGCACTGAATGCATCGCTACGCTCATGCTTAGCAGAACCTAATCTTGCGATTGCATCTACTTTAGCTGTTGCGTAATCATATACTTTTTTCTTGATGTCTTCGTCTTGTTCTGGCTTCTTGTAATCACGTACTTCTGTAATACCTACAATCTTTCTTAATTCAGCTTGCGCTTTAATTTGCTTTTTGATTGCCTCGTGTGCCATTTCTAAACACTCCACTAATTCTTCTTCAGAACATTCTTTTGCTTCACCCTCTACCATCATCAAGTTCTTTTCAGTAGCTGCGATGATGAATTCTAATTCGCATTTTGCTAATTCAGCTTTAGAAGGATTGATCACGAACTTGCCATCGATTTTTGCAATTCTTACTTCAGAAATAATTTCTTTAATAGGAATATTTGAAACTGCTAATGCAGCTGATGCTGCTAAACATGCTAATGAATCAGGCATTACATTTTCATCAGATGAAACCAATGAAATTAATACTTGCACATCGCATAAATAATCTTCCGGGAATAAAGGTCTTAACGCACGGTCAATTAAACGGCTTGTTAAAATTTCGTAGTCATTTAAACGTGCTTCTCTTTTAAAGAAAGAACCAGGGATACGGCCTGCAGATGCAAACTTCTCTTGGTAGTCCACGCTTAATGGGAAAAAGTCTTGACCATCTCTAGGGTCTTTATTGGCAACCACTGTTGCTAATAAAATACAATTTCCTTGTCTAACAGTAACTGCTCCGTCGGCTTGACGTGCAATTTTACCTGTTTCGATAAATATTTCTTGTCCAGGATTAACCTCGAACTTTACTGATTTGGGTTGTGATAACATTTTTAATTTTTTTGGTGTGAACAATCAATGAAAACATTCATTGTGTTAACTGATCTTTTGATTGAATTTATTTCAATAACATGCAGAAAAATAAATAGACCTATATAAACAACTAATCCCAACCGTGTTTGACAGTTGGGACAGCTATTATAAGTAGTTCTTGAATTATTTTCTTAAGCCTAATTTTTCAATTAGCGCGCGGTAACCAGTAAGGTTATGTTTTTGTAAATAAACCAATAAACGCTTACGCTGACCCACCAATTGCATTAAACCTCTTTGAGTGGAATGGTCTTTGTGGTTTGTTTTCAAGTGACCTGAAATGTGCGCAATACGTTGAGTTAACATAGCAATTTGTCCTTCGATAGAACCTGTGTTAGTTGCTTTGCCACCAAATTCAGCAAAAATGCTTGCTTTCTTTTCTTTTGTTAGTATAGACATTTTAATCTTCTTTTTTGTGACCAACTATTGGCCACGGTTTTTTTCTTTTATTTCGGCTGCAAAGATAAGGGGAAAAGGGCTTATCCTAATCAATTATTTCCACGTTTTTTGGGTATTTTGCCTTGTTGAACTGAAAAATATTGTCCGCAAAGGGGGAAGCGAAATTGATTGATACCACATTTACTTCGGTAATATTGTTGCTTTTATCCAAAATACGGGCAGTAGAAAGGGCCGATTTGGTCTTATCCACCACCAAAGTTACTTTTTGAAAATTTTTGCGTCTATCAATAGGTGATAATTCGATAGTAGCCTTCGTGGCATCCTGACTTAACAGCTTGAAATTGAAGTCCTTATCGTAGCTACCTGATAATAATTTTTGTGGACTTAGGGTTTGGTCTGACTCTGCAACACTGGACTTAGAAATGGTGCTTAATCCGTCAAAATTGTAAATATTTAACCCATCGCAAGTAATTTCAACAGCCCCTTGCTTTAACAGGTACTTATCCCCCTTCATCTTTAAATTGATTTGTTTGGTTCCTAATGCTTTGCCTTTATTGTTTTTTGAAACCAATTGAAGACTCACTAAAATGCCCTTCGCTTGCTTTACTTTAGCCCCTACTTGGTCTAAAATGGCCTTCGCAGCTGGATCTTTTTGGGCTTGAACACTTGTAAAAACAAGTAAAGATGTTAAAAAAAGTAGATATCTCATTGTAAATGAATAAGGTATATGGTTGAAAAAGTTGGACAAAAATAAGTAATCCAAGTTTAATTATTGAATTAAGTCATTGTCCATTTTACATTAACAACCTATTTACCAAATTGTTAACCTTTCGAGCCTATAAATTTTGAAGGAAATCGTGCAATTCAACATCTGTCTTGTACAAAACCTCTCTAGGCTTACTCCCCTGACTTGGCCCTACGATACCTGCTGACTCTAGTTGATCCATTAATCGTCCAGCTCGGTTATAGCCTAATTTCATTCTTCTTTGAATTAAGGAGGTAGATCCTTGCTGTGCACTTACAATGAGTTTAGCTGCATCTTCAAACAAAGGGTCCCTTTCATTTGGATCAAAAGCGCCATTCACTTCCATATCTTTCTCATCCATATACTCCGGCAATAAAAAGGCCTGAGGATATCCTTTTTGCTCAGAAATGAATGAACATACGCGGTCCACTTCAGGGGTATCAACAAACGCACATTGTAAACGCGTTATTTCACCATTATAGGAAACCAGCATATCTCCTTTACCAATTAACTGCTCGGCACCACCTGCATCTAAAATGGTACGGCTATCAATTTTACTAGATACCTTAAAGGCGATACGTGCTGGGAAATTGGCTTTAATTGTTCCTGTAATAATATTTACAGAAGGTCTTTGTGTAGCAATGATTAAGTGTATTCCAACCGCGCGCGCTAACTGTGCTAAACGAGCAATTGGCATTTCCACTTCCTTGCCTGCAGTCATAATTAAATCGGCAAACTCATCCACTACCAACACAATGAATGGTAGATATTGATGTCCTTTTTCTGGATTTAATTTTCTTGAAGTAAACTTATCATTGTACTCTTTAATATTTCTACAACCTGCTTCTTTTAATAAATCATATCGATTGTCCATTTCAATACACAAGGCATTTAATGTATTGATTACTTTTTTTGTATCAGTGATAATGGCATCTTCCTCTCCAGGCAATTTTGCCAAGAAATGTTTTTCAATCACACGATACAAACTCAATTCTACTTTTTTAGGATCCACTAACACAAACTTTAATTGCGAAGGATGTTTCTTATATAATAGGGAAACTAAAATTGCATTTAATCCAACTGACTTTCCTTGACCAGTCGCACCCGCCATTAATAAGTGAGGCATGCTTGCTAAGTCAACAATAAAGTTTTCATTGTCAATTTTTTTACCAATCGCAATAGGCAATGAGTAGGTACTTGTTTGGAATTTTTCACTCGCTAACAAAGTTTTCATACTTACCACTGACTTACGAATATTTGGCACTTCAATACCAATAGTTCCTTTACCTGGAATGGGTGCAATAATACGTATGCCCAAGGCAGCTAGGCTTAAAGCAATATCATCTTCCAAATTTTTGATACGACTAATTCGTACACCAGGTGCTGGAACAATCTCATATAAAGTTACCGTTGGTCCAACAGTGGCAGCAATACGTTGTATGGCAATATCATAATTTTTTAGGGTAGCAATAATTTGATTCTTATGCAATTCCAATTCCTCTGGATCCTGTACAATTTTTTCAGAGCCATGTGTCTCTAATAAATTAATGGAAGGATACTTGTAATTTTTTAAATCCAATGTTGCATCAAACTTCGTTGCTAAACTACCAATGGAAGCAATTGACACCACTTCTTCTTCCACCCCTTCATTAACTTCTAAGTCTAGGTCTTCTAAAAGTTCATCATCAAGGTCTTCTTCCTCTTCTTCCTCTTCTTCCTCCGCTTCTTCCTCGTTCATTGCCAATGCAGCATGATCTTGCATTTGAGCATTGAGCTCCTGTGCATGATTAATTTCGGTAGCATGCTCGGTCACTAATGTAGGCGCTAATTCGTCTATCAATAGCTTGGCTCCTACATCTCCCACGATGCCCTCATTTTCATCCTCCTCAGGCATAATTACCGAAATGCCATTTTCATTCGTATCATTTTTTAATCGATTGCCCGTTGATATTTGTTCTTCCGATGCAACAGGTGCAGGGTTGTTTAAATCCCATTCCTGTCTAATGGCAGGGGTATCTGGAATAATCAAGGTTGCTTCCTCCTCAATAGCTACTTTCTTTTTAGGAAGTAAAAAATCAAAATTGGGCACTGTAAAAGTTGGATTGAACCTCCAAATAAAATAGGTGAAACTTGCCCCGATTAATAAAGCAGCGGTACCAAAATTGCCAACCATCTTCACCAACCAAGCACTTGAATACTCCCCTACTGCACCGCCCCAGGAGAAGCTGGCCCCTTTTGTAACAAATGCAATACTTGTACTTAACACCAATAAACCAGTAATAACATATTTAACATTTCTCCAAATACTAAAAATTGGTTTGGTAAAAAATAAATTCACCCCCACCACAAAAGTAAAAACACATAATAAATAGGCAGCAAGTCCAAATCCGTTGAAAACAATTTGATAAGCAATAAATGCACCTGTATATCCTAATTGATTATGCACTTTTACATCATCACTTGAAAATAAAATGGTTCTCCATAGCTGAAGTTTATCTTGGTCCTCCTGCCATGTAAATAAATAGGAAGTGAATGCTACAAATAAAAAAATAGTGAGTAGTAATACGACTGCACCTGCAATTTTTGAAGTACGTTCGTCTTTCACTACTTCTGTTACATTAACGGAAGCTTCCTTGTCAGGATTTAAAGCTTCCTCACTTATTTTTGGTTCTTTTTTTCTTTTAAGCGTATTTGCCATAGTAACAAATATAAGTTATCCCAATAGGAAGAAAAAGGATTTTAGCCCAATGTGTAAAATTGAAATCCTTACCAATTACTTATCCACTTTATGGAGCAGTACGATCCTAGCCCAGGCGGCCCAACCCAACATAAAGCTTAAACCACCCATGGGGGTGATTGGACCCAAAATACGCGCTAAACCAGAAGTGGAATTGGAAAGCAATACCAACCCATACAATGAACCGCTAAATAAAAATATACCTACAATGAAAAAACGAGCAACCCAAAGCAGCTGTTTTTTATCAAACCCCAACTGTTGTTTTACATCACCATACAATGCTAAACCCACTAATGCAAGTGCATGTATCATTTGATACCTTACTCCTGTTTCAAAGGTTTGTAATTGATGGGGTTGAACGATTGACTTTAGTGCATGGGCGCCGAAAGCGCCGAAAAGCACCGACAACAAAGCCATTAAAATCCCCCAAAGTAATATGCTACGCAACATGTTTTTGAATTATTTTCTTTAACCCCGCTTCTGTTATTTGACCACTGGTTAACCTGTAATGTGCTTGTTGGTAAAACGGAGTGCGCTCTAAAATTTTATTTTGTAAAAATTCGGGCAATGCTGCATCATCAATACCTGCAATTAAGGGCCTATGTGCTTTTTCAGGGATTAATCTTTGGGTTAACACATCAATTGATTCGTCCAACCAAATGACAATCCCCTCTTTTTTCATGAAGTTCATATTGTCTTGACTGCATGGCGTTCCGCCACCTGTTGCCAAAACATATTTTTTCTTTTCTTTAAACCACCTTAATAATTTGGCTTCTGTTTTTCTAAAATAATCCTCCCCATCCTCTGTGAATATTTCTGCAATAGTTTTTTCTTCATTCATTTCAATTAAACTATCCAAATCATATCCTGCTGATTTAATCCATTTGGAAATCTTCTTTGTCCAATATGATTTACCCGCCCCCATCATTCCAATTAAAAAAACTTTCTCTGCTGCCATAAACCTCCAATAAAAATCAATTTAAAAAAGCACCCATTACTTAAATGCATTCAACCCTGTGATGTCCATTCCGGTAATCAATAAATGTATATCATGCGTTCCTTCATAAGTAATTACGCTTTCTAAATTCATCATATGACGCATAATGGAATACTCTCCTGTAATCCCCATGCCACCCAACATTTGACGCGCATCTCTTGCAATTTGAGTTGCAATTTCACAGCTATTTCTTTTAGCCATACTAATTTGCGCAGGAGTGGCTTTCCCTTGATTCATTAAAACGCCTAATCGCCATACCAATAATTGACCTTTGGTAATTTCAGTAAGCATTTCTGCTAATTTTTTTTGTTGTAATTGGAAGCCAGCAATTGGTTTTCCAAACTGAACACGCTCCATGCTATACTTAAGTGCGGTATCATAACAATCCATGGCTGCTCCTAAAGTACCCCAAGCAATGCCATACCTTGCTTTACTTAAACAACCTAATGGACCTTTTAATCCAATTACATTGGGTAATATATTTTCCTTTGGCACTTTTACATTGTCAAATACCAATTCGCCAGTAGCACTTGCTCTTAAACTCCATTTATTATGTGTAGTAGGGGTAGTGAATCCCTCCATTCCTCTTTCTACAATCAAGCCTACAATTTTACCTTCCTCATTTTTTGCCCACACCACTGCAACCTGCGCAAACGGGGCATTGCTGATCCACATTTTTGCACCATTCAAAATAACATGGTCTCCGGCATCTTTAATATTAGTAAGCATCCCTCCTGGATCGGATCCATGGTTGGGTTCGGTTAAACCAAAACAACCCAGCCATTCACCAGAAGCTAGTTTAGGTAAATATTTTTTCTTTTGTTCCTCACTTCCATAAGCATGAATGGGATACATGACTAATGAACCCTGAACACTTGCTGTACTGCGTACACCACTGTCCCCTCTTTCTAACTCTTGCATCATAATACCATAACTGATATAATCTAATCCTCCACCCCCATACTCGACAGGAACGGTTGGACCAAAACAACCTATATCACCCAGTTGTTTTATGATTTGTTGAGGGAACTCCGCTTTTTGGGCATAGTCCTCTATGATGGGAGAAATTGCTGTTTTTACATAATCACGCACTGCTGATCTTACCATTAAATGTTCCTCACTCAATAATTCATCTAACTGATAATAATCGGGCGATTCAAACAAATCCATTCTTACTGCCATAACTTCATTTTTTTAGGTAAACAATACAGCTCAAAGATAACTATAAGTACCTAAAAAAAGTATATTTACAAATACAATCCATTGAATGAGAAAAGTCCTTACCCACTTAAGTTTTTATGTTTTAATTGCAATTATTGCTGGCATTTTCATTGGGATGTATGCGCCTGCAAGGGCCATTCAGCTAGAACCCATTGCTAAATGGTTCATAAATATCATAAAAGGCTTCACCTTCCCCATTATTTTTTTAACCGTTAGTTTAGGGATAGCCAGTATGGGGGACTTAAAAAAAGTAGGTCGAATTGGAGTAAGATCCCTTATTTATTTCGAAGTGGTGAGTACGCTTTCGTTGGCTATTGGAGTGCTGGTGGCCTTATGGTTAAAGCCTGGCAATATTAATAAGGAGGGATTGCAAATGCAGGACCCTTCTAAATACACCAAAGCAATTGATTTTGATTTATTATCCATAATTGGTCAAAACACCAATTTGCAGGTTTTATTAGCTGCCATCCTATTGGGCTTTGTGTTGAATTATCTTCCAAAAAGGGAAGTATATGTGCACCAATTAGGGAAAATAACACAGGTTGTTTTTATTGGATTGAAATATGTAATGTATTTAGCACCCCTTGCTGCATTTGGTGGTATGGCATTTGCAATTGGTAAGTATGGATTGAAAACCATTATTCCACTAGGAAAATTAATGGGCACGATGTATATGACAATGGCCCTATTTATTTTTGTCATTCTGGGGCTCATTTTACAATATTATCGACTTTCCATTTTTAAATTATTAGGCAATATCAAGGAAGAGTTATTAATTGTATTTGGCACTTCCTCCTCTGAGCCAGCAATGCCTTCTTTAATGAATAAATTAGAAAAGATGGGTTGTTCCAAATCGGTGGTGGGCTTGGTAGTTCCAACTGGTTACTCTTTTAATTTAGATGGTACTTCTATTTACCTTTCTATGGCAGTTATATTTATTGCACAATTATACAATGTGCAATTAAGTAGTGCTGAAATTATCACCATGTTGTTGATTTTGATGTTAACTTCAAAGGGAGCTGCAGGCGTTACTGGAAGTGGCTTTATTGTATTGGCTTCTACCCTCGCTTCCATGCCTCAAATACCAATTGAAGGCTTAGCTTTTTTATTAGGGATAGATAAATTTATGAGTGAAGCACGCGCCATTACCAATATCATTGGAAACAGTGTAGCCACTGTGGTAATTGCCAAAATGGAAGGAGAAACCATCCATCATATTCAACAGCAATAAGGCCCTATTTTTAGTGCGTGAAATAATTTTCCTTCATTACAATAAACCCTTCATTTCCGTAGCATAATCACTAGCTGCCATTGCTGCTTTTTCGGCGAAGTCAGTTCCGCTGCTTGCAAATATGACGGCCCTACTTGCATTCACCAGTAAACCTACTTCATTGTTTTTTCCGTAATGAGTTACATCCCTTAAACTACCTCCCTGTGCCCCCACACCCGGCACCAATAAAAAGTGATTGGGAATTATTTTACGAATACCTACAAAGTCTTCGGCTTTGGTTGCCCCCACTACAAACATTAATTGATCAGCGGTACCCCAACCCGCTACCTGCTCAATAACAGATTCATATAAAAAATGTCCGTTTGCTAATTTTTGTTGTTCAAAGTTTTTACTCCCCTCATTGGAGGTTAAGCCCAATACAATGGTACATTTATTTTGGTAGGCCAAAAATGGATCAATACTATCCTTTCCCATATAGGGCGCTACAGTAATGGCATCAAAAGGCAATACTTCAAAAAATGTTTTGGCATATTGTGCCGATGTGTTTCCAATGTCTCCTCGCTTTGCATCCGCAATGGTAAAATGTGTGGATGGAATATGCGATAGTGTTTCCTCCATGGCTTCCCAACCCTTTACTCCTTGTGACTCATAAAATGCAGTATTCATTTTATAACTCACGCAATATGGCGCTGTGGCATCAATGATTGCTTTATTGAAAGCAATCACCCCTTCCTTAGTTTTAGGCAAATGTGCAGGCAGTTTTTCAATATCCGTATCCAAGCCCACACATAAATAGGAATGCTTTGCAAGAATTTGTTGAACCAATTTATTTTTTGTCATACTCTTTATTTTTGGTCATATACGAAAACATTATATCCCCAAGCAGGTAAATTTAATGTTCGAATATTTTTGGTGTTTTTACCCGAAAAAATTTCAGTATAATTTTTACCATTGGGTAAGGATGCATCAATTTTTACATTGGCTGCCTTATCCGTTAAATTTAAAACAACTACTACATAAGCGTCTCCATTTTTTCTTGAATAGGCCATGACTTGATTGGGCAAATTCACTTTTAAACGTTCGAAAACAGCATTCTCCTTAAATGCAGCATTGCTTGTTCTTAAATTTAATAAGGTTTTGTAAAAGGGCGCTCTTTCATATTTACTAAAACCCATGGAATCTTTTTCAAAGAAGGCCACCGCCCTTAACACGGGTTCTTCTTGGCCACTATACACGAGTGGCATGGCTCTATTGTAGGTTTGCGTGAACACCGCAAATGGCGCATGTGATTTACCTGGCATGGTTTCATAGTCGGCCTTGTTCCAGGAATTTTCGTCATGGTTGCTGGTAAAATATAATCTCCATGCTCCTTTTTCAAAGGAAGTATCAATTTTATGCAACACGGTATCTAAAGAAAGTACATTTTTTTTCCCAGCAGCAATATCCACCATGGTATGAAACTCTTGCCAACTATAGGTAGCATCAAAACCAGTAGTATGTAATTTTGGATCATCTGCTTCGGCTAAAAAAAATAAATTACGTTCCTTTTTTAAAGCGGGAATACATTTATTCCAAAAACTATAAGGAACCCCCCAAGCCACATCCACCCTGAACCCATCAATGGCGGTATTGTTGATCCAATATTTCATAGCATTAATCATACTATCTTCCATTACTGGATTGTTAAAATTTAACTCACGGGTATCCGACCAATCGGCTGTATAAATAGCTTTACCTGTGCTATCTCTTTCATAAAAATCTAAATGTGTTTTTAACCAAGGATGGTCCGCCCCACTATGATTGGGCACCCAATCAATAATCACCTTCATGCCTAAATTATGTGCTGCAGTTACAATATGATTAAAGTCATTTAAAGTCCCAAATTCTGGATTCACTTCGGTATAACTTGCCACGGCATAATAGGATCCCAATGTTCCTTTACGCCCTTCTTTTGAAATAGGCTGCAAGGGCATGAACCATAGCGTTTTTACCCCCATTTTTTGTAAGCGAGGCAAATGTTTTGCAAATGCATTTAAGGTTCCCTCTTTGGTAAATTGACGAATATTTACTTCATATATATTTCCCTGCTCCATAAAGTCAGGGTGCTTTTGTTGTGCATTAACATTGATATTGGCAAGCAAGGCCAAAGCAAGGATCATTTTTTTCATAAACAGCTTTTTTGGACGACCAAATTTAACATTAATAATTGGCTTAACTTTGGGTATGTTAAAAAAACTAATCCCCTACGCTTTTATTGCGCTATTGCAAATTGCATGTAATAATGACAAGCCCGTTGAACAAGCTGATAATGGTTTGGAGGGTGGCCGTAATTTTATTGAAAATTATATGCAGGGAGATATCACCAAGGCACAATTGTATATGGTAGAAGACCCCGAAAACCTTGCCTATTTTGACGAAATGTCCAAAAGCTATTTTTCCATGGACAAGGAAGGAAGGAACCAATTTAGACAAGCATCCATCCAAATAAATGAAGTAAAATCCTTAAATGACCAAACCACTGTAATATATTATCAAAACTCATTTGATAAAACCCCCAGATGGATAAAAGTTATCTACACTTCCAAGGGCTGGAAAGTAGATTTAAAATACAGTTATGGCCCTAAATTATAGGATAAAAAGATAAAAACTGTATATTTGCGGAGTCTAAAAACAATCAATAAAAATAATTCTGACACAATGGAAGCTCAAAAAAACACAAAAAAATACTGGATTTACTGTTTTGCATGGTTGGCGATTATGATAGCTTTAATGTTTGTATATAGAGAATTTTTCTGGTTAGCGCTTCCAGGAGCAGCAACCTATTTCGCTAAAGCAATGGATATTTTTTAGTCCTACTCATTATCATATTTAAAGCCTTACATCGAATAAATCAATGTAAGGCTTTTTTAATTCCCTTAACTTCGAACCAATTAGTATTCATGTATGTTATAGCATGATATTGCCTAAACCATAAACTCATACAATAAACTCATATCATAAACTCATATAATGCCAAATAATTATTTTGACGAAATAATAGCAAAAAGAAGATCCAATCGTAAGTTCGATGAACACACAGAAGTCCCTAACGATGTGATTCAAAGAAGTTTAGAACGTGCTATTTTATCCCCTAACAGCAGCAATATGCAATTATGGGAATTTTACTGGATACAAGACCCATTAGAAAGAGAAAAATATACTGCACTTTGTTTAGGTCAATCTGCTGCTAAAACTGCAAAGCAAATAGTGGTTTTTGTTACCCGTGGGGATTTGTGGAAGCAACGTGCCAAATGGAATTATGATAAAATAAGAGCAGGCATTGAAGGTGAACCCAATAAATTACAAAAAAGAGGTTTGGATTACTATACCAAATTAATGCCACTTGCTTACCGTTCGGATATTTTTGGATTTTGGGCTTTTGTACGAAGAGGTATTAGTTTTTTTGGTGGACTTACCAAACCATTTTACCGAATGGGGGGCAAAGCCGATCAAAGAATTACAGTACACAAATCATGCGCATTGGCTGCGCAAACTTTTATGTTGTCCATAGCAGCCGAAGGTTTTGAATCCTGCCCTATGGAAGGCTTTGATGCAAAGCGTGTAAAAAAAGCATTGGACCTACCATCAGGTGCCGAAATAAATATGATTATTGCGGTGGGCAAAGCAACCCAGGAAGGTATATGGGGACCTAGAAATAGAGTGCCTTACAATGAAGTTGTATTTATTAGATAAAAAAATACAAGCATGCAATTTTACCACTTGTAATTGTAGCAAAGTATTTACTTCGTATTTATTGCTGGGGTGATAATGATATTTCTGTATTCAATAGGACCATGATCCCCTTGCATCATAATTGGCCCTGGCTCCCCTTCCTTACTATCTAAGGCACCGCCAGTCACTCCAGGTATCTCTTGTTTGTAAATGACTGTTGTGCCGTTGGCAATTACCGTAACCATTCTGCCTACTAATTCAATATCATAACTTTGCCATACATCGGGATCCTTTGCCATATTTAACCAAGGATCAATAAAACCATAAATGCCTCCCAAGTAAAGACTCATTGGTTCTAATCCTTTATTGTCTTCAATTTGTACCTCATACCTTCCTCTTAAATACACGCCACTATTACTTCCCTTTGGATACTTAAATTCAATATGTAATTTAAAATCGTTGAATGTTTGTTCGGACCTAATATTCACCCCCGATTTTGGACTTTTTAAAACACCATTTTCCACCACCCATTGATTTGGACTGCCCAATGGCTGCCAACCTTTTAAATCCTTGCCATTAAACAATTGAATAGGTTTACCCCATTTAGGTGCTTTGTCTCTCCATAATTTGGGCGCGCGTTCCCCCACAAATGCATAGGCTTTGCCATTGGTATTGATAATGGTGCCTGATAATTTACCCTCCAATAAAACTCCTTCAAAAATTAATTCTTTATCTGTAATCTCCCATTGAGCTGGTATATGAAAAGAAACTTTCCCATTGTTAAATGCTACTTTGGAAATGGGCCTTGCACTTCCTCCCTCCCAAACAAAATGTCCATTATATCCATTGATGCCGGTATGCCTTACTTCCAACCAAGAAGCCGCTAAACGACCTTCATAATTCACTGTTAAATCCCAACGGCCTTCAATAGGATCCTTGTCCAATTCATTATTGGCCATAACCCATGCAGTGGGCATAAATACTAAAGTCACAAAAAGAAATTTGAAAATATTTTTCATAGCAAGCAGTAATTTTGAAATACTAATTTACTTAAAAAAATATAAACATCATCCCTTGGTTTTTAAAGGTGAAACTGCCAATTTTTGACACCATCTCGCCATTATTTTACATTTTCATATCGCCAATCAGGTTTAAGCGTATCTGCTTTAAATTGGGGCAGCATTCCACAAAAAATGGGCGGTTTAATTTAAATATCCCTATTTGATGCTCCCTATTGATTTTGGCATTAATTTTATATAAATTATTTAAACTATGCGTAAAGTTTTATTGGGTGTTTTTATATTTATGTCAACAATTGCAACAGCACAAATAGACAGTACTGATAATTTTGACTACAGCAAGTTCGGAGAACCAGAAGGAGTTACCCGTTACTGTACACAAAAAGTATTGAATCAAACTCCGCAAAAAATTATAAGCATTGGTTTTGAAAGGCATGGTTCCTTTCACATGCCAGGTGTAGGAATGGGGGCTTTGCTTCCTGCGATGCAAGATTTTCACATAAATCAGGTATCGTCCCTAAAAGCGCAAGTAAATGTACCTGTGATTTCAAATAACAAAATTATTTGGCAAATGGGTGCCAACTATTGGGGCAGTCAATTTAAAGTTGAAAACCCCGGCACCAATCAATTTGCACAAAGAATCAATAGCCATAGTTTTACAAGTGCTGGATTAAATACCACCATTTTTAAACCATTAAATGAAACCAATTTTTTAATTATTCAGGCTAGCGCAGACGCCAATGGACTTTTTCATAAAATAAGCGACATCAATAACAATGCAATCACCCTAAGTGGTACATTCATCTACGGTTGGAAAAAATCCGAAAAAAATATGATTGGTGCCGGTATTGCTCGAACCTATCGTGCTGGTCAACTTATTCATGTGCCAGTTTTATTTTGGAACAAAACCTTTAATGACAACTGGGGCATGGAATTATTATTACCTGCAAGAGGATTCCTTCGTTATAATTTTTCAACATCCAATATGTTACAAGCAGGCTATGAGTTAGAGGGTAATCAATTTTGGACGCCACTTGCTGGAAGCAAAAATGGATCGGTATTTATTCAAAGAGGTGAATTTAAACCAAGAATTATGTGGGATAAGAAAATTAGTGGCTTTGTTTGGTTCCACACAGAATTTGGAATGCGCAACAATTGGCGTTTTGATGTAATGAATGAATACAATGGAAAAAAACAAGCCCAACGCTACTTTGAAAGCAGGTTGGGCAATCCTTTATATTTTAATATTGGATTTAACTTCGTATCACCTTAATACTTGTCTAGTCCAAGTATCTGTTCTACCAATAATGGAAACGCCAATATAACCTCTTACTTCAAGAGAATTGGCGTTTTGCATTTTGATGGTGCATGAATAAGTACTGCCATTTTTAGGATCATAGATACTACCCTCCTCCCATACATTATCCCCTTTGTAACTAAAACCCCAAATATTTACAAGGCCTAAAATAGCACGTGATTTTGAAGCAGCTTCCGGATGATTTTTATCTAATTTAGGTTTGCCCGTTTCAGTATCATTTGGTTCTTTTAACCAAACAATTTTACCCTGGTATTTATTGCCATTCTTATAAATTTTAACCATGGCAGTTCCTTCTCCTGTTTTCCAAACTCCTACAAGCGCATCTGGATTATCTGCATTAAAAGGAAAGGCCGAAGCACCAGCAGCGATGAACATACATCCCACAAAAAGTAAGGTTAGTTTTTTATAATTTTCTTTAAAAGCAACCATTAGGTTTTGTATCTTTTTCATATGATTAAATTGTGTTTATACAAATATAAATAAGTTAATAATGGCTTACAAACAAAAATTTACTTCCCTAGTATAAATAAAAAGCGCCCTATGCATTTGCTCAGGGCGCTTTTCCAATTGTGCTAATGTGGAGTCGCCCCCTGTTTTACCCATTCCTGGATCATGGATTACCTTGATTTTAATAGTTTTGGCTTTTGAATTGAAATTGTCCAATGAGTCAGTACATCCAGTTAAGGATAGGTAAACACCTAATCACTTGGAAGGCACTATAATTGCTATTAATTTCTCCCCCAATTTGTTGGTAAATGCACCCTGATAATGTAGAGAAAAAAATAAAATCCTTCATTTTAAACTACCCAAACAACGCTTAACATTCATTAAAAAACAACTACTTAGGCGGTAAATATGAACATTTTTTCTATTTTTAATGCGTATGGCTAATAAAATCTCATTAATACATAAGTTGACACTAATTCATTACTTAAAACAACACGAAAATTAGGTCATGAACAAAAATAGAAACACTTAAAACTTTTATTAAAATCATACATAATTTATAAATCTAAAATTTTTAATATGTCATACTGCTCAAATTGTGGAACACTACTTGAAAATGAACCAAATTTTTGTAACAATTGTGGACACAAAAACAAAACTAATTTACCAGATGTAGATATTAAAAAAAATATCGCTAATCAATCAAGTACATCTGATACTAAAATAGATTTTGACGATAGTGAAAGATTCAAAAAGGATAAAGAAAGAATTGAAAAGTATTTTAGCCATTTATTAAATTTAATTAAATTAGAATTTTATCTGTTATTAGGGGCTACTTTTATTCCAATAATACTTTTAACCAAGCCAAATTTACTGTACAATTTTGTTGGTTCTGAAATGTTTCATATTGCCCATAATCTTAAAACCGGAAGCTACATAATTGTTATTTTACTCTCTTTAGGATTCTTGTTTTTAATATTTCATAAATTTTCTTTGAAGCAATTTAAATGGATATTGATTTTTATCTTTAATCTTATTTACATTGGTGGCCTTCTTTTTTTAGGTCCTCGTTCAAGTAGTTATTTTCGAGCAAGAAATTCAGAAGGTGATTTTTTCTTAAATCAGGAAAGTATT
The DNA here is from genome assembly GCA_947457075.1 of Bacteroidota bacterium. Classification (GTDB taxonomy): domain Bacteria; phylum Bacteroidota; class Bacteroidia; order Chitinophagales; family Chitinophagaceae; genus Sediminibacterium. The sequence goes on from CANGUG010000011.1 coordinate 106,451, forward strand.
TTCTACGGAATTTTATTGATATGTTGCAATATATTTTATCTCACTAAAATTAGAAATAAAAATAAATAAATTCTATCTCACAATAAATTAATAATAAAATAGATTAGTCTAATTCGGATTAAGTTCAAAAAAGCGTATAAAATTTATCCCCCACTTTAGCCAATCAAGAATTATATATTTAATAGAAAAGCATCCAGGTACTTACTATGATTTGTTGGATAAAAAACTTATAAGAATTTGGTTGGTGGCATAATATGGTTAACGAACAACGAAGATTAGATAAAAGATATATTGTTATGACAAAATTAACTCCACAGCAGTTAGCTGCAAGAATTAGAGAAAAGCACCCGAGAAAGTATAAAGCCCTTACCGATTCAGAGTTAGTTGAATTATGGTTAAATAAGAATCCACAGGATGCAGATCTTATAAAAAAAGAGTCTGAGGGGTTTGGCTGGTATTTATTTTGGTATTTGTTTTTTTCTTTTTCAATTTGGTTTGGACTGACCGTTTACAATACAAAAATTAGTGAAATCAATTTTATTAATCGAATTAACAAAGAAATTTTTGGTAAAAATTCAAAATTTGTCAATAAATCCTTTAAGAAAAATGAGTACACAAATCCGATTGTCAGTATAAACGATCAATCTTCCAGTGGATATGAAGAACCTAATTATAATTATGCAATTACACAAGATGCTAAAGATTTTATCAACAATAGTCCAATAATTAGTGTACTAAGATTAGACCAGAGCACTACTAATACATTATTAGCAATTTTAAGTGATCCAAATCCTGACCCCAACAATAGATTAGGCGAGTTTTGTGATAATACAACTACGAGATGTTTATATTGTAATAAACTTGTTCCTGGTCAAATTTATACTTACCAAAAATATTTTGAAATCGAGTTAGATTGTGACGGACTTGCTTCGGCTTATAATCCTAGATGTTTTATTGCAAAATCATTAATTGATAAACATTCAGAGAAAAATACTGAATCAGAGATTAATACAGAATCAGAGAATAATACTAAATCAGAGATTAACAAATCAGGGACTGTAGAGGAACAATTAAACTCAATTGATTGGAAAAAAGTAATGGGTGAAGCTTTAGTAGAACAAGTTACTAGTTTTAAGCCAATAATTGAAAGAGCTTGTTCAGACTTCAAAAATGGGGAAAAATATATCTGTGTAGAAAAACCTATCACTAAAGGGAGTAATAATTTTTGTTCGGAAAAATGTAAAACCGAATATAACTATAGTCATTAAAAATTTTAGGTGATTTTTCTTTTATCAATTTCTCTTTTTACAGCCACTAACATTGAATGGTTATACTTATAGCGCTCATGATAATAAATTATAATCAATTCGTCATCAGTTTTAATTCGAACTAAATCGTCCCATGATTTACTTTCCTCCAATGCTTTATCACTTTCAATCTTTTTATCTGCCTCAATCAAACTTTTAATATCATTAAGTTTTAGTTCGTACTCAAAATTATTTATTTCATTTCTCTGCTTTGCTAATTGCAAATCTGAAAATGACTTATAATTTTTAAACTCTTTCTTAGACAACTCAATTTGATGATTACAAATTGGACATACTAAATTATAATAATTCCCAGTAGGAATAATCGGGATAAAGAACAAAGTGAAATAAGTTGACGTATACGAAAGTTGCCAATTAGTGCTATTAAAACACTTTGGGCAATCAAACGTATCTACAGTTCCAAAGGCTACCGGGTTATTCCAAAAACCTACAATTACCATAAAATAATTTTTAACTACAAAATATAAAAAAACTATATATAAATAAAAATATTTATTTAAGTATTAATAAAAAAATCCCGCACCTGGCGGGACTTTTATTTCATAAAAATGTGGAGTCGAGGGGAGTCGAAC
>CANGUG010000012.1 GCA_947457075.1 Bacteroidota bacterium
AGAAGGGACTCCTTTACGGGGTCCTTTCTTTTATTTCATTAGAGAATTTTTAGACTGCGTTTATTTTGCATTGCAATCTCCTTAATATAAAGAAGGGACTCCTTTATGGGGTCCCTTCTTTTATTTCATTAGAGAATTTTTAGACTGCGTTTATTTTGCATTGCAAAACGCAGTCTAAAAATTACTTCATCTTAAATGTTTCTAAGAATTTAGTTGTGAAGTTTCCTTTTCTAAAATCTTCGTTTTGCATTAATTGTAAATGGAATGGTATAGTTGTTTTCACTCCTTCAATGACATACTCACTTAAGGCACGATACATGGTATTAATGGCTTCCTCACGTGTTTGTGCAACCGTGATTAATTTACCAATCATAGAATCATAGTAAGGCGGAATTACATAACCTGCATATACATGACTATCTACACGTACTCCATGTCCACCTGGTGTATGCAATACGGTAATTTTTCCTGGGGATGGGCGGAAATCATTGTATGGATCCTCGGCATTAATACGACATTCGATAGCGTGTAATTTTGGCTCGTAGTTTTTACCTGAAATTTTTTCACCCGCAGCAATTTTAATTTGCTCTTTAATTAAGTCATAGCTTACTACTTCCTCGGTAACGCAATGCTCCACTTGAATACGTGTATTCATTTCCATGAAGTAAAAATTACGGTGCTTGTCCACTAAAAATTCAATGGTACCCACGCTCTCATAATTAATGGCAGCCGCCGCTTTGATTGCAGCCTCTCCCATTCTTTGACGTAATTCAGCGGTCATAAATGGCGAAGGGGATTCCTCCACTAATTTTTGATGTCTTCTTTGAATTGAACAATCACGCTCACTCAAATGACAAACGTTTCCGTATTGGTCACCGGCAACTTGAATTTCAATGTGTCTTGGCTCTTCCACGAATTTCTCCATGTATAAACCATCATTTTTAAAACTAGCTGCTGCTTCCATTTTCGCATCGCTAAATGCTTTTTCAATTTCGCTTTCATTCCAAACCACACGCATACCCTTTCCACCACCACCGGCAGTGGCTTTAATGATAACAGGATAGACTATTTCTTTTGCTAATTTTTTTGCTTCCTCAACACTTTCTAATAAACCTTCTCCACCTGGAACTACTGGAACACCTGCTTTAATCATCGTTTCCTTAGCAGTGATCTTGTCTCCCATTTTATTGATCATCTCTGGTGTTGGGCCAATAAATTTAATACCATGGTCGGCACAGATTTGCGCAAACTTTGCGTTTTCAGCTAAAAAACCATAGCCAGGATGTACTGCATCGGCGTTGGTAATTTCGCAAGCCGCCATAATATGCGGTATATTTAAATAAGACTCAACACCTTTTGGTCCGCCAATGCAAACTGCTTCATCAGCAAATTTTACGTGTAAACTATCTTTGTCGGCCGTAGAATAAACAGCAACCGTCTTGATGCCCATTTCTCGACAAGTGCGAATAATACGCAAGGCAATTTCACCACGATTGGCGATTAATATCTTTGTAAACATTTTGTTATTTTAAAGTTGACAATGGGAAACTATGCTGGTTGTACCAGGAATAAAGGCTGGTCGTATTCAACCGGACTAGCGTCTTCAACCAATACTTTTACAATTGTTCCTTTTACTTCAGATTCAATTTCATTGAACAATTTCATAGCCTCAATTATGCAAACCACTTTTCCAGGGTTTACTTCAGTACCCTCTTCAGCCATTAATGGCTTATCAGGTGCTGCACGACGATAAAAAGTACCAATCATTGGACTTTTAATAGTTATTAAATTGTCTGCAACCGGAGCGGCAGCAGGAGCAGTCGCAGCTGGTGTTGCTGCAGTTGCAGCGGCTGGAGCAGCTACTGGAGTGGGTGCAGCAGCATATACTTGTGCTGGGGCAGTACTAACAGTAATTTTGTCTTCTTTTTGCTTAATGGTTACTTTACCATCCTTGTCCTCGATGCTAATTTCTCCGATATTACTTTTGTTGACAACCTTAATTAGGTCGTGAATTTGTTTTAAATCCATATTTGGCAATTTTGGGTAAAATTGGGGTATTTTTATTGAAAATCACAAAAAAATGGGCAATTTTTATCAAAAATGACCCATTTTGGGCATAAAAATAGGGAAAGTTAATTCCCGTATTCTATTAATATCGTGCATAAAGTAAATAAAATGCCCCCGTTTATGGGGGGCATTTTTAAAATCATAAGAGTGTAATTTTAAATAGGCTTAGATTTCAAAAAAGCCTGTTTAAAATTACTTTACGCGCTCTACGTACTCCCCACTCTTCGTATTAATTTTAATTTTCTCTCCTTCATTCACAAACAAAGGCACCATTACAGTGGCTCCTGATTCAATAGTAGCCGCCTTTAAAGCTCTTGTAGCTGTATCTCCTTTGATACCTGGCTCACAATAAGTGATTAAAACGTCAATTTTTTCTGGCAATTCTGCGCCAATAGGTTGCTCGGTTTCAGTATTCATGAATACAAATACTTCGGCGCCATCCATTAAAAATTGAGGGGCATCAATCATTTCTTCTGCCATCACAATTTGTTCAAAAGTTTCATTATTCATTAAGTTGAAACCACTATCATCCTTATATAAGAATTGGAAGGTTTTTTTCTCTACTCTAATAGGATAAACGGTTTCACCGCTATTCCAAGTTTTTTCTATCGATCTTTTATTGTCCACACCCTTTAATTTAGCCCAAACTTTTGCAGCTGCTCTAGCTGTTTTGTTCTCTCCAAATTCTACTACTGAGTACAAACTACCGTCTAATTTCAAGATCATTCCACGCGTGATGTCTGAAGTTGTTGCCATAATGTTTATTTTAATATTTGTCTTTCGAGGGACAAAAGTACTACTTGCTAGCCATTTATAAAAAAACCTATAATTTTTGTTATGAAATAAGGGTAAAAAAAGGGCAATTAGCCTATTTTTGCGGCACAAATAATAAAATTAGTCCTCATGTCAGTTTTAGTGAACAAAAATTCCAAAATCATCGTACAAGGTTTTACCGGTACGGAAGGTAGTTTTCACGCGTCTCAAATGATAGAATATGGAACGCAGGTAGTGGGTGGTGTAACGCCAGGTAAAGGGGGTACTACTCATTTAGACAAACCTGTTTTTAACACAGTAGCTGATGCTGTAAAAAATACAGGTGCAGATGTTAGTATCATATTTGTACCTCCAGCATTTGCAGCAGATGCAATTATGGAAGCAGCGGATGCGGGTATTGCTTTGGTTGTTTGTATCACGGAAGGCATTCCTGTTCAGGATATGGTAAAAGTGAAAAACTATTTATTAGGAAAACCAACGCGTTTGGTTGGACCAAACTGTCCTGGTGTAATCACTGCCGAAGAAGCGAAAGTAGGCATCATGCCTGGTTTTATTTTCAAGAAAGGAACTATTGGTATCGTATCAAAGAGCGGTACTTTAACTTACGAAGCTGCTGATCAGGTTGTAAAAGCAGGTTTAGGAATTACTACTGCCATTGGTATTGGTGGGGATCCAATTATTGGAACCACTACAAAGGAAGCAGTTGAATTATTAATGAATGATCCTGCTACAGAAGGCATCATCATGATTGGTGAAATTGGAGGAAGTATGGAAGCCGATGCAGCTAATTGGATAAAAGACAATATGAGAAAACCTGTGGTAGGATTTATTGCTGGTCAAACAGCTCCTGCTGGTCGTCGTATGGGTCACGCGGGTGCGATTATTGGCGGCGCAGATGATACTGCAGAAGCAAAGATGAAAATTATGGCTGCATGTGGAATTCATGTATGTGCTAGCCCTGCCGACATTGGTAAAACAATGGCTGCAGCCTTAAAAAAATAATTAGTAAGCAACCCTTCTAAAAAAGGGTCATTCAATACCAGTTTTATATTAATCCCTTAGCGTGAACGTTAAGGGATTTTTTATTGTAAGTTTGTTTTATGAAGCATACATTTTTTCTAGTTTTGGCAATATTTATTTCTACCCTATTACATGCTCAATCCATTTTTTTGAAAATTAATGCTGCTGTGCCAAAACAATTAAAACAGGGACAGTCTTTTAAATTAAAAACCACCGTAACACATAATTTCACTGAGGAAAAAACAGGAGGGATTAATTGTACTTTCCAAAATGCGTCAACCCATAAGTCAGTTGACGGTTGGTTTTTGAATATATTCCCCTTTCAATATTTCACTACGATTGCCAATACCCCTTTTGAAACAGAATTTACATTTACAGTTCCCGATGAGTACAAGGGAAAATTTGAAATTATTTTAGTTGCTGTTGCGGGTAAAATAAAAGACAGCGTGCATTATACTATTCCTGTTATAAATAAATAAAATTGCAAACCCAGGTAAAATATCTCATTGTTGGACAGGGCATTGTGGGCACATTCATGTCCTACCATTTGGACAAGGCGGGCATTTCATACCTCCTCGTAAATGATGAAAGCCTGCCTAGCGCTAGCAGTGTTGCAAGTGGTGTAATGAATCCAGTAACGGGTAGGCGCATCGTTCAAACCTGGATGATTGAAACCCTACTACCCTATGCAGTAAATGCCTATTCAGCAATACAACAAAAACTAAATATCCAAATTATTCAAAATGCACCCGTTATTCTATTACACCCTTCTGAACAAATGAAGGATAGTTTCGAATATCGTATGCAACATGACAATATTTATCTTCTACGACAGGATCCGACTCATTGGACTCCCTATTTTAATGCCCCTTTTGGTGTGGATGGGATTGATGATTGTTATTGGATAGACATAAACAAAATGTTACAATCTTGGAGAAACTATCTGATCACATACCAACATTACCTCAATGCACATTTCGATAGTAAAGAAGTCATATTTTCTGAAAAAAATGTACGATGGAAAAATGTAACAGCTGAAAAAATTATTTTTTGTGATGGTATTGCGAGTAGTCAAAATCCCTATTTTAGTTCCCTACCTTTTGCACCTAATAAAGGAGAAGCCTTAATTGTAAAAATACCTGGACTACCTAATAAAAATATTTACAAAAATAATATTTCAGTGATCCCTTGGAAGGATGACTTATTTTGGGTAGGATCCAATTATGAATGGACCTTTCAGGATAGCAACCCCAGCATTGCATTCAAAGAAAAAATGATTGAAAGTTTAGACAAATTTTTAAAGCTCCCCTATGAAATTGTAGATCATATTGCTGGCATTAGACCCACCAATACACAAAGAAGGCCCTTTGTGGGTGTGCACCCTACTCAAAGTCAATTGGCTATTTGCAATGGCATGGGCACTAAAGGATGTTCCTTGGCACCTTATTTTACTGCTCAACTATTGGCACATCTTGAATATGGAGCCCCCGTTGAAGCAGAGGCCAGCATTGTACGTTTTGCATCTCTATTTACGAAGAATCCATAAAATTTTATTATTTTCAATAATCATAATCAACGCAGATGTCCTCCAACAAAAACGAACTTTATAATATCCCCATTGCATATCGCAAAATGGAAAATTTACACATTGTATTTTGGTTATTTAAAGACATTGCTTGGTGTATGGGTTGGAGACCACTTGGAGTAATTATGATCATACCCACCATTATCATTTCCATTGTCATTGCATGGAGAACCAGAAAAATTGTTTCTGAACTTTGTCACAATCTAGCCATCACTGTTTGGATTAGCGCGAATTCCTTTTGGATGTGTAGTGAATTTTTTGGAGTAGATGAACATATTGTATTTGGCAATACAACGGTAAAACATTTGGCAATGATTCCATTTGTTTCGGGGGTACTTATTTTAGCATTCTACTATTTAATGTATAAGCCAAGACATAAAGAGGAAGAAGCTACTTTATAAACAGTAGGAGTTTACATCTGTCTAGTTTTATAAATATTTTTTTAAGCGATGCGCTTGTAAAAAAGTGGCGATGCCTAATATAGCTGCAACAAAAAATGCACCTCTTAATCCTATGGCCTCGGATAAGAAACCAATAATGGGCGGTCCAATTAAGAAACCAAAAAATCCAATAGAAGAAACGGAAGCAAGTGCAATACTTGCCTGACCAGCTGCTGCATTCCTTCCCACCGTTCCATATATTGTAGGAATTACCGAGGACACGCCAAATCCAACTAACATAAAACCAATACTACTTATTACAATATGAGGTTGTGCCACTGCAATTAGTAAACCAATGGTAACCACCAAGCCACTTAGCATTAATTGTTTTCTAGCCCCCCAATAATTTATTAGGGTATCTGCAAACATTCTACCCGTTGTCATACAGGCCATAAAACAAACATAACCTGTTGTCCTCCATGTATCAGAAACTTTAATTACATCTTTATAAAACAATCCACTCCAATCAAACATCATTCCTTCACATATCATATTACTTAATGCAACCAAGCCAAATTGAAATAATAAAGGACTTGGCTTTGACCACATTTTTCGGATAGGTGCAGTACTTTTTTCATTGGGCATTAAATATTTGCTAGTGGCCAATAAAAAAAGCCATCCTACAATTGCAATGCTCAAAAATTGTTGAAAGGGAGAAATTGATTTTGCAACAAAAAGTCCTCCTAATAAACCACCTGTAAATCCTGCTAAACTCCAAAAACCATGGAATCTGGAAATAATGCTTTTTTCAAATAATTTGGACAAGGAAGTAGCTTGTGTATTGACAGAAACATTAAACATGTTTCCTATCATGCCAAATAAAAAAAGGGCAACAGCTAAATAAGTAGTGGTATTGGCAAAGGAGATATTAATGAGGGCCAAAGGGTATAATACAGAGGCGATACTCACCATGGTTTTGCTACCATACTTCGCTGTTAAACTCCCCGAAATAGGGATCCCTAAAAAAGAGCCAATGGGTAAAAAAAACAAGAAAGCACCAAAAGCACCATCACTTAAACCCAAATGTATTTTAATATCAGGAATCCTACTGGCCCAGCTAGCAAAACAAATGCCCGTTAAAAAAAAGTATCCAGAGAGTATAATTCTGCGTAATTGTGGTGTTATCCCCTTGTCAGTCATACGGCAAAGATGGGGATTTTCTAGGAATTGGGCTATATTTGCAGTCCTAACTTATTTCAATAGTTTACTATGTATCGTACACACCATTGTGGAGCATTAAATATCCAATTTGTAGGCCAAAAAGTAACCCTTGCTGGTTGGGTACAAACCATTCGTAAATTCGGGGCCATCACTTTTGTGGACCTCAGAGACCGTTATGGCATTACGCAGCTATTAATAGGTGAGGAATTGCAACATCAACTCGATGCACAGCCTTTGGGTCGTGAATTTGTGTTGCAAGTGCAAGGCGAAGTAATTGAACGTTCAAGCAAGAATGCCAATATCCCCACAGGTGAAATTGAAATAAAAGTTGCTGAATTTAAAATTTTAAACGCTTCTATCGTTCCTCCATTTACCATACAGGATGATACCGATGGTGGGGATGACATTAGAATGAAATATCGTTTCTTGGATTTAAGAAGAAACGCAGTTAAAAAGAATATTGAATTACGTTATAGCGTGAACCGTGCAACACGTAATTATTTACATGAAAAAGGATTCATGGACATTGAAACTCCTTTTTTAATTAAATCTACCCCCGAAGGTGCACGTGACTTTGTGGTACCAAGCAGAATGAATGCGGGTGAATTTTATGCCCTACCCCAGTCTCCACAAACTTTCAAGCAATTATTAATGGTAAGTGGCTACGACCGCTACTATCAAATTGTGAAATGTTTTAGAGACGAGGATTTAAGAGCCGATCGTCAACCTGAATTTACACAGATTGACTGCGAGATGAGTTTTGTAGAGCAGGAAGATATCTTAAATATGTTTGAAGGATTAATTAAGAGCATATTTAAGGATGTCAAAAACATAGATTACACCGAGACCGTTCAAAGAATGACTTGGGAAAACGCCATGTGGAATTATGGTAACGATAAACCAGATATTCGTTTTGGCATGGAATTATGCAATTTGAAAAAACCAGGTCATGTATTTTCTGATAAGCAAGATCAAGCTGCATTAATCAATGGTGTTGATTTTAAAGTATTTGATGAAGCAGAAACTGTAATTGCCATTGCTGCCCCGGGCTGTAGTGAATATTCACGTAAACAAACCGATGAATTAACCGAGTGGGTTAAGCGTCCTCAAATTGGCATGAAGGGATTGGTATTTATTAAATGTAATGCCGACGGCAGTTTCAAAAGTAATGTAGATAAATTTTATTCGGAAGATAAATTAAAAGCCATTGCTGCCGCAACGAATGCAAAAGCAGGTGATTTAGTGTTGATACTAGCTGGTGCCGAAGAAAGAACACGTAAAGCCATTAGTGAATTACGTTTGGAATTAGGCAAGCAATTAGGCTTTAGAAAAGAAGATGAATTTAAATTATTATGGGTATTAGACTTCCCATTATTTGAATATGACGAGGAAGGCAACCGATGGGTCGCTAGGCACCATCCATTCACTTCGCCTAAGCCTGATCATATTGACATTATGATTAACAATGCACCTGAAATTAAGGACGCAGCAAAATATTTAGAACACCCTTATGCGAATATCAAGGCCAATGCTTATGATATGGTATTGAATGGCAATGAAATTGGCGGAGGATCAATCAGGATATTCCAAAGAAACCTTCAAGAAAAAATGTTTGCTGCTTTAGGTATGTCTCCAGAGGAAGCACAACATAAATTTGGTTTCCTACTAGGCGCATTTGAATATGGCGCACCTCCTCATGGTGGTATTGCTTTTGGATTTGACCGTTTATGTGCTTTATTGGGGGGTAGTGAAAGTATTAGAGACTTTATTGCTTTCCCTAAAAATAATAGTGGACGCGATGTAATGTTAGATGCCCCTAGCAGTATTGACGACAAACAGTTTGAAGAATTACATATCAAACTAAATTTAAAATAAGTCAACTAAAAAAGGAATGAAATTTTATCCGGCTTTAACATACCTATTAATCCCCTTTGCTATTTTACTAGGATTAATGAATCTACTCTCATTGGCTTTTGTTTTCGTTAATCCAAGTGTATTAATTGTGGTCTTTGGCCTAACCTGTTTTACACTTTATGCATTTTCGAGCCTTCGTTTTTTAAACCAGGTTGTAAAAGGGGATCAAATTTTAACAACCAAGTTTAAAGATTGGATTAAAGTAAATGCCATTGTAAGTTTTGTACTATGCTTTATATTTTTCTATGATGCCATATATGCATTAACTGCCAATAATGTTGAGCTAGCAAAAATGATAAAAGAAAACGTATTGCAACAACCGGGCATACCAAAGGAATATACCCTTGACTTTTTCCTTTCAATGTTCAATGCTATTTATGTCCTTTTTTTAATTATTGGTATCATAGGTATAGTTCATACAACTATGACCTTTCGGTTATTAAAGCGCCACTATACCATTACTGAATAAGTCATTTGATTCCTTAGTACAAAATAATTGAGCAGGCGTATTTATTTGAAATTTACTTTACCCACTCCTATTAAGAAAGCCTTATTCAATAGATTGGGGTTAAGAAAATAAATTATACTTAAGGATACAATAAATGGCCCTAAATCCATCCTTCCAATTGATTTTTTTCCCTTCCGCATAAGTTCTGCCATAATAGGAAATACCTACTTCGTAAATTCTGATGTTATTAATCTTTGCAATTTTAGCAGTGACTTCTGGTTCAAAGCCAAATCTTTTTTCGTTAAGCTGGATACCCTTAATGATATCTGTTTTGAAAAGCTTATAACAGGTTTCCATATCTGTTAAATTTAAATTGGTAAATAAATTAGACAGAAAGGTTAAGAATTTGTTCCCTATAGTATGCCAGAAAAATAAAATTCTATGTGCTGATCCCCCTAAAAATCTTGACCCATACACTACATCGGCATAACCATCCAATACAGGTTTCAAAAGGATGTTAAATTCATTAGGGTCATATTCCAAGTCGGCATCTTGTATGATCAGATACTCCCCTGTTGCACTTTTTATACCTGTATGTATCGCTGCTCCTTTGCCTGCATTTTTGGCATGTTCCACATATACAATTTCCGAAGAAGGATGCGCAGCCATTATTTTTTCAACTACTTCGCCAGTATTATCAGTAGAACAATCATTTACAACAATAATTTCTTTATTAATGTTATTGATCAATGATAAATGAATGAGTTTATCTAAAATATTTGATATCGTAGCTGCCTCATTGTAAGCTGGGACAATAATTGAAATTTTATTAATGATCATTGGTATATTTATATAGCGTGTATTATATTTTCATTAAAATTATAATATATTTGGAACAATATTAAAATTATTTCATAAAGGACGAATATTTAAGCCCGAAATTATAATCGACTAATGATGAACAACAACAAAAGTGCTAGCCAACTATATTTGTATTATATACTTGCAAGTATCGTTATTTATATTTTGGGAAGCTTATTTATTCCATTAATTGAAATTGACTCCGTCCAATATGGAAATATTTGTAGAGAAATGCTGCAAACCAAAAGCTTTCTGCAAATTTTTGACCAAGGAAAGGATTATTTAGACAAACCTCCTTTTCTTTTTTGGGCTAGTACACTTAGTATGTACCTGTTTGGAATGAATGATTTTGCCTTTAGATTGCCTTCCATCTTAATGGCTGTTATTGCCATTTATAGCACCTATAAATTTACATTACTGTATTACAAAAAAGAGATTGCTATATTATCCGCATTAGTTATTGCCAGTTCCCAAGCAATGTTTTTAATCACACATGATGTAAGGACCGATACCATGTTAATGTGCTGGGTAATTGTAGGGGTTTGGCAATTTGCTAGTTGGCTGCAAAATAAAAATTGGCTTTCATTCATTATCGCCTTTAGTGCTATTGGATTTGGAATGATGACCAAAGGACCCATTGCTTTTATGGTTCCTATATTTTCATTTGTTCCTCATTTAATTATTCATAAACAATATAAATTATTATTTAGATGGGAGTATCTAGTAGGATTGGTCATTATCCTACTATTATTACTCCCCATGGACATTGGTTTGTACCAACAATTTGATTTGCATCCCGAAAAAGTAATGTACGGCAAGACTGGGACTTCAGGCTTACGTTTTTTTTATTGGACACAGAGTTTTGGCCGAATCACCGGAGAAAGTATATGGCATGAAAATGACAGCATCACTTTTTTATTTGAAAATTTATTGTGGGGATTTTTACCTTGGACCTTGTTCTTTGTGATAGGACTACTTGCTGAAGTATATAAAATAATTAAAAATAAATTTAAAATCAAAAGTAGTCATGAATGGATTACCCTGCCTGGTTTTTTAATTACCTATTTGGCATTGGGCAGCAGTAGATACCAGCTACCTCATTATATATATGTTGTTTTACCTTTTATATCCATCATTACAGCTAAGTGCATTTATAATATTACCATTAAAGAAAATAATGGGAATTGTAACAAAGTATTAAGCATTGTCCATTTTGTTATATTTAGTATCCTATTAGCCTTACTAGTTTATTTAATGTTTGTCCCTTTCAATACAAATAAACTGCTTATTACCCTTTTATTGTTTGTTGCAGCAATCATTTTTGCAATTATTCTTTATTTTAACAACAATACTATACCTAAAATTTTACATTTTGGATTATTTTCCATTTTGACCACTAATTTATTTTTAAATGTATTTTTTTATCCTAAACTATTAGAGTATCAACTAGGAAATAAAGTAACTAAATATATCAATGAGGAAAAGATTGATAAATCAAATTTCTATTTATATAAAATAACCGACTCTAGAAGCTTAGATTTCTATAGTAATTATACTTATAAAAATATCGAAGACTTAACTGCTTCAAAAAAGGGAGATTTTATTTTAATTGAAGATAAAAATACACCAGACAGCCTTCTGATTCATTTTAATAAAATAACTTCTATCGCTAGTTTCCATGTGAGTACATTAACGGGTGAATTTTTAAACCCCGCTACCAGAGACAGTGCAGTTGACCACTTTTACATATTGAAAAAAAAGTAAATGCAAATATTGTAATTTTACCGAGCAAAGTATAAGCAAAGCCTTAAATTTGAGTATATGTCAACAACTACTACCCTTCAATGGAGTACGAAACATTTTTCCGCCCTCACTGTGGACGAGCTATATGCTATTTTAAGATTAAGAAGTGAAGTGTTTGTTGTTGAACAAAATTGCGTGTTTTTAGACATGGACAATAACGACCAAATAGCCTATCATACAATGGGCTGGATGAATGGCGAATTAATCGCTAGCACAAGACTATTTGATGTTAATCAAAGTTACCCGGGCTACCAAAGTATTGGACGCGTTGTTGGATCCCCAAAACACCGAGGGATAGGTGCAGGCAAGGCACTTATGCAATATTCCATTGCCGAATGTGAAAGGTTATTTGGCAAACATCCTATTAAAATTGGTGCTCAACTTTACTTAAAAAAGTTTTACAACGAGCAGGGCTTTGAACAAGCTGGCGAAATGTATTATGAGGACGATATTGAACATATCCCCATGATTCGTCACTAAAGTAATTTATAAGAAAATTTAATCCCCTGTGTATTGGGGCCATTTTGCAAATATCCATTTACAAAATCTATACGAATTAGTTTAAATATTTTCTCAACTGAGACAAATGTTTCAAGATAATTTGGCTTCCCATTTACATTTAAGGTATTGGCACCTAGTACAAAAAACCAATTTAGCTTTTTAAACACTGGTATTTTATTTGAAATAAAGCCATTCAAATGATACTCAAAATGGGACTCGGTGTAAAGGGAAGCTGTATTACTAAAAGTATAATAAGGCAATAACTGAAATCCATTCATATAGTTATTATTAATCGCAATCTCATTCCCTAAATAGTGTTGAAAATCGGGCGCAAATACTTGGTTTGCATTAGAAAAGCCTCCCACAATGAATTTAGCATCTAATTTGCCGTATAATTTTAAGTTTAAATTTTGTGTTGCAGTTAAGCGCCATTTCATAAAGTCAACATTACTTCCCAATATAGAAGGTAAGCCAGTAGCGACATTAAAATTAAGTGTAGGATATTTTGACCCCAAATTAATCAAACGATCAGGTAATTCGAGGTATCGGGAAAAAGGCCTCCAAGTAACATTAAAATTAAGCACTAAGGACGTATGGGGGACTATATTGGCGTTCATTAAGGTAGTAGGATAATTCGGCGTAAATACTTTATCCTTTAGCTTTAAAACTACATTGTCCATTGGTTTTCGATTTTGATACTGCACACCAACAGCGGCATCAATACCTTGTCCAAAAGTTTGACCATACCTTATTTTAAAATAGGAGGCTTCATAAGTTTTCATATCATTTCGGCCCCAAATATATCCGCCTAACGAATTCAAAAATTCAGAAATAGGATTGTTGTTATTGAACTGGAAAACGGTATTTCCAAATCCTACATTCAAAAAGGACCGTGATTTTGTTGGAAATGTATAATTTGTGATTAGCTCTCCATACAATTTCTCCTTTTTCAAACCATACCTTAGCACTGGATTTATTTCCAAGCGATTGTACTTTTTAAATTGTTGGGTGTAAGTCATTCCAAAATTCATTACACGGCCTTCTGCTGGATTAAAATAACTAGGATAAAGCGTTAGCAAAGGATTAAATCTGAGGAATGTTTTTTTAGATTGAATACTGTAATTATAGCCTGTTATCAATACATTGAACAATTTAGGCCTATTCCTAACCCTATCCACACTATCCAGATAGGCTGGGGTTGACCTTAATTTTTCCAGACTATCCTTTTTAATATAATCTAATGCTTCATTTGGCAGTAAGGCAATAGGACGGTTACTATCCCAAAATTCTATTGATTTTTTATTGGAGCTGTCTAAATACTTAATTACAACATTACTGAAATACTTGGGGTCAAAAATTTTATTAATCTCATACTTATTATATACTTGCAAAAAGCTACCATAAAACTTAAACCCTAAAAAACTACCTGCAACATTACTCACTTGTTGTTTTACCACCCATTGATTGTTGATTTGCATATAAATTTGTTCATAGCTCACGGTATCCACCAACTGCAACTGCTGCTCCTTTATTAAATTTAACTGAACACTATGTATGTTCCAACGTCCATCAATAATAGTAATATATCCGGTAAATAAAGGCTCTTGCTTTCGCCTAGGGGTAACTTTAATTCTACAAATCTCAAGGCCATTTTCATAAAAAGAGCCCATGTATTTATATTTATAGTAATTCAACGCATTGTCTGCGATGGGTGAAATAAATCCTCTTGGATTTAAGGCATTATTTACATCAATGATATTTTCATAAAATGAAATAATAGAAGGATTGCCAAATCCAAATCCATCATTACTTCCACTCACTTTAGTTGAAGTAATTTCCACTTTTCTTTGATTGTCTCTAATGGAATAATCCGCAAAAGTTTCTGATAAATACAACAACTTTGCCTTACTTGTATCACCATCCTCAAAGTCAACGGTATCCCCTAAAAATTTACTGGGATAATCCCTTAATTGTAATTGCCCTTTTAAATATACCTGACATTTAAAATTATTAAACTCCTTTAAATAAGTGGGACGCTTTTTTATTGCGTTTCGGATTATCTCATAGGCTGGGTCTTCTGCTTTATTGGAGACAACCACTTCTTTTAATTCATAGGATTGTTCTTCTAATACAAAATTTAAAGTGGTTGAATTATCCTCGATTTTTATTTTTTGTTCATTAATATTGAATCCTATACTTTGGCAGACAACAATATATTCTCCTTTGCCTAATTGTAAACTGTACTGTCCCTTACTATTTGCCGTAGTACCAATAGTTGTTTTTTTGACCATAATGGAAGCGTAAGGTATTTCCTTACCGTTCCTATCTTTCACCGTCCCTTGCAATGTATTGGCATGGGTAACCACTGTGTAAAATAGGCCAAACACGATTAATATATAAACACGAAACAATAAAATATTTTTCACAACTGTACCAATTATTTAACTATTAAAACGATTTTTATTGACTTTTGTTACAATGTCCATAATGCCGCTTAGTTCATTTCTACAGCCAAATACTTGGCGGTATGAGACTTTGATTTTTTAACCATTTCCTCCGGCGTACCTACGAATTGTATTACGCCACCCCCACTCCCCCCTTCGGGTCCAAGATCAATAATATGATCCGCTACTTTTATCACATCCATATTGTGTTCAATCACTAATACGGTATTTCCTCGCTCAACCAATCTATCTAATACACCTATTAGTAATTTAATGTCTTGAAAATGTAATCCTGTGGTGGGTTCATCTAAAATATAAAAGGTTTTACCGGTATCTTTTTTACCTAACTCTGTGGCGAGTTTCACCCGCTGCGCTTCCCCTCCGCTTAAAGTCACCGCGGACTGTCCCAAGGTAATATACCCCAAGCCAACTTCTTGAAGCACTTTAACCTTTCTATAAATAAAGGGTACTGCCTGAAAAAATTCACAGGCTTCCTCCACCGTCATATTTAACACATCACTGATTGACTTTCCTTTATACCTTATTTCCAAAGTTTCTCGATTGTACCTTTTTCCTCCGCACTTTTCACAATGCACATATACATCTGGCAGAAAGTTCATTTCAATCACCCGCATTCCTCCCCCTTCACAAACCTCACATCTTCCCCCTTTTACATTAAAAGAAAAACGTCCTGCTTGATAGCCTCTAATTTTAGCTTCAGGTACCGATGCAAAAAGTGTTCTAATATCGGTGAAAAAGCCGCAATAAGTGGCTGGATTACTTCTAGGCGTGCGTCCAATAGGTGATTGATCAATTTCAATTACCTTATCAATATGCTCCAAACCCGTTACCTTGCTATATGGCATTGGTTTTGTTTTGCTATGATAACAATACTGTGATAAAATTGGATATAAGGTTTCATTCACTAAAGTGGACTTGCCACTTCCACTCACACCAGAAACCACAATAAATTTTCCTAAAGGAAATTCACAATCCACTTTGCGCAATGTGTTTCCTGTGGCTCCTTTTATTGTAATTACTTTTCCATTTCCTTTTCTTCGTTCTGCAGGCACTTCAATCATTTTTTTACCCGCTAAATACAAGGCGGTTTCCGACTTTGATTTTATGATTTCTTTGGGCGTGCCCTGCGCTACAATATGCCCACCATGAATACCTGCACGCGGACCAATATCCACTAAATAGTCTGATGCCATCATAATATCCTTATCATGTTCTACCACCAATACCGTATTGCCAATATCCCTTAATTGTTTCAATGCAGTAATCAATCGCTGATTATCCCTTTGGTGTAATCCAATACTAGGCTCATCCAAAATATAAGTAATGCCTTGTAATTGGGACCCAATTTGGGTAGCCAACCTAATTCTTTGAGACTCTCCTCCGCTCAATGACTTGGATGGACGGCTTAGGGATAGATAGGACAAACCCACATTCATCAAAAAAGAAATACGGTCATCAATTTCTTTTAAAATACCCGATGCAATTTGCGTATCTTTTTTATCCAGCTTAGCAGGTAATTGTAAAAACCATTTTTGTAAATCATCTAAATGCATTTCGTTTAATGCAGCAATATTTACATTGTTTACTTTAAACCATAAGCTTTCCTTTCTCAATTTAGAACCACCACAAGCTGAACAAGTATTTAATTCCATAAATCCTTCTACCCATCCTTTTAAATGATCGGTACTTTGGGAGGAAGTAAACCAACGTTTTAACATGGAAACAATGCCTTCATAACTTCCAGTGTATGTGTCAGGTATGTTTTCATCGTCTAAATCCAAGTCCAATGAACTAGTAATATTTTGATCTCCAAATAAAATTAAATCCAACTGTTCCTTGGTTAAATCCTTTAAAGGTTTATCCAAACTAATTTTATGTTTACGCGCAAATTGTTTTACCTGCGTGAATACACTTGCCTCCCTCGCTTCCCCCAATGGCTCAATGCCTCCTGCATTAATGCTTAAGGTTTTATCAGGCATTATTAAGTTCAAATCAATAGCATACACATTGCCCAATCCCTTACACACAGGACAGGCTCCATAAGGACTGTTAAATGAAAAACTATTGGGAGAGGGTTCCTCATAACTTAACCCTGTTTCCAAACACATTAATTGTTTTGAATATTGAACAATTTTTGTTTTTCCCTCTTCCAATAAAAACAGCAGATCATTGCCCATTTTTAAACATTGCGCCACACTTTCCCCAAGTCTGGTTTTCATCGCATCAGTAACCGGGATACGATCCACGACTATTTCAATATCATGAATTTTGTAGCGATCCACCTGAAACTTAGGCCTTAATTCAATTATTTCACCATCTACCCTCGCCTTTACAAATCCTTTTTTACGAATTTCTTCAAATAATTCTCTATAATGTCCTTTACGTCCTCGAACCACAGGTGCTAATAAATTAATTTTTTGGTCCTTGAACTTGGTGAAAATATTTTGGATAATCTCTGCTTCAGAAAACTTAACCATGGGCTTGCCAGTATGATAACTATAAGCCTTTCCGATTCTGGCATACAATAATCTCAAAAAATCATACAATTCTGTTACCGTACCCACCGTGGACCTCGGATTTTTATTGGTAGTTTTTTGCTCAATGGCAATAACAGGAGAAAGGCCCGTAATTTGATCCACATCGGGACGTTCCATATCGCCCATAAATTGACGGGCATAGGCACTAAAACTTTCCATATACCTTCGTTGCCCCTCATTGTATAAGGTATCAAAAGCTAGGGAGGACTTGCCACTACCACTCACTCCGGTAAATACCACCAGCTGGTTTTTGGGTATCGAAATATCAAAATTCTTTAAATTATGCTCTCTGGCACCTACTACTTTTATTTGGTCTTTTTCTTTGCTCATGGGTAATTGTAAAGTTATAACAAGGATTTAAATAATTAGTTGACAATAAGCTATAAACATTCTGTATTTTTAGGTGCAAATAAGCCTTCATTCCAAGTATGTACTCCATTATTAGCAAACCTTTTAAAATTGCCTTTATACTTTGCTTAGCTATTGCCCTTCCGCTATTCCTAAGTGCCTACCTTTATTCCAGAGAAAGCGTTTTTTTATGGCTAAATGGAGATTTGGGTAAAATGGGTGATTTTAGCTTTGTTTCTTTTAGTTTACTCGCTGAAGGCTGGATGTGGATCCCCTATTTTATACTGCTTTTTGGTTGGTTTAAAAAAGACCACCTTTTTATATTATTGAACTTTTTAATTTCTACCCTACTCACCCAATTGCCTAAAAACTTATTTTGGGATCAATTAAGTAGGCCTATGGCAAGTGGTATCCCCCATGACCAAATTCATACAGTGAAGGGCGTGACGTTAAATATGTGGAATAGTTTTCCATCTGGTCATACCGCTACCGCTTTTACAATTTATTTGGTAACGGTATTTTTCTTTCCAAAAAAGGAAATAGTGATATTAGGTGCATTTTATGCCATAGCTTGTGGATACTCCCGGGTATATTTAGCACAGCATTTCCCTTTAGATGTTGCGGGAGGTATTGTTGTTGCATTAATCACTGTTTCAATTAGTATTTATATCAGAAAAAAAGATACCGATGTTAAAAAAATTAAATAGCCTTTTTATTGGTCTGTTCATTTTGAGTACTGTATGCGCACAAGACACCACTCAAAAAGTGGTAGCGGGTAGAAAAAATGACCAAAGTCAACTACATAAACCTTATGTGATATTGATTTCTGCCGATGGATTCAGAAGCGATTTTACTGAATTGTATAATGCTGAATTTTTAAAATCGGTTTCAAATATGGGGGTACGTGCTAAATTTATGACCCCTTCCTTTCCTTCTTTAACCTTCCCCAATCATTACACCCTTGTAACGGGTATGTATCCATCCCACCATGGACTAGTTGATAACACTTATTTTGATAAAGCATTTGGCCAAGAATATAGAATGGGCAATACAAAGATTGTGGGAGATGGAAAATGGTATGGCGGTACGCCACTTTGGGTATTGGCTGAACAACAAAAAATGTTGTCTGCTAGTTTTTATTGGGTAGGATCGGAAGCGGCCATACAAAATACAAGACCCACCTACTACTATGTGTACAATGAAAAAATTAATATTGCCAATAGAATTAATGCAGTGAAAGATTGGTTAAGTTTACCCGAGGAACAGCGACCACACATGATTACTTTTTACATGCCTGAAGTGGATCATGAAGCACATACTTATGGCCCCAATGACCCACATGTAGCTGCTGCCGTTAAATTTGTAGATAGTAGTATAAATGCATTACAAGCAACCCTAGCTACTTTGAATTTACCCATTAATTATATTTTTGTTTCAGATCATGGCATGACGAAAGTTGACAATGTCAATACCTTAAGTATGCCAAAAGCAATTGATACCGCTGCTTTTAGGGTGCCTTGGGGAGATGCGCTTATTCATTTATATGCAAAGGATTCATCTAAAGTGGAATCTACCTATACTGCCCTTAAAAAAGATACTTCTATCTCTGTATATACATTAAACGAGACCCCCTATCATTGGCATTATTCAAAAGCAGATGACAAATACAATCGCATTGGTGATTTAATTGTTGTTCCACATTTACCTAAAGTATTTAATTTTTCATCACGTAAAACTACACTAGGGAAACACGGATTTGATAATCATCATCCCGATATGCGCGCCAGTTTTATGGCTTGGGGACCAGCATTCAAAAAAGGATTAAATATTGAAGCATTTGAAAACGTAAATGTTTATCCAATTGTAGCAAAAATATTAGGGTTGGAGTATGATGAAAATAGTATTGATGGAAAATTAAGCAATTTGCAATCAATTTTACAACCTATACCAACTACAATGAAGGCTGTCGAGTATCATTAATCATGAATACACCTCACGGAGAAGCCCCCAATTTTTCCTTGCGCACTTTGAGCAAGGGTGGAGATACCATCTAATAATGACCAGGTGTAGGCATTTCCTGAACCTGGACTAACTTCGTTACTGGTCCAAAAATAAGTAGATCTACTTAAGTTGCTATAGCTAGAGGAACCCATATATCCCGTTCCAACTGCTTTAAATCCATAAATATCGGTGCCGCCTCCATTAAGCCAATAAGTAAAGCCGGTTGCTTTAAGTTTATTCCCCGTTCCATTTCCTCCAATGGTTGTACTTAAAGTTGCAAATTCGGAACTAAGGGGTACATGCCAGTCAACAGGACAAACATTTCTTGGATCATTGATAGCATACCAATTGTAAAGTCTTCCGTAAATAGCATCATTTGCTGCATTAAAATTGACGGAGCAGGAAGCGGGTGTGTTTAAACCTGCAAACGCGGAGGCTGAGGTATAATAGGGAATTGCTGTTCCATCCGAAAAAGTGGCTGATGATAAATTAACCAGTGCCCACAATTGGCCTCCAATAGTGCTTGGACCAATTAAAAATCCTTGCGGTACGACTTGAGCAACCACAGAAATAGGAATATAAAAAATAAAGAAAAGAATGATTATATTTTTTTTCATCTTAAAAATTTTGAACAATGGTGGTATAGTAAGTTGTCCCGTCGTAAATTAAAGTGACAATGTCTAATTTGTTGGGTGTATTTGTTAAACTAGGAACAACTCCTCCAGCCCATTTCCATGTAAGTGGAAAAGTAACATCACGAGTACCCGTTGCATCTTGTACAAATTTTATAAGATAGGTACCTGCCACCGGATTAGTAAGAGTAAGTGTAGTAATATTTAATCCCATAGTTACAGTGAATACATTGCCAGTACTTAAATCGATGGTGGTAGTTGCCGCTGCTGTGATTGCCGAGGGCATGGTTAATTTATATCTTTTAGCAGTGACATCCCCTGTAATCGTAATAGTAGTTGCAGATGCATCTCCTAATACGGGAGTGACCAAACTTGGGCTTGTTGAACGAACTATATTTCCTGTCCCTGTGGTAGGTGCTGTTCCCAAAACCCCTGCAGCTGAATTGGTTACTATTCCTGCAACACTTAAACCTGAAAAAGTAGCGCCCACAAATGAAGGGGATGTATTGGTTGCTACGGATTGTCCAATAGAAATAGTATTTCCACCTGTAAGAGTCACCCCTGTTCCTGCAGCAATGGCTGCTTGTTTGTTATTAAATAAATTCCAATCAGTGGAAGTTAAATAGCCTTGTGTACTTGTCGTTGCAGCAGTAAGGGAAATGGTATTAGCGGTTCTGGAAAGTGGGAGTGAAAAAATTAATGGGTTTTCAAAATCAGTTCCAGCAGTTGCTGCGGAAACCACGCCAGTCCCATTGGCTTTTAAAATACCTGTTATCGCACCGGCACCACCGCGATTCGCATCAATAACATTACCAAGCCAAGTGCCTGAAGTGATGGTACCCACTGTACTAATGGCATTGGAACCAATGGCAGGTGAAGCACCAATGGTATTATAGGAAATTGTTTTAGCAACTGAACCATTAAAGGTGGTGGTATTTACCCCCCCTGCTCCACTATTATCAAAAGTAATGGGCGCACCCACTGTTGCATTAATTGTAATGTCTGCTGATCCATCAAAAGCAACTCCATTAATATTTTTAGGAGCAACTAATTTTGTTGCTGTCGAAGCATTTCCGGTGGTATTTTGATTAAGTGTAGGAATATCTGAGGCTAGAATTGACCTGAAAACGGGTGCTCCATTTGATGCATTAGGGGCTGCATAAAAATATTTACTTGTCTGTGCTGCGAAAGGAAGGATAAAATCTGTTCCAGCGATGGCTGCACTTACATTACCAGTTCCATCTGCTTTTAATATTCCATTAGTAACTCCTGCACCTCCTTTACTTGCATCAATTACATTTGCCGACCAAGTACCCGTAGTGATGGTTCCTAAAGTAGTTATACTTGTTGATCCCGCTACAGGTGAAGCGCCTATTGAATTATAAGAAATTGTTTTTGCGAGTGATCCATCAAAATTGACTGGACCTGTTAAACCAGTTCCTGTGGTATTAAAGATAACCGCATTAGCAACAGTAGAAGCAATGATAATATCTGTCGATCCATCAAATGCTACCCCATTAATATTTTTAGGAGCTGCCAATTTTGTTGCAGTAGCAGCATTACCTGTTGTGTTTTGGTTAAGCGTGGGTACGTCAGCCACTACGATGGATCTAAAACTAGGACTTGTATTTGGACCTGTTATTGGTCCTGCATAAAATGTATTAGCCGCTTGATTTGAAAAAGTACTCATTTTGTTGTTAAACATATTCCAGTCGGCCGCTGTTAAATAACCCGGGACAGCAGCAGTAGCAGCAGCCATAGAAATATCCCCACTACTTGGTGAATAGTTGATGGGGTTGGTTCCACTAATTGCATTTCGTACGCGCGTGTTGGTAAAATATAAATTAGTTCCTTCTGCAATATCCGTAGTAGTAAGTGTAATATTACTTTCTGTACGGCCATTCACCGATGAAACCGCCGCCGGCATTAATAATTCTAACCAATTTGTCAAATTAGTAGCGGGTAACCCGCTTAATACATAATTTTTACTATTGTCCGTTCTAATGGCTATACTTCCTACCACCGCAGCTGACAATGCCAGCATTGCGGATTGACTAGTAACTACATAACCGCTTGAAAAAGAAATTGCGGGTATTTGCGAAGAAGGTATTTTACCATTAGCGTCCAAACTTGCTACCCCATTGATGGAAGCTTTTTGACTTAGATCAATTTTGTTATTAAATAAAGTCCAATCTGAATTTGTTAAATAGCCACTAGCCACAGCTGTAGCTTGTGGAATACTAATCACATTGGCTACATTCATCAAAGGACTTGAAAAGGAAATTGGACTTTGAAAATCAGTTCCTGCATTTGCAACAGATACTACACCTAATCCGTTGGCTTTTAATAGGCCATTATTGGTACCTGCGCCTCCCACATTAGCCCCAATTACACTAGCTGACCAAGTACCCGTAGTAATGTTTCCGAGTGTTACTATATTGGTTGAACCCATCGAGGGAGCAGCCCCAATCGTATTGTAAGAAATGGTTTTAGCTGTAGCCCCATTAAATGAGGTAGGTGCACTCCCTCCGGCGCCAGCATCATTAAATAATAATGCATTGGAAGTAGCAGCTGCAATGGTAATATCTGATACCCCATTAAATGCAATACCATTAATGTAAACCGTGTTGGCTAGAGCAGTTGCCGTATTAGCATTGCCTGTTGTATTTTGATTTAAAAGCGGGATATCACTCGCTTGCAATAACCTGAAAATTGGATTCCCATTGGTTGAATTAGGTGCTGCATAAATGTATTTTGCAGTTTGAGATCCAAACGGACTCAAATAATCCGTTCCGGCTATTGCGGTACTCACTATCCCAGATCCATTGGCTTTCAACAAACCATTATTGGTACCAGCGCCTCCATAATTCGCACCGATAATATTGGCAGCCCAGGTTCCGCTACTAATACTTCCCACTGTTGTAATTAAATTGGACCCAGTACTAGGGGCCGCACCAATACTATTATAAGAAATTTCTGTTGCAATGGCACCATTAAAACTTTGACCAGGATTAATTCCAGTTCCAGTATTGCTGAATGTAAGCAAGTTAGTAGTAGAAGCGGTTAGGTTTGTAATGTCTGCAGAACCATCAAATAAAATATTATTCAAATACCTAGCTGTAGCTAATTTGGTTGCAGTAAAAGCATTACCTGTAGTACTTGCATTATTGTTGGGAATATCCCCTGCCACTAAATTTCTAAAGGCAGCTGGGCCAATACCACCACTGATTGGTCCAGCGAAAACCATATTGGCATTTACATTTCCAGCGAGTCCTACCAATGTATAATCTGGGATATTAATTGTTTGTCCATTGATGGTTGCAGATCCTGTATTTCCATTATTGGTGATGGTGGTAATACTAGTATTCACGCCTGTTGTGAATCGGTCATAATCGGATTTGCTAATTAACCCTGCAGTTACAGCAGTGGCAGATGCCATAGGTATATTTAACACATGTGTATTGCCTAAGGAAATCCAATTAGGCAACAATCCAATTGTTCCAGGTGTACCAAAATGCTGCACTTGCGCAGTGAGGCCATTAAAACTATATAACTGTGCATTATTTGTTAAATTCCCTAAGCCAAGTTTTGCTGGATTAATACCAAAGGCAATTTTTGCATCCGTAATCGCTGCATCTTGTATTTTTTGAGTGCTAATAACATTATTTGCAATTAAAGGGGTTAAAGCATTACCAGTTAAGTCTCCAGCAAGCATGATAATCCCTTTATTAGTAGCAGTCGCATCGGGCGCACCCGCAATGAGTGCTGCATCCACATAAGATTTAATAGATTTGACCGTTGGATATTTAGTGTCGTTAAAATCAGTTGTTAAATTCATATCTACCGATTTATTGACTACATCTTCCTTTTGATTAATTCTAGCAGATAATGATAGGGTATCTTTAGCAAAACGATTATTCAACATATTGGCCGTATCCAATACATTTAATTTTAAATCCATTTTTGCATATAGGTAGCTTGTATCAAATGGAATGAACGCATTTCGATAAGGCAGCAACATTAAACTAGTATCAGTAAGGCTTAATTTATTGTTGATTCTATTAGATAAATGTATTGTATCAAATGTTTTAAGGGAAAGTTGATAAGGGGTAACATATTTATTACTATCTATATTGGAAATAGCCATTTTATAGGGCAATAACATACTAGCGGTGTCGCTCTTATTTAATTTAAGCTTCCAATTGGCAGTATCTAGGCTATTGTTTGTATTTAAAGAGTGAATTGCATAGGGAACTACTCCAAATTCTACAGCACCTAAATCAACCCATTCTTTTGTATAATCCCAATTAATAGCTGGTGCGACGGGTGTGATTGAAATTTTTAGATGGAAAAAATATTTCCCTTTGTCCCACTGAATGGCATATATATCACTCACTCCTGTAAATCGACTACCCTTTCCAATGACAATATTAAAAATACCAAATTCGTTGGTAGTTACTTCCTGGTGTTCCCCATATACCACGGTTGGATTGGTCAAACCATTCTCAATGGTACATTCAATATAAATTTTTCTGTTATTGGCCGCATTGTTTTCTCGATCCCTAGCAATTGCTTGAAAATTGATACCAGGATTCGCAGTTTGCGCATGTATGTTATGGGCAAAAAAGAGAAAAAGTATTAAAAAATGAACACTAATAAAATATTTTGTGCCTGATATTGACTTTGTCATAGTGTTATTGGTTAATAGGTGGATAATCAATGATTTCAACTACAACAAATAAACTAAACTTACTAGTGTTAATCAATGAGTCTTAAGCCTCATTTTAATGATCATATCCGTTTACTGTATTAACCTAAAAAGCAATACAGTATTGCATTTCCGATAAATTCAATTAAAATAAATCAATGATTAGAATTGGAAAGAATATGTAAGTTATAAGATATAATAAATATATTGAGCGACTTAAAAGCTTGAATGAACATTAGTAAAACGTATATCTTCCTCTTATTCTTATCATTATCCTATCAATATAGTTTAGGGAATACGCCCAATGAAATAAAGAGTAAGAATACTAAAAATCTAAGTTCAGGTAAATTATTATTGATATCCTGGGATAGTATCAACAATATTGCTCCGAGTAAAATAAATATTATTAAGGAATGGGAATGGGAAATAAAATTTGAAAAAGAATATAATAAAGCCATTCGCAATAAAAACAATGAATTGGCATTTGAGTTAAGTATCCCACTGAGTTTTATCTACCATTCTGGTACTAAATTTTCAAAAGGCATCCCCTTATTACAAGAGATTGTAAAAAACAAAGCAAAGTTATCTAAGGAGGTTTATAAAAGTGTATTAATAAAGCTTGAGGAGGAATATCGGGCATCTAATGAAATGGAAGCCGCTATCTCGATAAGAAAAGAAAGAATTCTAAATAATTTTATCAATAACTATTGGGAAATTTATAAGGATTGTGGCTTATACGAAGCAGCAAAAATTGACTTATTACAATTCGTACCTATACCTAATAAATATACCTTCTCACGTTTACAATATTATTTTTTATTAGGGGATTTATATATGAAAATGAAAGCCTATGATAGTGCAAAATACATTTATGAAAAAGGCCTAAATGAAACAAGAAATACTAAAAAATACAACAATCTATCCAATACGCTGAATAATGAAAAAATAATTTACTGGGAAACCTGTTTTATTGGCTATATCACTAAATGCAATGTGGAAAAAGGAAATTACTTAAATGCCATTGAAAATCTAAAAATAGACATTAGCAATAGTTACGATAATCCAGATAATAAAATTATTAAAATGGTCACATTAAGTAAATGCTATACACAGCAAAAAGCATTTAATGATGCAAAGGCCTATTTAGATAGTGCCAGTTTATTATTTGAAGGTAAAATGTCAAAATCGCTAAAGCTTGAACTATTATTAAATTATGCCACTTATTTCAACGTAATTAATAAAAATGACTCTTCTTTAATTTATTATAAAAAATACAATGAGTATAAGGACACTTTATACGATAGAATTCAAAAAAACCAATCCATTCTTTTGCTCGTTCAGCTAGAGGTGGGCAATAGAAGAACAGAGCTTTTAAAAAGTAACCAATCTTTGAATGATAGTAATAAAAAAAATAATAAACAAAAAAATGTATTACTTATTCTTTTATTCTTTTTAATCATCTCCATCACCATTAGTACCGCTATTTATTTAAATAGTGTTGCTAATAATAAATCAAAAGTAAAAATTGAGGAACAAAATAAAATGATTAACGCGCATTCCGATAAAATGGAAGCCCAGTCAATTCATAATGAAACATTATTAAAAGAATTACACCATCGAGTAAAAAATAATCTACAAGTAATGTATAGTTTACTTAATCTACAAAAAAGAAGAAATAAAGACAACGAAATTATTGAAACTTTATCCTCTATACAAAATAGGATTCAAACAATGGCATTGGTACATCAAAATTTATACAATAGCGGCGACTTTGAGCTAGTAGAAATTTTAACGTATATAAAAACATTAGCAGCCCACTTGGAAAGTATTTATAAAATAGATAAACATCAAATTGCAGTCAACTTTGATATTGATGAAAATTTAAAACTCCCTATTGAAACAGTCGTTGCCATTGGTTTAATTATCAACGAAGCGGTATCTAACTCATTTAAATATGCCTTTAAAAATAGTAAAATCATAGGTATTTTAACAATACAAATTACCTGTATAGAAAATGTTATTGAAGTAATGGTAAGTGACAATGGAGAAGGTTTACAAAAAGAAAGCAAAAAAGAAAAAAGCTTGGGTTTAAAACTTATTGACTTAATGTGTTTACAACTTAAAGCAACACATATCATTGAATCCAACCATGGGGTTTCTCATCATATAAAATTTAATAAATTAAACTAATGGAAAAAAGAATTTTACTACTTGAGGATGAAATTATCGTATCACTTGATTTACAAGAAATTTTAGAAGCAGCGGGATACCTTGTAACTGTTACACATAATTTTCAGGACGCTATTGAAGCAGCTAAGAAGCAAAAGCCCCATTTAGCCATTTGTGATATTAATTTGGGTAATGGAAGCACAGGAATTGATTTTGCATTGGAGGCAAAGTTGCTTTTACCCAAATTGGAAGTCATTTATGTAACTGCTTTTAGCGATCACAAAATGGTTGAAATGGCAGATGCCTCTAATCCATTTAATTATATTGTTAAACCATGGAATGAGGAGCAAATTAAAGTAACAGTCAATATGGCTTTCATGTTTCTAATGGAAAAGATGAAAAAGGATACTTTAATTCAAAGCTTAAGTATGTCCGAATACAAGATTCTAGACTTAATCGCTAAACAAAAAAAGAGTAAGGAAATCGCCGATTTATTATTCATTGCCGAGAAAACAGTACGCAATCATCGATACAATATCATCAAAAAACTACATCTTCCTAATGATAACAATAGTTTATTAAAATGGGCCATTACCCATTTCAATAAATAACCTGTAAATGGCAAAATTGAGGCATTAGCCCTATTCCTTGTGGCTACTATTCAGTGTATTTTGTACCAATTGAAATTATCAATCCTCACCTCAGTTAATCAGCCAATCAATGCTACATAAATGTCTTTTTTCCTTCCTCCTCCTACTTATTTGCTGCTGTGAAAATCAAGCGTTCGCACAATCCAATGATGAACAAAAAAAAGAAAAAATCATTCATTTATTCAAGAAACGTGTTTACTTAATTACGGGCATGAACTTTAATAAGCAAACCATTACATTGAATGATTATAGTTCTAGATTCAATTACGAATTAAATGATTATCAAAAAAACCTATATAAACCAGCTTATTTTTTAGGGATAAGATGGGAAAGCAAAGCTATTCATTCTCATAAATTCGCTTTCACTGCTATGTTGAGTAAAATATCAACTGGCAATAATTATGAAGATGCTAACAAACTACCTCCTTTTGTTACAAATTATTCAAAATTTTTAGCGGAAGATCAGTTTCTGATGCTGAACCTTTCGGCCTACTATAAACAATTAATACCCATTAGCGACACAAGTAGATATAAACTTTACTTTACAATTGGTCCAAGCTTAAATACCCGATTGTCTGAACAAAGCCCAGATAATTTAATTAATCATAATTATAGAAGGCATTATATAAGCGGTGATGGTGGCCTAGAATTTAACAACCATTCTTTTTATACATTATTCCTCCATTACAAACTTCCTTTAAGTTCTTTCACCAAAGAACCCATACATAGCAATTTAAATAGTATTCAAATGGGTGCTATGGTTAAACTTAATGATATCTTTTAAATAGAAACAGATGAGAACATCCTTATTGAATACATCCATTAAATTATTGTTCATAGTATCCTTGATACTTTCTTGTAACAAAGACAATAGCGGTATTGAAGTGAATCTTGCTTATCGGTTAATAGCAGACAAAACCTGGTATTTGGATTATGCACAAACTACTACCGGGACCATTATTAGTAATAAAACGTACTTAGGACAACCTACTTATTTTATTAATTATTTGAAAAATTTAGCTACGTCTGATTCTGATGGTCTTGTCGGAAACTATGAAATTGTTAAAAATGATACTGCGCTTCAAATAAAAGTGCAGGCTAAAACAAGTAGTGGGAATGCAAGTAATTATACCTATGAAATTGAAAGCCTAGGAGCAAAAAGTATGATAATGCGTTATTCCAAGAACAATATTAAAACTAGATTATTTTTTAGCACACAACAGTAAAATAGGTAAAAAAGCCTGGAATGAAATATATCAATACTAATACATTATTCAATTTTCATAAATGTATGTTCATAGGAACATTACTATTGCTATCCTCTATTTTAAATGGGCAGCAGTTTATGATTAGTAGTATGGGTAGTTTTCCAAGTACTTTATCCAATGCAAATGCAATTAATTTTAAAAGTAATACCAACTGTATTAATGTACAAACTGGAATTGCTGTGTTTAATAGCAAGCTTAACAATGGTGAATTTAATATCAACTGTACTATTGTTCAAAAATTGAATACGCTTGGCATTGGCTTATATCCAAACCCCACCCAATCCTATTCCAAATTAAAATTTACGAAAAACCCTCCCCTTCAAGAAATTTTCAAATTAAGTATTTGGAATCCTGAAGGTAATTTAATGAATGTAAGACAGGTAACCGGATTACAAATTTTTCAAGGCTTACAATTAAATTTTTCTGAACTAAGTGCTGGTAACTATATTTTAAAAATTGAATCCCCCCAATTCATAGAAGCTTTAAAATTTATAAAAATAAATTAAAGCCTTATCACTCCCAATCTCCCCATTTTATGAAAATTAATTTTTCTGTGTTACCACTAACATTATTAGTGGCATTTTTATTTATTAAACCTATAAAAACAACAGCGCAATTACCAGGATTGGGCATTAATTTTCAAGCAGTAGCGAGAGATAAGATGGAAAATCCTGCTAAGGATCGAAAAATATATGTGCAAACCAGTATTGTCCAAAATGGCAGTTCAACAGGGACGATATTTACCGAAATTCATTATTCAAAAACCGATATGGCAGGTGTTTTCAATATAAGTATTGGTCAGGGAAATAGAATTAGTGGCAGCGCAAGCGATTTATTGTCTATTCCATGGAACAATGGCCCACTGCTGTTGAATTTAAAAATTGCCATTGAGCCGCTGACCCCATTAAGCAATTGGGATTATACGAAGGAATGGATTGATCTTGGAACCAGCCCATTTGGAACTGTCCCCTATGCATTGTACTCAGGAAATACAGGGGCAAATAATAATAAATTAAATATTAGCGATACGGCAAGCATGCTTTCGCCCTATGCCAAATCAATCTTGTCTTTAAAAACAGTCGATACGAGTTCTCTATCCAATCGTATTAATAGCAAATTAAACATGAATGACACCAGTATTTTATTAAGTCCCTATAGCAAGCAATTACAAGTAAACAATGCGTTGGCTTTAAAATTAAATATAGCAGATACCGCTTTAATGATGTCCAGCAGAATTACAAGAGATACTATTTCCTTATCTAATAGAATAGACAGCAGATTACTTATCAGTGATACTAGCAATTTGTTAAGTCCTTATACCAAGCAGACCCAAATAAATCAATTATTGGCTTTAAAATTAAATATTGCAGATACCGCTTTAATGATGTCTAGCAGAATTGCAAGAGATACCATTTCCTTATCGAATCGCATTAATACAAAATTGAACTTTTCAGATACAGCGTACATGCTCAGAAATTATGCCATTTCAACTAATTTAAGCCCATTAGCCTACACAGCTAATTACAACGATTTGCTTAATAAGCCAGCCGTCAATGCCAATATTGTCAATACAGTAAATGGACTCACAGGTGATGTACTGATTAATAAAAACACGATTGGGATAGCCAATGTTGATAATACAACTGATGCCAATAAACCTATTTCTATTTTAACCAATACTGCGCTTAACAACAAAGTAGATAAAACTGCGATCAATGCAGCCAATGGTATCCCAAGCCTTGATGCAAATACAAAAATACCAAGTTATTTATTACCTGCTATCTCATTTACCTCTGTCACTATTGCCAATAGTTCGGCTCAAATGCAAAGCATTGGTGCCACTGCATTAAAAGGAACTGTGGCAGTAAGAACCGACATTAGTAGAACTTATGTTTTATCGGTAGATAATTCTTCCAATATAAATGACTGGGTGGAGATACTTAATCCAGGAGCACCTGTCCAAAGTGTGAATGGAAAACTCGCCAATGTAAGTTTAACAACATCTGATATAGCTGAGGGCACCAATGAATATTTTACACAAAGTAAAGCAAGACTGTCGCTAAGTGCGAATGGACCCATCAATTATAATGCGGTATCCGGACTGTTGAGTGCAGACACCAGCACCAGTAATTATAGTTTGGTGACTAGATCTGCTTTACAAGAGCAAAACAATACGACCATTGCCAATTTAAACAGCAAAGTAAATTTGAGTGATACTTCCAATATGCTATATCCTTATGTTAGAAATGCTAATAATACAGCAGTATTATTCACTAAAATAAATGTAGCTGATACAGCAGTAATGCTAAGTAATAGAATAGCTAGAGATACTATTACCCTATCTAATAGAATCAATACAAAATTAAATATACTAGATACGGCAGGAATGCTTTTAAATTATAAAAATAATTTAGCTTCCTTGTCAAGCAGTAAATTAAATATAAGCGATACTGCTTTAATGCTAGCAAGTAGAATTCAAAGAGACACCATTTCTCTTTCTAATCGAATTAATTTAAAAGAATTAACAGCCAATAAATCAACTGATATTAATTTGGATGGCAGTTCTATTGTGAAATTTCCAACTACCAATGCAGTTAAAAGATACGTTGACAGTGTTGCCATTGTTTTAAATTCAACCATTGTGGCTTCCAATAATGCCATTGTAATACCAGATGCTAGTAGTTCAACAAAGGGTATTGTTCAACTTGCTGGAGATTTGAGCGGAACTGCAACTTCCCCTATTATCGCTAATAATGCAATAAATACAGTCAAAATTATAGATGGTGCTATTACTGCCGCAAAAGTAATGGACGCAGCCATCACAGATAGTAAATTGGCGACAGGCATTAGCGCTAGTAAGGTTGGATTAGGGAATGTGAACAACACCAGTGATTTAAATAAACCAATAAGCACCCTCACCCAAAACGCATTAAATGTAAAGTTAAATAGTAGCGATACAACCACGATGTTGAGTAATTATTTAACCAACATACATACAACTAAAAATGCATTAGATACTAAATTAAATAAGACCGATACTGCAGCGATGTTGGGTAATTATTTAACCAACATGCATACTACTAAAAATGCATTAGATACTAAATTAAATAAGACCGATACTGCTATAATGTTAAGCAATTATTTAACCAATATGCATACAACTAAAAATACAATAGATACTAAATTAAATAAAACTGATACTACTGCGATGTTGAGCAATTATTTAACCAATATGCATACGACCAATAATGCACTTGCTAATAAGTTTAACGCTAGCGATAGCTCCATTATGCTTGCTAATTATAAAAATTATCAAATTACGCTTAACAATACAAAATTAAATAAAACCGACACTGCTGCTATGCTAAGTAATTACCTTACTAGTATTAACAATTTAGGAAGTATAAAACTTAATAGCAGCGATACTGCTGCTATGCTAAGCACCTATTTAACCAATACACATAATTTAACAACTACTAAACTTAACAAAACCGATACAGCAGCCATGTTAAGTGCCTATTTAACCTCATTAAATTATAAAGAAATAGCTGCAAACAAATCCAACGATGCAACACTTGGCGGCAACAGCCCTAGTATAACACTTTACCCCACCCAATCTGCTGTAAAACAATATATAACCAATAATGCGGGCGCAGGAACAGCAAGTGCCACAACCCCATGGTCAATAATAGGCAATTCAGGCATGGTGGACGGCACCAACTTTATTGGCACCACCGATGCACAGCCATTAAATTTTGTGGCTAATAATATAAATGCTGGAAGAATTGATGTGGTGGCCTTAAGTGGTCAAACTTCTATTGGTTATGGAGCTGCAGCTACTACCTTAAAAAATACAAGCAATTTATATGGTACTAAAAATACTGCTATTGGATTTCAAACGCTTACCAATACAGTTTATGGAAAAGAAAATACAGCACTAGGCTATCAAGCATTATACCATAATAATACTGCATCAGGTTCAACCGCTATTGGCTATCAAGCCATGTTCAATGCTTACAATCTTAATACAGCTACTCAATACAATACCTACAATACAGCAGTAGGATACCAGGCATTACTTGGATCATCTACTCAAGCCAATAATAATGGAAGATCCAATACCGCTTTGGGTCATCAAACATTAAGGAGTAATTCGAGTGGATCAAATAATAGTGCACTAGGTTATCTAGCACTTTACATGAACTCTACTGGACAAGGAAATACCGGACTAGGATACAATTCCTTATATGGGAATACCACAGGACAATATAATACCGCCGTGGGATATGGCTTAGTAAATAATGATATTGGAAGTTATAATACCGCTATTGGTTACAATACGCTAAGTTCTAATGCTTCCGGAAACTACAATACAGGCATTGGGTACAATACTGAAATCTCAGGAAATGTAAGCAACTCTACAGTGATTGGGAATGGAGCAACCACAGCTGTTGCGAATACCATTCAGCTTGGCAATGGAAGTGTTACCAATGTAAATACCTCGGGTTCTATTACAGCTGGTGAGGATGTGAGTTTAAAACATGTTAAAGGAACTACCGCAAAACCTACGGTTACTTTTTACGGGGTAAATGTAGGTGTTACAGACCTAGTTATTTCAGGAACAGATTTAGGGGGCTTTATTCAATTTACAACAAGGGCTTCTACAAGCAAAGACATTGGTATATTCTCCATTAATTTTGCAAAAGTATATACTACTTCTCCATTTGTGGTTTTAACAGCTGCAAATGCAGCCGCCTCAACACTTCCCGTGTATGTAAATGCCAATAGTTCATTTTTTTATGTATTTCCATCTACAGTAACTCCTACTCCTAACACAATGTATAGTTGGTACTATATGGTGGTGCAATAATTGGGTGAAATAGTAGTTTAAAACAAAAAAATAATTAAATTTAGGATCAACTCAATTTAAATACTTTGTTGAAAAAAAGATGAGGAATATAAAACGCAATTTGTTTATTTTTTTTGCTCCTATTTTGCTGATGATCATGGTAAATGAATCAGTACGCCTAATTCAAGGTAAAAGCAATCATTATTATGGCAAGCAACCTTCCATCAACTCGGCGAATCAAATAAAAGACAAATGCACTTGGGAATGTCACGACAATACAAGCTATTGTAAACATAATCATGTAAAACTTATTAAGGGGGTACTTTCCTATTCTGATATGGTTTACTATAAAACCATACAATTACTTCAAAGTAGCAATCGATCCTATGCAATGGATAATTTAATTTACCTCGTATTTGGAATGCCCTTATTTATCTATTTTTTATTGATAAAATGTATAGATAATTATTATCAAATAAAGAAAATGAAGAGATTAAAATGAACCAAATAATTTATTTTATCTATAATTACTGTACTGATTTCGTCATTAATTTAGCAAACTGTACAAATTTGTCCTACTACGAAGTCAATTTCTTTTTATTCTGTGTACTATACCCTCTATTGGTCTTAGGATTACCAATTTTATATATTATTCAAAAAATAAAAATTGGAAAGCTCCATAAAATCAAGTTGAATAAATAAAATTTTTCATCCCCCAATAAATGGGCTCATAAATTATTTCTCAACGCCAATCATAGGACCGTATTGGATATTTAAGAGCGTGCTGTTAACGCCAAAAGGACTTAATGGTTTCCAATAGTCAGAGATTCCTCCATCTAAAAAAAGGGCATTGCGACATCCTTGATCCTTGAACCATGCTGCAAAATCTATAAAATTGCTCCTAAAGCACCCAAATACCACTTTGCCATCATTTCGGATGCCAACCCCATTTCTCATAATCAAATTCCCTTTGGGTAAATTTTTATTGATTTTACCCTCAATTAATAACATAGGGCCAGACTGTGTAGCAAAATGGGCATTAGGAAAACGATCTCCTTTATGAGCAACTACTACATAAGCCCTTGAACCCGCAATATAAAAAACGCCTGAAGGAGGTGTCCCATAATTTGAGCCTTTGTTAACAACAATTCTCAATGGCCTTAATTGCTTTTTATTTTCAATAAATAAGCCAAGTGGAGGAGCGGATTGTAACTTATCATACATGCCTGCATTCAT
The DNA here is from genome assembly GCA_947457075.1 of Bacteroidota bacterium. Classification (GTDB taxonomy): domain Bacteria; phylum Bacteroidota; class Bacteroidia; order Chitinophagales; family Chitinophagaceae; genus Sediminibacterium. The sequence continues at coordinate 35,438 of CANGUG010000012.1, forward strand.
TATAAATTGTAATTCAGGATGATCCTTTCTTAAGGCAGCAAATGTATAATAGGGCCTGCCTGACTTATCCTTCCAGAACATTTTAATTTTTCCAGGTTCGTAAACTTGAGCATGTATTGGACCCCTAAACAAAATACCAATAAACAATACAATTATAATGATCAATGAACGCTTGCGTATTTTTATTGTAGGCATAAATAAATATTTGATTAAAATTATATCTTTAAACTACCTATTATTTAAAGGTTCATTACATTAACAAAATATTAAGCCTTGAGAAAATTTCAATTTTTAAAATATTCATTGTTGATAACAGTAGTATTGATATTAACACTTAATTATTTTAAAACCTACAGAATATATAATTTACCATTTAACCTTCCTAATCTATTGAGGGCATCAACCATTCCCCCATTAGGTACTTTTATGAGTAAACAATATAAAAATTCAAAACAAGTACTACTACATGAAAAATATCATTGGTATCAATATGAAAAAATGGGATTGATGCCATTTTACTATGAATACTTAACGGAATATCTTAAAAAAGGAAGATTTGACCATTGGATGGAAAAAGAAGCAAGAGAGGCAACTTTAAAAAGTAAATGAAATTCTAGGAAGGATTAGCTAAAAAGATAAAATGGCTATTATTCACTTTGATTTATAAATAATTGTCAATATATTTATATAAATTTTGTGTTATATGAAAAAAGGATATATACTACTTGTTGCTTTTTTTTCCATCACTTTAATTGCCGCTAATTTGCAATTAAATAATAGAGAAGGTATAAATAAGTTTTCTATTAGTATTAAGGATGGAGAAACCTACTCATTTGAAAATATCATTGAAAGTGAAGAAAAAGGGAATTTTATAAACATTAACTCAATTCCAAATTATAATAATGCAATATTAAGATCATTAGAAACTGACTCTAATAATGCAATAGATTTGGTAACTTTTGTAAATTCAATTAATGAATATAGAAATTTTGGTTATTGGTCAATTATACCCAAAGGTTATTATGATGAGGACAAACCACTAGCACATATCTCTGATCCAACTTATGCATTTCCACAGGAAAATGGGTATGATTGGAAAAAAATAAATGGATTTAATAGCTATTACCGAAATTTATTTTTGAATAAAGCAGCCCGAACTATTTTGTTCAAACATGCATTAAACATAGTATCGAATTTGTGCAAATCATACCCAGCTGATTTTAAAGTAATGGTATTAAAAGAAATTGACAAACTCATAACATATACTTATACACTTGATTCAACAAGTCCTTCTATTGATACAGATGAATATAATGACTATTGGAAAGGTTTTATATTTAGAAGAAATAAACTAGACAATATACCATCAAGTGAGATTCTCAATTCATTGTTAAATGCAAAAGAAGTTATTAAGTCGGTTGACGTTTCAAATCAGCCAGATGCAATGTTTGAATTTAATATAAATGAACAAATTATTGCCTATTTTGCAAGCGAGAAGACGACATTACGTTCAAAGTATACATCTAAAGAAGTTTATTTCGATAATACAATTGCTGTTAAAAAAGTTAAGTTTCTAAAAGATGAAACTGGTGAATATTATCAAATTATAGGCACAAAAAATAGCAGTCCAATCAATTTCTTGTATGATAATAATTTAAATCGCATTAATTAACCATTAATCTACATCAATCGCATATTTAAGCAGTAAACCTTCTAGTCCTGTTAAATTGTGTTTTGACTTTTTTACCTTATTGGTTTCTGGATCAATGACATAATGTGTTGCCCCTCTTAAATCAGCCTGCTCTAAATTGGTAAATGAAAATACCGCATTGCTTAAATCGGAGTGGGTAAAAATGGAGGCTGTCAAATCAGCTTCTGTAAAGTCCACCTCATTGAGTTTTGAATCAATAAATTTAGTTTTCTTTAATTTGGTTTTATAAAAGGATGCATTGGTTAAAATACAGGTCTCGAATTGCAGGGAGAGCCCAAATTCATTGGCATCACAAAATTGTAATCCTATCATTTTGCAACCTTTAAATTGAATATCTCTAAGAATAGTATTGTGCAGTTTTACCAAACTTAAATTCGAATTTTCAAAAGTACAATCAATGAATATATATCCTGTTAAATCCAGGTTGGACATATTGCAATTTTGAAATTGACATGCTTCATACTCCCCTTTTGGTAATACTGTTATGGTATAATCTATATTTTGAAATTGTTGGTCTTGAAATAGCTGCATGATTGGGATTGAGTTGATTTATGTTGATCCTAAGATAGTAATTTATTTATAAGCGTAGATGCTATTACTGCATCCTTTAGAGGGATTAGCTCCCTTCGGTCGCTGATCCTGGAGTGGGCGTTGCAAAATGCGTAGGTGGTGGGAAGACTGTCTTCCAACATAGTTTTATTTTATTACTTTAACAGGCCTTGCCGAAGGCAACGAGTGGAATATAATTTGACAAACATTAAGCTAGCTTATGTTTGCAAATTATTTCCTACTCGTATCATTGCGAAGCAATGAGGCCTGTTGAAGTAGGGGCATAAAAAAAGCCAGTATTGCTACTGACTTTTTTGTCGGGAAGACAGGATTCGAACCTGCGACCCCTTGGTCCCAAACCAAGTGCGCTACCGGCCTGCGCTACTTCCCGTTCCATTATAACTTTCGTTATAAATATTTTTACTGGTATGCAATTAAAATCCAAAAGAACTATTCAAAAGTGCGGAGAGGAAGGGATTCGAACCCTTGGTACAGTTTAACCCGTACGGCAGTTTAGCAAACTACTGATTTCAGCCACTCATCCACCTCTCCTCCGAAACCTCATTCGAGGGGTGCAAAAATAAGCAGGGTTTCTTTAAATTCCTAAAAAAAGACCGGAATAAACTAAATAAAGTTCATTCCGGTCCAATATATTTTTAAAGTAGTGCTTTAAATTGACAATAGGGCTTTTACATTGCCGCCAACTGTACTTTTTGCGTTAGCTCCATTACATTTTCTCTAAACATGGAATCGGTATCCATTAAATCCTTCACCGTTTGACAAGAGTGTATTACTGTAGTATGGTCACGACCTCCAAAGTGCTCACCAATCGTTTTTAAAGAGTTTTTAGTGAACGCTTTAGCCAGGAACATGGTAATTTGACGGGCTTGTACAATTTCACGCTTACGTGTTTTTTGTAACAATTTATCGTAAGGCACTTCAAAGAATTCACAAACCATTTTTTGAATCGCATCAATCGTAATTTCCTTGCTACTTGTTTTCACAAAATTGCGGAGTACTTTCTTCGCTAATTCAACGTCAATCTCTTTCTTATTCAAGGAAGACTGTGCTAATAAGGATATTAACGCGCCTTCTAATTCTCTTACATTGGTATTGATATTATAGGCCACATACTTCACCACTTCCTTAGGCATTTCTAAACCATCTGCCTTCATCTTCTTTTCTAATATCTCAATACGCGTTTCATAGTCTGGTACTTGGATGTCCGCACTCAAACCCCAACGGAAACGGCTTAATAAACGCTCTTGTAATCCTTCCAAATCCTTAGGTGCTTTATCCGATGTCAACACCAACTGCTTTCCACTTTGGTGTAAGTGATTGAAGATGGCGAAAAAGGCATCCTGAGACTTCTCGGCTCTGTTAAAGAACTGCACATCATCAATAATCAACACATCAATCAATTGATAGAAGTGAATGAAATCGTTAATGGCATTATTGCGACTATGATCTTGGAATTGATTGATGAACTTTTCTGAACTCACATATAAAACCACTTTATTGGGATGAATGCGTTTAACATCATTTCCAATAGCTTGTGCTAAGTGTGTTTTACCTAAACCTACCCCACCATAAATCACTAATGGGTTAAATGAGTTCGCCCCTGGCTTTTCAGCTACTGTTTTACCAGCACGGCGTGCTACTCTATTGCAGTCACCCTCTATAAATGAATCGAAAGTGTAATTATGATTTAATTGAGGATCAATTTGCATTTTCTTCAACCCAGGAATCACAAAAGGATTCTTCACCGGATTGTCAATCACCAACGGGAAATTCATCTCGTTGTTATTGTATGTTTTCATGCCACTTGCTGGCACGTCCATTGATCCTTTTTTGTTGTTACCGCTATCCACCATAATACGGTACTCTAATCTTGCCTCTTTTCCTAATTCACGCTTTAAAGTCTTTGCTAATAAATTAACATAGTGCTCTTCAATGTATTCATAAAAAAATTGGCTAGGCACCTGAATCATTAATACGTTGTCTTTTAAGTCAACGGGCTGAATTGGTTCAAACCATGTTTTAAAGTGTTGCCATTCGACAATATCTTTAATGATTTTTAAACAATTACTCCAAATTAATTCTGCGCTCTTAGCCATTTTACTTACAAACCCTTTATATAGTGAAACAAGATTATTCTATCCTAGTCTGATATTATCGAATTGTTAATCAGAATGCGAATATTCAAAACAATTGTTGAAAAAAAAACTTTTTTATTTGGTTTTTTTTACATGTCCGAAAAACACTCCTTTTAATGCCTATTTCTATAAATTATCAGGCGTTCAAGATAAAGTAATTTCTAATAAAATGATACTTTATCCACTTTTTTTTCATTATTTTTTTTGATAAAACGAATGACTATTTGCTTTTTAAGGCAGACCCTCCATGTTTTCCGCTTTTACCCTACCTTTACCAACTTAATTACAACTATGAGCTACGAATTAACCGGTAAATTAATTGCCAAATACGACACCGTACAAAGAAAGGAAACCTTTAAGACAAGAGAATTTGTCATCGAAAAATCAGACGATATTAATGGTAAAATGATTACCAACTATGTAAAGTTTCAATGTGTACAAGACAGGACCAGCATGCCTGATCGCTTTAACCTTGGCGATACCGTTAAAGTACTCTTTAATATCAAAGGTTCTAAATGGAATAAGGACGGCAAGGATAATTATATAACTAATTTAGATGCTTGGCGTATGGAAGCGGTTTCATTAGGCGGAGACACTGCCCCTTCTGATAATGCTTACTTTGATATGCCTCCAGGTGAATCAGGTGACGATTTACCTTTTTAAGGAAAATCAATTAAAGCCGGTAAAAGCTTAAACAAAAAATAAAGGCATTTTTTTAGGATAAACACCTAACCCATGCAAAAGAATATACAACTAAGGGTGAAGCCCGAAGAGGCAGCCAATGCAAGCACCCTTATTTCCATTTTAGCCCAAGCCATTGGGCAGGAACCAACTGCTATTTCGGGATACCATATTCTCAAACAGTCCATCGATGCAAGAAGCCGCCAACAGGTTTGGATCAACCTGACTGTTTTGGCATTTGTCAACGAGTCTCCAAGCAATCGTTTTGAAGAGACAATTATATTTCCAACAGTGCCCACTAATGCCAAAGAAGTCATCATTATTGGGGCTGGACCAGCTGGTCTTTTTGCTGCGTTGGAATGTATCCAATTAGGCATACGACCCATTGTACTTGAAAGAGGCAAGGACGTACGTGCAAGGCGTCGTGATTTAGCCAAATTAAATAAGGAAGGCATTGTGAACCCCGAGAGTAATTATTGTTTTGGGGAAGGAGGTGCAGGCACATACAGTGATGGTAAATTATATACCCGAAGTAATAAGCGTGGTAGTATAGATAAGATTCTTAGATTGTTTTATCAATTTGGGGCAGATGAACGCATTTTATATGAAGCACACCCTCATATTGGCACCAATAAACTTCCCCATATTATCACTGCCATGCGGGAGCAAATTGAGTTAAGTGGAGGGAAAGTATTATTTGAAAAAAAATTAGTCGATCTGGTTATTGAAAACGGAGTAATCAAAGAGACCATTACCGCCGACGGCGATCGCTTCCCAACCCAAGCCCTTATCTTGGCAACAGGCCATTCAGCCAGAGATATTTTTGTTCTCCTTAAGGAAAAGGGCATATTCATTGAGGCCAAGCCCTTTGCCCTTGGGGTAAGGGTTGAACATCCTCAAACCATTATTGACGGCATACAATACCATTGTGCCCTTCGAGGCCCCCATTTACCCCCCGCCTCCTATAGTTTGGTGGAACAGGTGAGTGAGCGGGGCGTATTTAGTTTTTGTATGTGTCCAGGTGGCATCATTGCACCTGCAGCTACCGCCCCGGGTGAAATAGTGGTAAATGGTTGGAGCCCAAGCAAAAGGGACAATGCCTTTGCCAATAGCGGCATGGTGGTTCAGATTGACCTAGCCACCGCAGCTGAATTTTTGGTAAAACATCAAAAAAACAATCCTTTAATAAATAAAAGTATTAATTTAAGTGACCCACTACTATTACTTGATTTTCAGCAATATATAGAAAATAAATCATTTGAATTTGGAGGGGGTGGTCAAGTAGCCCCCGCATCGAGATTGGTGGATTTTTGTACCAATAAAACTTCATCCAATTTGCCCTCTGCCAGCTACCTCCCCGGACTACAATCCGCTAACTTGGCCGAGGTATTGCCTGGCTTTGTACACCATACCTTACAGGCTGGCTTCAAGGCATTTGGTAAAAAAATGAAGGGATACTATACCAATGATGCCATTGTGGTTGCAACAGAAAGTAGGACTTCTTCCCCAGTTAGGATACCAAGGGATGCAGCCAGCTGCCAACATCCTCAAATCAGCAACCTTTACCCCTGTGGGGAAGGTGCAGGTTATGCAGGGGGCATTGTAAGTGCTGCCATGGACGGCCAAAAATTAGCCAATGCCATTGCCCTTCAACTTGCCTAATTCAATAAATATTTGCTCCTTTGCTTAAACCCCATTAAAAAAGGCGACCCTTACAGAATCGCCTTTTTCACTATTTTTAGCTCAAATCTAGTTGGATTAATCCTGAGATTTCACTTTTTTTGAAATCAATAATCCATTGTTTATCAGTTTGTTAGATTTGTATGATTCTAATTCTTTATTAAGCTGCTCATTGCCTCCTCTAGTCGTTTCTAAATTAGGTTTGCCGGCATTCACCCAGGCGGTGTACCAAAAGTCGGCTATTAAATTAGCGGCAGCGATCAACTGCAAATTAACCGACGATCCCAATTCCTTAGCATAGGCTTCTGCAAACTCTTTGGTATAAACTTTAGTTTCCTTCCCATAACGCATTTGGGTTTTATACTTAGTTTCCGGCGTGAACTTAGCTGTTACTACACGCTCTTTTGCCAACATTTCAGGCAGTAAAGCATTGGCCTTTCTAATATCCTTCCACAATGCTTCGGCTGGTCGTTTCAAATAAACGGCGGTGTGCTTGTTATATAATTGATATTGGTCCAAAGTCAATTCAGGAAGATAAGATTCCCATAAACTATGCAACCCTTTCTGTCCCGTAAGCTGACCATCATAATTGGATGTGGTGTGCAAAGGCACATGTAAATCCCCAATATAGTGCCCTAAATCCGCTGCATAAAACAGGATACTGTCCTTGTTTTTTAACTTAAATGCCTTGGTTAACAAATCCAATTGAATCATTGCATTATAAGGCCCCCAGCCATATTTCTTTAGTGAATCGGCAGTATATTTTTTTACTGCGGCATCCCAATCCATAGGCATTTCGTTAATGGCATTGTCCCCAAATTTATCGATATCAATAAAGTGCTTGGTATCCTCGGTTTTATCGGTATTTCTTCGAATATCTGGTCTTGTCGATTGCTCCACTAAATAAGCCATTTCATTGTGAAAATAAGTTTGCAATGGCGCAGGTAAATTATAAATAGCCAATTGGTGAATGGTACGATGTACCAAAAATCCCCAACTACTTAGGCCAATCATAGCCAATAAAATACCAATTTGGAAGAAATACTTACGCTTGAACATAGTCTAAAAATTTAAACGAATATAGCCTATTATTCTTTTTTAAAACCTCCTGTCCCCTAAAATTGACCTTGGATAAATGAGGCCCATAGCCATTTATTTTAGCTATATATTTGAGTATAAATCTCCCCTTATGGACCCATTATTAAGGCTCTCTCATTTAAAAAAATACTATGCCACGCAAAAAGCCGTGGATGATATCTCCTTTGACATTCAAAAAGGAAGCATATTTGGATTATTAGGACCCAATGGTGCTGGTAAAACCACCTTACTAAGAATGATAACTGGAATTTTTTATCCTGACGGGGGGCAAATAAGCTTGGACGGGAAACCATTCAATCCAATTGAAGATATCTCCAAAATTGGTTATATGCCTGAAGAGCGTGGTATGTATAAAAAAATGAAAATCGGAGAGCAGGCCCTTTACCTTGCTCAATTAAAAGGACTTTCTAAAGCTGAGGCCACTGAAAGAATCATTTATTGGTTCAAAAAATTGGAAATGGAAAGCTGGTGGAATAAAAAAGTGGAGGACCTGAGTAAAGGAATGAGTCAAAAGCTTCAATTTGTCATTACCGTATTGCATGAACCCAAGCTTATTATTTTGGACGAACCCTTTAGCGGGCTGGATCCTTTAAATGCCAACTTAATTAAAGACGAAATTCATGGATTGGCAAAGAATGGAGCAACCATTATATTTAGTACCCATCGAATGGAACAGGTCGAAGAAATATGTGATCATATTGTATTGGTGAATCTTGGTAAAAAAATACTAGACGGTACAGTTACAGATATCAAACAATTATACAAGGAAAATATATTCTCTATTGAAACAAATCAATTGGAGCAAATTAATGACAACGCCCTATTCACAGTTGTTAGGAAGGAAAATAATAAGGTATTTGTGAAAATAAATGAGGGGTGCAATTCTAATCAAGTGTTAACCCATTTAATTAACAACAATCATCCGATTGTAGCCTATAATGAACTTTTACCTTCTTTAAATGAAATATTTATAAAGTTGGTAGAATCGACGCATGCTACTGCTAGGGCATTTCAAACTATTTAATTCATAAACTTATTATATGCACAAAATTTGGCTAATTATTCAAAGAGAATATACTACTAGGGTTAAAAATAAACGTTTTTTATTGGTAACTTTTTTAATGCCCCTACTTATTATTGCCCTTGTTTTTGGTAGCGCTTATTTGTCGGTGAGCGGAACCGAGCATCGTAAAATTGCGGTGATTGATCCAAATGGATTTATTAAATCCTCTCTTAAAAATACCAACCAAATTCAATTTGAATTCCCCGAAAAAGTGGACACTAGCAACTATAATAGCAAGGGATATACCGATATTTTAATCCTCCCCAAATTTGATAGCAGTGCTAAAACAAATTATATTTTAAAATCTAAAAAGTCAATGGGCCTCATGCTGCAAAACAGCATTAGTGAAAAAATCAACAATGCCATTGAAGACCAAATGTTACAGAAGGCAGGAATTAGCCAAAATATATTGGACTCCATACATAAAGCCTCCCAATATGCCGAATTGAAAGCGTATGAGGACAAAGGCAGTGCAAGCAAAGAAAGTAATGCTGGCCTGGCCATGGGAATTGGTTATGCAAGTGGTTTCTTAATTTATATTACCCTATTTATTTATGGTACCATGGTAATGCGTGGGGTGATGGAAGAAAAAACCAATCGAATCGCCGAAGTGATTATTAGTAGTGTGAAGCCTTTTGAACTAATGCTTGGAAAAATCATTGGCATTGGTGCAGTTGGGCTTACGCAGTTTGCATTATGGATAATTCTTATCACTAGTTTAACCAGCGTAGGCATGAGCTTTCTTCCCGACGATTTACAAAACCAAGTAACTGCTTTGCAACAAAACAATGGACAAATGGGACAAGCTGGGATGATGCAGGCAAGTGAATCCGCTATGCGCATTTACAATATGCAACATACCATTGCAACCGCTAACTGGCCTTTAATTATTGGATGTTTTATATTCTATTTCTTAGGGGGTTATTTGTTTTATTCTGCTTTGTTTGCTGCAGTTGGCAGTGTCGTTAATGAAGATCCTCAGGATGCACAAAGCTTAATGTTTCCCATAACCATGCCCATTATTTTCTCCTACTTAATTACCAATATGGTCACCCAGAACCCCAATACCCCATTGGCTTTTTGGGCAAGTATTATTCCATTTAGCTCCCCAATGGTGATGATGGCTAGAATTGCCTATGGTGTACCCAATGCTGTTTCCTATTGGGAACTTGCTTTAAGTATGGCCCTATTAATTGGAGGCTTCTTATTTACTACTTGGTTAAGTGGTAAAATTTATAGAACAGGTATATTAATGTATGGCAAGAAAGTAAATTGGAAGACCATGTTTAAATGGGCATTTACAAAGCAATTCTAACATTGATTCCTGCCCTTGTATTCACTATAGGTGGGGAGGAGGAAATATATGGAGTGGCCCTACGTTGATCAAAGAAAAACTTAAGATTAATTTTGGTGTTCAATACATAGTCAATGGAAGGTTGTAAAGTTATTTCCTTTTGCCCCCCTGTACCATAGGCATTGGTTTGGTCAAGACGGCTATTGCTATTGTAAACATCACGCATGGACATGTCAAATCGGAAAGTAAAATCATTGGTTAATTTACTACTGCCTAAACCAGGTATTTCAAATGGGAGTCTTAACCCTCTTTTGCGCCAGCTTGCTCCTATTACCCATTCTTTACTGTTGTTTTCACTTAACTGATAATCGACCAAGCTCAATGAAAGCATTCTACTTTTCTTATATTCAAAACGCATGGACCATTGATTCACCGTAGTAACATTGATGCCCACCAATGGCTCCATGCGCTCACTAATGGTCACGTTGGGGATTAAGAAATAAGGAATATAATTTTTGCTAATTGGATCCAAGAAAGTAGGTGTGCCTCTACGCATTGGGTCATCCACAAAATTCAAGGAACTTGTAAAACTATTCATGGCTAAACTTCCATTATAGCCATTGGAGATGGTGATATTGCTAAAATATTCCGACAATCCTGGCAATTTAGAAAGTCCTGTGTACATGATATTCCAATTGGGTTTAGGCAACATACCTCCAAATGGATTGGACCTTATATTATTATTGTTTTGATTCACCAATGAAACTTTTTTAGGATCCTGCCCAGTATAGGCTGCAATAAAGGCTGGAATTAATACATCCTGTGCATACCTACCATATCCCAAAGCATAACCTGATGCATCCACATTGCCCGCACCTAATCGTTGAGAAATAATGGTTCTATAATTTTGAAACGCCTTAAACTGTAATGAAATCTCATTGGGATCATGTGTTTCAAAGAATGTATTTAAAGCCATATAACTAATATTAAATCCACCAGCCGACAATGGATTGGCATGTGTTCTGATTCCTGATAAGGAGGCACTGGTATCTTTAAATAATTCTGAATATTCTTTAGAGAAGGTTTTATTAAAATTAATATCAATGATTAATGTTTTAATGGGCTCTAACATAATTCTAGCCGACAGCTTTTGATCAAAAGTTTGTCTGAACAATAAGTTAAAGCCAGCATCCCTGGATAAAAACCCTTTCTTTTCTTGCTTATTTAACCAATTGGTGTCTGGTTGTCGGCCAAACATATAGTCAAAATTAGGAGCGAGCCCTGTAAAAGTTTTGTCCACAAATTGCACTCCTGACATATAACCTGGCAATCGGCTATTAAAGTTTTCGGTGTAATCTAAATTGGCAGTTTGCATCATGGTTAAAAACCTTACAATTGATTTCACGCTTTCTGGCACATTCACCGGTTCATTTTGTTTGATTAATCTTTGTGCAATACGTTCTTGGCGCTTGGCTTCTTTCCATTTTTTTAAGGCAGCAATTCGCTCCTTACCTACTTTACCCTCCAAGGCTTCCTCCTTGGTCATAACAATTTTTGTATTCAGTGGGTTGTTGATATTTTGACGCCCTGCATTGTATCCATTGTTTAATGCCGCATTTATATATTTTGATTTTCTATAAAAATTTGTAAAATTAAATTGTGCATTAATTTGTTGAGATAGGGTGTTTTCAATGGTATTGCCTAATGTCTGGGCTAACCTACTTGCACCGATCCAATTATAATTTGTTGCAAAATTATAACTTGAGTTGATCCAATTGGTAAGCGGCAATTTACTAGTTGGCAAATCATATCGCAGAGAGAATCTTTGATTGTACAAAGTATTCCTTCCACCTCCAAACAACATTCTAGTAATGGAGTCTCGTTTTGCTTGAGTATTGATTGGTCCGTCCGGCTCATCTATTCGTGAATCCATGGTTGCATTGAAATCCAAGTTCATGGATCTAGTAATGGGCCAACGCATATTAAACAACCTTACCATGGTAAAATACTTATTGTAAGTAGTTTCCGTTTTTTCTGTTGTCCCATCAAAGGAACTTACTACCCTAGGAGTGAACTCCCCATATTGTCGATCTAATACCGTTCTAAATGTAATTAAGCTAGGAGAAGGATTAAAATTAAAGTCTTTCACCCATGCGAACCAAGGGGATGCATTCTTTAATAATTTTTTAAAGGGTTCCAAGGACCTTCCATTGTGGTTATACGTATATCCAATAGCCCCTCTTTGCTTGGTTAATTTATTGGCCTCAATTAAAGGACTGGTTTGTACTAATTGAGAAAAGGAATAACTGAAATCCAAATTACTCAGACTTAATAAATTGGGATTTTTTCCTGGCAAAAAGCGCACATTGGTAAAATTCAATGTTCTTATCGTCGTTTGATCGGTTGAAGCATTTCGGACTGAATCTTTTTTAGGCTGCGATAAACTATTCATCTTGTCCTGATACAAAACGTCCCTGTCAAAAGGATCATACAAAGGCGTTTCAATAGATTTATTTATACTTGCAAATACAGGCAAAGTGATACGAGCTTGTTTGGGCAATAATTTTCCAGCATCTATATTAGCAGCTACATCTACCTGTGTTAATCCAGTGATTGCTCTTTGGTTCATGCTTTGTTCAATAGTACCAAATCCGGCAGTTCGGTTATTCACTGAAACGGCTAAAGTACCTAAGTCAGCCATTACTAAATCCATTCTACCCAAAGCAGCCCATGAACCACGCTCATCCAATTCGGACAAACGCAATTCATTGATCCACATTTCAGCATTAATTTGTTGTTGCGTTGAAGTGTTTTCAAAGGCAATTAATATACCTCGTACTTCCCCCAAATTTGGATTACCCATCACCGAATAGGTTTGTACATTATTGGGAAACGCACCTATTTGATTTTTGGAGTACCTCGAAGTGAAGGAATATTTTTGTTTATCTCTTTCTAATTTTAAATTAACCAAATCATTTAATCTTAGGTTTAACTCATTTTCAAGTGGCCATACTAAGTTGGATTCGGAACTACTATAATTTTTTTGTTTGGTGGTGGTTAATGGAATACGTATTTCGTAATAGTTATTTTGAAAATCTTGTCCAATTCTAATCACTGCTGTAACGGCACCTTGTTCGGTTTGATTAATATTTGATTTATTTTCAGCATGAAGGAACATGGACAACCTACCATACCTTCTGATGTCCACATTCATGGTTTTAAACACCCCTCTTGCCGGTTTTCCTTTTTCAAAATTTTGAATTTGTACGCCCAATGATTGTTCATTTTGCAATAGGTTCACCCCATTATTACTTAACAATTGTACACGCTCAATGCCTGGAGGAATAATATAATTCACGGGTGTTCTACTGCTATTCTCTTCAATGCTCACCGCCATGGTATTTAAGGTAGTAGTCGAATTTACATTTAATGGCGTATAACTACCCGTAGTATCAATTTCATACATGTATTGACGCCATTGATTTCGCACTAAACTTAATTTGGCAAATCTTAAGGTTATAGAGTCCTCAAAGCCTGTTAAATACATACGAATAAAACGAATTGATTTAAAATCCTTAATACCGCCAACCGAATCCGAATAAGATTTTACTGGAACTCTAAACAAATACCAATTTTCCACACTCTTGGTTCCATCGGCCAAGGTTACACTCACTGTTTTACTATCGGTCACATATTTTGTAATCCCAACGCCCATTCCATTTTTTTGCAAAGGAATTTCATATTCAAAATAAGCTTCTGATTCATTTAAAGTATTGTCTCTATTTAAATCCTCGTTGTCAGGAAGTAAAGTGGAAGCACTGCTAAACTGACTAGTGCCTGCAATGGCCGAATTGCCTTGTGGATTGTTAAAGTATTTATACCTGCCGAGTATCCCAACATTGGCTGCATCATACTGTGCATCACGATACCAAACATAATTATCCGCTGAAGGATCTTTGTTAAATTGTTGCGCTACAAACGAATTAGTGATTTGACTAATGAGACTGGCTCGTTTTATTTTTTCTTCCTCATCATTCATTCCATCCAAACCAACATCCTGAAATGTTCTATCTTCTGCATTATTACTAAATGCATTGGTAACTTGAATTGGATTAATGGGCACTTTACCCCAAATAGAACTATCAATTTGCGCAGGTATAGTTGGTGTTGGCATTCCATTTTCATAAAAACGTCGACCATCTCTTAAAATATCTTCACTTATATTACCTAGGTTCAAAATTAATTTACCCCCATTGACGGGCGTCTTAATAAAAGGATCCTGCACCCAAAATTCAACATACTCAATTATATTCGTTTCAAAATCGGTTTGATCCAATGAACGCATGATACCTCCCCATTTATCTAATGGATTTCTAAACTTACCCGTGCCATCTAAATCCCTGAAATTATAATTGTAAGGCCCCCTCTCCTTTGGAAAATAAGTGACATCAAAAGTGGGCAACTGAACATCCATAATATTAGTAGTTCTATTCGGAAACAACTCATTGGTAAATACCTGCCTCACTCTTGGATCACTGAACAAAGCTTTATTTCCGCCCATTGGATTGTTGGGACTATTAGGATCCTGTAAAGTTGGTTCAATGGTATACCAAGCTACCCTTGCCCTGTTTTTATTGTAGTCCAAATTGTTGGCAATTGTTCCTTCAGGGAAACGATCCATGGGTGTTGATGCCAATGCCCACGCAGTAAAAGGGAAACGTAAATCAATATCAGTTCTAGTTGCTTCAAAATCATCTAAATAAACAACCCCATTTGCTCCTCTACCAATTTGTTGTGCATGTCCGGGTTGCAAATAAGCAGCTTCCCCATTGGCAGTAATATAGGACTTGGCTTTGGTATTGTAAAAAGGCAACCGATTCAATAAACTAGTGACCGCAGGAACTTCTGATCTATAATTAAAATCAAATCCATACATGGCATTCTTAATGGGGTCAGCACCAAAATTAGTTTTGGTAAAAAAAGGACGCTCACTTAACCTTTGAGTGGAGAAACCAAAATTGAAATTTTTACTCGCCATATAATCTAGGCGCAAAGCCCTAAATCCTCTTTCCTGAAAACCAAAACCAATATTGTTTTCAAAGGAAACATTCACCGGAATATTTGAGCTTAAGATACCAGGATTAATAATTCTAACAGTGCCCGAACCATAATCCACTATATAATCAACGCCCTCTTTTAATATTTGTCCGCCCGCCCTTACAGTTACTGAACCAGGAGGAACATTAAATGCATTTAAACTTATTTCAGCGCCACCACTACTTCCTTTTACCTGGCCTTCCATAACAAATCGATCCAAGTTATTATAGGTTTGTGCTTCTGCTTTAATTTTTCGATACAATTGTGAATAGATATATTTATTTGCTATTGCACTATCCACATCCTTAAAGGCAATTTCACGCAAGTCCTCCCCAAAGGGTTCCAACAAGGGGAAAACAATTCTACCCATTTTAGACAAAACGGTATATCCTTCCACAAAGTCAAAGACCCCGTCAGGCTGGGGATCCTTTTGATTGTTTAAACGATCCAATTGTAAAATCCTTAACAAGGATAATCCTTCTACGGACTTACTCGTCACAGGCATGTATCTTTTTAAACCAGCACTAGGTGCATCATATAATACATTCAATTGAAAATCCTGTTGTTGTAGGGTACCGAATAAATCCAATGAATAAACGTTTTTCATCATTAAATCCCAAATGGGCAAATCAGTTCTTTGCGTGGTGGCTTTTAATAATTTTAAGAACATGATATTTTGCACCCCATTATCAGGATTCAATGCAATATCATTTGAAAATTCACCTACCTGATATATTTTTCCATTATATGCATATTGAAAAGCTACCCCCAATACTTCATCGGGTTGCAATGGAATATTTAAAGATATAAAGCCAATTTGAGGATTAAAAAAATATTCATTCTCTGTTAATTTTCTTCCAAATGTTCTTTCATAATCCTCAGAGGAACGCATTCCTTCTTCTGATAAAATGGAAGTAATGCCTGATGAATTTCTGGCATTAACATTATTGGATAAAGCGGCATATAAACTATTTGCATTATTGTCAGGGAATCCATTGTTGGCACTTTGCCATCTTAAATTATTGGGATTGGGCTCTCCTAAATCAGCCAATCCAACAACATCCCGTGAATTAGTGGTTTGACCATTTCTATTGGTTACCCACACTTCAATTCTTTTAATTTGAACCTGCGAATTCACCAATGGTATGTTGGCCATGGATTTATTGTAGTTCTTTTTAAAATATTGCGCTAATAAAAAGTGTCTATTTTCCTCGTAATCATTTAAACGTTTTTGAAATTTTTGTGTTGAAGCACCCCCTTGCATATTCATTGACTGTCTTTGTGACCTTTGATTAGCAATGGCTGCCGTTACAAAGAGTCGACCAAATTGCATCTGCGTTTTGATACCGAATAAATTTTGGGTGCTAGGGATTAAGGCGCTTCTTGAAATGTAATTAATATTCCCAGCCTCAATACTTTTGATAATCTCGTCTTTCTTTCCTTTGTAATTTAATTTTATCTGGTTGTCAAAACCTAAATTAGATAAGGTGTTAAAATTTACTGGAAATCTAAGCTTATCCCCAATACTCGCATTCATGCTAAAGTTGGTATTGGCATCAAAATCAAATCCTCCATTGGAACGGGCTCGTTCAGGTAAAGTTGGGTTCATTACGGTTTGTCCTTGATAGCCTGCTCTGATATTAATTTCCCCTACTGGTTTGAAATCAAGTTTTAAATCCGAACCCGTTTTACCAAATAAGCGGTCAAAATAACTATCATACACTTTTGCCTTTGGTCTGGAAATTTTTCGATTTAATATGCCCAGTGATTTTGCCCTTTGTGCAAAATAATCTTTTTCATCTCGATCTGATTTTAACTTCAAAAAATCAGTAAAACTTAACACCGAGGGTACACGTACTAATTTCCCATTAATAAACTCTCTAATAAAGTATTGTTTTGTTTTTGCATCGTATTCGATATTCCTTTTTACCAAACCGGTATCTCTGATATCAAATGGATTAATACTTGGTTGGGATAAAAAATCACTACGTCTGTCCTTAATAGCATAACGCAAAGAGTCATTTTGCTTACCTGTAGTATCTTCTTTACTGCTGGGAATTACCTGCGCGTCTAGGGGCCCTGAAAACAGCAGCATCAAGGCAGTAAAAAAGATAGCGCAAAATAATTTCAAGGAAATAGGATTAGTAAATTAACAATTCTTAAGTGCTGCTTTAATGAGGGTCTCTAAACTTAATTGATCCCCGTCGGTTTTTATTGTTTTGTCCACCGCTTTTTCAGCAACCGCTTTTTGTATTCCTAATGCAATCAAAGCCTGAATCGCATCCTGATGAGGATTGGCTTCAGCAATTGCAAATCCACCCAATGGATTATTGTTCAAAGTAATTTTTGATAATTTATCTTTTAATTCTAACACTAATCTTTCCGCCGATTTTTTGCCAATTCCTTTAATGGCTTCTAATTGTCTAGCATCCCCTTGTACGATGGCCCTTACAATTTCATCGGGTTGCATCCCCGACAACATCATTCTGGCCGTACTTGCTCCGACTCCCGAAACACTAATTAAGTGTAAAAACAACTCCTTTTCTTGTAATTCGTGAAACCCAAATAGCACTTGAGAATTTTCAGTAATATGTAAATGGGTGTGTAATTGACCTTTCTCCTTTTTGGCAATCGCCTCATAAGTGTGTAAACTGATATTTACTTCATATCCTACCCCTCCCACATCAACAATGAGCTTAGCTGGGGTTACCTGTACAAAATTACCTCTTAATAATACAATCATAATAGCTTCAAAATTAACGTTTAAGATACTAAAAATGAGCTTATGAGCCTATTCTTAAACAAAATTTAAGATATTTGTAGGCCAAATTAATACAGAATCTATGTCACAAACCCTTAGAGCGGCTATAACCTCGGTTGGAGGATATGTCCCGGAGACCAAATTAACCAATTTTGACCTTGAAAAAATGGTGGATACCAATGATGAATGGATCCGATCTAGAACAGGGATTTCAGAAAGAAGAATCCTTAAAGAGCCGGGTAAAGCAAGTTCGGATATGGCAGTGAAAGCAATAGAGGAAATTCTACGTAAAAAGAATTTAGATCCAATGGAAATTGACTGTATTATTTGTGCAACCGTGACCCCCGATATGGTATTCCCTGCTACTGCCAATATTATTGGCGACAAAGTAGGTGCCAAAAATGCATTTGGATTTGACCTAGGTGCCGCCTGTAGCGGATTTTTATTTGCTTTAAACACAGGTGCTAGTTTTATAGAGTGCGGACGATATAAAAAAATAATTGTAGTGGGTGTTGACAAAATGAGTTCCATCATTGATTATACCGACCGTGCTACTTGTATCATTTTTGGTGACGGCGCTGGTGCGGTTTTACTAGAGCCTTCTACTGATGGGAATGGGTTCCAGGATGCTATTTTGAAAAGTGATGGAAGCGGTCGTGAATATTTACATTTAAAAGCTGGTGGAAGTTTAAAACCCGCAAGTGTGGAAACGGTTATGGCAAAAGAGCATTTTGCTTTTCAGGATGGACAACCTGTATTTAAATTTGCTGTTAAAGGAATGGCAGATGTCACTGCCGACCTTTTAGAAAAACATCAATTGACAGGCGATGACATTACATGGTTAGTACCCCACCAAGCCAATTTAAGAATCATTGACGCCACTGCCAACCGAGCAGGCATCCCTTCCGAGAAGGTAATGATTAATATTCAAAAATACGGAAACACAACAGCCGCCACTATTCCACTATGTTTATGGGAATGGGAAGCACAACTTAAAAAGGGCGACAATTTAATATTGGCCGCTTTTGGAGGTGGATTTACTTGGGGTGCTGCATGGGTAAAGTGGGCATACTAGTGAATAAAGCATAAATTACATTCAATAAAATAGCGATTATGGGAAAGAAAAATATTACTGGCATTAGCACGATTACATTACATACGGCTAGCCATGAAAATGATAACTATTCTCATACCACGCCTATTTATGCTACTTCCACTTTTACCTTTGACTCAGCCGATCAAGGCATGGAGCGATTTAAAGGTGAAGATAAAACAAGACTATACACGCGTTGGGGCAACCCCACTTTTACTGCTGCAGAAAAAACAATCGAGGCATTAGAAGCACGCGGACTTACCAATGAAAGCGGTGCACCATTGGAATTAAAAGCATTATTGCATTCAAGTGGGCAGGCCGCAATGAGTACTTTATTTTTGAGCAACCTAAGTGCGGGTGACACATTAATTTCACATTACTCACTATATGGTGGCTCTCAGGAATTAATGCAAAAAGTGCTACAGGAAGCAGGTGTGAAAGTAATTTTAATTGACATTCATGATGAAGCCTTATTGTTAGCGACCATTCAAGCAAATCCTTCTACCCAACTTATTCACTTAGAAACTCCCGCGAATCCTACTTTACAATGTGTAGATATTGAAGCGATATGCAAAATAGCGCATGCACATGGTATAAAAGTATCCGTGGACAATACAGTGGCTACTCCTTATTTACAACAACCATTTGCTTTAGGAGCAGATTTTGTATTTCATTCTGCCACTAAATTTTTAAATGGACATGGCAGTGCCTTAAATGGCGTGTTGTTGGGTAAAGATTTGGAATTCATGCATACCAAGGTTTGGAAATGGCATGTATTATTGGGAGGCAATAGCAACGCATTTGACGCCTACTTGTTAATTCAAGGAATGAAAACCTTAGAATTAAGAATGGAAAAACATTGCAGCAATGCCGAAAAAGTGGCGCATTTTTTACAACAACATCCAGCCATTGCACAGGTAAACTATACGGGTTTTACAAGTCATCCACATCATACAATTGCAAAAAAGCAAATGAAGCAGCATGCTCCCTTAATTAGTTTTGAATTAAAAGGAGGTATTCAAGCGGGCAAGCAATTTATTGATGCAGTCGAGGTTTGTACTAGGGCGGTATCCTTAGGTACCGTGGACACTTTAGTATCACATCCAGCGAGTATGACCCATATGTCTATTCCAAAAACAGAGAGAGAAAAATATGGCATCACCGACGGCTTAATTAGAATGAGTGTGGGCATTGAAAATATAGAAGACTTAGAGGCCGACTTAGCACAGGCTTTGGCAAAAGTAGCCAGCAATTAATAATTACTATGGAAATAACTATACGACCTGCTCAACAAAACGACTGCCAACGCATGATGGAGTTGATACATGAACTAGCCCTTTATGAAAAAGCGCCAGAACAAGTAGTGGTAAGTTTTGATCATTTTGTAGAAAGCGGATTCGGTGAAAAGCCAGTATGGTGGGCACTTGTAGCAGAAGTCAATGGAAAAGTGGAAGGCATGGCACTTTATTATATTCGCTACTCTACTTGGAAAGGACAAAGAATGTATTTAGAGGATTTAGTGGTTGCGGAAAACATGCGAGGCCATAAAATTGGTAGTTTTTTATTTGATGCACTCATCATAGAAGCCAAAGCTAAAAACTTTAAAGGCATGAACTGGCAGGCTTTGGATTGGAATGAACCTGCATTAAATTTTTACAAAAAATACAATAGTGGATTTGATCCTGAATGGGTGAACTGCTCTATTGATTTTTAAGCCTCATTAATCAAATAAAGTACGCATTCTTCCTGCTTTATTATCGGTATATTTCATTCTTGAAAAATCTAATTTTCTAGCAAAAGTAAATTCAAAAGCACTCATTCTAATATTCGCCGAGGTTACATTATTGGTATAAATATCATAACTCATCCCAATAGTGTTTTTATTTAAAATAAAGGCAAGGGTTGGAGAATAGGATTGATTTAATTTATACATACAACCAAGGTACATTTTGTATAAAGCATCGTAGTCCTTTTTAATTTTCAGTCCCATATAACCACCCACCGTTAATTGATTTTTTGTGCCTGAATTTAAATAATTAACATTGAATAAAATGGAATTGCCCTCATCGCCATCATCGGTTTCAGACATGGAAATATCCGCATTGGCAAATGCCCTATAACTAAAATCACTTGCCTTATTTAAGGGAGTATAAGTCACATTAGGTTTATCATATTTATACACCATCGCCCCTGTTTGTAGAAATTTCTTCCCATCATGACGGGTATACATCAAAGCTGCATTAAAAGACAAACTTTTGGGATAAGCCGCAATATTTTCTAATGTAGATGCATAGGTTAATAAATCACGATAGTCATATTGGTCTCCAAATCTTAGTCTTGAATTATCCAAACTGGTTCTTGTATAGGTCACCCCTATCCCCCCTGCCAAATGACTATATAGGTTATCATCAAGAAAAATATGATAAGCGACATTTGCAGTAAAGTAATTATTTTGCATGACGCCATTCATCACCCTGTCGTTAACAAACAAAATCCCATAACCAAAATAGTTACGACTAATCTCTTCAACTTCTTTTCCTATTCTTGAATCTAAAGAAAAGGTGGCTGTTTGGAATAATCCTGACACTCCATCAATTACTGGATTTCGATAATTCGCTTGAAATCTTGAATCATAGGATCCCGCACCTGCAGCGGCAGCATTTTGGTATTGACTAACAGAGAAAGGTTGTGACAATACAATTTCTTGGCCATTGGCCAAATTTTGTATCAACAACAAACTAAATATTATATAAAAATATTTTCTCAAGGTCTTTGTTTACTTTAATAACAAGAACATTCCTGATTTAGGTTTGCTTGTATTGTCTTTGAAGTGAATGATTGCTTTCCAAAAATACCCATCCGTATCAAGTACTTTACCTTGTATATCCCTGCCATCCCATGTATCCCATCCTCTATTCCCATTGGGTTGAGAAGGATTAGTTGGCGTGACTCTTTCGGTAAAATGTTCATAATCTGGCGGTACCATTAATACACCATTTAACATTTTTGGAGGCGCATTTCTTGAATCCCAACCAATATTTGGATTCAATGGGAAAACTTGCAACCCTTCTCTATTAAATATTCTAAAGTTGTCGACATATTCAATTCCTGCATTGGCAATTACTCTTATTACGTCATTAAGTCCATCATTATTCGGTGTAAATGCATTAGGCACTTCTAAAATAAAATCCTTTGTTACATCAATATGATAATTATCGGCCACGGTACATTTACTAGTGGTATCGGTTCTTACCAACACATAGTCGGTTGTGTATTCTCCATTGAAAATGGGCTCAGGTCTATCGGTATAATTCAAATACATTCCTGGATTCCAGTTGTATAATATATAGCCTGAATCTTTCTTAGTTGGGATCACAAAATCGTCCTTATAATATGCCTGGTAATTAAATTTCAATGGCGATACTGGATCATAGGTCCTAACATTAAATGTGTTTGTATTAAGTGAAACACAATTATTTTGATCTTTAATATTAAAAATAACATTTGTGGATCCACCTCTAATCCCCTTTAAATATCCGTTAGATAAACCTGCAATATTCCCATTATCTAAAACAAATGAGTAGGTATATGGCGGAATTCCTCCACTTGGATAAGAAGTTAAATTAATGGTATTCCCTGAACATAAATTAAAATTAGGAATGGTTGGTAAAACGGGTACTTCATAAATAAGTGCATTAACTGGCGTTCGGGTAACAGTTGTACAACCCCTTAAAGCTGCGTCTGCATAATAAGTGGTATTCGACCTTAATAATGGTGTAGTATAACAATTCCCAATATTAATTGGCGTTCCGCCTGTTGGGGTACTATACCAATTTACAATACCATTGTCAGTTGCACTGATACAAATATTAAATACATGAGGTCCACAGTAAGTAGAGTCAGGAATAGGCGCTACAATTGGAATTGGTATCACTTCAGCAAGTACAGAAGTTCTAGTTAAAGAAGCGCAACCTCTAAATAATCCACTCGCATAAAAATAATTCAATTTACTTGTCAAGTTAGGTGTTGTAAAATTATTGCCAGTAGCTAATTTAGTAGTCGATGTATTTGAAGCATACCATTCTACTACACCTAAGTTTGTTTGTGCAGTTAAGTCAACTGTACCTGGCCCACATCTCTCTGCAGGCACTGTACTTGTAATTAAAGGAGTTGGAATGACTTCTAATTCCTTAGGTGCCGATGTGTCTGCTGGACAAACACCATTTTTTACCACTACTCTATAATATCTGAAGGAAGAATTTAGTACCGGTGCAGTATTATCTATCGAAGTATTTAGTAGATTACCTGATTGTAAAGCATCAATATAAGTTAGTGAAATTGCTCCACTACCTACCGAAGTGGGCGAAGATGGGGCTGCACTAATTAACCACTTAGTAATATTACCTACATTAGTATTATTTCTTACATTAATCGTTGGCTTAATGCCTTGATTACAAATTGAATTTACCCCTTCTAAAATACCGGCAACAGAAGCTGCATCTACTTGCACACTTGCTATATCAGAATAAATTGATGGACAAACTCCACTAGTTACTTTTGCTCTATAATAAGAGGTGGTGGCTGTACCAGTTTGCAAATTTGTATTGGGCAATGTCGCAGTTGTTAATCCTGTCATGTTTACATAGCTACCAGATGGCCATGTGGACTCCCATTGTATTGTACCCACATGCGAAGGCAATACAATATTTTGTAAACTACTTGCAGGACTTCCAATACATACTTGTTGTACTTTCTGTGAAGGAATAATTGAACCTGCTTGCGAAGTAGGATCAACGCCTACACCCACCTCGTTTGTTGGTAAAATATTACAAACACCATTTCGAACTAAAGCTTGGTAATAATTTACAACTTGTAAGCTGCCAGGTGCTGAGTTATTCACCACATCACTAATGCTAGTGCCATTTCTTAAAGGATTGGTATTTGAATACGTTCCTCCAACACTTCTTATTTGCCAAACAATTGTAGATCCTAAGTTACCCGTTAAAGTTATGGTTGGCGGTGTACTACCATTACAAATCAATACCGATGTACTAGATATACTTCCCGCAATGGTCGCAGCATCTACCTGTACACTAGCAGTATCAGAATAAATTGATGGACAAACCCCACTCTTTACCATTGCTCTATAATAAGAGGTGGTGGCTGTGCCAGTTTGCAAATTTGTATTGGGCAATGTCGCAGTTGTTAATCCTGTCATGTTTGCATAGCTACCAGACGGCCATGTGGACTCCCATTGTATTGTACCCACATGCGAAGGCAATACAATATTTTGTAAACTACTTGCAGGACTTCCAATACATACTTGTTGTACTTTTTGTGAAGGAATAATTGAACCTGCTTGTGATCTAGGATCTACCGTGATTGCAATTTCATTGGTTGGTATTGTACTACACTTACCATTGGTCACTAAAGCTTGATAATAATTAGTTACCTGAGTACTACCTGGTGCCGATGTATTAATTACACTACTAATGGTCTGACCCGATTGAGCAGGCGAAGTACTTGTTAACGAACCTGATATAGCTCCAGATACCCATTCGATTCTGGTACTTAAATTACCCGTTAAAGTTATGGTTGGCGGTGTACTACCATTACAAATCAATACCGATGTACTAGATATACTTCCCGCAATAGTTGCCGCATCTACCTGTACACTAGCAGTATCAGAATAAATTGATGGACAAACCCCACTCTTTACCATTGCTCTATAATAAGTAGTTGTTGCTGTGCCAGTTTGCAAATTTGTATTGGGCAATGTCGCAGTATTCAGCCCTGTCATATTGGTATAAGTACCTGAAGGTGCAGTGGTTTGCCATTGTATTGATCCTACATGTGAAGGCAGTACAATATTTAACAAACTACTTGCAGGACTTCCAATACACACTTGTTGTATTTTTTGTGAAGGAATAATTGAACCAACCTGGGACAAGGGATCTACTGTAACAAGTATCGGACTTGTTTCAGAGGAAGGACAAGGCCCACTCGTTAATGAAGCTTTATAATATTTAGTAGTAGTATTGTCAATTATTGGAGAAACAGTTGGAGAAGAAATTCCTGCGTTATTGGTATAAGTTGCATTATCAACAGAGGATAACCATTGAACATTACCTGTTGCTCCAGATAAAGTTATTGTAGGTAAACCAGGTGCAACTGTTCCATAACAAATTGTAGCGGGTCCTGAAAAATTAATCGCTCCAGAAACGGGTAATTGACTAATTATCACTGATGACATTAAAGAAATTTGAGGCGGACATACCCCATTTGTAACTACCGCTTGATAATATTTGGTGGTAGTGTTATCAATCACATTTGCTGCCAAGGCATTTGTTATTTCACCCACCATATTTGTAAAGGTGCCGGCACCAGTACTAGTAGAACTTTGCCATTGTATGGTTCCTAAATAGTTGGTTAAGCTAATTGGCGTAGGAGAACTACCAATACATATATTTTGAGTGGGAGGTGAAATTGTTCCTGCCGAAGACGGTTGATCTACAGAAACATATACCACATTAGAATTTAGTGGGGAACAAGCTCCGCTCTTTACTTTTGCTCTATAATATTTGGAAATAGCATTATCAATATTTGGAGAATTAGTGCCTGATATATCTACGAAATTAGCATCCACGTTTGTTGTGGAGGATTGCCACTGGATAGCACCAGTGAAGCCTGTTAGGGTAATTGTGGGCAATGACCCAGGAACAGTTCCAAAACAAATAGTTGATGTGCCTGCTGAAATATTTGCAGTTCCTGCTACAGTTGCAGGTGATACATTAACTGTAGCACTAATCGTAGCTGATGGACACACTCCATTAGTTACCACAGCTAAATAATACATTGTTGTTGTATTGCTAATAGATGCCGATGGTAAAGTGGTTGCAGTTTGTCCAATAATATTTGTGTAGCCAGTGGATGGGGATGTTGAACTTTGCCACTGTATGGTTCCAACCGGATTTGTCAATGTTATAGCAGCTGGAGTTGTATTAATACATATTGTTTGAGTAACTGGACTTATCGTACCCGTACTTGATGCTTGATTCACTTCGACTAACACCTGATTACTATAATCAGGTGTACAAGCACCACTCTTTACCATTGCTCTATACAATTTAGAGGCTGTATTGTTTATGGTTGGAGAATTTGTTCCCGAAATATTGATAAAAGTAGTTGGACTAGTAAGGTCCGCACTTTGCCATTGTATCGCTCCTACAACTGTTCCAGTCAAAGTAATTGATGGCAGTGAATTAGTTGTTGCATAACAAACGGATGCAGTGCCAGTTAAAATAGCAGTACCTGCTTGAGATGGATTACTGATAATTACTGTTGATGTAACTGTAGCAGAAGGACATACTCCATTTGTAACTACTGCTTGATAATAAGTTGTTGCGGTATTACTTATGGAAGCAGCAGGTAAAGTTACATTAGTTTGACCTACTATATCAGTGTATCCAGATGATGGAGATGAAGAACTCTGCCATTGTATTGTTCCTAATGAATTAGTTAGGACAATTGGATTAGGTGTTCCATTTATACATATTGATTGGGATACTGGACTGATGGTTCCAGCGCTTGAGGCCTGATTTATTGTTACTAAAATTGCATTTGAAGTTACAGATGGACAATAACTTGTATTGGTAACAATTGCTTTATAATATTTTGATACAGTGTTACTAACAATTGGAGAAGCCGAACCCAATGTATTGTTTAAAATTGGTGGAGCACCTACTAATGAATCAACCCATTGTATATTACCAACTACTGAACCCGTTAATCCTATTGTTGGAGCAATTCCGTTTGCACAAATGGTAGCATTACCAGCAGTAATTGTAGCTGTTCCAGCCGATGACATTTGAACAACATTAACTGTTGAATAAGCTACTGCTGCATTACAAACACCACTGGTTACTAAAGCTCTATAGTAACTTGTCGTTGTGTTGGTAATACTTGCTGATGGCAATGTTGTGGATACTTGACCAGCAATATCACTGTAAGGACCTCCAGGCGATAAACTTCCTTGCCATTGTATAGTACCAACAATACTACCAGTTAACCTGATAGCCGTTGGAGTCATATTTTGACAAATTGTTTGTGTTGTAGGTGAAATTGTACCAGCATTAGACAAAGGATCTACAGTTACTTCAACCTCATTACTGAATGCAGGTGTACAAGCACCGCTTGTAACTTTCACTCTGTATTTTCTTGATTCAATATTTGATACAGTAGGAGGTGAAGTCGTACCTATGTCTATAAAGTTAGAAGGATTACTTAAAGTAGCATACTGCCATTGAACCACGCCAACGTTTGTCCCTGTTAAGGATAAAGATGGAGGAGTTGTTTGATAACAAATAGTGGCATTCCCGGTTAAAACTACTGTTCCTGCTTGTGATGGCAAACTTACAATAACAGTTGAAGTTATCGTTGCTGGTGGACATACTCCATTTGTTACTGAAGCTTTATAGTAACCAGTTGCTGTGTTATCAATATTGCCAATTGGTAATGTGCTATTAGTTTGACCCACAATATCTGAAAAAGGACCTGAAGGTGAACTTGAATAACTCCATTGAATAGTACCAACAATAGAACCAGATAAAGAAATTGCCCTAGGTGTTCCACCTTGGCAAATGGTTTGTGAAACCGGTGAAATAGTCCCAGCATTAGAAGCTAGATTTATTGTAACCAAAACCTCATTACTATATGCAGGTGAACATACACCGCTTGTAACTTTCACCCTATATATTCTTGATTCAATATTTGATACAGTAGGAGGTGAAGTCGTACCTATGTCTATAAAATTAGAAGGATTAGTTAAAGTAGCATACTGCCATTGAACCACACCAACATTTGTCCCTGTTAAGGATAAGGTTGGAGGAGTTGTTTGATAACAAATAGTGGCAGTACCAGTTAATACTACTGTTCCTGCCTGAGATGGCAAATTTACTATGACTGATGAATTTGCAAAAGATGGAGGACAAGCTCCATTGGTCACTTTCGCTTGATAATATGCCGTTGCAGAATTATCTATACTAGTAATTGGAAGTGTAGTGCCAGTTTGCCCAACAATATCATTAAATGGACCAGTAGGCGAATTTGATTTTTGCCATTGTATCGAACCAACTATAGTTCCGGTTAATGTAATTGGATTTACATTTCCACCTTGACAAATAGTTTGTGATGTTGGTGTTATAATCCCGGCATTGGAAGTTTGACTTATTGTCACAGTAACTTCATTACTGTAAGCAGGGGAACATTGTCCATTTGTTACCATAACTCTATATTTTCTAGATATAGTATTGGAAACAATGGGTGGCGTTGAAGAACCTGTACTAATAAAATTGGTAGGGTTCGTTAAGTCTGCATACTGCCAATTAATTACCCCAAGCGTTGGTCCGTTTAAGGACAATGTTGGAGGTGTTGTATTATAACAAATTGTTGAAGTGCCACTTAAAACTACAGTGCCTGCTACTGAAAGCTCATCAACAATTACAGTTGATGTAATTGTTTGTGAAGAACACACTCCACTTGTTACAACGGCTTGGTAATAACCTGTTGTGGTATTGTCTATACTACCGATTGGTAAAGTCGTACCTGTTTGTCCAACTATATCAGTAAATGGACCAGTAGGCGAACTTGATTTTCTCCAAACAATTGATCCAACCGAATTGGTAAGTGTAATGGCTTGGGGTGTAGAATTCTTACAAATAGTTTGTGAGACTGGGCTTATGGTTCCAGTGTTTGTTGCTGGACTAATTGAAACTAAAACAGCATTACTATAATTGTAATCACACACCCCGCTTTTGGCACGTGCCCTATAGTAGCGAGAAGTTGTATTGGATACAGTAGGTGTTGAAGTCCCTGAATTAATATAATTAATTGGAGGACCAACATCCGAATATTGCCAATCAATTCCGCCAACTGTTGGACCAGTTAATAATAAATTTGGTGCAGTTGTTCCATAACAAATTGTTGATGTTCCCGAGGCTATTGAAACGGTCCCTGCAACACTTTCTGGATCAACATCAATATATGTTACAGATTGATCGGACGGACAATCAGAGCCATATGTGGCTACTAATCTATAATATGTTCGTCCAACTATATTTGTGGGAATCGCTGAAGAAGGCAAGGTTGGATTACTAACATTTTGGTATCCTGCAATTGGCGAATAAGTTGTTTCACCTGGAGCACGCCTAAACCAACTATAGCTTGTTCCGACTGGGGAAATTGGAGAAATTGGAAGAGCAGCTGAATTAATACAAACTCTTTGATTTGCATTATTAAAACCATTTTGAACATTAGCACTTGGTCTAACATCAATAAAAACTGTGTTACTATAAAAAGGGTCGCCAGATGGCGGATTTGATGTCCAATAAGCAACTTTATAATATAATCTTTTAAGCGAAGTAGTTGAATTAAATGCACTTGTACCATAATTAAAAATTGTATTGGGATCAAGTGGATCATAAACATACAATCTTAATGGGAAACTGGGATCTGGAGTAAATAAAGGCCTAAATGAAATATTATCATCCGAAACATAAATCAAAACATAAGGATAAGCCCTGTCAGTGCTAATTGCATTTAAAAAAATATTTTCACCTGGGCAAATAATGCTTTTGTCTATACTAATTGTGACTCCCGTTTGCCCATAACTTTTATTAGCATTTATGCTAAGCAATGTTATAAATACAATAACAAATATTCGAATAAATCGCTTCAAAATAATACCTGGTTTAGACAGGGTACTAAGTTACTAATTAATATAAAATTATCTATTTATATGAGCATTAAAAAAGGCTAAATCCTGCCTTTTAACAAGATTTAGCCTTTTTTTAAGATATTCTAATAGAATATACTAAATATTAATAATTTTTTACTTTTGAAACCGCGTTTCTCACTTCATCATATTCGTAACCTCTAAACCTTCTTCCAAAGTTAAGTGCCAATACCAAAGAAGCATTTGCAGTAATATAATTCGATTGCTCCATGTCTGAAATAAGCTTCGCATTTAAATTCAGCATTAGGTTGCCAATTTTTGGTCTTAGACCAAAAGTAAGGGTGTAAAAGTCCTTCTTAGAATTTAAAACTGTGTTGGCATCCTTATCAATGATTTCACCTAAAATTTTACCTACGTTGAGGTTAAACATTTTTAAAGTAAAGAAAGATAATTGAGGCTCAATGATATTTGATTTAAAATATAATCCACCTTGTAATGGTGTAGAACTCGCATTGGTGAAACTATAACTTTGGTTAGGTACCCAAACTGAAACCTTAACACCAAAAGCACTTGATCGAGAACGGTCTTTTCCATTATCTGAAAAATTTTCTTTGATGTTTACTTTTCGATATAAACCAAACTCATACGTAGTGGAAGCTGTTTGCACCTGATAGTTGGCAATATCCGTATTTGGTTGGATACTGTAAAAATTAGAAATCAACCCCGCTCCCATTTGAAATTGATACAAATAAGGACGTGTTTTTTTCATTTCAGCTACTTTTTGAGCAGTTAATAAATCAACTACTTTTTCTTCTCTTTCATTTAAGCCTGTCAGATTTTTTAAAACGAAATCGGTCTTCGTTTCTACAATTACACGATAAGCCTCCACATATTTCTTATTAGATATCAACAAATCAATATCATATATTTTTTGTTTAAAAATATTGTCATCAATTTGATTTAAAATAGCATCATATTTAGCACTGTTATAGTACTTATATTCCTCTACTTTTTTCAATAATGATTTTGCATTATTATAATCCCTGCTAGCTAAGTTTTTCTCTGCTTTATCAACGTATAATTCAAACACCGCTTTTACTAATTGAATTTTTAAATCACCGTGTTTAATAATAAAGCTTTGGTCAATTTGACTTAAGGTTTTAATTGCAGTTAATGCTTCTAAATAATCAGTGGAAGAAATTTTTGAAGCATATTTTGAATCAATATAATCAAGTGCATCCTGCTTTGCTTGAATAATCGTCGCATTTCCAGGATACTTCACTAATAATAAATCAAAATCATTCATTGCACTTTTGTACTCTTTAATTTCATTTCTATTGTCAATATTTTTAACCTTGTTTTTGGCTAAAATCAAGGCTTCTTGAAAATCATCGGATTCAATATTGCTTAATAAAGAAGTTAGTTTAGCATCCAACTCTTTAAAATTTTGTTGAAATTCTTCATCTGTAAGTCGGTCTGGATCCAATGTGTTTTGAACGCTAATCAAAGAGTATAATTCGTTTTTCTCCGCTAAAAACTCATTCATCTTTATTGAGTTAAGTCGCGTATTTCCTCCAGCCGCAATTACATTGTCCACTTTGCCAGACAATTCTCTTAAGTCAAACTTTAATTTAGAATAATTTTGATCTAAGAAATCTCTTTTCACGATAGCAATTAATCCATTCACCATTTTGGTTTTATAATCCACTTGGTATTGAATAATTGGCTCGGTAAATGAAAGCTTCGATTCAATTTTACTTGTAAATTCATACTTAACAATATCCGTTGAATTGGCGTTTTTGTTATTGTTTAAATTAAGCGAAGTATTTGATTTAGTCGAACTATTGGCAACTTTAATATTAGAGATAATTTTTTTGGCCAAAGCAGTTTTTAACTGCAATTCTAACTGGGGCTTTACACCTTCAACATCCTTGCCATTTTTAAAAGGCATAGACTCAACAGTATAAAAATAAGTGTTATTTAAAGCCGTTTTTACCGCCGCTGCGTCCTTAAAATCTTGAATATCTGGTATTGTTTGGCTTATTGCATTTACACTCAATAATGAACATGTAATCAATAGCACTGCCATACCAATTTTACTGGATAGGAATTTCATCTTTATATATGATTTGTTCTGATAAAAAAAACTACAATCTAGTTGTCTAATTTAGACATCTCTCTATCAAAGATTTCTCTAAACTTAGCTTGATCTGATTCTAATTTTAATAATTTTTGGCTTGACATACCATTCATTGCAGCCGCTAAAGCCGCTTTCTTAGAAACTTGTAATACAATCCATGTTTGGTAAACACCATTTGTTTTTTTGAAATATTTTTTATCCAATTCAGTAACATCAGTCAAGGTTTGACTTACTATAGCTCTTGTATTGGTTTCAAATTTCTTAGAAAAATCATTTGAGTTTGCATCACTTGTATTTTGTGCATAAGCATCTGCTACTTTCTCTAATTTTGTTTTCAACAATGTGGCCATTTTACCTTGGGCATTAGTCAATGCAATTTCACCAGAAAGTTGCAAATCTCTGCTTTCACCACTCTCTACCACTCTGATAAATTCAGCATTTGTTTTAAACTCTTTGCCAGAAAAAGGAATATTTTTGATTTCTGTCATATCCTCACTTGTTGTTAAACGGGTAGATGAAGGACAAGCAGTTAAAACCAAAGAGGCAGCTAATACACTTGACAATACAAGTAAACTATTTCTTTTCATTTTTTTTATTTTAGTTTATAATTTGAACGGATTACTCATAAAGATATAAAAATTCATTAATACGAAATGTTAATAGACTATTATATTTAGACTATTCTCCAATAAATTTAGATAATGGCCTTTTAAATATTAGATTACATTCTAATATTTAGCAAATCACCATTTAACGAATTGATTTACAGTTAGTTATTGAACCCCTTGAACAATAGCTTCTTTGTGGATTTTTTGCACTAATCCTTGTAACACTTTACCAGGACCCACTTCGGTAAATTGCGTAGCTCCATCCTCTACCATATTTTGTATTGTTTGTGTCCATTTTACGGCACCTGTTAATTGCACAATTAAGTTTGCTTTAATCTCAGCTGGATCAGTTACAGCTTTGGCTACTACATTTTGATAAACTGGACAAATGGGTGCATTAAAAGTAGTCGCATTAATAGCAGCAGCTAATTCAATTTTTGCAGGTTCCATTAAGGGTGAATGAAATGCTCCCCCCACTGGTAAAACCAATGCTCTTTTGGCTCCGGCTGCTTTCATTTGTTCGCAGGCAATTTCAATGCCTTTTACCGAACCTGAAATAACCAGTTGACCTGGACAATTATAATTTGCTGCAACCACTACTTCTCCAAATTCAGCTGAAACACTTGCACATATTTCTACCACTTTTTCATCTGCTAAAGCCAATACTGCCGCCATGGTGGATGGTTGAATTTCACAAGCTGCTTGCATGGCTTTGGCACGTATACTCACCAAATTTAAGGCATCATCGAAACTTAAAGTTTTATTAGCAACCAATGCACTAAACTCCCCTAAGGAATGTCCTGCCACCATATCAGGTGTTACTTCCGGCATTGTTAAATAAGCAATGACTGAGTGTATAAATACAGCAGGCTGGGTTACATTGGTTTGTTTTAATTGTTCATCTGTTCCTTCAAACATGATATCACTTATACGAAATCCCAATATTTCATTTGCCTTTTCAAATAAAGCCTTTGCTGCTTCATTTTGTTCGTATAAATTTTTTCCCATTCCTGAAAATTGACTTCCCTGACCTGGAAATACATAAGCATGTTTTGACATAGTATTCATTTTATAATTTCAAAAATAGGGCTTTAATCATAAACAAAAAAAAGGTGGAGCTTTCGCTCCACCTCAACACTAAAACTAACCCGAACCAAAAAGTACAATTACTTGTAAATTATGTTCAACTAATCATTTATTTCGACATACTTTAAAAACTCCATCTTGGTTTGCTCTTCCTGAAACTTGCCACCAAAAAATGTAGTAATGGTATTGGAACTATCGTCTTTCACACCTCTACTCGAAACACATAAATGTTTTGCATCCATCATAATGGCCACATCCTGTGTTTGTAAAACTGTTTGCAAAGCCTTACCTACCTGCATTGTTAGGCGCTCTTGCACCTGTGGTCGCTTTGAAAAATATTCAACTAATCGGTTTAATTTACTTAATCCAATAACCTTACCACTGCTAATATATGCTACATGTGCTTTACCAAAGAAGGGTACAAAGTGATGTTCGCAGTTCGTGTAAAAATTAATATTTTTTTCAACCAACATTTCATTATACTGAAACTTGTTGTCAAACAAAGTCATGCTTGGCATATTCGCAGGATTCAATCCTTGGAATAATTCCTTTACATACATTTTTGCCACACGCAGCGGAGTACCTCTTAAACTATCATCACGTAAATCCATGCCCAATATTTCCATGATGGCTTTAAAATGCGGCTCAATCGCTGCAATTTTTTCTTCGTCTGTCAAATCAAACGCATCAGCTCGCAATGGAGTTTCTACTGAGCTGGCTTTGTGTTGATCGCCCATTTCTTCAATCAATAAATTATCTACTGCTAACTTCTCTTCCTTAAGCGGGGTAGTCAACAAAGTTTCTTTCTGTTTCATACAGACGTATTTTTAAGTCAAGTGATTCGGCTATCCGAGGTCTTAATAAATCATAAATTACAATGGCAATATTTTCAGCCGATGGATTTAAATTTTTAAACAACTCAGTATCCAGGTTTAAATTTTTGTGGTCAAATCTACTTTTCACTTCCTCCTCTACTATATTGCTTAATTCCTTAGTGTTAATCACAAATCCTGTGATGGGATCCGGTACACCAATTACTTGAACAATTAATTCATAGTTATGACCATGATAATTTGGATTGGAACAAGCACCAAAAACTTGTTTATTTTTTTCGTCTGTCCAATCAACACAAAACAGCTTGTGTGCGGCATTAAAATGCTCTTTTCTAAAAACCGCTACTTTTTGGCTCATGCTAACAAATTAAGAGGATAAAGTTACGATATAAATAACGCCTCAAAAGCAATATTGTTTAATCTTTTAGCAAAAATGTTAAACGTTTAGCCTTTTTAATGAAAATAGTTGTCTTTTTTAAACAAAATGACTTAGAAATAGGAATAAGAATAACCCCTAACCACCAAAATACTCGACATAAATGCGGGGCGTCTCATATAATTTAATGCAATGCAATTGAATTTCTGGAGGAATATGGGGCGCTAATTGTTTCCAAATTGCCATAGCTAAATTTTCGGTACTACATAATTGCCCCTGCATAAAGAGCACATCCATATTCAAATTCTTATGGTCAAGCTCATCTATAATTAGCTTTTTAATTAAAACACTCAGCTTTTTTACATCGTATAAAAATCCGGTTTCAGGATTAGGTATCCCCTTCACCGTAATATATAACTCATAATTGTGTCCATGCCAGTTTTCATTGGCACAAACCCCAAACACTTCCTCATTCTTTTCCTTGCTCCAATTTGGATTTGATAATTTATGTGCAGCATTAAAATGTTCAACCCTTGTTAAATACACCATAGTGTTCAAATAGATTAGACTGCAAAGATATAAATTTGATTGTCAAGAAAGCATTTTTTAGTTCGCTTTACCGACCTTTGTACTATGAGAGTAATTATTACAGCAGCAACCCATGGTGAATGGATGCCCAGTTTTCAAAAAATTAATCCAAAATATGTTAGTAATAACAAAAAATTCTCGGTTGGTTTTCATGAATCAGGTATCGGCATGCTGGCTTCCAGCGTTTCCCTAATGAAAATGTTTGTTCAAGAAACCCCTACCCTCATTATACAGGTTGGCATTGCTGGTTGCTTTGATAAAAAAATTCCACTCGGAAAAGTATTTGCAGTGAAAGATGATTTTGCAGGCGATATGGGGGTGATGGAAAATAAGGTTTGGAAGGATTTATTTGATATGAAATTAGATAAACCCAATGCCCCCCCCTATGAAAAAAAGAGTTTACCTAATCCATGGTTAACTCAATATAATTTACTGCATCTTCCCACAAAAAAATCGGTTACAGTGAATACCATTACTACCGAAAAAAATAAAATTGAATTATTCAATGGAAGATACAAAGCTGTACTTGAAAGCATGGAGGGTGCTAGTTTGCACTATATAGGTCGCGACTTAACCATTCCTTTTATGCAAATTAGGGCCGTTAGTAATTATGTGGGAGAAAGAGACAAATCAAAATGGAAAATGCAAGAAGCCATTTATAATTTAAATGAAACATTATTAGCTTACCTAGACGCTTTATATAAAACTGCTTAAGATGCCCCTTATTGAAATTGGATTTTCCCCTTGTCCAAATGACACTTTTATTTTTGATGCTTTAGTGAATCATAAAATAGACACTAAGGGCTATGAATTTAAATTATATTTAGAGGATGTTCAAACCCTTAATGCATGGGCCTTAGAGGGGAGACTCCCCATTTCAAAAATTAGTTATGGGGTATGGCCCTTGGTAAAAAATAATTATCAATTATTAAACGCAGGTGGCGCACTAGGCAAAGGAGTAGGCCCTTTATTAATTTACAAAGAGGCTGCAGGCAATAATTCACAAACCAATGGCCAACCAACTATTGAAACCATGACCGTAGCGGTACCGGGTGTGAATACCACCGCACATTTATTATTTAGCCTAGCATTTCCACAAGTAAAAAACAAAAAATTTTTAGTGTTTAATGAAATTGAAGACGCTGTTTTATCTGGTAAAGTAGATGCTGGGGTGATTATACATGAAAACCGATTCACTTATCAACAAAAAGGACTCAGTAAGTGGATGGACCTTGGTACTTTTTTTGAAGAAACATTTAATGCGCCAATTCCTTTGGGTGGAATCATTGCACATCAATCAATGCCTTTGGAGGAAGTACAATTGATTGATGCTTTAATTAAAGAAAGTATACAATTTGCCTTTAGGCATAGTTATACTGCGCTTCCTGATTTTGTAAAATACAATTCAAAGGAAATGTCAGAACGAGTAATGCGACAACATATTGATTTATATGTGAATGATTTTAGTATTGACATGGGTGTAACCGGTAAAAACGCCATTGAGCAATTAGAAAAAGTTTGGTGGCAATTGAATTCAACAATTTAATTGCATCTAGTTGTCCTCGTAAAATGAATCAACTACTATATTACTATGCTGGCTTTAACGCTTTCGCATATGCTGCCAATACTCTTTCTCTAGCTTGTTCATGCACTACAATTGGTTTTGGATAATCCAAACTATCTAATTCAGGTATCCATTTACGAATGTATTTTAAATCTTTATCAAACTTTTCAGTTTGCAAACGCGGATTAAATACCCTAAAATAAGGCGCTGCATCACAGCCACTTCCACTTGCCCATTGCCATCCACCATTGTTGGCTGCTAAATCAAAGTCTAATAATTTTTCAGCAAAATAGGCTTCGCCCCAACGCCAATCAATTAATAAATGTTTGGTTAAAAAACTAGCTACAATCATGCGCACCCTATTGTGCATAAAGCCAGTCGTATTTAACTCACGCATTCCTGCATCCACAATGGGATAGCCCGTTTTTCCTTCACACCAGGCTTGAAATTCTTTTTCATTATTACGCCATTCAATAAAGTCATATTGTGCTTTAAATGATTTTCCCTTACCCACTTGAGGGAAATGCCAAAGTATCATGTGATAAAAATCACGCCAAATTAATTCATTGAAAAAAGTACTATTTATACTTTGGGTTTGTAAAGCTAATTGACGAACTGAAATGGTGCCAAAACGAAGGTGAACACTTAGTTGTGTAGTTCCTTTAATGGCTGGGAAATTTCGCTGATCGGTATATTTTTTTACCAAAGATTCCTCCCATTGAATGGGGGGTACTACCAAGTCCGTCTTTTCAAAACCCATCTCTTTTAAGGTGGGTATTTTAATAGGTTGACTATCCATAAAATAATCCATCAACTTTAAAGACGGATGTAGTTTAGGTATATGGGTAGCCCAATAGGCGCGCCATTTGTTAGCATAAGGCGTATAAATGGTATAAGGCTTACCATCGTCTTTAACCACTTCCTCTTTTTCAAAAATCACCTGGTCCTTGTAAGTATGAAATTCAATATTTTTTGTGGCAAGTAAAGTTTGAATGGCGGTGTCTCTTTCCATTGCCAATGGCTCATAGTCATGATTGGTGTACACCGCATTAATTGAATATTGCTTGAACAAATTTTGTATCACATCAATGGGTTGACCATATTCAACCAACATTGATTTACCCAAAGCAATAAGCTTGTCTTGCATGGACAAGATAGTACGGTGAATAAAATCAACCCTCCTATCTTTTTTATCTCCTAGTTTGCTTAATATATTTTTATCAAAAATGAAAAGAGGCAATACTTTATGCCCATTTAATTTAGCTTGGTATAATGCATGGTATAAACCAACATTGTCCTCCAATCTTAAATCTCTTCTAAACCAAAATATACTTACTGGTTCCTTCATAGCTAAATTCTTATTGTTGTCAACTTAAGTCAATTGCTAGTTTAACAATATTAACATAAAATAGTTCTGTATCAAGTACATAATCTTTATTTTAGCTTATGCAAATAGGACAAATAACAGCTGCCCTTGAAAACTGGGCCCCCCTTTCTTTTCAAGAAGAATATGATAACTGCGGATTATTGGCTGGATCCCCCAATACCATTTGTACTGGCGTTTTGTGTTCATTGGATTGCAACGAAGCAGTCATTGACGAGGCTATTGAAAAAGGTTGCAACCTAATTGTAAGCCACCACCCCATTATTTTTAAAGGCATCAAACAATTTGATGAAAACAGCTATGTGGCCAGAACGGTTTTAAAAGCCATACAAAACAATATTGCCCTCTATGCCATTCATACCAATTTAGACAATATTATAGAGGGGGTGAACAAAACCCTGGCAGACCGACTTCAGTTAGGAAACCGACGCATTTTGGCACCCAAACCCGGAATGAAGGACCAAAATGGGAAAGAAATTGGCTCCGGCCTAATAGGGGAACTTCCCTTGGAAACAGAAGAAACTGAGTTTTTAAAATGGATTAAAGAAAAATTTAATTTGTCAGTCCTAAAGCATACGAAGTTCACTGGAAAACAATTGAAAACCATTGCTTTATGTGGAGGTGCCGGGAGCTTCCTTATTGAGGATGCCAAAGCCCAAAAAGCCGACTGTTACCTAACAAGTGACCTCAAATACCATGACTATTTTGAGGCGGATGGGAAGCTATTATTAGTGGATATTGGCCATGGGGAGAGCGAACAATGGGTTTCGGAGCTAATTATTGCTCATTTAACAGGTAAATTCCCTACCTTTGCCGTCCTCCAATCCTTGGTGTGTACACAACCTATAACATACTTTAAATAAACTTGAAATATGGCATCAGTCAAAGACTTTTCAGTAGAAGAAAAATTAATAAACCTTTACAAGCTTCAAACAGTAGATAGCAGTATTGATCAAATCAAAATTCTTCGTGGTGAATTACCCATTGAAGTGAAAGATTTAGAAGACGAAGTACAAGGTTTAGTCAACAGACAAACTAGAATTGAAGAAGAAATTAACGGTATCACCGAATTCATTGAAGACAAAAAAGCTGCCATCAAAGAAAGTGAAGCATTATTGGCTAAATATGAAACACAAAGTGATAATGTAAAAAACAATCGCGAGTTTGAAGCCATTAACAAGGAAATTGAAATGCAAGGTTTAGAAATTAAACTTTGTGAAAAAAATATCCGTGACGCCAACGAAGAATTAGCTGAAAAAGTAAAAGTATTAGATGCTGCTAAAAAAACAATTGCAGTAAAAGAGGGCGTTTTATCGCATAAAAAAGAAGAATTAGAAAAAATTATTGCTGATACCGAAATCGAAGAGAAAGAATTAAATGTAAAGAGCGCAGAAGCAAGAGCACATATTGACGAGCGTTTATTATATAGCTACGACCGTATCCGCAACAGCTACCGCAATGGCTTAGCCGTGGTAACTGTTGAAAGAGATGCTTGTGGTGGTTGTTTTAATTCCATTCCTCCTCAACGTCAAAGCGAAATTCGCTTACACAAAAAAATCATCGTTTGTGAAAACTGCGGTAGAATTTTAGTGGAGGAAGAAGCAGCAACAGCTGCCGATAAAAAAGGAAAGTAGTAGCAGCCGATAAAAAAAGTACTTCCTGCTTAAAATATTCCTAGAAAGGGTAGCACAACAGCTACCCTTTCTTTATTTTTACACTATGAGGAAACTTATTTTGCTATTTACCCTTTCATTTGCGTTGAGTAGTTCAATTGCACAGTCTCCTCAATATGTATGGAATGAGAATGCCCAAAAAATTTACGAATCCATTACTTCGCTTAAAATTCCTGAAGGACGTAAATTGCTAACTCTTGAAAAAAAAGGAGCACCTAATAATCTAGTGCTTATATTACTTGAAAGTTATGCTGATTTCTATGAATTATTTTTAAATGAGGACCCTGCCCAATTTAAAAAACTACATCCGCAATTTGAAAAACGCCTTCAACAACTGGCAACAGGCCCTACTAATTCACCCTATTATTTATATAGTTTAGGTGTGGTGCAACTACACAAATCACTTTCCGCCATTCGTTTTGACAAAAATTTGGAGGGCGCAATGGACTTTAGAAAATCATACCAATACTTTAAAGACAATCGTAAAGCATATCCAAATTTCACTCCCAATGACTTTTACTTTGGTGTAATGACTACAGTAGTAGGAACCATCCCTAAAGGATATCAATGGATTGCTAATATATTAGGACTCAATGGTCGTATCAGCGATGGAAATGCAATGGTTCTAAAATACCTTAACAGCAAAGACGAATTAAATAAACGATGTCGCAATGAAGCTTTATTGGTTTACCCTTATTTGATTATGAACTTTGAAGGAAATCAACATAAAACATTTAACTATATTGAATCCATGCCCTATGATTTTAAAAGAAATCAGGCGCATGCTTATATGGCAACCAATTTATACCTCAACCATCAACAGTCAAAAAAGGCATTGAGTATTATTCAACAAATGGATAAATCTGATGCCTACTTAACACTCCCCTTTTGGAATTTAGAAACGGGCTATGCCTATATCAATGAACTTAAATTAGATGCCGCTAAAAAAGCATTAAATAATTTTGTCAGCAGCTTTAAAGGAAAATTTTATATTAAAGATGCCTATGAAAAATTATCATGGATCGCTTATTTACAGGGAGATGCAAAACAAGCGGAAGCCTATCGTAAATTGGTGCTTAGTGTCGGGAATCAAATAACCGATGCCGATAAGCAGGCTTTTCAAAATGCCAAAAAAGGCATTTGGCCGAATGCATTATTGTTAAAAGCGAGGCTATTAAGTGACGGGGGGTACCAAACAGAGGCATTTAATTTATTGGCAGGTAAAACCAGCAATGATTTTAGCATTGAAGCAGACAAAACAGAATTCTCTTACCGATTGGCCAGGATTTATGATTTGAAAGGACAGGATGATTGGGCATTAAAATACTATAAATCTACTATTGACCGTGGAGCCAATCAACCTGAATATTTTGCAGCCAGAGCTGCTCTACAATCGGGATTGATTTATGAAAGTAAGAGACAATTTGGGAAGGCATTAGAATTTTATCAATTATGCATCAACATGAAGGACCATGCATTTAAAAATTCCTTAGACCAAAAAGCGAAATCTGGAATTCAGCGTTGTCGTAAACAATGACATCTTTAAATTATAATGTATATTGCAATAGCAATGTTAAACAAGTTAGAAATACAGAATTATATATTAATAGACCAGCTATCCATTGACTTGTCCACAAAATTATCGGTGATCACTGGTGAAACAGGTGCCGGTAAAAGTATTATCATGGGAGCCTTAGGTTTAATATTGGGCGATAGAGCAGATAGTTCGGTGTGTCGTCATGCTGAAAAAAAATGTTTTATCGAAGGACATTTTCAGCTACAAAACAAGGAACAATACGCTGCTTTTTTTGAGGCCAATGAACTTGACTGGTCAGAGGAACTTATTATTAGAAGAGAAATAAGTGCTCAAGGAAAATCTAGGGCATTTATCAACGATACGCCTATCAATTTAAATGAGTTAAAACAACTTACCAGTCAACTAGTTGATTTGCATCAACAATTTGATACTTTAACCCTAGGTGATACCGATTTTCAAAGAACGGTGATTGATGCATTGGGTAATTTGCAAAAAGAAGTTGTCAACTACCAAATGGCTTTTAACAGTTGGAAGGACAATGAGCGTAAACTAAATGAATTAATAGCACAAAAAGAAGCTTTTGAAAAAACTGAGAGTTATAATAAGCATTTGCTTGAAGAATTATCTGAGCTCAATTTAAAAGAAAACGAATTAGAAGAAATTGAGCAAGAATTGAAGTTTTTGGAAAATGCCGTGCAAATAAAAGCACAACTTGACCAAAGTGTTCAGTTACTAGAAACAACTGACAATCCTATTGTACAGCAAGTAAAGCAAATTAGCAATACCCTTGAATCCATTGTAAAATGGCAACCAGATTTTGAGGAATTATTAGTGCGATTAAAAGCAGCACAAATTGAACTTGCTGATATTGCAAGCGAATTAAGTAGCTGGCAGGACAAAATTGATTTTGATGAAAACAAAATCATTCAATTACAAGAACGGCTTTCGGTAGGCTACGGCTTGCAGAAAAAACATAAAGTGCAAACTACTGCCGAATTATTGGCTATTCAAACACAATTGGAAAAAGAGCTAGAGGCCGTGTTAAATTTGGAGGAATCCATTGAACAACTTACAAGCTTAGTCGCCAAGGAACATAAGGAGCTAACAAATTTGGCAAGCAGATTAAGTGAAAAAAGAAATCAACAAGTAGCCCCATTTACGAAAAATGTGAATCAGCTATTACATCAAGTAGGTATGCCTAATGCAAAAATCAAAGTAACAATTGAAACCGTTCCATTCAATCAATATGGACAGGATAAAATTGATATTTTATTTGACGCTAATAATACCAATAAATTTGAACCTATTCGAAAAGTAGCGAGTGGAGGTGAATTAAGTAGATTAATGTTATGTATTAAATCGCTGGTAGCAAAATCCGTGGATTTACCTACAATGATTTTTGATGAAATTGATACGGGTATTTCAGGAGAACCAGCTAAACAAGTTGGTTTACTACTGCAAAATTTAGGAGCCAATAGACAAGTGCTTTGCATTACCCATCAACCTCAAATTGCAGCAAAAGGACATACCCATTTATACGTTTACAAAGAACAAAAAGGAGCAGCTACCCAAACGCATTTACGCGCACTTAGCCAGGAGGAAAGAGTGCAACATATTGCCCGTATGATTGGAGGAGATCCTCCTAGTAAGTCAGCCCTTGACAATGCCAAGGAGCTTATGTTGAATTAAGCTTTTTTATGCGGGTTTATCAGCGATTATATTTATTTTTACCCTACTAAATAACCATCATCATGGCATACAATTTATTGAAAGGAAAAAGAGGAATTATTACAGGTGCTTTGGACAGCAATTCTATTGCATGGAAAGTAGCCGAAAAAGCACACGAGGAAGGTGCTAGCTTTGTTTTAACCAATGCGCCTATTGCCATGCGTATGGGGGAAATTAATGGCTTGGCTGAAAAAACCAATTCAAAAATTGTTCCTGCCG
This sequence comes from Bacteroidota bacterium, assembly GCA_947457075.1. Lineage (GTDB taxonomy): Bacteria > Bacteroidota > Bacteroidia > Chitinophagales > Chitinophagaceae > Sediminibacterium. Next base: position 79,089 of record CANGUG010000012.1, read on the forward strand.
ATGCAACAAGTGTGGAGGAATTAACCCATTTATTTACAGAATCACAGCAAATATTAGGTGGAAAAATTGACTTCGTATTACATTCAATAGGAATGAGCGTGAATATTAGAAAAAAAATTGCTTACCCTGAATTAAACTACGATTATTATGCAAAAGGAGTTGATGTGTCTGCAATGTCATTGCATAAAATGTTAAGTGTAGCCTACAATATGGATGCTTTAAACGAAGAAGCAAGTGTGGTGGCATTAACCTATGCAGCTGCACAAAGAACCTACCCTTTTTATACCGATATGGCAGATATCAAAGCCTTATTGGAATCAATAGCACGTAGTTTTGGCTACCATTATGGTTTAAAGAAAAGAGTGCGTGTAAATACCGTATCGCAATCACCTACTAAAACAACTGCAGGAACAGGAATTAAAGGTTTTGGCGATTTCTTTGATTATGCCGATGCAATCGCTCCATTGGGCAACGCTAGTGCTGAGGATTGCGCAAATTACTGTATTACTCTATTCTCTGATTTAACTAAAATGGTGACGATGCAAAATTTATTCCATGATGGTGGATACTCTACCACTGGTGTTAGTGATTTAATCATGCAAAAAGCAGGCATCACTGAATAACAATAAAAATTAATTATAAAAACAGTTTAATTATAATCCATCAAAACTGGTGAAGAAAATAAAGGAAGATGAACGAAAACAAAATAAACCCCAAATTAATTGATGCAATTGGATACCTTGGCTCTTTATTAAGTTGTATTACTTTTGTCCCTCAAGTTTATTTGTCCTGGAAATCACATAGTGTAGGCGACCTAAGCCTTCTAATGGTATTAATCGTGAATTTTAGCTGTATTGTTTGGTTAACTTATGCCTATTTAATTAAAAGCAAGCCTGTTCTTATTGCCAATACGATTGTTTTAATTTTAAGTTTAATGCTCCTTTATTTTAAATTAACTTTTTAATAAAAATCTAATAATAAAAAAGGGCTACACAAATGTGTAGCCCTTTTTTATTATTCAGTAAGAAGCAATACTTCCTTATTCTTTATGGATTAAAGACTTCGTTTTTTAGCTTACTATTTAGAAAGCCAAAAATTAATACTCATCTTCATTGAACATGAAGTCCTCTTGGCTTGGATAATCAGGCCAAATGTCTTCAATACTTTCATATACTTCTCCTTCGTCCTCTAGCTCTTGTAAATTTTCAACTACTTCAATAGGAGCACCACTTCTGATGGAGTAATCAATTAATTCATCTTTGGTAGCTGGCCAAGGAGCTTCTTCCAAATAGCTGGCTAATTCTAAAGTCCAAAACATAAGGTATTATTTTGTGCAAAAGTAGCCGTATAAATGATACAACCAAATGTGTTTTTTCTACAGGATGTAAACAATTCGTGAATTTTGATCAAAAATGGCCTAGAATTACTAGGTTTGTACTATGCATCAAGCCTCAAAACTATTAGTAGCCAAGGACATATGGAAAAATTATGGCCCTGTTTCGGTACTAAAAGGGGTTTCCCTGGAACTAGAGAAAGGGGAACTGGTTTCGATTGTAGGTGCTTCAGGGGCAGGTAAATCTACCCTATTATACATTGTAAGTAGTTTAGAAAAAGCCGACCAAGGGGAGGTATTATTCAATGGCAGGTCCATTACTACCCTTTCCAATAAGCAATTGGCAACACATCGAAATCATTCTATGGGATTTGTTTTTCAATTTCACCATTTACTTCCCGAATTCACTGCTTTGGAAAATATTTGTATTCCGGGATGGATTGCAAAAGAGCCAAAAAAGAAAGTAAACCAACGTGCCATAGAATTATTGGACTTTATGGGTCTTGCCGACAAAAAAGATAAAAAGCCCAACAGCTTATCTGGCGGTGAACAACAAAGAGTCGCTGTGGCAAGAGCCTTATTAAATAGTCCTGAATTGATATTTGCAGACGAACCCACTGGAAATTTAGACAGTGAAAATGCAGCCGCCTTACATGAATTGTTTATTCGCTTAAGAAATGAAATGAACCAAACCTTTCTTATTGTAACGCATAATGAATTGCTTGCCAATATGAGCAATAGAAAATTACAAATGAAGGACGGACAATTTATTTAATGACAGCGTTTACACTCTGGGCTTCCAAGGCTGATCCGGCACCCCATTTAAATGCCCTATATATCTAGCCAATACAAATAAATAATCGCTTAAGCGATTTAGGTATTTAATAACCATGGGTTCTACAAATAACGCTTCTTCCTGTAAGTTCACACACCAACGTTCTGCTCTTCGACAAACACATCGTGCAATATGTGCTGTAGAGATGGCTTGATGTCCACCTGGCAAAATGAAAGATTTCATTGGTTCTAATTCTGCATTCATCGCATCAATATGTTGCTCTAAAAATAAAATATCCTCTTCCTTTAAATCAGGAATTTTCAAATGTGGCTCTTTATCTGGATCACAAGCCAATGAAGAGCCTACTGTAAACAATCGATCCTGCACTTCTTTTAAAATGGTTTTCACCCCAGTATCTGTGATTAAATCACTTAATAATCCAACAAAAGAGTTTAACTCATCCACTGTTCCGTAGGATTCAATTCTGATATGACTTTTAGGAACCTTTGTTCCCCCGATTAATGAAGTTTTTCCTAAATCACCTGCTTTTGTATAAATTTTCATGCGCTTCGTTTACTTTATATTAAGTGGAACAAATCTAGCAAAATAAAGTTCACCTTATCACTAAAAAAGCCCCCAATAGGAGGCTTCTTATACACTAGTTATTTACTTATCAATCAATAATCAAATTATTTATGCGTCTTGTTTAAAGTATCCGTTTCAATCAGCCCATCTCTTAAACGAACTACCCTATGGGCATACTGCGCAATATCTTCTTCATGGGTAACCAATACCACCGTATTGCCAGCAGATTGAATTTTTCCAAACAATTCCATGACTTCAACCGATGTTTTTGAGTCCAAATTACCCGTTGGCTCATCGGCTAATAAAATAGACGGATTGTTCACCAAAGCACGTGCAATGGCAACACGTTGAATTTGTCCACCACTCAATTCATTTGATTTATGGTGACTTCTGTCAGCTAAGCCTACTTTTTCCAAAGCAACCATCGCCCTGTCAATTCTATCTTTTTTTGAAATACCTGCATACACTAAGGGCAGGGCAACATTTTCAGCAGCGGATAACCTTGGCAATAAATTAAATTGTTGAAACACGAATCCTATTTCAATATTTCGGATACCCGCTAATTCATCATCAGTCATTTTGCTTACATCATGTCCATTCAAATTATACATGCCACTAGTAGGAGAATCTAAACATCCCAAAATATTCATTAAGGTACTTTTACCACTACCCGAAGGTCCCATTAAAGCAACATATTCATTTCTGTTAATATCCAAATCAATTCCTTTTAAAACAGGAATGGCTTGGTTAGCCATAAAATAGCTTTTTTGTATATCTCTTAATTGAATAACCGCTGACATAGTTAAATTATTTTTGAATTACTTTAGGAACTTTAAAAAATACCCCATCTGTTTCAGGTGCATTTTGCAATGCAGCCGCTCTTGTTATTGAACCACCCTCTTCGTCTGCACGCAGCACATTTACCGCATCCCCCATATGCATTAAGGGAGTTATGCCAGTCGTATCCAAAACATTTAATTGTTCTACAAAAACAACTAAATCCTGCATATCTGTGACCAATTGATCCATTTTTTCAGGTGCTACATTCAACCTGGATAAATGTGCCAAATGACCAACTAATTCATTGTTTACTTGCATTTTACAAAGGTAGGTCAATCTGTTTAACCCCCAACTAGGTTTTGTTAAATGGTTATGGAACACAATCAGTGGCAAAAACCATAAAAATGACCAAAAAAGGCAAAAGTTTTTTTGAAATTAGTTGCATAACTAACTAATTTTACAGAAATACTTATTTTATGCAACGTTCTATAAAAAATTTAGTGGTTTTAGGAAGTGGTGTAATGGGCTCAAGAATTGCATGCCATTTTGCTGGTGTGGGTGTTAAAGTGTTATTACTTGATCGATTAACGCCAGGTGCGGAGACATCTACCAATAAAAAAGAGCGTAATAAATTAGTAGATGATTCTTTAACTGCATCGATAAAATCAAACCCCTCTCCTTTATATACAAGCAATGTTGCTAAGTTAATTACGACAGGTAATTTTACAGATGATATTGCTAAAATAGCAAATGCAGATTGGATTATTGAAGTTGTTGTAGAAAGATTAGACATCAAAAAATTAATTTACGACGAAGTAGAAAAATACAGAAAGCCTGGAACATTAGTAAGTTCAAATACATCGGGAATTCCTATTCATATGATGGCGGAAGGAAGAAGTGAAGATTTTCAAAAACATTTTTGTGGTACCCACTTTTTTAATCCTCCAAGATATTTACGTTTATTAGAGATAATACCTACCCCTAAAACAGATCCTGCAGTCATTGATTTCTTCATGCATTATGGCGATGTGTATTTAGGTAAAACAACGGTGCTATGCAAGGACACACCCGCCTTTATCGCAAATCGCGTTGGCGTTTTTAGTATGATGAGTGTTGTGCATATCATGGAAAAATTAGGATTAACAATCGATGAGATAGAAGCATTGACAGGCCCAATTATGGGTCGTCCCAAATCAGCTACCTTCCGTACAGCCGATGTGGTGGGTATAGATACTTTGGTAAAAGTGGCTAAAGGGGTTGCTGACAATTGTCCAAACGACGAAGCTAAAGCAACTTTTGCGCTTCCAAGCTGGCTTGAAAAAATGGTAGCGGAAAACTGGCTGGGAGATAAAACAGGGCAAGGATTCTTTAAGAAAGTAAAAACTGCTACAAGCAAAGAAATCTTAACCTTGAATTTAAAAACCTTTGAATACGAACCACGTAATAAACCAAAATTTGCTTCCATTGCTGCGGCTAAAGCCATTGAGCATTTACCTGAACGTATAAAAGTTTTATATGCTGGCAAGGATAAAGCTGCTGAATTTGTGCGTGCTTTTCACCATGCCCTTTTCTCTTATATTAGTTTCCGAATTCCTGAAATTAGTGATGAAACTTATCGAATAGATGATGCCTTAAAAGCAGGTTTTGGTTGGGAAATTGGTGCATTTGAAAGCTGGGATGCTTTAGGTGTTACACAAGTAATGGCGGACATGAAAACAGCAGGGGTCCCCTTTGCACCTTGGGTTGAAACCATGACTAACAAAGGGATGTCCTTTTTCACTGTAAAGGAAGGCAAGCGTTATTACTATGATGTTTCATCACAGGATTATAAAATAATTCCAGGTGCTGCGTCCTTTATTATTTTATCTGACCTTAAAGAAAAAACCATTTGGAAAAATGTTGCTTGCAATATGGTAGATATGGGGGATGGCATTGCAGGACTTAGCTGGAATACTAAAATGAATAGTATTGGAGGCGAAGTATTAGAAGGTTTAAATAAATCCATTGCTATTGCCGAAGAAAAATGCAACGGCTTGGTTATTGCCAACGAAGGAAATTTATTTAGTGCAGGTGCTAATGTTGGAATGATTTTTATGTTGGCCATTGAACAAGATTATGAAGAACTAGACATGGCGATTCGCACTTTTCAAAATACCATGATGCGTGTACGTTACTCCTCTATACCAGTAGGCATTGCCCCACACGGTTTAACATTAGGAGGTGGATGTGAAATGAATTTACATGCCGATACCATTGCTGCAGCAGCTGAGACCTATGTTGGTCTTGTGGAATTGGGCATTGGCGTAATTCCTGGTGGTGGTGGAACCAAGGAATTTGTGTTAAGGGCTTCTGATGAAATGCATGTGGACGAACCAGACTCCATTACTTTGAAAAATAGATTTTTAAAAATTGCAACCGCAAAAGTGGCCACATCTGCACATGAAGCAATGGAAATGGGAATTTTTAGAAAAGGACAGGACCATATTGTATTGAACCAATCACGTCGCATTGCCAAAGCAAAAGAGCAGGTATTAAATTTGTACAATGCAGGTTACACACAAGCACAACAAAGAACCGATATTAAGGTATTAGGTAAGTCTGCACTTGGTGCACTTTACGCTGGTATTAACGCTATGTGGAGAGGTGGCTATGCAACAGACCATGATAAATTAGTCGCAAAAAAATTAGCTTTTGTCATGTGTGGAGGTGATTTAAGTGAAGCCAGTTTAGTTAACGAACAATACTTATTGGATTTAGAAAGAGAGGCTTTCTTGAGTTTATGTGGAGAGAAGAAAACATTGGAGCGAATCCAATCAGTAATTACTTCCGGCAGACCTATTCGAAACTAATGTAAAATTTGTTGGAATAAACCTTATAAAAAAGGAGCTCAATGAGCTCCTTTTTTATGGTCAGCACCCTTTATAATAACTGATTTAATGCCGTATCAATATTGCCATAGTCAAAATCAAAACCTGCAGCTTGTATTTTTGAACTTGATACATTAGCACTTTTAAGCACTTCGATACTCATTTCTCCAAGCATTATTTTTAACACAAAAACAGGAACAGGGATTGTTAAATAAAATTTATTCATTTTGGCAGCAATGGCCAATACTAAGTCCTTATTGTTTAAAGGTGTTGGTGCCACCGCATTATACACCCCTTCTATTGCAGGATTTTCTGTTGCGAACCCTATCATTTTACATAAATCCTGCTGATGAATCCAACTCACCATTTGTGAGCCAGGACCCAAAATACTAGCAACACCCCATTTGGCTGGTTTAATAAATTCAGCCAAGGCCCCACCTCTTTTATTCAATACAATACCAATTCTAAATTGAACAAGTCTTATACCCAATGCTTTTACAGGATGAACACTCTCCTCCCATAATTTACAGGTGGCCCCTAAAAAAGAAGGATCAAATGGATCTGTTTCTTTAAACCCATTTTGTAATGATGCTGGGGTATCAGGACCATACCAGCCAATGGCGGATGCAGCAATCACAGTTTTAACTTTATGTTTATTTTCTTGTAAGGCTTTTACAAGCAACGCACCTGATTGTACCCTACTATCTAAAATTTCCTGCTTCCGTTTTTGGGTCCACCTTTTTGTGGCGACACTTTCACCAGCTAAATGTACAATGATATCCGCTTGTGCTAAGGCAATGGGATCAATAAACTGTTTTTCAATATCCCATTTCGCATACGTCAACTGCGGACGACTTGAATTACGATCTCCCCTTGTTAAAACAATTACTGAATTCCCCTTGTCAATAAAATAATTGGTAAGGGCCTGCCCCACCATGCCCGTACCTCCGGTAATTAGTATTGTTTGCATAGTGCAAAGTTAGGGGATCTGCTAAGAAAAACCCCCGCTTTCGCGGGGGTGAGTAGTTTTATCAGCGCTTATTTTTTCCCAATTAAAGCGCTGATAAAACTTACAATCTAAATAAAAAACCCCCGCTTTCGCGGGGGTTACAACTAAATCAACTGTACCATAAAAACATTTTTAGTCCGGTTTCTTACCATCCAAAAAAGTATTGATGGTAGAAATTTGGCCATTGTTATTTTCGTCTTGGTCCACTGTGTACTTACTATAATAGTTTTCTACAGAAGCCAATGTATTTCCGAACAAATCCATATTGCGTCTAACATAAGCGGGCACTTCATCAAATTCAGCATTTGGATCATTACCAATATTAAACGATAGATTTCTTAATTTTTGAATACGCTCACGTACTTTTCTTCTTTGTTCTTCAGAATCATCCAAAGGCATTTCAACTTTTTGTGCAGCAGGTCTTGGTGCAGAATGCTCATCTCTAACCACCAATTGCATTGTAGGCGCTTCCTCTACCGACATTCTTAAAGAACTTTCATATTCGTTTTGGCTAGCTTCCACCACAGGAGAAGCTGACTCAATTGCTGGAGTTGCTTTCGCTACAATGCTTTCCTCATTTGAATTTACTGTTTCATTATCTGCATATATGTTAGCAGGCTTATTTAGGGAAAAGCTATTAGCTGTATCCACCTTTGATTCATTCATGTCAAGTTCAAAAACAATTTCGGTACTAATTTCTTCCTCCATTGCTGGAACTGAAACATATACATTGTTTTCTATAATTGGTGCAACTTCCTCATAGGTACTTAATTGAATGGCCGCATCCATCTCATTGGTATTATAACCCAACTCGTTCTCGGCTTCAATATTTATAGCAGATTCAATGGTCAAATCAGCAAATTCTGCGGCTTCCTCATACGTAGTTTCAGTTTGAGTGATCGCTTCCTCCTCTGTCGTAAGGTCAAAGGAAAATACCACTGGTTCCTCCACTGTTGTGTCTAATACTAAATGATTATTTAGCTCAACTTGATTTTCTACGTTCACCGTATTTTGTAATGGCGCCTCTTGGAAAGAAGCCTCCGTTCCATTTTGGTCATTTGCAGTTGGCATGGCAGTTTCGGTAGCTTCAGTAGCCAATGTAACAACAATCTTTTCCTCGATAGGGGCAACTTCCTTTTTTGTCTCCTCCTTTTTAAAAGGATCTTTTCCTTCAAAACCGGTTGCAATTAAGGTAATGCCAATTTTTTCACCTAGGGTGTCATCATAGCCACTTCCCATGATCACGTCACTGTTCTCACCAGTACGCTCACGCAAAATATTACTGATTACCTCAAGTTCATCCATACTACATTCAAAATCACCCTCTGCACTATTAATGTTCAATAAAATCCATTTAGCTCCTTTAATATCGTTGTCATTTAATAAAGGCGAATTCAAGGCTTCCTCAATAGCTCTTTGTGCCCTGTTTTCTCCCTCTACTTCGGCCTTACCTAAAATGGCCACTCCACCATTTTTCATAACGGTACAAACGTCCGCAAAATCCACAATAATATGACCACGACTGTTAATTACATCTGTGATACACTTTGCTGCAGTGGCCAAAACGTTATCTGCTTTGGTAAATGCCTCTTTCATTTTTAAATTACCGTATTGAACACGTAATTTATCGTTTGAAATAACCAGCAAAGTATCTACTAATGGTTTTAACTGATTAATCCCATCCTCGGCTTGTTTTTGACGACGTGGGCCTTCAAATCCAAAGGGAGTGGTTACAATTCCTACCGTCAAAATGCCTAAATCCTTACAAATTTTTGCAATAATTGGTGCACCACCCGTACCGGTTCCACCACCCATACCAACGGTGATAAATGCCATTTTGGTATTTACCTCCAATATTTTCTTGATTTCTTCTAAAGATTCTTCAGTAGCCAATTTACCCACAGAAGGATCCGCACCTGCACCCAAACCCTGGGTTAAATGGGGCCCTAATTGAATTTTATTGGGAACCGGGCTTTGTTCAATTGCTTTAGAATCGGTATTGCATATGATAAAGTCAACTCCTTCAATATCTTGGTGAAACATGAAATTCACGGCATTGCTACCGCCACCACCAACGCCTAGGACTTTGATGATGGATGATTTTTGCTTTGGTAAGTCAAATTGAATCATTCTTTTGTTTTTAAATGGGTTAGTTAGTTGGTAGTTAGTATGTTCGAAATTACTTTATTTATAAAATTGTAGGTAGAAATTTTATAACCATAATGTGGGTAATTATTGTTGGAAAGTTTTATCGTCATCCTCCGCAAAAATTTCAATCAAATTTTGCTTAAAGGAGTCCCAAAAATTCTTTCTTATTGTGTATTTATCACCTGTGATTTGAGCCGTTCCCGCTAACTCTTCCTGATTTCTTTCCCCAAAAACACCTGTAGTTGTAGTAGGGTTTAAAGTCGTTGCAGTAGCCTTTTCCATATCTACGGTTAAGGACTTTGGCACTTCTACTTTTTTGAAATTTTCGGTAAACTTTTTATTATTTCGCTCAAAGTCGTTATATCCTTTTAAAATTAATCCTAAACAAGTTGAATACATTGGCTTTTTAAGCTCGTCAATATGATTAGGTGCTAAATGCTCGTTAGGCAATCCAATTCTTGCATTTAAGCCAGTTGTATATTCAGTTAATTGAATCAAATGCTTTAATTGAGAACCTCCCCCTGTTAAAATAATTCCTCCATTTAACAAACGGCTATCTAAATCCACCAATTTCAAATGATAAGAAACAAATTCCAAAATTTCAGTCATTCTAGCTTGAATAATACTCGCTAAACTTTTTACACTAATTTCTTTGGCAGGCATTCCTTTTAATCCTGGAATGGTAATGTATTGATTGGCATTTGCTTCCGTATCTAATGCGCTTCCAAACTGCACTTTCATTGCTTCCGCTTGGCTTTTTAATACGCCTAATCCTAATCGAATATCATTGGTAATATTTTCTCCTCCAAATGGAATCACTGCTGTATGCTTTAAAATTCCATCATAAAATATAGCAAGGTCACTCGTACCACCTCCAATATCTAAAATAGCCACACCCGCCTCTAAATCAATATCGCTCATAACCGCACTAGCCGAAGCTAAAGGTTGTAAAACCAAGTCTTTTGTTGATAAACCACTTCTTTCAACTGAACGATTAATATTGCGGATGGCGTTTCTGTCTCCCGTTAAAATTAAAAAGTTAGCACCTACTTTTACGCCATTTACTCCAATTGGCTCTTTTACATTAGCGTTGTTGTCAACATAAAACTCCTGTGGAATAACATCAATAATTTGATCTCCTGCAGGAATAAATGTCTTTTTTTGATTGCTAATTAACAAATCAATCTCTTCTGCTTTTATTTCGTTGTCAGGATCCTGTCTTACAATATCACCACGAGTTTGCAAACTTTTAATATGATGGCCAGCAATACCAACATATACTTCTTTGATTTCAAGATCTTTGTTGCTTTTATGGCAATTTTCCAATGCTTGATGAATTGCTTTAATGGTTTGGTCAATATTTAACACTTGACCATGTTGCACCCCATTACTGTTGGCTCTACCAAATCCCAGGATTTCTAATTTACCAAATTCGTTTTTTCTACCTGCAATCGCAGCAATTTTTGTAGTACCAATGTCCAAGCCTACAATGATAGGATTATCGTTTTGACTCATTTTTATAGTTTTTTAGTTGTTTAGTTGTTGTTTGAATTAGGCTGTTTGGGCATTTCTGCTTTGGCAGACTTCTTCGTATTGTTTAACGTTTTATTAGTTACTTTATTGTTTTCTTTAATAGTTGTTTTTTTAACTTTCTCTTGCTTCTTTTCCGATTGGGGCTTTTTAACCTCTTTAGGCTTTTTGTCCCCTTTTGTCACCACTTTCTTCTCCCCCTTAACCAATGGTTTTGGATCCGGCTTCTTCTCCCCTTTAATGGGTTGTTTTTTATCTACTACCTTCTTATTCACGCTTTTGTTTTTGGAGATAGTATCTTGTTTCTTTTTAGGGGTGGTATCCAAGGCTTTTTTGAGAAGGTCAAGTGACAGGGAAGCTTTCTTTTGGGCACTATCCCCTAAACTAGCAATAGCAACTAATGGCTGGGTAGCGTCTGCATTTTTGTTGGCCTCCGCTAAACTGTCAATTTTTATCATTGGCATCATGCCATTAGAATATTGTAAGGGCTGCATGCCTTTTTTTAACGCTACAATTTGATGATCAAAACGAGCATCCAATACTTCATAAGCATTAATCCCCGATGGAACCCATACTTTTTTATAGAAAGTGTAAAGTCTATTTAATTTGTCTTCTAAATGCTCGATAGAACCAATAAGAACAAGATGGTCTCCTAAAGTGGGTACAATTTCAAAATCTCCACTTGACGCTATATTCACTTGTGCAATTTGCGCCATAAAAAAACTATCCTTATGCACGATGGAAGCAAACTGTAAAATGTTTTTGAGTAAAGTACTGTCCGGTTTGGATAACTTTTCTTGATCAGAAGGAAAATTGGTAAATACAGGTAATCTCACTGCTGACAATTGCCTTAGTGGCAAACGTTGGGCAACACTATCAATATAAAAACTATTACCTGAGGCAGTAAATACGCGCGCGATAGGAATTCTTTGTTCAATAACTACTTGTAATTGCTGTAGATTGTCTATAAATAAATTGGACTTATTAACCCAATTTGTTTTTAATAAGCTTTGTTCAATTTTATTCAAATTAATCTCTCCAATTGGGGTACCTACTTTAACACCTTGTTCATGTATAAGTTTCAGGATTTCTTTTTCATCAATAAATACCATACCTGGCGCATTCCCTTTTAATTCAATATGAATACCAGCACATTTTTTTGTTGACTTAGCACGCCAGGTGAAAGCAAATAATACAATTAATGCTATTCCTGCAAGTGACCAAAGTACTCTTTCTAATATGTATTTCCAGTTTCTCATTGATGACTTAATAATTCTTGAACTTTTGTTATACAAACATCTATATCACCAGCCCCCGCCATTACAATGAGTTTGTCATTGGTGGTAGCGGCCCATTCATATAATGCTTCTTTAGATAATACCTTTTTTTCAGTCAGCTTCATCCCATTCAATAACATTTCGCTAGTTACACCCTCAATTGGCAATTCTCTTGCTGGGTAAATGGGTAATAAAATAACTTCATCTGCTTTCGCTAATACTTCCATAAATCCAGCTGCTTGATCCTGGGTCCTACTATATAAATGAGGTTGAAAAACCAATACCATTTTCTCATTCGGATAAAGACTTCTTACTCCACTAATTAATGCCTCCAATTCTTCAGGATGATGTGCATAGTCGTCGATTAATACCTTATGCGCAGATTTAACCTTGTATTCAAAACGACGCTTTACCCCTTTAAATGCCGCAACTGCTTCTTTAATTTTTTCTGTATCAATTCCTAAGACAAGGGCAATGGCAATAGCTGCTATTGAATTTTCAACGTTATGCAGTCCGCCCATATTTAAATGAACTTCTTTTAAAATACCATTAGGGTGCACTAAATCAAATACATATGATCCATCCACCACTTTCAAATTGTCAGCGTTATAAGAGGCGTTTTGTTTGTTATAACTATAAGTACAAAGGGTTTTATTTAACTCATTTATATTAAATGCTGTACCCAATTTTTGAATCAAGGTCCCCCCTTCTTTTATCTTGTCGGTAAATTGCCCAAATGCCTTTAGTACCTCTTCGGCAGTACCATAAATGTCCAAATGATCGGGGTCCACTGCTGTAACAACTGCAATATTGGGCGCTAATTTTAAAAAACTTCTGTCATATTCATCGGCCTCCACCACAACAACATTTTTTTCGTGACTCCAAAAATTCGTATTGTAATTCGAAGCAATTCCACCTAAAAAAGCATTGCAACCAAATCCAGTATGGCGTAAAATATGCGCCGTCATAGAAGTAGTGGTTGTTTTACCATGCGTGCCTGCTATAGCTATAGTAAAAGCATTTTCGGTAATCCAATTAAGTACATCACTTCTTTTTACAACAGTATAACCGTTGTCTCTATAATAATTTAATTCTTTATGTTCGACAGGTATTGCAGGTGTATATACAATTACTGTTGCGGCTTTATCAATTTTTTCAATATTGTCGTCAAAATGAATGGCGATCCCTTCTTTTACTAAATCGTCGGTTAAAGCAGTAGCTGTTTTATCATAACCAGATACAATCACCCCCTGCGTATTAAAATACCTTGCAATCGCACTCATTCCTATGCCTCCGATGCCTATAAAATAAATTCTTTCAATATTTGTAAGTGGATTCATTTTAGTATTTATTTCAAGTTTGAATTTTCTACACATTTAATTATTTCTTTCGCTATAAGCATGTCTGCATTCAACAATGCAAAGGATGCAAGCCTTGCTTTCATTGACTCCATTGCCTTATCATTATTGAATAATTCAATAATAGTAGGAGTTAATTGCTGGCTCACTTCTTTGTCTGGTATCATTGCCGCAGCACCTTCATTTACTAAACTCATTGCATTAAAGGTTTGATGATCCTCGGCTGCATAAGGATAAGGCACAAATACACATGGCTTATTAACGATACTAATTTCTGCAACAGCCATTGCACCTGATCGGCTAACAACAAAATCGGCAGCTGCATACGCTGCACTCATATCATCAATGAAGGAACTTACATATACGTTGGAGAATTGAGCTGCTGCTTTTTCATACTCGCTTGCATTAGGCTTTCCTGTTTGCCAAATAAGCTGAATATCCTTTTCTGTAAATAGTGATAAATTATCTTTAATGGCAGCATTAATGGAAGCAGCTCCCAAACTTCCCCCCACAACTAATAATGTTTTTCTATTGGGCAATAAACCAAATTTCAATAAGGCCGCTTCTTTAGTATATTTATTATTAGTGATATTATTTCTTACCGGATTGCCAGACACTTGTATTTTATCCGCAGGGAAAAAGCGTTCCATGCCTGAGGTGCCTGTAAATATTTTAGTAGCATTTTCGCTTAATAGCTTATTTGACTTTCCTGCAAATGCATTCGACTCATGTATGAATGTGGGTATATTTTTTGTTTGTGCGTATTTTAAAACAGGAAAACTTGAATAACCGCCTACACCAAAAACTGCATTGGGTTTAAATTTTTTAAAGATAGCACCCACTTGAACAAAGCTTTTAACTAGCTTAAATGGCAAGGTAATATTCTTTAAAATATGTGTTCTATTGAAACCAGCAATTGTTAATCCTTCAATGATAAATCCTGCTTGTGGTACTTTTTCCATTTCCATTTTTCCCTTTGCGCCAACAAATAAAATAGCAGCATTAGGTTGTAATTGCCTAATTGACTGCGCAACAGCAATTGCTGGAAAAATGTGGCCTCCTGTTCCGCCACCTGCAATAATTATTCTTAACTGATTATGCATTACTTGGCATCATTGAGTTAGGGGTGTTATTTGAATCGGTATTTTCGTCAGCAGGAATTTCAATTTCAGTTTCAACTGGCGCTTTCCCTTCCAACTGTTCCACATTTCTGGCAACACTTAATATTAAACCTATTGAACAACATGTAAATATAAATGAGCTTCCTCCCATGCTAATTAAAGGCAAGGTTACTCCCGTCACCGGCACTATATTTACCGTCACTGCCATATTTGCAATTGCTTGAATAATTAATGTAAAACTTAGCCCTAACGCCATAAATGCGCCAAAAGCATAAGGACACCTTCTAAATATTCTGATACATCTAAATAAAAAAACCAAATAAATAAAAATAATAAATGCGCCTCCAATCAAACCATACTCTTCAATAATAATTGCATATATAAAATCATTATACGCCTGAGGTAAAAAATTTCTTTGACGACTATTACCTGGTCCTAATCCAAAAAATACACCCCCATTTGCAATAGCAATTTTAGCTTGTTGTACCTGATAGGGAACTTCTTTTTCATTAGGATAGATAAAATCCTGCACACGACTTACCCATGTATTAAAACGAGTGAATATTTTACTTTTTTCTTCCACTGCCACTTTAGGCTCCTCAACTATTTTTGGTTTACCAGTCTTATGCGTAGCTATGGCTACACTTATAATAATCAGCAATGGAACCATTGCTAACAAAATAGTTAAACCAATATGTTTTAAACTAATTCTGCCGATAAACATTAATAAAAGGGAGGATGCCCCTGTTAATAATGCATTTGATAAGTTGGCAGGCATAATTAAAGCACAGGTAATAAATACTGGAATAAT
Organism: Bacteroidota bacterium; assembly: GCA_947457075.1. GTDB lineage: Bacteria > Bacteroidota > Bacteroidia > Chitinophagales > Chitinophagaceae > Sediminibacterium. Next base: position 94,683 of record CANGUG010000012.1, read on the forward strand.
AACTGGCAAAAATCCTTTCTTAAAGTCTTTGATGACCTCCTGCTTTTTACTTAATGTTCTAGAAATAAACATGAATAAAGCCAACTTAGCTACATCACTAGACTGTATTGTTAAATGAATAATAGGCAATTTGATCCACCTGCTTCCATCATTGATTTTAGTTCCAAAAAATAAAGTATAAATTAATAAGGGTATTGAAAAAGCATACAAAATTGAAGCCACCCTTGAAAAAACAGTATAATTAATTCTATGTAACCCAAAAATAATCACCAATCCAACCATGGTCAAACCCAATTGTTTAAACAAGAATGAAGTTGTATTCCCCGTATGAGATTTATACGCCAAGGTACCAGTTGCACTATATACTACTAAAATTGAGACAAGTGATAATACAATAACTAACCCCCATATATATTTATCACCTCTGGTACGCTGATGCAAATGATCCTTCACCAATCCGAAGGAAGGCATTTGAGAAAATAAATTATCGTTTTCTTGTTTAAACATAATTATAATTCTTTTACAGCATCTTTAAATTGACGACCTCTGTCTTCATAATTTTTAAATAAATCAAAACTTGCACAAGCAGGACTCAATAAAACCACCTCCCCTTTTTCAGCAAGCTTAAATGATTCAGTCACTGCTTTTTTAGCACTATCTGTTTCAATGATTACCGGAACAATATCCTTAAAGAACTCTACAATTTTTTGATTATCAGTTCCCATGCAAACAATTGCCTTTACTTTTTCCTTTACTAAATCAGCAATTAATGCATATTCATTTCCTTTATCAACCCCTCCTATGACTAGGATGGTTTTTTTATGCATACTTTCCAAAGCATACCAAGTACTATTTACATTAGTTGCCTTACTATCATTGATAAAATCAATGCCACGAACAGTAGCCACAAATTCCATTCTGTGTTCTAAATTGTGGAAATTGCTTACTGCTTCTCTAATTTTTTCTTTTCTAATACCTAAAGTAGTGGCAGCGATGCTTGCAGCCATGGTATTGTAGGCATTGTGTTTGCCTTTTAATGCGAAATCATAAATACTCATGGTTACGCGTTCTTCTTGGATTTTTAACATCATTTGTTCATTCTTGATGTAGCCTCCTTTTTTTACTTCTTGTTTCATAGAAAATGGTAGTGGGTTAGTATTAGTAGTTAGTAGTTCTAAGTGTTTTACAATAATTTCATCATCAATGCAATAAATAAAGCAATCTGACTCAGTTTGATTTTCTATAATTCTGAATTTGCTTTTTACATATCTTTCAAATTCATAGTTATAGCGATCTAAATGATCCTCGGTAATATTTAATAGAATTGCAATATCTGGTTTAAAATATTTTATGTCATCTAATTGGAATGAACTTACTTCAATCACATACAATGACTTAGGATCTTGTGCAATTTGTCTTGCAAAAGAAAAGCCTATATTTCCAACCATCGCAGCGTCTTTTTCTGCTACTTGACAAATATGGTACAATAAGGAAGTGGTAGTGGTTTTGCCATTACTTCCAGTGATTGCTGCTATTTTAGCATTGCCTTTATAACGATAGCCAAATTCAATTTCACTCATCACCGGTATTCCTTTTGCACGAATGGCTTTCACTAATTCATTTTTATCTGGAATGCCTGGACTTTTCATGACTTCATCTGCGGCTAAAATTCTTTCAACGGTATGCACACCTGATTCAAACTCAATTTGATTGATTTCTAATTCCCTTTGGAAATGAGGTTGAATAACGCTTGCATCAGATACAAATACCTCATAGCCTTTTTGCTTTGCCAATAAAGCAGTTCCTATGCCGCTCTCTCCCGCTCCTAATATGACTAATTTCTTTGCCAATTTTTATCGCGTTTTTAGGGTTAGGATGGAAGCTACTACTAGCAAAATAGTGATGATCCAAAAGCGAACAGCAATTTTACTCTCATGCAATCCTTTCTTTTGAAAATGGTGATGCAAAGGACTCATTAAAAATATACGTCGTCCTTCACCATATTTTTTACGGGTGTATTTGAAATAAGCTACTTGCAGGATTACACTTAAATTTTCAATTAAAAACACACCACAAAAAATAGGGATCAATAATTCTTTTCTAACAATAATGGCCAATGAAGCGATAATGCCTCCTAAAGCAAGGCTTCCTGTATCACCCATGAAAACCTGTGCTGGGTAAGCATTGTACCATAAAAATCCTATACATGCCCCCACAAAGGCACCAACAAAAATGGACAACTCCCCTAAATTAGGAATGTACATTACATTTAAATAATCCGCAAAAACATAGTTTCCACTCACATACACAAATATGCCCAAAGCCGCTCCAATAATTGCGCTTACTCCAGCTGCCAATCCATCTAATCCATCGGTGATATTGGCGCCATTAGAAACTGCCGTAATGATAAATGTGACAATTAAAATATAAATTATCCAGGTATATTTTTCAGCTCCAGGTCCTATCCAGCTTACTAATTTTGAATAATTAAACTCATGATTCTTTACAAAAGGTATAGTAGTGATAGGTGTTTTTACTTTAACAAATTTTCTTTCCACTCCATTTACATTTCTCACGACCACATCTTCCCCAATGGCAACACGCTCGCCTTTTTGCAAATTCGCAGCAACGGAGGAATTAGGAATAATTTCACGTTCAACAGTTACCGCATTGCTAAAATATAATGTCACACCAATAATGATGCCTAATCCAACTTGACCAATAATTTTTGAAATACCCGCTAAACCATCACTATTTTGTTTTTTATAAGCCTCTCCTTTATTTTGGGCTTGCTTACGTGCGCGTATTTTAAAATAGTCGTCTAAAAAACCAATTATGCCTAACCATACTGTGCATAAAATCATTAATCGGATATACACTTTATCTAAATTGGCAAATAATAAAGTAGGAATTAAGACACTTAATAAAATAATAATTCCGCCCATTGTTGGGGTACCTTTTTTTTGCTGCTCGCCTGCCAATCCAAGCTCTCTCACTGTTTCTCCAATTTGCTTTCTTTGTAAAAACAGTATCATTTTTTTTCCAAAAACAGTAGCAATGAACAAGGACAATAAAATAGCCATAGCAATACGCGATGTCAAAAATTGAAACACTCCCAAACCTGGAACATTAAATTGACTATCTAACCATGAAAACAAATGATAAAGCATATACTTTTATTTAGCTAATTCGTTAAAAAGGTTTTGTAATTGTTCTTTATCGTCAAAGTGATTTTTCACTCCTTTTATTTCTTGGTACTTTTCATGTCCCTTGCCCGCTACTAAAATGATATCTCCTGGATTTGCGAAACTAATAGCTGCTTTAATGGCTTCTTTGCGATCAACAATTTTGATATACTTTCTTTTTGCGGCACTTGTTAATCCTTCCTCCATATCATTTAAAATGGCCTCAGGGCTTTCCGAACGAGGATTATCACTTGTTAATATTACTCTTGTACTTAAATCGCAAGCAACTTGTGCCATAATAGGACGCTTGGTTTTATCTCTATCGCCTCCACAACCCACAACTGTAATTACATTTTCGTCCCCTTTTCTAAGTTTAGCGATGGTTGTTAAAACATTTTCAAGCGCATCAGGTGTATGTGCATAATCTACAATGCCAATAATATTTTCATTGCTAATGATATAATCAAATCTTCCCTCTGCGCCTGTTAATGCACTAAGGTTAATTAATACTTTTTCTGATGCTTCTCCTAATTGTATTGCAACACCATACACTGCTAAAAAATTATAGGCATTAAATGTGCCAATTAACCTGCAATGCACTTCAATGTCATTCACAAGCATCACCAATCCTGTCAATTGATTCTCTAATATTTTACCCTTATAGTTAGCAGGAGCATGTAAGCCATAAGTAAGCTTTTTTGCTTTTGTACCTAATAACATATTTGCCCCATTTTTATCATCTACATTGGATAAGGCAAATGCAGTAGTAGGTAAATAATCAAAAAATGCCTTTTTAACTTCTAAGTAGGCTTCAAATGTTTGATGATAATCTAAGTGGTCATGTGTAATATTTGTAAAGGCACCACCCACAAATTGTAAACCCGTAATTCTATGCTGGTGAATCGCATGACTACTGCACTCCATAAATACATGAGTACAGCCAGCTTCCACCATTTTATGTAAAAGCAAATTTAATTGTATAGCATCAGGGGTAGTATGTGTTGAAGGTATAATCGTATCCCCAATTTGATTTTGAACAGTACTAATTAAACCACATTGATACCCAAGTTTTGAAAATAACTTAAACAATAAAGTAGCTACTGTTGTTTTACCATTGGTTCCTGTAACGCCCACCAATTTTACTTTTGTAGAGGGTTCATTGTAAAATTGATGTGCCATGATCGCAACCGCTTCCTGTGCATTTGCAACTACCAAATAGGTTACACTCTCAACAATTGTTGTGGGTAAATGCTCGCAAACAATCACTTTTGCACCCAATTCAATCGCAGTTGAAATAAATTGATGCCCATCCATTTGTACGCCTTTGATAGCAACAAATACAGCGTCAGTGGATACTTTTCTGGAATCAATTTGTATGTCACTCACTTCAACCTGAGTAGCGCCAATTACTTCTCTTAAAGCAACTCCAAATAATATTGACTGTAGCTGTTTCATTAATTTAATTGGATTTGAATTTGTTGACCTCTACTTATTTTTTGTCCTTCTACAATGCTTTGACTCATTACTTTTCCTCTTCCTACACTTTTTACTAGCAAGCCATTATTTTCACAAATCCACAATGCATCCTGCAATTTCATTCCAACTATATTGGGCATAATACCAGCACTTATTTGCTTAGGCACTATTTTAATATCCCTCTTCTCCCCTTTTAACATTACCCAATCATTATTTAATGAAGAATCCTTGTAAGAAAGAGATAAATTCTTAGCAATCGTTTTTAAAGAAATTTTAGAAGTCGCATATTGGTATATTTGACTGTCTTTTAGCTGGAAGCTTGGCGCAACTCCCATCTTATTTTGAATATAAGTTGAATACAATCTGTCCGCAATTTCTTTCCATACGGGTCCTGCTACCGTTGCACCAAAGTGATTGGGCGCATTAGGATGATTAATAATGATAACGCCAATAGTGTACTGAGGATTATCGGCGGGGAAATAGCCAACAAATGAGGATTGAAATATATTATTTCTATATCCCACCCCATTCGGTTCAGCTACCAGCGCAGTGCCGGTTTTGCCTGCAACTTTGTATTTACTATTGGGGAATATTCTTTTAGCAGTACCATTGATACAAACTCCTTCTAAAGCAGTGCGTAAAGCTTTAATAGTATTGGGTGAGGCAACTGTTCCTGGATATGCTTTTGGCCCTATTGATTTAATGGTTCTACCTTCCTCTTTAATGGCATTCACCAAGTAAGGTTTCATCATCACTCCATTATTGGCAATGGCATTGTATAAGGTTAAGGTTTGAATTGGCGTAACTCGAACCGTATAACCAAATGCCATCCATGGTAAGGTAATATGACTATATAATTTGCTTCCTGGTCGGTGAATTTCAGGACGCCCTTCCCCACTTAAGTCAATTCCACTTAAAGAATCTAATCTTAATTTAGAAAGTTGCTTATAATAAATTTGTGGATTAGGCGCAAAGTACTGAAGCGCTATTTTTGCCATTCCCACATTAGAACTTTCTTCAAAAGCATGTAAATAATTGGATTCGTGAATTCCATGCACTTCAGCATCTTTCACATTCGATCCTTTATAGGACCAAAATCCGCCTTCTAAGTTAACAGGGGAATTTAAAGTTGCTCCATTTTCTAAAGCAGTTAATAAAGTAACTAATTTAAAAGTAGAACCTGGTTCCGTAGCTTGAGTTGCATAGTTTTCAATTTCACCGTAATCGCCATTACTTAAACGACCCAGATTGGCGATTGCCTTTATCTTTCCTGTTTTCACTTCCATTACCATGGCAACCCCTTGCTTTGCTGCGTTACCCTTCATCATATTGTACAAGGCTTTTTCAGTCACTTCTTGAATGAAAACATCAATATTGGTTACAATATCTTTTCCTGTTTGTGGCGCTACCTCATATTCTCCTTCCTGAACGGGAACAGTTACTCCCCCTGCAATGGCACGTACCAGTTGCTTACCATTTTGACCTCGCAATACCGTATCATATGAATTTTCTAATCCCACCTGATTTTGCTCTCTCGCCAAACCAATAGTTCGATAGCCTAAATTTTCATAAGGATTCAATCGGGTATTTTTTTCAATAGCTATAAACCCACTTTTATACCTACCCAATTTGAATAAAGGGAATTTTGACATTTTTGAAAATTGATCATAATCAATTTTCTTTTTGAACTCATAATTAGGGACACTTGCTTCAAAAGCGGTATTCAGTTCCTGCTTATATTCTTGAGGAGTCTTATCCTTAAATAAAAAAGACAATGAATCACAAAGTGTATCTATTTTTTCTCTAAAAAGTTTGCCATTTTCCTCATGTAATGGTTCCACTCTGAAATCTAACAATATGTCAAATTTTGGCATATTGGTACTTAACATTTGTCCATCTTCACTATAAATAGTTCCTCTCTCGGCAGGGATAGAAATGATTCTTTGGTGTAAGCTATCACTTAAACTTCTCCAATAAGTTCCTTGTACTTGTTGAATATAAAATGCTTTACCTAATATGGTAATGGATACGATAATAATTAATACGTAACTAAGGTAAACCCTCCATAATATGTCGCGTTTTACATCCATTAATTTCCTTTAGTTTGAGTGTTAATTTTCTTTTCAATTGGAAGACGAACTGGCATTTCCGTAGCCACTTTTAATCCAAATGGCAACATTGCTGTTTCAATTTGGTCTGCTCTGCTTCTTTTCATTAAGTCTGCTTTGAGTGTTTTATACTCAAATTGCAAATCCTTGAGTTGCGCTTGTGTCTTATTGATTTGTCGTACTGTCTTGTCTGCAAAATGCCCATTCGCTATATAGAGTATAGCGAAGAAAGCCAGGAACAAAAAGAAAGGAATGTTCTTGACAATCCACTGATAATTAAGAATGCTTTTTAGCGCATTCTTAGGGGCTTGTTTTTCGGGTACGGACATACGGTTTATACTCTTTCGGCAGCGCGCAACTTTGCGCTTCTGCTTCGATTGTTTTCTTTCATCTCTTTTTCAGAAGCCACTACAGGTTTTTTTGTAATGATCTTCCAAATCACTTCTCTAGGGTTGGAGAGAAATGGGTTTGTTTTGTTTTCTTCTTCAGGCGCTACTTTAAAAGCATTCTTCACAATTCGATCTTCGATAGAATGGAAAGTAATAATCACTGCACGCCCACCTGGCTTAATCACCAAGGGCAATTGTGCAAGAAATTCTTTCAACACTTCCATCTCTTCGTTTACAACAATTCGAATGGCTTGAAAAACCTGCGCCCAATATTTATTAGGATTCCCTTTTACTACAGGTGCAATTAGCGTTTTAAAATCTTGTACCATATTTAGTTTAACATGCTTGCGATTGTCAACAATATGCTTAGCCAAAGTTTTCGAATTCGTTACTTCGCCATACTGTTCAAACATTTTGTGCAAATCAGTTTCACTAAAGGTTTCTATCACATGCGCAGCAGTTTTTTCCTGGCGTTGATCCATTCTCATGTCAAATGGCCCATCAAAACGCGTAGAAAAACCTCTTGATCCTTCGTCAAACTGATGACTACTAACACCTAAGTCAGCCAGCACTCCGTTTACTTGGTCAATTTTATGCAATCTTAAAAACCTTTGCAGGTACCTGAAATTTTCTGGAACAAATAAAACACGGTCATCATTGGGTAAGTTATTTTTAGCATCCGCATCCTGATCAAAAGCAATTAAACGACCATTGGGGCCTAGTTTTGATAAAATGCCTCTACTGTGTCCACCTCCTCCAAATGTTGCATCCACATATATACCATCAGGTACAATATGGAGATGATCCATTGTTTCGTGAAATAATACAGGTATATGATAATCAGATTGAGGAATGTTGGATGTAGGGTTGGTCATCGCTTTTCCTTAATCTTTTTTATGAATACCGGACATTACCTCTTGCGCCAGATTACTAAATTCATCTGCAGAGAAATCCTCAAAGAACTTTTTATACGTACTTGCATCCCAGATCTCGAAACGATCTAATGCAGCAGCTAAAACAATCTCTTTCCCAGGTAAAGCAAACTCTCTTAAAGTGGGAGGTAATAATAAACGGCCTGCGCTGTCCATTTCAACCTCCGAAGCTCCCCCTAAAAATTGACGTCTAAACTGACGCACTTTGGGATCAAAGTCATTCAACTGGCTAATCTTGTCTAATATCTTTTGCCAACTATTCATCGGGTAAAGTGTCAAGCACTTTTCAAATCCCCTACTCACAATAAAGCGTGTCTCCCCTTCCGCCAGCTGTTTTTTCAAACTGCCGGGAACCAGGAAACGCCCTTTAGCGTCGATAGTTGATTGATATTCTCCGTGAAAGCCTGTCATTGTTAATAATTAGCGTGATTTTTACCACTTGTTCACACAAAATAACACTTTTTACCACTTTTA
>CANGUG010000013.1 GCA_947457075.1 Bacteroidota bacterium
ACTTCTTAAAACGACAGAATTTCTTCTTTGGTTTTTCCTGTTTGATCGCTGTAAGGTATTTGATTTCATTCTTTGCCATGATGGTAAAAATTTAATTAAGCCTCTTGTGCTTTGTGAACAGGGAAACCGCCGTTTCTCTTAATGTGGTTATACTCAACTGCGTACTTGTCAAGTTTGGTAATCATGTGACGCATAATTTGCTCGTCACGTAAAAATTGAACTTTCAATTTTTCATTTAGGTCAGAAGGACCAGTGAACTCTAGTACCCAGTAGATACCAGTTGTTTTCTTATCAATAGGATAAGCAAGTGATTTTAAACCCCAAGGATTTGAGGCTACAGTGTCTCCACCATTTTCTTTGATGAAGTCTTGGTATTTTTTCTGAGCTGATTTAAAATCATCTTCAGATAATACCGGTGTGAAAATCACCATTAATTCGTAATTGTTCATTACTTGAATTTTTTGGTTAAATAATTGGTTTTTCCCAGTGGACACTCTTTACCAGAGCGAATCAGCCAAAACTGATTTGGGAGGGCAAAGGTAGGCAATTATTGTTGATTTTCAGCCATTTTTAGGGTAAAAATAAGGGCTACGGGGAAATGATCGCTATAGCCGCCATTATATTGACTCCCATTGTAGGTCCTTTTGGGGTATCCTGCATACCTTCCATTGGTTTCTACTAAGGCTTGTTTATTATAAACTATTGATTTATAGTTATTTAGAAGAAAATCGGTTGTCATTTCCCTCTTCTTTTCCTTCCATTCTCTACAAAGCAAAATTTGATCAAATAAGTTCCAGGCATCATTATATGCCAAGCTCCCGATACCCTTTTTATACATTTTCAAAAATGGATTCTCCATTGCCAAGTTGGTTATGCTTTTATTGGTAGGATTGTCATTAAAATCACCCATCACAATAAATTTTGCCAAAGGATCTGATTGATGAACACTATCCATAATTTTCTTACAAACACTACTTGCCCATATTCGCTTACTAGCAGATTTTTTTTCTCCCCCCAATCTGCTTGGCCAATGATTTACTAAAATATGTACCCACTGATTCATCAAGCGTCCCTTAACGTACAATATGTCCCTGGTGGCATAAGTGGTAAAGTGCGATTCATCGGTTAAAGTGAATATTTTGTTTTGATAGGGTTTGAATTGCGCCGGATTGTATAGGAGTGCAACATCTACGCCCCTTGGGTCTTTTGAATCAAAATGAATAAATTGATAATGGTATTTGCGTAGCAGTTGACTTGTGATTAATTTATTAAGCACCAACTTGTTTTCTATTTCTGCCAAACCCAGTAAAGCTATCCCATTCACATTTTCAATTACACCAAGGGAATAAATTACATTGGCTAAACGAGCAGCCTTGTTTTCAAAAACAGATTGCGTATATTTTTTTTCGGCATTAGGCAGAAAATCTTCGTCTGCAACATTGATTTGATTGGTGGTGTCATAAAAATTTTCGCAATTATAAAATCCAATGATCAGTTGCTGTTGTTTATGATGTATTTGTGTAGATCCATTAATGGAGAATAAGAAAAGTAGTAAATAAGGGAGTGGGGTATGTGTATGGGTCATTTATTTTTTACAACAAGATTATTGAATCCCTATACTTGGAGATGCGTATTTTCCGACATTATTTTGCTAATAATATCGCACATATTTGAAGCTTAAAATTTCAAATGCGATTAAGATTAGTATATATTTCAATGATTTATTTATTATGCGCGAAACAGGCAAAATCCCAAAATGCAGGCGAGTCAATCGTACAAGATGATGAAATTGTTGAACAGGCGAATGCCGAATGGATACCTACTTTATTAAATGCTAGCGCGAATCCATTGTTTAATTTTGTGATGTACAATGGTCGGATATTTTCATGGAATATAAGAGGAGCCGCTGTAGCTAAAAAAATAGTGGATGGGATTGACTGGCAGTCAAATATTGGTCAGTGGAGTGGAGATCATCTTTTTACAGGCATCAATTTTGCATTTAAAACAAAGGAAGTGGCCATCAATAGGGTTCATTCTAATAATGGATATTGGGGATATCCAATGACACATTTGATTAGTTCTGAGAGTGTAGAAGAAAAAAAATCAATCACTGTGATTAGCGCTTTTTCCAATACAATGAACACAAGTAATAGAAAGGCTGTTTCGTTGCTTCTAAAAACGGGCCTTCGGCCAGACAATTTTTCATTGAACACTGCAATTAAAATTGAAGACGCACCCAATGGAATTTTGCCAAATGGATTTATGCAGTCTTTGAATGTATTATTAAGTATAGATAAAAAATTGAAGTTGAATTCCAGTATTGGTGTTTCAGTAATTTGGAATAATACCAATCAAGGTAGGGCAGCCACTTCTTCCAAAGAAGCGATTGAACTCAGTCAGCAACGTGCCTATAGCCCTAATTGGGGTTGGTATCATCAACGCCCCTATTTTCCTAGCACCAGACAAGTGAATGTGCCTATTATTAGTTTTAGGTTCCAAAAATTTTGGAAGGATAAATCTTTTTTACAAATTAATAACGGGTTCATTATTGGAAAGGAATCAAGGTCAAATTTAACATGGACCAATAGCGCCGATCCTAGACCGGATTACTATAAATATTTACCTAGCTATATTACAGACCTTACTTTACAAAAGCAACTTAGTGACTGGTTTTATCAACACCCTGAGGATTTGCAAATCAAATTTGATCAGCTAGAAAACATCAATAAGGCCTCTAAGGACAAACGTTCTTTTTATATAGTGAATCAAGAAAATACTGCTTTAAGCATGTGGCATGGAACTGTCTTTTTTTCAAGTGTATTGCAGCAAAAAGCGCGTATTCAAGCAGGAATGCAATATTCATTTGATCAAATGCATTTTTACAATACATTAAAGGATTTGTTGGGTGGCGCCTACTTTTATAATTACAATAATTGGATGAATGACGATTCTTTAGCTTTAAGTTTTCAGCAGGATATACACGACCCCAATAAAAAAATTAAACAAGGGGAAAAATGGGGAGCAGATTATAGTATGCGCTCCTTTAAAATTAGTCCTTGGGTCCAAATTCAAAAACAAGGCCCAGTTATTGAAACGGCTATCGCACTAAAATATGGATTGGAAGGAATGGAGCGGATTGGTTATAATCAAAATGGATTGTATCACAATTCTAAAGGCAGAAGTGAATTTCAAAATTTCTCCACAACGGAGCTGAAAGCACAGCTACTCTATAAAATAAATGGACGTAATTACCTTAGAGGCATTGTTTTTGGACAATGGTCCGCACCCAATTACCAAAATATTTTCATTGATCCGGATGTTAATGCTTATGGCACACCCTATAGGCTGCAAGAAAAAAAATGGGGAGCCGATATTAGTTTTTTTTACCGGGCACCTAATTTGAAGTCTTCGTTAAGTATTTATCAAAATGAATCGAATAATGAAACAGAGAACAGAATGTTTTTTCATGACGCCTATGCACTTTTTGTATATGGAACTGTCGGCAATATCAATAGTATTCAAAGAGGCGTAGAGTGGGTAATTGAAAGTAGTGTGCTACAGAATATTAAAATCAATTATGCGGCTACTTTTTCCAATAGCTTTTATTTGAACAATCCTAATTACCAATATTTAGATGTCAATAATTTGCAAATTAAAGAGGCTGGACTTTTGCAGTTAAGCGCAATGCCAAAATCCAATGGGCCAATCATGGTCAATGCAATTACTTTTATTTACCAGCCGGTTTATGGGTATTCTTTTGGTTTGACCACTCTTTATGGACAAGAACGACCAGTTTCCCTGAATTTATTTAGGCGTAGTGAATGGGTGAGGCAAAATGTAGATCCAATTACTTGGGAGCAAATTAAACGAGTGACAATTTTGGAAGACCAATTTGTGATGAATGCTTTTGCTTCCAGGTTCTTTCAATTAAAATCAAAAATATCGAATAAAATATATCGGTGGAATGCAAGCATAAGCGCTAGGAACCTGCTTAATGCCCTGGTCCCAGTAATCGCATATGAACAAACCAGGTTTGATTTTATTCGATTTAATAAGGAAAAATTTCCCATCAAGTATTTGATGGATGCAGGTGCGTCTTACGCTTTGCGAATTCAATTACAAATTCAATAAATAACATGAAAAACAAATCTTGGTTGTTGGGATTTATCCCCTTAGGCGCTTTGTATTTTTTACTTATGCCAGCATGCTTTAAAAAAACAGCGAATGCAGCCACCAAAAATAATTTTGGTGATTCGATTACTTCTATAAAAAGTGTAAGAAAAATGCACAATATGGGAATGACCGAATATATCGCAGAACCTATTTTTATTCAAGGAGTGGTGGTGGCGAATGACGAACATGACAATATTTACAAATCCTTATATATCCAAGATAAAACTGGGGGGATTGTTTTGGTATTGGATGGCCAGTCATTGTATCAAACCTATCCCATTGGCAGTTTGTTAAAAATCAAAACACAACATCTTTATTTAACGGATTATAGAAGGATGGTTCAATTGGTTGCATCCGTAGATTCAAGTTATGGTGTCTTAGTTACTTCAGGAATTCCAACTCCCTTATTCCCAAAATATATTCAAGTGGTTGCCGATAATGAGCCCATCTTTCCCTTAATGGTGAATTTTAAAAACTTATCGGACACTTTGCAAGGAAGACTTATACAAATTAGTGCAGTAGAATTTAGCGCCGCAGATACTGGAAAAACATATGCCGATAAAAAAAATAAAACCGGATTAAGTAGAAGTTTAAAATTTTGTACTGGGGGGACCATTTACTTAAGGACAAGTGGGTATGCAGATTTTGCTGGCGCAATTACTCCTTCAGGGAATGGAATTGTGATGGGTGTTTACTCGGTTTACAACAATGAAAAGCAGTTAATTTTAAGAGACACAAATGACATTTTGTTAACTTCCAAGCGCTGTACAGGGGCTGCTTGGCTGCAAAATTTACCCCAAAACAACCCCCGGCAGCCTAATTAGTTGCCAGCTTGTCAGTAATATGCTTTTGGTACCCTTATTGCTATAATGGAATCAAATAGAAATATTATGCAAAAAGGTCAAATACGCGTTCAGACAGAGAACATTTTTCCGATCATTAAAAAGTTTCTTTACAGTGATCATGAGATTTTTTTACGTGAATTAGTGAGCAATGCAGTGGATGCAGCGCAGAAACTAAAAACCTTACATGGTAAAGGGGAAGCTAAAGGCAATTTGGGTGAATTAAAGGTTGAAGTGGTATTGGATGCGAAAGAAAAAACCATTTCAATTATTGACAATGGAGTGGGAATGTCTGGTGAAGAAGTGGACAAATACATTAACCAAGTAGCGTTTAGTGGCGCAGAAGAATTTGTAAACAAATACAAGGACGCCAGTATTATCGGGCATTTTGGTTTAGGTTTTTATAGCGCTTTTATGGTTAGTCATAAAGTGGATATTTATTCAAAAAGCCATACGGAGGCACCAGGGGTATTTTGGAGCTGCGATGGTAGCACTGAATATGAACTATACGAAGTAGATTATAGCAACAGAGGAACCAAAATTGTGTTGCATATCAATGACGAGAGTGCTGAGTTCTTGGATCCATTTAGAGTAAAAGGAATATTAGAACGTTTTTGTAAGTTCCTGCCTATTGAAATTTATTTTACCGATGCGAATGCAGTAAAATCTGAAGAAAAAAATAATAAGAAGGAAGGGAAAGTTGAAGAAACAATAGAACTTGCTAAGCCCATCAACAATACCAATCCCTTGTGGGTGCGTAAACCCGCCGAATTGACTAAAGATGATTACGAAAACTTTTATAAGGAATTGTATCCATTTGGGGAAACACCTTTGTTTTGGATTCATTTAAATGTGGACTATCCATTTAATTTAACAGGGATACTTTATTTCCCAAAAATTAAACAAAGCTTTGAGATACAAAAGGATAAAATTCAATTGTATTGCAACCAGGTTTTCGTTACAGACGAAGTAAAGGATATCGTACCTGAGTTTTTAATGTTATTGCATGGAGTCATTGATAGTCCGGACATTCCTTTAAATGTGAGCCGTAGTTATTTGCAAGGGGATCCCAACGTTAAAAAAATTAATGCCCATATCACAAAGAAAGTGGCGGATAAATTAGAAGAGATTTTCAATACAGACCGTAAGTCCTTTGAGGATAAATGGGAAAGCTTAGGGTTATTTGTGAAATATGGAATGATTACAGATGATAAGTTTTTAGAAAAAGGGAATAAATTTTTGATACTAGAAGATGCTGTTGAAAAGGGGAAATTCTATACCCTTGATGAGTATAAATCCACAACCGAAGCGTTACAAAAAAATAAGGAAGGTAAACAGGTATTACTGTACACGACGAACCCAGTTCAACAGGATGCATTTATTCAGGCGGCCCATACGAAAGGGTATAAGGTTGTGAAATTAGAAACCATGGTGGATGCAGCTTTTATTAATAATGTTGAAATGAAATGGGAGGGTGTTCAGTTTGTACGCGTTGATGCGGATGTAGTAGATAATTTAATTGACAAGCAAGAAAATGTAGATTCTGTTTTAAGTAAAGAAGAAGTTGAGCTAGCCAAGAAATTATTTGATTTCCAAGTGCCAGCAATTACATTAACCGTGGAGGTAAAAGGGTTAAGCGCAGAAGCGGCCCCTGTTATTGCAACTCGTCCAGAATTTATGCGTCGTATGAAGGATATGGCTAGTATGAGTGGCGGAGGAATGACTGCATTTTATGCTCAAATGCCTGACGAAGTACATTTAACCATTAACGGGAACCATCCAATTTACCAAGCTTTGTTAAAAGAAGCGGATGCAGATAAGCAACAAAAGCAAGCAAGGAATTTAGCTGACTTGGCTTTATTGTCTCAGGGATTATTAACAGGTGCTGAATTAACCAACTTTATTAATAGAAGTGTTGATTTGTTGAAATAACTTGAATTGTTGATACAAGTTGTTTCAATGAAATTGATAAGTGCCTCCATTGGGGGCACTTATTTTATGAGCTAGCTTTTATATCAATGACCTGCATTTGTACGGATTGATTTCCTTGCCACTCGTTTAATTGCAACTGAAATACCAGGTCAAAAGGTTTGCCTGATTTAATGATTTTCATATGATCTGGCATATTGTATCCAATGCCTCTAACATTTGTTTTTCCTTGAGTTACATTAAAACTAATATGTTGTTCTTTGACCAATTTGGTATAGCCTGTATCATAAACCTCTTTTGCGATAAAGATAGGACGCATGTTTTCAGGTCCAAAGGGTTCCATTTGTGCAATGATATTGTAAAATTGTAATCCAATGTCATCCAAAGACAGTACAGCATTAATTGAAATTTCGGGAGTCAATTGTTCTTCAGTAATGCGCTCGGCAACGGCCGCTTCAAAAGCAATTTTAAAATCTGCTAAAGCATCCACTGACATGGTCATACCTGCTGCTGCAAAATGCCCGCCATAACCCAACAAATGTTCACGACAAGCATGCAAAGCTTCGTATAAATTAAATCCATTAACACTTCTTGCACTTCCTGTAATTACATCGCCACTTTGAGTCAATACAATGGTTGGCTTATAGTATTTTTCAATTAATCTACTGGCTACAATACCCACCACTCCTTTATGCCAATGTGATTGAAAAACTACAGAAGATTTTTTTGAACTGTGTAATGGGTCATTTTCAATTTGTGCCAATGCCTCCTCCGTTATAGTAGTGTCTGCTTCTCTTCGGTCTAGATTGTCTTGTTGTAAAATTGACCCAAAAGCCAATGCCTTTTCATAATCCTGTTCAATAAAAAGTTGCACCGCTTTTTTTGCATCATCCATTCTTCCAGCAGCATTAATTCTTGGAGCCACTGCAAAAACCAAATTGGTAATGCGCATTGCGCCTGTTTGTTTAGCCAATTCCATTAATGCTTTTAATCCTGGGGAAGGGTTTTCATTTACTTTTTGAACACCAAAAAATGCAAGGGTCCTATTTTCATCGGTGATAGGCACAATATCAGCTGCAATGGCAGTAGCGACTAAATCTAAATATTGTAAATAGGATTCAGCAGGAAGTTGGTGTTCTTCAGCAAGCGCCGTTATTAATTTAAATACCACTCCACATCCACAAAGCTCTTTATAAGGATACGTACAGTCTATTTGCTTTGCATTTAAAATAGCAACAGCTGGTGGAAGTAGGGGATCGGGCAAATGATGATCACAAATAATAAAGTCTATGCCTAGTTCCTTGGCATAAGCAATTAGGTCTGTGGACTTAATTCCGCAATCCACTGAAATAATTAAATCAAATTCATTTTCTTTTGCAAAATCAATGCCTATTTTAGAAACGCCATATCCTTCTTTGTATCTATGGGGTATATAGTAATCAATGTTTTGGGATAACTGTTTTAAAAACTGGTATAAAGTGGCAACCGAAGTGGTTCCGTCAACGTCGTAGTCCCCAAATACCAATATTTTTTGATTTTTTTGAATGGCTAGATTAATGCGGTCAACAGCTTTACGCATATCCTTCATTAACCAAGGACTATGTAAATGTTCAAGTTGGGGTCTAAAAATTTTTTTAGCGGCTTCAAAGTCAGTGATGCCTCTTTGCACTAAAAGTGCGCAAAGTATGGGATGTATTTTAAGCGCGTCCTGAAGTGCACGTGTATTGTTGCTATCGGTTGATATGAGGTTCCATCTTTTTTCCATTAGTAAGCTCGGTCGGTTGTGTATCTTACTAATTCTTCCAATGCTGCCCTTGATGGACTATCTGGGAAGCTGTGTAAAATATCAAGTGCTTTGTCTCGATATTCCATCATTTTTTGTGAAGCATATTCTATCCCCCCATATTGGATAACATTGTCTATAACAAACTTTACTTTTTTCTTATCGTTATTGTTATTTTTTACGATATCAATTATTTGGCTTTTTAAATTAGGACTTACTTTTTGAAGTACATGAATTAAGGGTAGGGTTAATTTCTTTTCTTTAATATCATTCCCTGTTGGTTTTCCCACTGCTGCATCACCGTAATCGAATAGGTCGTCTTTTATTTGAAATGCCATACCCACCATTTCGCCAAACCTGCGCATTTTATTGATCACCTCCTCGTTTTTTGTAACCGAAGCTGCCCCTGCACCACAACTTGAGGACAATAAACTTGCTGTTTTGCCATTGATAATATCATAATAAATTGATTCGTCAAAGTTTAAATTCCTTGTCTTTTCAATTTGTAATAATTCCCCTTCGCTCATTTTTTTTACCGCAGTAGAAAGAATGGTTAAAATTTCAAAATCTTTATTGTCCAATGAAAGTAATAAACCCTTTGACAATAAATAATCACCCACCAAAACAGCAATTTTATTTTTCCATAATGCATTGATTGAAAACATACCCCTTCGTTCTAATGCATCATCAACAACATCGTCATGTACCAACGTGGCAGTATGTAATAATTCGACAAGGCTTGCTGCTCGGTAGGAGGCGTCGTTTATTTCTCCATTTAATTTTGCGGATAACAAAACAAACATAGGGCGCATTTGCTTGCCTTTACGCTTGACAATATATTGCATAATCCTGTCTAGCAAGGAGACCCTACTTTTTACTGCTTCTTTGAAATGTTTTTCAAAAAGAACCAGTTCTTCGCCAATCACCTCTTTTGCTAATTTCATTCGGCCTGCAATTTAATTTTAATTATTGAGCATATTGAAATGCAAGGCTCCAAAGTTTTGTAATGAGGATAATTTTAAATCAGCTGCCCCCCATTGTTCTGATTTAATGTCTTCTGCTGAAGGGACAACCACACAAGTCATTCTAGCGGCTTTTGCGGCAATCATGCCATAAAATGAGTCTTCAAAACAAATACAGGCCAAGGGATTGGTATGCATGGCAGCGGCGCAATCGATATATACTTGTGGGTGTGGCTTTGCGTAAGGCAAGTGTTGTGCTGAACAGCTTGCATGTATATAACTCCTGATACCTAATTTGTCCTTTACCCATTCAATTAATTCAATGGGAGAGGAAGTAGCCAAACCCATTTTAAAATCTTTTTGTAAGAAAAATTCAAATACATTTTCAACGCCTGGCATCAGGGTTGCTTCTTTATCAATTAAGCTTAAAGCTAGTTCAATGATTTTTTTTTCAACTATTTCGTTTTGACTCTGAGGCACATTAAATTGATGTAACCAATAAGCAACAAATTCCTTTGACCTTAAGCCAGTTGTGATTGCATATTGCTGTTGGTTTAGTTGAATACCGTACTGCCTAAAAATTTCTGTTGCAGCTTTGTTCCACAAAGGCTCGCTATTAATTAACAAACCATCAATATCAAAAATTACGGCCGACTTTTTCATTGGCTAAAGATACAATATTTGTACTATCTTGCATATCTAACAATTGATAACATAATGTCATTATTGGATCGATTAAAGAATATCAGAATTTTTCGCTCTATAATATATGGCCTTGTCGGATTGTTTACCTATCCCGGGCTTGCATTGTTTAACAAAATGCAAATTGAAGGCACCGAAAATTTGGCCGATTTGCCAAAAGAAAAAGTTTTATTTGTTAGTAATCATCAAACCTATTTTGGAGACGTAATTGCTTTTGTTCATATTTTTTGTGCGGTTAAATGGCGGAAGTTTAACAGGCTAGGAATTCCTTATTATTTACTTAATCCATTTACAAACCTTTATTTTGTAGCAGCGGAAGAAACAATGAACAACAATTGGCTTTCTCGTCTTTTTAAGTTAGGGGGTGCTTTAACCGTAAAAAGAACTTGGAGAGCGGAGGGAATGGATGTAAAACGCGATCGCGATTTGGTGGATACGCAAAAAATTGATCAGGCTTTGGAAAAAAGTTGGGTGATTACTTTTCCGCAAGGAACCACAAAGCCATTTGCCCCAGGGAGAAAAGGAACAGCGCATATCATTAAAAATAATCGCCCAGTGGTTGTGCCAGTGGTAATAAATGGTTTTTGGAGAGCATTTACTAAAAAGGGGCTCACCTTTAAAAAAGTGGGCACACCGCTAACCGTGCGATTTAAAGCCCCAATTAAGTTTGATGACAATGCAACTGTTGATGAAATACTATCTCAGGTGATGGAAGCGATTGAACAAAGTAAGGATTATATGCTTAAAGGAAAACACCATCAACTGCAAGCCCAACAAGAGAAAGTTTAAATTACAAATTAAACATGAGAGGATCCTTAGTCGTTCTTAAACAATGCTTTTAATTCCGTGGCGTCATCGGGCTTCATTTTGCCAGATAAAATTAATCTTAATTGACGGCGTCTTAACGCACCATCATAATATTTGATTTCTTCTTCCGATTCGGCAATTATTGCGGGAACTTGTTTAGGTCTTTTATTTTCATCTAAGGCAACAAAGGTGAAATATGCCTCATTGCTCATTACCCTTGTTTGGGTAATCATATTTTGATTCCACACTTTTAAATGAATTTCCATCGATGTATTAAATGCACGTGTAACGATGGCTTCAATACAAATTACATTACCTAGTTTAATAGGGGTTTTGAAACTAATATTGTCTACAGATGCTGTCATTGCAGCGGAATTACAATGTTTTGCAGCTGAAAGGTAGGCGGCAATGTCCATCCAATACATTAGCTTCCCACCCATTAAATCACCAAAGGTGTTTGTATCATTGGGTAATACCAATTCGTTCATTGTAATAAACGAATCTTTTGCTTTTCTGGCTTCCATAGTAAGTAATTATATATCAAAGATACAAATACTTACACAACACAATGTACTAGTTTTGACAAGTATGCTTCATCAACCTCTGCGCCATGTCCAGGACTGTCATTGACACTTAAGTGCATTCCATTAAACTGAACACCCCCAATAATTGGGTCCTCTAAGTGTCCTAATAAACAAGTGTCCAAATCATAATATTTTACATTGTCATGCGCCATGGCAAAATGTATTTTCGCACTTAATGCCAACCTGCTTTCTAACATGCCCCCCATCATGCAGGCAATTGAATGCTCGGCAGCAAGGTCTCCAATTTTTATTGCTTCTTGTATCCCTCCACTTTTTGAAAATTTAATATTAATTAAATGACATGCTTTATTATAGAGTAGCTTTCTTGCATCATGGTGCGTGAATACCGATTCGTCTGCCATAATAGGAATAGGAGAAGCGGCACATAGTGCTGGAAGATAATCATCAAAATTTTTATGCATTGGTTGTTCACAAAACTCAATGTCAAAATTGGAAAGGCTTTTTAAAACAGGCAGCGCATCCTCTTTGGACCATCCTTGGTTGGCATCAATACGTAACTTGATATTTGTTCCTATTTTTTCTCTGATGCATTCAATTCTTTGAATATCTGTTGCAGGCGCTTTGCCTAGTTTAACTTTAATCATACTTACGCCTTGTTCCTTAAAACTTATGGCTTGTTCAGCCATTTTTTCAGGACTATCTATGCCAATGGTTAAGTCGGATTCTATTGCTTTTTGTTTCCCTCCTAAAAAAGCATATAATGGCAAATTAGCCGCTTTAGCTGCAATGTCATACAGGGCGATATCAAAGGCACTTTTAATGGTATAATTACCTGCAATGATTTGATCAAGCTCCACTAATCGTTCTGAAATCATTAGTGGGTTTTTGCCTTTCCAATAGGCCGCAAAATCCTTCGCATGATGGTAACAGCTTGTTTGCGTTTCGCCAACAATCATTGGGAAAGCCGAACATTCACCAAAACCTATAATTCCTTCGTTGGTATAAATTTTAATGAGCACATTTTGCGCAAAGTGCATTGTTCCCGTTGCAATGGTAAAAGGGACCATTGGAATTTTGAACATATAAATTTCGGTATGCGTAATTTTCATAGCAGATTTCCTTTATCCTGATTTAGGGATTAAAGGTACTCAAAACTGTTACAAAACACTTTTGCAACAGCCTTGTTATTTACTTGTGTAATTTCTTTGTGATTCCCTTTTAACAACCGATATTTGCCATACGAACTAATGTTAGCATGAATTTATCTTTCGACAATACCCAAAATGCATTTGCATACAAGAGCACCGCTGATTTAAAAAAAGCAAAATTTTTAATTAGTGTCATTCAAAATCCAATAATGGTTTCCTTGGCGACCAAGTTGACCCCCTTTTTAATGAAAATTGGTTTTCCAATGAATGGGCTTTTGCGCAATACCGTTTTCAAGCAATTTGTAGGGGGAGAAACATTGGAAGAGTCAGGCAGAACAGCTAAATTATTAGGATCTTACGGCGCGCAAGTTATTTTAGATTATGGGGTAGAAGCAAAAGAGGGTGAATCTAATTTTGACGATGTCACTTCCCATATCATTGAGGCAATAGATTTTGCATCAACACAAAATAACATTCCATTTATTAGTGTAAAAATTACAGGTATTGCCAGTCATTTATTATTAGAACATTTAAATGAAGCGCCTAGACTAAGAAGCGGTATTCATGATAGTGAGTCTGAAAATGCAGCTTGGGAAAGGGTTAGAGAAAGAATGTACGCGATTTGTGATGTGGCTCAAGAAAAAGGAGTGGGCATTTTAATTGACGCTGAAGAAACTTGGATTCAAGATCCGATAGATCGTTTAGCTATCGAATTAATGAAAGTGTATAATAAAGAAAAAGCAATTGTGTATAATACCTATCAATTGTATCGAAATGATCGGTTACACTTTTTGCAATTATCCCATCGCTTAGCAAAAGAAGGCGGTTTTATATTAGGTGCGAAATTAGTAAGGGGCGCCTACATGGAAAAAGAAAGAGAGCGTGCTCAAAAACTAGGTTATCCTTCACCCATTCATCAAGATAAAGCTGCTACTGATTTGGACTTTAACGTAGCTGCACAATATTGCTTAGACAATAAAGAAACCATTTCCTTATTATTAGCAAGTCATAATGAAGCTAGTAATTTAGCCATTGCGGCTGCTATGGAAAAATTACAATTGCCCAATAATTACGCACATATTCATTTTTCACAATTATATGGAATGGGGGATCATATCACATTTAACATGGCTACTCAAGGATATAATGTAAGTAAGTACCTGCCATTTGGTCCCATCAAAGAAGTTATCCCTTATTTAATGCGAAGAGCCGAGGAAAACAGCAGTGTCAATGGTCAAACAAATAAGGAGTTGGTCATGATCAAGGTCGAGCTAGCAAGAAGAAAGGCAAAATAGGGGGCAAAAAATTATTTTTCACAGCTTCTCCCCAACCTTTTAAAAAGTTTCCTACTTCACCCTCAATGGTTGTAAATTGCAGCATGCAACAATATTTGAATTTATTACAACACATTTTAGATCAAGGCACACAAAAAACCGATCGAACAGGCACAGGTACCAAAAGTTGTTTTGGCTATCAAATGCGCTTTAATTTGGCAGAAGGATTTCCTTTGGTAACGACTAAAAAAGTACACTTAAAAAGTATTATTTACGAGTTATTGTGGTTTTTAAAGGGAGATACCAATATCCAATACCTAAAAGAGAATGGCGTTCGAATCTGGGATGAGTGGGCTGATGTTAATGGAGATTTGGGCCCAGTGTATGGGAAGCAATGGAGAAGTTGGGAAGGTGCCAACGGAGTGGTGGTAGACCAAATTTCTGAATTAATTGATCAAATCAAAACAACACCCGATAGCAGACGTTTAATAGTTAGTGCATGGAATGTGGGTGATTTGAAAAAGATGGCTTTAATGCCCTGTCACAATATGTTTCAGTTTTATGTGGCGGATGGAAAGTTAAGCTGTCAATTATACCAACGAAGTGCGGATGTTTTTTTAGGGGTGCCTTTTAATATTGCCTCCTATGCGCTTTTAACTATGATGATCGCGCAGGTTTGTGGATTGGAATATGGCGATTTTGTACATAGTTTCGGAGACGTTCATTTATACAATAATCATTTTGAGCAGGCACAATTGCAATTGTCTCGCAAACCATTTCCATTGCCAACAATGAAAATTAATCCAGATGTCAAAGACATTTTTTCTTTTCAGTTTGAGGATTTTACATTAGAAAATTATGAATCTCATCCTGCGATTAAAGCACCAGTGGCTGTATAATATAAAATAGCTCCATTATGAATATTACCCTATTAGTAGCAGCTTCTGAAAATAATGCCATTGGCAAGAACAATCAATTACTTTGGCATTTACCTAAGGATATGCGTTTTTTTAAAAATACTACCTGGGGACTACCTATTGTCATGGGACGAAAAACCTTCGAATCTATGGGTAGTAGATTATTACCTGGCAGGGTAAATATTATTTTAACACATCAAAAAGGATTGGCCATTGATGGCGCAATAGTGGTGAATACTTTAGAAGAGGCGATGGCTTTTGCAAAGCATCAATTTTATAAAGAATTAATGGTAATTGGTGGCGGACAAATATATACCATGGCTTTACCCTTGGCCAATAAAGTTTGGTTGACAAGGGTGCATACAACTATTGAGGGTGATACTTTTTTCCCTTCCTTAAGCTCGGATTGGGAATTGAAATCGGTTGAAACAAATAGTGCAGACGAAAAACATATTTATAATTTTGATTTTGAATGTTGGCAAAGAAAATAACGTATGTATTCATCGCTAACATTATTAAGAAAGTATATTGAATATTTGTGGAAGGCATCTAATGGCCATGGGCATGGGGTGCATTCCCCTTTTGTTTTTTCATTTATAAAACTTGCCCTGAATAAAAAAGTAAGTCATCCTTTAGTAGCGACCATCGAACTTCAGCGCCGTTTATTGGAAAGTAATAAAGAAAAAATTGAGGTATGGGATCAAGGGGCTGGCTCAAGACAAAACACACAAAATGAGAGAGCTATCCAACAAATAGCAAAAGCTGCATTAAAGCCTAAAAAGTATAGCCAATTATTGTACAAAATTGTAGCTTATTTCCAACCGGAAAATATAGTAGAAATGGGTACTTCGCTTGGCATTACTACCTGTTATTTATCCATTGCCAATAGTACTGCGCAGGTGGTGACGATGGAAGGGGCTCCTAATGTGGCCAATGTCGCAAAGGAGGTGTTTAAAACATTAGGGATTCAAAACATCAGGTTGATGGAGGGTAATTTTGATTCAAGCTTGCCGCAGTATTTAAGTAGTATTGATAAGCTAGGCCTTGCTTATGTGGATGGTAATCATCGGTATGAACCTACCTTACGTTACTTTGAATTATTGCTTCAAAAGACAACGGACGATAGTGTTATTATTTTTGATGATATTCATTGGAGTGCAGAAATGGAAAAAGCATGGGAGGAAATAAAGCAACATCCATCTGTTACTTTAACCATTGATTTATTTTTTATTGGTTTGGTATTTAGGAGGAAAGCACAAAAAGAAAAAGAGCATTTTATCATTCGTTACTAAAAATATGGAATCTTGTTACCCATTGCATTATTAAATTCATTAACCAATATACCTGGATACCAACAGGAAGGTTTTGTGCGTGTGCATGAACAAGGGGATCAGGTAACTTCTGTAAGGTTGAATCCATTTAAAAAATTTGATGTTTCTGGGCATCCTTTTTTAAAGGAAGCGAAACCAGTGCTTTGGAATAAACAAGGTTATTACTTACATGAACGACCCATGTTTGTGTTGGACCCTTTGTGGCATGCTGGCGCTTATTATGTTCAAGAAGCAAGCAGTATGTTTATAGAGACAATTCTTGAAAAAATATTTCCCAATCCCAATGAACAAATCGTATTGGATTTATGTGCGGCGCCCGGGGGGAAATCAACATTATTGGCCAGTTATTTTAACAAAGGGTTAGTAGTAGCCAATGAGACAATAAAATCTCGTAATGCAATATTGGTGGAGAATTTAACGAAGTGGGGCAGCGACAGAGTAGTGGTAACTCAAAATGATCCTGCACATTTTAAAGCAATCCCTCATTTTTTTGATTTAATGGTGGTGGATGCGCCTTGTAGTGGAAGTGGCTTGTTTAGAAAAGACCCTGCTGCCATAAGTGAATGGAGTGAGGAGGCTGTATTACATTGTGCAACCAGGCAAAATAGAATTATCGAAGACAGTATCAATGCATTAAAAGAGGGAGGCTACTTAATTTATTCCACCTGCTCTTATTCCTTTGCGGAAAATGAAAGCATGATGGATATTATTGCTTCCCTCCCAGGTATGAAAAATATTTCATTGGAAATTCCAACATCATGGGGCATCGTAACAACAGAAAGTCCGGCAACCGCTTCAAAAGGATATCGTTTTTATCCTGATCAAATAAAAGGGGAAGGTTTTTTCGTTGCTGTATTTCAAAAACAAGTTTGTGAAAATGGGGGCTATTATGCATCGGATTTTAATTTCAATGAATTGACCAAAAAGGAGAAAGCTACTTTGGCTGACCAATATGCCATTTCAGCAAATCAAATGTTGATTAATCACCAAGACAATATCATTGCCGTGCCAAACGATTTAATTGCACCGATTAAGGTATTGCTTAAAAATTTGTATGTCAAAAAAATGGGAATGACAATAGGCTCATTAAAAGGTATGGATTTAATCCCTGCGCATGCATTAGCCATGAGTTGGAATAATTCATTGCCATTTGGAAAGCTTGCACTTGACCTTCCCACTGCTTTACAATACCTCCGCCGTGCTGACCTCGTATTGGAGGGTCCTAAGGGTTGGCAGGGGGTCAGCTACCAAGATATTAGGCTGGGTTGGGCAAAGTTATTACCCAATAGGACCAATAATTATTATCCTACAGAATGGAGAATACTGAAATACTGATATTTACATATTAATAATTAAAATAAAGTAATAAATTTTTACTTTTTATTCACATTCGCATTTTGTACCTTTGCAACATGTTTAGAAAATATATACTCTTATTGGTAGTCCTTTTTGGCTTATTGAATAGCAATGATTCTTTCGCAGCTTCGCAAAAGAAAGGGAAGTATGCAACCAGCGCTAGCAAAAAATCAAAATCTAAGGCTAAAAATAAGCGTTCTTCAAAAACGGTGGTAAAAGCGACTAAGAAAAAAGTAGTGGTGGATACCGCAAGTAAGGAAGTGGCCAAGGAAGCGGTGAAGGAGAACAATACAAAAACGACTGCGCCAAGACAAATGATTGCCGACAATAAGGAAAAATCAAGAATCGCCGACAGCACACGTAGAGCCTCTTTAATAAGCATCAATAATAAGGAAGAAAAAGAAGGCTATTTTGCTTCTTTCTTTGCATCACAAAAAAAACTAGCTTCTTTCCAAACATTGGAAGGAACTGCGGCGGTTTTCAAAAGCATTAGCGGATGGGACGATCAAAAATTTTATATTTTAACCAACCAATTACCTATTGGCACTATTGTTAGAATCACTACCCCTGAATTAAAAAGCATTTGTGCAAAAGTGATTAATAGTTTGCCAGAAGTGGGCAATGCGGTTCAATATCGTCTAAATGATGCAGCTGCTGCTATTTTAGGAATCTCTAACAAAACCTTCAAGGTTTCAATTACGTATTAATCCTGATTCATGAAGAATGTATTTTTTGTCCTTGTTTTCACAATGACCACGGTATTTATTAGCTGTGCTCAAAACAAGTCAACTCAAAATCAACCCACCACAATTAGTGCTAGTGAATTTCAATCAGCGATAGGTGAACAAGGGGTGCAGATATTAGATGTTAGAAATGCGGATGAGTATAAAAATGGGCATATTAAAAATGCATTGCAGGCCAACTGGAATAATCCAAAAGAGTTTCAAGATAGAGCCCAACATTTAGATAAATCCAAAACAGTATATATATACTGCCAAGTGGGAGGACGTAGTGCAGCTGCGCAGTCCTATTTAACTGAAAAAGGATACAAAGTCATTAATTTAGAAGGGGGATTAAGCAATTGGAAAATGAATAATTTACCAGTTGAGGGCAATTCCAACACAGTACAAATGCAGGTGTCTGACTTTGAAAAAGTGATTAAAGGCAATGAGTTGGTCTTGGTTGAAATTGGTGCTACTTGGTGCCCACCCTGTGTAAAAATGCAACCTGTTATTGCTAAACTTAAACAACAACAAGGCAATAAATTATATTTATTAAATGTGGATGGCGGTAACGATATGGAAGTGATGAAATATTTGCAATTTGAATCCTTGCCCACATTTATCGTTTATAAAAAAGGGGTAGAAGTTTGGCGAAAGCAAGGCATTGTTTCAATGCAGGATTTGGAAAAAGCTTTACAATAAATCTTAAAGCCTGCAATAATATATTGCTACTAGATTAGGGTTTACGATACCCTCTCAAAAAATCAACTACAGGCATTCTTTTCTTTCCTTCCCATTGAATATCGTTTAATGCTAAATAGCCATCTTTACAAGCAAACTTCGCATACGTTTTCCCATCAGTAATAAAACTACCCAGCGGTTCCTTAGGTGTTTCCTTGCTAATTGTAGTTGAATATAGTTTTACAATCTTCCCCTCCACTTTGGTAATGGCACCAGGGAAAGGAGCCAATCCGCGTATATGATTGTGTATTTGTTGAACAGATAAATCCCAATTAATTTCACAATCCTTGGTAAAAATTTTAGGTGCATGTTTAATGACTGTGCCATTAATTTCATTTGCGATTACTTCGGTTTGAGGAACCGATTGAAGGCTGCCTTCCAATAATCCATTCAGTGTTTTTACCAATAAATTAGCCCCCACCACCATCATGGTATCATGCAACTCACCAGCCGTCATATTTTCGGTGATGGCAATTCGGTCCTGTAATAAAATATCCCCTGTATCAATAGCATGTTGTAATTGGAAAGTGGTTACTCCAGTTTCGGTTTCGCCATTCATGATGGCCCAATTAATAGGCGCTGCGCCACGGTATTGTGGCAACAAAGATCCATGTACATTTAAAGTCCCCATGGGGGGCAAAGACCATATTTTTTCAGGCAACATTCTAAAAGCTACGACCACCTGAAGGTCGGGCTTCCATGCACTCAATGCTTCGAAAAATTCAGGTGATTTTAATTTTTCGGGTTGTAATATAGGTAGGTTATGCGCCAGCGCAAATTGTTTTACGGCACTTTGTTGCAGCTGCATCCCTCTGCCACCGGGCTTATCAGGGGCAGTCACTACACCCACCACATTCATTTTTGCATCCATTAAGGCGCTTAAAGAGGCTACTGCAAAGGCAGGCGTTCCCATAAATACAATTCTCGGCTTTTTGTCCATGGGGCAAAGTTAGTTTATCTGCCATAATTATGTACTTTTGCCCTTTGTGCCCTAGGCGCTTTATTTAAAAAATACAATATGCAACAAGTAACAAAAGGAGATACCATTCAAGTGCATTATCATGGTACTTTATCTAATGGGGAAGTTTTTGATTCTTCCAATGGAAGAGCACCATTGGAATTCGAAGTTGGAAGCGGGATGGTTATTCCTGGTTTTGATAACGGAGTAATGGGAATGAAAGTAGGTGATAAAAAAACAATCAATATTCCATTTATGGAAGCATACGGTCCAAAGCAACCAGAAATGATTGTCGAATTCCCTAAAACGCAATTTCCTCCTGATTTAAATCCTGAAGTGGGTATGGCATTGACAATGAACAATGGTCAAGGTCAACAATTTCAAGTAAATGTGGTGGAAGTAAAAGAGGAAGTGGTTGTATTAGATGCAAACCATCCTTTAGCAGGACAAGATTTAACTTTTGATTTAGAATTAGTTAATATCGATACGCCTTCTAAAATCATCACTGAATTCTAGGGTCCTTGCTAAATGCTACTGCAATCATCAAATGCTTGCATCATGGCTACAGGCGGCTATCTTTAAGCAGGTTATTTTACATTGAGCATTGAATAGTGTTGAGAAGAAAGGCCTAAATTAATTTAGCAAACTATTTATTGAAATTTGTTAAGGCGTTCCAAAAAAGGGGGACGCCTTTTTTTATTCGCAAAATTCAAATTATCTTCATTTCACTAACCCATTGGGTTTATCATCAACTAAGTATTAAATTAACAGGATTATGGAATTGCAAGCATTACAAGTGGCAGAAAGATTTATGCGGTATGTGCAAATAGATACTCAAAGTGATCCGAATAGTACAAGTTTTCCTTCTACTGAAAAGCAAAAACAGTTGTCAGCTATGTTAGCGGAGGAGTTAACATTAATGGGCATTGCGGATGCTCAAATGGACGAGTATGGATATGTTATGGCGACGATCCCCTCCAATATTCCAGAAAGTAAAGCTGCGCAAATGAAAACGCCATTGCCTATTATTTGTTTTTGTGCGCATGTGGATACTGCACCAGATTGCAGTGGAACGAATGTGAAGCCAATATTGCATGAAAATTACAATGGCAGTCCCATTATTCTTCCTGATAATCCAAGTCAAGTAATTACCATTGAAGCGCATCCTTATTTAAAAGAAATGTTGGGCACTTCCATTATTACTGCATCGGGGAACACATTACTTGGCGCAGATGATAAAGCCGGGGTAACCATTATTATGGAAATGGCAAAATATTTGATGGAGCATCCAGAAATTCAACACGGCACCATAAAAATTTTATTTACACCCGATGAGGAAGTGGGAAGGGGGACAGAAAAATTGAATTTAAAAAAGTTGGGAGCTGATTTTGGATATACTTTAGACGGAGGGGAATTGGGCTGTTTTGAAATGGAAACTTTTAGTGCGGATTATTTAGTATTACATATTGAAGGCGTGATTGCCCATCCTGGGGCTGCCAAAGGGGTAATGCAGAATGCAATAAAAGCGGCGGGTGAAATACTTGCTGCTTTACCCAAAAATGAATGGTGTCCAGAATATACCGAAGGAACGCAAGGATTTATTCATCCCAATCATATTGAAGGGGGTGCTGAAAAAGCCCGCATTGAATTTTTAGTGCGAGATTTCGATACCCCTCAATTAAAAGCACACGCGCAAAAATTATTAAATATTGCAACCGAAGTGATCCATGGGAATTCGGATTTTTCGAAAGTGAAATTAACCATGGAAATCACTGAACAGTATCGAAATATGCGAGAGGTGATTGATCAACATCCCGAAATTGTAACATTGGCATTAAAGGCATATGAAAAAGCGGGTGTCAAGCCAATCATAAGTCCCATTAGGGGAGGGACCGATGGAAGCAAAATGAGTTTTATGGGTTTGCCCACACCCAATATCTTTACAGGAATGCAATCGATTCATGGTAAGCAGGAATGGGTAGGTGTTAGAGATATGCTAAAGGCAGTAGAAGTATTGGTGAATTTGGTAGAAATAAATTAACTTTAAAAAATAAATATATTCTTATGTTGTTTTTATTAGATGTAGCCGAAAATAAAATTTCACTTTTAAGTTTATTGCAGAAAGGGGGGTGGATTATGTATCCTTTGTATGCATTATTAGTGGTGGCTATTTATGTTTTTTTTGAACGCATGATTGCGATTAAAAAGGCAGGAGCGATTGATCCTAAATTCATGCATATTATCAAAGATAATTTATTGTCTAGCAATATTACTGCTGCAAAAAGCTTGGCTAAGAATACCGATAACCCTGTGGCAAAAATGATTGAAAAAGGAATAATGAGAATTGGAAAGCCATTAGATGCCATTGAAAAAAGTATGGAAAATGTAGGGAAATTGGAAATGTATTCAATGGAACGTAACTTAAATATTCTTTCATTAATTGCAGGTATAGCACCCATGTTTGGTTTTCTTGGTACCATCATTGGAATGGTACAATTATTTTATGGAATTGCCTCCACAGGAGAATATACCTTAAACACCATTGCTGGGGGTATCTACACTAAAATGATTACTTCTGCAACTGGATTAATTATTGGCCTAATTGCCTATGTAGGGCATAATTATTTATCTACTCAAATTGATAAAACAGCCAATAAAATGGAAACGGCTAGTGCTGATTTTTTAGATATTTTACAAGAAACCACGCATTCCTAATTTAAGTTTATGAATTTAAGAAAGCGATTAAGGCATCAGCCCGAAGTACATACGGGAGCATTAAATGATATTTTATTCATTTTACTCTTATTCTTTTTAATTGTTTCTACCTTGGCCAATCCCAACGTAATAAAAGTATCCAATCCTAAAGCGGCTAGCGATACCAAAGCAAAACAAACGGTGGTGGTTACCATTGACAAAGACCAGCATTTATTTATTGGCACTGCGCCGGTGGCAATTGATTCCTTGTCCCTGCAATTAAAAACTATTTTAGACAAAGAAACTGAAAAGCCTTCGGTAGTTATTAATGGAGATAGTGTTGCCAATTTAGGGGTAACTATAAAAATTATGCAAATCGTTAAAAAGCTGGGTGCGACCCCTGTAATTTCTGTAGATCCCACGCAATAGTTGTTGGTTGTATCATCCATCTGATAATGGAATATATACAACACCTAGGTACATTATAAAATTGGTTACACCTTTACCATAAAAAGGTAGGGGGATTATTTTTTTAGGCTAGCCCTAAGCATTCGGTCTTTACCAAACATATCCTGGCGGAGCTCAGCATGGTATCCCATTTCATCAAAAAGGGCTAATAATGCCTTTCCTTGATCATAGTGCAATTCAAAAAATAATTGACCATTGGGATTTAAATATAGTTTGCCAAGTCTCGCAATAGTCCTATAAAAGATAAGCGGATCCTCATTCGTAACAAACAAGGCAATACTAGGTTCAAATTGTTTTACCTGCACTTGCATGTTTACATTTTCTCTAAACGGGATATAGGGAGGGTTGCTTACAATAATATCATATTTATTGGGAAGGTAGGTAGTGCTTAAAATATCTTCTTGTAGCCAGGATACGGTTGCATTTAATTGCATTGCATTTTGTTTTGCAATTGTCAATGCTTCCTCAGAGATATCCAATCCCGAAATGCTGCAATGAGGTAAAGCCAATTGTAAAGCAATGGGGATACAGCCTGAGCCGGTCCCAATGTCTAAAATTTGTAAAGGTTTATCAATAATTTGCGCATATTCAATGATCCAGTCCACTAATTCTTCGGTTTCTGGTCTTGGGATTAACACCTGCTCATTCACCACATATTCATTTGACAAAAACCAGGCTTTGCCTGTTATATATTGAATGGGTCTGCCTTCTTTAAGTTGCTCCAATGCATTTTGTAAAGTATCCATTTGTTGTTGGCTCAATGGGGCATCCTTATGTAATACTTGATTTAATTGATTCCAGCCTGTGACATGTTCAAATAATATGGACAATAAACTGTTTAATTCAATATTTTCATATTGAGTTTTTAATGCTTCTTTAAATGCCAATTTCAATGTTTGCAAACTCATACTGCAATGTTACAAATGATTGCCCATTATGAGTTAGCTTTGCCGAGTTATTATTAAGGAATGGATCCATTTTTTTACAATACAATCGAACAGCCCGCAATTGCTGAATTTAAAGACAGAGGGAGTAAGTTTTTAGCTTATAGCTTTCCTGTGTTAAGTATAGAAGATTGTAAAAAGCATTTGTCCCAACTAAAAAAAGAACATCCTAAAGCGGTGCATCATTGTTTAGCGTATCGACTTGGGATTGATGGTAAAACTTTTAGAGTAACTGATGCTGGCGAGCCTGCAGGTACTGCTGGACGCCCTATTTTAGGGCAAATTGATAGCAAGCAGTTGACCAATATTATGGTAGTGGTTATACGTTATTTTGGTGGAACATTATTGGGCGTGCCTGGGTTGATTAATGCTTATAAAACTGCAACATCATTGACTTTACAATTATCACCTATTATTCAAAAAGCAGTTGAAGTGCCTTACACCCTTCATTTTGATTACCAACAAATGAATGAGGTTATGATGGTAGTAAAACAATATAATTGCTCGGTGGTTGAACAGGTTGCGCAGCTATTTGTCGAATTAAAAATAGGGATTCCCAAACACCGTTTAGAGGAAGTAATCAATAAAATACAAGACCTGCAGGGGGTAACTTATTCAACTGCGCTTATTATATAAATTAGCGCACAATAAGCAAGACTAATACTTATAAAAACCTTCACCTGACTTTACGCCTAATTTACCAGCGTTCACCATTTCAACTAGTAATGGACAAGGAGCGTATTTTGTATCATTAAATCCTTCCTGCATGATGGTGAGGATATTTTTACAAACGTCCAAGCCAATATAGTCCGCTAATTGCAATGGTCCCATAGGGTGCGCCATGCCAAATTTCATGATGGTATCAATGGTATTGGCATCGCTAATGCCCTCAGAAAAAGCATAGACTGCCTCATTGATCATGGGCATTAAAATTCGGTTGGCAATAAATCCAGGAGCATCTTTTACAACGCAGGGTACTTTTTTAATCGCTTCTGTTAAAGCAACAATGGTATTTGTCGTTTCCGCATCAGTTGCTTCGCCATTAATTATTTCCACCAATTTCATCACAGGCACTGGATTCATAAAGTGCATGCCAATTACTTTGTTTGGTCGTTGAGTAGCATTGGCTAATGAGGTTATGGAAATGGAGGAAGTATTGCTTGCCAATATACATTCGGGTTTTGCAAACTGATCCATTTGTTGAAAAATACTTTTTTTAACCTCACTATTTTCGGTAGCCGCTTCTACAATTAAATCCACGTCTTGCACACCTAATTCAATATTGGTAAAACAGGTAATTTTTTGGAGCGTAGCGGTTTTATCCTCATTGGATATAATACCCTTGTTAATTTGTCGGTCTAAATTTTTAGCAATGTTGGCTAATGCTTTTTCTAAAGCAACGCTAGAAGTATCAATTAAATTTACTTGTAATTGATATTGTGCAAATACATGCGCAATTCCATTCCCCATGGTGCCAGCACCGATAACTGCAATTTTTTTCATCTAATTTTTTGATTTATAATCTCCTCTTTTCCACGAATTGATAAAGCTTTTCCAGGCGACTGGATTCAATATATTCATTGGAGGCAATTGTCCTGAATAATAATACCTAGATGCCTGATTGTTGAGTGAAGCGCCCACTGCTTCCTTACCGTCTCTTGGAAGTGAAGCAAGAATTATTTTTTTCTGTGTTTCACTTGTGTTTTTCTTAGCAGTTTCATACAAGTCGTCATCTACTTTTGCATTGACAAAATCACGTTCAAATTGAGCGCGTGTAGGTCTGGGTTTTAATATAGTAGCTGGTAAGAAATGTGTGTCATTTATCATTAATTGAATAACACTATATTGGTTGCCTTCTAAATTTTTGGGGATGACAATGGTTCTGTCTTTAAAACCAACACAGGAAAAAGTGATATTTTCTCCTTTAATAACAGCTATTGAAAAAATACCATCATTATTGGTAATGGTTCCGCGTCCTTTTTTATTGACAATTACACTAGCATAAGGAACTGCTTTTAAGCTATCGGCTGTCATAATTACACCGTAAAGCTGCACCACTGAATCACGATAAATATTGGGGGCATTGGGGGGCACTTGTTGTGCTTGAGCCCTATTCCCGAGGAGGCTAAAAACTCCAATTGTTAGTAAAATAAGCGTCTTTTTCATAGCCCCACAAAATTACGGTAGAAGCTTGAATTTTTTGCTAAAATAAGGGCCGCTTAAGCTAACTTTGCACAAGTTTTTATCTTTTTAACAAAAACTTCCAAAATGACAACAGCGGAAATACTAAAAGCACTAAGTAATGTTCAAGAACCCGATTTGGGAAAGGATTTAGTGACCTTAAATATGATTGAGGACCTTACAATTAACGGAGATGAGGTTAGTTTTACCATTGTACTTACCACACCGGCTTGTCCTATGAAGGATATGATGAAAAATGCCTGTGAGAATGCGATAAAATTACTAGTCAACAAGGCGGCTATAGTAACCGTTGGGTTTACGTCAAAAACAACCACGCTTAGAAAAACGGATGATGCCGTTTTGTCAAAAGTGAAAAATATTATTGCTGTAGTGAGTGGAAAAGGAGGCGTTGGGAAAAGCACCGTGTCTGCTAATTTAGCTTTAGCATTGGCCGAAGGAGGTGCAAAAGTGGGGTTAATGGATGCCGATATTTATGGTCCAAGTGTGCCTATTATGTTTGGGGTAAGGGGACAAAGACCCATGATGAAGGACGTAAATGGACAAGGGATTATTCTTCCCATTCAAAAATTTGGCATTGATTTAATGAGCATAGGTTTATTAGTAGATGAAAAAGATGCGGTCGTTTGGAGAGGTCCAATGGCAAGTAGTGCTATACGTCAATTTATTACTGATGTGGATTGGGGTGAATTAGATTACTTAGTAATTGATATGCCTCCAGGAACAGGCGATATTCATTTAACAATTATGCAAACTGTTCCAGTAACTGGGGTGGTGATTGTTACCACACCTCAAAATGTGGCATTGGCCGATGCAAAAAAAGCCATTGCGATGTTTGGGCAAGCCAACGTGAATGTACCTATTATTGGACTTGTTGAAAATATGGCTTATTTCACCCCTGCTGAATTACCTGAGAATAAGTATTACTTATTTGGGAAAGACGGGGGACGTAATTTAGCGGAAGAATATGATTTACATTTCCTAGGTCAAGTACCTTTGGTGCAATCTATTCGTGAAGGAGGAGATGTAGGCACACCAGCAATGGTAGGCGCAGATGAAATTTCAAAACAAGCATTGAGAGCAGTGGTAGCACAAGCTGTAAGACAAATAGCCATTCGCAATGCGAACCTGCCTAAAACGCAAACAATAGCAGTAGCTCCGTAAATTAGTCATTAATTTAAACGGTCAACTTTATAATAAAAGCTATGTCAAATAAAATAATTATTGCCATTGATGGTTTTTCCTCCTGCGGGAAAAGTACATTAGCAAAAGCATTGGCGGCAAAATTGGAATATGTTTTTATTGACACGGGTGCCATGTATCGTGCAATTGCTTTATATTTTTCAAGAAATAATATTTCTTTACTTGACCCAACAGCCATTGCCAACGCACTTTCGCAGATCCAACTTCATTTTGAATACAATCCCCATACTTTAAAGAGTGATATGTACTTAAATGGCGAAAATGTGGAGTTGCAAATTAGGGAAATGCAAGTGAGTTCCAAAGTGAGTGAAGTGGCTGCAATTGCAGCAGTGCGTAATTTTGCTGTTGCACAACAACAGGCCATGGGCCAACATAAAGGCATCGTAATGGATGGTCGAGATATAGGCACAGTGGTATTTCCCCAGGCGGAATTAAAAATATTTGTTACAGCCGATCCTGCCATTAGGGTAAATCGTAGATTACTAGAATTGCAAGCGACCGATCCAGCAATTACCATTGAGGCGGTTGCTGAAAATTTACAACATAGGGATCATATTGATAGCACCAGGGCCCACAGCCCATTAAGACAAGCTGCCGATGCGTTGGTATTGGATAATACGCATATTAATAAAGAGGAACAATTAGAGATGGCGTTGAAATGGGCTAGAGAAAGAATTGCCCATGATTAATTGGCTTTTTCCCAAACAGCGACTAGTTCATCTAATTGGGCTTCCTTTCCGTAATAACCAGCAATTTTTCTAATTACTGTTTCAACCACTGCATCAGGACAACTGGCGCCACTGGTCATTAGAATTTTCACCGTTTCTTTATTGGGCAAATAATCTTGTACCGAAATTGCGTTTTTGTTATTCCAATCTGTATGAATAATTTCTTTTTCATTGAGGATTTTACTTGCGTCGTCAATAAAATATGTAGGTAGTTTTTGTTCACATAATTCAACCAAATGCGAGCTATTGCTACTATTTTTTCCACCCATTACAATGGCTAAGTCAGCTTTGGTATTGAGTAATCCAATTACTGCCGATTGATTATCATTGGTCGCATAACATAATGTGTCACGGGTATCCGCAAAATGATTTTCAATTGCGGCTGCGCCATATTTTTCAACCATTGTGTTTTTTAAATAATCCGAAATTGCCTGTGTGTCAGTTGCCAATTGAGTGGTTTGATTCACTACTCCAATTTTGACTAAGTCCTTCATTGGATCAAAATCTTTTGAGTACCTTCCCGCAAATAAAGTGTAAAATTCCTCTACACTTATTTTGCCCATTAAAAAACTGCTTAATAATTGCGTCTCCGCCATATCATTTACTATCAATGTAGGCGTATTGGCTGCGGCATGTGAAAAAGTAGCCCTTGTTTCCTCGTGCTTTGGTTTACCATGAATAATAATGGAGAATCCTTTTTTTGCAATTTGCTCACTACGGTTCCATACTTTTTCCACAAAGGGGCAAGTGGTATTGTATTTTTGAATTTGAATGCCTTTGTCTGTGATAATTTTTTCAAGTTCCAAAGTGGTTCCAAAGGCAGGAATCATCACAATGTCATTGGCGTTAAGCTCGCTTAATGGGATCATTGAATTTCCCAAAGTATCATGCAAAAAACGAACTCCTTTTTGAATTAGATCGGCATTTACTTGCGGGTTATGAATCATTTCACTTAATAAAAATATGCGCTTCCCTTTGTTTTCTTCAATGGTCTTATAAGCAATATCAATGGCATTTTCAACACCGTAACAAAACCCAAAATGACGTGCTAAATAAAATTGCACGGGTCCTAGGTCAAGTAAAGTAGGACTAAAGTCTTTCTTTAATTTATCATCCGCTTTTCTTTTCTGCTTAATGGCAGTAATTAACCGACTTCGATAACCTGTGGGCACTTCAAACTGCTTCATTTGTAAACTATTTAAGTTTGTTGAGGACAAAAGTACAATAAAATACGGCTTCCATGCATAGGGGGCTTATCTTTGCGCCATGCATTATGTATCAGTAGAAGGACTTACAAAAAGTTATGGCATTACCCCTTTATTTAAAGGGATAAGTTTTAATATCAATGAAGGCGACCGAATTGCCCTAATTGCCCGAAATGGGGTAGGGAAAAGTACATTATTAAGGATTTTAGCCGGGAAAGAGCATCCTGATGCGGGTGCCTGTAAAATTCATAAGGATGTGCATTTGGTGATGTTTGAACAGGATCCGCAGTTTATCGAAACCGCTACGGTGACTCAAAATCTTTTTAATCAGGATCATCCTACCATGAAAGCCATTAGTAATTATGAAATGGCCATGGAGTCGGAGGATGAGGATATGATTACCCATGCCATCATGGAAATGGAGGAAAATAATGCATGGGATTTTGAGTCCAAAGTAAAAACCATTTTAACTCAATTAAATATTCACCATTTAGAACAGCCAGTCGCTAAATTAAGTGGGGGACAACGCAAGCGTGTATCCTTGGCTAAAACCTTAATTCAAATAGGCTTTGAGCCAAAACATGTTTTGTTGTTGATGGATGAACCTACCAATCATTTGGATTTAAATATGATTGAATGGCTAGAAAATTATTTAGAGCAAGAAAAAGTGACTTTATTATTGGTTTCTCACGATCGATATTTTTTAGAAGCGGTAACTGATGAAATTTGGGAATTGGAACGTGAAAAATTATATAGTTACAAGGGAGATTATGAAAATTATTTAGAAAAGAAAGCTGCCCGCATAGAATCTGAATTAGCGAGTATTGATAAAGCAAAAAATACTTTTAGAAAAGAATTGGAGTGGATGCGAAAGCAACCCAAGGCAAGAACTACTAAAAGTAAAAGCAGACAGGATAATTTTTATGAGGTAGAGGCAAAGGCAAAACAAAAAATAGAGGATAATAATTTACAGCTAGACATGAAAATGACTAGGCTGGGCGGAAAAATTATTGAAGCTAAAAAAGTATATAAGTCCTATGGTGACTTAGTTGTTTTAAAAGGCTTTGATTACACATTTAGCAAGGGGGAAAGGATTGGCATTGTTGGTAAAAATGGGGTAGGTAAGTCTACATTTTTACAAATTTTACAGGGCATTACTCAACCCGATAGTGGTAAAATCAACGTAGGTGAAACGATTGTATTTGGTCACTTTTCTCAGGAAGGGCTTGTTTATAAAAAGGACATGCGTGTAATTGAGTATTTAAAAACCTTTGCTGAGCAATTCCCATTGGCCAGTGGTGGATCCTTAAGTGCAGCCCAATTTTTAGAGCTATTTTTATTTACTCCGGACAAACAATATACTTATTTAAGTGCGTTAAGTGGGGGAGAGAAAAAGCGTTTGCAATTACTTACCATCTTATTTAAGAATCCTAATTTCTTAATATTGGATGAGCCCACTAATGACCTAGACTTACCTACACTTGCCGTGTTGGAACAATTTTTACTAGACTATGCTGGTTGTGTATTATTAGTTTCGCATGACAGGTATTTCATGGATAAGTTAGTGGATCACTTATTTATTTTTGAAGGAGAGGGGGTTATACGTGATTACCCTGGGAACTATACGCAGTTTAGAATTTTAGAAAAATCAAAACAAAGTTATGCTTCAGTAAGTTCTGATATTAGTTCTTCAAAAGAGCATGCTGCTTTAGTTAATGATAAAATTGCCGAGCCTGCTCCGATAGTAGATAAAAAAGTCATGGAGAAAATGACGTATAAGGAAAAGTTGGAATTGGAAACCTTGAATAAAGAAATGCCTTTAATGGAAGCAAAGAAAGCAGCACTCACTGAAAAATTAAATGATAGTCATTTAAAATACGAGGAAATACTATTAATCAGTGAGGAATTAGCTAGCCTCAACCATACATTAGAAGCTGCAGAATTAAGGTGGCTTGAATTGAGTGAAAAACAATAAATCATAAAAATGAGGCCTAAGTGTAAATAAAATGAGGCCTAAGTATTTTCTATAGCTTATAGTTTGTTTATAATATTGGATATGTTCTATCACCAATAAAAATATATGCTATGAAAACAATTGAAAGAATCGCCATGTATCTTCAGTTTAGGGCCATCACGCCCCATTCTTTTGAAAGAAAAATCCATTTATCAAATGGTTATTTTTCCAAGCAAACAAAGAACTTAGGTTCTGTTGGCTCAGACATACTCGTAAAAATTCATGATAGTTACCCAGAACTGAGTATGTTATGGGTACTTACTGGGGAAGGAAAAATGATTTTAGAGGAAGCGGAAATGGCGCAAGATGCTACCTCTCAGGATTTCGGAATTAGGTATGCATCTGAAAATAAAAGGTTAAAATCATTGGAATCTGATATGGAAAAACTAAGTACTGTATTAAAGGACAAAGAAAAAATAATTGGACTTTACGAGTTTATGCTTAATGGGAATAATAAATCGGGCACCATTGCAGATGCTTATTAAAGTACTAGCCTTCCCCCAAATAAAAAAGCCCCGTCTATCAATGACGAGGCTTTTTTTATTTTAATGCTTCTTATGCATAGGAAGCCACTGGCTCGCAAGTACAAATTAGGTTGCGATCACCATGGGTATTATTAACCCTAGCAACGGTAGGCCAGAATTTATTTTCTGTAACATACGGTAATGGGAAGGCTGCTGTTTGTCTTGAATAAGGGTAATTCCATTCCTCTGCACAAATTACTTTTTGCGTATGAGGTGCATTTTTTAAGGGATTATTGACTTTATCTAACTGCCCATTTTCAATGGCTTTTATTTCATTATAAATACCAATCAAAGCGTCACAGAAACGGTCCAATTCTGCCTTATCTTCACTTTCAGTGGGTTCAATCATAATGGTACCGGCTACGGGGAAACTCATGGTTGGTGCATGGAATCCATAGTCAATTAAACGTTTCGCTACATCTTCGGCTTCAATACCGGCACTTGCTTTAAATGGCCTTAGGTCAATAATAAATTCATGCGCACAAGTGCCATTT
Organism: Bacteroidota bacterium; assembly: GCA_947457075.1. Classification (GTDB taxonomy): domain Bacteria; phylum Bacteroidota; class Bacteroidia; order Chitinophagales; family Chitinophagaceae; genus Sediminibacterium. Next base: position 32,664 of record CANGUG010000013.1, read on the forward strand.
TTTCCAGCGTATAAAATAGTATAGTGCTTTTCTAATCTTGCCTTCATATAATTCGCATTCATGATAGCATAAGCGGTGGAAAGTGCTAAACCTTCTGCGCCTAGCATTTTAATATAAGCGTAGCTTATCAATAAAATACTCGCTGATCCCAATGGTGCTGCGCTCACCGCATTGGCACCATTGCCATTATAGTTGTGGCCAGGTAAGAATGGAGCTAATTTATCATTCACGCAAATAGGGCCCATGCCAGGTCCGCCTCCTCCATGAGGAATTGCAAATGTTTTATGTAGGTTTAAGTGACAAACATCGGCACCAATATTGCCTGGACTTGTTAATCCAACCTGCGCATTCATATTAGCACCATCCATATATACCAATCCACCTAGGTCATGGATAGTTTGACAAATATCAATGATTGTTTCTTCAAATACACCATGGGTACTTGGATAAGTTACCATCAATGCCCCTAGGTTGTCCTTATGCAATTCGGCTTTTGCTTTTAAGTCCGCAAAATCAATATTACCAGCAGCATCACAAGCCACGACTACAACTTTGAAGCCGGCCATAACCGCACTTGCAGGGTTAGTTCCGTGTGCACTAATTGGAATGAGTACAATATTACGATGTGCCTCATTGCGTGCTTGATGATAAGAGCGAATGGTTAACAAGCCTGCATATTCACCCTGCGCGCCACTATTAGGTTGTAAGCTACAAGCAGTAAAGCCAGTTGTTTCACATAAATAAGTACTAAGTTCTTTGGCTATTTCCTGATAACCAATTGTTTGATGGGCTGGTGCAAATGGGTGTAAACCACCAAATGCAGGCCAGCTTACAGGGATCATTTCAGTTGCCGCATTTAATTTCATGGTGCAGCTACCTAAGCTAATCATACTTGTATTTAAAGAAAGATCTTTATTTTCCAATTGTTTTATATAGCGCATCATTTGTGTTTCACTATGATGGGTATTAAACACGGGGTGCAATAAATAGGAAGAAGTTCTTACTAATGCTGGTTGTATGTTAGCGTTTTTAACAGCTGCGTTGGTTGCAGTTGCTTTTTTACCAGTTAATTTTTCAAATAAAGCAACAATATTTTGCACATCATTGGCTGAAGTTGTTTCGTCCAACGTGATACTTACTTGACCGTTGTTAAGGTAGTTGAAATTAATTTGCGCTGCTGTAGCTAATTTTTGCAAAGCTGCTGCATCAAAACCACTTACTACTATTGTATCAAAATAAAAATTATTTGCTTGTTGCAGCCCGAGTGACTGTAGTTGTTGGTCTACACTTTGTGTTAATCCATGTACTCTTTGGGCAATATTTTTTAGTCCTATCGGTCCATGATATACGGCATACATTACAGCCATGTTGGCAAGTAAAGCCTGTGCTGTACAAATATTGGAAGTTGCTTTTTCACGTTTAATATGTTGTTCGCGCGTTTGCAAAGCCATTCTTAAAGCACGATTTCCTTGTGCATCCACACTTACGCCAATTAATCGACCGGGCATGCCTCTTTTAAATTCGTCTTTTGTCGCAAAGTAAGCAGCATGTGGTCCACCAAATCCCATAGGTACTCCAAAACGTTGTGTATTACCAACGGCCACATCGGCGTTTAGTTCACCTGGACTTTTCAATAAAGTCAATGCTAAAATATCGGCCACTACAATCACTAAGCCGCCCACTTCATGTACTTTATTGATGAATGTTTCATATTCCTCAATACTTCCCTTACTGTTAGGGTATTGTACAATCGCTCCAAAAAAGCTATTGTCCATTTGAATGGATTGATAGTCGCCTTCTACCAATTGAATTCCAATTGGATTGGCTCTGGTAACCAATACATCTTTTGTTTGCTGAAAGATATTACTATCCACAAACAAATTGGGTTGAGTGATATTGTCTGTTTTGTTTACATGATTAAAAATCATCGCCATGGCTTCCGCTGCAGCAGTGGCTTCGTCTAATAAAGAAGCGTTTGCAATAGGAAGACTTGTCAAATCAGAGACCATGGTTTGATAGTTTAATAAACTCTCCAAACGGCCTTGAGCAATTTCTGCTTGATAAGGAGTGTATTGAGTGTACCAACCTGGGTTTTCAAATATATTTCTAAGAATAACACTTGGGGTGATGGTGCCATAGTAACCTTGGCCAATAAAATTTTTCGCGATAATATTTTTTTCTCCCATCGCTTTCAAGGATTGCAACATTTCAAACTCCGACAAACCACTTGGAATATTCATTGGCTTTTTTAAGCGAATATTATTGGGGATGGTTTTTTCAATTAATTCGTTTAAAGAATTTGCGCCAATACTTGCCAACATTTTTTGTGTGTCTGCATCATTGGGACCAATATGTCTTTTGATAAACTCTGCACCACTAGTACTTGATTGCAACATAAAAGAAGGGTTTTAAATGGCCACAAAGATACTTAATATTCATAGGCTATAAAAGCCTTTTAAACAGGGTGGGGAAAGCTTGTGGATGACCTATAAAATGGTTACTTTTGATACATGATTGACCCTTCTGTTGAACATTTATACGAAACTCCTGCCCCTGAGGTACTCAAAAAGTTTCAAAATTTTTTGAAAAGGGTGGACAAGCGCGTTATTTTAAAACAATTGCCCGACTTGCATGAAGCGGCCTTTGAAAAAATTAACTGCCTGGATTGTGCTAGATGTTGCAAAAATTATTCGCCCCGATTTAAAATGCCCGATATCAAACGAATTAGTAAGGCAATGGGAATGAAGGAAGTCGCCTTCATTGAAAAATATTTATCTATGGACAACGAAGGGGATTATGTGGTAAAAACAAAACCCTGTCCTTTTTTAGACCAGGATAATTCATGTAGCATTTATGATTATCGTCCTTCGGATTGTGAAAGATTTCCATACACCGATGAGGATGTTTTTTTTAAACGAACATCCATCACCATGAAAAATGCGGAATTTTGTCCAGCAGTGCATGATGTGATGATTGGGTTGTTAGCAAAATAAATACTGGATGCATTTATTGTAATTACAATTAATTTAACCAAGCTAGTATTCCATTTTTCTTAAACTAGGTGCTTTAAACCAAGTGGTGCATACCACCAATAAAGTCATGGTTCCGCCAAATACAACCGAAGGAATGACACCCATTAATTTTGCAGCTACTCCACTTTCAAACTGACCCAATTCATTGCTGCTATTAATAAACATGGAGTTAACACTCATTACCCTGCCCCGCATATGATCGGGCGTTTTTAATTGGACAATCGTGCCACGCACAATCATGCTGAATCCGTCGAGTATTCCACTTAAAACTAATGCAGCAAAGGATAGCCAGAAAATTTTGGATAAAGCAAAAACAATGATACATACGCCAAATCCGCCTACAGCTAATAAAAGTTTTTTACCCTGCCCTTTATTTACAGGAAATAAAGTTATTAGTAAAATAACAAACATGGCACCCATATCCGAAGCTGCATTTAGCCATCCAAAACCAATAGGCCCTACTTTTAAAATATCCTTAGCGAATACGGGTATCATCGCCACCGCACCCCCAAAAAGAACAGCAAATAAATCCAAGGAAAGTGCACCTAAAACTTCCTTGGTATTGAATACAAATCTTAATCCTTCCTTTACGCTTTCCATTGGTTTTTGGTCCACTACAATATCGGCATGGGGAGGGAGAGGTCTTATTTTGGTAATAAACATAAAGCCAATACTTACAAGGGATACCACTACCATTAAGGAGCCTGTATGACCAAAACCTGCAATAATAAATCCTACTATTGCGTGGCCTAAAATGGAAGCGCTCAACCATATGCCTTGACTCCAGGTGGTTGCGTTTTGTAATAAAGGTTTAGGGATAATGGAGCCAACGATGGTGCCAAAGCTAGGCCCAGTAAAAGAACGAATAATACCCGTACAAAAAATAATAAAGTAAATGCCAATCGCAATGATAACGGTGTTTTGATTACTGCTGAGGTCTGTTTTGTCATTATAAATAGAAAGTCCCAATAAACCTAAAGCGCATATCCAATACAAAACAACCCCTCTTAACAAGAGTTTTCTTTTTTCACTAATGTCTATAACATGTCCAGCATACAATGCAAGAGAAACGGCAGGAATAACTTCAGCAAGTCCGATTAGCCCAATGGCAAAAGGTTGTTTGGTAAGTTCATATATCCACCAGCCCACTAATGTTCCCATCATTCTCAGTCCCATGATAAATAAAAATCTTCCAATCATCAGGTTTCTAAATTCGGCGATTTTTATGGCGCCAAATGGGTCTTGTTTTGGATTGGTTTGATTTTCCATACATGAAGGATTAACGCACAAGCAATTAGGGTAAATTAAAATAATGTTGCCCGTCCTCTAAATCCTTTTCCAAGGCATCGGTGATGACTTTAAAATGCGCTTCATTGTATAAAAAGTCGGCATTGCTGGCATCCACAAAAATGGTCCTTACATTATGTTGTTTAATATAGCTAGTATAGGTTTCTTGAATTTTAAACAAATACTCGTCTGGTATGGACTGTTCAAATTTCCTATTCCTTTTTTTGATATTATTTTGCAGCCTGTTTACAGGGGCATGCAAGTAAATGATAATATCTGGGGGCGTTATTTGCTGATAAAAAACGTCAAACATTTTTTGGTACAATCTAAACTCTTCCTCGGGCAAATTTACTTTTGCAAACAATAAACATTTTGTAAAAATGTAGTCCGATACCATCACTTCTTGAAATAGATCCTTATTTTTTACCAATTCTTGCTGCTGTTTAAAACGCTCGGCTAAAAAAAACAATTCAAGCGGGAAAGCATATTGCTTAGGATTTTCATAAAATTTAGTCAAGAAAGGATTTTCTGCAAATTCTTCAAGTACTAATTTGGCATTATAATGTTGAGATAATAAATGTGAAAGCGTAGTTTTCCCTGCTCCAATATTCCCCTCAATTGCGATAAAACGATGATTCATATTTTTCACTATTCTACTAGCTTCAAATATAGCATCTCCCATGCTTTCTAAGATGTTTTTTTATACACAGCTAAAGAATCTCCACATTCTTTCAACAATAGGCTGTTGGTTTTGTGCAATATTGGATGAAGGTAATTTGGCGCAATTTCAACCAAGGGGTAAAGTACAAATTTGCGCGCGCTAATTCTTGGATGTGGAATGGATACCAGTTCGTTTTCAACTATTGCATCATTGTAATATAAAATATCAATATCTATAATTCTAGGACCTAATGGAATGTTTCGCGCTCGTCCCATTTTTTTCTCGATATCCAAAATTTGAGTCATTAATTGGGTGGGGGCTAATTGTGTTTCAATACAAATAGCCTGATTTAAGAAGTCGGCTTGATCGGTATTGCCCCAGGCTGCCGTTTCATAAATGGAAGATATTTGTAGCAATTTGCCCAAATACTTTTCAATTAATTGAACGGCCATGGCCAAATTTGCCATTCGGTCACCGATATTGCCACCTATCAAGAGGTATACTTTGTTCATAGAAGGATTGTAAAAGTAGCCTAATTATTCATAATTTTACACTGTCGTTTTATTTACAGGGCAATATAGAGGGCCCCGCTTTCAATTTAATTTACAGTTATGAATGATTTCTTTAAATCCGTATTTGCTAGCTTATTAGCCATGGTGGTATTTTCCGTCTTTAGCATCTTTTTTTTATTTATGCTAATTGGAATTTTCTCGGCAGAGGAAGAAAAAAAAGTGGCGACCAATTCGGTATTGGTGATTGATTTGAATGAAGCTTTTCCTGAGCAATCCAAGGAAGATGCCTATAGTGAATTGCTCAGTAAGAAAAATGGAAAAATACCAAGCTTGTCAAATGTAGTTGCATTAATTAAACATGCGAAAAATGATGCAGCGATTAAAGGGATTTATATAAAGTGTCAGCAAAATCCAAATGGGTTTGCTGCCTCTGAAGAAATAAGAAATGCCTTATTGGAATTTAAGTCATCCAAAAAATTTATTGTTGCATTTGGTGAAACAATTTCGCAAAAAGGTTATTGGATAGCCAATGTGGCGGATGAAATTTTTGCCCATCCACAAGGTGGACTAGAGTGGGCAGGTTTTTCCTATGAAACTATGTTTTTAAAAGGGTTATTGGATAAGTTGGAAATTCAACCACAGGTTTTTTATGCGGGTAAATTCAAAAGTGCGACAGAGCCATTTAGATATTCTGAAATGTCTCCAGAAAATAAATTACAAACCAGTGTTTGGTTGAATGGAGTATATAATAGTTTTATCCAGGGCACTTCCTTACAAAGAAATATTAGTGAAGACAGTTTAAAAATTTTATCAGACAAGGGGCTAATTCAAAATGGATTGGATGCTGTTCGCTATCATTTACTTGACGGATTGCGCTTTGATGATGAAGTTAAGTCGGTAATAGCCAAAAAAGTAAAGGTTCAAAATCCAAAAGATATTTCATTTATCCGTTTATATGAATATGCCGCAAATGTTAGTCTCAATGAATTGGGTTCAGGTAATATCGCTGTGGTTTATGCGGACGGTGACATTATAATGGGAAGGGGGGAAGACAATAGCATTGCAAGTGATCAATATAGGGCATTGTTGCAAGGTATTAGAAATGATGAATCAATTGATGCCGTGGTGTTAAGAGTGAATTCACCAGGTGGAAGCGCATTGGCCAGCGATATTATTTGGAGAGAAATTGAATTATTAAAAAAAGAAAAGCCAGTGGTGGTAAGTATGGGTAACTATGCAGCCTCAGGTGGTTATTATATTGCTTGTAATGCAGATTCTATTTTTGCAAATGCAAACACCATTACGGGTTCAATTGGTGTATTTTCAGTAATTCCTAATTTGGGTAATTTCATGAAAAACAAATTAGGCATCACTTTTGACGGAGTAAAAACCTCCACCTATGCAGATATGCCTTCTACTTCAAGAGCTTTAAATGCAACCGAACAAAAATTCATACAATCAGGTGTAGATAGTATATATCTTGCTTTTAAAACGAAAGTGGCAAAAGGCCGAAAAAAATCGGTTGAATATATCGATTCCATCGCACAAGGACGTGTATGGATTGGTGCAGATGCGGTGAAGGTAGGTTTGGTGGATCGCATCGGAGATTTAAATGCAGCAATTGCTTCTGCGGCGAAAATGGCTAAATTAAATGGGTATAATATAAAAAGCTATCCAGAAAAAAAGTCATTCATTGAAGACTTTATAGAGGGCTATGAGGATAAGATTAAATCCAAAGCAATTAAAGAAGAAATTGGTGTGGAAGAATGGGGATATTTGACTCAATTAAAATCAATCAAACAAATGATGGGACAACCTCAAGCCCGTTTGCCTATATTTGTAGTCAATCATCCTTAATAGTATGCGTCCTTACAGTCAGATTAATGCAATGCTAGCAATTACAAAAGCTAGTTTGAAATCTACTTTCAGAAGTCCGTCGGCGGTAATATTCAGCATTGCTTTTCCCTTAATATTTATTTTGGTATTTGGGTTTTTAAGTAGTGGTGGTAATATTAATGTGAATGTTGCCATTGACAAGCATTCGGATACCACCAATGAGGTATATGCTGCAATCAAGCAAATTCCAGGATTAAAATTTGTGTCTGGTGATTCTGCAAAAATTAAGGGAGAACTTTCAAAAGGTAGAATTACTGCACTTATCGATATTCAACAATCAGGAGATAGTTTAGTGCCCTATACCATTCAGTTAACTAGTTCCGAAGCCGCGAATCCGCAAAATGTGCAACTAGTAAAGTCTATTTTGAATGCATTGATAGGAAAAATTAACGAAAAAAAATATCCCCAGGCACCTACCGTTGCAACCATTAGCAACAATGTACAACAAGTGCCAGGAAGAGTATATAGAACAATTGATTTTATCCTGCCAGGCCAATTGGGGTTTTCCTTATTAAGTGCGGGGGTATTTGGGGTAGCATTTTTATTTTTCAATTTAAGACAACAGTTGGTCTTGAAGCGTTTTTATGCAACACCTATTCGAAGACTATATATCATTTTGGGCGAAGCATTGAGTAGGGTAACTTTTCAGTTAATTACAGCAGTAATCATTATTGGCATTGGTCATTTTGCTTTCAAATTTACATTGGTGCATGGACTTAGTACATTTTTGAGTATCATGGCACTAAGTTTTATCGCACTGGTTTTATTTATGGGTTTTGGGTTTATTGTAAGTGGCGTGGCAAAGAATGAAAGTACCATTCCACCTTTGGCCAATTTATTTACTTTACCTCAGTTTTTATTAGCCGGTACTTTTTTCTCTATTGATAATTTTCCCAGTTGGATGCAACCTTTTTGTAAAATATTGCCCTTAACTCATTTTAACAATGCGATGCGTGACATTGCCTTTGAAGGGAATAGTTTAATGGATTCTTGGGGGGATATTTCGGTATTGTTAATTTGGATTGTAGTAGTGTATGCAGCTGCTTTTAAAATATTTAAATGGGAATAAATGCGTTTAATTAAATTAGGTGTTATTAGTTTTTTGGTATTAGCCATTTTGGTAACTGCCATTGCTAGCTTGTTCCCCTCTACGGTTATTGTGTCCAGAGCCATTGAAGTCAACGCAGGGGCAGATTCAATAGCAAAATATTGTGGTGATTTAAATGGGTGGAAAGCTTGGATGAGTGATTTAAAACAAAATGAATCCGTTTGGAAAGACAATACAGTGTATATTGGAACACAAACAATAAAAAAAACTGCAACTACTAATCATTCAGCCACATTTCAGTGGGTAGCAACCGGCCAACGTCCATATATAGTGAAAATTGAGTGGATTTTTTTGAAGCAGGGTATTTATGTAATTCACTGGTCCTTCGAACAACATGTGAAATGGTATCCCTGGGAAAAGTTTCAAACCTTGTTGAATGAAAAAGTATTAGGTGCTAAAATGGAAATGGAACTTGGCAATTTGCGTGATGTATTATTACAACAAAACAATTAATGTTTTTTACTTACTTATCTTCCTGCTCCTTTAAAAATTGAATATTGCGTTGAATGCCTTTTAATTTGGACCTGAGTAAAGGTGATTTTTTAAATCGAGCTTTAAATGTGGTTTCTTCTATTTGTAACCAATCATCCGATCGCATTTGTAATAAACCATTCAATGGTTTAAATTTTTTTTCATGGGTTGGTTGACTAAAACGGTTCCAAGGACAAACATCTTGGCATATATCACAGCCAAATGCCCATTCTTGATAAGGCCTTTCTGTTTCGATTACTTCTTTTTTTAGTTCAATGGTAAAATAACTGATACAGTGATTGGCTTCAATTGTTTTATTAGGGAGTATTGCCTGTGTAGGACAAGCATCAATACACTTGGTGCATGCGCCACAATAGTCTTTGGGTATAGGGTCGTCATAGATCAATGCCAAATCAATGATAAGTGTCGCAATAAAAAAGAATGACCCTGATTTAGGTCGTATTAGGTTGCCATTTTTCCCAATCCAACCTGCGCCCGATAGTTGTGCCCAGGATCTTTCCAAAACAGGTGCAGAGTCCACAAAGCCACGTCCTTCAATAGGGCCAATCATAGCACGCATCGTATCCAAAAACTCAAATAATTGTTGTCGAATTACTTCATGATAATCCTCGCCATAAGCATATTTTGCAATTTTTGCCTCCTGTGATTTACCTGCGTTTAAATTTTCTTGACTAGGGTAGTAATTCTTTAAAAAAGTAATTACAGATTTTGCTCCTGGTACGAGTTTACGTGGGTCGGTTCTTAAATCAAAATGATTTTCCATATAAGACATATCACCATGATATCCTTTGTTAAGCCACGACTCAAGTCGCAAAGCATCCTCGGTTAATTCTTTGGCTTTGGCAATACCACAGTAATCAAAGCCCATTTGGGCTGCTAGCTCTTTTACAAAAACGGTATTTGAGAATTCATTCACACTGTAAAAATAGCAGAAAAACCCAGATGCGACTGACTTTTATTCCGTTTTGCTTCTATAATAATGACATTATAACTTATATCATAGATTGGCGTTTGTTTTGAGCATAGTTTATTATAAATCAATACAATTATGAATTTAAATCAATATACCATTAAAGCGCAGGAAGCCATACAGGCTGCGCAGCAATTGGCTTATAATAATAGCAATGCTTCTATTGAAACGATCCATTTATTAAAAGCAATTTTATTAGATAAGGATAGTTCCACTGAATTTCTATTAAAAAAGAACAATGTAAACCCCAATTTAGTATTGCAAAAAACAGCGGAAATGATACCTGTTTTAGCAAAACAGTCAACTGGAGAACCTGCGTCAAATGTGAGTAGAGACTTCAATGCAGTGCTATTAAAATCGAATGCTGCTTTAAAAACTTTTGGGGATGAATTTGTTACAGTAGAACATTTATTGATTGCCCTATTGCAAGTGAATGATACTGCAGGAAAAATTTTAAAAGATGCAGGCCTTACGGAAAAAGGATTGGTTGCTGCTATCAAAGAATTACGCAAAGGAGCAACTGTAAATTCTGCAACACAGGAGACGCAATTTCAGGCTTTATCCAAATATGCAAAAAATTTAAATGAATTAGCCAACAAAGGAAAATTGGATCCGGTCATTGGACGAGATGAAGAAATAAGAAGGACTTTGCATATCCTTTCCCGCAGAAGTAAAAACAATCCCATTTTAGTAGGGGAACCTGGTGTAGGTAAAACCGCCATAGCCGAAGGATTGGCGATGCGTATTGTCAATGGGGATGTACCAGATAATTTAAAAAGTAAAATTATTTATGCACTAGACATGGGTCAATTAATTGCGGGTGCAAAATATAAAGGCGAGTTTGAGGAAAGATTAAAAGGAGTAGTAAAAGAAGTGGCTGATAGTGAGGGGGAGGTAATTTTATTTATTGACGAGATTCATACTTTGGTGGGCGCTGGAGGGGGAGAAGGAGCGATGGATGCTGCCAATATTTTAAAGCCAGCATTGGCAAGAGGGGAGTTAAGGGCCATTGGCGCAACCACCTTGGCAGAGTATCAAAAGTTTTTTGAAAAAGACAAAGCATTAGAGCGTCGCTTTCAAAAAGTAATGATTGACGAACCTACTAAAGAAGATGCTATTTCTATTTTAAGGGGCTTAAAGGAACGTTATGAAACCCATCATCATGTTCGGATTAAAGATGAAGCGATTATTGCTGCCGTTGAATTATCAACTAGGTATATTACAGATCGTTTCCTGCCTGACAAAGCCATTGACTTAATTGACGAGAGTGCCGCAAAATTGCGTTTAGAAATGAATTCCATGCCAGAGGAGTTAGATACTTTAATGCGTCAAATTAGGCAGTTGGAAATTGAGCGGGAAGCCATTAAAAGAGAGAATAATCCAGATCAGTTAAAAGCATTGAATATTGAAATAAGTAATTTAACTGTTCAGCAGGATACCTTAAAAGCGAAATGGATTTCAGAAAAAGAGATGGTTGATAAAGTACAAAAAGCTAAATCGGATATTGAAAAACTAAAACAAGAGGCCGAGGTAGCTGAACGTAATGGAGATTATGGCAAAGTTGCCGAAATTAGGTATGGTAAAGTAAAAGAACAGGAAGCCATTTTAGAAAGTCTCACCAATGCATTACAGGAGTTGGGGGCAAATGAACATCGATTAATGAAAGAGGAAGTAGATGCCGAAGATATTGCCGAAAATGTGGCAAAGGCAACAGGCATTCCAGTTAGTAAAATGATGCAATCAGAAAGAGAAAAGCTTTTACAATTGGAGGAGGAATTGCATAAAAGGGTCATTGGGCAGGAAGAGGCAATTACTGCAGTATCGGATGCTATTCGAAGAAGTAGGGCTGGATTACAGGATCCCAAAAAGCCTATTGGGTCATTTATATTTTTAGGAACGACAGGGGTAGGTAAAACAGAATTAGCGAAAGCATTGGCTGAGTACTTATTTGATGATGATTCACTGATGACGAGAATTGATATGAGTGAGTACCAGGAAAAACATGCTGTATCCAGATTGGTAGGAGCGCCTCCCGGTTATGTAGGGTATGATGAAGGCGGACAACTTACTGAAGCAGTGCGTCGTAAACCCTATAGTGTGGTATTGTTGGATGAAATTGAAAAAGCACATCCTGATGTTTGGAACATTTTATTACAAGTATTGGACGATGGTCATTTAACGGATAATAAAGGAAGGACGGTGAATTTTAAAAACACCATTATTATTATGACTTCTAATATTGGAAGCCATCTTATTCAGGAGGCCTTTGAAGGGGTAACTGAAAAAAATATAGAAGCAAAAATGGAGCAATCAAAGTCGGAGGTAATGACTTTGTTAAAACAAACCATTCGACCAGAATTTTTAAATAGAGTGGATGAAGTAATCATGTTTGCTCCTTTATTGCAAAAACAGATGGCTTCGATTGTAAAAATTCAATTAAATAATTTAAAGCATTTGGTTGCAGAAAATGGAATGCAAATTGAATTTAGTGATTACCTGATTGAATTTTTATCAGAACAAGGCTTTGATATGCAGTTTGGTGCAAGGCCATTAAAAAGATTAATTCAAAAAATGGTAGTAAATGAATTAAGTAAGAAAATTTTGAGTGGAGAAATAGATAAAAGCAAAAAAGTATTAATTGATATTTTTGATGGCTTGATGGTATTTAGAAACGAAGCATAAATGATTTTTTAATTGAATACAATTGAAAATTTAATTAGCCCCTGCCATTCATGGAAGGGGCTTTTTGCTGTATATTTACGTAATTATGGCAAGGACTAACCGAAAAGCAGCAGTTGGATTTATATTTCTAACTTTATTGATTGATGTAATTGGATTGGGTATTATTATTCCAGTAATGCCTCAGTTAATTAAACATTTGATTGGGACCGATGATATGAGCAAGGTGTCTATCTATGCTGGTTGGATGACTTTTTTATATGCCACAATGCAATTTTTATTTTCTCCAATCATTGGAAGTTTAAGTGATAAATATGGACGACGTCCTGTATTGCTTTTTTCATTATTAGGCTTTGGGATTGATTATTTGTTTCTAGCTTTTTCACCCTCCATTTGGTTTTTATTTGTTGGTCGAACTATTTCTGGTATAACAGGTGCAAGCATGACTACCGCTTCGGCATATATAGCAGATGTGAGTGATGATACCAATCGCGCGCAAAATTTTGGAATGATAGGTGCAGCTTTTGGGGTTGGCTTTATTATTGGCCCCATGCTGGGTGGGTTTTTGGGTGAATTAAGCCCTAAGTTGCCTTTTCTTGTTGCTGCTGGCTTGGCCTTATTAAATGCCTTGTATGGTTATTTTGTTTTGCCGGAGTCATTGGGCCTTGAACATAGAAGAGCTTTTGATATTAAAAGAGCTAATCCACTAGGGGCTTTGGGGCATTTAAGAAAATATCCCGCCGTTTCTGGATTAATTGTTTCATTGGTGTTTATATACATTGCATCACATGCTGTTCAAAGCAATTGGAGTTTTGCCAATATTGAGAAATTCCATTGGAGTCCAAAAATAATTGGGTTTTCCCTTGGCGTGGTAGGTTTATTAGTAGGACTTGTACAAGGATTGCTTATTAGGGTCATTAATCCAAAATTGGGTAACGAAAAAAGTGTGTATGTGGGGATTGCTTTGTACGCAATAGGTTTATTTTTATTTGCATTTGGTACTTCCTCCTTTATTAAGGATTCCTCGGGTTGGGTAATGTTTGTATTTTTAATTCCTTATTGCCTTGGAGGTATTTCTGGCCCTGCATTGCAATCATTAATATCTGTTCATGTTCCTAAAAATGAACAAGGTGAATTGCAAGGGTCTTTAACCAGTATCATCAGTGTCACTTCCATTGTTGGGCCCTTGCTAATGACAGGCTTGTTTTCCTATTTTACAAATCCAAAACATGGTTTTTATTTCCCAGGAGTTTCTTTCCTGATGGGGGCTATTTTGATGCTTTTCAGTGCAATTACAGCGTATAATGTATTGAAAGGCGATCCAGTAGTTAAAGCGCATGAACCTAAAGGGTAGTTTTGCCCAATTAATGCCCTGAGGTTGTTATATTTGTGTCCAAATTAAAGCATAGTATGACGCAATTAATGACACAACTTCACGAGACAGCTAACTTTATTAAATCCAAAGTAAATGATACTGCTACAACAGCTATTATTTTAGGAAGCGGTTTAGGCAATTTAGCCACAAATATTCAAGTTGATTTTGAACTTCCTTATTCTTCGATTCCACATTTTCCTGTGAGTACAGTGGAAGGACATAAAGGACGTTTAATTCTTGGAAAATTAAATGGTAAAAAAGTTTGGGTGATGGAAGGTCGTTTTCATTTTTATGAAGGATATACATCCGAGCAAGTAGTTTATCCAGTAAGAGTGTTAAGATTATTAGGCGTTGAAAATTTATTATTATCGAATGCGGCGGGCGGAGTGAATCCCAATTATGCAGTAGGGGATTTGATGATTCTAAAAGATCAAATTAGTTTATTTACTATTAATCCATTAATTGGGAAAAATGAAGATGCCTTAGGGACTCGTTTCCCAGACATGAGTGAGCCCTATGCCAATTTGTTTATTCAAAAAGCAAAAGAGATTGCAATAGCCCATAATATACATTTACATGAGGGGGTTTATGTTGGAGTAACTGGTCCTACTTTTGAAACAAGGGCGGAATACAAATTAATCAAAGCAGTTGGAGGCGATGTGGTTGGAATGAGTACTGTACAAGAAAATATTGCAGCAGTGCATTGTGGGATGAAGGTTTTTGCTATTAGTGTAGTGACCGATTTGGGTATACGCGAGGATAATAATGTAATTACGCATCAAGAAGTGCTAGAGGCAGCAAATGCGGCCGAGCCTAAATTAACTTTAATTTTTAGCGAGCTAGTAAAAGAGATCGCCTAAAAAATTTACTATGAAGCTTTGTAAAAAAGTATTACTCCCCTTTTTTGTTTTGGGCTGTTTCTATCAAGCAGCACGAGCACAAAGTCCTATCCCATTAGGGGGTGGGATGCAAGGTTTCGGTAGTAGGCAAGGCTTTGGTAATATGCAAGGCAACAAAAAAAACGATTCTTTACAAAGAAGGGATAAGTATGCTGATTCAATTACTATTTACTATAAACTCTACAACCAAAATGATATTTTAAAATTGGATTCTAGTGTCAATGATTTTTTTGTGCACTATCCAGTTCCCTATACCGCCTATAATTTGGGAAATTTAGGTACTGCAAGTAATTCTTATTTATTTAAGCCTAAATTAAATATTGGATGGGATGCTGGATTTCATGCTTATGATACTTACTTATATACATTAGAACAAACACCGTTTTACCAAACAACAAGGCCTTATACTGAGTTTGGGTATTTATTAGGGGCCAAGGGGGAACAAATGGTGGAAATAAAACATTCACAAAACAAAAAGCAACAACTTAATTTTTCATTTGATTATCGCTTCAGTAATGCACCAGGTAATGTAAAAAACCAAAATGCCAATGTCAATAACATGCGCATTACTGCAAATTACCAAGGTAAAAGAAAACGTTTTGCTTCCTTTTTGGTCATGTTATTTAATCAAACTGCTTCCTCGGAAAATGGGGGTTTAGTGAATGCGGCTTTGTTAGATAGTTTGTCCTTAAATGATCCCTATGAATTAGAAACCAGGCTTGGGGTAAGTGGATCTTCATTTCGCAATCCATTTAATACAAGTATCGCTACCGGTACTAAGTACAAGCAAAATACCATTGCTTGGAGGCAAACCTATGATTTTGGACAAAAAGATTCAATTGTCAAGGATACTTTTGTTGTTCATATGTTTTATCCAAGAATCCGTTTTCAAAATGAAATTAAAATTCAAACTAGCCAGTTTTCATTCGTTGATGCCAATCCTTCCAAAGAAGGCTATATGAATTATTTTGGTGTCAATTATGATTCGGGTTCTGTGGGTTATGTTGATAATTGGTCGATTGTTTCAAACGAGTTTAGCATAATTAGTTATCCCGAAAAAAATAATAGCAATCAATTTTTACAATTAGGTACAGGATATACCAATATGACTGCTACTCATAATGGGATGGCTAGTTGGAGTAATTACAATTTATATGGCATGGCCATGTATAAAAATAAAACGCGCAATCAGCTTTGGGATTTAATCATTGCCGGAAAATTGTTTTTAAACGGCTATCATGCCGGAGATTATGATGCAAATGCTTCCTTGTCAAGGATCCTTAATAAAAATGGGACCTATTTGCAATTGTCTTTTCAAAATACCAACAGAACACCTGCCATGAATATTTTGGGATTTACTCAATTTAACATTAATAATATAGGAGGTATCGCAAAAGAAAATACAACCTTATTTAGTGGTATAATGGGAAATAAATCAAAAGGATGGGAGGCTAGTTTTAGTTATCAATTAATTCAAAACTATCATTATTTTTCCTCGGGATTCCAGCCTGCCGTACATGGCAATAGTATGAATTATATTCGTGGACAAATTGAACATAAAGTAAAAATTAGCAAATATTGGAATTGGTATGACCAAGCCACCATTCAGTTGGTAGATCCGAATGCACCTGTTAATGTACCATTGTTATTAACAAGACAAAGAATTGCTTTTGAAGGAAATTTTTATAAAAACCTGCATTTATCAACCGGGTTGGAATTAATTTATCACACCAACTATCAAGCAGATGGCTATATGCCATTTACGGGGCAGTTTTATTATCAAGAAAGCTATACCACAGCCAATAGGCCAACAGCAAATGCTTTTTTACATTTTATGATTAAGCGATTAAAAGGGTATATTCGATTAGAAAATTTAAATACAATTATACCATCCAATGCAAGTTTCGGTAATGCTTACAATTTCACTACACAACATTATCCAACTGCAGGCATGTGGTTTAGGGTAGGCATTTGGTGGAATTTCATCAATTAATAAATAATCAAATCAATCAACAACAAAAATATAACATCATGAAAAAACTTTTATTGTTATGCACAATACTTCTAACATTTGGTAGTATTGCTATTGCTCAAAATCCAACTACTATTAAGGTTGCTGGAAATTGTGGAATGTGTAAGAAAAACATTGAAAAAGCAGCAAAAAGCGCAGGTGCAAGTACAGCTATCTGGGATAAGGTTGCCAAAGTATTGACAGTTTCATTTGATGCTGCTAAAACATCAGTTGATAAAATCGAAGCATCTATTGCGGGTGCTGGGTATGATACCGAGCATAAGGAAGCAAGTATAGAGGCCTATAAGAAACTAGATGAGTGTTGCCAATATGAACGAAAGCCCAAAAAGCAATAATAATACAACTTACAAAGAAGCCCTTCCTATTCGGAGGGCTTCTTTGTATAGTGCAGATTTTTTATTCAAATAAATGATAAATTCGGTAACTTTAAATAGTGAAAAATGCAATTGTCATATTCTTAAGTTCCTTATACTTATTAGGGGCAACGGAGGCTTATCAGCTACTGAAAATCCCTTTTTTGGTGGAACATTATAAAACACACCAACAGTTTGACAATGAAATAAGCTTTACTAAGTTCATTAAAATGCATTATTTCCAGCAGCAGACTTATGATAGTGATTACCAACAGGATATGCAACTTCCTTTTAAGTCCTCCAATAGAACCGTTTCATTATTAAATTTTGTAACCTTATTTGTGCCTAAACAAATTGTTACACCGAATATTTTTTTTAAGCTAAGTAGAACCTATTTAGTGATTAATGATGAAGAACATATTTCCTATAATTACGGAAATATTTTTCAGCCACCCCGCGCATAATCTTTAGTTATTATTGTAACGCACAATTAAATTGTGTGTCATCATTTCATCATTTTTGAAACAGGTATTTTATGTTAAATAAAATAATTACTTATTCTATAAAGAATAAGTTAATCATTGGATTATCAGTTTTGGCATTAATTGGTTGGGGGGTGTATGAAGTTACTCAATTGCCTATTGATGCTGTGCCCGATATTACGGACAACCAAGTGCAGGTGATTACTGTGTCGCCTTCATTAGGGGCAAATGATATTGAAAGGCTGGTTACTTTTCCCATTGAACAAGCTTGTAGCAGCATTCCAGGTACAAAACAAATAAGAAGCTTTTCGCGTTTTGGCTTATCCCTCATTACCATTGTATTTAATGATGGAGTAGATATTTATTGGGCTAGGCAACAAATCACTGAAAAACTTCAAAAGGTACAACAAGACATACCAGTAGGCACCGGTTCCCCTGAATTAGCGCCAGTGTCCACTGGCTTGGGTGAAATTTTCCAATATGTTGTGAGGCCCTTAAAAGGGTATGAAGGAAAGTATGATGCGATGCAATTGAGAACTATTCAAGATTGGATAGTAAGAAGGCAGTTAATTGGTACAGCTGGTGTTGCAGAAGTGGCAAGTTTTGGTGGGAAATTAAAGCAATATGAAATTGCTGTTCAACAGGATCAACTTAAAGCGTATGGGCTAACTATATCAGATATATTTTCGGCATTAGAAAAAAACAATCAAAATACTGGTGGTGCCTATATTGAAAAAGGGCCTACAGTATTATATATAAGAAGTGAGGGACTCACTGCCAACTTAGAGGATATCAACAAAATAGTTGTAAAAACTTTGGACAATGGGGCACCTTTGTTAATTCGAGACTTAGCTAAAGTACAATATGGCGCAGCCATTAGGTATGGTGCAATGACATACAATGATAAAGGTGAAGTAGCCGGTGCTGTGGTGATGATGTTAAAAGGTGAAAATTCCTCGGAAGTAGTGAAAAGAGTGAAAGAAAAAGTTTCCGAGATTCAAAAAATGTTGCCAGAGGGGGTAGTGATTGAGCCTTTTTTAGATAGAACTAAAATGGTAAACAATGCCATTAAAACTGTAGAAACTAATTTATTAGAAGGGGCATTGATTGTAATTTTCGTATTGGTCTTTTTCCTTGGAAATATAAGAGCAGGTTTAATTGTATCTTCTGTCATTCCATTATCTATGTTATTTGCGATTATCCTAATGAATCAATTTGGAGTAGGGGGTAACTTAATGTCATTGGGTGCAATTGATTTTGGATTAATTGTAGATGGTTCAGTCATTGTTGTTGAAGCCATCTTACATCGATTTACACATTCTAAACAATTTAGGTCCTTGTCAACATTGAATCAGGATGATATGGATACTGAAGTGGGTAATTCAACTGGTTCGATGATTAAATCGGCCGTATTTAGTCAAATTATTATTTTAATTGTATATCTTCCCATTCTTTCTTTACAAGGTATCGAAGGAAAAATGTTCAAGCCCATGGCATTTACCATTGCCTTTGCCATTTTTGGTGCATTTATTTTATCCATCACTTATGTGCCCATGATGGCAGCCTTGGTTTTAAATAAAAAAATTAACCATAAAGCCACTATGGCCGATAGGTTAATGCAGTTGTTAGAAAGAAGTTACCAGCCCCTACTTAAAAAAATATTGCAGTACCCCAAAATGGTGATTATGTCAACAGTGGCTTTATTTACCATTGCCGTACTACTTTTAATGAATATGGGAGGTGAATTTATTCCGCAATTAGAGGAAGGTGATTTTGCAGTTGAAACAAGGGTATTGACTGGTAGCAACTTAAATAATACCATCGCTTCTACACAAAAAGCATCAAAGTTATTGCTTGAAAACTTTCCTGAAATTGAAAAAATCGTCACTAAAATTGGAAGTGCAGAAATTCCAACCGACCCAATGCCATTTGAAGCGGGGGACATGATGATTATTCTTAAGGATAAAAAAGAGTGGGTATCTGCAAGTTCCTATCCCGAGTTAAGTATGAAAATGACTAAGGTTTTAGAACAGATACCTGGCATCACAGTGGGTTTTCAATTTCCTGTTCAAATGAGGTTTAATGAGTTAATGACAGGCGCAAGACAGGATGTGGTTTGTAAAATATTTGGCGAAAATTTAGATACACTCACCCAATATGCAGGTACTTTAAATGAAATTATTAAAACCGTAGATGGGGCAGTCAATATTTATGAGGAAAAAGTTACTGGGATGCCGCAGGTTGTTATCAAGTACAATAGGGATGGCATGGCAAAATATGGATTAAATGTTGCTGATATTAATAAAGTGGTAAATAGTGCTTTTGCTGGTCAGACAGCAGGGCAGGTGTATGAGGAAGAAAAGCGATTTGATATGGTAGTGCGTTTGGATGGTAATGCTAGAAAAAACATAGCTGATATTGAAAATTTATCGATAACTACAACAAAGGGATTGCCTATTCCCTTGTCAGCAGTAGCTACTATTCAACAAATAGAAGGGGTGAATCAAATCCAAAGAGAAAATACAAAACGAAGAATTATTGTAGGGTTTAATGTAAACGGGAAAGATGTACAAACAATTGTGAAGGAGTTGCAATCAAAAATTGCAACACAGTTGAAATTGCAAAAGGGATATACAATAGAATACGGAGGTTCATTTGAAAATATGAATGCTGCCAAAGCGAGACTAAGTATAGTTGTTCCTATCGCCTTATTATTGATATTTCTATTACTTTATTTTGCCTTTAATTCAGTTAAGCAAGGCTTGTTAATATACACAGCCATACCTTTGTCTGCCATGGGGGGTATTTTTGCATTATGGTCTAGATCAATGCCATTTAGCATTTCAGCTGGAGTTGGATTTATCGCCTTATTTGGGGTGGCTGTTTTAAATGGTATATTATTAGTGTCAGAATTCAACCGTTTAAAAGCGGAAGGTTGGCAGGATGTTCACCGCATTGTAATACATGCCACCAAATCAAAGCTAAGGGCAGTACTGATGACTGCATTGGTTCCTGCCTTAGGGTTTATTCCTATGGCCATCAGCACTGGTGCTGGGGGCGAAGTGCAAAAGCCATTGGCAACTGTAGTCATTGGAGGGCTTATTATATCTACTATGCTCACTTTATTTGTATTGCCAGTTATGTATGTGTTATTTGAAAAAGGAGTAAGCTATTTCAATAAAAGTAAATTCAATACGCTACTTATACTACTTTTAGTTTTGACTCCCTTCAGTGTAAAGGCACAGGAAAAAATTAGTTTACCTGCTGCAATTGATAGCGCATTAAAGAATAATGCTTTCGGGAAAGTATCTGCTAAGCAGGTGGCTTATTTTGAATCCTTAAAAAAGTCAAATGTAGATATAGAGAAAACCGCAATTGGTTTTGGTTATGGCAATATCAATGGAAATAATAAGGATAATTTGTATTCAATTTCACAAATCATTCAATTTCCATCAGTGTATAAATTTCAAGGCGATGTTTTTAAGTCCAATGTTGAAATTAGTTTACTCAATAAAACTTTGAAAGAAATTGAGCTAAAATCAACGGTTAAAAAACAATTTTATCATTTAGTTTTATTGCAACAAAAAGCAGCGCTTTTAATTAATGCCGATAGCATTTATAAAATGTTTGTTCGTAAAGCACAACAAAAATTTATTTCAGGCAGTGTAGATGTTTTGGAGAAGATAACTGCTGAAAATCAATTGGCTCAAATTAATTATCAGTTACAGTCCATTAAATCCAGTATTGAAGTTGGGGTTAATCAATTTAATGTGCTCATTAATTGTACTAAACCTTATGAGCCGAACAGTTCAACCATTCAATTAGCCTTAGCGCAAATACCAGATTTAATGTCAATCAACGAAACCCCTTTCTTTAAGTTGCAAGAAGCTAATATTGCAAAATCAGCACAATTATTACAACTTGAAAAAAGTAAATTGTATCCATCAATTAGTATGGGGTACAATTCAACAACTTTTGTTGGGTGGCAAACAACAGCCCAAAATAATGAGCAATTTTTTGGCAATGAACGTAGATTTTCGTCCATTAATATGGGGTTAGCTTTACCACTTTTTGGGGGCGCACAACGTGCTAAAATTAATGCTAGTAGTATTGCCATTGAACAATCGAAACTTGAAAAAGTAGCATACACGCAACAACAACAATCTGATTTAAAAAACGCAACCACCCTTTATTTGCAGCACAAAAAAACAGTTGACTATTATCAACAATTTATATTGCCCAATGCTAAACTTTTAATAGAAACGGCTACTAAAAAAATGGATGCAGGTGAAATTGGCTATATAGAGTGGGTGATGCTTATAAATCAGGGCATACAATCTCAAAATGAATACTTGGGGTATATGCAGCAACTTAATGAAGCTGTTATAGAAATTGAAAAAATTAGTGCTAACAAATAATGAAATAAATTTTATGAAATATTTTAAATTGACTTTAATGGTTTTGCCTTTCGCCCTTATTGCATGTAATGGCAATAAGCCAAAGGAAACCAAAGAAAAGAAAACAATAGCTGAAACTGTAAAAGATGAACTGGTTGTCTTAACCGATGCTCAGTTAAAAAATGCCGACTTGCAAATAGGAGCAATCATTGATACATCCATGCATAAGGTGCTAAAAGTAAATGGGCATATGGATGTTCCCCCCAATAATATTGTTTCTGTAAGCATTCCTTATGGGGGCTATATTAAAAAAACAAATTTGATACCTGGCACCTATGTAAAAAAAGGGGCAACATTGGCAGTGTTAGAAGATCCTTCCTATGTTCAGTTGCAACAGGATTATTTAACAGCAACGAGTAAGCTGGTTTTTTTAGAAGCAGACTATAATCGTCAAAAAGGACTAAATGAAACGAAAGCGGTTAGCGATAAAGTTTTTCAGGCAGCCAAATCCGATTTTGAAACCCAAAAATACATGGTAAAAGCCTTAAGCGAGAAGCTTAAGTTATTGGGACTTAATCCAAATGGATTAAACGAAAACAATATTTCAAGGTCTATTTCTTTTAGTAGTCCAATTAATGGATACGTAACTAAAGTGAATGTAAACAATGGCAAATATGTGAGTCCTACAGATATTTTATTTGAAATAGTAGATCCAAGCGACTTGCATCTTAGACTTACAGTATTAGACAATGATGCCGTTAATTTACAAATTGGAAATTCAGTTAGCTTTTACGCAAATAATAATGTAAATGAAAAATATTTAGCTAATGTGGCAGTAATAACACCTAATATCGGAGAAGAAAGTACAACGGACGTGCATTGTCATTTAGTGAATGAGCGAATTAAATTGTTCCCAGGCACATTTGTAAATGCCGAAGTAGCATTAAACAATGCCAAAGTAAAGGCCTTGCCTGAAGAAGCTATTGTGAAATGGCAAAATAAGGATTATGTGTTTGTAAAAACAGCTACTACTCAATTTAAGTTAGTACCTGTTAATATAGGCATGAATGTGAATGGACTTGTTGAAATTAAATCCGACTTAGCAAATCAACAAATAGTGCTTAAAAATGCATTTACATTGTTGATGAAATTAAAAAACAATGGGGACGAGTAACTCATTGTCATTCCTATTGTTCAAAATATGCAAGACTGCCACCTACCCAGGTGGCATTTGCATTATAGCTCACGCCAATCATCTTGCCTTTACTTAGTCTGGCTAAATTAAGTGTTGCAATATATTTTTTTGCTTTTTCATCCCAAAAGTAAAATAACCTAATTTCTGTTGTAGCAGGTCCTGTTGGGGTATCTATCATTGGAGCGTAAATTACTTTTTCTTGAATAATCCAATTTTGTGGGTCCTTTATATTTTCTATATCTTTTTTGGTAACATCAATCAATACGCCTTGACCTGCAAAGGAAAATAAGGGCTTTAGTACATAACTATCTAAATTTTCAGGTAGCGTTTTTACTTCAGCTAAAAATTGTGTCTTTGGAACACAGGAAGTGTTCAAAAAGGGAAGTATATACTTACTAATTCGATAATAATGATTAGGGTGTGTTACCCATTCTAGGCCAATAGAAGAAGATAATAAGGCAGCTTTTTCTTTTACTTCCGTACTTTGTTTTTCAATTTCATCCCAAATGACTCTATTATATATCCTTTCAATGGTATGTTTTACATTGTTTCGAATATATATTAAATGATTGTCCTCTTTGAATATCTCAGTGATACAAACTATTGGAATATCCAATAGTTTTTTTGTGATCTCAAAATCAATCTTGGTTTTTTGTTGTTCAGGAAATAGCTCAAGTAGTACAGTGTGTTTTTTCTGATCTCCTTTAATTAAACTACTTAAATGAGCAAGATAGCTTTCTTGGGTATAGTTATTTAAATAGGGTGAATAGCCTTCAGGGATTGTAAAATTATTTCTGAAGGCGATATCATGCATTACTTCAAAACCAAATAAGGAAGGGAAACCTTGTAGTTCTATCAGCTTTGGAATAATTTCATTGTTATGATTACATAATGCAAAATCCATTACAATACATGCTGGCAATCTATTTTCATTAGGGGGCGTCGTAATGGTAGAAAAGGAATTTTCAGTTTTTACTACAAATGTTTCACTCGTGATAAATGCATTGATTTCTTCGCCGGCCTTTAATAAAGCATATTTTGTAGCCTTGTCAATAAAAACGGGTGTTTCCGCAAGTCTAAACCCAATTTTGTCTGAAACCTGATTATTTAATTCAGACAACATATTTTGGTAATTGCTTTCGGAAAAAGCCGTGATATAAGCCTGTCTTATTGCGCTGATCATTTTTGGAGGACTTTGTCTAAAAAGTTGGGAATCAAATGTGTGTAAGTGCTAATAATGGGAGAGTTTTCATCCAAATGAGCGATGATGCGCTCCCATTTTTCAATGCCAAATTCACTGATAATGGATTGCTTATTGGCAGGTTCATTAAAATATTCAATTAATTCATTTAATTCAGCTTCGGGATGAAATTGTACGCCAAACATGTTTTTAGAAAAGCGAATGGCCATAATAGCGCGCTCTAATGGAATAGCCGGCCTCATTTTTTCAAGTGCCATAATTTGAGCGTTCATTAACTTTATTTTTGCATCATTGGGCGCAATAATTTGGTAAACTCTACTTTCCAATGCATAAAAAGTTTCTTGTAAACCAGTAAATAAATCGTCTTCAACTAAGGTATGCACTGGTAAAACGCCAACCTGTTTAGATTTTCTTAAACAAACAGTACCTAAATCAAAATGCCTACAGGCAATTTGAAAACTATGACAAATTAAAAATACAGGTTTGTGTATTTCGTAAATATTTTCAAGCCATTGGGTGAATTGTTGATCCCATTTTTCATTGATACTATCTAAAGGTGAGCCAGGTCCTCCAGTGGAAATATAGGCATCAAAATGATCCTCGGGTATTTCACTTGCCCCTCTGGTATTAAACACGATTGTTTCTACCATTAAGTTATTACGCACTCCCCATTCTTTGATAATTGTATGTAAGCAACGCAAGCCTATATTGGCTGCGCCGTCATACATGTCAAGTATCGCAATGCGAATGGGTTTCGCGCCCATTATAAATAACTTAAGTTTGTTTTTGGACTTAATTGCAATAAGGTTTCATACATCAACTGAATTGTATCCACAATATCTTTTTTATGAATCATTTCAACAGTGGTATGCATGTATCTTAATGGAATTGAAATTAAAACAGAAGGACAGCCATCATTAGCATAAGCAAAACTATCTGTGTCAGTTCCAGTGCTCCTACTTAAGGTTCTAAACTGTACGGGTATTTTTTTTGCTTTTGCAGTATCTTCCACAATGGCCAATAGTTTATTATGAATTGCGGGTGCATATGCCAACGAGGGTCCTTTACCACATACAATATCACCCTCAATGGCTTTGTTGATCATTGGGGTATGGGTATCATGGGTTACGTCGGTTACAATAGCGATATTGGGTTTTATTCGTCTAGCGATCATTTCAGCACCTCTTAATCCAATTTCTTCCTGCACGGCGTTTACAATATATAATCCAAATGGTAGTTTCTTTTTATTTTCTTTCAATTGTCTTGCCACTTCTGCAATCATAAATCCACCAATACGATTGTCAAAAGCGCGTCCAATTATAAAATCATTGGCTAATTCATCAAAACCTTCTTCATAGGTAACTACAGCGCCAATATGAATACCCAATGCTTCCACTTCTTTTTTAGAGCGCGCTCCACAATCCAATGTTAGGTTGTCCACCTTGGGTTGTGGTTCTTTTTGTTCAGGGTTGCTTAAACGCGTATGAATGGCTGGCCACCCAAAAACCGCTTTAACAGGGCCTTTTTTTCCATGAATCCAAACGCGCATGCTAGGGGCAATTTGATGGTCAACACCTCCATTTCGCTTTAAGTGTATTAATCCTTGGTCATTAATATAGTTAACAAACCAACTAATTTCATCGGCGTGTGCTTCAATGACTACTTTAAAGGGCGCATCTGGGTTAATCACCCCCACAGCTGTTCCGTAGGGATCTGTGAATGTAGTGTCAACATATTTAGTAATATAATTTAACCATATTTTTTGACCACTGGATTCAAAGCCTACAGGCGAGGGATTGTTGATATATTCTTTTAAAAAAGAGTAGGCATTGGTATTCATTAATTCTTTTTTGCCACTTTGTTTCGAAGAAGGATTTGTTTTTTTAACTGTTTTGTTGGATGCTTTAGCCATAAAATTCAGGTTTAAATTTATCAAGTGCAAGATACTACTTATTGCATTTATAATTTAGGCCCTTTTTGTTTAGAATATTGATACTTTTGTAAATATGTCAAGCAACGAGATACCATTACCCATTACTTTAAATGATTTATGGGATTTGCCAGAGGCGGCGTTCCTGGGGACTGCCCAGCAATTATGTCAATTTCAGGCGGAGCACAATCCAGTATATCGGGAGTGGATTAGGCTATCCAAACAGCAAATCGATAGTGTAGATAGTCCCATCAAAATACCATTTTTACCTATTTCTTTTTTTAAGAATCAGGATGTATATATAGGTGCAAGACCTCAAACCTTATTTGAAAGTAGTGGTACTTCTCAGGATATTGTAAGTAAACATTGGGTAAGCGATACCTCCATTTATGAAGCTAGTTTTATACATTGTTTTGAACGTTTTTACGGCAGTCCCAAAGACTATTGTATTATTGGATTACTTCCCTCTTATTTGGAAAGGCAACATTCTTCCTTGGTATATATGGTTGATAAGTTAATTCAACTTTCAGGGCATGAACACAGTGGTTTCTATTTGAATGAATTTGAAAAACTACATCATCTATTACAACAATTGTCAAAAACCCCCACAAAAATATGGTTCATTGGTGTTAGCTTTGGATTGATTGATTTTTCAACGGCTTTTCCGCAAAAATTAAACAATGTTACTGTTATTGAAACAGGGGGAATGAAAGGACGTAAACAGGAATTGAGTAAGGAAGAATTACATACTTTATTGAAGCGTAATTTAGGGGTGGCTACTATCCATTCCGAATATGGGATGACAGAGCTATTGAGCCAAGCATATTCACTAGGAGAGGGTATCTTTAAATGTCCACCTTGGATGAAAGTATTAGTAGGTGAACCCGAGGACCCCACTCAATTAAAAACAAAGGGAAGGGGGATATTGCATGTGATTGACTTGGCAAATATATACAGCTGTTGTTTTATTGCAACACAGGATATGGGAGAGTTATATGAAGATGGCAGTTTTAAAGTACTAGGAAGAGCAGATAACAGTGACAGAAGAGGGTGTAGCTTATTGCTTGTGTAATGAACATTACTATATATTTACTCCTTCATTATCTTTTCAATTTCCATAACATATAAATGATTTAAATCGTAATTGTATTGTCTTTTATCGGCCTTGTCTCGGTTTTTTATAATTAAGGGATCGGAATGCTGAGTAGTCATTTTAAATTTTTGGTTTATTTTAATAAAATGATCACTCCTGCTTTTATTTTGGGTTAAAGTGTCTTTTTGCTGTACCCCAATAATTTTATTGATTGACTTTGTACTCAATTCTTCTCCTTTGCTATTTTGTTGATATAAGGCTTCAATTAATTCCTTTTCAATAATCGTTAGTGAATTATAAAAGTTTTGGTATAATATAGTGGTAAGCTCCTTAGGGATACTTTTACGTTTAAAGATCCTTGTTCTAATGGCAATGAATGAAAAAATTGCAATGATAATGAGTAATAGTAAGGTTTTGTATTTATTAAAAAGATAAACAATGGTTTCTCCCCAGCTTTGATTATTAATATAAATTGGGTTTGCTTGATTAACATTCATTTCAGCTAAGTTGATACTTGTTTTAATCCATTCTAAATCCTTTCCTGGATTCATTTTTGCATAATATAAGTCATTGCCAATATTGAATTGGAATTCTATTTGTTGTTTAGTTCTGTTATTATTATATAATGTCAACCAAATTTGTCTAAGTCTTTCGCTTTCCTTGATACTAAATTGACCATATTGGTTCTTTTCAAAGTTCATCCAATAAAACTCCAATTGATTTTGAAAAACATAATAATTGTCTAAATGCAACTCAAAACTTCTATATTGTTTTGCTTTAAAAATAGATTTAAAACTAGGGTTTAACTTGCCAAGCGTTTTCCATTCTCTAAGGTTAAAATCAAATACATAACAACTATCAACTGCTTCTGACTGAAAAGTCCTAGGATAATTGGGGTAATAATAGGAATTGGTCACATACATTTTGGGATTTGGATCCTTTTCATTTACATGCACAATAGCGTCTTTGTAGTCATCAAAAAAACATTGAACTGCTCTGTTGGCCAAGATCAATTCCCATTGATTGGTGTTTTTACTAAAATAGGTAACTATCCCTCGAATTTGCCAAAAACCGGTCCCCCCATATTGAAAAAGGGTGTCTTTGATTAAAAAGTTTTGCGCATAAAAATTAACTCCTGAAAAGACGGTTTTGTCCATTCGATTTAATTGGATTACCCCTTTTTTGTCTATGACCTGGTACAATTGTCCTGTACCTAAAGGTTGTAAAAACAGTTGCTTCCCCTTTTTAATAATATTGGTGCTTGAAAAAAGAAAGTTGTCGAGCTCAAAATTCACATTATTATTAAGAACAAAATTCGCATTTTGAGTACTATCCGCTAGTAAAAGTTTCAATAAACTTATTTCATGTTTTTTTAATAGGTTAATTTCCTTTTGTGCAAAAACAGGATGTAGAAAGGTGATCGAAAAAAGTATAGTAATTATTTTCTTCATGGGAAGCTGTAGGGGCCAAAAGTAATAAAAAATACAATAAGAAATTTACTTATTTGATTTAGTATTAATTATATAAATTATTAATATATAAAATAATGTAAAACAATATATAGTAATAATATTTATTTTTTCACTTCTTTCATTATGTAATTTAGAAAATACACTATTTGTTTATAGCAAATTTGTCTTGAGTTTGAAAACTCAATTATTTAAATTAAAGAAATATTAAATATATAAAAAGTATTATCCTTTGGGGGAAGGATAATCGGGGTGGTGGGGATTCGTCTCTGTCACCCCAACTTTTTTATATGCCAAACCCCCGCAATGACCAAGACAGTTCCAATCATTTGCTGCCAGGTAAATGTTTCCCCCAAAATCCAATTTGCCTGAAACAAGGTTGCGACTGGACCAATACTGGTAATGACAGCCAAATTATTACTTCCTACTCTTTTCATTCCTGCACTCAATAAAAAGGAGGGGACTAGGGTGGCAAAGATGGCCAAGGCAATTACATACCAAACAATATTTGAAGGAATGGTATAATATAGGTTTTGCAAATCTCCATTAACTGTTTTCGCTAGTATATAATGGATAAATATACCCAAACTTGCTGCCATCATAGCAACACTGGTATATATACTGGTTCCCATTGTAGGTATTAATTTACCGGTACCCACTAAATAAAAAGCGTAGGTTATACCGCATAATAAAACCATCAATGAACCATATATAAACAGGGGTGTATTGGGCATTAAGTGTATTTCCCCCCAATAAGCAATGCCAATTCCGAAATAGGTAATCACAATGGCCTGCCATTGTCGTTTTGTGATAGGTACTTTAAATAAAAGCCAATTAATGATCACTGCTAATGTGGGATATACAAACAAAATAATTCTTTCAATGCCTGCAGAAACATATTGCAGTCCAATAAAATCAAATAAGCTACTCATATAATAACCTAGCAATCCCATTCCAATAGCCCAATAGTAATGCGTATTGGTGATATTGCCTTTCCAGTTTTTGCGGACAAATAACCATATGATTACATAAAAAGGAAATGCGATTAACATCCTCAACATGAGTAAGGTGGTGGCGTCAATAACAGCCTCTCTAAAGCAAAGTTTGATCCAAATAGCTTTGGTTGAAAACAAAATAGTTCCAACAACTGCTATTAAAAAACCTTGATTATATAAAGCTTGCTTTTTTATACCGCAACATTAAAATCTCTTAGCGCATCATTTAAACTAGTCTTTAAATCGGTACTAGGTTTACGTTGACCAATGATTAATGCGCAACTAACTTGGTATTCTCCTGCTGGGAAAGACTTTTTGTAAGATCCTGGTATTACTACACTTCTGGCAGGAACACGTCCTTTGTATTCTATTGGAGTATCGCCACTTACGTCAATAATTTTAGTGCTTTTTGTCAACACCACATTGGCGCCTAACACTACTTCTTTTTCTAAATGTACTCCTTCCACAACAATACATCTGCTACCAATAAAACAACCATCTTCCACAATCACAGGACTAGCTTGTAATGGTTCAAGTACGCCACCAATGCCAACGCCACCACTTAAATGCACATTTTTTCCAATCTGCGCACAGCTACCCACCGTTGCCCAAGTATCCACCATTGTACCTTCATCAACAAAAGCACCAATATTTACATAACTTGGCATAAGGACCACATTTTTTGCTAAGTAAGCACCATATCTTGCTATTGCATGAGGAACCGCTCTTACGCCTAATTGAGCATACCCTGATTTCAATAACATCTTATCATGAAATTCAAAAGGAGCCAATTCCCAGGTTTGCATTTGTTGAATACCAAAGTACATAAGTATGGCTTGTTTTACCCACTCATTTACCATCCAATCATTTTCGTTTGGTTCCGCCACTCTTAGTCTTCCTTTATCTACTTCCTCAATCACTTCACGCACTGCGTTGCTATAGGTTTCCTCTTTTAACAAGGCACGGTCGTTCCATGCAGCTTCAATTTTTGTTTGTAAGTCCATTGGTATCAATTTTGGCAAAAATACATGCTCAGCGACTATTTTTAACCAATTCTTTTGCACAATAAACTAGTGCATTTTTAACATGTATTGTTTAATTTGCAACATGTTTCCTCATCATGACGATATACAAGCTTGCATAGAAACACTTCATCAGGGAGGGTTGCTTTTATATCCAACCGATACCGTTTGGGGAATTGGTTGTGATGCTACCAATGAAAGAGCTATTCAACGTATTTTTGAATTAAAGAAAAGAGTAGATACCAAAGCAATGATTGTATTGGTGGAAAATGAAGCGGCTATTTTAAAATATGTGGATGTAAATGAGCTGCAAATTTTTGATTATATCAAGGGAATTCATAAACCTACCACCGTTATTTATCAACGTGCAAAAAATTTGGCGAGTAATTTATTGGCTTCGGATGGATCAGTTGCGATTCGTATTTGTAAGGATTCATTTTGTCAAGCATTAATTCAGCAATTTGGTAAACCAATTGTGAGTACCTCTGCAAATGTTTCCAACTATCCAACGCCACTTTGCTTTAATGATATTTCAATGGAAATTATTGATGGAGTTGATTATGTGGTGAAACACAGAAGAGACGAAACCGAATTACAACAACCCTCTTCCATTGTAAAATGGGATGAGGAGGGAAATTTATTGATCATAAGGCATTAATAATCATTATTTCAAACAAGTATGCAAAAAATTGGTATCATTCAAACCGCATTTATTGGCGATGTAGTGTTAAGCACTGCAATGCTTGAATCCTTGCATGCAAAATATCCTGCTGCACAATTGGATATTGTCGTTAGAAAAGGAAATGAAGCTTTATTCAATAATCATCCTTTTGTTCACAATGTGCTTGTTTGGGATAAACAACAAAATAAATATGCCAATTGGTTTAAAATATTGAAACAATTAAGAGCGCAACAATACGATGTGCTCATTAATGTTCAAAGGTATGCTGCTACTGGTTTGTGGACTGCATTGTCTAAATCAACATTTAAAATTGGCTTTGATAAAAATCCATTTTCATTTTTGTTTACCCATAAAGTAAAACATCAAGCCATGCAACCCAACCTGCATGAAATACAAAAAAATCATGCATTGCTGCAAGTGTTAGCCGAGGATATTCCCTTATTCAATCCCAAACTATATCCAGCGAATTCCGATTTTGAAAATGTGAAATCATTGCAGGATGAACCTTATATATGTATTGCCCCTGCTTCGGTATGGTTTACAAAGCAATTCCCTATTGAGCAATGGGTAAACTTTTTAAATAACTTACATTTTACGGGTAAAATTTTTATTATTGGCGGCCCCGGAGATAAATCAACAGGTAATCAAATTATTGATGCTGTAGCTGCTAATGCCAAAGTAAAAAATAAAATAATTAATGTAGCGGGTCAATTTCATTTTTTAAGTGCTGCTGC
Organism: Bacteroidota bacterium; assembly: GCA_947457075.1. Taxonomy (GTDB): domain Bacteria; phylum Bacteroidota; class Bacteroidia; order Chitinophagales; family Chitinophagaceae; genus Sediminibacterium. Next base: position 65,160 of record CANGUG010000013.1, read on the forward strand.
TTTACAAAAAGGAGCTGTCTTAAATTATGTCAATGATTCTGCTCCAATGCATTTTGCTTCGGCTGTAAATGCACCTGTTGTGGCAATTTATTGTTCCACTATTCCAGATTTTGGTTATGGTCCATTGTCTGACCAATCCTTTATAGTACAAACTGAAAAGGCATTAGCCTGTAAACCTTGTGGCATTCATGGCAAAAAAGCTTGTCCATTGGGCCATTTTAATTGCGCTTTAACGGTTCAAATGCAACAATTATATGCCCCATTGGTACAAATGAATCAACATTAGTACCTTTGCGCCATGCAACTCCAACTTACTTTAAGAGAAACCGAACTATTAAAAGCAGTCGCAACTGCGGCCGCTAAAATTGGAGTGCCTGCATTTGCGGTGGGTGGATTTGTGCGGGATAAAATTTTGGAGCGACCTACAAAGGATATTGATGTGGTTTGCATTGGGGATGGCATGGCTTTGGCGCAAGCCTTTTCTAAATTATTTCATCCAACCCCTCCAGTTTCCTTATTTAAAACATTTGGTACTGCACAGGTTAAATTTGATGATATTGAAATTGAATTTGTGGGGGCTAGAAAAGAAAGTTATGCGCGTCATAGTCGCAAACCCGAAGTAAGTCCAGGTACTATCCAGGACGATCAAAATAGAAGAGACTTTACTGTGAATGCTTTAGCCATAGAGTTGAATGAGACACATTTTGGCGAAATAATTGATCCATTTGGTGGGTTGGAGGATTTAAAAAATAAAATATTAAAAACGCCATTAGCCCCTGCTCAAACTTTTGACGATGATCCATTGCGCATGATGCGTGCTATTCGATTTGCGACCCAGTTGGATTTTACCATCACAGAAGCTACTTTTAAAGGCATTCAACAAATTGCAGAACGTATAAGTATTGTGTCTCAAGAACGGATTACAGATGAGCTGCAAAAAATAATGATGACCAATACCCCTTCGAAAGGATGGTATTTATTGAGAGAAGCTGGATTATTACAATTTATATTTCCATTATTATTAAAGTTGGAAGGTGCCGAAACTTTGGATGGTATCGGCCACAAGGATAACTTTTCTCATACTTTACAGGTATTAGATAATGTAGCTGCTACTTCCAATGATATTTGGTTAAGATGGGCGGCATTGTTACATGATATTGCGAAACCCAATACCAAAAAATTTGAAGCAGGATTTGGGTGGACTTTTCATGGGCATGAAGTAGTAGGAGCCAGAATGGTTCCTAAAATATTTACACAATTAAAATTGCCGTTGAACGAAAAAATGAAGATGGTGCAAAAATTAGTGGGTTTGCATCTTCGTCCCATTTCATTGACAAAGGATAATGTAACTGACAGTGCAATAAGAAGGTTGTTATTTGATGCAGGTGATGATATTGATTCCTTAATGTTATTGTGTGCAGCTGATATTACCAGTAAAAATCAACATAAAGTAAAAAGGTATTTACAAGGTTTTGAATTTGTAAAACAACGATTGCAGGAAGTGGAAGAAAAGGACAGTATCCGCAACTGGCAGCCTCCGATAACAGGTGAAATGATCATGCAAATTTTTAATATTCCCCCTTCCAAACAAGTGGGTGTTATTAAAGATGCAATACGAGAGGCTATTTTGGATGGGGTAATTCCCAATAATCATGATGCTGCTTATGATTTTATGTTGAAAGAAGCAGCCCAACTAGGCTTATTTCCTATAATAAAATAGTAATTTAGCGTTTCAAATTGAATGTATGGCCATTTTAAAATTTAGGGTGTATTGGGAAGAGGATGATGCGATTTATAGAGATGTTTTAGTAAAGCATACACAAAGTTTTTTAGAGCTTCATCAAATTATATTAAAGGCCTTTGAATTTGATCAAATACATGCAGCTACTTTTTATCGTAGCAATGATATCTGGAAAAGAGGAAGAGAAATTAGTAAAGAAGTATATGAAAAAGTATATGTAGCGCCTCCATTAATTATGAGCGAGACAGGGATTGGGACAGAAATAATTGATACCAATCAACATTTTATTTATGTGTATGATTTTGCTAAAACTTGGACCTTTTTAATTGAATTGATACAAGTTATAAAAAACACCGATGCTGATTTGACATTATCTTATCCAATCATTTCAAGAACCGAAGGGGTGGGTCCCATGCAATATGGAACCAAAGGCTTATTGGGTAAAAACTTTGCTGATATCGAAGAAAAATATGACCTCTCTGAAGCGAGGGATGGTTTTGGGGAGGAAGGGGAAGACGCTGATGCCTCAGAGGATGGCGAGGATACCGATGATACGAATGAAAACGATGAGGACAATGAATCAGGCTATTTGAATGATTCATTTGAAGCCTATTAATTCATTAGGCTTATTGGGTAAAACTTTGATAAAGGCCTCAACTATATTTTCTTTTTCATTGAAATCTCCACTAATTTAAAACATACATTACTTGTCCGTTGTAAAAACAGTTTATATAATTGTAGGGCCTACCGCAGTTGGCAAAACAGCGTTTGCCATTTCATTGGCTCAAGCCTTGAATACTGAAATAATCTCGGCAGATGCGCGTCAATGTTATCAGGAAATGAATATTGGGGTTGCAAGGCCAAGCCTTACTGAACTAGCAGCTGTCCCACATCATTTTATTGCAAGTCATTCAATACAAGAAACCATTAACGCCTCCGTTTTTGAGCAGTATGCATTGGCCAAAACTGCCCAACTGTTTCAATCCAAGGAGGCGGTTGTAATGGTGGGGGGGACTGGGTTATATATCAAGGCTTTTTGTGAAGGATTGGATATGATTCCAGCAATTGATCCAATGATTAGAGAGGATATTATCAAACAGTATGAAAAATTGGGATTAAGGTGGTTGCAAAAGGAGGTTGCTGTTAAAGACCCAAAATATTGGGAAAAAGGAGAGCAGCAAAATCCCCAAAGATTAATGCGGGCATTAGAAGTAATGATTGGAACGGGTTCCTCTATAATCAGTTTTCAACACAAAAACAAAATCATACGTCCATTTAATATTGTCAAAATAGGGCTTGAAATGCCCAGGGAAGTATTATATGAACGGATTAACCAACGCGTTTTAAATATGGTAGAGGAGGGTTTGGAACAGGAAGTACAGCAATTGATGCCGCATTTTCATTTGAATGCTTTACAAACGGTTGGCTATAGTGAATGGGTTCCATTTTTTGAAGGAAATAGCAAGAAATCAAGGGTTATTGAATTGATTCAGCAAAATACTAGACATTATGCTAAGAGGCAAATGACCTGGTTTAAAAAAGACGCTGAAATAAAGTGGTACCAGGCATCTACGATAAATACCAGTCAAATAATTGGGGGATAAATCGTCCTATTTTTCTTTCTTTCATATTACAATTTGCCTTAGTTTTAAGCCAATCTTAATTATAAATCAATTTTATGCACAAAAAAGTTTTACTATTTATTGTATGCTGTTTTGCAATAATGCATTCATTTGCACAAAACCAAACCATACAGTTTGAAAAATACACTTTACCCAATGGGTTAAAAGTGATATTGCATGAGGATCACAGTGCACCAGTAGTGGCTGTGACCACATTGTACCATGTGGGTTCAAAAAATGAGGATACAGCGCGAACGGGCTTTGCACATTTTTTTGAACATTTATTGTTTGAGGGTTCAGAAAATATTAAAAGAGGAGAATTTGATAAATACATTACCAATGCAGGTGGTGCATTGAATGCAAATACTTCACAGGATAGAACCTTTTACTACGAATTGTTGCCTTCAAATCAATTGGATTTAGGTTTATGGTTGGAGAGTGAGCGTATGATGCATGCGAAAATTGAACAAATTGGTGTGAATACCCAAAGAGAAGTGGTGAAGGAGGAAAAAAGAATGCGTATGGACAATCGTCCTTACGGAAGTTTTTTAACTGAAATGTTAAAGCGTGCCTTTAAAGTACATCCTTATCGTTGGGCACCTATTGGAAGTATGGAGCATTTAAATGCGGCAAAATTGGAAGAGTTCATACAATTCTATAAAACTTATTATGTACCTAATAATTGTGTCTTATCCATTGCGGGAGATTTTAATACAGCAGATTTAAAGAAAAAAATTGAAGCTTATTTTGGTCCAATTGCAAAAGGCACTAACCCAATTAATAGACCCAATATCCAAGAACCTGCCCTAGGTGGGGAAGTAAGAGATGTGATCCAAGACAATGTACAATTGGAAGGGGTTTTCCAGGCTTACCGCGCGCCAAAGCAGGGTGGTAGTGAATATTATGCTTTTAACGTACTTTCTAATATTTTATCAGGAGGGGAATCTTCTCGCATGAACAAAACTTTAGTAGATAGTAAACAATTAGCGGTAGCAGCACAGTCAGTTCCTTACTTTAATGAGGATGAGGGTGTTTTAATTACATTGGCCATTGCGAATATGGGCATCAAAGCCGAAGTAGTAGAAAAAAATATGGACAGTGTGGTGAATGATTTAAAGACAAACTTGGTTTCAGAACGTGAATTCCAAAAAGTAAAAAATCAAATTACCACCGAGTTGGTAGCAAGTAATGGTACCATGGCAGGTATTGCAGAATCATTAGCCAATTATGAAGTATATTTTGGCGATGCGAATTTGATCAATACTGAATTAGAAAAATATAATAAAGTAACAAGAGAAGATGTTTTAGCAGTTGCTAAAAAATATTTAAATAAGGACAATCGAGTGGTTTTATACTATGTACCTAAAGCAAAATCAAGCAATTAGTCAACCGCCTAAAAAAAATTATATGAAAAAATATATACAATTTATATTCCTGTTTGCGCCCATGGTGAGCTTGGCGCAACAAATAGATCGATCAAAAGCGCCCGCACCTGGTAAAGCCCCAGTTATTCAAGTGGGCACACCCGCTAGTTTTGAATTGGCGAATGGGTTAAAAGTGTTTGTTGTAAAAAATACAAAACTGCCTAGAGTTACTGCTAGTATTGCTTTAGACCTTGATGGTTTTGCAGAAGGAGATAAAGCAGGTCTTGCAAATATGGCAGGACAATTGCTTAAAAGAGGAACTACAACTAAATCCAAGGCAGCCTTGGACGAAGCTGTTGAATATTTAGGGGGCTCCTTAAGTACCTCAAGTCAATCCGCAACAGTGAGTGCATTAAAATCAAATTTTCCTGCATTAATGAGTTTGCTATCAGAAGTGATTTTACATCCAGCTTTGTCTAAAGACGAATTAGAAAAAGTGAGAAAACAAACCTTATCTGGTATTGAATCAAGTAAGGAAGATGCGAATGCGATTTCAAATAATGTAATGAATAAATTGGTTTATGGTGCGCAACATCCATTTGGGGAAATCACTACTGCTAAAACTGTCAATAATGTGACTGAGTCTGATATTAAAAAATTCTTTGCTACTTATTGGAAACCTAATATCGCTTATTTGGTATTTGTGGGTGACATTGAGCCAGCAACAGCTAAAGCATTGGCTGAAAAGAATTTCGGTGCTTGGCAAAAAGGTACTGTGGCAAAATCAAAGTTTACAAAACCAGTGATTCCTGCTCAAACTTATGTAGCCATTGTGGATCGTCCCTCCTCAGTGCAAAGTGTAGTTGCTGTAGCCAATACAGTAAACCTAGTTCCTGGCGCACCTGATGCAATAGCAGCTTCTGTGATGAATAATATTTTAGGGGGTGGCTTCTCTGGTCGTTTATTTAATAATTTAAGAGAAAAGCATGGGTTTACTTATGGTGCTTATTCAAGTTTAAATCCAAATCGTCAAATTGGTATTTTCTCCGCTGAAGCAGCGGTAAGAAATGAAAAAACGGATAGTTCTGTACAAGAATTATTAAGAGAAATTAATATTTTAAGAAATGAAAAAGTAGGTGATGCAGAAGTCCTTAGAATGAAAAACTACTTGTCAGGCGGATTTGCAAGATCTTTAGAAAACCCAGCAACGATTGCTAATTTTGCTTTAAACATTGCTAGATATAAATTGCCTGCTGATTATTATCAAAAGTATTTAACCAATTTGTCGGCAGTAGATGCAAACAAAGTGCAAGCAGTGGCTAATCAATTTTTAGATCCAGCACATATGCATATTGTAATTGTTGGTAATGCCAAGCAAATAGCGAAGGGTTTGGAGAAGTATGGTCCAGTTAAGTACTTTGATTTGGAAGGGAATGAAGTGGCTGCACCTAAGGTGGGTAGTTTGGATCCCTCTTTAACTCCCGCACAACTTATACAAAAGGCAGTAAGTGCTGTTGGTACACCAGAAGCGATTAACTCTATTAAGGATATTCAAATGGCGGGAACAGCGGCTTTAATGGGCCAAAGCTTTGATATGAATCAAACAATTATTGTTCCAGGTAATTTAGTATCTGCTATGTCAAAAGGAGGAATGGTCTTAATGAAGCAGTCGGTGGTGAACGGAAATTACAGCTTAAGTCAACAAGGTAAGGAAGCACCTATCACGGATGAAATCAAAGAGGAATTAGATGCATCTGCTTTATTGGTTCCTGAATTAAGTTACATCGAAAAAGGCTATAAATTATCAATTGTAGGTGTTGAAAAAGTAAATGAAAAGGACGCAATTGATGTTGAATTAACTACGCCATCCGGTAAAAAATTACATCGTTTTTATGATGCTACTACTTTCTTATTGGTAAAAACAGCTAAATCACAAGAAGGTCCTGCAGGAACCGTTACCCAACAGCAGTTTTATAATAACTATAAAGAAATAAATGGTGTAAAATTACCCACAAGTTCAATTATTGATATGGGGCAATTAAAAGTGAATATTGAATTTAAAGATATTAAAGTAAATCAAGGATTAAAGGCCACTGATTTAAAATAAGCAAATTCAATTCATTTCAATAATAAGAAAGGCGCATCAATGATGCGCCTTTCTTATTATGTTTATTTTGTTGGTAGGCTATTAAAGCATTCAATAAAGTATTAAAATCTAATTCCGTAACCGATATTAAACATTAATCTGCTGCCGGTTAAACTAGCAAAAGTATTGGGCTTGTCGTTTAAGCGGTAAGGGAAGATACCATCTCTTACTGCTGTATTAACCATGGTGAAATCTATAAAATGTCTATTGGTTCTGTATCCAATACCGCCGCTAATAGTGATTTGGGATGCCCTGATTTCTTCGTCTTTGTAGGGAGAACCATAATAACCTGCGCCTGCTCTTAGCATCCAATTTCCATTTAATTTTAACTCAGATCCCAATTTAAGATTAAAGTTATTTTTATAAATAGAACGTATGGTTGAATTAACAAGGTTGTAGTAATTAGTGCTAGCTTGATCGTAGGTATTGGCATAAAATCTGGTTCCAGCATAATTTACCCATTCCAAATCGGCACTAATAAATCCCAATGGTTGGCTAGGTTTACTAGGGGATGCAAAAAAATAACTTCCGCTCACAATTGCTTTTGAAGGTGTTGCAACTGTGTATTCTCTAAGACCTGCGAAACCTTCGTTTAATTCATCTGAGCTTACACTCAAGGTGCCGGCATAAGATTCCGTATTGGTCGTCATGCCCACGCTTATATTGTCTCTGAAGGAAATTAATTGTGGGGTATGAAATGAAAATCCAAATCTTAAATAGGCCTCAGGTTTGTAAATAACACCAAATTTTCCACCCAAACCCCAACCTCTTGAACTAAAATTTTCACTGACTGCAAATCCTGCAAAATTATTATTTACATTATTGGTTGCATCTGTTTCTGAGTAAAAAGTAGAACGGCTAAAATTAACCATTGGCATAATCACGCTCGCCCCTAAGTATAATTTATCTTCGATATTACCGCCCCATCCAAATGCCAATTCGTTGTATCCTCCACTTGTATAAGAATCATAGGATTGATTAACGCCTGTTGAAATAGGCACTAAACTCTGGTAACCATTCACGGCACCTGATGCGTCAGCACTCGTATCCACTAAATAAGTCCTAAAGGCCAATGAGCTACCAAATATATAATTGTTAAGTGCTGATAAAGTATCTGCTTGGTCATTAACCAATTCTTCTAAATACTTTTCAGAGTAACTGCTAAAATTATTTCTTCCGCTAAAATTAAAACGGTTGTTATAATCAGCTACTTGATTGTAAGTAATTGAAAAGGCAGTGCTGGTCCAATTTCTTTTTCTTTTCCCTTCTCCAAAAACAAAACCAATAGTGTTAAAATTTGATTTACTATCTCTTGAAGTAGTGTTGCGATTTAAATAGTTAAAATCATTTGAATTCATTGTAAAGCTAGGAGCTAGCAAAAGTTCACCAGACTTGTAAAAGCCAAGACCCGCTGGGTTAATATGATTAGAAGATAAGTCACCCCCTAATGTACCCATTGCACCGCCCAATGCATTGCTTCTTGGGGTTCCTTTTGGAGCAAACCAAGAAAGTCTTAATGCATCCTCCGGTTCCTGTGCGTACATTGTTAAACTTGACCCTAATAAGATCAATAAAAATATTTTCTTCATAATTAAACTATTTATTAATTGCTTGAAAGCTAAATTTTACTAGATTAACGAGGACGAGGAGCACGTCCACTTGATCCAGAGGAGCTACCTGAACTGTTAAATCCACCGCTTCTTCCACCAATATTGCCAGAAGAATAATTTGAATTATTGTTATTATTTGAACCTGAACTATTTGTTTTATTTACTGTATTTCCACCATTGTTGTTGAAATACCTAGCAGGTCGATCCCAACTATTGGCATAATTGGTATTTGTATTATTGGTAACAACTCTTTTTAAAAGTGAACCAAAGTTATTATTCAAATTGGCATTGCCAGTGTATCTTGTATTGCCATTGGTAATATTTGTAGTATTGTTAAAGCCACGTGAGCTTGATGGATTGCGATAGGCATTGATGCCAGGAGTACTGGTTTGTGTTGCTCTTGGGTCTTGAAAATGGATCCTTCTTGTTGGTATGCCACCTACAAATCCACCTCCATAATAATAAGCGCCATAAGGGTTCCAAAATCCACCAAAGTAGGGATTCCAGCCACCCCAGCCGCCCCAGCCCATACCGCCCCAACCTAAGCCACCCCAGCCCCAGCCACCCCAACCTAGTCCGCCCCAACCTAAACCTCCCCAGCCTAAACCGCCCCAACCTAAACCGCCCCAAGCAATATCATCAAAGCCCCAGCCCCAGCCGCCCCAACCTAAACCTCCCCAGCCCATACCACCCCAACCTAAACCGCCCCAACCCATATTAATACCAAATGGATTGAACCAGGATGAACCATAAAATCCATTATACCAATTATTCCAACCAATATTAAATCTTGGGTCATTCCAATAACCAAAATCATCGATGGCATCCCAACGATTTCTGTTAGCAACTTTAAGTCTTAAAAATCTATCGTCAGGATAGCTTTGGTAGTCCTGGTATTCAGCTTGATTGTCCCCTTCAATTTGCTCATTTTTACGATTGTTGTTTACCTCTGCAATCGTGTTTGTATTATTAGGGGTATAATACAAATCGTCCGTTGTTGCAACGGTTGTTTGTTGTAAACTAGTACAGCTTGTTCCAATACAACTTAGCGTAACCAAACTCATTGCAATTAGCTTGAGTGGTAAAGAGGGGATACGTGTATTCATGTTGAATCAGTTTAGGTTTTTATATGCCCTTAAATTAGCATACATTTGCTACTCCAAAGCTACATAAAAATAAGATATAGAGTATTTTTCGTAGATTGTTTTTGGAACTAAAATTGTTAAGATTTATTAAAAAATGGCAAAGGAATTAACTACAAGGGCACAGGACTATTCACAATGGTACAATGACCTAGTTTTAAAAGGTGAATTAGCCGACTACAGTGCGGTGAGAGGCTGTATGGTCATTAAGCCTTATGGCTATGCATTATGGGAAAATATGCAAGCTGCTTTAGACAAAATGTTCAAGGATACAGGGCATCAAAATGCTTATTTCCCTTTGTTTGTTCCTAAATCCTTATTTGAGGCGGAAGAAAAAAATGCGGAAGGGTTTGCCAAAGAATGTGCCATTGTTACCCATTATCGTTTAAAATCGGATCCGAATAATAAAGGAAAATTAATGGTGGATCCTGAAGCAAAGTTGGAGGAAGAATTAATTGTTCGTCCAACCAGTGAGGCGATTATTTGGAATACCTATAAAAATTGGATTCAGTCTTATCGTGATTTACCCATTTTAGTAAATCAATGGGCCAATGTAGTGCGTTGGGAAATGAGAACAAGATTGTTTTTACGTACTGCCGAATTTTTATGGCAGGAGGGACATACTGCACATGCTACCAAGGAGGAAGCAATTGCAGAAACGGTTCAAATGTTAAATGTGTATGCTGATTTTGCAGAAAATTGGATGGCGGTGCCGGTAATTAAAGGCGTTAAATCGGCCAATGAACGTTTTGCAGGTGCCGAAGATACTTATTGTATCGAAGCGCTAATGCAGGATGGCAAAGCATTACAAGCAGGTACCTCTCATTTTTTGGGACAAAATTTTGCGAAAGCTTTTGATGTAAAGTTTAGTGACAAGAATAATACATTGGATTATGTATGGGCAACTAGTTGGGGCGTGAGTACACGTTTAATTGGGGGCTTGGTGATGACGCATAGCGATGACCAAGGATTGGTATTGCCACCGAGAATTGCACCTATACAAGTGGTGATTGTGCCAATTTATAAAGGCGATGAGCAGAAAGCATTATTAGATGAAAAAGTAAATACGCTAGTTGCTTCATTCAAAGCTGCAGGTATTCGCGTGAAATATGATAACTCCGACAATCAAAGACCAGGTTGGAAATTTGCAGAGTACGAATTAAAAGGGGTGCCAGTACGCATTGCAATTGGTCCACGTGATTTGGAAAACAATCAGGTAGAAATTGCACGTCGTGATACAAAGGAAAAAACAACTATTTCTATGGACGGTTTAACCGAGACTGTTCATAATTTATTACTTGAAATACAATCTAATTTATTTAATCGTGCGAAACAATATCGCGACGAACATATTACTAAAGCGGATACTTGGGAAGCGTTTGTCAACATATTAGATACCAAAGCGGGATTTGTTGCTGCTCATTGGGATGGTAGCCCTGAAACCGAAGACAAAATAAAAGAATTAACCAAGGCAACTATACGTTGTATTCCTTTGGATAATCCTTTGGAGACGGGCAAATGTATTTTATCCGGTAATCCTTCTACGCAACGCGTTTTATTTGCAAGAGCGTATTAAGCAATCAGCAAGATGAAGAAACAAGGACCTATTCCTGACGCACTTGTGCCTTTTTTGGAGGGAAAGGTGTTGTTAATGGATAAACCATTAAGGTGGACTTCTTTTAAAATGATACGTCGTGTACGTGGACTTACCTTTGTGCAGAAAGTAGGACATGCCGGCACTTTGGATCCTTTAGCAACAGGCCTTTTAATTATCTGTACGGGTAAATGTACTAAACAGATTAATGATTTTATGGGTATGAATAAAGAGTATATTGGAACCCTTGAATTGGGTGCAACTACTGCCACCTATGATTTAGAATCTGAGCCAGAAAATTTTAAAAGCATAACGCATTTGTCTATCGAGCAAATTAAAGCAGCCACACAACAATTTATAGGTGAAATATGGCAAGTGCCTCCACAGCATTCTGCCATTAAAAAAGATGGAGTTCGTTTGTATGAAACAGCACGTCAGGGAATTGAGGTGAAAATTGATCCAAGAAAAGTGACTATTGAAAATTTTGAAATCACGAATATTAATTTGCCCACCATTGAATTTAAAGTAAACTGTTCAACAGGAACTTACATTAGGAGTTTGGTGAATGATTTTGGGGCTGCACTGGGAGTGGGTGCCTATATGAGTTCTTTAAGACGCACTAAAATTGGTGAATTTGATATAGCCAATGCCATACAATGGGAGGATTTACGCGATGAAGTAGAGGGATTACTAGAAGGGTAAACCAATACCAAATTGCCAAGCGTAATTATTCACTCTTGTACCATTCGGTTTTAATTCAGCCCATTTCATATTTTGTACATCTAACCAACCATTATTATATAGCCTTGTTGGGTCTTTCATTTTTAATGCAAAATCTACCCTTACAATAAAATAGTTAAAGTCTATTCTTAAACCTGTACCAACGCCAATGGCAAGGTCCCTGTATAATTTATCAAATTTAAATCTCGCTGCTAAATCACTTGAATTGTCTCTTGTGTTCCATATATTTCCGATATCGGCAAATAAGGCAGACCCAATTTTATAATTCCCGAATTGAACAATATTAAAACGGTATTCTATATTGGTTTCTAATTGTAAGTCGCCAAATCGATCAAAGTTTTGACTTATCCTACTCGTGTCGTAAAAGGTAGAACTTCCCAAGCCTAGTTGTCTTAAACCCCATGCACGCATACTATATGGTCCTCCGGCGGTGAATTGCTTAAAAAAGGGTAGCTGTCCACCCAATGCACCATCATTACTATAATTATTTCCCCATCCCCCCATAAAACGCCAGGCCAATTCGGTGTAGTCAAATTTAATAAGCTTCCTAAATTCAACTTCTGCTTTGATATACCTGTAAATATTTTTTTGAATGGCAGGAGAGGTTCCTAAAAGGCCTCCTGCTTCTTCAAGACCAATTCTAAAGTAATTATTTTGATTCGGATATTTTTGTGAAGGACCAGATTTAACATAGCTAATTGTTTGACTAATTACATTTCCATTGTTAAAGGAAGACCTTAAAAAAGGATTTAAAATTAATAAACTATCTAGTTTACCAAATTTACCAAGCTCGTATAACTCTACATTAATTGGTTTGTAAGAAATGACGTATTCATTCCCATTTTTAACTTTCTTCCATTCATATCCCCAATTGGCTGTAAAGGATTTTAAACGATAGTAATTAAGCCTGTCAATATAGGAACCATTGATTGTAAAATTGGTTTTCTCATTACTATTCACCGATTTATGTAAAGGCCTAAATGGAATCAATAGTCCAGGAAAACTATAGGTTTGGCCTACATTAAATAGCAATGTTTGGGTAAGGTTGGATTTATTTAAATCCAATTCAACCCCTGTTCTGAAACTAGTGATGGATTGTATGGATCTTTTTTGAACATTTCTGTCTCTGTAAGTAAAGCTAGTGGATAATCCCAATAAATTACCCGCTCCAATTTCAGCTGTATTCCTACTTCCTTCTAAATCCAAGCTAAAGCTTTTACGTAATGCAGGTACTAAAAAGTAGTGCAAAGTGACGCTGTCATTTTGTACACTGGTTCTAGAATCTATTTGTTGCCATGCTCCTAGGCTACTTAAATGGTTTAAGGTTTGGAATAAATAGTGTTCATTGAAAAGGTCTCCTTTTTCGATGATTGACTGTTGCTTGAAAAATTTAGTTTTAAACTTCGGCTTATTGTATTGCTGTGTTATGTTATTGAAAGAATCTTGATTTGCTTGTCCTTTAACCAAAACAGAATCAGGATTGTCGGCTAAAGATAAATCACTGTAAAAAATTTGCTCTTTAATTGGGTAAGCCTTAGTGATGGTTGGGTTTACATTTCTTAATTGAAAATTTATTTTCCAACTTGGATTTTGTTTGGATTTTTTTTCTGCATCCTGAACCTGATTTATTTGTGCTAGCGGGTCTAAGTTTAATTGCATTAAACTAGTGTTCATGGTGTCAACTTCGGCAAATATTTTTTCTTTGGTAAAATAGTAGTAGCCATTTGATCTGAATAAGTCAACCAATCGGTCTAATTCATTATTTATGGATTCACTAGAGTAGGCACTTCCTTTTGTTACGTATGCTTCTTCATTATTTTTAAGCGCTATTGATTGCAATTGTGCATCCCCCAATTGGTAAGTGACTGTATCAATTAAAGTTTTCTTATTGAGGGTTACTTCCATTTTCAAATACACCCTCCATTCATTTTTCACCGTATCAATTTTGGTGATAATCTTTAAGTCGGGATGATGGTATCCTTTTGTGGACAAATAGTTGTGCATATACTGTATGGTCCTTTCAATTCTATCAGGATTGAATAGGGTGGGCTGAACAATGGTATTGAAAACGCCAAATTGCCTTATTCGTTTTACTTTTAAACTGTCATCCCAGTAATTGTCTAAATTGTAGGTTAAGAGTCGGTTGGTTTTTTTTGTTTCAGGGTCTTTGATTACAATTTTATTGTCAAATACAAAAGCTTTTTCTTTAGGGTAGTCGTGTACAATTGCTTTTTTTACATCAGCACAGGCGGTTATAAAAAATAAAAGCCCAACTAGTGAAAATCTTGAAAAGAAACTAATATTTTTAAGCTTCGTAAATAACATTAATCAAATGAATAAGAATGAGCTCAAATATATTCAATCTTTTGCCCAAAAAAAACATTGGATGGAAGAATCTGTTTATTTGATTGAAGGACCTAAAATGCTCGCAGAGGCTTTTGGGGCCAACTGCCCAATAAAAAAAATATATGCTACCAAGGATTGGCTTGCATCTAATCAACCCAATAAGGTTGAAATAGAGGAGGTGGACGAACTAATGTTGTCAAGAATCAGTCAATTACATACCGCAAATCAAGTATTAGCCCTTGTAAATAAACAGCCTGCCCAGAAAGTAAATTATTCAAAGCAACTAACACTAGTGTTGGATGGCATTCAGGACCCTGGTAATTTAGGCACTATTATTCGTACAGCGGATTGGTTTGGTATTAATCATATCCTAGTTTCCGAGGACACGGCAAGTGTGTACAATCCCAAAGTAATTCAAAGTACCATGGGAAGTTGTTTTAGGGTGCAAGTGCAGGTGGATGATATTGAAAAAGTATTCAATGAAAACAAGCTGCCTGTAATTGGGACTTTATTGTCGGGAAATTCTATTGATGAAACAGCCCTACCATTAACAGGTTTTTTAATAATTGGAAATGAATCAAAAGGAATTAGGCCAGCTATACAATCCTATATTACCCATCCAGTAGCCATTCCTAAATTTGGTGCAGCAGAGTCCTTAAATGCTGCAGTCGCAACAGGGGTTGTATTGTCTAAATGGAAAATGCAATAATCCTATTTCAGGACTTTTGAAAAACTAATCAAATTTAATTGCCTGTGCAGGTGCAATTTTTTTAATCCAAAAAGTGGGAAGTAAAAAAGAAGCGTAACTAATGAATGCTGTTCCAAATACAACACTTAGTATTTCAATCCCATTCATTTGTATTGGTAAGGTTTTAATAAAATAGGCTGATTCGTCTAGTTGAATAAATTCAAAATACAATTGCGCAGTGGATAATCCAACACCCAGTATAACTCCAATGCCAATACCTATCCAACATATAAAGCTAGCTTGGTATAAAAATATTTGTCTTATGAATGCATTGGAAGCCCCCATGGCAGTTAAAGTGCCAATCATATTGACTCTTTCAAGCATCAATATAAACAAGCAGGTCAACAAATTGACAATGGCAATAATTAATAAAATTATAATGGTTACATTTTTGTTGACGGTTTGTACATTAATCCAGTCAAATATTTGCGGGAAATAATCTTTTATTGGAGTAGCCACCCAGGATGTTGGAATTTTGTTTTGAAACTGATCATTGATTAGGTCAATGGGAGCCCCTTTTTTTAAATAAACCGAATAAGCGTCAAATCCCTGATTTTGTTGGTTAATTTTTTGCAATGTCGTTAAATCTACAATTACAAATTGACGATCATATTCCTCTATACCTGAATGATAAATACCCACAACTTTCATTTTTCTTTGCTCTACTTTATCTGTATTCAAAAAATACAAACGTATATTGCTATCTAAGGGCACATTTAATTTACTAGCTAATTGTGCTGAAATGATTACTTCATTTTGGTTGCTATCCTTACTTGATGCCAGTGAACGCCCTTTGATTAAAAAGGGTATTTTGCTTGTTAGGGGTACTCCTTTGGCAATTACGCCCTCAATGTCTTGTTTATAAGAAATGACACCAGATTGGTTTTTAAGGGGGGTGATACTTTCTACCTGGTCATTCAAAAAAAATGAGGAATTAACGGAGGAGTCAATCGAACTTCCATTCACTGAGGCAATCCGAATATGCCCCCAGAATTGATAAACTTTGTCGGCAATGCTTTCTTGGAATCCATTGACAACCGATAATGTCAAAATGATGGCTGCTACACTTATGGCGGTGGCTGCAATAGATAAGTTGACGATAAATCGGGAATAACTTTTTCCTTTTTGGAAACTTATTTTTTTGGCTATGTCAAAAGCGGTTGACAAATGATAAATTTTTCTCAAAACTACTTTTTTCTCCTTACATATTTCAATTTATCATTTAGTTTCGTAGTGTATAAAATGGGTAAAATGAAGTATCAAAGGGGTATTATTTTTGTTTTTTTGTTTTTTGTTGGGCAAATACAAGCCCAGCATAATCCGGATCAAATTTTTGATTCCGCCATTCATACAGTGCAAATACATCCCATTGGTCAACCTTTGGCCCTTCCCATTATCTCCTTAAATAATGGAAATGCACTAGAAATTAGTTTTGACGACTTCAATGCCAACTATCAGGATTATTTTTATACAGTCGAATTGGTAGATAGTAATTGGATGCCTATTCAAATGAATGACTTTGATTATATAAGAGGGTTCAACCAAAATAAAATAACCAAATATGTTGTTTCAAATATTGCCCTTCAAAGATATTTTCATTATCAATTTACTTTTCCAAATAGCAATGTAATGCCAAAACTTTCTGGAAATTATATTTTGAAAGTGTATAAAGAAGGGGATAAATCTAAACAGGTTTTTACTAGACGTTTTTTTGTTGTAGAGCAATTAGCCACTGTTAATGCTTCGGTAGTGGAGCCTTTTGATGGGGATATTTCAAAAACACATCAACGAATCAAAGCTAGTGTTGACACAAAAAATATTCCTAATTTTCAAAACAATCTACTCACCTTAAAAGTAGTACAGAATTTTCGATACAATGACGCTAAAACAACAGCTATACCTAGTTTTATGCGCAATACATACTTAGAATTTAACAATGAAGTGGAATTGGTTTTTCCAGCTGGGAAAGAGGCAAGATGGTTGGATATACAAAGCTTACAATTAAGGTCTGACCGTGTGGCAGAAATAAATAATAAGGTGGGTATTACACAAATGATGGTAAAGCCCGATGGTTCAAGATCCAATTTATTATATAATCCCTTTAGGGATTTAAATGGAGGGTTCTTAATTATGAATACCGAATCATTGCAAAGTGAATTTCAAAATGATTATGCTAAAGTGTTGTTTACCTATGTTCCAAAGGACAATATTCCATATTTGGATCAAAAACTATATTTATCGGGGGCATTGACCAATAATGTATTGGATCAAAATGCGGAAATGCAATTCGATGTTAAAAAAGGGGCCTACCAAAAAACCCTATTATTAAAACAAGGCTATTATAGTTACTATTATATTTTAAGGGACAGAAATGATCCCAATGATTTGGACGATTATACCGAAACCGAGGGCAATCACTTTGAAACTGAGAATAATTATACCATTTTGGTCTATTACCATGCACCAGGTGCTAGGAACAATCAATTGGTTGGTTTTGCCACTGTCAATAGCTTCCAAAATTGGTAATGAGCGTGCTTTTCCGCAGTTTATTCACTAGTTATTCCACCTCTTTTTTAATCCCCTCATTTGTCCTACATTTGCACCGGCAGGTCTTACACGACCAGCTCCTGCAGAACCTCCCCAGGACAGGAATGTAGCAAGGATAAGCGGTTGAGCGGTGCGATGTGAGTAGCCTGCCACTTTTTATGAATTTTAATAGAAAGTGGCATTTTTTTTGCATAAATCGTATTTAGACTTTTAAACTACAAACCTACCCATATGAAATTTTTTATCGACACTGGTAATCTTGCTCAAATCAAAGAAGCCAATGAACTTGGTATCTTAGACGGCGTAACCACCAATCCTTCCTTAATGGCCCAAGTGGGTGTGAAGGGGGAAGAAGCCATTGCTGCCCATTACAAAGCAATTTGTGAAATTGTAAATGGTGACATTAGCGCCGAAGTATTATCTACCGATTTTGCTACAATGGTAGAAGAAGGAAAAAAATTAGCTGCGATTCACCCCAATATTGTAGTGAAAGTGCCGATGATTAAAGACGGTATCAAAGCCATTAAGTGGTTTACTGATAACGGTATTCGTACCAACTGTACTTTAGTTTTTTCAGCTGGTCAAGCCATATTAGCTGCTAAAGCAGGTGCTACTTATGTATCTCCATTTATTGGTCGTATCGATGATAGCTCTTGGGATGGAATGGAATTAATTAGCCAAATCCGTCACATATATGACGTACAGGGTTTTCAAACACAAATTTTAGCCGCGTCTATTCGCAACGCTTTGCATATTGTAAAAGCGGCCGAAGCGGGTGCTGATGTTTGTACCTGTCCATTAGATTCTATCTTAGGTTTATTAAAGCATCCTTTAACGGATATAGGATTAGCGAAGTTTTTGGAAGACGCTAAGAAAATGTAATTCAAACAATTAGCATTTTATTTGCTAGTAAATCAGACATATAAAGTAGTAAGCCTCGCAGATGTTGCGGGGCTTTTTTTATTGATGTTTCAAGGCTTCGCGCTTTGACAAATTAGATAGTTGGGGGTGCGCCTTCACAAATTGTACCACCCATTTAGCATTTGTTTTTGCATAAGCACGTAATGCCCATCCAATGGCTTTGCGAATAAAAAAATCCTCTTCTAATTGGCAATGCTCAATGTATTCGGTGAGTAGGGTTGTATTGGTTTTTTCATGGTAAACTAATTGAAATAAGATACTCATTCTTTGGAGCCACTTATTACTAGAGCGGTTCCATTTGTATGTGTATTCCTCCATAAATTCAGGGAAGGTTAAAAAGAATTTACTTATAACATGTGTATTGGTACTATCCACTGAATCCCACCAACTATTGTGCGTAATCATCCATTCAATTAGGGGCAATGTTTTTTTGCTCCATAATTTTTTATGGTGCCCTAACAATTCAATGGCAAAATAATGAAGCTCTCTTTGCGGTTCAGCAAAACATTCCTTAATAATAATGCTTAATTCATTATGATCCTTGATAGGGTTGGCTTTGTAAAATTCCTTACTCAGTGTTCGTCTTAAAGGTGTTTGAATACCATAGAATTCAAATTGGTTCA
This sequence comes from Bacteroidota bacterium, assembly GCA_947457075.1. Lineage (GTDB taxonomy): Bacteria > Bacteroidota > Bacteroidia > Chitinophagales > Chitinophagaceae > Sediminibacterium. Next base: position 84,305 of record CANGUG010000013.1, read on the forward strand.
GCATATAGGCTTTAGCTCCTTTTGCAATTTTTGCATCGGCGTTGGCTGAAAATATTTTTTTAATGCTAATTAAGTAGGGGTGAGACATTTGCGGAATTTATCTATTGAAAAACAATGAATTTTATGTGATTAAGTAGTTGTGACGCTAAATACCTACTACTCTTTTATTAAATGCACTGTTTCGGGCAGCTTCTAAAATGCGAATGGTATTTGTTGCTTCTTTTGCACTTGTTGGAACAGGTCCATTATGTAAAATAGCATTTGCCATTTTTTCATAGAACGTACCATAGTTGCCTGGAATACTTGGAACTATTTGAGAAGTAATCAATCCATTATGGTCGGTATATAAGGTACCGTAATCAGTGGCAGCTTCCACTCCCCAATTTTCGGAATTTGGTTTTTTACCTGCAATAAGTTCAGTTTCTTGTATATCAGACCTGTTTTTAATAAAACTTCCTTTAGTACCATATACCTTATAACCCGGTTGCTGGGTCATAAAAACCATTCCGCTGGTTAACGTGATTCTATGTCCTGGATAATACAGAATCATCGTAAAATAATCGTCCACCAAGGATACCTTTCTTATAATTCTGATATCTGCAAACACTGCTAAAGGCATACCTGATAATAACAATGCCTGATCCACTAAATGGGGCCCTAGGTCATATAATAATCCAGCCCCTGGTGTCACTGCTTCCTTATGTGCTTTAGGACTTAAAGTAGTTCGGTATCTTTCGAAAGAAATGTGCACATCCAATAAATCTCCAATAGCCTCTTCACTAATTAATTTTTGCAGGGTTAAAAAATCGGCATCGTATCTTCTATTTTGATATACTGCTAATTTTAATCCTTTTTTTTGAGCAAGCTCATCCAATTCTTGCGCTTCTGCCGAAGTATTGGTAAATGCTTTTTCACAAACTACATGTTTACCTGCGAGCAAGGCACTTTTGGTATAAGCATAATGTGTATCATTGGGACTATTCACCACCACTAAATCTATATTCGTATCCGCTAATAATTCCTCGTAACTATGATAGGATTTTGTGCCAGGGTAGGCAGCTTCAATATTTTTTGTAGAACGTTCCCAGCTTCCCACTAAATTAAAATTAGGGTTGCTTGCAATAAAGGGTGCATGGAAAACTTTTCCGCTCATGCCAAAGGATACCAGTGCTGTGTTTATCATGATTTAAAGATAAAAAAAATACCTCTGAGATATCAGAAGTATTTTAAAACATTTAGGGACTTGTAAAAAAACAAAAACCCTCTGAATTTTCAGAGGGTTTTTAAAATCTTTAGAGAATATTTATTAGGCTTTAAATTTCAATTAAGCCTAATAAATACTATCCTGCAACTTGCTTTCTGATAATGTTTAATGCACCACCTGCTTTAAACCACTCAATTTGTTGTTGGTTATAAGTATGGTTTGCTTTAATCGTATCACTGCTTCCGTCTTTATGTGTTAATACCAATGTTAATGGAGTACCTGGAGCAAAGCTAGTTAAGCCTGTCACATCAATACTATCATCTTCTTGGATTTTGTCGTAGTCTGCTTTATCAGCAAATGTCAACGCCAACATACCTTGCTTTTTCAAGTTGGTTTCGTGGATACGTGCAAATGATTTTGTCAATACCACACGAACACCTAAATGACGTGGCTCCATCGCAGCATGCTCACGAGAACTTCCTTCACCATAGTTTTCATCACCAACTACAATGGTGCCAACACCTGCTGCTTTGTAAGCTCTTTGTGTATTGGGTACGGTATCGTAGTTGCCTGTTAATTGACTCTTTACGTTGTCTGTTTTTTCGTTGAAGAAGTTAACAGCACCAATCAATAAGTTGTTAGAGATATTGTCTAAGTGACCGCGGAACTTTAACCATGGACCTGCCATAGAAATATGATCCGTTGTACATTTTCCTTTTGCTTTAATTAATAATCTTAAAGATTTTAAATCCGTTCCTTCCCATGCGGTGAATGGATCTAATAATTGCAAACGCTTTGATGCTGGATCAACCGCAACAACCACTTTTGAACCATCTTCTGCTGGTGCTTGGAATCCAGCATCTTCTACAGCAAATCCTTTTGTTGGTAATTCATCACCACTAGGGGCGTCTAACATTACTTGTTCGCCCTTATCATTAGTCAATGTATCCGTTAAAGGGTTGAAAGTTAAATCACCTGCAATGGCTAATGCAGTAACAATCTCAGGAGATGCTACGAATGCAAATGTGTTTGGATTACCATCCGCACGTTTTGCAAAGTTTCTGTTGAAAGAGTGAACGATGGTATTTTTTTCTTTCTTCTCTGCACCCACACGCTCCCACATTCCAATACAAGGTCCACATGCGTTAGCGAATACTTTAGCACCAATTTGGCTGAACACCTCTAAGAAACCATCTCTTTCAATAGTGTATCTTACTTGCTCAGAACCAGGAGTGATCATGTATTCTGCTTTCGTAGTCAACCCTTTTTGTGCAACTTGTTTTGCTAAGCTTACTGCACGGCTAATATCTTCGTAAGAAGAGTTGGTACAGCTACCAATTAAACCAACTTCTACTGTGGTAGGCCATCCGTTGGCTGCTGCTACTTCTTTCATTTTAGAAATAGGAGTGGCTAAATCTGGAGTGAATGGTCCGTTTAAGTGTGGCTCTAAAGTATCTAAATCAATTTCAATTACTTGATCGAAATATTTTTCTGGATTTGCATACACTTCAGCATCTGCAGTTAAGTGTTCTGCTACTGCATCTGCCAAAGCAGCTACATCGGCACGGCCTGTTGAAGATAAATAACGGCTCATGCTTGCATCGTAACCAAATGTAGATGTGGTTGCACCAATTTCGGCACCCATATTACAAATAGTTCCTTTACCTGTACAACTCATGCTCGTTGCACCTTCCCCAAAATATTCTACAATTGCACCCGTACCACCTTTTACGGTTAAGATACCAGCTACTTTTAAGATAACGTCTTTAGGCGCAGTCCATCCGTTTAATTTACCCGTTAATTTAATACCAATTAACTTAGGCCATTTTAATTCCCAAGCCAATCCAGCCATTACATCACATGCATCAGCACCACCAACTCCAATGGCCAACATACCTAAACCACCAGCGTTCACAGTATGCGAATCGGTACCAATCATCATACCACCTGGGAAAGCATAGTTTTCCAACACTACTTGGTGAATAATACCTGCACCTGGTTTCCAGAATCCTAAACCATATTTATTTGAAACAGAAGCTAAGAAATCATATACTTCTTTACTTTCTGTTGTGGCTACTTGTAAGTCTTGTTTTGCTTCTACTTTTGCAGAGATCAAGTGATCGCAATGCACCGTACTTGGTACTGCTACCTTTGGACGACCTGCTTGCATAAATTGTAATAAAGCCATTTGTGCTGTTGCATCTTGCATGGCTACACGATCGGGTGCAAAATCAACATAAGAACCACCTCTTGCGAAGCTTTCTAATTTTTGATCACTATGTAAATGAGAGAATAAAATTTTCTCAGATAATGTTAATGGACGACCCAACATTTTACGCGCTGCATCCACTTTTGCTGGCATTTCAGCATACAATTTTTTGATCATTTCAATATCAAAAGCCATAAGTATCAATTTAGGTGTTAAAAACTGACGCAAAGGTAAGTGAAAATGGCGATTTTTTTATTAGATTTGGATAGCATTTAAAGCTATTGGACATGCAAAAAATGAGAAATTTCCTTGAATTACACGCTTTCGGCGTTTGTTCGGCCATGGGGGAACGATTAGGGATTGCTAGCTCCAGAATTAGAATGTGGTTTATTTACATCTCCTTTTTGACTTTTGGGTCACCCGTCATCATTTATATGGTGCTCGCTTTTTGGAGAAGCATCAATCATTATATGCTTCAGGGAAAAAGAAATCCCCTAAAATATTAATTTATAATACTTTAGAGGATTCAAAATTTTTTAATTCGTTGCTATTGATGGCAGTTAATTCTATTTATAACAGATTTTAAATAACGGCTTTTCTTAATCGAACCAACTTCTCTAATAATGGCTCCAACATTTCCAGTTTTAACATATTGGCACCATCACTTTTTGCTACTGCTGGATTCGGATGCGTTTCAATAAATAATCCATCCGCACCGGTTGCAATCGCCGCTTTTGCGATGGTTTCAATTAAGGCTGGATTGCCACCTGTCACCCCGCTTGTTTGATTGGGTTGTTGTAAGGAATGGGTACAATCCATAATAACAGGTACCTTATTTTCTGCCATGGCTGGAATATTTCGATAGTCCACCACTAAGTCCTGATAACCAAATGTGTTACCACGTTCTGTAAGCATCACCTGATCGTTGCCGGCTAATTTTATTTTATCAACCGCAAATTTCATAGAAGCACCACTTAAAAATTGGCCCTTTTTTACATTTACAATTTTGCCTGTTTCCGCTGCTGCAATTAATAAGTCGGTTTGACGACATAAAAAAGCGGGGATTTGTAATATATCAATATACTGAGCGGCTATCGCTGCTTCATCATGTGCATGAATATCGGAAGTAGTGGGTACATTAAATTTTGCACCTACTTTTTTGATGAGTTCCATACCGGTATCATCACCAATACCTGTGAATGAATTAGCACTGGTACGGTTTGCTTTTCTATAGCTTGCTTTAAATACATAGGGGATACCCAAATTTTTACAAATCGTAGCAACTTTTTCTCCAATTTCCATCACCAATTCCTCACTCTCTACCACGCATGGGCCTGCGATTAAGAAAAAATTATTGGCATCGTATTGTTGATGCTTAAAATGATTTTGTAAATAATTTGGAATCATAATTGGCTTATTTGCGTTCACAAAGGTACGCAAAATACCAAACAGATGCTTCCTTAAAATCTTAATCCAACAGTGATTCCGGCACCTCTAATACCCGCCCAAGGTCCGTCTGAATTGGTGACAATACTTTTTGTACCATCGTTATTTTGAACAATTTTAGTAGTTAAACTAAATGGTTTGGCATTGGTTTGGTCAACGGATCTTTTAATTTCATCCAAGGCAATATTGGGTGTAAGCAAAGGGGCTTTATATTCCAAAGTACCCTCAGAAGTTCCATAATGACCTCCAATTACCCATATGTCCAATACAAGCTTGGTTAACAGTTGATATTGCATCCCAAAGTAGGCACCTGCACTTTTTGAACGTATTGACCCAGTCAACACTGCAGGAGAAGGGGTTACAGGTACGGTTAATCCACCTAGTACAACATTGTATGTATAATTCACGGGGACATCAACACTAAGGGTCCCAAATCTAGCATAAGGTGCAATATAAAATCCTGACATTTTTTGTAATCCAAGATAAAATCTACCTTCTAAGGTAAACGCGTTGTTAGCAACTTTAAAATTATTGAAATCTATATTTGGGTTGTCGATAAATTGTTTTACCAATCCTTTTAAAGGAAGGCTGCGCTTATCCATATTTGAATAGCTAGCGGATAAGGATACAAAATGATTTAAGCTTCTTTCAAAAGTAATATTGTAGTTCTTTAATGCATTGGCAGAAAGATTTGTCTTAATAATATTTTTACCCCCAATTAAACTTTGGCTATTTACTAAAAAAGCAATACCAATAAATAGACAAGTGATGAATATTTTTTTCATAAAATTCGTTTTAATCATTTTTAAATAAAATAAATGTCAAACTTACAATGCAATCAAGTCGGCCACTGTTCTTTTATCTAAGATGGCTAAGGTATTATCTCGCACTTCGAGCATTACTTTATTGATACCACATTTTTTCTCATTACAGGTTTCACATTTTTTATAAAAATTTAAACTTGCACAGGGAAGAAGGGCAATTGGACCTTCAATGGTTCTAAATATGGCAGCTAGTTTAATTTTTTGGGGAGGGATTGCAAATAAATAACCACCATGCTTTCCCTTTTTACTTTCTAAAAAACCTGCTTTTTTTAATGATAATAAAATATTTTCTAAAAACTTTAGCGGTATTTTTTTTTCTGCAGCAATTTCTGCAATGAGTATGGGCGCATCTGTCTCTTTCCCAGCCATATAGGAAAGTGCTTGTAATGCGTATTGTGTTTTTTTAGATAACATATTATAATCCTAAAACTTCTTTCATTGTAAAGATACCATTTTTATGAGCTGCAAACTCGGCTGCCAATACCGCTCCACTTGCAAATCCTTTTCTGGTATGCGCGGTATGGGTAATTTCAATGGTATCGATAGGGGAGCTATATGCCACCGTATGCGTTCCTGGGGCTGGGTCGATACGTTCCGAAGTAATGACTAAATCAGCTGCGTTTGTTGAAGGGCTATTCATCCATTGATTTTTCCTCCCCATATTAGCAAGTATTTGTTCCGCCAAACTTATAGCAGTGCCACTTGGAGCATCTTTTTTTTCGGTATGGTGTATTTCGGTCAAGTGAACATCATATTGAGTGTATGGTTCCATTAAATTAGCCAATTGCTTGTTCAACTCAAAAAATAAGTTTACACCAATACTATAGTTACTTGAATACACTAAACATCCATTATGTGTTTCACACATTGCGCTAATTTCATTCCATTGGTCCAACCATCCTGTGGATCCACTTACAACTGGTATGCCCAACTCGATACATTTTTTGATATTGTCAAATGCGCTATGCGGCCCCGTAAATTCAATAGCCACATCTGCAAGTTGTACATTTTCTTTTGTGAATTCATTGTGATTGCTTACATCAATTTTCAATACAATTTCATGTCCTTTTTCCAAAGCAATTTCTTCAATGGCTTTACCCATTTTCCCATATCCAATTAATGCTATTTTCATGCAGAATTATTTAGCGTGGCTATTTTTTAAATTAAATTGCAGTGAAATGCCTCCTTGTCTTAACTGAGGTTGTATAATGGGTTCAACACGCATTGATAAATTTGAGTTCACATCAAATTCTTTTAAATGTCCAGAAACAGTTGCATCTACTACATTTAATCCCCATCCGAGTACAAACCAAAGAATGGAGTAGTCTCGGTCTCTTCTAAAAATATTTCTATAACTCTGTACGGAGCCAATACTTAGGTTTTTTAAAGCCGGGTCAATTTTATCTATATCTGAGGCATCCCCATTCTGCGATTTATACAAAGCCGAATAGGCGAATTTTGTTTTATTGTATAAATCATTGTTGTAAATAAAGGTCGCAATCGGAACTGCAAGAATACCATATACAATAGGCATTTTCCAATATTGTTTATTGTAGGCCTGACCTAAACCTGGAACCAATGCCGAATATTTTGTCGCTAATCGGGGGTTGTGTTTTTTTACGGAATCAATTATTAGCTTTAAACTGTCCTTGTTATTGCTTGCGGGTTTCACTGATTTATTCATAGTGGAATCCTGACTCAAGCAATCATATTGCATGCCAATGAACAATAATAAAATTAATATTAACCTCATCCTATGGTATTCCTTTTTTTATCCTAGCTAATGGTCACATTCATAGCATCTAGAATCGTATTTAATTCATTGATGTCTTGGTAGGATATAGTAATTGTTCCGCTGCCGTTTTTCTGTTGCTGTAAAACCACTTTTGCAGATAAATGACTTGCTAATTTGTCCTCTAATTTTTTATAAACAGGAGACAGTTCATTTTTCTTACTTGGCTTTTGGACTTTGCCACTTGATGCGTTTACTTTTCTTACCAATTCCTCTGTTTGACGAACAGTCAATCCTTTTTCAGTGATTTCTTTGAATAAGAATAGTTGTTGGTCAATTTCTTTACCAATCAAAATTTTAGCTAAACTCACACTTAAAGTACCCTTGCGCACTGCTGATTGAATAACAGGGGGAAGGTCTAATAAACGAATGTAGTTAGCTACTGTTGAACGGTCTTTACCCATACGCTCTGATACTTTTTCCTGCGTATAGTTTAATTCCTGCATCATTCTTTGGTAACTCAGGGCAACTTCAATTTCATTTAAGTCAACTCTTTGTAAATTCTCCAACAGGGCTAATTCTAACAACTCTTGGTCGTTTCCCTGTCTAATATAAGCTGGGATGTCAGCTAGACCCGCCAATTTCGCTGCACGGAATCTTCTTTCCCCAGCAATTAATTGATACTTTCCGTTTGTAAGTAATGCAACGGTAATAGGTTGAATAATATCGTGAAGCTTTATCGAATGTCTTAATTCTTGTAAAGCAATTTCATCAAAATCTTTTCTTGGATTCTTTGGATTCACTTGAATATCACTTAATGGAATACGATTAGTAGCAACTGCTTTTTGGATCGTTTCTGTTTCCACTATCCCTGCGGGATTTTTATATTCAGCATGAATGTTTTTTAAAAGAGAACCAAGGCCCTTTCCAATCATGTCTTTATTGGGTGTACTCTTACTCATATTTAATCAATTATTCTATCAGCATTACTCATTTTAGTCATGCCATTTTTTTGTAAAATTTCCTTCGCCAAGTTTAAATAGTTCACTGTTCCCTTACTGTCTGCATCATATAAAATAACCGGCTTACCAACACTTGGTGCCTCACTTAAACGGCTATTACGGTGAATAATAGTCGAAAATACCATATCATCAAAATGCTTACGCACTTCACCCACCACTTGATTGCTTAATCGTAAACGAGCATCATACATGGTCATTAAAATACCTTCAATTTGTAAATGAGGATTTAATCTGCTTTGTACAATTTTAACGGTATTTAATAATTTGCCCAATCCTTCTAATGCGAAAAACTCACATTGAACGGGGACAATTACACTATCCGCCGCCACCAATGCATTTACAGTAATTAAACCTAAAGAAGGCAAACAGTCAATGATGATAAAATCATATTGATCCTGAATAGGAGCTAGTAATTCCTTTAAAACATTCTCTCTATTGGGGAAATTAATAAGTTCAATTTCGGCACCTACTAAATCAATATGTGAAGGGATTAAATCTAAATGGGGAATTTCGGTTTTAAGGATAATATCAGCCAATGGGGTTTGATTGATCATCCCATCGTATAAACTTGTGGTAATATTATGCAAATCGAAGCCTACGCCAGTAGTACTATTGGCTTGAGGGTCTGCGTCAATCAATAAAGTTTTGAACTCCAAAACCGCCAAACTTGCAGCTATATTGATAGCGGAAGTGGTTTTACCCACACCCCCTTTTTGATTTGCTATTCCAATTATTCTTGCCATAAAATAGGTATCCTTAATTTCTGCCAAAAATAAGGCTTTTGACCCTATTTTTGTGGTTTAAATCCCTATATGCGTAGCCCAGTTTTTATTTCCATCCTTCTATTGATATTGATTATCATTGATTTCTATATTTACCAGGTCCTAAAACACCTTTTGCAAACCAGTGGCTCAGGGGTAAGAACAGTTGTAAGTATAGTGTATTGGACATTGTGTGTCTTAAGTTTTGCTTCCTTTGTATTGGTCCCATTTTACACCAATCCCTATTTTAGGCAGTACTTTTTTTCCATGAGTATGGGTTGGATGCTTACCCAGCTAGTCATGACCCTTATTTTTTTAATGGATGATATCAGAAGGGGTACTTTTTGGACCGTTGGGAAGATTGCATCTTCCTCAGGGGCTCAATTCATGAATACTGAAAATGGCATTCCTCGATCCACTTTTTTAAGTTGGCTAGGGGTGGGCTTAGCTTCAACATTGTTTTTTTCCTTGATTTATGGTTTTGGCAACAAATACAATTATAAATTAATTAAAAAGAAAATTTCATTAAAGGGCTTGCCCTCGGCTTTTAAAGGATTTAAGCTTATACAAATTAGTGATATTCATAGTGGAAGTTTAAAGGAAAAAGAAGCGGTGTTAAAAGGAGTTGATTTAATCCTACAACAAAAACCAGACTTGATTTTGTTTACGGGAGATTTAGTCAATGATCGCGCCATTGAAATGAAAGATTGGATGGAAGTTTTTGAAAAAATCAAAGCGCCATTTGGTGTATTTAGTGTATTAGGCAATCATGATTATGGCGACTATGTTCGTTGGGATTCTGCTCAAGCCAAGCAACAAAATTTACAAGATTTAATGCAGGTACACCATCAATTAGGTTGGAGATTGTTAATGAATGAAAATGTAAGAATTGAAAAGGAAGGGGCTTATATACAATTAGTGGGCATTGAAAATTGGGGGGCGAAAGCAAGATTCCCAAAGTATGGTAAAATGGATCAAGCAATGAAAGGGGTGCACCCTGATGATCCCATTATTTTAATGAGCCATGATCCAAGTCACTGGGAGGCACAGGTAATTCCTGAGTATCCACAGGTGCAATTAATGTTGTCAGGTCATACCCATGGCATGCAGTTTGGGGTAGAAAACCCCTATTTCAAATGGAGTCCAGTACAGTGGGTCTATAAGCAATGGGCCGGTATATATCAATCGGGCAATCAACAGTTATACGTAAATAGAGGATTTGGTTTTTTGGGCTATCCAGGTAGGGTAGGTATTTTACCCGAAATCACGCTGATTGAGTTGGTGTAAGTAAAATTTTTGAGTGGCAGATTGAAAAAAAAGAATTTGTTAAAACGTAGCATGTAACAAAGCACTACTTTTTTTCGTTCTACCTTTATAGTATAAATAGGATTATGAAAATGAAAAAATACAGTCTTCTTTTATTTACAATAATAGGGGTTGGTCAATTAAAAGCACAAGAAAATTTTAATCTAGGAATTAAAGTAGGTCAAAACTTCACTAGTATCAGTTCAGTAGCTGCTGACCGTAATAAAGCCTCCTATCATGCAGGTGTGGCCATGCATGTTGGGATTACTAAACAATGGGGCATCACTCCCGAAATAATTTTGTCCCAAACAAAGCTTGAAACGGCTCCTTCAATCACCAATTTGTTATCCAAAAATATATTGCAGCCTGAGACCTATCACTTAAATTATTTGGCTATTCCAATATTAGCGGAGTATAAACCCTTTAGTAAATTATCCATTCAGGCAGGACCTCAATACAGTATATTGTTAGATCAAAAAAAAGACGGTATCGGTAATGCAAGTATGGCCTTTAAAAACGGTGAATTCGCCGTAGTAGGTGGCGCAAAAATTGACCTTGGAGGTTTTTTTGTTTATGGCAGATATGTAGTTGGACTGCAAGCCATCAATGAATTACAGGACCAATCAAAATGGAAAACTACCCAATGGCAATTAGGATTGGGGATGTCACTTTTAAAGCTTTAAATCCTTTTTGATTGACAAAATTTGCTTTTCTAAATCGCTAAGTGCTTTGTTTTGGTCGTTGATAAATCCATTGTCCTTTAAGGAGCCTACCACTGCATTCATTTCAGCCTCATTTTCGTACACCATTTTTCTAAACGGATTGGAATAATCCTTTGCTCTTGTATTTTGTATTCTTGCAGTAATGTCTTTTTTTATTTCAAAATAATCATTAAGCCAAGTAATGAATTGTGTGTTGGTTAGTTTATTCAATGATTTACCAGTGATTGCTGTTAAGCAAGACAATGCGTGCAAGTCCCTTCTAGAAGCGTATTTGGCAGATTCTCCCTCATAAAATTCATGCACTTGATCCCAACTTTCAACAGCCCCAGTTTTAATTTTACTTAATAACCCATCTACGTGTTTTGTAGGAATTAATTGACCACCAATATTGGACCAATCTGAATTGGTGCTATTAAGTTTCGCTTGTTGTAGGGTTGTTAGGGTTGCCTTACCTTTTTTGTTTTCAGTGAAACGCAATGCTGCTTCCATGCCATATACAAAAATCATTTTGCCAAACATATGGTAGGCCTCAATACATTTAATTAATTTAGTTTTACGCTTGCTATTTTCAAATCCATTTACAATTACTTCTAACTTATCTATCTCTTTATTTGACTTAGTTGTCAATAATTTATCGCCCAACTGAATTAATTTTAATTCATCAGCAGGAATCGCTTTTTTCTCTTTTGTTAATTGAGCGGTAGCTACTGCTTTTGCAATAATGGCTCTTGCACTGATCAATTCATTTACAGAATCGGGTGCAAGGTAGTCATACTCGTAAATGGGGGTTTTGAATTTACGTTTATCACGGTCAACATATTTCCAAGCATTTCTGGCCAATGCATAAAAATTATATAAAAACCAATACCCTGGCATAATGACTAATTCATCTTTTAGAGGGTCGTTGCTAATCAAAGAAAATGGAATGGGAATGTTTAACTCATAATTGTAGTCGCCTTTATTTAACAAAGAGAAACTCGCGAATTGAGAATTATGTTTAATACTAACACAAAGACCAGGCCAAAACCCTCTTCCCATAACCACTTCGCCATCAGCACCTCGGCTATTGTGGTTGGATCCTAATGTGGCGCCGGCTGCGATATTGCTTTGACCCATTACCAATGCAGCGCATAAAAAACTATTGTTATGGTGCTGTTCGTGTGCAGGGAAAATTAAAGAGTTTAATACTTCACAACAGGAAATAGTGGCGTTGGGCCCCAGGAATGAATTGATTAACCTAGCGCCATATTTGAGTTGTGAATAGTCAGATAATACAAAGCGCACTGCTTTGATGCCATAAAATATTCTGCAGCCATAACCAACAATACCATTTACTAACTCACATCCTTCACCCACCTGAGATTTAGCGAGTGCATGAGAATTAATCGTTACATTCTTTATTTTATTGGCCCCTTTTAAATAGGCATCTTCCCCAATCCATACATCCTTAATAATTTTACAATTTTTAACGACACTTCGGTCGCCGATTTTTCCATAATAACCCAATTTGTTGTCAAACTGATGGTCGGTTAATTCAATGAATTTTTGTTGTAATTGTACATCGTTTCTGTGTCTTGTCCACAAATAAGCATCACCTGAAGTCATCCCATTAAACGGCAAAACCTTACGACCTGTATTTTCATTACACAATTCAAGCCAAATTCTCACATTTTCACTTTCTCCTTTTTTAATGATACCATTTCCAAATTTTGCATGATTGGTAGTAACAAGCTCATTTACATTATTAATAATTACCTCATTGCCCAAAATATAATGAGACATATAATTTACGTTATGAACAGATACATTGTTGCCAAAATCACTACTAATAATGGTAGAATTATATAATCCAATAGGAACAATTAAATCACTAAAGCAAAGACAGCTATTTTCGAGATTCCCAATTCTAATTAAACCAAAAAACGAACAATTTTTAACTAATTCTGGATTGAATTCATTGGACACTAAAATTTTTGACCAATCGTCACTCGTGTTTCTATTGCGTACCAATATTTCAATTTCTAAAGCGGTTAGTTGGCGATATTCAATACCACTTCGGTTTTGCTTGTTGCGTAAATAATACTCGTCCTTGCCTTTGGGTACGTCTTTTATAAATCCATAACCCAATTCTTTTGAAGCAATCTTTTTAATATTATTCATATGTTCTATTTCTATTTAAATAATGCTGGATGTTGTTTATTCCAGCTTGTTTGTAGTTGATAGGCATTTGCAATTTGCAAAATAGTGCCCTCGTCATACAAATTTCCTACAAAGGTAATGCCTGTAGGCATATTATACTTGCTATCTAAGCCAGTTGGCATACAAACCACAGGGTGACCTGTTAAATTAGTAATGGCCGTTTGGTTTGATTCTACTCCGCGAGAGGGGCAAATGATAACATCATACTGGCTTATCACCTCGTTTACTTTTTGCATTAATACCGATCGGTGTCTTTGGGCATTGATATATTCTACAGCAGGAACAAAACGAGCTGTTCTAAACTGATTTGGCCAATCGTATTTAGTTTGTCTTGTCAATTCATCGTCTTGGTTTAATCGAGTCATTTCATCAAATTGTGCAGCACATTCAACCCCTATAATCACATCCATTATATTAAAATTATACACGCCACTATCTGGGAAATTAACGGGGATCAGTTCAGCACCCATTTTCTTGAAACTGGCCAATACTTTCCACTCATTTCTAGTACTGTCTTTTATTTGATCAAAGTAATTTTTAGCATAGGCAATGCGTAATTTTTTGATGTCATTATTGGGGGTATAATTAAAGGAAGGATTGGTTGCAGATAAATCCTTTCCATCTGTTCCTCGTATATAGTTAAATACAATGGCAGCATCGTCGGCACTGCGGCATATAGGTCCAATTTTATCTAAGCTATAACTCAAGGCCATTGCTCCTGTTCTACTAATACTTCCAAAAGTGGGTCTTAAACCAGTTGCCCCACATTGGGTAGAAGGGGATACAATACTGCCATAGGTTTCTGTTCCTATTGCAAAAGGCACAAGGCCTGCTACTGTGGCTGCCGTAGAGCCAGCCGAGGAACCAGATGACCCATATTTCAAATTCCATGGATTTCTTGTTCTTCCACCATACCAATAGTCACCCATTGCTAATGCACCTAATGTAAATTTTGCTATAAGCACTGCGCCCGCATTTTGTAATTGGGTATAAACAAATGCATCCTCCTCAATTACTTGATTCTTATAAGGAGCTGCACCCCAGGTTGTTTTAGTTCCTTTTACTGCGAATAAGTCCTTTAATCCATAAGGAATGCCATGTAATAAACCGCGGTACTTTCCTTGAGCAATTTCTTCATCGGCTTTTTTTGCTTGAGCATAGGCAATATTTTCTTGTAAACTAATTACACACTCTAAAGTATCCCCATATTTTTTTATTCTTTCAATAAAAAATTGTGTGAGGGCCAATGAGCTTATTTTTTTATTTTTTATCAAGTAGGCTAATTCGCCAATGCTATAAAAAGCCAATTCGTTTTTATTAGCAGGCACTTCGCAATTGGTTAAACTAAGCGAAACCTTGGAACTAGTTTTATTGTTCGCAGGATAGGGAAGTTGCCAGGTACTTAAAGGAACACTATTAGGTAGTGACAATTTATGCATGGCTTTGTAATTGGCTAAATTGTCAATTACATCAGTATATAAGGTATCTATTTCCTTTTCGGTGAATTGCAAATCAAAAAGCTTTGCTGCACTTTTAAGGTCAGCTTTTTTAATGGCAGCAGTATCTTGTGCTTTTAAAAAGCTACAACAGCCCAATAAAACGAGTACGAGTAATTGCTTCATGAAATAACGTATTTGTTATTTCAAAGATACTAACCACGCTTGGGTTTACTTGAATTAAATCGTCTTTTTTGCCCTCCTTTAGCACCAAAACCACCTTCCTGTTGCGGTGCACGGCCTCTTATATTCCTTGGTTTGCCCCAGCCAGCATCCTGGGAGGTTTTATTGGCATGAAATTGTTGCATCGGGTAAGGGTGCTCAAAAATAACAGGCACTTTCTTGCCAATTAACTTTTCAATATCGGCTAAATATGCTTTTTCCTCAAAATCGCAAAAAGACAAAGCCGTTCCTTCGGCACCAGCGCGACCTGTTCGGCCAATACGATGTACATAAGTTTCTGGGATATTAGGGATATCAAAATTAATCACGTGCGCTAATTCATCTACATCAATTCCTCTTGCTGCAATATCTGTCGCCACCAACACTCTAGTACTTTGTTCCTTAAAATTACTCAAAGCACGCTGACGTGCATTTTGTGATTTATTACCATGAATGGCTTCCGCAATAATATTATTTTTAGTAAGTAGTTGAACTACTTTGTCAGCACCATGCTTGGTTCTTGTAAATACCAAGGCTGTTTTAATTGAAGGATTTTTTAATACTTCAACTAGCAATGCATTCTTATTTACTTTATCAACAAAATAAACAGCTTGGTCAATAATCTCAACAGTGGATGAGACAGGCGTTACTGTTACTTTTTCAGGGTTGTGTAAAATAGAATTAGCTAAGCTTACAATTTCGGGAGGCATTGTGGCAGAGAAAAATAAAGACTGTCTTTTTTTAGGAAGTACTGCCAATAATTTTTTGACATCATGCACAAAACCCATATCCAACATTCTATCTGCTTCGTCTAAAACAAAAAATTCAACATCTCTTAAACTAATAAAACCTTGGTTCATTAAATCTAATAAACGACCTGGTGTAGCAATCACTACATCCACTCCATTTTTTAAGGCCGTAACCTGTGGACCTTGTCCTACGCCTCCAAATATGACGGTGCAATTTAATGGGGTATGTCGTCCGTAGGCATTAAAACTCTCTGCAATTTGAATGGCTAATTCGCGTGTTGGAGTTACAATTAAGCTTTTGATTCTTTTTCTTTTTTCAACGGGTTTCGATGAAAGTAATTGTATGATGGGGAGCGTAAATGCTGCTGTTTTGCCTGTTCCGGTTTGTGCACATCCTAATAAGTCCTTTCCTTCCAATAAAATGGGAATAGACTGTTCTTGAATGGGTGTTGGAGTGGTGTAACCTTCCTCAAATAATGCCAATAAAATGGGTTCAATTAACCCTAGTTCTTTAAAATTCGTACTCATAATGGTCTGCAAGGTACGCCTTTTAAATTTGGGAGGTTTTTGGGGTGCCTTTTGGGTGAGTGTATAACCACTTTAAGCCTTTTTTCTGACCAATTGATAAGAGTTGAATACCAATGTTTTTATAGTTGTAGAAGGAACAGTTCTATTTAAGTGCAATGTATTCCAATGTTTTTTATTCATATGGAAGCCAGGAAATATAGCATCAGGATATTGATCTCTTTGTTCAATGATATCATCAGGTGTTGCTTTGTAATTCATGGTGCTTGGAAAGGAGACCAAGTTTAATGTGATAAAAATCTTCCCTTTTGTTTTCATTACTAAAATTTCTTCACCAAATGGGAAGCACTCCTCTGCTTCAGGCAAAGACAGGGCATAATGTAAAATTTCATCAATTTCCATAAAAAATGCTGTGTTCAGTATTAATTACAAAGAATACTTTTTCATTTGCTTATGCATAATGGAAAACCAGATAGGAGGGAATAAGGAAAGTACAATCATGCCAGGATAGCCTGTTGGCATTTGAGGCGCTTCCTCCAAATTTCTTAAAATTTGGTATTTGCGGGAGGCTAAATAATGGTGGTCACTATGACGGCTTAATTCAAATAACATGAGTCTGCCAATAATATGATTGCTATTCCAACTATGATGTGGTTTAACTCTTTCATATAGTTCACCTTCGCCTTTTTCACGGGAAAGGCCGTAGTGTTCAATATAATTTACGGTTTCCAATAACATAGCACCCATGAATGCAGCCCCTACGAAATACAACATGATGTATAATCCAAAAAAATAAAAAATCACCCCTACAAAAGCAATTTGCACTAGCTGAAATAAAAACATTTCATTGTTGAGCAAAGGGAATATTTTGTTTTTCTTTTTTGCTTCATCAATGGCAATATGCCAGGCACTTAAATACGTGCCTACAAAAGTTTGTATCCAAAATGCATATACCGTTTGTTTGAACTTTGCAGTACTGGGATCATGCGGGGTAGCTACATGTTTATGGTGTCCTTTATTATGTTCAATAAAAAAGTGCATGTATAAACTAGTTAGCAATAATAATTTTGCTAAAAATTGCTCAAAAACATTGGTTCTATGTCCCAATTCGTGTGCAGCGTTAATGCCAAATGCACCACATAATAATCCCATGCCAATAATTCTTCCAGCAATATCAATTGGCGCTATCTCTTGCTTAAAACTAAATAAGAAAATAAATAATAAAAGGTATTGGAGTGGCACAGTCATCCAAACAATAAAATCATATAATTTATTTGATTTGGCTAATTGTTCCTCTACCTCGTCTAAGTTTTTGGGATCGGGCGCAATGAATAATTCAATTACAGGAATAAAAAAGAATACATATAATAAGGGCACCCAACACCAAATACCCGTATGGGTAAAAGCCAGGTAGCTTAATACATACAACACAAATGGAGTAGTGTATTTAAAAGACTTTATAAATGCAATCATAGTTAAATGTAAGAATTTTACAGTAAAACCACAAAAGCGCGCGCCAAAATTCAAGCAGGATTATTCCACCGTAATGGAATGTGACCCATTAACCGTGCTTGCCAAAGATACTAATTTATATTTTTTGACCTTAGGTCTTGAAATCAATGTTGCAGATCTCTGGGTTTCACATTACTCTGACCATCAACAGTATCTATTTGAGACGATCACTAAGTTCC
>CANGUG010000014.1 GCA_947457075.1 Bacteroidota bacterium
AAGAAGCAGTGATTTGGGATATCTTAGAAAATATTTTGAAAGGACATCCTGTAATGTTAAACCGTGCCCCAACATTGCACCGTTTATCTATTCAGTCTTTCCAGCCTAAATTGGTGGAAGGTAAAGCCATTCAATTACACCCATTGGTTACCTCAGCGTTCAACGCCGATTTCGATGGTGACCAAATGGCGGTGCACGTTCCATTAAGCCATGCGGCTATTTTGGAAGCACAGTTATTGATGTTGTCTTCTCATAACATTTTAAACCCACAAAATGGTACGCCAATCACCCTTCCTTCCCAGGACATGGTGTTAGGTTTATACTACATTACAAAGGGTAAAAAATCAATGGGTGATTTAGTCGTAAGAGGTGAGGGCAAAGCGTTCTATAACTTAGACGAGGTAATCATTGCTTACAACGAAAACAAAATTGATTTACATGCCAACATTCGTGTAAAAACAAATGTGCGTGAAAATGGACAGTTGGTGAATAAATTAATTGAAACTACTGTAGGTCGTGTATTGTTTAATCAACACACACCAAAGCCTGTAGGTTTCGTTAACCAATTGTTGACTAAAAAATCATTAAGAGAAATCATTGGTGATATTATTAAAATCACAGACGTTCCAACGACAGCTAAATTCTTGGATGATATCAAGACTTTAGGATTTAGAATGGCCTTCCGTGGTGGTTTATCATTTAACGTAAATGACTTAGTTGTACCTGAAGCAAGACACCAATTATTGGAGAATGCAAAAGTAGAAGTGGAAGAAGTTTGGGAAAACTACAACATGGGTCTTATTACCAACAACGAGCGTTACAACCAAGTTATTGATATCTGGGGTCGTGTGGATACAAGAATCACAGACACTTTAATTCGTGAAATGGCTACCGATAAGCAAGGTTTCAACTCGGTATATATGATGTTGGATTCTGGAGCGAGAGGTAGTAAAACACAGGTTAAGCAGTTGGTTGGTATTCGTGGATTGATGGCTAAACCTCGTAAGAGTGGTAGTACAGGATCTGAGGTAATTGAAAATCCAATCTTATCTAACTTTAAAGGTGGATTGAACGTATTGGATTACTTTATCTCTACCCACGGTGCGCGTAAAGGTTTGGCGGATACGGCATTGAAAACGGCGGATGCGGGCTACTTAACACGTAGATTAGTGGACGTTTCTCAAGACGTTGTTATCTCTGAAGAGGATTGCGGCACATTACGTGGTATTGCAACAAGTGCATTAAAAGACAACGAAGATATCATTGAACCATTAGCAGATAGAATTGAAGGACGTACTTCATTACATGATGTAATCAATCCTTTCACTAACGAACTAATCGTTGCTGCTGGTGAAGAAATTACTATCGACGAAGCACGTATAATTGAAGATGCGGGTATTGAAACGGTTGAAATCCGTTCGGTATTAACATGTGAGAGCAAGCGTGGTGTATGTGTGAAGTGTTATGGTAGAAACTTAGCCACTGGATATATCACTCAAAAAGGAGATGCTGTAGGTATTATCGCTGCACAATCCATTGGTGAGCCAGGTACACAGTTAACATTACGTACTTTCCACGTGGGTGGTGTTGCAGGTTCATCTTCAGTTGAATCAAGCTTAAACGCTAAGTTTGACGGTACGATCCAATTTGATGGATTACGTACTGTTGATACTTTAAATAACGAAGGCAATAAAGTTAAAGTGGTTATTGGACGTACAGGTGAAGTAAGAATCATGGACGTGAAAAACGATCGCTTGATGATTACGAACAATGTTCCTTACGGTGCTATTTTAGCGGTTAAAGACGGTGCACAAGTAAAGAAAGGAGATGTGATTTGTACTTGGGATCCATTCAACAACGTTATCGTTGCTGAGCAAAATGGAAAAATCAAGTTTGAAAATATCACTGAAGGATTCACTTATCGTGATGAAGCGGATGAGCAAACAGGTCACCGTGAAAAAGTGGTTATTGAATCTAAGGATAAAACAAGAATCCCTACCATTATCTTAGAAGGTGGAAAAGACAGCAAGCAATATAACTTGCCAGTAGGTTCTCATATCGTTATTGAAGAAGGAACTGAAGTAAAAGCAGGTCATGTGTTGGTGAAAATTCCAAGAGTATTAGGTAAGTTAAAGGATATCACTGGAGGTTTACCGCGTGTTACTGAATTATTCGAAGCAAGAAATCCAGGTAACCCTGCGATTGTTTGTGAGATTGATGGTATCGTAGCATTTGGAAATATCAAGCGTGGTAACAGAGAAATTATTGTTGAGTCTAAGGACGGAATGGTGAAGAAATACCTTGTTCCATTAACACGCCAAATCTTGGTTCAAGATAGCGACTTCGTTAAGGCAGGTAGCCCATTATCAGACGGTCAAATTGCACCAGCAGATATCTTAGCGATTCGCGGACCATATGCTGTACAAGAGTACGTTGTAAATGAAATCCAAGAGGTTTACCGTTTACAAGGGGTTAAAATCAACGATAAGCACATTGAGGTAATCGTTCGTCAAATGATGAAGAAAGTAGAAATCGTAGATGCGGGTGATACCAAATTCTTAGAGGAGGACTTAGAAGATCGTTTTGACTTTATTGAAGAGAACGACAGAATCTATGATAAGAAAGTAGTTACTGAGGCAGGAGAAAGTACTAAATTAAAGCCAGGACAAATTGTTACAGTACGTGAATTAAGAGAAGAGAATTCTATCTTAAGACGTAATGACAAAAAAGTAGTGGAAGTGCGTGATGCAAAACCAGCTACAGCACGTCCGGTATTATTAGGTATTACAAAAGCTTCATTAGGTGTACAAAGCTGGATTTCAGCTGCTTCTTTCCAAGAGACTACCAAAGTATTAAGCCAAGCCGCAATTCAAGGTAAGGTGGATATGATGTTAGGCTTGAAAGAAAATGTAATCACAGGTCATTTAATCCCTGCTGGTACTGGTCAAAAAGAGTTTGAGAAATTGATCGTTGGAAGCAAGGAGGAATATGAAGTGTTGGCTACAACGCGCGAAGCGATGAGCTTTGACGAAGAAGAATAATACACATTCGTATAATTTGTTAAAAAGCAGGAAGTAGTAATATTTCCTGCTTTTTTTATGTGATTTTTAGGTGGGGGATTTAGTATTTTTCCCTATTTTTATAAGGCATAGAAAAAGCATAATTGTTATTAAATAAATTAATTGAAAATGAAACAAAACGCATGGTTGGTAAATGGAATTTTAGCTGTCGCTGTAATTGTATTGTATATATTACATTTCAGTGCACCTAGTAAGCAAGTTAGTCCAGCGCCAGATAAAGGAGCAAGTACCAAAGTGGCTTATTTTGAAATTGATTCAATTCAAAATAATTATGAGTTTTTTAAAGAAGTAAAAGCTGCTTTATTGTTAAAGGATCAGGAAAATGCTAAGCAATTAAATAATTTAAAAAATGATTATGTTGCAAAGTACCAAGACCTTCAAAAAAATGGGGCACTTTTATCTCAAGCTGAAGTAGCCAATCGTCAACAAGATTTAATGAAGGCAGAAAAAAACTACCAAAGCAAGGAGCAACAATTATCGCAAGAGTTACAAGAAGAAAGTTTTAAGCGTTTACAAGAAGTAAAAAAGAAAATTGAAGTATATCTTAATCAATACAACAAGGGCAAACAATTTGCCTATATCCTTTCAAGCAATCCTGATTTAATGTATTATAAGGATACCGCTTATGATATTACTGCAGACATTGTCAAAGGTTTGAATGCAGAGTATAAGCCAAAAAAATAAATTACTGAATCCCGTTTTGATAACGGGATTTTTTTTAACTTAAGGATTCTATTACACAATTTAATTACTATGTCAACAACTGAAAATGGGGGGTTTAAACCAACGCTTAGTGCCTTTGATGCTACAATGATTGTGGCAGGAAGTATGATTGGTTCGGGTATATTTATAGTAAGTGCCGATATTACAAGAAATGTGGGCGCTGCAGGATGGCTTGTTGCCGTTTGGTTATTAACTGGATTCATGACCTTAACGGCGGCCTTAAGTTATGGGGAGTTAAGTGCCATGTTCCCCAAAGCAGGAGGGCAATATGTTTATTTAAAAGAGTCCTATAATCCTTTATTGGGATTTTTATATGGGTGGAGTTTTTTTTCAGTGATTCAAACAGGTACCATCGCAGCTGTGGGAGTAGCCTTTAGTAAGTTTGCCGGATATTTTTTCCCATCCTTGGAAATGAATGATGCCAATATTTTATTTCAATTGGGCTTCTTAAAAATTTACCCCGCACAATTAGTGTCAATCATCATTATTGTATTGTTAACTTATATCAATACAAAAGGGGTACAAGGGGGAAAGTTAATTCAAACCACATTTACCGTAACAAAATTGGCTTCTTTATTTGGATTGATAGGGTTTGGTTTTTTATTGGCATCTAATTCAAATATTTGGAATGCGAATTGGCAGGATGCTTGGTCCATGAAAAACATTGCAGCTGATGGAACCACGACACCTATTTTTGGAGTGGCTATTTTAGGGGCGATAGCAGCGAGTATGGTGGGGTCTATATTTAGTAGTGATGCTTGGAACAATGTTACTTTTATTGCAGGAGAAATTAAAAACCCTCAACGTAATATTGGCTTAAGTTTATTTTTAGGCACCCTCATCGTGACCATCATTTATATAGCAGCTAACTTAATGTACTTAAGTGTACTTCCATTAAATGAAATTGCCAATGCACCAGCGGATAGAGTAGCTGTGGCCGCTTCTAATGTCATTTTTGGCAATATTGGTACTTATGTAATTGCAGTGATGATTATGATTTCCACTTTTGGGTGCAATAATGGATTAATTCTTGCTGGCGCTAGGGTGTATTATACCATGGCACAGGACGGTTTGTTCTTTAAAAAAGCGGGTAGTTTAAATAAAAATGCAGTTCCAGAATGGGCTTTATGGGCACAATGTGTAGTAGCGAGTTTATTATGCTTAAGTGGCAAATACGGCGACTTATTGGATATGGTATCTTTTATCGTGGTAATTTTTTATATTTTAACCATTATAGGCATATTTATACTTCGTAAAAAGCGCCCTGAAATGGAACGTCCTTATAAAGCATTTGGATACCCAATTTTACCGGCAATATACATATTAATGGGAACCTGCTTTTGCGTATTACTAATCATTTACAAGCCTAATTTCACCTGGCCTGGGCTGATAATTACCCTCATTGGTATACCTTTGTATTATATCGCATTGAGCAATAAAAAAACAAAAGGATAATGATGATGGATCAGCCAACTTTTGAAGCCTTATTCGGGTCATTTAGCCATACTAAAATTGGTGTGGTAGGAGATATTATGTTGGATACCTATTGGTGGGGATCGGTGGATCGTATTTCCCCAGAAGCACCTGTTCCTATTGTCTCCTTACAACGAAAAGAAACCCGCGTGGGCGGTGCAGCCAATGTGGCGCTAAATTTACGTGCACTCGGCGCACCTACTACTTTATTTGCTGTCATTGGAAAAGATGCAGAGGGGGTTGAACTAAATCATTTATTAAAGTCGGAGGGAATTGATACTCAATATATACACGAAAGTGCAACTAGGGTAACTACCAATAAGGTGAGAGTAATGGGGCGCAATCAGCAAATGATGCGTTTGGACCATGAGCATACCACTGATTTATCTGAAGCAGAAACCGAAAAATTATTGTCCAATTTTTATAACTATGTGGACAATGAAAAACCTGCATTGATTATTTTAGAAGATTATAATAAAGGGGTGCTCACTGAAAAAGTAATTACAGCTGTTATTGCTTATTGCAATAGCAAAGGAATTCCAACATCAGTTGATCCTAAACACAAAAACTTTTTGGCCTACAAAGGGTGCACTATCTTTAAGCCAAATTTAAAAGAAGTTAAAGAAGGGCTTAAAATTGAATTACCTGCAGTCAATGTAGAAAGTTTATCAAAAGTGCATGAAGCTTTATATAGTCATTTGCAACATCAAATTTCATTAATTACTTTGTCAGAACATGGTGTCTATTTTGGCAATTCCACTACACATAAATTAATACCTACCCATATCCGAAACATAGCTGATGTAAGTGGGGCTGGTGATACAGTAATCGCCGTGGCTAGCTTAACGTATGCAAGTGCTCAAAATATTGAATTAGCCGCAGAACTGGCCAATATTGCAGGCGGCTTGGTTTGTGAATTAGTGGGTACTGCGCCAATCAACAAGGCGCATTTAATGAATGAAGTAAAGCAGTTATTAGTAAAGTAAAAAAAAGCAATTTTGCTTATTGTAAAAGAGCAATGTATTCCGAGCTGATAAAATTTATTTGATCAAAAAAATAATATGTACTCAAAAAAAATAGCCATCATTGTGGCAGGTGGAACGGGGCAAAGAATGGGGTCGGTATTGCCAAAGCAATTTTTAACCATTCAGGGGAAGCCTATTTTATTACATACCATCGATCAATTTGTAGCTGCATTTACGGATATACAGTTAGTGATTGTTTTACCAGAAGGGTATATACAAGAAGGGAAGGAATTATTACAAAATAATGGTTTTACAAAAAACATTGTATTTGTAGCTGGGGGGGATACCCGATTTCAATCGGTTAAAAATGGGTTAGCACAAATCACTGAATCAGCCATTGTTTTTGTACATGATGCAGTGAGGTGTTTATTAACGCCTGCTTTAATCCAAAGATGTTATCAACAGGCATTGGAAAAAGGGTCGGCAATACCAGCGGTCAGTTCAACCGATACCGTTAGATTGTTAAAAGGGGAAAAGAATGAATTATATAACCGAGAAAGTGTAATGCTTATTCAAACGCCTCAAACCTTTCAGTCAGATTTATTATTAGCTGCCTTTAATCAATCCTATATGCCTTCCTTTACCGATGAGGCCAATGTGATTGAAGCGAATGGCCAACCTGTTAATTTAGTAGAGGGTGAATTTGAAAATATAAAAATTACCAGACCCTTGGATTTAGCCATTGCGGAATATATTTTGGCAAAAAGGGCCAATTAGTATTTAAAGCGCCTCATCCTCAAAATCTAAAGCATACGCTGAGCCATCTTCCTTAGGGGGTTTTGTTTCTGCTGCGGCGCCTTGTCTAAGTATAGAAGTGCTTTTTTGTATTTTATCTAAAATTTGGTGCGCAACTTCCATGGCTAAATAACCATCAATTTCACTAACAACAGTAGGCGCATCGTTTAAAATAGACTGAACGAAGCTGGTCAATTCTGCTTTAATTGCATTGCCGTTCTCAATAACTGGTGTTGAAATAGAAATTGTTTTTTTACCTTGATGCGTATCTATATCAAATGAAAAACTATCTTCTTCGTCAGGTTGTTTTAATTTAATAATCTCTGTTGTTTTTTCTAAAAAGTCAATGCCGATGTAAGCGTCTTTTTGAAATAAGCGAATCTTACGCATTTTTTTCATGCTAATTCTACTGCTTGTTAAATTAGCGACACAACCATTATTAAATTCTATTCGAACGTTAGCAATATCAGGGGTATCGGTTAAAACAGCAACACCACTTGCTGAAATACTTTTGACATCACTTTTCACGATGCTTAAAATAATATCAATATCATGAATCATTAAGTCTAAAATAACACTCACTTCGGTACCCCTTGGGTTAAATTGTGCCAAACGATGTACTTCAATAAATAATGGATTTAAAGAAGCATTTTTAAGCGCAGTATAAGCAGGGTTGAACCTTTCAACATGACCCACTTGTAATTTTACATTGGCTTCTTTTACCATACCCACAATGGCTTTTCCTTCTTCAATGGTATTGGCCATTGGTTTTTCTACAAAAACATGTTTGCCTGTTTTAATGGCCATTTCACAGACAGGGAAATGCAAATGGGTAGGGGTCACAACGTCAATAATATCTGAAGCTGCGATTAGGGCTTCTTCGTCCATAAAACGGGGTATGCCATACTTTTCTTCCACTTCTTTGGCATTGTCGTTACTGGGATCAAAAAATCCAATGACTTGAACTGCTGGTATTTCAAGCCAGTTATTCAAATGAAATTTTCCTAAATGCCCCACACCAAACACGCCAACTTTAAGCATACAAATTGTTTTATTGGTCCAAAGTTACGTTATAAGCCCTTGAATTTGAGCTCATTTAAGCGGGTGTGGAAAATTGACCAAATGCTGTTGATACGCTTCAATTTAGTACCTTTAAATCACAATTAATGGACAAAAACTATGCACCAAAATATTGCAGCGCTTTATCAAATAGCGAATAAGGCTAGTAGAAAAATTATTGGTTTAATGAGTGGCACTTCCTTTGATGGGTTGGATATTGCATTATGTGAAATTGAAGGTGCAGGAATTGCAACAAAAGTGAAATTGTTGAATTTTACGACTGTTTCATTTGATGAGCATATGAAAGCACAAATTTTAAGTATTTTTTCAAAACCATCAGTGTCCTTATCGCAACTCACTTTGTTGAATCCATGGATTGCCATTGAACATGCCCAAATGATTAATAAAAGTATTGCTGAGTGGGGCCTCCAAAGTAGTGATATCGATTTAATTGCTAGCCATGGTCAAACTATTTACCATGCCCCTAAGTCCTTACATCCCAATGATGCTTTTGGTCCCGCTACTTTACAAATTGGTGATGGGGATCATATGTCTGTGCATACCCAAATTATTACATTGAGTGATTTTAGACAAAAACATATTGCAGCAGGAGGAGAAGGTGCTCCATTAGCCGTTTATGGGGACTATTTACTTTGTACGGATACCATTGAAAATAGATTATTATTAAATATTGGAGGCATAGCCAACTATACTTATTTACCTGCCAATGCAAAATTGGATCAGGTTTTCTCCACCGATACAGGCCCTGGTAACACTATGATGGACGCATTTATGCGAGTGCATTATAATAAACCCTATGATAAGGATGGTAGCCTGGCTTTACAAGGAAAAGTAAATAGTCAATTACTTGAAGCAATGAAACAAGATTCCTTTTTTAAAGTAGGATTGCCAAAAACCATTGGACCTGAATTATTTAATATTGATTTTATTGAAACTGCTAAACAAAAAGCAGGAATTCATGCTATTGAGGGAGCGGATATCATGGCCACTTTAAATCTATTAAGTGCGGAAACCATTGTAGAAGCGATACATATACATGTACCTCCTAATGAGCAATACACTATTTATACAAGTGGTGGGGGAATGCACAATCCAGTTTTAATCCAACATATACAAAAGCTACTTCCCAATATCACTATTGAGACTTCCGATAAAATTGGCATTCATCCTGATGCGAAAGAAGCAATTTTATTTGCTGTGTTGGCTAATGAAGCAGTAGCAGGTGAACCCATGTTTGCCGGAGGGAATGCCACCAAAATTCCCATCACCATGGGTAAAATTAGTTTTCCAAACTAAAATAGTAATCAAAAAAAAGGTCCCGCGAAAGCGGGACCTTTTTGTAGCTAGGGATTAAAAAATTATTGAATGGTTGCCATTTCAATTGATTTTTTAACAGAGCCATATTTGCTTAATAATTCGGCTGCTTTATTTTGGTCATCAGTAGGAAGCTCATCCATAATCATTTTAACTCCTCTATCGAAAAGTTTTTGATTGGTTAGCTGCATGTTAACCATTTTATTCCCTTTAATTCTTCCCATTTTTATCATCACAGAAGTCGAAATCATATTGAGTACCATTTTTTGAGCAGTACCACTTTTCATTCGTGTAGAGCCTGTTATAAATTCTGGACCCACAATTACTTCAATAGGAAAATCAGCTTCATTTGAAACAGGGCTATTTTCATTACAGCTGATACTGCCGGTTGTTATCCCATTTAATCTACAAGATTTTAAGCCACCAATAACGTAGGGTGTAGTACCGCTTGCAGCGATACCCACCACTACGTCCAAGTTGGATATAGAATAATTTTGTAAATCAAGCCAAGCCTGTTGTTCATCGTCTTCGGCATTTTCTACTGCTTGAAACATGGCTTGGTGACCACCAGCAATAATACCTATTACTAAATCGTTGGGGACGCCAAAAGTAGGAGGGCATTCACTTGCATCTACTAAACCAAGTCGACCACTTGTTCCTGCACCTATATAAAATAAACGTCCACCATTCATTAATTTTTCAGTAATGGCTTCAACCAATAAATGAATAGTCGGAATCACTTTTTCTACTGAAGAAGCAACTTTATGATCTTCCTTATTAATATTGGCCAATATCTCCAAAGTAGAGGATTGCTCAATATTATTATAAAGAGAAGACGCTTCGGTTGTTCTTATAAAAGTTTTACTCATATTCATTGTTTAGTTTAATTAGAAAGTTGGATCAGCAGGGGTATTGCTATTTCCGTCTCTTTCCTTAAATGGATAAGGGAAAAAGTTGCGCTTTCTTTCGGTATTGGCTCTACCAAATCGACGCATGTCTTCTAATTTTAAACCTGACATAAACAATTCAATACAACGATTTTTATAAATCTCATTTAAAAGGTCATCACTTGTTGCAGCGGTAGAGGCTGCTAAGTTGGCGCCCACTCTAAATGGATCAGCTGCCGCTGTTTTGGTAACCACTTTATTTAATTCGGTTAATGCCGAACTTAAATTACCCCCTCTTGTAAGGGCCTCTGCTTTAATTAAAGTTATTTCACTTGGCAAGTATACTGGGATACCTGTAGTGGTTGCATTGTAAAAACCATTAATTCTGAATCTAGGAGCCACTGTTGTATTGATAGATGTGTAAAATGCAATACGTCCATCACCTGTTGAAGGTGCTAAAGTAGCTGGCAAGCCTAATGTGGAGTCAGTTGGTTGATACACATTATTAGTTGCTGTAGCCACAGTGAAAATTGGATTGGTATTTACTGCATCATAGTTAAAAGTTGATCTTTTTGTTAAGTCAACAAGGTTGGCTGCAGTTAATGCTTCTGAATATTTACCACTAAATAATAAATACCTTGCTTTTAATGCGTGTAAAGTATTTACATAGTCAATACCTGCAACCGCATCTGAAATATAGTTTGCACTAATTGCGTTGGCATTAATTTTAGCTAATGCATTGTCAATAGTCGCAATAGCGTTTGCATATCCAACAGAACGATCCACAAACTGTACATTTTTACCAATACTTGCGGGCACTTTTTCCCATAACATACTGATACTTCCAATGGCCATTGCTTTTAAAATGGAAGCGTGTGCAATTAAGCCACTAGCATAGCCTTTATCAGTTAAGGCGTCCGCTGCAGCAATTACGGAGTTAGCATCATAAATTACTTTATTGGCGTTAGTCCAAATATTGGCTAATACCGTATTAGTAGCATCTACTGCTGTACCCCCTCTGCTAAATTGAAACTCGGCCGTATTCCCTTGGTTCATTAAAATCACTTCATTGGTGGTAAAGGCATTGGTGGTTACTACGCCATAAACTACACTGGCACCACCCAATGAAAATGTTCTTTGATTGCCATTATTAACCCCCACTAATCCTCTAGCTGAGCTAAATACTTGATCGGTAGTGGGAGCGTTTGGATTGACAAAATCCTTCTTACAGCTGGTTAAGGATACAATCCCCAGCAAAAGAGTGCTTTGAATGATATATTTAATCTTTTTCATAATTCAATTATTTATTTATTGTTGGATTAAAAATCAGCTTTGATACCAAAACTGAAAGTACGTGGGATAGGTGTTGCACCAAAATCAATACCTCTTAAAATAGTGCTTTGACCACCAGAGTTTACTTCTGGATCATATCCATTGTACGAGTCCCAAGAAATAAGGTTTCTACCGCTAAAGTTGATACTTAAGTTATTGGCAAATGAAACCTTACCTAAATTATAGCTAATTGATAATTCACGCAATTTCACATAATCACCTTTATCAATTCTCCACTCTTCAATTTGGTAAACACCAGTAATATAACCTCTTGGAATTAATCCTCTTTGTTCTTGTTCAGCTACTTTACCATTACCAACACCTTGACGTGTTCTAAAGTCGGCATTAAATACATCCACGCCACTTACCACATCAATTTGTGCTCTTAATGACCATTTTTTATAGGAAACTTCATTTACAATGCTTCCAGTAAAATCAGGATTAGGGTTACCAATTACTTTTCTTAAAGTAGCACCTGATGGTAAGCCATTCGCATCTTTCGCTTCTGTTGGATTTAAAACAGAAGTTTGTGTACCTCTTGCAGTTTGTGGAATACCCGCTGAATTTGTCAACAAGCTACCGTTTGCGTTTCTAGCAAAATAGGTACCATAAAATACGCCTAATGGCTGACCTTCAATAATAGCCACTGGAGCACCTGCATTCGTACTTAATAAAGTCAATGCTTGACCAATTCTTATTGCCTTATTTTCATTGCGGTTGTAAATGGTAGTCATTTCCCACTTTAAATCCTTCGTTTGCACTGGTGTCAAACTTAACATGATTTCATAACCCTTGTTTTCTAAAGAACCAAAGTTATCTAATAAGCTACCAAATCCATTAGTAGGGGCTAACTGACGATTAATTAATAAATCAGTTACTTTCTTATTGTACACGTTCACTGTTAAACCAACTCTATTGTTAAACATACCTAAGTCAATACCAAATTCAGTTTCAGCTTGTCTTTCTGGTTTAACATTTTCGTTCGCCAATACCGAACTTGAGTTCAAGGCGCTTCGGCTTAAGTAAGAGTTAGAAGTGTAAGAGTTAAATCTGGAGTAAGCGCCAATACCTGTAAGGTTTCCGCTTTCACCATAAGCCATTCTCACTTTAAACATATCAAATGTTTTTGATAAGTTTAATTTATTCCAAAATTCAGTACTAGAAATTACATAGCTCACACTTGCTTTGCTATAGGTTTGGTCTCTTTGATTTTTACCAAATACACTAGATCCATCTCTGCGGATAGCTCCAGTTATAAACAAATTATTTCTGTATTTGAAATTTTGTTGAATGTAAGTACCTGTTACTGAAATTTCACTTCTATCATCAATGCCTGGTAAAATGGTACTTGCACCATTTACTGTTTCAATGAAAGGAGCAAATCCACGTCCTTGTAATAATACATAATTATTTTTCTCGTATTGTTGAGAATAACCTACTTGTGTTGTTGAAACTAAATCTTTCGTAATGTTAAAATTATAGTTTGCATTCAAGTCATGGTTAATTTGGAAGAAGCTATTTGTAGAAGAACTAGCATAACCATTTTGTGTTGGGTCCAAACTTAATCCACCACCAAAAAAAGCAGGGTTAGCATTGTATGCATAAGGTGGAATATAAGTTGTACCATTCTGTGCATAGTTGTCAATACCCATTACATAGTCAATGGTTAAATTTTTAATTGGCTTCATTTTAATGCCAAAATTGCTAATGATACGACTCGTTGCTTGTTGTTGCTTAATATCTTCAATAACAGAAACAGGGTTAATTCTTCCTCTTTCACCTACCGCCTTAATATTACCATTGGCGTCTCTTGTCCAAATATCATGGAAGTTACCGATAATGGTAACCGCATTGGTTGGAGAGAAGAAGGATTGTCCATCAGGCTTTTCATTAGCAGAAGACCTTGTATAATTTAAGCCTAAGTTCATGCTTAACCAACTATTAATTGTTTGGTCAATATTTGTTCTAAAACTAAATCTTTGGAAATCGGTATTTTTAATAATACCCTGATTCATAAAGTAAGAACCTCCAAAATAGTATTTTGTTTTATCGGTACCACCACTAATTGAAACTGTATTGTCAGTACCAGCCGCTGTTCTAAAAATATAATCTTGGTAATCATATCTTGTAACAGAAGTGGTTGTGTTGGCTAATGGGGCAGTAATGATGTCCTGTGTTAAGGCACCCGCACCATCGGTAGGTCCACCAAATTTAGTAGGGGATTGATTCACATCTAATTTTTTTCTTAAAGAACTGCTTGTATAAGTGGAAGAAAATGAAACTTTAGGAGCGCCTGTTTTTCCTCTTTTTGTAAAAATTTGAATAACCCCTGCATTTGCTCTACTACCATAAGTAGCAGCTGCAGCAGCACCATTCAATACTTCAATTCGGTCAATATCTGCTGGATTAATATCCACCATTCTACTTTGACCAATAGTTCCCACAAAGTTTCCTCCATCATAGTTGGCGGAAGTATTCGTTACTCTATTGGTAGCGTTATTGATAATAACTCCATCTACAATATAAAGAGGTTCAGAGGAAGAAAGTACGGAACTAACACCTCTTAATCTTACGGACAAACCACCAGCAGGATCTCCACTGTTTTGGCTAATTTGAGCACCTGCAGTTTTTCCTTGTAAAGCAGCAAGTACGTTCCCCGCAGCTCCCTTAGATAAGTCATCTGCATTTACAGTACTCACATAGCTACCTAATTGTCTTTTGGTAGTTCCTGCGGAAGTACCTGTAACGACTACTTCATCTAATTTTGAAAACTGCTCCATTAAAGCAATTACAATTCCTTTTGTATTTCCTTTAGGATCTACTTGGAAATCTTGACTTTTAAATCCAACACCAGAAGCTGTAATGGTAAATGCAGCAGTGGCATTATGTGAAATAGTGAAATTACCATTGTTATCAGAATTGGCACCTTTGTTGGTTCCTTTGATAACAATAGAAATTCCTTCAACTGGACTATTGTCTTTTTGATTCGTGACTTTACCGCTAACGACAACTTGTGCATAACTGGCAATGCTCAAACCTGACAACAGTGTCAAAACCATCATAAGCCTAGTTAAATAAGGCTTTTTTGTTTTTTGTAGTTTCATAACTGTGTTTTAATTATTAATAGATGATAATTCCGTGTTTTTTGAAAGGAGCTAATTGGGGGTCGTTCGGATCTAATTCGGTAATTAGAATATCAATTTCATCAAGGTTAGCTACTTTTATTTTTTGTTGAGAATTTAATTTTTCAGAAATACCTATACAAACTGTTTTCTTGGAAGCTTTAATCATGGCTTTTTTAATTTGTACCACTTCCCAATCGTTCTCACTTAATCCAAATTGCGTATCCAATGAGTTGATACCCATGATACATAAGTCCGCTTGTATCGATTCAATGGCTTGCACTGCATTGGCTCCTGTGGCAAGCATGGAATCTTTGGCTATTTTATCTCCAATCATCACTACTTCAATACTGGGATGATGTGCAAATTGAATAGCTGCATTTAAACTACAAGTAAAAAAAGTAGCATTTAATTGGTTATCGAGGGACTTGGCAAATTCCAAAATGGAAGTACCCCCCGAGGTTAAAACATACATCCCATTTTGCACTAAGGCGGCTGTTTTTTTAGCAATCACATTTTTATGTTCAAGGTTGTAAACCATTTCTCGGTCAAAGGCTGTATGAAATGATTTGCTTAGTGCGCCTCCATGTACTTTAATTAATTTCCCTTCCTGGGATAATTCTTGTAGATCCCTACGAACTGTGTCATCCGAAACGTCCATATTACTGCTTAAATCCGCACATAAAACTTTATTGTGTAGGTTTAATTGATGAAGAATATAGTTTTGACGTTCTTTCTTTAGCATTTTTGCGGTTTCGAAGTTTTAAATTATGCAAAAAACCGCAAATACAAACAAATGTTAATAATTTACTAAAAATGTGAATTTTTTAGCTTGTGGCCAACGTTTTTAAGGCTGAAACAAACATATCCAGCTCTTTGGTAGTGGTGTATAGATTCGGACAAATCCTGCATCCCCGAATATTGGCATAGTCAATCGCAACCGTAAATATTTTATGCTCTTTAAGTAACCTTTTCGCTAAATCGGCAGGTGCAATCCCTTCAATACCCACGTTGGCAATTGCACAACTTCGGTTTGCCTCAAGAGGGGTATTTAAAATAATTTTAGGAATAGAACTTACTTTTTCAGTCCAATAATTTTGCAGGTAACGAAGGCGGGCTTCTTTTCTTTCTGGGCCAATCATTTCATAATAATCAATGGAATCATTAATCGTTAAGTCGGTATGCACGGGGTGCGTTCCTGTATGGTTGAGCCTATTAATTTTATTTTTATCTTTTTCACCATCGGCCAATAATGGCCACAGTTTTGCAATATTGTCTTTTCGCACATACAATAAACCTGCACCCAATGGAGTGCTCAGCCACTTATGAAGGGAGGCTGCATAATAGTCGCAATTTAAATCATCAATATCATATTGAATATGTGCAAATGCATGTGCACCGTCCACAATTAGTTGAACACCTTTTGCATGCGCCATTGCCCCAATTTTTTTAATAGGGAGGATCTGTCCTGAAATATTAATCATATGACTCACTAAAATAACTTTCGTCTTTGCAGTAATCGCTTGTTCATAGAGTTGTACAATTTCCTCATCATTTTTAGGATGATTGGGTACAGAAACCATTACCCTTACTACACCATATTTATCTTGCACCTGCTCAAACATATCCAACATGGCCCCATAGTCTTGATAAGCCATAATGGCTTCGTCACCTTTATTCCAATCTAGTCCTCCAATAACCATATCCAAGGATTCGGTGGTATTGCGCGTGATAATCAATTCATCAGCTCCACATCCAAGAACTTTGGCAAGTCTTGCCGTAATTTTTTTCTTATTGTCAAATTGCACAGTGCGCATATAATAAGAGCCCTGAAAATTCACTTCTTTAATATGCTCAATATATTTATTCAACAAAGGTTGGGGAAGGAAATTATAATAGCCATTTTCTAAATTGATATAATCAGGTTTCAATAAATATTGTTCTCTGATTTGAGCCCAAAAATCCTCATCCTTTGCTAAATGCAAAGGGGCTATATTTTGTTTAGCTTCAAATGCTTTGGCAAAAGCAGAGAAGGCAAGGGGAGTTCCCAAAGTAGCAAGGGTAATATTTTTTAAGAATTGTCTTTTGTGCATCATTAACTATTAAATTAAGAATATAAAAAGTTAGGTAAGAAGAAATTAATTGTTTTTATACACTACTCCGTTTTTCATTACAAATTGCACCTGTTCTAAAATGGTAATATCGTCAATGGGGTTGGTAATGACAGCAATGATATCAGCTTTTTTACCAGCTTTTATGGAGCCTGTTTTTTCTTTAATGCCAAGAAGGTCGGCTGCATGAATGGTGGCTGATTGTATAGCCGCCATTGGACTTAGACCATATCTTGTCATCCATTTAAATTGCTTGCCATTCCACCCATGCGGATAAACGCCTGCATCAGTGCCATAAGCAATTTTGACACCTGCTTCCACTGCTTTTTGAAAGTTTTCCCTTTGCAATTGACCTACCATTTTTTCCTTATTGATAATTTTTTCTGGGAAACCAAGTTTCGCATATTCTGATAAAATATATTCATCATCATACACATCCGATACTAAGTAAGTGCCATGCGCTTTCATTAGTTGAATGCCTTCCGCATCAATTAAACTACCATGTTCAATGGAAGCTACACCTGCCAATACCGCCATTTTAATAGCTTCTGCACCATGCGCATGTGCTGCTGTTTTTTTACCCCACATTTTTGCTTCACTCACAATAGCATTCATTTCTTCCTGGGTATATTGAGGACCACCTACACTTTCCTCCTCACTTAAAACGCCTGCGCTCGCTCCAAACTTAATCACATCCGCACCGTTTTTCACATTATATCTTACTTGTTCTCTAACACCATCCACACCATTGGCAATCCCGGACAAGCCTTTGGGTTGGTTAAAGGATAAATAAGGGGAGAACCCATTTAAGTCGCCATGGCTACCGGTGGATCCAATAAATACAGTTGCTGCATAAATATTGGGACCTACTACATCCCCATTGTTAATGGCATTGCGTAAAGCAATATCAACCAATCCAAGCGAACCTAAATCACGTACCGAGGTAAAGCCTGCTTCTAATGTTTTTTTAGCATTAATAGGAGCGGTGATGGCATAATCAACCGGTGTTTTTCTAAAAATAGTACCATAATAATCCCCTCCGGTTTGTCCGGTAATATGGGTGTGGCAATCAATGAAGCCAGGCATTACAGTATATTTTGAGAGGTCGATAATAGTGGCTTCCTTGGGAATATTTATTCTACTAGCTACCTGAATAATACTATCATTTCTAACCAATATCATTTGGTTTATCAAAACCTTGCCATTTTCAACATCAATTAATTTACCAGCTTTGATAATGGTGGTATTGCTTTTTTGGGCAAAACCAGTAATAGATAGCATTAAAAACAATAGCGCTAAATATGTTTTTTGTATTGATTTCATAAAATGAGTCATGATTGATTGTAAAGTTGTTTTTTATCTTTTTTACTAAAGTAGCATATAACAAGTTTCTAAGCTATTCATTTTTCCCCAAAATGGTAGCAACTTAGGGGAGGATATTTATCTCAATTTAATATAAAAAGACTACTTTTATATAAGTATAAATTAATATTTGTTTTGCTTTATTGAGATTAAAATTTGATCAAATGAAAAAATTATTGGTGGTTGTATTATTATCTATTGTAGCTCAATTGAATGCAGGAAATGGAATGAATCCATACCAAGGCTATCAGTATAAGACCTATACTAATTACAGTAGAAATTTTACGATAAAATATCCCTCCTTTTTAACAATGGGCAGGGGGTCAGAAAATGGGGATGGACGCTCGTTTACGGCCAATGGGGGTGCAGTGTATGTTTCCGCAACCTCTTCCTATTTTACTACGGATGAAGGGTCAATGCAAAATAGATATTGGGATGATTTAAATGATAGGGATTACTATGTTACCTATAAAAGACCGTTGTCCTCCAATTGGTATGTGGTTAGTGGAACAAAAAGAAGTAATAATAAAGTTTTTTATAAGAAAGTATATCTAAGCAATAGCAGCAATGGAACTCAAATTAGAACTATGTATTTGGAATACCCTATTAGTTGGACAGCTACCTTTGATGAAGTAATACCGGTAATGTTAAAATCATTCAAGGATACAAAAGGGGAAGAGTATAATTAATTGCAATAAAAAATTTCAAATTTCTATATTGTATGAGATATTTAGTGGTCATTATCATTTCGGTAGTGGTTTTGGGGATTTTAATTGCTTCAAATCCTAGTTTACAGGATCACCGCATAGCGGTTAAGTCAAAAGTGAATAAAATTATTGACAACGAACTTTCTTCCAAAGGCAGTAATGATTTTGGCAATTCATTATTGGGGAAATTTGCTTTTTTAGTAGGCAATGCAGCCATTGCTGAGTTTGTGGATGATATAGTGAGAGAAAATGTAAATAGAAAAAATTATTTACTTTTTTCATTAACCAGTATTGAATATAAAGGGGATAGCAAAGTAGTGGGAGTGGGTGTTTTAGGCAATGTAATTATTAGTAGTCAATTTGATAATACCATCTACCAATTTAAACAAAAGTTTGAAAATTTAATTGATGATTTGGGGATCAGTGAAAATGGCAACAACCGAAAGCAAGAGGAGATTAATGATAATTATGAAAGGCAAAATAATAATGCTAGGCAATACATTGTAAAGGCAAGCTCAGATCATAAAGTACACTTTTACAATACGCCTGATTACAGTAGTATGAGAAAATCTTATTTTGATACCAGGGATGTGGTTACGCCTTCACAAATTGTAAATGGGTTCGCTTATGTTGTTTTTACCAATACCATGAATCAAACAAGTAAGGGTTGGTTACCCATGGAGGAGCTGGAGTTACTGAGTGATTATTAGATGGGTGCGATTTGCTACCTATATTTTTTGAATACTTGTTTTTTATAATACAATGTATCATAAAAAACTCCGTCTAATACCAGTTGGGTTTTAGGAAAATATTTGTAAAAAGTGCTGTGTGTTACTTCATATTCTTCCCTGTCCACCGCAACTTGCACTACATAGCTGTCATCATTTTTATGGTACACAACTCCGGGTAAAAAAACCTTAGTCGTGTCAATTTTAAAAGTTTTTAATACAAATGTTTGTGCTTTGTTTGCTTCAACATGATTAAATCCATCATCGGTATCATACAATAGGCTATCACCTTTAATTCCATTTGTATCATCCTTTATTGTGTTTATTGCATCCGTTGAATTCAACGTGTCCTTAATTTCAGCATTATTATCAGAATTGGCGTTGCAACTACAAATGAGCACTGAGGTGATCAATAGGGTGTAAGAAATAGCTTTAATCATGTTATTATAGGTAGTGTTTAGGCCTTAATGTATATTTAAAAGCTAAAAAAATTAAAGTTCATGTCTCATCGCATAAAACATTACGAAGGAGAATATAGTAGTTAAAATTGCATTCGCTTTTATTGATTTTTCCCAGCTACATTTCCATATAAGTTTACCAATGATAACATAAACTATTGCATAAGTTATTACAATAATCAAAAGTGCAATTAACATGGAACTAATATTGATTTTTGCTAAAAAATACCAAAGCGTTGAATGTGTAATAAACGAAGCAAGGGATATTAAAAATGAATTTCCAAATCCTGCACTTTCTATTTTACCAATTGTTTTTGCGAATAACCATAATAAAAGGGAGGCTATCAATATTAAAATTATAGCGCCAACTAAAAATAAAGTTCCAAATTCACTATGTAGTATCTCTTGCATATTAAATAATTAAAATTTTTCCTACTCTTAAGGCTTTTCGGAATGCGCCAAGTTGATTAAAGTGGTTGCTGTCTCCACTCACTAGTTCAATAGGGGGGTAGCGAATAGCTACTATTAAATTAAAGATTATTAAATTAAAATAAAAATATATTTTTTAAAATCTATATTTATATACATCGCAACAATTTAAATATCAATACATTACTTCTTCAATTCGTAGATTTTCTATTCATTTAGAATTATATAAGATTATTACTACTTATGTAATTGTTCTATATTTATCATCAAGAAACAATCATTGCTAAATTAGATAGTGAACGTCATGAAAAAAATTACAGGTATCCTCATGCTAGTGTTAGTAGTAGGCATAAACAGCAATTCTCTTTTTGCACAAAGTAAAGGATGGGCTAAAATCAATAAAATGTCCGGAATGGCTCAAGTGGATGATAATTACAATGCTGATCCAGAACGCTATAAAAAAGCAATTGAGTATTTCAATGATTGTTTGAAATATTTTCCACGAGATTACGAAGCGCTTGAATATCGTGGTCGAGCCAAAATGAACTTAGGTAATTATGCAGCAGCCATTGTAGATTTCACTAAAGCCATTGATACTAAATCCGATCATATTTTGGTGGATGCCATTTTTAACAGAGGAATTTGCAGAACAGAAATTGGTCATTACAAGGAAGCTTTGAAAGATTTTGATTTGGTATTTGAGTATCATTCCAACCCCTCTAAGATTATTTATACATTTATTGGGAAATGCAACTTTCATTTAGGGGATATTAAGCAGGCAAAAGACAATGTGGACTTTTCCATTTCAAATTATCCTAGAGTCAATGACAATTATCACACAAGAGGTTTAATTCGTTTAAAAGAGAAGGACTTCGAAGGAGCTTGTGAGGATTTCACGAAGGCTAAGGAACTAGGGTATAAGAAAAGCCTTGAAAAGGAAATGGCAGCCGCTTGTAAATAGCAATCAAAACCTAGTTAAATCCTACACATGTATTGTATTAGGATAATCTTACTGTTTTAAAAAAGCAGAAGAGGGTCCATTAATTTCCTTAGAGAGAGGGGATCACATTGTTAATAAATGGGATGAATATCTAATTATAATATTTATTATATTTAATAAACAATAAAACCAATCCAATGAAAAAAACACTCTTACTTGCCGTACTTGCAACTAGCTTGTTTGCATGTTCAACAACTGCTGAAAAAAAGGAATCTACGGAAGGCGCTGCTACAGCTTCAAGCTGTGTTAAAGAAGGCCCTGAAGTGGACTTAATTAAGAAAACAATTACTGCTTATAGCAGTGGTGACTGGGCAACATTAGCGACTTGTTTTAGTGATACAGCTAAATCATGGCATAACAATGATACAGCGGCTATGAAAATGAGCGATCGTATCGAGTTGTTTAAAAAGAATAGAGATAACATCGATGGTGCAGTAGATCCTGGTACACCAAATATTGAAGTGGTTACCGTTCCAACAACCGATGAGCAATATAAAGGTATTAAGTGGGGTCATGCTTGGATTAACTTTAAAAGCAAGCTGAAGGGTGGGGTGCAAAAATCAAATTTAACATTTGTGTCCTTCGCTATTAAAGATGGTAAAATTATTTGGGAGCAAGTAATTTATGATACCAAGTAATTTATTGAATTAACTTTAAAGTTTGGATATATAAGAAAGAGTCACTTAGCAATAAGTGGCTCTTTTTAGTTAAGACATAATGAGTTATGGTAATTTTTAATTAAGTTATTTAGAGATATTTTAAAAATAATAGAATTTTTTGTACACGTCAGGTCAAATTAGTATAATCTATTATTTGTATAACAATCTCAGATTTCTTAATTTAGTAAACAACTAAAACTTAAATAAAAATTAGAAATTCATGCTTTTTCGTATAATTATAAACATTTTTGTTTTTCTACTAATTATTATTGAATGTAATTCTCAAGTTTTAATAAAAGCTCCTAATGATGGTGAAATTTTTATCGATATGTATCCTAAATCAGGTGAAAAAGTATACAAAAAGGTAAATATTAATGGCACTACTTGGCTTGCTGAAAATTTACAAGCTAAAACATTTAATAACGGAGAATTGATATTTCATGCAAAAACAGATAAAGAATGGAGAGAAGCTGGGGATTTTAATAAACCTGCATGGCGTTTTCATAATTACGACCCCAATAATAGTGAAAGCTTTGGGTATGAGTATAATTGGTTTGCAGTAGTAGATTCTAGGGGTATAGTGCCTGATGGTTATATTATTCCGTTTAAAAGTGATTATGTAAATCTAGTAAATCATTTTGGTGGTTGGGACATAGCAGCGTATAAACTAAAAAGTAAAATTGGGTGGGCTGACTATTGTTTAGGAGGAGAAAAATTAGTTAATTGTACAAATTGTTCTAATTGGAGTGCTGATTACCGTAAAATTGTTCCATGTCACAAATGTAAAGGGAATCAAACGGTAAAAATATCTACCCCTATTGTCAAAAGAACGGGTAATGGTAATAATTCTTCTGGATTTTCTGCAATTCCAACAAGGCTTGGATTAACTAGTTGTGGCTACGATTATCGTTTATGGAAACCGAAATCCAAAAATTATCTTGGCCAAACAGCTTGGTGGACACTTGATGATGATGGTAGTAAATTTGCTTATGCATTTTTTATTGAAAATATAAACAATGTATATTTTCAACTAGAATTCAAATATGAAGGATTTCCAGTTAGATGTTATTTTGGTGGTTAACTTTTAAATTATCCTTTTTCTTCTAAACCATATATAAATGAAAATTACGACGATCACCATTAATGCAATAGATAAGAAGTAGCCTAATTTCCATTTCAATTCAGGCATAAATTCAAAATTCATACCATACACTCCCACAATAAAGGTTAGGGGCAAGAAAAAGGCAGAGAAGATGGTTAAAAGTCTAACTACTTCATTGTTTTTTTGATTACTAATAGATAGGTAGGTATTCATTAACTGATTGGCGTTTTCAACCGATTCTTCGTTGTAAATAAGCAGGTTTAATAATAAATCTTTTATGTCTTGGAACTGGCTTGATTGTGCTAAAATTTGAGTGGATTGTTCTATAACGGACTGGGTAATTTGTAATACCTTTTTTAATATCCTTGACTGCGATTTTATATAGTATAATTCTTCTAAATAGATATTACGGGGGTCTTTAAGAAAAATAGTTTTTTCGATTTCATCAATTTTATGGGCAAGGTCAATGGTTGGTTTATGAAATGTGCCTACCATTAGTCGTACGATTTTTAAGAAAAGTTCGTTTAACTTAATTTCTTTTTCTTCATTGATATTTAAAAAGTCAAATTGAGCTCTATGAATGGTGATTAATTTATCCTCAAATAAGAAAAAAGCAATTTTATTGGACATTTCACCCACTTCGTCAATCTTAAGTTTAATATCAGAAGTATAGGCCCTGAAAATGAAGAAATTAATATTGTTATTTTTTTCATACTTAGGCAAGTGGCCTTTCTCCAAACTATCTTTAATTAGATAATAGTTAAGTCCATGTTCCTTATTGATTATTTCCAAATCCTCTTTCATGGGATTCTCAATATCAATCCATTTAAAAGACTCAAATTCTTTTTCAGTGATTTTCATGATACTAATTTAAATGAAAAAGAGAATTTATTTAAAATATTTTTCTTTTAAACCACTTAATAATCCTAAAATGGGGAATGTAAATGTGTATCCGAGAATTATACTTATTATAATTTTATTCGTTATACCTGTCTCATGAGGGACTTCTTTGTATTGCCATTCACTTACACCGCCATGATAACTGCAAGCGCCAGATCCAGTTGCATTACTATTAAAGCCATCTTCACATAAAGCACCAATTTTTACATTTTTTGGGTTGTCAAAAAATGGACTGTAGTTATACCATAAAAAAGTAATGATCAAAAATGTCAATAACATTTTAATTGATTCAGGCTCTAATCCTAGAATAGTAGAGGATGGATTATTTTTCGTTGTAATGCTTTTATTTATTTCCTCTGATGTTGCTAACCTCAAATCAGGGTCTAAATTTCTATTATATCCAAGTTCATTTATACCTTCTTTTATTTTATAGAAATTTTCATTTATTTCGATAATTCTATAAGCAGTTTGATCTTCTGTTTTGATATTTACGATCCAATCCCCAACTTTGAATTTACTCATACAATTACTTCAATTTAACTTTCGAATTTCATTGAGTATAAAATTAATATATTTTATCATATAAATTCATGTGATATTTATCCTGCCTCATTTTATATTTTATTAATTGATTAGAATGTTTGATTAAATAGGATTCAACTATAGAAAGCATTCTAAATTATTTACGCTATTTATTTTTATTTAAAATAAAATATTTTTTTGAATGCTTTAATCTTCTTAATATTAATTTTGATTTGAAAATTTCTTTTTCCTATTTCCACTTTCCCATTTCAGTATCAGACAATAAATAAATCAATTTATTTACGTTTCTTTTGAGTATTATACTTTAATAAAATGTTTTTTGATTTATGAGTACAAATCTAGGAGCTAAAGTATGTGAAACTTATCATCCAGTTTTTACAGGTATTTAATATTCGAATGGTAAAAGATTGTTTCGCGATCCTTTCAGAAAAGAAAGTAAATAAATCCGTCGAAATTTTATCCTATGGCGTTGACAAGGGTATTCATTTTTAATTTAATTCTCATGAAAAGTTTATTATTTTACTTGTGTATTATTACAATCTTATCTTGTCAAAAACAACA
Source organism: Bacteroidota bacterium (assembly GCA_947457075.1). GTDB lineage: Bacteria > Bacteroidota > Bacteroidia > Chitinophagales > Chitinophagaceae > Sediminibacterium. The sequence goes on from CANGUG010000014.1 coordinate 25,332, forward strand.
ACAAGATGCATTAATTAATAATAACATTGATGATTCAAATTTATTTAGTGCATTAAATAATAAGTATAATTTATCTTCAATTAACATAGCTCCTTCCACAAATCAATTAGTAGCGATCACAAAAACGCTTAAAACAACTAATAAATACCTTAATATATTTTCTGCTATAAATATCAATTCTTTAAGGATATATGAAAATAAGAAAGAGAATATTACTATTGCGATGTTTTATTTTAAAAACAATATAGAAAAGCTTTTTGCAATTAAAGGCTATTTTCTAGATAATGAATTTATAATTACTAATGATTTTCTTTTTGAAAGAATTCTAAAAGATAAACAAAATGGTGAAATCATAATAACAAATAATGATAATGCCACTTTGATTAAATTGGTTAATGGAAAACAAATATTTTCAACTATTAATAGAGATTCAATCAAGTTTAAAACTCAGTTAATAACAGATTGTGAAGGGAATCATGGGGGTACTGGTTTTTGCCAAAGACAAGCTGGGGAAAAGTTTGGAGACTGTTATAGGGCAGAAAAAGACGAATTTTGTGATAGTTTCATTGCTTGCCTAGCAGCAGAGACTCAACCACAAGTAATGCTAATGATTGCTGCTTCATGCGGATGTAGAGCAACGGCATGTGCAGTAAAATAATTTCTTACATATCTTGATATTCGAAATTATCTATATCATCTATTAATAATCAATAAAATGAAAAAGAATAAATTTTTGTTTGTTATCAGTTTTTGGTTACTACTTTCACTAGTAGCAACTTATTTAAAGCTAACACATAGTTTTACTGAATTATCACAGGTTCTTTTGTTAATTGTGTTGTTGCTCTCGATTTATTTAATTGTAGCCTATTTCAATTTATTTAATAGGTCTTAAATTAAAACTCGTTTATGCATTTTATTATACTTAGTTATTTTGTTACCAATATTAAATTAATTATATATATATGTTTTTGTATATACCTTTTTTGAGAGGCACAATGCAATAACCAGAAATTTATATTTAGAAAGGGGAGTCCTCAAAAACAATTCAATTTTAAGACCACCTTTTAAACAAAAAAGCCCCTAACTTAAAAAGTAGGGGCTTTTGCGGACCGGACGGGACTCGAACCCGCGACCTCCGCCGTGACAGGGCGGCATTCTAACCAACTGAACTACCGATCCAAGAACTTCCAGAGACGATTTCCGTTTCCGGGTTGCAAAGATAAGGGGAAAGAAGTTTTTTAAACAAATCTTTTATTAAAAAAGGTTGTATTATTTTTACATTCCAAACTAAGATTATGCCAGAATACCCAAATAGACAATTCTTGGAATTTGAACAGCCCATCAAGGAGCTGTATGAGCAAATTGATGCCACTAAGAAACTAGCGGAAAAGAACCCAAAAATAGACCTTTCAGCAACCATTAAACAATTGGAACAATCCATCGTGGATAAGCGTAAAGCCCTTACTGAGACGCTTTCTCCTTGGCAGCGTGTTCAATTAAGTCGTCATCCGGACCGTCCATATACTTTAAAGTACATTGACTTAATGTGTGACAAATTTGTGGAGTTACACGGGGACCGAAATGTGAAAGACGATAAGGCCATGGTGGGTGGATTTACCGAGTTAAATGGTCAAACCGTAATGATGATTGGCCAGCAAAAGGGGAGCAATACCAAGGCCCGCCAAATGAGAAATTTTGGGATGGCGAACCCCGAAGGGTACCGAAAAGCACTTAGATTGATGAAATTGGCCGAAAAATTCAATAAACCAGTGGTTTGTTTAATTGATACTCCAGGGGCATTTCCAGGCCTAGAAGCCGAGGAAAGAGGCCAAGGAGAGGCCATTGCCCGTAATATTTATGAAATGATCCGCTTACAAGTGCCCATTATCATTTGTATTATTGGGGAAGGAGCGAGCGGGGGTGCCTTAGGCATCGGTGTGGGTGATAAAACCTTGATGATGGAAAATACCTGGTACACCGTAATTTCTCCTGAATCTTGTAGCTCTATTTTATGGAGAAGCTGGGATAAAAAGGAATTGGCTGCGGAGCAATTAAAATTAACGGCCAATGATATGAAAGGATTTGGCTTGATTGACGAAATAGTGCCTGAACCTTATGGTGGAGCACATTGGAGCTATACCGAGGCGGCGGCTATTTTAAAAGAAAAAATTATTGCTGCTTTAAATGAAGTGAAAGATATTGATCCAGCAAAAAGAGTTGAAAACAGAATCGAAAAATACAGCAAAATGGGCTTCTGGGAAGAAGCGTAAATTTAATTTATATCCAACCCTACATGTTAAGACAAACCCTAAAAGGAACTGGTGTAGCCATTGTTACTCCTTTTAAAAAAGACAAAAGTATTGACTTCACCGCGCTTGAAAATTTAATTGATATTCAAATTGGGGGAGGCATTGACTATATAGTAACATTGGGAACAACTGGGGAATCGGTGGTTTTGTCTGCAGCCGAAAAGGTGGAAGTGTTCAATTGCACCGTGAATAAAGTAAATGGACGTGTGCCTATTGTAGTGGGTATTGGGGGGAATAATACGGCAGCAGTAATTAACGATTTTGGCAAATTTGATTTAAGTAAAGTAGTCGCTATTTTAAGTGTGACCCCTTATTATAATAAACCATCTCAGGAAGGGTTATACCAACATTATATGGCATTGGCCGACGCAGCGCCCAAGCCTATTTTATTGTACAATGTGCCTGGCAGAACAGGTCGAAACATGACTGCCGCCACTACACTTCGTTTGTCGAATCATCCTAATATTGGAGGGATTAAGGAAGCAGCACCAGAAATGGCACAAACTGTTGATATATTAAAAGGACGTCCTAATGACTTTTTAGTAGTAAGTGGAGACGATGAAATTGTGATGGCACAAATTGCTTGTGGAATGGACGGCGTAATTAGTGTTGCTGCCAATGCATTTCCAAAACCATTTGGCGATATGATTCGTTATTGTATGGCGGGAGATTTTAGCATGGCCAAGCGTTTGAATGATTTAATGGTGGAAGGGTATAGTTATATGTATGAGGAAAACAATCCTTCAGGCATTAAAGCATTTTTATTTGAGCAAGGGCTTATTGAAAATGAATTACGCTTACCCTTGGTGCCTGTAAGCGATGGACTTCAACAAAGAATTCACAACTATATGCAAAAGTATTTTGCATAATGGTTACCGTATTTTAAAATGTGTATATAAATCAAAAGCACGCTATTGAGCGTGCTTTTTTTATGCTGTTAAAGGATGATTTAGTTTCTGTGTTAATTGGAAAATTTAGTTTTTGTGCTCCTTGTAAAATTTAGTTGAGTTTTTGCTTAATGGCTTGTAGTTTCATTAAAGCTTCAACGGGCGTTAAATTATTTATGTCAATTTCATCCAACTCTTTGCGGATGGACTCAAAGGTTTCGGTATGTGCATCAAAAATAGACAACTGAAACTGATCGTTGGGTGCAACAGCACTTGGCGTGTTATTGGTATTGCCTGCATTTTTTAATTCCATCTCTTTTAAAATATCATTTGCTCTACTTACAAGTACATTGGGCATGCCCGCCATTTTCGCAACATGAATACCAAAGCTATGGGTACTGCCCCCTTTGGTGAGTTTACGCAAGAAAATAATTTTATTACCCACTTCCTTATGACTCACATGAAAATTATGGACATTAGGTAATTGTGCTTCTAAATCATTTAGCTCGTGGTAATGTGTAGCAAATAATGTTTTTGGTTTAGCAGGGGATTGGTATAAATATTCCACAATACTCCAAGCTATTGAAATACCATCATAGGTAGAAGTACCCCTACCAATTTCATCTAATAAAATTAAACTCCTTGGACTAATATTATTTAAGATACTCGCCGTCTCAATCATCTCCACCATAAAGGTACTTTCACCTGCACTTAAATTATCATTGGCACCAACGCGTGTAAATATCTTGTCGGTTAATGGCACAGAAGCGGCAGAAGCAGGAACATAGCTTCCCATATGTGCCATTAAAGTAATTAAGGCGGTTTGTCTTAGCACTGCACTTTTACCACTCATATTGGGGCCTGTTAAAATGATAATTTGCTGTGAACTTGGATCCAAGAAAACATCATTGGGAATATAAGCATCATCAATAGCTAAATTTTGTTCAATGACAGGATGACGTCCTGCTTCAATATTGAGTACAGTATTTTCAGTGATTGTAGGTTTGCAGTATTTATAATTGCGTGCAATACTTGCAAAACACAATAAGCAATCTAATACACCCAACCATTGTCCATTTTTTTGCAACAAATTCATTTCAGTTAACACTTGGTCAATAAGGCCTTGGTATAACTGGGTTTCTAGGGCTAAAATTTTATCCTCGGCACCTAATATTTTTTCCTCATATACTTTTAATTCTGGGGTAATGTAACGCTCGGCGGTGGTTAAGGTTTGCTTACGAATCCACTCGGCAGGTACTTTGTCCTTGTGCGCGTGGGTTACTTCTAAGTAATAGCCATACACATTATTGTACCCAATTTTTAAGGAAGATATTCCAGTGATAGCGGCTTCCTTATTTTGAAGTTGTGTTAAATATTCTTTTCCACCACTCGAAATATTACGGAGTTCATCCAGTTCGGCAGAGACGCCTTCTTTAATAAAACCCCCTTTTACGGCAGTAGCCGGTGGTTGTTCAATTAAACTTGCTAGAATGGCTTTTTGGGAATTTGCACAAATGTCTAATTCCCCATTAATATGTTGAAGGTATTCATTTTCAATAGGGGATAAAATATGCTTGATGGATTCAATAGCCTCAAGTGATTTTGCCAATTGCATAAATTCACGGGGCTGTAATTTTCGTGTAGATAGTTTACTGGATAATCTTTCTAAATCACCACAGGATTCAATCAAATCACTGATGCTTGTTGCCGCTTCCGGAATATGTAATAATGTGTCAACAGCGTTTAAGCGATTGTTGATTTGAGTAACCGACTGTAAAGGAAATATTAACCAACGCTTTAATAAACGCGCTCCCATAGGGCTTTTCGTATGGTCCATCACTTCCAATAAACCTTTACGGTCAGCGCCATTGCCAATGAGTTCTAAATTGCGAATGGTAAATTTATCCATCCATAAAATTTCATCGCGATCGATACGGCCAATTTTATGAATATGTGTTAAATGGGGATGTTCGGTTTCTTTTAAATAATGGAGAATCGCCCCCGCCGCAATAATGCCCTTGGTTAAACCTTCAATGCCAAATCCTTTTAAGGAACTTGTTTGAAATTGTTTAAACAATAATTCAGTGGCAAAGGGTTCATCAAAAATCCAACTATCTAATCCGTAAGTATAAAAGCCAGTACCGAATTTTTCTTTCAATTCAGCTTGGTAATTTTTAGGATACAAAATTTCAGCGGGTTGTAAGCTTTGTAATAGTTTATCTAAATATTCAGTGCTTCCTTCGGCAATTAAAAATTCACCGGTGGTAATATCTAAAAAGGCAACACCACCATGCTCTTTTTCTACAAATAGGGCGGCTAGAAAATTATTATGCTTATGTTCTAATAATTTATCATTGGTAGCAATGCCGGGTGTAAGCATATCGGTAACGCCACGCTTTACAATGCCTTTTACCGATTTAGGGTCTTCCAATTGGTCACAGATGGCTACACGGTAGCCCGCTTTCACTAATTTATGTAAATAGGTATCCAAGGAATGGTGTGGAAAACCGGCTAGTTCACTCGAAGAAGCCGATCCATTATTACGCTTTGTAAGGGTGATTCCCAATACTTTTGAAGCAATAACGGCATCTTCGCCAAAGGTTTCATAAAAATCACCCACTCTAAACAACAAAATAGCATCGGGGTATTTTTGTTTAATAGCCCTATGTTGCTGCATTAGCGGAGTCTCTGCACTAGATTTTGCCATAGTGACAAACCTACATAAATTTTTTAATATTCGAAAAGCGTACTTTTGCATATGCGCAAACTCACCATGGATGAATTAGGTAGGAAGTCGGTGGAGGACTTTAAAATGGCCAATAAAAAGCCCATTGTAGTGGTGATGGACAATATCCGCAGTATGCACAATGTGGGCAGTGTATTTCGAACATCGGATGGCTTTTTAATTGATGGCATTTGTTTATGTGGCTTTACCCCGCAACCTCCGCATAGAGATATTCACAAAACGGCCTTAGGTGCTACTGAAACAGTGGATTGGGTATATTATGAAAATACAGTAACGGCGGTGGAGGAACTAAAGCAAAGAGGATTTAAAGTATATGCCATTGAACAAACCGAAGGAAGTATTCGTTTGGAGCAGTTTAAGCAATTGCATCCTCAAGTGGCTAATGAATCTATGGCATTTATATTTGGCAATGAAGTGGATGGGGTGGATCAGGAAGTGATTGCGCAATGTGATGGGGTCATTGAAATTCCGCAATGGGGGATGAAACATTCTCTAAATATTTCAGTGGCCGCTGCCATTGTTTTATGGGAGTTTGTGCGGTAATAGTGTTTTGGTAATTTTTATTTTATTGTTATGGAGAATTAAATGAATAGTATAAAGAGTAAATAAAAAATAAGCAACAAGACAGCGTAATTAAGAAAAGATAGAAAAGCATATTATGAGTGGAGTAAAGAATTATTTGAGTTTGGTGAAATTTTCGCATACCATTTTTGCGATGCCTTTTGCATTCATTGGATTTACCTTAGGGGTGCAATATTTAGCGCAAAACAAAATGCAGTTTGAAAATATTGCGCTTAAGTTTTTCTTGGTAATTATTTGTATGGTTACTGCAAGGTCAGCTGCCATGGCATTTAACCGTTATTTGGATAGACACTTTGACCAACTTAATCCTAGAACCGCTATTAGAGAAATACCTGCAGGCATTATTAAAGCCGAAAAAGCATTGATTTTTATAATCATCAATGCAGTACTATTTATTACAGCAACCTTTTTTATCAATACCATTTGTTTTTATTTATCTCCCGTGGCTTTATTTGTGATTTTGTTTTATAGCTATACAAAAAGATTCACTTTTTTATGTCACTTGGTATTGGGACTTGGATTGTCCCTAGCACCGATTGGCGCTTTTTTAGCGGTCACTGGCGTATTTGATATTGTGCCCTTGTTATTTTCGTTTGCAGTAGTATTTTGGGTAAGTGGCTTTGATGTGATTTATGCCTTACAAGATATTGACTTTGATCAATCGCAACAGTTGTATTCCATTCCAAGTTATTGGGGGTTAGGAAAAGCATTGAATATTGCTAGAGGCTTGCATGTAATTTCTGCAAGCTTTGTTATTGCAGCTTACTTTTTAGGAGACTTCCATTATTTTTATATTGGTGGATTATTGGTTTTTGTAGGCATGCTCACTTACCAACACAGTATTGTGAAACCAAATGATTTGAGCAAAGTGAATATTGCTTTTATGACGGCCAATGGGATTGCGAGTATTGTTTTTAGTACTTTTGTTATCACTGATATTTTGAAGACCACTTTTTATTAATGTAAATAGTTACTTTGGCTAGAATCATTTGTATAGACTACGGCGGGAAACGATGCGGATTGGCAGTGACCGATCCTTTGCAAATTATTGCCACTGCATTAACTACAGTAGCCACTAAAGAATTATATACTTATTTAGCGGCTTATTTTGCGAAAGAAACAGTGGAATTAATTTTAATAGGGGAACCCCTTAATTTAGACGACACACCAACCCATGCAACGCCACTTGTCAAGAAAGCGATAATTGAATTGAATAAAAAATTCCCTAACATACCCGTTCAAACAGTGGATGAACGCTTTAGCTCGAAAAATGCAGTAAGGGCCATGGTGGAAATGGGGATGAAAAAAAAGGATCGTCAGGACAAGAAAAATGTGGATCAAATTGCCGCCACCATTCTATTACAGGAGTATTTAACCAATCGACCCTAAAGGCCTTGTTAATTGAGTGCTAAAGGCACCGTTTCTGCCTATTTATTTCTACCTTTGCAAATATTATAAAGTAGAAATATGATTTTACCTATCGTTGCTTATGGAGCAGCTATATTAAGAAAAGTAAGCGAACCCATCCAGGCGGATTATCCCAATTTGCAAACCTTAATTGCGGATATGTGGGAAACGATGTATGAAAGCAATGGGATTGGATTGGCAGCACCTCAGATTAATAAAAACATTCGTTTATTTGTGGTAGATAGTTCGCAAATTTTTGCCAATGCCGAGCCTGAGGACGCAACCTATCCGGATGCCCCAGGCATTAAAAAAGCTTTTATTAATCCAACCATTGTGGAATTGTCAGGCAAGGAATGGGTATATAACGAGGGTTGTTTAAGTATTCCTAAAATAAGAGAGGATGTGACCCGTCATGAAACGGTTACCTTACAATACATGGATGAAAATTTCGTAACACATACCGAAACCTTTAATGGAATGACAGCGCGTGTTATTCTACATGAGTATGACCATATTGAAGGCAAGTTATTTATTGACTACGTTAAACCACTTCGTAGAAAAATGCTACAAGGAAAATTAAACGACATCAATAAAGGGAAAGTAAGGGTAGATTATAAAATGATTCAAATAAAGTAATGCATAGGACTAAATTAATTACTTCTTTAACAATAGCCGTATTGTTGTTTTGTAGCAACAGTTTGTTTGCACAAGATACCGTGTTCAATGATGTAGGTAATAGCTATACGCTTACTGATGCAATTGTGCGCAATAATTTTGATTACAAGGAAATATTAAAAAGAATTAAACAGGATGTTAGTTTTTATAAAGCATTTAAAACACTTCGTACCATTGGCTATACTTCCTATAATCATATTGAAATGAAAAATAAGGGAGGTGCCATGATTGCTTCTTTGGATAGTAAAACCAGACAAAATCATTTCGGCAATTGTAGAACAATGGATGTACTAGAAGAGCGAATAGTGGGGGATATCCGAAAGTCGAATGGAGAATATAATTATTTAACAGCGGCCCTATATGCAAGTCTTTTTTTTACAAAGAAAAATGACACGGTATGCAATGAAACCAATGTAGTTACTGGGCAGCGAAGAGTGGCAAAGGGTACTGGTCTAGAGAAAAATAAAGAGCAATTGAAAATGTTGTTTTTTAATCCTGGCAAAAAAATAGGCGGTATTCCATTTATTGGAGATAAGCTTGATTTATACGATGAAAAAGCACATTCATTGTACGACTATAAATTAGACTATGTGGATTATCATGGTCAGCTGGTGTATGTTTTTGAAATTAAGCCAAAAGAAAACTTAGGTTTCTTTGCAAAAAATGACATTGTAGTTGATCAAATGACTACCTGGTTTAATCCAAAAACAATGGAAGTACTAGGCCGTAATTACTCCCTAAGTTATAAAGCAGGGGTCTATGACTTTAACGTTGAAATGGAAGTGGAAATGACCTATTTTAATGGACAGTTAGTGCCAAAAATTTTACGCTATAAAGGGAATTGGGATGTAGCCTTTAAAAAGAGAGAACGTGGTTTATTCACTGCTACCTTATCCAATTTCAATACAGGTACTAAGTAGGATTTAAGTTAAACTTAAATAAGTGTTAGGCTAAAAAGGAATCCTCAATGGTTTTAACTACTTCAATTAAACTACCCGTGTTGTTGAAAGTGGCTAATTGCCTATCTGCTCCAGTGCCGCATTTAAAAATGTCCTGTACTTTTTCAGCATGTGCTCTGCTCCCTAATTCATCCAAAACACCATCGACAAATTCAAGTAATTCGTCAATCAATTCTTTAACGGGCATTTCTTTTTCTTTTCCAAAATCTATAAGCATTCCGTCAATACCATACCTACTTGCACGCCATTTATTTTCATTTATAAGTGCTCGTTGATAATTGATGAAATTGATATTTTGTCGACGAAGGGTATATATTTTAGCGCAAATGGCTTGAAATAATGCAGTAATGGTAATGGTTTCCTGAATGGTCATTGGAACGTCACAAATCCTAAACTCAATAGTATTGTAAACGGGGTGCACCCTTAAATCCCACCATATTTTTTTAGCATCGTCAATGCAATTTGTTTTGATAAGCAATTGTACAAAATTGTCATAAGCTTCAATGCTTTCAAAATAATCAGGGATGCCTGTTCTTGGAAATTTGTCAAATACTTTTGAACGGTAGGATTTATACCCTGTATTGCGTGATTCCCAAAAAGGAGAATTGGTACTTAAAGCATAGATATGGGGTAGGAAATAGCGCGCAGTGTTGGCAATATGTATAGCCATTTTACGATCCTCCATTCCCACATGTACATGAAGTCCAAAAATTAAATTACTTCTTGCCGCCTGTTGCAATTCATTTAATAAGTCCTGGTACCTTGAATTATCTGAAATTAATTGTTTTTCCCATAAACTAAAAGGGTGGGTGCCTGAAGCGCCAATGCTATAGCCAAGATCTTTGGCAATAGTGGCCACTCCTGTTCTTAAAGTGCGAATTTCTTGATAAGCTTCTTCTACATTTTTACAAACCGCGGTACCGACTTCCACCACGGCTTGGTGCATCTCGGCCTTAATTTTGTCCTTGAATATTTTTTCGCCCTCAGTGACAATGGTCTTTTGATGGCTTTTCAATTCCTTAGTAGAAGGGTCTAGAATCATATATTCTTCTTCTACTCCAATCGTAAATTGTTGTAAGTTGGTCACGGCTTTAAAATTAAGAAATTATTGCCATACCTATAAAAAATTACCCCCGCCAATTGGCAGGGGTAAGGAATGCAGTGTGCAAATGCGATGAATATTTAGCGATGATAGGAAGCTTCAGGCTCATTTTCTCTTTCCTTATCGTAGGCTTTAATAATGGCTTTTACTAATTTATGTCTTACTACATCTTCTTCATCTAATTCAATATGCGAGATGCCTTCAATATTTTTTAAAATACGTACCGCTTTCTCCAAACCACTTTTTTGATTTCTAGGTAAATCCACCTGGGTAGGGTCACCCGTAATAATGGCTTTGGCATTGGAGCCAATACGTGTAAGGAACATTTTAATTTGTAAGTCATTGGCATTTTGCGACTCATCTAAAATTATAAAGGCGTTGTCCAAAGTACGTCCCCTCATATAGGCCAATGGGGCAATTTCAATGGTGCGGGTGGACATATAATATCCCAATTTATCGGCAGGAATCATATCATCCAATGCATCATATAAAGGACGTAAGTAAGGATCAATTTTTTCTTTTAAGTCACCAGGTAAAAACCCAAGACTTTCGCCGGCCTCTACAGCAGGACGGGTTAAAATAATCTTTTTTACAATTTTGTTTTTTAAAGCTCTAACCGCCAAGGCTACAGCGGTATATGTTTTACCGGTACCCGCAGGTCCAATGGCAAAAACAATATCATTTTTATCGGCTGCAGTAACCATTTTTTTCTGATTAGCAGTTCTTGCACGCACCGTTTTACCATTGGGTCCAAACACCAAAACTTCATTGGGATTTTTGTCAATAAAATTATCAATGACTTCGGCGTCATCACCCCCTAAAATTTGTTCAAAATAATTTTCAGACAAATGGCCATTGCGTTCCATATACTGAATAATAAGGGTGATTTTTTCTTTGGCTAAATCAATTTGTTCAGGTGCACCGCTTAGTTTTATTTGGGTGCCTCGGGATAAAATTTTTAAGAGTGGAAACTTCTTTTTTAAAATGTCAAACTTGGCGTTGTTGACACCGAAAAACTCAATAGGGTTTACGGTATCTAAATTGATGATTGTTTCAGTCAATGGATTCAATTTAAAGGGTTAGGTAGTAAGTAAATGATCCTAACACAATTTAACAAAGCAAGTTGAATATGACAAGGCCTAAATACGCACAATTGTGGATTACTCAAATGATAACATTATGTTCATTTTCGTATATTAAAGTGAACGATTTAGTATTAAAAGGTGAATGAGATTCAACAAAAAGAAATGCGACTATGCGTTCTTTAAAGTAACAATCATTGCCTTAGGATCAGCGGCTTTAAATACAGTGGTACCTGCCACTAAAACATCGGCCCCCGCTTTTACAAGTGCAGCTGCATTATGTTCAGTAACGCCACCGTCAATTTCAATAAGGGTAGCCGCGCCTGCGTTTACAATAATTTGTTTTAACGCTTTAACTTTTTCGTAAGTATGTTCAATAAATTTTTGACCTCCAAAACCTGGGTTCACACTCATCACACAAACCACATCAATGTCCTTTATGGTATCCTTTAATAAATCAACAGAGGTATGTGGGTTAATAGCCACACCTGCTTTCATTCCCTGTGCTTTAATTTGTTGTAAAGTGCTATGTAAGTGAGGGCATGCTTCGTAATGCACGGTTAAAACATCGGCACCTGCCTTTTTAAAATCGGCAATATATTTTTCGGGATGCACAATCATTAAATGCACATCCATCACTTTGGTAGTGGTTTTTTTTATTTGTTCAATTACCGGAAGACCATAACTAATATTGGGTACAAAACTTCCATCCATTACATCCAAATGAAACCAGGCGGCTTCACTTTCATTGAGCATTTCACAAGCTTTTCCTAACTGTAAAAAATCGGCAGCGAGTAGGGAGGGTGCAATGATGGCCATGTGGGTTTAATTTTTACAAAGTTCCCCTTTTTTTTATGAATTCTGCGCTCAAGATTGGACAATTTTTACGGGTATTATGACAGTTTCATGACAAAGTTCAGCTTCTCATTGTTTTTTTGTGTTTATTTTTGCGCCCAAATTCAAACTTCATGAAGCAACTTACTCTATTGTTATGTTTACTTACGAGTGGATTTTTTGCATTCGCACAAAATGACTCTATCTTGTTTGCAGGGGAACCCCACTTTAAAAATGTAATTCAATTAACAGGTAATGGGGATAACGCCGAAGCTTATTGGAGTTTTGATAGCAAGCGCATTACTTTTCAAAGAGCCAATCCAAAAGAAGGCATTAATTGTGATCAAATATTTATGGGCTTAGTGCCTACCAATAGCAATACTCCCTTTATTTATAAATCAATTAGTGGGGGTATTGGTCGCACAACATGTTCTTATTTTACTAAGGACGGTAAACACATTATATATGCTTCTACCAAAGGGGGTGGCAATGATTGTCCTCCAGGCGTGGACCGAGCTAAATACGGAAACAAATACATTTGGCCATTATATAATACCTATGATATTTACATGGCAGATACCAATGGGGTGGTGGTTAAACAATTAACCACAGCGAAGGGCTATGATGCAGAAGCAACATTATCCTATGATGGTAAAAAAATGATTTATTGTAGTGATAAGGAGGGCGATTTGGATTTGTATGTGATGGATTTAGCCACAGGTAAAGAAAAAAAAGTAACCAACACCCTAGGGTATGATGGAGGTGCCTGGTTTAGTCACGACGGAAAGAAAATTGTGTGGAGGGCAAGCCGTCCCAAAACGGAAGCTGAAATTGCAGACTATAAAGCATTACTAAGTGAAGGAATGGTAGCACCTACGAATATGGAAGTATTCATAGCCAATGCAGACGGATCGGATGCAAAACAAATTACTCAATTAGGGCAGGCCAATTGGGCACCTAATTTTACGCCCGACGATAAGCATATTATATTTTGTAGCAACCATGAGTACAAGCGAGGTTTCCCTTTTAATATGTATCTAATGGATTTAGACGGGAAAAATATCGAAAAAATTAGTCGAGACAAAGGATTTGATGCGTTCCCTATGTTTAGTCCGGATGGCAAAAGAATTATGTTTTCCTCCAATAGAAACAATGGGGGTACCCGTGATACCAATTTGTTTGTAGCTGATTGGGTTGATTAATAGGGTGTATTAGACAGTATTCGTTAGATAAGTTGTATTTTAGCAAAAATCTAAAAATCAAATAATTATGACAACAGGTTTAGTTCATTTACATAACCTATTAAGATGGGTGGTCCTCATTGCTTTATTGTTGACCATTGTAAAGTTGTTTTTAAAACAAGATGCCTTAAAAACAAGTAAGGTATTGTTAATCAGTGCCCATACGACTTTGGTATTGGGATTGTATCAGTACTTTTTTGGGCCAGTTGGCTTCTATTTTATTAAAACCATGGGTATGGCCGCTGCCATGAAGGATAAAGTAGCGCGTTTTTGGGGGGTAGAGCATATCAGTACCATGCTTCTTGCCATTGTGCTTATCACCATTGGCCATGTGAAGTACAAAAAAGGAGGGTCGCCTAAAACCACTTTAATTTTATACATCATTGCCTTATTGTTGATTTTTGCTGCGGTACCTTGGCCATTTAGAGAAGGAATCGCAAGACCTTGGTATCCTGGAGGGCACTAATAGTTAACTAGTTGATTTTCAATATAAATAAAGGGGAAAGCCAGGCTTTCCCCTTTATTTTAGCGAATTTTCAATATTTCGCGGTTTATTTTTCTTAATTCCACACAATTCCATATCTTTGCAACCCCAAAATAAGTATGTCAAAACAACCGCTGATTAAACAAGATGGAGTAATTATTGAAGCACTGAGCAATGCTATGTTCAGAGTTAAGCTTGAAAATGGTCACGAAATCTTAGCAACAATTTCTGGAAAAATGCGTATGCACTATATCAGAATTTTGCCAGGTGATAAAGTAGGAGTGGAGATGAGTCCATATGACTTAACAAGGGGTAGAATTATATTTAGACACAAGTAAGAATAGAATTAATATTTTAAAAACAAAAAGATGAAAGTTAGAGCATCTATCAAAAAACGTAGTGCCGATTGTAAAATCGTAAAGCGTAAAGGCGTATTATTTGTAATCAACAAAAAGAACCCTCGCTTTAAGCAAAGACAAGGATAGTAAAGCTTTTAGCGGAGACGCTAAAGTTTTAGAAAAACAAAAAATTAAACAAAAAACAAGTTTTAGCATATGGCTCGTATTGCCGGTATCGACTTACCAAAAAACAAAAGAGGAGAAATAGGACTACAATACATTTTCGGTATTGGTCATTCAACTGCTCGTTACATTTTAGAAAAAGCAAACATCAGTTACGATAAAAAAGTAAATGAGTGGAACGACGATGAGCAAACAGCAATTCGTAATATCATTAACGCAGAATTCAAAGTAGAAGGTGCTTTACGTAGTGAAGTTTCTATGAGCATTAAGCGTTTGTTAGATATTGCTTGTTACCGTGGTTTACGTCACAGAAAAGGTTTACCTGTTCGTGGCCAAAGAACCAAAACCAACTCACGTACTCGTAAGGGTAAGCGTAAGACAGTTGCTGGTAAGAAGAAAGTAGCTAAGAAATAATAAATCATAAAGTAGTCATCGATTCACTCGGTGGCTACTTTTTGCTATAAAATCCGCTTCAAATTGGATCCTTTTCTTTAAAGACAAAGGGGAGAAATGATACGGTTTCCGCTTCGGCGGAATTTCAATTTAAATAACCCGCTCTTTTTACAAGTGAAAAACAAGTAAAAGAGCATACCTCAAACACAATGGCTAAACCACAAAAAGCACAAAACAGTGCAAAAGCAGCTGCAAAAAAGAGAGTCGTTAAAATCGACGCAGCAGGTGAAGTTCGCATCAGCGCAACTTTCAACAATTTAATCATCGCCTTTACCAACAAAGCAGGTCAAGTAATTAGCTGGAGCAGTGCTGGTAAAATGGGCTTCAGAGGTTCTAAGAAGAACACTCCATATGCAGCTCAAATGGCAGCAGCAGATGCAGCGAAAGTAGCATTAGACGCTGGTGTTAAAAGAGTAGATGTATTCGTTAAAGGTCCAGGTTCTGGTCGTGAAGGCGCTATCCGTTCTATTTCTCAATCAGGAATCGAAGTAACTTCTATCCGCGACGTGACGCCTATGCCACATAACGGTTGTCGTCCTCCAAAACAAAGAAGAGTATAACACTAACAATATTATTTAAACCGGGTATTGCATTCATTTTAGATTTTTACTGATGCCTTACCGTCACCAAAAAATCAAAAACAATAATTATGGCACGTTACACAGGTCCCAAAACCAAAATTTCCCGCATTTTCGGCGAACCTATCTTAGGCAACGCTAAATGGTTAGGAAAAAACAGCAACCCTCCAGGTCAACACGGTGCACAACGCAAGCGTAAGCAATTAGGAGAGTATGCATTACAGTTAAGAGAAAAACAAAAAGCTAAATACACTTATGGTGTATTAGAGCGTCAATTCCGTAAAACATTTGAAGAAGCATCTCGTATCAAAGGGGTAAAAGGTGAAAACTTAATCAAATTGTTGGAATCTCGTTTAGACAATACAATTTTTAGAATGGGATTGGCTGCAAGTCGTCCTGAAGCACGTCAATTAGTGGCACATAAGCATATTTCTGTAAATGGTGCAGTAACTAATGTTCCTTCTTACACTTGTAAGCCAGGTGACGTAATTACTTACCGTCCAAAGAGTGCGCACAATTCTTCGATTGTAAGCAAGCAACGTCCAAGAAATACCAAGTTTAACTGGGTAGATTGGAACGAAACAACCAACACTGGAACATTCATTGCAATGCCAGAAAGAGAAGCTGTTCCTGAAAACATTAAGGAGCAATTAATCGTTGAATTGTATTCTAAATAGTAGCACTTAACAACATTTCTTCCCTTAGGAAGATTCAAACAAAAAAAATGATAACATGGCTATATTAAGTTTTCAAAAACCTGATAAAATTGTTTTACAAAAAGCAAATGACTTTCAAGGACAATTCGAATTCCGTCCATTAGAGCCAGGATTTGGTTTGACTTTAGGAAATGCTTTGAGAAGAGTATTATTAAGTTCTTTAGAAGGTTTCGCTATCGTTGGAATTAAAATTGAAGGTGTGGACCACGAGTTTGCAACGATCAAAGGAATTACTGAGGACGTAACTGAAATTATCTTAAACTTAAAGCAAGTTCGTTTTAAGCGTAAGGCCGATCAAGATGTTACTTCTGAAAAAATCACTTTATCTATTAAAGGTAGCAATGAATTCAATGCAGGTCATTTAGGAGAAGCTTCTCAACAATTTCAGGTAATGAACCCTGAGTTGGTGATTTGTACTATGGATCCTACAGCTAAATTAGAAATTGAATTAACTATCAATAAAGGACGTGGATATATTCCAGCGGAAGAGAATAAATTAAAAGAGATGCCATTTGGTTATATCGCTATTGATTCTATTCATACTCCAATTAAGAACGTTAAGTACTTAATGGAAAACTATCGTGTGGAGCAAAGAACTGACTACGAAAAATTAATCTTAGACGTAGCTACTGACGGAACAATACATCCAGAAGATGCTGTGAAGCAAGCTTCTAGAATTTTGATTCAACACTTAATGATCATCACTGACGAGAATATCACTTTTGATAATAAAGAAGATAAGAAAGAGGATGTGGTGGATGAGCAAGTATTACAATTAAGAAAAGTATTGAAAACGCCATTAGAGGATTTAGATCTTTCTGTACGTGCGTTCAATTGCTTGAAAGCTGCTAAAATCAATAGCTTGAGCGAATTGGTACAATACGAGCAAGAGGACTTAATGAAGTTCAGAAACTTTGGTCAAAAATCTTTATCTGAAATCGAACAAGTATTAATCGAAAGAGGATTAAGCTTTGGAATGGATTTAGGTAAATTAGGATTAGACAAATTAGATTTACAATAAGGACAAAGATTCAATCGAAAGCATTGAATTTTTAAAACTAGCGTAAATCACATTTATAAACCGAGCTTTCGGGCTCACACCTTACAATTCCTGACACGGTGTAAGGACAAAAATTAAACGTCATGCGTCACGGAGACAAAATCAACAACTTAGGCCGTAAAAAGGCACACAGAGAAGCCTTGTTAAGTAACTTAGCTATCCAGTTAATTACCCACAAGCGTATCGTAACTACTTTAGCTAAAGCAAAAGCGTTAAGAACTTATGTTGAGCCATTAGTTACTAAAACTAAAAAAACGGCTTCTAAAGAAGAAATCATGCACAACCACAGAGTGGTGTTCAGCTATTTAAATGACAAAGCTGCTGTTAAAGAATTATTTACAGTAGTAGCGCCTAAAATTGCTGCTCGTCCAGGTGGATATACACGTATCATTAAATTAGGTATTCGTCCAGGTGACAACGCCGAAAAAGCAATGATTGAATTAGTTGACTTCAACGAAATTTACGGTAATTCGGTAAATGCCGCTGCTGAACCAGCTAAGAAAACACGTCGTAGTAAAGCTGCAGGTACAAAGAAAGCTGCTGAAGCACCAGTTGCTGAAGCTACCACTGAAGCTGCAACCGAAGCGCCTGCTGAAACTGCATCTACAGAAGAAACACCAGCTGCTGAATAATGCAAAACGTTATTTAACATATAAGGCAAGACTTTGGTCTTGCCTTTTTTTTGCCTAAATTTGTATCAGAGACCACCAATCCAACCCATAATACGATAATCCAACCTTAATAATAGAATCCAATGACCACCCAACCCGCAATCTTAGTTTTAGCCGATGGCAATGTATTCCACGGACAAGCATTTGGAAAAATTGGCACTGCCACAGGAGAAATTTGTTTTAATACAGGCATGACGGGTTATCAAGAAGTATTCACTGACCCCAGTTATACAGGCCAAATTATTATCATGAATAATGTGCATATTGGTAACTATGGGGTAAAGGATACCGATGTTGAAAGTAAGTCGGTTAAAATACATGGATTAATTGGACGTAATTTAGAAGAAAAGTATTCTCGCGCATTAGCAGATGGCAATTTGAATGAATATTTAATTGCCAATAATATTGTTTCTATCGAAGGCCTAGATACAAGAGCCTTGGTAGCGCATGTAAGAACAAGTGGAGCCATGAACTGTATTGTCTCATCCGATAATTTGGATGTAGAAGCGCTCAAAAAACAATTAGCTGCAGTGCCAAGCATGGATGGATTAGAGTTGGCAAGTTCAGTAAGTACAAAAGAAGTGTATGAAATGGGCGATGTAAATTCACCCATTAAAGTGGCTGTTTTGGATTTTGGGGTGAAACATAATATTTTACAATGTTTAGTGGATAGAGGAGTGCATGTAAGAGTGCACCCTGCAAAAACGGATTTCGCTACTTTAAAGGCGTTCAATCCAACTGGTTATTTTTTATCCAATGGTCCGGGTGATCCTGCCCCAATGGATTATGCAGTAGCCACCATCAAAGAAATTTTAGCAGAGAAAAAACCATTATTTGGTATTTGTTTAGGGCATCAATTATTAGCATTGGCCAATGATATTCCTACTTTTAAAATGCACCATGGACACCGAGGATTAAATCATCCAGTGAAAAATGTAATTACGGGTCGTTCTGAAATAACGACACAAAATCATGGCTTTGGAGTAGATCCTGATGCAGTTAGAAAGCATGACAATGTAATCATATCACATGTAAATTTGAATGATGATTCCATTGAAGGAATAAAGTTAAAAGACCGTCCCGCTTTTAGTGTGCAATACCATCCCGAAGCAACACCGGGCCCGCACGATAGCCGATATTTATTTGATGATTTCGTATCTTTAATGAAAGCAAACTAATTCAAGTAATAAAAAGAGGAGACTGAATTTAAATATCCTTAATGATAACATTACAAAATCGAACTATGCCAAATATTACCATCATCAACGGACCTAATTTAAATTTATTAGGGAAGCGTGAGCCAGGAGTATATGGCAATGAAAGTTTTGAGGATTTTTTAGCCCAGTTAAAAAAAGATTTTCCGCAGGTACATTTTACTTATTTTCAATCTAATGTGGAAGGGGAAATAGTCAATGCCCTTCAACAATATGGTTTCAATCAGGATGGGATAATAATTAATCCAGCAGCTTACACACATACTTCTATTGCCATTGGTGACGCCATTGCAGCGATTCAAGTGCCGGTGATTGAAGTGCATATTAGCAATGTGCATGCGAGGGAGGACTTCAGGAAAATTTCACATGTCACTTCAAAAGCAGTGGGTAGTATTGTAGGGTTAGGATTAAAAGGCTATGCATTGGCCACTGAATGGTTTGTAAATAATACGCATTAAATATTCATTCATAAGGGTGTGTTTTTATAAGCTAATCCCTTTTGTTGACTCAATTGTTTTTTAAGACGAATCCCTTTTCAACTATGTTTACAACCGCTACATCCTATCAAAAAAAAGTTGGTTGGCTTATTGTTGTTGCATTGGTTGTAAAAATAATTTTATCCTTTTTTATTGAATTAGGCAACGACGAAGTGTATTACTACACTTATGCTATACAACCAGATTGGAATCATTTTGATCATCCAGGAATGGTGGGATGGATGATGCGTGTCACTAGTTTAAATTTATATTGGGTCTCGGCCTTGTCAATGCGAATTGGCAGCATGATTTGTGCAGGACTTGCAACCTATTTTATTTTTAAGATTGGCGCAGTGATTAAGGACGAGTATGCGGGTTATATTGCTGCATGGTTATATACTATTTCCTTTTATACTTCCATTATTGCTGGCTTGTTTGTACTGCCAGATAGCCCACAATTACTTTTTTTCACATTGAGTATTTATTGGATGGTAAAACAGGTAAAAAACAACCATCACTTTACCACCAAGGATTGGATTATATTAGGTGTATTGATTGGCTTATCCACTTTGAGCAAAGTGCATGGCTTGTATTTATGGGCAGGGTTTGGCGCATTTATCTTGTTTCATCAAACCAAAACCTTACAACAAGCAGGCTTATATATTGGGGTATTTATTTCAGTACTCTGTGTTTTGCCCATTGTTTATTGGAATGTTCAAAATGACTTTATCACCTATCAATTTCATTCAGAAAGGGTCATGCATACCGGCTTGCAATTGGATAGCTTTCTGCAACAAATAGTAGGGGAAATGATTTACCAAAATCCATTGGTGTACCTTTCTGTGATCATTGCATTTTTTAATTTTAAGCGACTAAAATTAGCCTTTCAACAACAGCCTGCTATGTTAAAACTGTTGTTGTGGTTAAGCATCCCTTTAATTGCTACTTTTTGGATACTTTCTTTATTTAATTCAACCCTGCCGCATTGGACTGGTCCTGGTTTTATTGCTTTGTTTATTATTAGTGGTGTTTATTGGAGCACTTATACCCCAAAAGAAAAGGGGTTACCTATAATTGTAAAATACGCATCCGGCTTATTGGCGATTTTGGTAACTGGAATTTTACTTTTTATTTATGTCTTTCCAAAGCAAATTGGATCAACCCAATCTGCAAATTTAGGTGAGTATAATCCAATCAATGATTTAACAGGGTGGGAGCGTTTTACAAAGGCATTTGAACAAATAGTAGAAAAGGATAAAGCAGCAGGCATTATAAAGCCGAATGCGCCCATTATTGTACATAAATGGTTTCCTGCGGGTCATTTGTTATTTTACACGGCCAGGCCATTAAATATGGATGTGATTGCGGTGGGCAAGCTAGAGGACGTGCATAAATTTGCTTGGCTTAATGTTCAAACCAAAGGGTTATCATTGGGAGAGGATGCTTATTGTATTGTGCCTTCTAATTTACCCGTGGATCCCCAGCTATTATATGGCACCTATTTTAAAAAAATAGTAAAACCCGACACTATTGCCATGGTTACACAAGGGGTTACGCTCAGAAATTTTTATGTGTATCGACTTATCCATTGTAAGAAACTGCCTGAAGCCATCATTGCGAAATAATGGGCGCTTACCAAATAATTTCATCAAAGTCCTTTCGGTAAGAAATACTCACACCCTGTCTGTTTCTTTTTCCAAGGGCACTTCCATTAATATCCAAGCTATTTCTATTAAAAACAATAGCCCTAAGCTTACGATCTTTTGAAATAATAAATTCAATATTCAAGTCCGGTAGCCATTGCAAATCACTGTTTTGAATGGCACTTGTATTGCGGACATTAAAGTCAAGGTCACCACCAATGTTCACAATAATTTTATCGTTGTAAAAACTACGGCCCAATTTTAAATTCACCCTGGTTCGGTCAATTTTATTTGCATTAATGGCGATACCTCCACCAGTAGGGTCTAATAAATTCCCACTATTATATACCGACGAGCCAATATCAAAGCGAAGGCTTTTGTCTCCAGTAGCTTTGTTTAAAATATTGGTAATTGACTTGTTCACCTCTTTGGTAACCAATTGAGAAATGGTATTAATACCTATGGCAGTTACTGTATAGGCACTATTATTATTGCTATTGTTAAAACCAACAGGGGCAAAGGAATTAAATACAATTAAGAAAGACACTTGTTTCAAAATTTCATTGTCATCGCGTTCCAATCGAGTGATAAACTGTGAAAATTCATTGTCAGAACTAATTGGATTTCCTTGTGGGAAGGCGAGTGAGAATTTAATTTCCGGTTGCGATAATTTATTTCTTAATGCGGCTATCACATATACACTACCTCTATATCCCTTTACTGCATTGCTAAAATTAGCCGAACCAATTAATTCGTTTAAACTTACTCTTTCGGCAGTATATCTTGCGTCTATATGGATTACTGCTTCATTAGGATTGCCAGCCCATTCAATAAAATTACCTGCTTCAGGAATTAATTCAAATGGCTTTTTAATAAACGACTGGAAGTTAAAATCATAGTTTCCAGATTCAATATTAAATTTACCTCTAATGCTTAAAGGCTCGATATTACCAGCCTTAATTTTAATACGACCATTGCCAACCCCTTTGATGACCTCACCAGTAAGTTCGTCCATGATCACATCAATCTGGGTTTTATTGTTGGCGGTAACTTCAAGATCAACCAATAAATTATAGGTAGGTATGTCTGCACTTTTAATTGCAGCCTTACCATATTTTTTGAATACAATAAAATCAGATTTCCCACTTTCTTTACTTGTGGTATTGGGTAAATAAATATGTGAACTATCATTTACATCGGCACTCATGGACATTTTAATGTTTTCCTCAACCCCTTTTATGGTCATGGAGGCTTTACCTACTGCTTTTCCATAAAAACTAGCGTTGTCTAAAACAGAAGTATTGAGCAATTCTATTTTTGGACTAGACACTTCAATGTCATATTCAAGATGCTTGAATCCTTGGTTTAATATCTTTCCTTTAAAATTGGCTTTTCTATTTAAGCCATCGCTCACGGTTAAATTTCCAAAGTCAATTCCTTCATTGGTAAACTGTATTGTTCCACCATTGTCTATTTTATATTTTACTTTGGTATAATCCACTACAAAGGAAGCGTCTTCTAAACTTGCGGCACCTAATAAGTAGGGGTTTTCAATTCTGCCACCAAAATGAATACTACCATTGGCCCTTCCGTCTAAATGAGTGAGTACACTGCCAATAAATTGTTGAATTAAGCTAAATTTAGAGTGATTCAGGACAAGCGTAGCATCCAAAGGATTTACACTGTCCTTGAGATTATAAGTGCCATTGGCTGTTAAATTGTATTCGGTATTTGGGAAGGATAAATCAAAAGGGACAATGCCTTTGGAGTGGAGGTAGGAGGTTTTGATATTGGCTAAACCAACAGAATCATTATTGAAAGTAAATTGTGCCAATTGTAAGTTGGCCTTTACGTCAAAATCAGTTAAAATATTGGTTATTTGAACTTTACCGTTGGTAATTCCTTCAAGACGAGGATAGGGGAATAGTAATTTAGTAAAGTCACCTAAAATAACATTTTTAACTTCCAGTTGAAACCCATTTTTTTGGTTTTGAGCACTGGTCATCACCATTTCTTGGATACCTTGTGTAAGTCGTAAATTGGTAGCACTAGTATTGCTTTCTCTGATGCTTAATGTTCCTTTTTGTTCAATGTCCCATCTTTTATGATTTAATATAAAATAGGAGGGTTTCCAGTTAATAGAAAGGCCATCATTGTAGGTTTGAATAGTACCTTTTAATTCGGCCCTTTGAATGGCGGATTCACTATCTGCTTCAAAATTAAACTGAGAAATGTCTTTGCTCGTATTAATTCTTAAAGCGGTTTTTTGAAAGTTTAAGCTATCCGTTAAATTAAACTGATTGGCGGTAATGGCTAAATATAAGGAGTCAATATTGCCTTTTCCTGCGATAAGCCCATCTTTAATGGCATAGTTGGCCCAATTGTATTTAAAACTAGCAAATGGAATTTTTCCATTCAATACTATACTTTGTTTATCGGTATTAATATCACCACTAATGCCAATATTATTGAAACCAGCTATGTCCTTATTGAATAATCTTATGTAGGGTTCTAAGTAGTTGGTATTAATGTCAATGGCAAATTGCTGATTGGCAGGGGTGTTTTTGGGAGCAGGGATATAGGTTGGGAAATAGCGCTGCATAAAATATTGAACACTCTCTGGCAAACGTAATATGTTAAACTTGCCTACAATATTTGCCTGAAGATCGTCGCTACTAATTTTTATTTTTTTAATTCCATTGGTTATGGAAGACTCCAGCTTAAGGGAATCAAAACTTACAGCAGCTTCAGTTCCTTTTAATTTTCCATTAAAAAATTTAGCAAATCCTATAAAGTTATCTATGTTACTACCATCAAAGTTAATGTCCAATAGTCCGGTTAATTGAATTTCATTGTTTGAAAAATTCAATTGTTTCAAATTAGCATTTACTAAGTCACCTACTGCATTAAATTTAGGTATTTGATTTTTGATATCTAATTCTACATTGCTGATAAAATTGATATTAGGATCTTTTATACGAAGGGTTCCATTAAAGTACCCTTTTTGTAATAATCCTTTGGTACTGATATTGGAATATTTGTAGTTGTAAAAATCAATGGAGTCGATATTGCCCTCAATATTTGTTTTGATTTTATCAATTTTAAATGAGGACCCTGCAATTTTGCCTTTAAAATTAACCAACCCTAATGTGTTAATATTTAGCAGCTTCCCAATATTAAAACGATAGGTGTTGATCATGCCGTCGTAGCTAGGCTCATTATTTTCTGGGAATTTCAATCTAATTTTTGTTTCAGCTAGCCCAATTTTTGTACTCACTGTTCCTTTGGTGACAAAGTCATATAGGGTACCATTAAAATCGCCATTGAATCGTAGTTCTCCCATGGCTTCAAAGGGGAACTCTTTAATATTTTTTAAGTCTGGGATCCAAGTGGCAAGGTCGGTATAGTTTGTTTTTGTTTTTGCTCCGGTAAAATTAATTTGAGCATTACGCATATCTGGTATGCCTTTCATGGACAATAACCCACTTACAAATGAGTTGTTGTATTGTGCAGTCAATTCCTTTGCTTCAAAATTTTCAACCGTGCCTTCAAATCGGCAACTTAAATTAATTTTTTGATGAAAATTATTTAAGGTGGGGGTGAAGTAGGCAATATCATCCATATATACAACCGATTCCTTCAGGTAAGATTTCATCACCACTTTGCTAATATAATTGCTGAAGTCGGAACCCATATTATTGTATTCCATAGCAAAGTAGGGGCCTAAACTACTTTTATTTGTTTTTAAGCTTAACTCATCAAACTCCATTATTTTAGGAGTCATCTTAAACTTTGTAGTTAATTTTTTTATTTCAAAACCGGAACGTTCTTTTACTTGTAATGATTTAACCTGCGCGCGCACCGTATCTCGTAGAAATACGATTTGGTGGATTGTTGCATTGATATTTTGCATTCTAATATGATCCCCATCAAAATACGATAATGGTTTATTGTTATTTTGCTCAATCCAGTACTTACCATTAAGCACTTCTAATTCGTTTAATACAAGATTTAATTGATTCCCTTCCTGATTTCCTTTAGTTGCAATTTCATTATTTTGAACCTGTCCTAATTTTGGATTAAAGGCCTTAATGCTTTTAGTATAATAGAATGGTTTGTTTAATTTAACCTGTTCAAGTTTTATGGTTGATTCCTTAATGGATTTGATGTTCACTAAAATATTATCGGCATTGAGCTCGGCATATTGTCCATTCCATTGGTCATTTTGCACCAAGTGTATATTGGAAATATCCAATTTTTTTAAATCAATTTTGCTGTTTGATTTAGTGCCAGTGGTATCTTTATTTAAGTAGTCCACAATGAACTGATAATTCCATCTTTCTTTTGTACGATTAAGGTAAACGATGGTTTTATTTAATCCAATGAACTTAATGGTGGGATCGTTGTCTGAAAAAAGTAAATCGCTAATGCGTAATTTGATGGATTTTGAAAACAGAAGGGTATCTTTTTTTTCATCCCGAATAAGTACATTTTCAATATCCAATTTATCAAATAAGGAGAAACCAACTTTGCCTACGCTTACTTCAGTTCCGATGCTATTGGTGATGCGTTTAGCAACAAAATGCCCTATGCTATTTTGTACTGCTGGTACCAATAACAAAACATAACATAAAAGGAATAGTCCAATGATGCTAGCAATGAGTATTCTTAGTAATAAAAACTTCTTTTTAAACAAGAAAATTGGTTTTTGTAAAAATACAAAAATGCGCTTGAAACCACCTTATAAAATTGGCTTATAATTGCTTGAAAATCAAATGTTAAAATCCAGCAACACTATCGTCGCCGCGTTTATCTCCTGCAGCCACTCTTTTGCCCTCTTTTGTAATTTGAATTCCATCCATTCTACCAAACCTGCCTCTTTTAGTAATTGTGTAGCCCATTGCTTTTAAGGCATTGATAGTGGCTTCAGGGAAGTCTGATTCCACGCCAACTACATCTGGGATCCATTGATGATGAAATCTTGAACCATCAATCGCAGCTTTTAAGCTCATTTTATGGTCAATGATATTCACTAAACCTTCATATACTTGATTGGGGATAGTGGTGCCACCGGGCGTGCCGATACTGATATAAGGTTTGTCATTTACAGTCACAAGGGTGGGAGTCATGGAGCTTAACATTCTTTTACCGGGTTCGATGGCATTGGCTTCTCCGCCAATAGCACCGTACATATTGGGTACACCTGGTTTAACACTAAAGTCATCCATTTCATTATTTAATAAAAAACCAGCGCCCGCTACAATGGTTTTATTGCCATAAGTATCGTTTAAAGTAGTGGTAATGGCCACCATATTGCCTTCCCCATCAATTACACTAAAGTGGGTGGTTTGCTCACTTTCATGTGTTTGACCTGCTTGAACCGATGTGCTATTCCCCGCAACTCCTGGTTGATAGTCTTTCATTCTGGCTGTAGTGTATTCGTCGCTAATTAGCGTGGAAGTGGGTACTTTCCAAAAATCAGGATCACCCATATGTGCTGCTCTGTCCGCATAAGCCCTTCTTTGTGCTTCAATCATTAAACTCACAGAAGCTTCTGTGTTATAGCCCATTTTTTCAATATTATAAGGGGCAATCATTTTCATCATTTGAGCAATTAAAATGCCGCCACTTGAAGGGGGCGCAAAGCTAATGATATGGTGTCCTTTGTAATCGAATTCTATTGGTTTTCTAAATTTTGGTTTATAATTTTTCAGGTCTTTTTTGGTAATAATTCCTCCACTATGCTTCATTTCGGCAACAATCATATCGGCGGTAGGACCTTCGTAAAAACCAGCCAACCCTTTTTCTTGAATACGCTTTAAGGTAGCGGCAAGATCAGGTTGAAATAAAGTGTCTCCCGCTTTCCACTCTCTTGAAGTAAATGCACAAGGAGCTGAACTATTTTTTAAGAAATTATTTCTTTCATTGTTTAATCCACGTGCTTCTTTTTCGGTAATGACAAATCCAAATTCAGCCAATTCAATCGCTGGTTCAATTAGTTCAGCCAAGGTTTTTTTGGCGTACGCAAGTGTGCTAATCATTCCTGCAACACTACCTGGAATGCCTGATGCCAAAGCGCCATCTCTTGATTTAGCCACTATTGCCTCTCCTTTATCATCTAAATACATATCTCTATTGGCATTTTTGGGAGCTGCTTCTCGATAATCAAGTCCAATTAATTCTCCATTGGCTTTTCTTGCCAACATAAATCCACCACCGCCAATATTGCCTGCACCTGGAAATACCACGGCCAAGCTAAATTGAGTTGCAATGGCTGCATCAAATGCATTGCCTCCGTCCTGCATCATGGCTGCACCCACCATACTTGCAAGGGGATGAGCCGAGCTTACCGCTGCATGTTCGAAGGCCTTTTCTTTAATCACTTCATATTGATAGGGATTAATGGCAGTATGTGTTTTGAAAAAAGGCTGTGCTTTTAATGAATTACTAACAAGTAGTATTATTAAACCAAAAATGGCTTTGCGCGCACTTGAATTTGCAGCTAATTGAATCATAGGAATAAATTGAAACAGTAAATTACTTAATTATTTAGTATTCAACAAAATAGGGAATACTACTGTGTAAAACTATAGGAATCAATCTTTTAATAAAGGCTAAAATATGCTTATTTTTAGGACCTTAATCTGCTATTCATTTTAAAAAACAACGATATGCAAAATAGAATTATGAAGTCAGGGGTATTTGTATTAATGCTCTTAAGTAGCACTTTTTTACTGCAGGCGCAAAATGTGCCAAGTCCAGCAAGTTTTTTAGGCTACACAGTGGGCACTAAATTTACAAGACATCATCAAATCGTAGCTTATTTTAACACGATTGCACAAGCGAAACCAGATATGGTAAAAATAATGTCCTATGGAAAAACCAATGAAGGACGTGATTTGCTTGTTGCTGCTATTGGTTTGCCAGAAAATATGGCAAAGTTAGAAGAAATCAGAAAACACAATAACGGATTAATTGATGGTTCCGTTACCGATTTAAATCAGCCTACAATTGTTTGGTTAAGTTATAATGTGCATGGAAATGAACCTTCCTCCTCTGAAGCAGCTTTGTTAACCTTATTTGCTTTAGTAGATCCAGCGAATACAAAAACAAAAGAGTGGTTAAAAAATACCATTGTGATGATTGATCCTTGTATTAATCCTGATGGTCGTGACCGCTATGTGAATTGGTATAATAATGCTGTAGGGGTTAATTATAATGCGGACCCTAATGCCAGAGAACATATGGAACCTTGGCCTGCAGGAAGAAGCAATCACTATAATTTTGATTTAAATAGAGATTGGGCTTGGCAAACACAAACTGAAACAAAACAAAGAATTCCATTATACCAACAATGGTATCCACAAGTACATGTTGATTTTCATGAACAAGGGTATAATCAACCTTATTATTTTGCACCGGCAGCCGAGCCATTGCATGATGTATTAACGCCATGGCAAAAAGATTTTCAAGTGCAAATAGGCAAGAACCATGCAAAATATTTTGATCAAAATAATTGGTTGTTTTTTACTAAAGAAAGATTCGATTTATTGTATCCTTCCTATGGCGACACTTATCCAATGTACAATGGGGCAATTGGTATGACTTATGAGCAAGGAGGCATTGGTGCAGGCTTAGGGGTGCAAAATAAGGACGAGGATACATTAACCTTAGTAGCTAGAGCAACACATCATTTTACAACTAGTTTATCTACCATTGAAATTAGTGCTGCGAACAAAGAAAATTTATTGAAAGAATTTAAAAAGTATTATGACAATAGCCGTTTAGGAACAGCATCCACTTATAAGACTTTTGTAATGACTGCTAAAAATGCCCATTCATTAGCCGCATTGGCTTCTTTATTAAAGAAAAATAATATCCAGTACGGAACAGTGAACACTGCTTTCAAGGGCTATGATTACAATACTAAAAAGGAAGGAAACTTTGTAAATGAAGGATATACCTTGGCTGTGAATGTAGCGCAGGCGCATGGTGTATTGGCGCGTGTATTGTTAGAGCCAATTACACAAGTGAATGATTCCAATACTTATGATATCACTGCTTGGTCATTGCCTTATGTTTATGGCGTTCATGGTTATGCGTCAAAAGAAGCATTAGCCATTACCCCTGGTTTTGATGTGAAATCAAACGCCTCGGCACCTGCACAATATGGTTACTTGATACCATATCATTCATTTGCTTCATCAAAAGTATTGGCCGCAATTTTGAATAAAAATATAAAAGTAAGGTATGCCGAAAAACCATTTACGGCTGGAGGTAAACAATATGAAGCAGGTACATTAATTGTATTAAAAACAAGCAACGGCGATCATTGGGCTGCTGATACGAAAGCAATTTGCGATGCTGCCAATATTGAAGCCATTCCAGTTACGTCAGGTTGGGCGGAGAAAGGAGCTGACTTTGGCTCACCCGATGTGAAAACAATTACGCATGCGCCAAAAGTTGCTTTACTAACTGGTGAAAACGTTTCAGCATTAGCGGCCGGTGAAGTGTGGAGCTTTTTTGATCAACAATTACAATACCCAATTACGCAATTGAATTATTCCTTTTTAAATAGAATAGATATTTCAA
Organism: Bacteroidota bacterium; assembly: GCA_947457075.1. Taxonomy (GTDB): domain Bacteria; phylum Bacteroidota; class Bacteroidia; order Chitinophagales; family Chitinophagaceae; genus Sediminibacterium. The sequence goes on from CANGUG010000014.1 coordinate 55,564, forward strand.
AGTATGATGTAATTATCATGCCTGAGGGAGGGTATAAGGATATCAATAGCAAGTATATGTCCGAAAAGTTACAAGCATTTGTCAAAAAAGGGGGTGTGTTAATTGCATTTGAATCTGCTGCAGCACAATTAGCAAGTAATGCAGATTGGGGAGTGAAGCAAAAAGAATTACCTAAATCAGAAAAAGCCGACATCAATAAAGTAGCTAAGTATGGTGATGCGGTGACGGATTATTTGCGTAGTTCAATACCAGGGGCTATTTATAAAGTATATATGGATGATACGCATCCTATTGGATATGGTACCGGGGGTATTTACTATGATTTGAAACAAGACATGGTTACCTACGAAGCTTCCAATGATTATTGGAATGCAGGGGTGATTAAAAAAGACAGTTATGTGGCAGGCTTTGCCGGTGTTAAAGCTAAAGAGGCTTTACAGGAAGGCGTTGTGATTGGCGTGAAAGAAATGGGGAATGGTAAATTTATTTTCTTAGCAGATGATCCTATTTTTAGAAATTTCTGGGAAAATGGAAAGCTTGTTTTATCGAATGCTGTTTTTTTTAATGGGAAATAAGTAAAGAAAACTAATTGGGGCAATGTTAATTTATGGATAAGGTATGAGAAATTGGAGTGTATTCATATTGGGAGGGTGCTTATTATTTGCAACTTCAATTTTGGGGCAAAATAATAGTGCAGCGCTTGCAGCTCAAATTAAAAGTTTGAAAACTGTAGGCAGTGTATTATATATCGCTGCGCACCCCGATGATGAAAACAATTCTTTTTTACCTTATTTAACCAAAGAGAGAAACTTTCGAACTGCCTATTTAAGTTTGACAAGAGGGGATGGCGGTCAAAATTTAATTGGGAAAGAACAAGGAATTGAATTGGGTTTAATACGCACACAGGAGTTGTTGGCTGCACGTAACATTGATGGTGCAGAACAATATTTTTCAAGGGCCTATGAATTTGGTTATTGTAAATCCTCGGAGGAAGCTTTACAAATATGGGATCATGATCAAGTATTAAGTGATGCAGTATGGGTGATACGTAATTTTCAGCCAGATATTATCATTGCTAGGTTTCCACCGGATGCGAGGGCAGGCCATGGTCATCATGCAGCTTCGGCAATTATTGCGAACGAAGCTTTTGTTGCGGCGGCTGATCCTACCAAATTCCCTTCACAATTTAAATACGGTGTTAAGCCTTGGCAAGCAAAACGTATATTATGGAACACTTTTAATTTTGGGTCGGTGAACACGACCAATGAAAATCAATTAAAATTAGAAGTAGGTGGATACAACCCAATCATTGGGAAAAGCTATGGGGAGATAGGGGCTGAGGCCCGTACCATGCATAAAAGTCAGGGAGAGGGAAGGCCAAGACGAAGAGGTACAAGTTATGAATACTTTGATTTAACCGGAGGTGAGCCTGCCAAAGGGGATATAATGGACGGGGTAAATACCAGTTGGGCAAGATTAGGCAACTTAAGTATAGAAAAAGCCATTGATTCCATTTATAATGCCTATGACATTATGCATCCTGAAAAGTCAGTACCTGCATTGGTTCAATTGTATGACCGCATTGAGCAAATTTCAACGACCAATACAACATGGCGTGATTATAAATTAGGAGTACTTAAATCCATTATCAAAGATTGTGCAGGTATTTATTTTGAAGCAAGTACCCAGCAACAACAAATGGCGGCTGGTGATAAAGTAAATGTTCAATTATTGCTTAATCAACGGGCATCGGTTGCAACCCTTTTGACAAGGATTAAATTTCCTAATCAAGGCGACACCATTTTAAAAACCACCTTATTGCCGAATCAAAATTTTCAATTGGGCTTTTCATTGAAAGTGCCGGCAAATATGCCCATCACCCAACCGTATTGGTTAGTGAATCCAAAAACGGAAGGAATGTTTGTGGTGAATGACCAAGAATTAATAGGAAAAGCGGAGAATGATCCGGTGTTTCAAATGCAGCTTTCCTTGGAAATTGAAAAAAAGAATTTTCTTTTTTCATTGCCCGTTCAATATAAATATACCGATCCAACCAAGGGGGATGTATATCAACCCTTGGTTGTGGTGCCTGCTACCCAGGTAAAATACGACAAGGAAGTGAGTTTAATAAAAGACAATCAACCAGTACAAGTGTCTTATCAAAGTTGGGAATTAAATAAGCCAGTTGTACAAAATAAGTTTATGGCAAAATCGGCCGCTGTTAAATTACCAACAGCTTCAGATGCGGTATTTACAAAAATAATTGCCTACGATCATATACCTACTATAAACTACTTCCCAAGTGCTACAACTAAAATTGTAGAAGTAGCGGTTAAAAATAATGCTTTCAATATTGGTTATATTGATGGGGCAGGAGACAAATTGCCAGAAGCTTTAGTGGAATTAGGCGCTAATGTTACTCATTTAACCGACGCTGACCTTAGTTTGGATAAGTTAAAAGGTTTCGACGCAATTGTCGTTGGCATTAGGGCGTACAATATGTATGAATTTTTAACTGATAAAAATGACATATTGAATGCCTTTGTTGAGCAAGGAGGTAATTTAGTGGTTCAGTATTTAAAAAGTAATCAAGTGGGTATAAAGCCAGTGAAAGTGGGCCCGTATAAATTTTCTGTAAACTCGGGTAAACGGGTAACACAGGAAAATGTACCTGTACTATTTTCTTTACCAAACCATGTGGTTTTAAATACCCCTAATAAAATTACAAACGCCGATTTTGACAATTGGACACAGGAGCGAAGTACTTATCAATCAGATAATTTTGATTCCCATTTTGAAGCACCACTTACCATGAATGACAAAGGGGAAGCCCCAAGCAACGGTAGTTTATTAATTGCGCCTTTTGGGAAAGGGAATATGGTATATGTAAGTTTGGTCTTATTTAGGCAATTACCAGTGGGCAATCCAGGCGCCTATAAATTATTAGCTAACCTTATTTCATTGCCCAAGCATTAATTATGAGAAGAATAATAAGTATCCTCCTATTGGTTTTAATTGGATTGGGATTTGGATGGTTTTTAAAAAACGTTAAACTAGGACTTATTATTGGCATTGTCCTGGGCTTGTTGATGAGTGGGATTGCAACAAAAAGTAAATAAGCTCCTTTTATATTTACAATGATTTAGGCAATCCACTTCATTCTTTTGGCTATAAAATAAGCTACTAAACCAAGGCTAATCACTACCAGCCCACTTAACATCATTTTTGTGCCTGTTGAAAAAAAGATAGCACCCCAAATAAGGATGGCTAAAAAAAGTGGAATTGGGTATAGTGGCATTTTCCAAGGGAAAAATGAATTTCCTTTTCTTTTTACCAATAAAAGTAATCCAATAGCCTGTCCTATAAATTGAATTAAAATGCGCATGGCTAAAATACCATCAATTACTTCCTTTAGTCTAAAAAGTAAACTAAATACAAATGCGATAGCACCTAATACCAATAAGGATCTATGTGGAAATTTAAGGGTAGGATGCACTTTGTCAAAAAAGGAAAAGAACGATTTGTTTTGTGCTGCTGCATAAGGGATACGGCTATATCCAAGGGTTGCAGAAAAAAGAGAGGCAAATGCCACCAATAAAATTAAAACAGTAGCAATACCACCTGCAGTGGAGCCGAATAAGGTTTTGATATAATCGCTTACAACGTATTTGCTTGTAGATAAGGTACTAAAAGGAAGTACACTGGCTACACTAATATTCATGGCTAAATATAATATTGCAATACCCGTTATGGATATAAACATGCTTCTAGGAATATTTTTGCTAGGGTTTTTAATTTCACCCCCTAAATGACATACGTTATAATACCCTAAATAACTATAAACAGTTTTTACGCTTGCAAAACCCAAAGCAGCCACAAAGCCATGTTGCAAGGTGAATCCGTCATTGATATGTTTAATGGGTGCTAAAAAATTACCATGGGCAATTCCACCTCCAATAATCCAAAGCATTGTACCTAAAACACCTACCCATAAAAAAACAGAAATTTTACCAATCGATTCTATCTTACGATACAATAAAGCAATTACTAAAATAACGACGGATCCACTTACTGCTTTTTCTTCCCATACAGTAAAGTGAAAAAAGTAATTGGCATATTGTGAAAATCCAATGGCGGCAGATGCGATAACAAGAGGCGCTTGAATCATTGTTTGCCAAACAAAAAGAAAGCTCATTAAGGAGCCCCATTTTTCACCATAACCTTCTTTTAAAAAGTGAAAGCTACCTCCAGCACGAGGTAGGGCGGCACCTAATTGACTCCAAACCATGGCGTCTAAATAGGAAAGCAAGGCACCTGCAATCCATGCGTATAAAAAATATGGGCCTGCCATAATTTGAGCAACCACGCTTAACACTACAAAAGGCCCAATACCTACCATGTCAATCATATTAATGGCAGTTGCGTGTAAAAGACTTAATTTGCGGTCTAGATTTGGTTGTGGTTCACTCATAAAATTGTTCGATAAAAAGTATAGGACAAGATAATAAAATTAGGGTAAATAAAAATAGCTAAAATGGATGCGAATTTTAATACAGTCAACTGGGCAAAGGATGCTACTATTTATGAAGTAAATATTAGACAATATACACCTGAAGGCAGTTTTAAAGCATTTCAAACACATTTACCCAGACTCAAAGAAATGGGCGTACGCATTTTATGGTTAATGCCCATTACACCCATAAGCGAAAAAATTAAAAAAGGGTCTCTTGGAAGTTATTATGCCTGTAGCAGTTATACCAAAATTAATCCTGAGTTTGGCACAGCGCAGGACTTTGCTCATTTAGTGGAAGCAGCTCATGCATTGGAGTTAAAAGTAATTATTGATTGGGTTGCCAATCATACAGGTCGTGGACACGAATGGATGGAATTGCATCCTGAATGGTTTACCAGAAACGATAAGGGCGAGTTTACCGAAAGGAATGGTTGGGAGGATGTAGTTGATTTGAATTATGGGAATGCCGATATGCGCAATGCCTTAATTGGGGCTATGCAATTTTGGGTAAGAGATTTTAAAATAGATGGGTTCAGATGTGATATGGCCCATTTAGTGCCTTTGGATTTTTGGATAGAAGCGCGTAAAGCAGTGGAATCAATCAAGCCATTGTATTGGTTAGCAGAATGTGAGGAAGTAAGTTATCATCGTGTTTTTGATACAAGCTATGCATGGGCTTTAATGCATGCTTCGGAAAAATTAGCAAAAGGGGAAGTGGGGATTCATGAAGTATATAATGTATTGCATACTTATTCCCAATATCCTGCAGGAGCCACTAAGCTTTTGTTTACATCCAATCATGATGAAAATAGCTGGAATGGCACCGAATATGAAAAGTATGGTGCAGCAGCAAAAGCATGGGCCGTTTTTACACATACTTGGAAAGGGATTCCCTTAATTTATAGTGGACAGGAATTACCCAACCACAAAAGACTTCAATTTTTTGATAAGGATCAAATTGAATGGACTGAAAAACCCGCTTTGCATGATTTTTATACCACTTTAAATCAGCTTCGCAACACGCATACAGCCATAACCAGTGGTGACACATTTAATTTACCAGTTCAAACAGATGGGGTAATGGCTTATTTAAGGCAGGATGCAGCTTCAACAGTTTTTGTATTGTTGAACTTATCTAATAAGCATCATCGGGTGGAGATTGCCCATGAAAAACTAAATGGGTTATTCCAAAATGTATTTTCTGGGTTGTCTTTTAGCTTTAACCATTCAGTTCCTTTTGAGCTGTTACCCGGGGATTATTTTGTATATGTGAAAAGCATATAAAATGGTTCACTAAGCCGCTTTTGCAAGCGACTTAGTGTTTTCAATTTCTAAAGGGTTATCCCAAACATGTTCGGTTAAATTATCGGTCCATTTTTTAAAGTTCACACTGGTTACACCATCGTAGTGGTTAATTTTAAGTTTACCAATATCATCCAAGTTGTCATCCTTAAATGTAAATAACTTTAACGCAGTAGGGGGTATGTTTTGTCTGGTACAAATAAACCAGTGCTTGTTCATTTTAGGGTACCTTTTTTCAATATCACTTGTCATTAAAGGGTCAACATACCATTCTTCATTTAACTGTAGTGTGTCAATTCTCCAAAAGTCATAGCTCGTCATGGTATCCATAACGGTTTTCACACTATCCCCAAAACTAAAATGGTCAATACAAAAGGGAAATATAAATTCCGGTTTTACTAATCCATTATGGGCAAAAACAGCCCAGTCTTTTTTGTAAATAAGTCCTTCCTTCCTTATTTTTTTTCTTAAACTAAAATCTCCAGGTATCGCTTTAAAGCTTCTTTGTACACTACGGTAACTAATATGCCAAACATATCGTTTTGGGTTAATTACTGTTGTTAGGTTCCAAGGGGTATTCCCTTTCAAAATGGTAATTGGTTTCATAACTATTAGTTTTAAAATTTAATAAATAGCCGATAGGCAGCATGTTAAATGCAGCAGCGACCGGCCAAAAGCTAGATGATTGAATTGCTAATAGTTATTTACTTTACTTCATTATGTTAGGTTTAGTTTTGAAATAAGTTCATTTGAATATTTTATGTTATAGCTAAGTGAATGCATGCCTTGTTCACTTAATTTTTTAAATATTTGTAAGTAATTGGTCCAGTGTTCACCCGGAGCTCTTTTTATATTTCCATTTCCTAATTTCCCTTCCTCAACGTTTAAGGTTTCATATATATTTGAGCCCGATAACATGGATCCACTAATTTTATACATATACCCGTTCTCTTTTTTTAATGATGAGTTCGTTTCCCATTCAGCCAATAAACTACCCAAACTATATCTTAAAGTTCCATAGTATAAGCCCCCGGCATATAACCAGCGCAATCCCAATTTATAATAACCTTCTTGGTTCATTATCAGTTGTTTATTTACATAAAGAGTGTGAAAATTTCGAAATAAGATACCTGCATTTTCATTCATCTTATTTTGTTTTTCATTGATAAACCACCTTTCATATAACCCTGGTGTTATGTTTAAATGGTTATCAGTTTTAATAATCAACCCATTCGCCCTTAGCAATGCTTCAGGCATAAAGGTTTCAAATCCACTAGTATCCCTTAAGATTAAATGGGTTTGGTTGTTCATTTCAATACTACCAATTACTTTGGTGGCAATTGTTTCATAAGTGCTGGGCATAGGACAACATTTTAAATGTGCATTAAAAATTGTTTGCCAAGAGAATAAATAAAAGTGGAGATTGCGCTTTAGTTTGGCATAGCCCACATCTTATTGTTTCCACCACCGTGTTCTCTCGAATCGGTTGGTTCAGCTTACACTGATCTTGATGTTTGAGTTGCAAAGATATTTTATGTAATTATTCTTTCCAACTTTTTTGATTAAAAAATTTGTTAAAGATCTTTCTATAAAATAAATATCAATTTAATTTAGTTCAAGAAACCAATTTTCTTGGTATTGGTAGTTGTTCTAATATAGTCAGTATCAATATTATAAATATCGGCTAAACACATGGGCTCGTTCACGATAATATCCTTGCCAATATGTTTTAATAATTTATTGCTCTCTTCAATAGTTAATTTATCAAATTTATGTTCAGCCACCAAACGACCTTTTCTTAATAAGGCAGGATCAATGCGTTCTCTGTCCATATTAAACGTAGCAATGATTTGAATATTTAAACAGTCACCTAAAATGCCATCTGTTAAGTTAAGTATATTGGAAACACCAGCTGCAGAGCCATTGGTTTGACGATCTGATATTACACGTTCCGCATCTTCAATAATCAAAATACTATTTTTATGATTCATCAAGAAAGGGATAATACTTGGGTCGGATAACATTTCAGCCATGGAGGGGGGGATAAATAATATTTCTTTTTCCTTTACCACACTGGTTAAGTATTTTAAATAAGTGCTTTTCCCGGTACCTGGCTCACCCCAAAACGCAAAAAAACCTTTATCCTTATTGTTGTTTAAGCGATTAATTATTATTTCGTGGGTTTGCGCAAATTTATTACCATAGTTTAATGCTAAGTTCATAGGCGGTGTGTCAAAAAAGTAGGCCTCCGTATCCAACCCATTTCTATCGCTTTTAACCAACGAAATATTTGACTTTTTTTCCTCAAGAAAATATTTGTCCAAGCAATTCCATTCAAATTGGGATTGAATGCTCCCTAATTTTACATTATAAAAGAATACCAAATTGGTAAACGGCTCGGATCCCTCGTCCTTAATTCTATTTTCAAAAGTGATAATCATTTGTTTGTCCTTGTTGACAAACATTGTTTTTTCAGCTGTATTGTATCTTTTAGTAGTGATATTAATTTGTACCTCGTGTACAAAACCCAATTTCGCGAATTGGGTTACTATCATTGGTGAAAAGTCTTTATCATGTTCAAATTTTGAAGGCAACTGATCAAATTGTGTAATATAATACTGTTCCACTGGGATTTCATCCTCGTAACATTGTTGAAAAATAGAGTAGGAGGTTGGTAAATTTGTTTTCATATTAGTTGTATTAATCGCTTGCCTATGGTAATAATAGGCCCCCTTTTTGTTTTACATATTTGATACAGTACACCAGCTTTTAGCTAGCAGATTTGTTCGCTGCAACGGCCTACTTATTAAATGGTACCCAACAGCAAATCATACCCTGGGCTCATATCAACATTACTGAGGCAGTCCGTTTAATGAGCTGCAATGATACAAGCAAGGTTTCCAGTCTATTCGGAAAAACAAGGAAAAAGAAAATATTTTTATGCCATGCTATAAAAAAAAGCCTCTTTTAGATATTCGAATCTCTTTTTATCTTCTAAAGCTTTATCAAACCAATCTCTTAAAATAGTTGGATTTGGCCAATCCATATCATCCACAATAAATAGAATTTTATCCGCCTTCAGATAATCCTCATTGGATTTTATAATGTCCACCATGATTTTATCTAAAGCTTTATCTAAATTTTGGTCTTTGATAACCTCATATTTTGGAATCAAGGAAAGTCTATACTTAGGGTATAAGCAACCTGTTTCCCTATTGTAGTTTACTAAATCACAAAGTTTTCCAATTTCCGCAATATCCATACTGCAATTATTAAATAACAGATGGCTACAGATTGATCCTTTTTTGATTGCAGGGCAAACTATGTGAATATTGTTAGTAGGGAAATGGATGATTTCACTTGAGTTATAGATATCAGTTGTTTCGAATTGTTTAGTTTTCATGGTGTATTATTTAGCAATAAATTTATCGGCAAGTTCGGCTGTAAAAATTTCATAACTTCTTTTTGCATTTTCTAAACCGTAAAATACTTTTTCATATTCTTTAACGAGTCCTTGTTGTGCGTAAATATTTTCACTGATGTTCAGTTCAATAGCTTCTAATTCTTTAACAGTAATTACGTTAATGAGTGATTTAGTTATTTCTACAATGATGCCGTCTTTTGTTTTAAATCTAATTCTACTTTCTTTTTTGTTGTCAATGATAAAGCCAAAGTAGGTGCCGTCCTCTATTTGTTCATTAGCCCCATTTATTTTATTAATGATAGAGACAGGTTGTCCTACTTCAAATTTTTCAAAATTTAAGGTGTGGCCCTCTTTTAATTTAATAATGGTGTCTTTGTTATAATCCTGTTTTAGATTTAAATGTTTAGTTAAGGTTTCAATTAAAATATCTACATATTTAGCATCATAACGCTTCGTAATTTCCTTAGGCCTTAAATACAAGAATTGTTGAGTGGCAACGAAGTGGTCAACTTTTGTATCTAATTCCAGTGCTTTTCTCATTGAAACGATACGGGTAATGCCTCTATTCGTTATGATATAATCGTCTTCTCGTAACAAAAATTTATAAGGAATATTTATTTTCTCCTTATCCGCCCTCATATTCAATAACCTTCTTGATCTAAAAAGGTCAATCTTTTTTTCATTTTCAATTAACTCATTTCTATGCCTAATGGTATTATCATATTCGTTAATTGAACTTAAGCGAAGCAGAAAAGCAGGGGAGTCGATCCCTTCAATGGTGTTATTGTACTTATCCTCGCTAACCCCTACAAAGATGTCAAATAGCTCATAAAGGTTCTTTTTTGACTCTAAACCGTCTAACATGAAGAAAAACATGGTAAAATTTTTCATAAAAATAGGACATTTTAAGTACAAATCTAGTATTTTTACAAAAATAATAAAAAAACAAAGAAAAAATAAAAACAAAAATTGTTTATTTCGAAATAATGTCGTTTCTTTGCCTTCTATATCAAAATAACCACCCTATGAAACACCTTGTATTACACCCAACCGACCTTAGTACTAGGTTCCTTGAGCCTATTTACAAGCACTTAACCAATGCGACCGTGATTACTGGAGGAAAAACCCAGGACCAAGTATTTAAAGAAATTGAAGCCCATGACCATATTATTATGTTAGGACACGGAAGCCCTAGTGGTTTGTTTGCAATTGGGCAGTACCCTGGTTTAGGCTATGCGAGCTATATTATTGATAGTAATATTGCCCATTTGTTAAAGCAAAAAAAGCAATTAACCACCATTTGGTGTTATGCACAAAAGTTTGTGGAGGCTACGGGATTAAAGCACACTTATTATAGTAATATGTTTTGTAGTGAAACTTTGGAGTGCAGCATGATGGGTTTTGAGGCGACACAGGAACAAGTAGAGGAGAGTAATTGGTGCTTTTCCAAGAATTTGGGCGAGCATATTTTAAAGAACCCCATGGAAATACATGCAGCTATGCAAAATGGGGCTTATGCCCAATTGGCTAAAACCAACCCTGTGGCTACTTATAATTTTGAGCGTTTGGGTTGTGTAGCCGCATAAATTTTAAAAAATATTTTATAAAGCCTGCAATTCCAAATAGACTGGAAACCTTATTGGCAAATTGCAGGCGATTATCAACATTAACTTCTTCAAATCATGAAAACAAGCTCAACACAAACGCTTATGAATACAATGCTAGATAGTTATTTACAACAGGATGTGGTAGCTCCAAACTTCCGATCAACTAGTATCTCAAAACTTGATGCTATGATAGGGGGCTGGAAACCGGGAGTGCATCTTATTTCGGCAAGACCAAGTATGGGTTTAACTGCCTTTGCTTTGACCCAAGTGTATCAAGTGTTGTCCAACTTAAAGGCAAATGAGGTTGTGATTTATCTTTCAGATAAAGATAGTTCCACTGCAATCATGCACAGATTGTTGTCTATTGCCACCGAAATAGATTTATCCATTATCCAAAACGGGAAGTTAAATAAACAGGAGTATGAGCAAGTGAAGTCGCATCCAATAACAAGAAAATTAAAGGATAATCAATTAATTATCATGCATGAAAATGTCTCAACTGTTTATACATTAAGAAGTTTGGTGCATGACTTAAAAAAAGAGGGTAAAAAAACAGTGATGTTATTTGTTGATAGCTTACAGTCATTATTATATAACGTAAGAAGTCAAGAAATAAAAGAGGTAATGCTTGATTTAAATTTATTATCAGAGGAATACGAGTGCCCTTTAATTTGCACCATGCCCTTGGGCAGATCGGTTGAGCACCGAACATCCAATTATCCAAGATTAACAGATTTAGACGCGAAAATGGTAAATATTGCTTCAGGTGTTTTCTTTTTAATGAGACCCGATTATTATCAATTAATTGACCCTTCGGAGGGGGATATGAGTGAAACGCATTTGGTGGTTGCTCAAAATGAAGGCCAGTTGGATACCATTTTATTGGGTATGAATAGAAAGACTTTAACCATGGGGGAACTTGCTCAAAATTCACCCATAAATTAACAATATTGTAGCCTTTTTAAAGGGGCTATATATTAAAAAAACCGTAAATTTAAAATCCCCCTAAAACTTAAAAAACAGAACAAAATGAGTGTTGTATTATTGTTGGCATTGCCCTTAGTTGGCATCATAATTACCTGGTTATTTGCAAAACAAAAATTTGGTTTAGTAATTAACACCTTACAGTACAAATTAGATGAAGCGGAACGTAAGTTAAAAGAACAAGAAACCTTTATTCAGAATTCCCAAAGTTCAATGAGTGATAGTTTTAAGGCGTTGGCATCGGAAATTTTGAAAGAAAATAACAAGGCTTTTTTAGACTTAGCAGAAACTAAGTTAAAGGAAAAAGTAGCGGAGACTAATGGAGTAATGGAGAAAAAAGAACAAGCAATTGATCAGTTAGTAAAACCATTAACAGAGAGCTTGAAAAAGATGGATGAAAAAATTGAAGGTCTTGAAAAGTCAAGAGTGGGTGCATATTCGTCCTTAACTGCGGCATTAACACAAATGCAAAATGCAACAAAGTCATTGGACAAAGGGACTCAAAGCTTAGTAAGTGCTTTGAAAAATACAGGTACAAGAGGAAAGTACGGTGAAATTGGTTTAAGAAGAGTGGTTGAGTTTGCTGGTATGTCAGAGCACTGTGATTTTGAAGAGCAAAAGCATTTAGATTCGGACGATGGTAAATTAATCCCGGATATGACCATTAATTTACCTGAAGGGAAGAATATTGTAGTTGACTCGAAAGTGCCATTAGACGCTTATATGAAAGTGTTTGAAACGGAAGATGAAGCTCAACAAAAAGTTTTAATGGCACAACATGCTGCAGCTGTGAAGGGGCATTTAAGAAAATTGAGTGCTAAAAACTACTGGTCACAATTTAAACAATCGCCGGATTATGTGATTTTGTATATGCAAATTGAATCAAGTTTTGCAGCAGCTTTACAAGAGGATCCTTTGTTAATTGAAGAAGGTATTAAGAATAGAGTCATTTTCGCTACGCCTACTACTTTAATTACATTATTGAGAACAGTATCATTTGTTTGGCAACAAAGAGACATTACAAAGAATATTGAAGAGATCAAAGATGCTGGAATTGAATTGTACAATAGAACCAATTTACTTGTAAATTATATTTCTAAAATTGGTAATGGATTAGATGCTGCAGTTAAAAGTTACAATGAGGCGGTGGGTTCTTTGGAAAGCAGATTCATTCCTCAGGCCAAGAAGTTGTATTTAATTGGTAAGTCCTACATTAAAACAGAATTGCCCAATTTAGATGGGGTAGATCAAACTTTGAGAAAAATTGAAAAGTTTGATGGAGGACCGCAAGAAGATGCATTATAAATTTTAAAACCGTATTATAAACTTAAAGGGGGGTGAAACTATATACCAGCCTAACAAAAAGGCACACGCGCTTCACCCATGCTAACAAACAGCAAACAACCGATTCACCCCCTCATTTTTAAATGTAGTAAAATATGAAAAAGGATATACAAGCATTAGAATTAGAAAAAGGCGCGCCTTTATTTACTTTTGAAGAAATTGCCAATGCCTTAAAAGGGATGGTGCAATCAAAGATTAAAAATAAAAGACGTTCCACTGCATTTAAAGATTTTGATTTATTTTATAATCCTAAAAAGTTTAGTTTGTTGCCCATTGGATTAGATGGCCAGACAACTATACATGTTTATGAGACGGAGGAGAAAAAACAAGCATTTATTTGGGGTATTTATCGTCTTGTAAACGATTTTGAAAAAGGGAGTAAGGTTATCCCCAAGTACAGTTTTAAAAAGTTTAAATTGGTAGCGTATGAGACTAAACCCGGAAAATTAAGAAAGATATCAATTCCTTGTTTAAGAGACCAGGTGGTGGTAAGATGTATCTTAAACCGCTTAAATGAAATTGGTATTGTAGATCCCGAAAATAAACCCAATCAAAACATTCCAGCGATAACTGCAAAAATTAAGGGTTTGATTAATGCACATCCCAACAGACAAATTATTAGAACCGATATTAAGGATTTTTATCCAAGTGTAAATACTGAGAAATTATTAACGCTTTTGGAAACAACCCATGGGGAAGTAATTGGGGCAAGATTATTGGCATTAATCAGAAAAGCAATTTTAGACAATAAGTCTGCAGGAACATACACTGGCTTACCCTTAGGAATGGGAACTTCGGTTTTATTAGCCAACTATTATATTGCACAATTAGGATTGGCTCATTTTTATGAGGGGGTGAATGCTAAAAGGTACGAAGACGATTTAATCATGTTTTTGGATGAAGGAGTGGATGCTAATGATGTAATCATCAAGTTGGATGAAAAATTAGCTGCATTTGGATTAACCCGAAATGAGCAAAAAACTGAGGTATTGGGCTGTATGGATCCTTTTATATTTTTAGGGGTTTGCTACGACAAAGGAAATGTATCCTTGACCGAGGAAAGATTAAAAAAGTGGGAAGAAGATGTAAAAAGTGATATTCATGATGAAATTAGAAACTACAGAACTTTAGAGCTTATTCAACCTGGTGCATTCATTCCAAAAAGAAAAGATATTGTAGATATGATTTGGAAGCAACATAAACGAGGTAAAAGAAGCTATTTTTATCAACATTTATTAAAAATAAAAGCAATCGCTGCAGCATAACCAATAAACAACGCACAAATAAAACACAATGGCAAATAAAAAAAATTTCACACCCGGCGAATCCTTTCAATTTAGCAGAAGTAAGGTGGAGCTATTTATTGAATGCCCAAAATGTTTTTATTTGGATAGAGTAAAAGGGATAGGTAGGCCTTCAGGTTTCCCATTTAGTTTAAACAATGCAGTAGATGCGCTATTTAAAAAAGAGTTTGACGCATACAGAACCATTCAACAACCACATCCCTTACTAAAATCCTACGATTTGGATTTGGTGCCTTTTCAGGATGCGCGCATGGACGATTGGAGATTCAATTTTAAAGGCATACAAGCTATGTATAAAGGATATGAATACTATGGAGCCGTGGATGATATTTGGGTAGATGATGCCGGTACCTTGTATGTAGTTGATTATAAAGCCACCGCTAAGGAAGTGGCTGTAACTGAGTTAAGTACAGCAAGTTACCATGATAGTTATCGCCGACAAATGGAGTTTTACCAATGGTTGCTAAGACAAAATGGATTTACGGTTTCAGATACTGGCTACTTTGTATATACGACTGGTGATAATACCCAACCCAATTTTAACAATGAGCTAAAATTTAGAACACGTCTTATTGCTTATACTGGAAACAGCAGTTGGGTTGAACCTACCTTAGATAAATTGGTTGCCTGCGCTTCACAAGCGCATCCACCAGCAAGCGGCTCAGAATGTGCCTATTGCAAGTTTGTTGACGAAAGAAGTAAATACTAAAGTATAAGAAAAAAAATACTATGCCAGTAGATTTATCAAAAATATTAGTAGTTGGAATTTCATCACGTTCCTTGTTTTCCTTGGAGCATGAGAATGAAATATTCAATAACGAGGGAGTAGCTGCTTTTAGAAAGTACCAGGAAGAGAATGAAAATGTGGTGTTGGCGCCGGGTCCTTCCTTTCAGTTGGTTAAAAAGCTATTAGATTTAAACAAAATAGCGAGTCAGCAGATTGTGGAAATTGTAGTTATGTCCAGCAACAGCCCTCAAACTGGGATGCGTGTAATGAATTCCATTAAGGCGCATGATTTGGATATTACTAGAATGGCATTTACAGGAGGAGCGCCCATTAGTGCCTATTTGCCGGGGTATGGAGTGGATTTATTCTTGTCCCGTGATGAGGAAGATGTTCAGGAAGTCATTGATTCCAAATTAGCTGCTGCTGCCATTATCTTAAATGCACCTGATACCATTAAAACAAACCCCAATGTGGTAAAATTTGGGTTTGATGCCGACGAGGTATTATTTACAAGTAGTGAGTACAGGTATCAAACAGAAGGCTTAGATGCATTTTTAAAGCATGAAAAGGATAATGAGCATGTGCCTTTACCCGAAGGACCATTTGCCAAGTTTCTTTTAAAGTTGTCTCAAATACAGGAATACATTCCAGGGCCAGAAGAGCTATCGCCATTAAAATTAGCCATAATCACAGCGCGATCTGGTGATGCTATACAAAGAGTAGTAAACACTTTGAAATTATGGAAGGTATATATTCATGAAATTCATTTCCTAGGAGGATTGTCCAAGGATAAGATATTGGAAGCGGCAGCGGTAGATTTTTTCTGTGATGATAGTGAAGCACATTTAGTCCCTGCTTCTAAAAAGGTACCCACAGGTAAAGTGCCTTATGCTACAGGAAGCAAAATGAAAAATTTAGAAAAGTAAATAATATCTATTTAAAGAATTTAAACGAGCAATATGAACATTACCGAAGATATACACAGACAGTTTGCTGAATACTTTGATGAAAAAGCCATATGGCCCTATGCGTACTTATTGTCGCAACGGTTAACGGAAGGGAATATTTGTATTTCAATGGAGGATATGCCTGAGCATTTAAAATCAACTCCATACAAGGAACCGCCTGTTCCAACAAAAGACTTGTTAAAAATGAGTCAATTAGTGACAAATAATGGTTCCAATTCAACTCCTTTTGTATTGCATAATGATAGACTATACTTTCAGCGCTATTTTAAATACGAGACAAGTATCATTGAAAAATTAAAAAGTTTAATAGCTGCCGAGCAATCTGTTTTAAGGGAGAGAATGCAACAATTGGAATCAAAATCGGCACTCATAAAAACCCTTATCACTGATTATTCATTAGAAGGCTTAATGCCAAAAGAAAAAGTGGATTGGCAATTAGTAGCTGTTTTACAATCATTACTAAATAACTTTTCAATTATTACCGGAGGACCAGGTACAGGTAAAACTACTACTTTGGCAAAGTTGTTAATTGTACTATATGAGTTAGACCCCAATGCAACAGTTGCTTTAGCTGCACCAACAGGGAAGGCTTCCATGAGAATGGCCGATTCTTTGAAAGCGAGTACTTTAAAATTCACGGCAGCCACTAAGGCTAAAATTGAAAATTTAAAACCAAGTACAATTCATAGTTTGTTGGGTTATAAAAAAGAGTCGGTCAATTTTAAACACAATGCTCAAAAGCCTTTACCGTATAATTGGGTAGTGGTGGATGAAGCATCTATGATAGACGTACCTATGTTCTCGAAATTACTGGAGGCATTAGGAGATAATTGCCGAATTATATTATTGGGAGATAAGGACCAGTTGGCTTCCGTGGAAGCAGGAAGTTTATTAGGTGATTTATGCCAAACCTTGCCTAGCTTAAATATGTTTGATAATGAAAAGGCCAATTGGATAAATACGTTTATTGAAGATGCCGAAAGAAAAATAAATACTGAATTTATAGGTGATCAAAAGCAATTAATGTCGGGCCATATTATTGAATTAAAATTTAGTCACCGTTTTAATAGCCAAGGAACCATTGGTAAAGTGAGTAAGGCAGTAATTGAGGGCAGGTTTGAGGAAACAAAACAGCTTATACAAAATGCGGTAGATAATAGTGTAATTATTGATAATGAATATACCCCCGAATTATTAGAAACCTTTGTTGAAGGCTATTCAAAATACATTAATGAGCCTGATGTCAAAGAGGCCTTAAAAAAAATCAATGAATTAAGAGTATTAGTTGCTGTGAGACAAGGTCCAAGAGGGTTACACGCTACCAATAAAGCGATTGAATTGCATTTGCGTAAAAAAAGGTTGTTAAAACCCGATGGAGAGATGTATGAAAATAAACCTATAATGGTAACACGTAATATGCATGATTTGGGATTATTAAATGGGGATACTGGAATTATGAGAAAAGACAGCAGTAATACTTTAAGAGTTTGGTTTGAAGATGGGCAAGGTGGAATTAAATCAATTTTGCCAGCTTATTTAAACTATACCGAAACTGCATTTGCAATGACCATTCATAAAAGCCAGGGGTCTGAATTTAAAAATGTGATGGTTGTTTTACCCGAGGGTACTTCCAATGCATTATTGACAAGGGAGTTGCTTTATACGGGCATCACCAGGGCTAAAACTAGTATCACTATTCAGGGAGAAATGGATACGATAAAACATGCGATTGAATCATGTGTAAAAAGAATTTCAGGTATCACTGGTCGAATTGATCATTAATTTAAGAAAAAGAAACTATGAGCATTTATTTAAACGTCTCCAATTCGTTACAGCCTTTGTCTTTAAGACTAGCTAATGATTTGAATGCAAATATTCAAGATCCATTTGTGAAGCAATGGGTTGTTACCCAAACCGAGGGTATGAATAGTTGGTTAAAGCAAAGTATTGCTAAAGAATATGGGATAGCTGCCAATATTAATTTTTGTAAGCCAAATGATATTATAGCAGAAATATACCGTTCGGGCCTATCAACAGGGAAGCAAATAATTAATACAGAAACAATTCGCTGGGCTATTTATGAGATATTGGATTTGCCAGCGTTTAAGTCCAAATTTGAGGATATTGCTAGTTACTATGTAAATAATGACATCAAAAGAATTGCATTAAGTGATGAATTGGCTGATTTATTTGATCAATATCAAGTTTATAGACATGATACCGTTAAAGTATGGACAGCGCGTTTAAATAACCATGAGGAAGCAAAAGAATGGCAGGAATGGATTTGGCATCAAATAAAAAATAAGTTAGGAGCAGACTACCAAGATAGAGTAGAAATGGCTCAGCTGCTAATTGAAGGTTTGTCAAAAGAGGAAGTGAAGACGGAGGTAAAAAGAAAAATTCCAGCTTTGCATTTATTTGGTATTGCGGTGATCACACCGTATTATTTGCATATTTTTCATGAGTTATCAAAGTTCATGGATATCCATTTATATTTAGTGAACCCAAGTCCGGAACAAATATGGATGGACGATGTCACTGAAAAGCAAATTTCTAAGTTACTATCCATACAAAATAAACCAAGGGCGGAACTGGACCATTTAATGGTGGGCAATGACTTGTTATTAAACTGGGGGTCCATTGTAAAGCAGTCATTTGCACTATTATTGAAGCAGGACGATTTTGTAAATGTATATAACGAGGAAGATGCAATTCCTATATCAAATCCTGAAAATCTACTTAAAAAAATCCAGTACGATATTTATAATAATCTTAACAGTGAAACAAGACAAGCTTTGTCTGAGGTAGATTATAAAGACGGATCTATAAAAATTAATGGTGCTTATACACCAGCGAGAGAGGTTGAAATTTTACAAAACTATTTAATTGAACTTATTGATCAGCAAAATGAAAAGTTATCCCCTAAAGATATACTAGTACTAGTAAGTGATATTGAAACCTATGCTCCCTTTATCCATGCAGTATTTAGCAATTCCCCCTATAAATTCCCTTATAATATTGCTGATGAAAGTTATTCTTCAGGAAATAATATGTTTACTGCCATTCAGGAGATACTATCATTAGATGTTGAAAAATTTAAGGTAGAAGATGTATTGAGTCTTTTGGAGTCTCCCTATATCAGAAACCGTTTTAATATTAGAGATGAAGCGGCTTTAAGAACTGCGGCAAGGCAGGCTGGTATTATTTTTAGTATGGAGGGAAGAAGAACTGATGATACAAGATATATTAGTTGGGAATATGGCCTTAAGAAAATCATGTATGGAATTTGTATGAGCGGGGAACCAACTGTGTATGATGGCCAAGATGAATTTATACCTTTAGATACAACCGAGGGGGCAGATGCCATTGACAGAGTACGTTTAATGTATTTTGTTAAAATGTTGTATAAGAAGTTAAAAGATCGAAGCCAAAACAGAACAATTTCTGAATGGGCTGTGTACTTGCAATTTCTTGTAGAAGATATGATATTCCAGGCAGGAGAAAAGGACGATGAGGATTATACCAAATTGGTTCAATTTACTGAACAAATGGCTTTATTGGAAAACAATGCGAATGTAGCAATAAGCTTTGAAGTATTTAGACATAGTTTTTTACAAAGACTAGATTTGGAGAAAAAAGCAGGCTCCTTTGCAAAAGGAGGAATCACTTTTTGTTCATTAGTGCCAATGAGAAGTATTCCATTTAAAGTAGTAGCGATGCTTGGGATGGATTTTGATAAATTTCCAAGGAAAGAAACTGCATTAAGCTTTAGTTTATTAAATGAATGGAAGTTAGGGGATAGAGATGTAAAGAATAATGATAAGCATTTATTTCTTGAAACTTTAATGTCTGCCCAAAAGTATCTATACATTAGCTATTTAGCGGCAAATTCAAAAGATGGAGCAGCATTGCCAGCATCCTCCATGGTGGATGAGTTAATTGATTATGTTGCTAGAGGAATGCAAATTGATACCGATGTATTAAAAAAGCAATGGGTTACAGTACACCCATTACATAGCTTTAGTGCCGAATACAACCCTACAGGTGAAAAGGGCTTGATAAGCTATTTAAATACTGCTAATTATCATACAGGGATCACTCCAGCTGAAATACAAAAGCCTTCAAAGGAGTTTAGTTTTACAAAAGTGGATATAGACGAAATAGCCCAATTTTTACATAATCCTGCAAGAATATATTTACAAAAGCAATTTAATATATACTACCGTGAGGATGATGTTTTACTACAGGAGCATGAATTGTTTGGCTTTGACCACCTCACTAAATGGAATGTGCAGGATAAGATAATGTTTATGAGCAAAGAGGAGACCGATGCTTATTATGAAAAGGAAAGTAAAACAGGCAGAATACCGTTGCATAATATGGGGAGAGCAACAATTGATGAAGTGAAAGAGGACCTTAAGGATGTTCAAGAATTGATTAATAATGCAATAGGGACTGAAACAAAAAGGGCTGTAGAAATTAAATTTATGATTAATGAAACTCAGCTAATTGGGAAGGTAGAGCCTGTTTTTGGGAATAAGTTTATATGTATCTGTAATTCCAAGAATCAATTAAAGTATTTAATACAAGGTTATACCAGGTATTTAGCAATGCTTGCTCAAGGTGAAAAAATGGAATTCATATTCATTTCTAGATATATTAATGGCTTGCAAAAAATAGCAATAGATGCTATAAGCAAAGAAAAAGCAATTGATACTTTAACTGAATATTTAAACAATTATAAGACGGGTCATCAAGAGTATTTTCATTTTTTCCCTGCAATTGGCCAAAATGATATGGAGATGATTAATGATGATTATGAGGCTTTTTGGGACGCATATGAAAAAGAAACGGAAAAAGAAAGGGTTTTTACATTTGATGATGATTATTTAAAAAAAGCGATTGAGCATGGATTTTTTGATAAAGCTGCTTTTGAGCAAATAAAAAATAACGTCAAGGCAATATTTGACCCAATTCAAGCGCTTTTACCAACTGTCTTTAAGGCGATAAAACAAAACTAGTAGATCTAAAAAACATATTCAATGCCACAAACAAAAAATGAAAATTTTATACCTGAAAGGGTAACACTTGAGGGGAGCAATTTAATTGAAGCTAGTGCCGGAACTGGAAAAACATACTCCATTGCTATTTTAACTTTAAGACTCATTATTGAGAAAAATATTCCAATAGAAAAGATTTTGATGGTCACTTTTACTAAAGCTGCAGTGGCAGAGTTAGAAACTAGAGTGCGTTCTTTTGTTCGATTGGCTTTAAAAGTAAGTAGGTGTGAGGATATTGAGGATAAAACCATTGAAGATATGGTCAAACACCAAATGTTTTTACAGCGAAATGAAAATACAACTGTTGAAGATAAATTAAAAATTGCACAAGCGTTTTTAGATGAAACATCGGTGTTAACAATACATAGTTTTTGTCAAAAAACATTATCGGAGTATTCTTTTGAGACAAGTCAAATATTTGGCGCAGAAACTATTTCGCCAGACGAGTTTAATCAAATTACGGAAGATGCATTTAATGAGTTTTGGAGAAAACGAATTACTACTATCAAAAGGGAGTTGCTTGAGCGCATGATTCAGTGTGAGCTAAAGCATGAAGAAATTTTAAAATTAGTTAAACAAGCTTTTGGAGGTAAAATGCTTGTGTCTAATGAGGATCCTCCTAATGACTTTTTGGATGTCAGTTATCAGGATCGTTTATTGCAAAAAATGAAAGAAGACCATGACGAATTACTGAATTTAATTGAAAAAGTAAAAAGGTATTTAACTGAGAATAAGGCTAATTTAATGCCCGAAATTAATCGAACTAAAACGAATAAAAAGACGTTTGAGAAAGATTTTGATGATAATAATTGGGATGCTGTTATCAAAACGATTAGTGAAAAGCAAACGACAACTTATGTTGGTAATTTATTCAGTGATATATTACAGGATGTAATTGAGATTGATGAATTTAAAGATAAGCAGAAAAAGAAATTTCAATTTATTGTAAATGATATTGCAGTAGAAGCCATTCGTGTGGTTAAAGAGGCGGTACTTGAAATAAAGCGCAATAGAGGCATAATTACTTTTGATGATATGATTGAACTGCTTCATAAAGCTGTCATGGTTGAAGGGGGAAATCAAAAGTTGATAGCAGCATTACAAAAAAAGTATGACACTGTATTTATTGATGAATTTCAAGATACAGACAAGGCGCAATATATAATTTTTGAAAAGCTCTTTAAAGAGAAGATATTATTTTATATAGGTGATCCAAAGCAGTCAATATATGCATTTAGAAAAGCCGATATCTATACCTATTTCAATGCTAAAGAAAATGTAGATCATCTGCATGAGATGAACACTAATCACCGTTCTACAGAGGCGTATATCAATGCCATGAATGAATTTTTTGAACCAACTCCTAAATTTGATACTTTTAGTTTTCAAAATGATCCCAATATCCCTGATGCAATAGAGTACATTAAAGTAGGCTCACCTAACCCCAATACCAAAGGGGAATTACTATGTAATGAAAAGTCCATAAAGCCAATAAAAATTACAAGTCATGCAAATAAAAAAGAGATAGTTGCTGCAGTCAAAAATACGCTTACCGATTTATTTACAGATGGGAAATACACCATAAAAAAAGAGGGGAAGGCTCCTAGACCCATCCAACCTTCGGATATTGGTATTTTAGTAAGAAACAATAAGCAAGCTAAGATCATGAAATCATTATTAGCTTCATTAAGAATACCTGCCGTAACAATTGACGAAACTAGAATATTATCATCGGACGAAGCTGTGGAAATATTTTACATTTTAACAGCAGTAGATGAAATATCTACATCACATATGAATAGAGCCCTATTGACCAATTTAGGTGGGTATGACAATAAAAAATTATTGGCAGCCGATGATGAATCTATATTAGCCCAATTTAAAATATACCAAGAAACCTGGAAGGAGAAAGGCGTTTACTTAATGCTAAGAAAATTCATGGCGGATCATAAAGTTAATGAACGTTTATATGAACCCAATTCAGAAAATCCGGAACGTGTTATTTCCAATATTCAGCAATTAATTGAGATTTTACATAAAATTGCTATTCGTAAAAAGTTTGAACCAAAGGAACTCATTCAGTGGTTAAAAAAAGGAATGGAAGGGGATACGAGAGAAGGGGATGAGTATGAACAAAGACTAGAAAATGACCAGGATGCAGTTCAAATTGTAACCATTCATAAAAGTAAAGGATTAGAGTATAACATAGTAATAGCGCCTCATTTGGATTTGAAAAGAGATGAGAACCATATCACAAGCTGCAGTTACCGAGATCCAAAAGATGGGGAGTATTATGTGGTGAAAAAGAAATTAATGGATGCGGATCAAAGAAAGCTATATGAAGGTCAAAGTGAGCAAGAAAACCGTCGATTAATGTATGTAGCCGTAACAAGAGCAAGATATCAATGTTTTATTACTGCGCATATGGATAAGTATTATAATAATTCATGTTTAAGAACAATATATACCGCCTTAGCTGAAAATGCTGCTAATTTGAATTATGTTGAATTTGGTTATGCCCCTGATACAATGCCAAGGTTTAGTTACACAAGTCCCAATACACTATCTCAGCCTGTGTATTCAGTAGCCAATCATTTTCAATTAGAAAATACCAATTGGATAAAAACTAGTTATAGTGGTCTAAATCCAGATCATGATCCTGTAATTGCACCTAAAACGACAAACCCTTTTGAAACGGCTTATGATAAGTTTGCATTCCAAGACCTAAAAAAAGGAGCACATACGGGTAATTTACTACACTATATATTTGAGCATATTGATTTTACCAAGCCAGATGCATGGAAATATACAGTTGAGCAGGCTATGAAGCGCTTATCTGGTTCAACGGATGAAAACTACAGAGATAAAATAATTGAATTATTGGAGCATGTGCTGTCAGCTGAAATGCCAGGGGGGCATCCATTTTCTTTGAATCAAGTACCCAAAAGTAAACGATTAAATGAGCTAGAATTCGACTTTTTATTAAGTCCTTTTAACACTGCTAAATTAGAAGCACTGTCATGTGAAGCGCATCCATTCCGCATTAAATCCATTCCTGAACTTGAGGGTATAATGAATGGTAAAATTGACTTGTTCTTTGAACACAATGGGAAGTACTATATCCTTGACTGGAAGTCCAACTTTTTGGGTAATTCATTGGAATTTTATGGCGAGGATGCTGTGAAAGCAGCTATGTATGAAAACAATTACAACCTACAGTATTTAATTTATACAGTGGCCTTAACAAAGTACTTAGAACTTAGAAAACCTGATTTTAATTACGAAAGAGACTTTGGGGGTGTGATATACTTATTCCTAAGAGGGGTAAGAACTAATGGGCAATCAGGCATTTATTATAGTAAACCAGCCGAGCAGTTGATAGATAAGATAAAAGAATTAATAACACCTAAAAAGGAGGCGTAAGTCAAAATATATTTAGCATGAGCTACTTAAAAGGTGATTATTATTTGGTGGTAGCCAATAATCCCAATGGATTAAAGCCTAAGCAAATATATTTTGGAGGAGTGAAGGGGAGGGAAGACTATACTTATTTTAATTGGTCAAATTATAAGTTAATTAGGGAGATTGAACAATATTATGGTTCAAATAAGAGTGGCAAGGGGTATCTAGCGGTATATGAACATAAATGAACAAGAAAAAATTTGTTCTAGAGTTCTGTATAAGTAGATTAATAAAATTGATAAAGTATGCCTTGTGTTTTAAGGGGTCATTTTTTGTAGCCAAATTATAATATATAAATAATCGTATATTCGATTAAATAATTAATTTTTTATGCCAATAAGTATTCAAAATTTTGGGAAGCGTTATAAAGCAAATCCAAATAATTATAGTATTCCAGAGTTTCAAAGAATGTATCAATGGAAGCCCCCTCAAATTGAGAAATTTTTTGATTCAATCTTGAGAAATTTTCCTTTACCTCGATTTTTTGTATGGGAATTAAATCATGAGACAAATAAAGCTTTGACATTATATCAATTGCCTAATAAATTTATAAATACAAAGGGAACAAAGTCCGGAGAAAAAGTACCTAATGAAGTTCCAACAACAGCCATTTGTGATGGACAACAAAGGCTTACTTCAATTTTGATTGGAATTAATGGGTTAAACTATAGTGATGGTAAAGAGCCAAAGTATTTATATTTTAATGTTTTATGTGATATTTATAAGTCAAAACAAGAGGAAATAAATGAAGATTTAGAGGTTGATGATAAGAAAATTATCACATTTAAATTTTTAACTGAAAAAGAAGCCCAATCTGAAGTACACCCCAATACTTTTTTCATTAAAGTGAAGGAGTTGTATAATAAAATTGATGAATATTATAAATCAAGTGATGAGGATATAATATTTAATATGTTAGAAGAGTATAATTTTTTGAATTATGATTTTTATAACAATCAAACTAGAGAAGATGCAGCAAAGACCATCCTCTATTTATTCAGAAGATTTACTCAAGATTATTTTGACTTTGTTGACATTGGTAAAGCAATTGGAAATGACTATGGAGATATCGTTGAATTTTTCTTGAGAATTAATAATGAGAATAAACCATTATCAAAAAATCAAATTTTGTACTCATTATTATGTATGTATTTTGAGTTAGAAGAGTTTAATGGTATAAATTTAAAATCTGACTTTGAAGAAATAACTGAGTTGGCTGAGTCTAAGTCAATTTTCAAAGGTGGCGATGGCACTTATGAGTTTTTTTTAAGAGCAGCTTTGTATGCAAGTACTGATATCATTTTATTCAAAAAAGATACTTTTTTGCCATCACATGCAAAGTCAATCTTAAGAGATTGGCAACGAATGAAGCTTTCTATAATTAAAACAATTAAGTTGGTTTCTGAATTAAATTTAGATAAGATTATAACATCTGTTAATTCACTGATTCCGGTAGTATTTCATTTATTCAAAAAATACAATCAAATTTCAGCAGAGGAAAAGAGGGAAATAATGAAGTACATTGTTAGAGCACAATTCTCAAATGTATTTGGAAGTCACGGTGACACACTTTTACTAGCATTAAGAAATTCCCAGAAAAATTCATTTACTAATAATCCAGAGTATAATTTTAACTTAATAGACCTAAATAATTCATTAAGTGGGAGAAAGGATAAGAAGACTTTTAATTTAACTGAAACTGAAATTATTGCATTAAGTGAAATTAAGTATAAAGATAAAAAAGTTAGACCTTTATTAAATTTAATTTACAATAATTCAAACTTTAATGTACGATTCGAAATTGATCATTTTCATCCTGCTGATATTTGTAGGGTAAAAGCAAAACTTGATTTATATCAAGTTGATCAAGGTGACCATGTGAAAATTAGAAGTACTTATGATAATTTGCCTAATTTACAATTATTAAAAGCAGAATGCAATAATGATAAGCGTGCCAAGCCAATTGTTAAATGGATAGAAGGTATTTTAAATAAAAGAACAGATCTTAGTTGCTTAAACGGAAAAGATAATTTCAAAGATTACGTGCTAGACAATAAAATTTATTTACCTGATGATGAAGAATATAATACAGAGGAAGGAGTTAAAGCTTTTATCTCAATTGAAAATTATGTTCAATTTTATGATACAAGAAAACGATATTTTCAGTATCTACTTTGGGAAGCCTTAGGAAATTATGATGCTCAGGAAAATCCTTTTGCTTAATTTATAAAAAGTCAATTTTATTCAACAGTTTAAATGATAACCACCGGATAAGCAATTTCACCCCAGTCATGTTGGCTATTTTCAAGCATAATGTCAATAATGATAGGGACAAGTAATTGCATGATATTGCAGGCATCCTTTAATTGTGAACGGTTTAACTTGGAGTTATAGGTAGATCCTCCATGAACTATGGAATTACGAAGGGTATAAAGCCTTTCCAATACAATTTCCATTAGACCCTCAATATGCTCTTTTGAAAGACAATTTAGGGCCGTGGTAATTGATTTATTAAAAGCAGGTAAATAATCTTCTGCTTCTCCTCGGTTGTATTCCCAAAATTTCTCAAAAACGAACTTATTTTCTATTAATACCCTAACCGGACCGCTATATTTTTCCCAAAATAGGTTATACAACCTGGTACGGTCAAACTGAACCAAACTAGAGGTAAAATCCCTCAATTTTGCCTTTTCTGGCTTCGAGCTAATCCCATTTAAATCCACTGCATAACAGGCATTAAAAGCAATCCAGAGGGATATGAACTTTAAATCCAGATTCCCGTCCTGTTTTTCGGCACTTTTTAGCCATGAAATTGACCTGTGAAGCCTAATTGTCAGAGTTTCGGGCAGGGTGGAGGCTTTATGTTTTCGGGAGAGTTGAGATGTTGACATAAGTATAAAAATTTACTTCGAAATGGTACTCGCATCAAAAGACAATTTACCAGTGATGCTATGGAGGTAGAGGTGTGGCTTAAGAAATTAATTTACTACCTTTCGTCTTCAAGTCTTTTCGGATCAATTAGCCAGTAATTAACTTTATTGCCACCTTCTAAGTTCTTTACTTTAGACATTATCTCATTAGGACATTTTTCAAGATCGAAAATAATATCTCTAGTAAATCCATCACCTACAATTAATGACTTATAGGAAAGTTGTTTAAGTTCCTCTACACTAATCCCTAAATTCATTGCCATATATTCTATAGTGTCATTTTCATCTATTTCATGAGCAAAGTTTTTCATTCTTCCCATAATAGTCTATTTTAAATACTTTTCAGAACTCGGATTGATTGTCATTAATTCATATACAAATTCTTTATTGTTTTTTAAATCAGGGGATATAAATTTTAAAAATGATGGATATTTAAAAGATTGGCTAAAAATTATTAAAAGGTCTTTTATAAAATTCTTATCATTTTTTAATTCATTTGAAGCAAACTGGAATTCATCATATGTTTCTGGATCATGACAAGCAGTCATTGCAAATCTAACTATTTCATAATTATTTCTAATTCTTTCAGATGCTTCAATTAAAATATGAGAGGAGCTTTCCAATTTATATTTTATTGCATCAATAACTATCAATTCATCGTCTTTAATTCTTTCTGAACCATAACTTAATGCATCTTTGCCCCATTCTAATACCGCAGAGTGCATTAGTTGTGTATCGTCTTTTAATTCATTGCTTGCAAATGAAAGTAAATCAACATCGTATTTGATAAGAGCAGTAAATACTTCTTTGTCATTATTATTTTCTTTTAAATATTCAATAACAGAAACTTGGTTTACTTTTTCAGTACATACATCAAAATTAATATCACTTAAAGTTGATATTAGATCTAAAATTTCTTGTCTATTCATTTTTATAATTATTTTATTATTTCAAATCTAGTTTATTTACTTTTTAATTTATACAGGCTAATTATTTATACTGTTTTACCATCTCCTCAGCAATCCCCTTAATCTTCTTTGCCAAGCTTTTTGGTGCCAATACCTTAACACTAGCCCCATATTTAAGGATTTCGGTGACTATTTCCCAGGAATAGTATAATTCCAAGTTCACGGTAAGCTTTTTACCATCCTTGCTTAAGCTATATTTTTGATTGGGGCTTAGGGGGTAATTGATAATGGTATTAATATAAGGCTCTTTAAATTCAAGCTTAATTTTTTGTGGAGTGTCCTTATAATTATGGTAAATGCCATAAGAGTATTTAAAAAATTCTTCTGCATCAAAGGTGGAATCATTTTTATAAGGTTCATCGGATAGCTTTACCGATAATATCTTATCCAAAGAGTAGTTCTTTATTAATTTGCTATTTTGGTTGTCATAAGCAATTAGGTACCAATGTTGATCTACCTGTTTTAATAAATAGGGGGAAAGTACCTTTTTTTCGGTTGTTTGGCCTTGTTTTTGGTATTCTATCTCAATACTATTGGTGTCCAAAATGGCGTTTAAAATGGGTTCTATATATACCCCTCCAATAGCGCTATTGGCTTTTTCTGGTTGGATGCAATTTATCTTTTTTCTATCTCGCTTTGAAATCTTGGACCCGGTTACAATTTTGTCAATGGTGCTCTCAAATTTCGAATAGATAGGCGAGGAGGAGAAGATTCTAAAAATGTTGGTGGCCATTTCCAATAGCTTCTTGTCTTCAGGGTCTAATGGGGCCTTATCAATGGAGAAATCCTCATCCTGGTAAAAATACTTGCCGTCTTTGTTTCTCACAATCTCAGCGCCATATTCCTCTTTCATATGGGCAAAATCGGAGTAAAGGGTTGACCTTGATATACGTTCCCCTAAACTATTTTCAAGCTGTATGATTAACTCTTCAATCGAATATTTCCTATTATGATTTCTAAGAATCTGGTCAAGGGTACGTTCTCGCAACCGAGCATTTTTCACAACGGGCATGAAGCAATCATTTTTAGGGTGTAATATGGCAGGGGGGTATGATAAAATTAGAATAAATAGGCTATTTCTGTGCTTATTTTCTCGTTTTTCCCTCTTTTTTAACTTTTTTTCTATTCTTTTTGGTTTGTCCGAATAGGTTGGACAGCATTTTTGTCCCTTTGTCCTCCCTCACCAATAAAACAGCTTTTATGGTAACACTTAAAGTAATTAATCAAAACAAGTATTTCACAGTAATTGAAGTATTTGGGATCAATTTTATCAATGTTAAAAAAGCAGGGGTTAGTATTAACATTAATGGAGAATTGTTTTACAAACTACCCAGTATTGTTAGTCAATCAAATACGCTTGTTCTAAAATAAAAATGGGTAAATGGCTGCTAGTTAATTCATTATAAAATGAACATACAACTGTTCTTGTGCACAACTTTTTTTTAGGAAAAATAGTTTCGCACATCTTGATAAATTTAACGTTTTTATTTTTTTAGAATATAAAATAAGTTTCACATTCGCTCCCCCCAAAATTTTTCACCAATAAATGCTATCCTATGACAAACATGCAAGTATCTAAAGATTTATTGTCCGCAATTCAACATTTGAGTTCAGAAACAAAGGGACAAGCCCTAACCGATGAATTAATTGAAAGCTTGGTGGATTATTCGGGACCCATGATGGACTTTTTTGGGATTACCCATTTTCAGTCAATTGTGTTTTCACATTTAATTGAAGCAGAACTCCGTTCTTTGATTTTTGACCAGGAAAGAGTTGTGGATACTTTTGGTCGTAAGTTATCGGCTTTAGCTGCAGTGAATGTGGCAATTGATGAATTGCTAGCGATGAAATTAATTTATTACAAACGTAGTGAATATGGTATGCGCAGAAAGAACGATCGTAATAAAGTGATTTCAGTACATAATAAAATGTTAGAAGCGTTAATGTCAGGAGATCCCAGTTTATTAAGTACTGCTAAAACCGAGGACTTTCATGCTTTGCTTGCCGAAGTAAGAGAATTAATTGTTAAGCGTATTGAGAAAGAAATTTCTACCGAGGAATTGACCGATCAAACCATGCATATTTTAGAAAACAACAAAACACTGAATGAGGTTAAGTGGTTATTGAAAATTGAGGGCATTGATAAATATGATATGGTTTTGTTACTGAATTTAACTATTGAAACATTTGAGGATGGAGACAGAGGAGAATCCGACATGAGTAAGTTGGTAAATGAAGTATTTTCTGAAATCAGAGACCGCGTTAGATACAAGCGTTCCATTAAAGAAAACAAATGTCCTTTATATACTTTAAAATTGGTAGAATATTCGGATACCGACTTTTCTTTTATGGACTATACCCGTTTAAGTGAGGAGTCTATGGAGGTTTTATTAGGGGGTGCTGTTGAAACGACTAAAAAGCCAATTAAGCCTAAGTTTGGAACCTTAATTGCACCCGATAAAATTACCGACGAGGAGTTATTTTATAATGAAACAGAGCAAAAGCAAGTAGAGACATTGGTAAAAGCCTTACAAAAGGACAATTATGATCGTATTGTAAGTACCATGAAAGCAAAAAACACTTTACCTAATTTTTCGGTATTGTTTACGGGTCCAGCAGGTACAGGTAAAACGGCTTCTTGTTATCAAATTGCGAAAAGAACTAACCGTTACATTTACTTTATCGACTTGGAGAAAATACATTCCAAATGGGTAGGGGAAAGCTCAAAAAATGTGGTGGCATTATTTAATGAGATTAAGGAAATTAATAAATTCTTGGAGGATGACTGTATCGCTGTGTTTAACGAGTGTGATTCAGTCATTAGTAAACGTGTTACGGTGACTACCAGTACCGATCAATCCATGAATGGCACTATTAACAACTTCCTACAGGAGTTTGAGCAATTTTCAGGAATTGCCTTTTTAACAACCAATTTGGCTGCTAATTTCGATTCCGCATTCATGCGTCGCATTTTAATGAAATTTTTGATTAATGCACCCGAGCTTGCTGTTAGAAAAAAAATCTTAACGAAGGTATTTGATGACATCACTCCTGAGACCATTGATAAAATTAATAGTCAATATACTTTAACAGGGGGTTTAATTAGTAATATCTCTAAAAAGTTATTAGTTAAAACATTGTTGGATGATAGCATTAATAAGGATGAGTATATTATGGAATTATGTGAGGAGGAATTTGTGTTAAGTAAGTCCGATAGAAAACCTATTGGATTTGCACAATAAGGCTCCAACAAGTTTATGAAAGGATTGGAACAAAAATCCTTTCATAAACCGAAGCCACTTATTCAGTCCCAACATTACTTCCTCATTGAAATTAAAATGGAACAATATTTTGTATTTGGAAAGGCAGTTCATGAACTGGTAGGAATTAATTAATTTTATTTATATGAACAATATTGTAGTTATAACAGGAGCAGGTATTTCGGTGGAGTCTGGAATACAACCTTTCCGAGGTGCCAATGGAATTTGGGAGGAGAATCCAATGGAGATGGCAACATACCATAAGTATAGTACCGATCCTGCACATTTTTTGAGTTGGTATTATAAACGCTTTGTGAGTTGCAAGGACGCTTTACCCAATGCGACGCATGAAAAATTGGCGAGTAGTAATATTAGGGTCATTACCCAAAACATTGACAACTTACATTTAAAAGCGAATCATAGTAAAGACCGCTTAATTGAGATACATGGCAACCTTAATTATAAGAGAAGGGTAAATGCGGCGTTTATCGAAGATTTAGAAGTAGCCAACTGGGATAAGATTGATGAAACTAATTTAGAAGCATCCTTATTTGATTTCTTCAAAATAGGGAAGGGTGGGGTAATTAATGAACACAAATCCTACCGTCCACATGTATTACTTTTCGATGAATTTTATACCGAACTATACCAATATGAAAAAGCCATTGCCTGGTTATTAGAAGCGGAGACCATCATTTTTATGGGTACATCCAATTCAGTAGGTTTTACCTCAGGTGCTTTAGAAATAAGCGTGAACAATGGTAAACAAGTTGTAGTGGTGGATCCCAACCCTTCACCCTCCTTCAGATATCCCCAAGTGGAAATATATGAGGAGTTGTCAACTGTATTTTGTGAACGGTTTTTTTAGTTATTTGTATGTAAATTTAATCTCATATTATTAATAATTGATGTAACTTCAAAAACATAAAATTCATTTATGCCTAGACCAATAGAGACCACCTTAAGGGCCCTTTTAACTGAATCTGAATTTAGATTTATTCCAGATGGTGTATATACCCAAAAGGAATTATATGCACATGTTAAAAAACAGTATCCTAATAACTGTGATGATGAATATTTATGTATTCAAAATTGCCGAAGTGGTCATAATAGTCCTGAATGGCAACATGTTGTTAGAAGTGTGATGCAAATTTTTAAAAGAACTGGCAGGATGGTAAACGTTGCTCGTGGAAGCTGGTCTTTAATATAAACACATTTCTTATGATTGACTATTTAAAAAATATTTTAACAAGATTGAAAAAGCATAGTCAAAATCTTGATAAAATTGAATTATTTGTTGACAGATCATGGATATTTATTGATAGAAATCAAAATAATCATGAATATATTTTTGAAAGAGATGGCAAATTGATAATGTCATATAATGGGTTGGTAAATGTGGGCAATTGGAGGCTGTTAGCCACTAATAAATTACTAATTGATAGAATTACAGATAAATTATTGTTGAATAATATTTTTTTAAATAGTGATATTTTAATTCTTCAAAAGAATGGTACAGACGATGAGCCATTTATATTAATTGATGAACAAATTGTTAAAAATCATAATTATTTAACTTACTTAAATGAACTTGATACAAAATTAATAGATGAGGATGATAAAAAAAATAAACACCCAAGGATTACTAGGAACAATAAAATAGTTGGCGATCATTTACAAATAGGTGATATTTTATCAAATGACAATCAAGTATTCGCAAATGGAACGTTTATACATTTATATTCTAAAAATAAATTCTTCGAGATTGAAAACAACATTATCAAATCAATTTATTATTTACAATATTTTAAATACAATAACAATGGGAATGTCGTTAAATTGAAATTCAAAGTTAAAATATTAGATAATCTGTTTGAAGGAGACGAATTAATTTTTGAACAAAATGATAATTTAAAAATACCAATTCACGAAAATTTTACTGTAACTTCTAATGAAAAATATTCATATAAAATAAAAGTTAACGAAGACTATATAATCTACAAAAGTTATCCTGAAATATTTAATTTATTTATTTTAGGCTTATTTATTTTTATATTTCTTTTAGTAATAGTTATTTTAGTATCAAGTAAATTTTGATAAATCTTATGGGAAAGTTTGGCTTTAGTTTCTCTTGGAAAAGGGCATTGGGCATTACCGCTGCAAAGCAAAAGTTTGCCCGTGAAACTGGCATACCCACCTCAATGTCTGGGGTGGAGCGAAAAGTGGGTAGGTCCATACTAAATATGATTTTTGGATTTCTTTTTAAAAAGTAAAATCTTTTCATGGAAAATATTAATACAATCACCGAAAAAATAACTGAGCTAGCTCTTAAACACAAGGCAGCTGGTAACAATATAGATGACTTGGAGGAGACCTCATGGCTGGAAAAAGAAGCCTTAATGTTCATTGCTGAATTTTGTGAAAAATCAGGAATGAATGTGAATGGATTTCCGCATGATAAAAGAGTATTAGCCCAAACCGATGATTATTATGATGATGACTACTTTTGTTTGGAACGCTTTCAATTATATGTAGATACTATTTCACTTGAAAACAGTATGGTGGCCGATTTAAATTGGCATTATGTTAACTCCTTTTGGCCTGGAGAATTTGAAGATAAGTCCGATTTTTTAGTATCTATTAAAGGCAGAATTGAATCCGGTGTTTTTTACGACGTACAATTTTAATTTTAAAATAATGACTTTAACCACAAAAATAAAGATATCTGAAATAATAGAACTGTATGATTTGCAAAACAAGGAAAATAGCAAACACATCTCTTCAATAACTGGTTTAATAGGGGAAGATTTACTATCTGGTTTATTAAAACATTACTTGTGTAGGAATGAAAATGGGGTAGATGTTATAATACATGAATCAGTGACACCAAAACAAATAGGGAAAAATGGTAAAATGTTAGATAGGTGGATTCTAAAATTGAAAGATGGCAAACCTGAAGTATGTTTTCAAACAGAAATTAAGAATTGGTCATCCCATTCTTTGTCAGGAGTGAAATTTAATTTAAATACTGAAAATCCATATGATTTTGAAATTGGAGAATCAGACAAGATTTTTAATAAAATTTGGGATAAGAATAATGGCGAATTGTTAGATCCTTCTGTTGGAAAGGTATTGTTTGAAATGAATAATAAACCTAATGATTTTAATGTTAAAGTTCAGCCGTTAGTTTGCTTTTGGATGCCTATTACTAATAACTCGAATATTCAGCCATTCTTTACTATAAATCATGAAAATATAAATAAAAAAGGATTTGATAATTTATCTTTTTTTTCAGGATCTATTTATTTAAGGACCTTGCTAAAAGATAAAATAGAAGAAATTGAAATTGAAATGCCAAATGTAATTAAGAGAATGAGTCTAATTACCCCATTATTCATTAATTAAATATAGTTTGTGCCATTTTAAATAATTTTTATGAATCCTATTATTGACTTATATAACGACTTTTTGCTTTTAAAGAAAATGTCAATCCCTTTAAAGGTTAAAAAGTATATGCTTAAAGAATTTTTAGAAGTTACAGAGTCCCCATGGAAAGTAATTGGTGTGTCAAAGCAAGCATTAATAGCATTAAAGCAAAATGGGTATAAAAAATCAGGTATTAAATTACAAAGAGCACATATAAATGACAGAGATGTGTGGTATAATGAATTGTTTAGTAAAGCATTTATAGATTATAATGAATGGTACAAATTTTATCAAGATAATGATAAAACAATACTTGCATTATCTAGTGAAAATAAAAATATTAGAAACGTCCAATATTTTCCAATAGATATTAATATGAATTTATTTAAGAGTACCAGAATTAGTTGGGCCCATAAAAAAGATGAGAAAGATTATCTAAAAGACTTAGCAGAAAAGAATGGTATATAACTAAACTACCCCCGCTTCGCCTGCTGAAACTCTATAAATTCCATTATCTCTGCTAAACTAAAGCTACTTAAATTATTAGCTGCAGTAAGTCCTGCTTTTTGGGCTACGAGTACGCCGTATTTACAATCATCATATCCTTCAATGGCATGGGCATCGGGATCTATTGAAATAAGCACATCATTTTCTATGGCTTTTTGTATATAACGCCAGTCCATATCCAACCTGCGAGGATGGGCATTCAATTCAATGACCACATTATGTGCTGCGCAGGCTTCTATAATCTCGTCATGGTTTACTGGATAACCTTTCCTGCTTAATAATAAACGGCCTGTAGGATGTCCTAAAATGCTTGTATAGGGATTAGATATTGCCTTTATTAAGCGCATCATGGCTTTTTCCTCCGTCATTTTTAAATTGGAATGCACAGAGGCAATGACAATATCAAAACTGGCTAATACTTCATCGGGGTAATCCAAGCTACCATCATTTAGTATATCGGATTCTATACTTTTAAAAATGACAAAGGGAGCTAGCTTTTTATTAAGGGTATCTATTTCTTTATGTTGTGCTATAATTCGGTCGGATTGTAAGCCATTGGCATAAAAGGCCGACTTACTATGGTCGCTGATGATTAAGTATTCATAACCTTGTTCCTTGGCGGCCAATGCCATTTGTTCAATAGTGTGTATCCCGTCGCTCCAAGTACTATGAGAATGGATGATTCCTTTAATATCGGAGGGCTGTATAGTGGCTTTCAATGGCTTTTGGGAAGCAAGCTGTATAATTTCAGGGTTTTCTCTTTGTGGAGAGGGGATATAATGCAGGCCCACTTGCTCAAAAATGGCTTGCTCGGTAGGGAAGTCCTGTATTATAAAGTTAGGAAGCTGTTCCCAAGCATTTAAAAAGGCTGGATCGCAGGATAAGGTAAAATCTTTCCAATAAAATTGACCCGCTGAAACAAGATGCCATCTTATTTCAAAATTATCTTCCCCTTTGCTGGAAAAATAGTGTTCATTTTTCTCTATTTTGAATAATTTGGCCGACAACCAGTCCACTAATTGGTTTTCAGAAAGGGTAGTAACCACATCCAAAAATCCCAACCATTCCATTTGTCTTTTGAAAAATCCACTTACAATATGTTGTTCATTTGGAAATGTTTCACGCAAATTATTTTGCAAATGATTGACCAAATCTTCTACTTGCTCGTACAAATAATTTCCTTGGTGTTGCAAATAAAATGCTAAAGACTCTTGAATATTTTTTTGTGTCTTCTCCCCAAAGCCTTTGTATTTTACTAAACGGTTTTCTTCACATGCGTATAATAACTCACCAATACTTTCAATTTCTAATTCCTTCCAAATAGTAACTATTTTTTTAGGTCCCAGTCCTTTTATTTTTAACATCTCTAAAATGCCTGGAGGTGTTTTTTGTATATACTCATTTAATATACTCAGCTCCTTGGTTTCAAGGATCTCTTGTATTTTTTTGCCAATCGCTTCACCAATACCTCTAGTTGCGTACAATTGGCTAGGGCTCATATCGGACACGGGTTCCGTGAGTTTGTCCAAAGTATAAGCAGCATTGCTATAGGCTTTTATTTTAAACTCATTTTCGCCATGAATATCCATTAGTTTGGCAAGTAAAGTAAAGTAATCCTGTATCTCGTAATTGTGCATGCGTAAAGATAATATTTGAGTGGAGTAGGTTCAAAAAAACTAAGGACAAAAAAAATCCCCTCGATTGAATCGAAGGGACTTTCAACATTATCCGAGGATAATTATTTCTTTTTAGCAGCCTTCTTAGCAGCTTTCTTAGGAGCAGCTTTTTTAGCAGCTTTCTTAGGAGCAGCTTTTTTAGCAGCCTTCTTAGGAGCAGCTTTTTTAGCAGCCTTCTTAGGAGCAGCTTTTTTAGCAGCTTTCTTAGGAGCAGCTTTCTTTACGACTTTCTTTGCAGCTTTTTTAGGAGCAGCTTTTTTAGCCGCTTTTTTTGCAGTTGCCATGTTTTTTAGATTTAATGGTTAGTAAATATGCCTAAAAGTAAAAACTTTTTTCATATTTACAAAACTTTTTTTTAGGCTACCACTTCAACAGGCAAAACTGAAACAGTTGTTTTGTTGTTTTTGCCCTTTTTGAACTCAACTACACCGTTAGATAAAGCGAATAAAGTGAAGTCTGAACCTACACCCACATTCTTACCAGGGTGGTACTGCGTACCTCTTTGACGAATAAGGATATTGCCTGATAAGGCTGGTTGACCACCATATATCTTAACACCTAAACGTTTGCTTTGTGAATCACGGCCGTTTTTTACGGAACCTTCACCTTTCTTGTGTGCCATAGTGCGTTTGTTTTACTATACTGTTATTGACTAAACCCCGCTTATATTGAATTAAGCGATGTTTTCGATTTTGATTTGAGTGTAATGAGTTCTATGACCATGCTTTTTGCGGAAACCCTTTCTACGTTTCATTTTAAAAGCGATCACTTTATCACCTTGAACTAAGTCGTTTGTAATTTCAGCCTTCACAGTCGCTTTAGTAGCGAAAGAAATGCTTCCATTATTATCAACGAATAATACATCGTTGAATTCAACCTTGTCTCCAGTTTTACCTTGCAGGTGAGGTACATACAAGCTATCTCCTGCTTGTACTTTAAATTGTTGTCCTGCGATTTTTACTACTGCTAACATAATTGTCCAAAATTAGGACGGCAAAGGTAATTATTATTCTCCCAATTTGCAAGTAATTCTCAAAAAATATAATAATAGCCTAAAAATAACCTTTTTAACCCCCAAGTCCTTTGAAGTTCAATGAAATACTACCTAAATTTGTCCTAGATCCAATCCCAAAATTGACTACATGTTTAATTTCAAGTCGCTTCTTGCCAATCCATTTGCCAAAATGGTTTATTATAAGCTCCAAAAACAGGCGAAAACTGCGGTAAAGGATCAGCAAGTTATTCTAAATCAATTAGTTAAAGTTGGAAAGGGCACCCAATTTGGTAAGGACCATGGTTTTGATCAAGTTACGGACTACCCAAGTTTTAAGCAGGCTGTACCTATCAGAGACTATGAAGGCCTAAAATCTTATATTGAATTAGTAAAAAAAGGAACCCCCAATGTACTTTGGAAGGGCCTGCCAATCTATTTTGCCAAAACCAGTGGTACGACCAGTGGCGTTAAATACATCCCTATCAGCAAAGACTCCATTAGCAACCATATTAATGGTGCCCGGAATGCCATTTTAACCTATATGGCTACGACTGGTAATACAGCTTTTGCCGGAGGCAGAATGATATTTTTAAGTGGATCCCCCGAATTAGAAAGAGTAGGTGGAATTCCAACAGGCAGGCTTAGTGGGATTGTAAATCATCATATACCTGCTTATTTAAGAAAAAACCAATTGCCGAGCTTCGAAACCAATTGTATTGAGGAATGGGAGGAGAAATTAGAAAAAGTGGTAGCAGAAACACTTGGCAAGGACATGACTTTAATTGGAGGGATTCCGCCCTGGATGCAAATGTACTTTGATCAATTGGTGGCTAAAACCGGAAAGCCAGTGAAGGATTTATTTCCCAATTTGCAATTACTGGTGCAAGGGGGCGTGAATTTTGAGCCTTATAAAACTAAATTATTTGAAACCATTGGCAAGGAAATAGATACCATTGAATTGTTCCCCGCTAGCGAAGGGTTCTTTGCTTTTCAGGATAGACGCAATGAGTCGGGTCTTTTATTAAATACCAATGCCGGCATTTTTTACGAGTTTATTCCGCTTGCCGAAGTGCATGATGAAAATCCTACCCGTTTAAGTTTAGGGGAAGTACAATTGGGCGAACAGTATGCCCTCATTATTAATAGCAACGCGGGTTTGTGGGGGTATAGTATTGGGGATACAGTGAAATTTGTGAGCGTGGATCCTTACCGAATTATTGTTACTGGCAGGATAAAACATTTTATTTCCGCATTTGGGGAGCATGTTA
The DNA here is from genome assembly GCA_947457075.1 of Bacteroidota bacterium. Classification (GTDB taxonomy): domain Bacteria; phylum Bacteroidota; class Bacteroidia; order Chitinophagales; family Chitinophagaceae; genus Sediminibacterium. The sequence goes on from CANGUG010000014.1 coordinate 95,288, forward strand.
TTGGTGAGGAAGTGGAGCAGGCTATATTAAAAGTAAACAATGAAATGGGGGCTTCGGTGGTGGAGTTTACCGTGGCACCCTTTATACAACAAGGGGAGGGGAAAAGCTACCACGAATGGTTTATTGAATTTGAAAAAGCCCCAGCCGACATGCATTTGTATAGCCAAAAGCTAAACCAATATATGTGCGAAAAAAATGTGTATTACCAGGATTTAATGGACGGGAAAATATTGGCACCATTACAAATTACTAGCCTAGATAAAAATGCATTTATCAATTATATGCGTTCACTGGGAAAATTAGGGGGACAGAACAAAGTACCTCGATTAAGCAATGATCGAAATATTGCCGATGGCTTAACCGATTATATTAAGAAATAATAATGTAATTTTAACCGCAAGTAATTTAAATTACGCTGTCATATTTTAAAGTCATTGGATGCAACAAAAAAGAATCGCTATTTTCGGATCAACTGGTTCAATCGGTAAACAAACCCTTGAAGTAATTGCTGCGCATCCCGATTTATTTGTTGCGGAGGTTTTAACAGCTCATTCCAATGAATCATTATTAATTGAACAAGCTTTACAATTTATTCCCAATATTGTGGTGATTGGGGACATTGGAAAATACGCCATTGTCAAAAAAGCTTTGGAAGGAAAACCCATTAAAGTTTTTGCAGGGGAGGAAGCGTTGGAGCAAGTAGCAGCCATGGACTGTTATGATTTTATGATGGCAGGCATTGTGGGCTTTGCTGGATTAACACCCACATTAACCTCAGTTGAAAAAGGGAAGGCAGTAGGTTTAGCCAACAAAGAAACTTTAGTAGTTGCTGGCGATATTGTCATGCGCACCGCAAAGGAAAAAGGGGCCATGATTATTCCAGTGGATAGTGAGCACTCTGCTATTTTTCAATGTTTGGTAGGCGAAAATAATAACCCCATTGAAAAAATTATTTTAACCGCCAGTGGAGGCCCTTTCTTAGGAAAGAAGCCTAACTTTTTGGTAAATGTAAAAAGAGATCATGCATTGCAACATCCTAATTGGGCGATGGGTGCAAAAATTTCGATAGACTCTGCAACCCTTATGAATAAAGGCTTGGAGATGATTGAAGCAAAATGGTTGTTTGGATTAGCACCTGAACAAATTAAAGTAGTAATACATCCGCAAAGTATTATTCATAGCATGGTACAATTTGAGGATGGAAGTATCAAAGCGCAAATGGGCCTGCCGGATATGAAATTACCCATTCAATATGCAATGGCATTTCCACAACGATTAAAAAATGATTTTCCAAGATATTATTTTGATAAACCCAATGTGTTAAATTTTGATGAGCCGGATGTTAAAACATTTAGAAATTTACAATTGGCCACCGACGCAATGTACAAAGGAGGGAATATGCCCTGTATTTTAAATGCTGCAAATGAAATTGCAGTGTATGCATTTTTGAAAAATAGAATTGGCTTTATGGATATGACCGATATGATTGAAAGAACATTAGAGAAAATTGAATACATCGCAAATCCAACATTAAACGATTATTTTGAAACAGATGGAGAAGCGCGTAGTTTCGCTGCTTCCTTAATACAACTATAACATATGTACACTTTAGCAATTGATTTTGCATCCGTAGCTGTGAAAACAGCACAGTTTATTTTATCCTTCTCAATACTGGTGGTATTGCACGAATTGGGACATTTTATTCCTGCTAGATTATTTAAAACAAGAGTAGAAAAATTTTATTTATTCTTTAATCCTGGCTTTAGCCTTTGGAAAAAGAAAATAGGGGAAACAGAATATGGTATTGGTTGGATTCCATTTGGAGGGTATGTGAAAATTGCCGGTATGATTGACGAAAGCATGGATACCAATCAATTAAACAAAGCGCCTGAAAGTTGGGAGCTAAGATCAAAACCTGCTTATCAAAGATTAATTGTAATGCTGGGCGGTGTAATTGTAAATGTGTTATTGGCCATTGTGATATTTATTGGGATTGTTTGGTATTGGGGGGAAGAATATTTGCCAGCTAAAAATGTAACTTATGGAGTGCATACAAGTGAATTGGCAAAATCCATTGGAATGAAGGAAGGAGATATTGTTGTTTCATTAGACAATAAAGAACTAGACAATTTTGATGTGTTAGAATCTAAGTTGGTATTGGAGAATCCAACATCTATCCAAGTAAAAAGAGGAGATAGCATGTTATCATTGGCTATTCCATCTACTTTATCTTCCTCTTTAGCGAAATTTAAAAAAACAGTTCCTTTTGTTACACTGCGATTCCCTGTAATTATTGATTCAGTAGGGAGTACCGCAACAACATTGGAAGGAACTCAATTTCAAAAAGGGGATACCTTATTAAAAATTAATAATCAGTCTGTTCAATACAGGTATGAGTTTGAGGATATCAAGAAAAAATTAGCCGACTCTACCATTACTGTGTTGGCAAAAAGAGGAAATGATACAGTGACTATAAAAGCGAAAGTGAGTGGCGCGGGTCAACTGGGATTATTTTTAAAATTACCATCAAGTATATTTAAGACCATTCAAAAGGACTATACATTATGGTCTGCTATTCCTGTGGGTACCAAAAGATGTTTTAGTACTTTGGATAACTATGTACAAGGAATCAAACAAATTTTTACTGGCAAGGTAAATCCAAATGATTCCTTAGGTAGTTTAATTAGCATTGGGAACACTTTTTCCGCACAATGGGACTGGTATAAATTTTGGTCATTGACAGCTATTTTTTCCATCATCTTGGCCTTTATGAACGTGCTGCCTATTCCGGCATTAGACGGAGGACATGCCTTATTTATTTTATTTGAAATGATCACAGGCCGTAAACCAAGCGACAAATTCATGGAGTATGCACAGGTGGTAGGCATGGTGCTGATGTTTGGTTTAATGTTTTATGCATTAGGACTAGACGTATGGCGTTTGTTCAAATAGACATTTTGCAATTGAGCAAATAAAGCGTAATTTTACAGGTTCTTAATAAGTTTTACCCGACTTATCAGCTTTGGGGTCGTATGGTTTTGACAGCAAGCGTAGCGGTTGGGGTAAGCATGCAGTGCGTTGGATAATTAGCACTTAAATCTGAATATCAAACAATCAAACGGCGAAACAAACTACGCCATGGCTGCTTAATTCAGTGAATTAACTTCCATTATGGCCGAGCAAGCAGGTAGGCCCTTTACCCGCAGCTTAGCTTAATCAAAACAAAAAGGGATGCGATAGGAGTAGGCTGTGCCTCCTATTTAAGTACCATTCAGCTAAGTAGTAGATTGGTTTGTGTTTTTCCTGTCTACCGCCGACAAATAATAAAACAATAAGCATGTAGAAGACCAATGGTAACATTGTTTGGACAGGGGTTCGACTCCCCTCGACTCCACATTAATTAAAATGGATTTATTGTAATTGGTTGTTTATCAATTTTTTACAATAAATCCATTTTTTATTTAGCCCACATTTAGCCCATAAAAAGTTTATTCTTGTTGTTTATCTTCTTCTTTGGTTAGTCCATATGAAAGGCTTTTTTACCTTTTGGTTAAATTGTGTCTGTGTTTGTGCACAGTTAAATAAAATATTATTATCGAAAATTAAATCGTCGATGTGATTTTGAGGTATGAATAAGGAGTAAAAAGTATGTTCTGTCATTTACAAGACTTTGCCCAGCGAGAACATCACTCGCAATACTTTGAAAATTCTCGAAATATGCTTCTGTATTTTTGTCTATATCAAGAGAGTAGCCATTTACTCTAATTATTGTACTATTCAAATTATATTTCATTAACTATATGCTAATCTAGTATTTATAAACTACTTGATTAGCATATAGTGTCATTTTAGAGTTTAATATCAATTTTTATTAATATCCCTCAATTTTATGTAAATTTAATTATTTTAACAAACAAGGAGTTCAGGCCTTAAGTGTATAATTTTTCTTAATCTGAGCTTTTTATTTCATGGTATAAAATTATTAACAATGAAAAAAATGTTTTTTTTAGTGTTTATTCTTATTGGCACAGCTTCTTATGGACAAACCTTAAAGAAACTAAAAGTTTTTTGTAAGGATAATTTTGACCCACGTGCATCAATAACAGTAGAGGAATTAGAGCAAGACCCAGTTTTAGCTGTTGATGCTTTGAAGAATAATTTAGTAATAAACGGATTTAAAGTTATTTCTGAACGTGTTGCAAAAGAAAAATTCGAAATTAATAATAATGGAACAAAGCAAGGTTCTTCCTTCAATCAGGATTTATCTGCTGGAGTGACAACATATATGAAGTCAGTATATGTTATCACTCTTGTATATAGTGCGAGGCCAGATACAGGATGTGGGGGTGTTGTTATGAGTAATTTAAGTGGACAAATTGTTGACTTAGCGAATGATGGTGAAATTGTCGCAACGTTTTCTTTTAACCAGAACGGTTTAGAGGGAAAATGTACATCAAAAGTTATGGAATCTCTGGCAGTAGCACTTAAAGAAAAACAAAAAATTAAGTAGCTCCATATTATATACTAAATAATTACTATATAATATGGAGTATTTACTTATCAGTTGCAATACTTTGAAAATTCTCGAAATATGCTTCTGTATTTTTGTCCTATATCAAGAGAGTAGTTATTAATTCCAATTATTGTACTATCATCCATATTTATCATTTTCCCATTCCAAAACCGTTTCATAGTGTGGCTGCTTGTTTTAATTTGAAGCCTGCTTGAGCTTGTAAACTCACCTCTTCTTTCATATCGAATAAGATTAACCTCGCTTATATC
>CANGUG010000015.1 GCA_947457075.1 Bacteroidota bacterium
GTACCATAATTTAAGGGTCAATTTAAAAATCCCTTTAATAATGGACATTCATCGGGGCGACCCAGCGAGACGAAGCGAAAGCGACGGCGAGCGATCTAGTCTACCGCAAAGTAGTAAGCCAAACCTTGTCCAAAATTATTCCACGGTAACTGACTTCGCTAAATTTCTTGGTTTATCTACATCAATACCCTTATAAATGCCTACATAATAACTTAATAATTGTAGAGGGATTACGCTTAAAAGTGGGGCTATAACTTCATCAATATCGGGCACATACATAATGTTATCTGACATGGTTGGAAGCACGTCGTCGCCCATGGTCGCCACGGCAATTACCTGTCCTTTTCTGGCTTTAATTTCCTGCACATTGGAAACTACTTTTTCATAATACATATCCTTGGTGGCTACAAAAACCACGGGTAAATTTTCATCTACCAATGCAATAGGACCATGCTTCATTTCGGCTGCTGGATAACCTTCCGCATGTATATAGGTAATTTCTTTTAATTTTAATGCCCCTTCTAAAGCAATAGGGAAGTTGTATCCACGACCTAAATACAAAAAGTCAGAAGCGTCTTTGTATTGTTTGGCGATGCTTTCAATTTTAGAAGTATCTGCTAAAATTTCTTTTACCTTTTCAGGGACAGAAGCCAATTCATTTACCAAATGCACATATCGCTCATCGCTAATGCTTCCTTTTGCTTTGGCCATTTTCAACGCCATCATGGTTAATACGGCTAATTGTCCAGTAAATGCTTTTGTACTTGCAACACCAATTTCTGGTCCTGCATGGGTATAAGCGCCTGCATGAGATAAACGGGCAATGCTACTTCCAACTGCATTCACCACACCAAATATAAAGGCTCCTTTTTCTTTTGCACTTTCTAATGCCACCAATGTATCAGCGGTTTCCCCACTTTGGGATATCGCAATAATTACATCACCTGGATGAATTACTGGATTGCGATATCTAAATTCAGATGCATATTCTACTTCCACAGGAATACGACATAACTCCTCAATCATATATTCTGCAACCAACCCAGCATGCCAACTGGTTCCACAAGCCACAATCATAATACGAGATGCCTTGGTTAAAGCCTCAATATGATTGTCCACACCGGCCATTACAATTTGTTGTTGCTCTGCTAGTAAACGACCTCTTAAACAGTCAAAAATAGTGGAAGGCTGTTCAAATATTTCTTTTAACATGAAATGGTCATAACCCCCTTTTTCAATAGCTGCCAATTCCATGTCTAATTTTTGAATAAACGGAGTTTGCTTCTCGTTTCCTAAATTCTTTAAAATTAATTCGTCTGCTTTTACAATGGCAATTTCATAATCATTTACATATACTACTTCCTTGGTGTATTCAATAATAGGAGAGGCGTCACTAGCTAAAAAATGTTCGCCCTTGCCAATACCTATCACCAACGGGCTTCCCTTGCGGGCTGCAATAATGGTTTCAGGATCGTCCTGGTCAATTAATAAAATACAATAAGCCCCTACAATTCTTTTTAAGGCAATCCTTAATGCTTCTTCTAAACTGCTTTGATTATTGTCCTGAATTTCTTGAATAAAGTTCAATAACACTTCGGTATCTGTATCGCTTTTGAAAGTATAGCCCTTGCTTGTTAATTCCTGTTTGATTTGCGCATAGTTCTCAATGATCCCATTGTGCAACATCGCTAAACGGCCATTATTGGATAAATGGGGGTGTGCATTTCGGTCGGAAGGTTCACCGTGGGTAGCCCAACGGGTATGACCAATACATATATGGGAGTGCATATTGTTACCCGTCACTGCTTCCTCCAATTCTGCCACTTTCCCTTTCTTTTTATGGACTTGTAAATTCCCTTCTTGAATGATGGCAACCCCAGTACTATCGTAACCGCGATATTCTAAACGCTTTAAACCTTTTAAAACAATTGGGTAAGCTTCTCTCTGCCCGATATATCCTACAATTCCACACATAATTTATGATTTGAGTTAAATTCAATAATTTGGGCAAAAATATACATTAATACGGTACTTTATGTCAGTAAACAGTCAATTTGATTTCACAAAAGACTATGTTTTGGAGGACGACAGGGTACTTTTAAGGCCTATTCGTAGTTTGGACAGCGCTTTCTTGGAAACCTATGTAGTCAATGAGCCGGAAATTTGGCAGTTTTCCTTGGTGGCCATTCAACAGCCGGCTGATTTGCAAACATATATTGAATCGGCGATACAGTCCAGGGTGGATAAAACAGCCTATCCATTTATTGTATTTGATAAGTTATCACAAACCTATGTGGGGAGCACCCGTTTTTATGATATGCAATTGAATTTTGCCACCACACAATTAGGCTATACTTGGTATAGTAAAAAAGTATGGGGCACCGGTTTAAATACACATTGTAAATATTTATTATTACAATTTGCATTTGAAAAAATGCAATTACAAAGAGTAGAATTGAGAGCAGATAATGATAATAAAAGAAGCATTGCTGCTATGCAAAAAATAGGATGTACTGTAGAAGGAATATTAAGAAGTCATTTGCCAAGGCCCAATGGCACCCGAAGGGATTCCATTGTATTAAGTATTACAAAGGAAGATTGGGAACAAAAAGTAAAATTATTATTGCAAAGCCAACTTGGATCAATGCCAATTAATTGAATGTATGGATGTGTAAGTGAGCGTGTTTATTTTTACAATAAAGTGCCTTGTAAAAAATAAAAGGCTAAGCCAAAATAAATAAGGATCGCAGTTACGTCCACCAACGTTGCAACAAAAGGAGCAGATGATACAGCAGGGTCAGCACCTAATCGTTTTAACAGAATGGGTAACATAGATCCTGTGATGGTTCCCCAAATGACAACCCCCACTAAAGTAAATCCAATGGTAGTGGCAATGAGCATCCAATGCTCACCATAAAAACCCGGTGAAATCATATGCCAAACACCTACCCTGAAAAACCCAATCAGCCCTAATACCACACCTAGTAATAAACCACTGATTATTTCTCTTCTTAAAATTCTCCACCAATCTTCTATGGTAATTTCACCTACGGACATGGCTTGAATAATTAGGGTGGAGGCCTGAGAGCCGGTATTACCTCCGCTAGATAAAATTAATGGAATGAAAGTGGCCAATATTAACACTTTGGCAAGCTCGCCTTCGAAATAACCCATTACAGTTGCAGTTAGCATTTCACCAAAAAACAAAACAACCAACCAAGTGATACGTTTTTTGAAAAGTTTGAAAATGGAAATATCCAAATAAGGCTCATTCAATGCCTCTGTACCTCCCATTTTTTGCATATCCTCAGAAAACTCTTCGTTGGCTACCCATAAGATATCGTCAATGGTTACAATACCTAACAATACATTGTTGTCATCCACTACGGGAATGGCAGTGCGGTTATTCATTTTAAAAACCTGGCTTGCTTGTTCCTGATCGTCATACACATTTAAGGCAACATAACGTCCGTCAATGATATCTTTAATGATTGCATCAGGATTTTCAATAAGCACATCTCTAATGCGAATGTCATCTATCAAACATCCATGCTCATCAATAATATAAATCACATCGATGGTCTCATATTTTTTACCGTATTTGCGAATATTATTTAACACCTGTGCTACTGTATAATGTTCATACACATATACATAGTCGGGTGTCATCAATCGACCCACGCTGTCCTCGGGATAGCCTAAAAGGGATAAAGTAATTTTACGTTCCTCCGGATCCAATAATTTGATTAAATCTCTTATGGCTGCCTTGGGTAATTCTTCCAAAAAGTCGGTACGGTCATCGGGAGGCAATTCATTCAAAATTTTTGCTGTTTTTCGAGCAGGCAATTCTTTAATGATGTCCTTTTGTTGATTGATGTCCAGAATTTTGAAAACACTTACAGCACGATGCACCGTCATATGATCAATGATATTCGCCTCCTGTTCTGGAAATTCATTCACCAGTTCAACTACGTCGCTGATATTTTGTTCATCCAAAAATGTGCTTAGTAAAATTGAATCCTCTTTGGATAAAATTTCTAAGAATATTTCCGATAAATTAACCTCTTCTATTTTTAATTCTTCAGACATCGGGTGCAAGTTAACAAAAATCCTAAGGATGCCCTATATTTAGGTCATGATTCTTCCTTTCTTAACAATAGCTTCATCTCCCAATAGGGGCAGAGGGGTGTTTACTACGGAGCCCATTAAAGCCAATACCGTTATTGAAATTGCACCTGTGATTGTGGTAGATGCAAATGAGCGAGAAAAATTAGAACAAACTTTATTATATGATTATATTTTTGAGTGGGGAGAGGACAGCAAGATGGCTGCCGTAGCTTTAGGCTATATCTCGATATATAATCATTCCAATCAGCCCAATTGTGCCTATGTGATGGATTTTGACCACCAAACAATTTCGATTACCACATTATTTGATATTGAAGTAGGCAAAGAGTTGTTCATTAATTATATGCATCCAGAAGGGGCTTCAGCGGACCCGGTTTGGTTTGATATGCATTAAGGAAAATAGTTTTATTGGTTGGAATTTTTCCGGCAACTGTAGGACAGTTCATTAGAACATTACTAAACAAACGGGCATTGAAATTTTAATACTGCTACCCGTATTAGTCAATCCGCCGGTAGCTTTATTTCTTTTAAATACCACAATTTTGTCTGAATCTTGGTTGGCTACAAGAAGCCAATTACCATCCGCACTAATCGTAAAATTTCTTGGTTTTTTCCCATCTGTTGAATAATAGACTTCACTTTTTACATCTAATTTTCCATTAGATAAAACAGAAAATTTAACAATATTATTTTCTTCACCTCTATTGGATGCGTATAAATAGGCACCATCGGGAGATAAATGAATATCGGCACTGTTAGGGCTTCCTTTAAATGTTTTTGGATGTGTGAAAACATTTTGTATCAATGTGGCTTGTCCTTTTACAAAGCTATATACACTAATACTGCCTGTCAATTCCTCTAATACATATAGGTAAGTTCCTTTTTTTGAAAATACAATATGTCGGGGTCCACTACCAGGCTGGGTGGTGATTGTTTTTACTTTTTCAATATCCAGCGGAAGACTAGTGGTATTGCTGTAGGGATAAATATTCACTTGGTCCATGCCAAGGTTGGGCGTCAATAAATAATTGCCATTGGGTGAAAAAAATGCACCATGGATATGTGCTTTTTCTTGGCGATCGGGGTGTACACTCTTTCCACTGTATTGAATAAATTGTTGCGGGTTTGACAACAAACCATCTGCAAATCGATGATACTGCGTCAAGCTTCCACCACTATAATTGGCAACGAATAAATTATGTTGATCAGGACTAATAGCAACATAACATGGGTCGGCCCCTTTTGTTTTTTTCTGATGAAGTAAAACAAGCTTATTATTGGTTAATGTGAATGCGCTTATCATTCCTTCCTTATTTTCATTCACTGCATACACATTTTGTTTGTCCTTTGAAATGGTTAAAAATGAAGGATTGGAACAGTTAGTGGTATGGCTTAATTCTGTTGCTTTGCCTGTTGCTGTATCAAAGTGATATACATAAATACCTTTACTTCCTTTTTCCGTATAAGTGCCAATCAATAAATTAGCAATAAGGGGTTTGGATGTATTTTGAGCGTAAGAATTAAATTGGCTTGCCAGTAAAAAAACTAGAAGAATTTTCCAATGCTTATTTGCTGAGTTGAATTTCATATTTAAATTTCTTTATTGATATACCCTCACATAATCTATAACCATGCTAACAGGAAAAATAGCATCATTTACTTCAAAGCCAGGCATATTACCCCCTATGGCTAAATTCAAAATTAAAAACTGAGGCGCTATAAATGGGTAATACGCTTCCCCTTTTCCCTCATTCAATACAGTGAATTTTAAGACATCATCTACATAAAATTCAATTCCTGCTTTTGTCCAATCAATTCGATAAGTATGAAAATGATCAGTTGCATCCGTAATAAGTTCCTTATAGGTTTGTTGAGTTCCCAAGGGCCAGTTTAATTTTTTAGAATGCGTTGACCAATTAATGACATTGGGTTCCTTTCCAACTTCTTCCATAATATCAATTTCACCACAATCGGGCCAGCCTACTTTTTTAATATTGTCCCCCAGCATCCAAATGGCTGGCCAGGTTCCTTGCCCTTTTGGTAATTTAGCGCGAATTTCAAATCGACCATAGGTCCAACTTGCCTTGCCTTGTGTTAGTAAACGTGCCGATGTATAGGACTTATCGCCTTTATTTTCTTTTCTTGCTTCAATAATTAAATGTCCGTTTTCAATTCTCGCATTTTTTAATTCGTTGGTATAATATTGCAATTCGTTGTTTCCCCATCCATTTTCTCCAGTGCCAATATTGTAATTCCATTTCGTTGTATCGGGGAGGTTTCCTTTGTCAAATTCATCGGACCAGACAAGCTTTATTTTTTGGGGGAAATTTATTTTTTGAGCAATGAGCGTTTGATTTAAAACACCCAAAAAGGCAAAAAGGAAAAAGAAGCGCATAAATAACATTTGTTTGTTGAAGGATATTGGCCTTTATGACTAAAAATAGTCAAAATATTCCTTTTTTGTTGGGGAATTTATAAAAGGGTTGTAAATTTGCATTATGAATTTAAACAACCATACACATCATCATTTGCTATCCAAGGGGTAAGCTATGGGTGTGTAGGTATATAACTATATTTAACCAAAGGGCTTACTAACAAGTAAGCCCTTTTAATTTTTAATAAAAAATAGATGAAATTAAAATTAGCGATACAAAAATCAGGAAGATTAAATGAAGACTCCATGCGTTTATTAAAAGAGTGTGGAATTGACATAGGCAATGGCATGAACAAGTTAAAAGCAGAAGCAACTAATTTTCCGATTGAATTATTCTTTTTACGTGACGACGATATTCCACAGTATGTGGAGGATGGCGTGGCAGATATTGGTTTTGTTGGAGAGAATGTGGTGTATGAAAAAGCCAAAAAAGTGGAAGTGGCCTATGAATTGGGTTTTGGCAAATGCCGTTTAAGCTTTGCGGTAAGGAAAGGAGAAACCTTTACAGACCCCTCTTTTTTATCCGGAAAAAAAATTGCAACTAGTTATCCTGTATTGGTTCAACAATATTTAAATGAACACAATATACAAGCGGAGATTCATGAAATTAGTGGAAGTGTTGAAATTGCGCCTGGCATTGGGTTGGCCGATGTGGTTTGCGACTTAGTGAGTAGCGGCTCAACATTGTTTATGAATGGTTTAGTGGAGGCTGAAACTATCTTAAACTCTCAAGCAGTATTAATTAAACACAAAAACTTTTCAATAGAAGCACAAGAAATACTAGCGCGTTTATTGTTCCGTATTGAATCGGTTAAAAAAGCCAAGAAAAATAAATATGTTTTGTTAAATGCACCCAATGATCAGTTGGAAAAAATCATTGCATTATTACCAGGCATGAAAAGTCCAACCGTTTTGCCTTTGGCATCTCCGGGTTGGAGTAGTGTGCACAGTGTAATTGCTGAAAGTGATTTTTGGGAGATAATTGAACAATTGAAAAATGCAGGCGCGGAAGGTATTTTAGTAATCCCAATCGAAAAAATGATTTTATAATGATTCAAGTATTTAACAACCCCCCTAAAACAAACTGGGCTTCTCTATTAGCTAGGCCTAGTTTTGATGCAAGTACACTTTTACCAAGGGTGCAGCAGATCATTGATGATGTGCGCGAAAATGGAGACCAAGCAGTATTAAAATATACCCATGAATTTGACCAGGTTCAATTAAAAAGTATTGCTTTAAATGAAAACCTACAACTAAATGCTGAAAATGCATTGTCAAGTGCATTAAAAGCGGCCATCAATACAGCAAAAGGGAATATTGAAAAATTTCATCTTCATCAATTGCAAAAAATGGATCGTATTGAAACCATGCCTGGGGTATGGTGTTGGAGAAAATCGGTGGGTATTGAATATGTGGGTATTTATATACCTGGAGGCACTGCCCCTTTATTTTCTACCGTTTTAATGTTAGGTGTGCCAGCTAAAATTGCGGGTTGTAAAAATATCATTTTATGTACCCCTCCAAATCCGGATGGGGAAATTCATCCAGCCATTATCTATGCCGCTTCGCTTGTAGGCGTTACCCATATATATACAATTGGTGGGGTGCAAGCCATTGCCGCTATGGCCTATGGTACCGAAACTGTTCCAAAAGTGAATAAAATTTTTGGACCAGGTAATCAATATGTAACCGCAGCCAAACAACTTGTTCAACAATCTGGGGTCGCAATTGATATGCCTGCTGGCCCTAGTGAGGTTTGTGTTTGGGCCGATGCGACCGCCATTCCTTCTTTTGTGGCAGCAGATTTATTATCACAAGCCGAACATGGGGTGGATAGTCAGGTTTTATTAGTGGCTAGTAACGAAAAATTAGTTAACGATGTGCAAGCAGCATTAAATGAACAATTGGAACTATTGTCAAGAAAAGACATTGCTGCCAAAGCATTGGAAAATTCAAAAGCAGTGATCATTGAAAATACGAATGAGGCTTTGGAATTCATTAACCAATATGCGCCAGAGCATTTAATTATGTCCATTGATAATGCCGAAATTGTTGCTGAAAAAATAATTAATGCCGGCTCTGTTTTCATAGGCAACTATTCGCCTGAATCAGTAGGAGATTATGCAAGTGGCACCAATCATACTTTGCCTACCAATGGCTATGCGAGTGCATATAGCGGGGTCAGTGTGGATAGTTTCGTAAAAAAAATTACCTTTCAGCAATTAACCGAACGTGGTTTGGTAAACATTGGAAAGGCAGTGATGGAAATGGCTAATGCTGAAAATTTGGATGCACATGCCAAAGCGGTTTCTGTTAGATTAAATGATATTGAATCAAAAATGTAGTGTATGCAATTTGATATAAAAAAATTAGTGCGGCCCAATATTGAACAACTCAAACCCTACTCTTCTGCTAAAGATGAGTTTACTGGGGAAGCGCATATTTTATTGGATGCGAATGAAAATAGTTTAGGCTCCCCCTTAACTAAATGGTATAATCGTTATCCTGACCCCTACCAAAAGGAGATAAAGGAAAAGCTTTCTTTCATCAAAAAAGTACCTGCTTCTCAAATATTTTTAGGCAATGGAAGTGATGAAATCATTGATTTATTGTTTCGTACTTTTTGTGAACCTGGTAAGGATAATATTATCATTTGTCCTCCTACCTATCCAATGTATGAAGTGAATGCCAATATCAATAATATTGGTATTAAAACAGCCCAATTATTGCCGGATTTTCAATTAAATGTAGCCCATATCGAACAATTGGTTGATGAGCACACTAAAATTATTTGGATCTGCTCCCCCAATAATCCAACAGGAAATTCATTGGATCGAATTGATATTGAAACCGTTTTAAACCATTTTAATGGCTTGGTTGTTGTGGACGAGGCGTATATTAATTTTTCTAAACACAAATCCTTTGTTCAATCTTTAGAGGACTATCCTAATTTAGTAGTGTTACAAACATTAAGCAAAGCATGGGGTTTAGCAGGATTAAGGGTAGGGATGTGCTTTGCGAGCGATGCCATAGTAGGGTATTTAAATAAAGTAAAAGCACCTTATAATATTAGTATGGTGTCACAAGAGTTGGTATTAAAGGCATTAGAGGAAGTGGGACAAGTAAATGATATGATCCAACATTTGGTCGAAATGCGTATTGCCTTAGCGGAGGTTATTGCCTCTATGCCATATGTGGAAAAAGTTTATCCTTCCGATACGAATTTCTTATTGGTGAAAATACCAAGGGCCTCTGAAATGTATCGTTTCTTATGTTCAAAAGGTATTATTGTAAGGGATCGATCTAGCCTTCCTCATTGTGAAGATACGATTCGAGTAACGGTAGGAAATGAGCAGGAAAATACCGAGCTGGTGGATGCTATGGCTGAATGGATTGAAAAAACGTTTTAAATTACACATTGAATAACTTGAATATGAAAAAAAATAAAATCATCCTCGTTTTACTGATTGTGCTTTTGTCACTCGTAGTTGCATTGCAAGCACAAGAAAATGCTGGGTTAAAATTACCGGCAGGATTTAAAGCTACTTTGTTTGCAGACACCATTGGAAGCGCAAGACATATTGCCATTACCTCCAATGGAGTTGTTTTTGCTAAATTAATGTATCCCAATAAAGCTGGTAATAGTATAGTGCGTTTGCAAGATGCCAACCAAGATGGTGTCGCAGACAATATTAAAGGTTGGGCAAAATACGGTGGTACGGGTATTTATGTGAGAGGGAATCAATTGTATGCTACTTCAGACAATGACGTTTATTTGTATCAGTTAAATGAAAAAGATGAAGTGGTGAATCCACAAAGTCCTAAGACAATTGTAAAAGGCCTACTTGCTAGAAATCAGCACGCCTCCAAATCAATAACATTAGATGGGCAGAATAATATTTATGTAAATATTGGTGCTTATTCAAATGCCTGTCAAGAAAAAGATAGGGTGAAAGGTTCAAAAGGAATGTTTCCTTGTCCAATACTAGATTCTGCTGGAGGAATTTGGAAATTTGATGGCAATAAGGAAAATCAGGTTTATGCTAATGGGGAAAGATATGCTACAGGTTTAAGAAATGTAGTAGGTTTAGATTGGAACAAGCAAAGCAATTCTTTATTTGTATTGCAACATGGACGTGATCAATTAAATAGCTTTTATCCTGAATTGTATAGTAATGAAGAAAGTGCTGAATTACCTGCGGAAACCATGTATGAAATTCATAAAGGGGACGATGCAGGATGGCCTTATGTTTATTATGATCCATTCCAGAAGAAAAAAATACTTTCTCCAGAATATGGAGGTGATGGTAAAAAAGAGGGAGGAGAAAATGCAATTGATCCTGCTGTATTTTTTCCAGCCCATATGGCACCGAATGCTTTATTGTTTTATACCGGCAATCAATTTCCTGCAAAATATAAAAATGGTGCTTTTATCGCATTTCATGGTTCATGGAATAGAGCCCCGCTTCCTCAAGAGGGCTATTTTGTGGCTTTTGTGCCGTTTAAAAATGGCAAGCCCAATGGAGCATGGGAAATTTTTGCCAATGGGTTTGCCGGAGAAGGGAAAGTGATGAATACAAGAAAAGCAAAAGCTAGGCCATGTGGATTGGCACAAGGGCCTGATGGTTCATTATATGTAAGCGATGATAGCCGTGGATCCATTTTTAAAATAAGTTATACCAAATAATTTTATATGAACAATAAAGTATTATTTCTGTCTTTCATTTGTGTAATTATTTTTTCAAATACTGTTTCTGCACAGGATTTAGCGAAAGGAAAAAAAATATATGAAACAAGGTGTCTTGTTTGCCACCAAGCTGACGGTGGTGGTGTTCCAAATATGAATGCGCCATTGGATGGGGCTAGTAATGTAGTGGGTAATAATATTGCTAGACTTGTTAGAATTATAAGGGCCGGGTATAGTGAAAAAGTACCTTTGGACGGAATGTATTATAATAATGTGATGACGCCCAATCCTGATTTAAAAGACGCAGATATTGCCAATGTGTTGAGTTATATAAGAACAAGTTGGAGTAATAAAGCGTCAAAAATTACAGTAGCACAGGTGCAAGCTGTCAAAGGAAAAAAATAAAGCATGAAACCCATATTATTTATAGACAGAGACGGTGTTGTATTAGAAGAGCCCAATTCCGATTATCAAATTGATAGCATTGAAAAAACGCGTTTTATTCCTGGTGCAATAAGTTACTTGGGAAAAATAGCTTCGGAGTTTGGTTTTTATAAAGTGATGGTGACTAACCAGGACGGTTTGGGTACTGCTAGCTATCCCAAAGAAACATTCGAGCCTTATCAACAACTTATGTTGCGTACTTTGGAAGGGGAAGGCTTTGTGTTTGATGAAGTGATTGTGGACACCACATTTGCAGCCGACCAACTGCCCACGCGTAAACCTGGTACGGCCTTGTTAAGTCATTTGCAACACAACGAAAATTTTGATATTACCCATTCATTTGTGATAGGTGATAGGTGGAGCGATATTGCCCTAGCAAAAAATTTAGGATGTAAAGCTATTTATTTAAAATCGGACTTACATGAATTAACCCCTGAACAAGAATTGGCATTAAGGCCTACCATCGCCTTTGAAGCCAATAGCTGGCCTGAAATTTACAGTTTCTTAAAATTAGGATTAAGAAAAGTGTCACATGTGCGCAATACCAAGGAAACAAAAATAAGTGTGACCTTAAATTTAGATGGGAAAGGGGATGCGCAAATTGAAACTGGTTTAGGATTTTTTGATCATATGTTAGAACAAATAGCAAGACATGGTGCTTTGGATTTGAATGTGAAATGTGAGGGAGATTTGCATATTGATGAACACCATACCATCGAAGATGTGGGGATTGCTTTAGGAGAAGCTTTTGCTTTGGGTTTAACAGATAAACGAGGAATGGAGCGTTATGGATATGCATTACCAATGGATGAAGCAGAAGCAAAAGTTTTGATTGATTTTGGCGGAAGAAATTGGATTGTTTGGGATGCGGAATTTAAGCGTGAAAAAATAGGTGAAATGCCAACCGAAATGTTTTTCCATTTCTTTAAATCTTTTAGCGATGCAGCCAAGGCCAATTTAAATATTAGCTGTAAAGGAGACAATGAGCACCATAAAATTGAAGCCATTTTTAAAGCCTTTGCTAAATCTATTAAAATGGCGGTTAGGCGTAATCCGGACAGTGATGCTTTGCCTAGCACCAAAGGGGTATTATAGGATACTAACGGCTGATAGCGCTTGGGTGCATGCCGTTTGCACACAATTAACTTTTTTTGGCAAGGAGAGACCAAATCAGTAAATTTGCAACAGAAGAAATTATTATGATTAAATTAAACAATATGTGGTGGTGGCATACAAACTCCGTTGGGGTATTGTAATGACATAACTATTATTGTCAAAATATACATAAACCCCGGCATATCATGTCGGGGTTTATTTTTTTTAATCATGGATAAACAACATAAAAAATACAGAACGCATTAAGCATAGGCTATGAAAAAGAAGCAAATTACGACAACCGTTACTCGAATGCTGGCAGATACCTATACGCCAGTTGGAATTTATCTGCGTTTAAGAGATCGATTCAGAGATACTATATTATTAGAAAGTACCGATTCTCATGCTTCAGAAAATAGTTATTCTTTTATTGGGGTAAATGCAATTGGTGGGATTGAAATCTCTTCCCTCAATGAAATTGAGTACAAATATCCCAATCAGGATGCTGAAAAAGAAAAAATTCAAGATGTTCATGCAGCACCAGACCGTATATGGTCCTATATGCAACAATATGAGATGAAAGGGCAGGAAGTGAAAGAAGCTTCTTTCGCACAAGGCTTATATGGCTATACTGCCTATGATGCAATCCCGTTTTTTGACACCATACAATTTAAAGAAGGGAAGGACACCATTCCTTTAATGCGTTATCGATTATATCAATATGTTATCGCATTTAATCACTTTAAAGATGAAATTTTTATTTGTGAAAATAAATTAGAAGGGATTACTTCTGAATATGACGCATTGATATCTTTTATAAAAAGCAAGGATGTGCCACAATATCCATTTAGTTTACAAGGGGGTGAATCTTCGAATTTTACGGATGATGAATACCAGGCTGCTGTTAAAAAAGGAATCCAGCATTGTATGCGCGGGGACGTATTTCAAATTGTATTAAGTAGGCGTTTTCAACAATCCTTTCAAGGGGATGAGTTCAATGTATATCGAACCTTAAGAAATATTAATCCTTCCCCTTACTTATTCTTTTTTGATTACGGTGATTATAAATTAATGGGATCTTCCCCCGAAGCACAAATTATTATCAATGATGGCAAAGCTGTGGTTCACCCCATTGCAGGTACTTTTAAAAGAACAGGGGATGCAGCAATGGATGCCCACATGACGCAAAAATTGTTAGAGGATCCAAAAGAAAATGCCGAGCATGTAATGTTGGTGGACTTGGCGCGCAATGATTTAAGTAGGGTTTGTACTGAAGTTCGGGTGAAACAATATCGACAAGTGCATTATTATAGTCATGTGATTCATTTGGTAAGCGAAGTGGAAGGCATAGTGGCGGCAGGTGCCAATCCTTTTCATTTAATTGCAAAAACGTTTCCGGCGGGCACATTGAGTGGAGCACCAAAGTTTAAAGCAATGCAAATTATTGATACTATTGAGCCCACTAAACGTTCCTATTATGGAGGTTGTATTGGTTTTGTAGGATTTAATGGCGCTTGTAACCAGGCTATTATGATTCGTACTTTCTTAAGCCAACAAAATACGCTAACCTACCAAGCGGGTGCAGGAGTGGTTGCCGCTAGTGAACCAGAAAACGAGTTGCAGGAAGTGAATAATAAATTAAATGCCTTAAAAACAGCGATGGTATTGGCGGAAAAAATTCATCAATAAATACTTGCACTACATTAATAATAACATTTAATGATAAATAGAACCAAATGAATATATTAGTTTTTGATAATTATGATTCTTTTACTTACAACTTAGTACAGTTAATTAAAGAAATTGCGACCGATGCAAAAGTGGAAGTGCACCGCAATGATGAAATACCTTTAGAAGCAGTGAAGGGCTTTGATAAAATATTATTATCACCAGGGCCAGGTATTCCTTCTGAATCTGGATTATTGTTGCCTTTGATAAAAGAATATGCTGCTTCAAAATCAATTTTTGGTGTTTGTTTAGGACAGCAAGCTATTGGTGAATCATTTGGAGGTAGTTTAAGTAATTTAAGTAAAGTATATCATGGTATTGCTACCTCAGTTCATTTAACTGCCCCCTCTACTTTATTTGAGGGAATGCCAAATACATTTAATGTGGGTCGATATCATAGCTGGGTAGTGAATGAACAAGATTTGCCTACCGATTTAATTATTACGTCCAAGGATGAAGAGGGGTATATTATGTCCTTGGAACATACAACCTTCGATGTGAAAGCGGTGCAATACCATCCTGAAAGTGTATTGACACCCGAGGGAGCGAAGATCATAGCAAATTGGTTAAAAAATTAAAATCTTTAATAAAAGAAAGATGAAAAAAATATTACAATATTTATTTGAACATAAAACACTTAGCAGAGCGCAAGCTAAGGAGGTATTGGTTCAAATTTCCCAAGGAGCTTATAACGAACATGAAGTTACTTCCTTTGTAACTGTTTTTTTAATGCGCAGTATTACCATTGAGGAGTTGATGGGATTTCGAGATGCTTTATTATCCCTTGCAGTGAAAGTAAATTTAGGCGTGGACAATGCAATAGATATTGTGGGTACAGGTGGCGATGGTAAGGACACCTTTAATATATCCACTTTGGCCTGCTTTATTGTGGCAGGAACTGGTCAGCCTGTAGTTAAACATGGTAATTATGGTGCATCAAGTGTGAGTGGATCGTCAAATGTGATGGAGCAGTTGGGGTATGTTTTTAAAAATGATCAAACCCAATTGTCAAAAGAAGTGGCAGAAGCAGGTATTTGTTTTTTACATGCGCCCTTATTTCACCCAGCATTAAAAACAGTGGGGCCTATTCGACGCAATATGGGGGTGCGTACATTTTTTAATATGCTAGGGCCTATCGTAAATCCAGCTCAACCTAAATACCAATTAATTGGCGTTTATAATTTAGAAATGGCAAGAATCTATAATTATGTACTTCAAAGTTTAGGGAAAGATTTTACTTTAATAAACAGCTTGGATGGGTATGATGAAATTTCTTTAACCACAGATACTAAAATTGTTACCAACAAAGGTGAATTTACTTTGTCTCCATATGATTTGGGCAAGAGGCGTGTTTTTCCAGCGGAGTTATCGGGAGGAAATTCTGTAGAAGCGGCAGCGACTATTTTTAAAAATATTATTCAAGGTAAAGGAAGTTGGTCCCAGCATGCGGTGGTTTTAGCGAATGCCGCCATGGCATTGAATTTAACGGGCAAGTATGCCAACTATGAAGCAGCCTATCAAGCAGCTGTCAATAGTTTAGAATCTGGTGCTGCTCATAATTGTTTACAAAAATTAATAAGTCTTCAATAATGAGTACTAATATTTTAGCAAAAATTGTGGAGGATAAATTTGTAGAAGTTGCCGCGCGCAAAAAGCAAATTTCTATTGCTCAATTAGAGGCTATGCCTTTATTTGAAAAAACAGGGTATTCTTTAAAAGCGAATTTATTAGATAAGACAAAAACAGGCATTATTGCAGAATTTAAAAGGCAATCACCCTCAAAGGGGATAATTAATGCAGTAGCGGATGTAAGCGAAGTAACATCGGCATACACTCAATTCGGCGCATCCGGCGTATCCGTATTAACAGACGCACCTTATTTTGGAGGAAGCTTGGATGACCTTTCATTGGCAATAAAAAATCCCATTCCGGTATTGCGCAAAGAATTTATCATTGACAAATTTCAAATCATTGAAGCGAAGGCATATGGGGCGTCTGTTATTTTATTAATTGCAGCATGTTTAACTCCATCAACCACTCATTTATTAGCAGGGGTTGCAAAGCAATTAGGATTAGAGGTATTGCTTGAACTACATGATGCTACTGAGCTTGGACATATTTGTGAGGAGATTGATTTTGTAGGCATCAATAATAGAAGTTTACAATCTTTCGAAGTTAATATTGAACATTCTTTGAAATTAAAAGACCAATTGCCTTTGGATAAATTAAGTATTGCAGAAAGTGGAATTTATGATTTGAAAACATTCCATCTATTGAAAAAAGAAGGGTTTAATGGATTTTTGATGGGAGAATATTTTATGAAGCAGGCCAATCCAGCCAAAGCTTTTGAAGCATTTAGCCAAAGCATTAAAAATGAGTTAACATGAGTGCATTAAAAATAAAAGTATGTGGTATCACCGATATAAATCAAGCGATTGCGCTGCAAGCAATGGGGGTGGATTTTATTGGCTTTATTTTTTATCCTTCTTCAAAAAGGTATGTATTGAATACATTGAGTTTAAATGACCTGAAACATTTTAATCCACCACATACTAGAAAAGTAGGTGTTTTTGTGAACGAGCCAATTGATAATTTATTACACATTGTGGTGAATGCAGGACTAGATATGATACAACTTCATGGCGATGAAAGCCTGGAATATTATTCTCTATTAAGAGAAAAACTAACTGAATTGTCTTTGGAGCAGGTTGATTTAATTAAAGTATTTAGGGTGGGGGATAAAATGCCCGACTTAACACCCTTTGAAAGTTGGGTTGATTTTTATTTATTTGATACCGATAGTAAATTATATGGTGGAACAGGGGCGCACTTTAATTGGGAGTTATTAAAAGGAAATAGTATTGGCAAAACCTATTTTTTAAGTGGAGGTATTGGTCCCAATGACATAGGGGGGATTGAAGTGATGCAGCAAACTAAAGCAGGCAAGGATTTATTCGCATTGGATATAAATAGTCAGTTTGAACTGGAGCCAGGAATTAAAAATTTAGAAAAAATAAAAACTTTTATAGATGCACTCATTTAACAAAGCCATTAATTACCAAGCTCCTAGTGCCGAGGGCTACTACGGAGATTTTGGAGGTGCGTACATTCCAGAAATGTTATACAGCAATGTAGAGACATTAAAAACACAGTACTTACAAATTATGAAGGATGCCGATTTTCAAAAAGAATTTCATGCATTGTTAAAGGACTATGTTGGCAGACCTACTCCATTGTTTTATGCGGAAAGATTAAGTAAAGAAATAGGTACCAATATCTATTTGAAAAGAGAAGATCTTTGTCATACAGGTGCGCATAAAATTAACAACACTATTGGCCAAATCTTATTGGCGGATAAGCTAGGCAAGAAAAAAATTATTGCCGAAACCGGGGCGGGACAGCATGGGGTAGCTACTGCAACAGTTTGTGCATTAAAAGGATTAGAGTGTGTGGTGTATATGGGCGAAAAGGATATTGAACGTCAAGCACCCAATGTGGCAAGAATGAAAATGTTGGGCGCTAAAGTAGTGCCTGCAACCAGTGGGAGTAAAACATTAAAAGATGCTACCAATGAGGCTATTCGTGCTTGGATCAATGAGCCCAACGAAACGCATTATATTATTGGAAGTGTGGTAGGGCCACATCCTTACCCTGATATGGTCGCAAGATTTCAAAGTGTAATTAGTGATGAAATCCGTAAGCAATTAAAAGATAAAACAGGTACTGAGTTACCTACCCATGTTGTGGCATGTGTGGGTGGAGGATCCAATGCAGCAGGGGCTTTTTATCATTTCTTAAATGAGCAAACCGTTGAATTAGTGGCTGTTGAAGCAGCGGGTCGTGGGGTTTATTCGGGGATGAGTGCCGCTACTACTCAATTAGGCAAGCCAGGAATTTTACATGGCAGTAAAAGTATTTTAATGCAAACAGCCGACGGTCAAGTAGTAGAGCCACATAGTATTAGTGCTGGTTTGGATTATCCTGGAATTGGACCTTTACATGCATTTTTGTATGAGAGTAAGCGAGGAACCTTTACCAGTGCCACCGATGAGGAAGCGCTTCAATGGGCTTTTCATTTATCCGAAATCGAGGGCATTATTCCCGCCCTAGAAACTGCTCATGCTTTTGCAATACTGCCTAAAATGAATTTTAAACCAACAGATATCGTTGTAGTTTGTTTAAGTGGAAGAGGCGATAAGGATTTAGCAACGTATATGCAAGCAATGGATTTTAAAAAATAAATTATCTATAAAAATGAAAATAATTCATTGAAATTTTCATTTACAGTTTAAAGAAACAGTTATGTCAAGGTTATCGGACTTATTTAAAAAACAAAATGAACGCATTCTTAATGTTTATTGTACTGCAGGGTTCCCTCAGTTAAATAGTACTTTGCAAGTAATGGAAAGTTTGCAAGCCAGTGGTACGCATATTATTGAATTGGGTATGCCTTACAGCGATCCACTAGCGGACGGAGAAGTAATCCAATCAAGTGGAAATATAGCAATAGCAAATGGAATGACTATTGATGTTTTGTTTGATCAATTGGCCAAGATGCGAGATCGTATTCATATCCCTGTGGTTTTAATGGGATATATGAATCCAATTATTCAGTATGGTTTCGAGTCATTTTGTAAAAAGGCCAAAGAAGTAGGGGTGGATGGGCTAATTTTACCTGATTTGCCTTTATTTGAATTCGAACATTTTTACGGTAAAATAATCAATGAATATGGATTAGATTTTATTTTTTTGGTGACACCGGAAACGCCCGAAGATAGGGTAAGAAAGTTGGATGCATTAAGCACTGGATTTTTATATGCAGTAAGTTCATCCGCAACTACCGGAAAAGACAAAGACTTTTCAAAAGTGGCATTGTATTTACAAAAACTGCATAATATGCAATTAAAGAATCCGGTATTGGTAGGCTTTGGCATTAAGGATAAGGATACTTTTAATGCAGTGTGTGCCTATTCCAATGGAGCCATAATTGGGTCAGCCTATATTAATGCTTTGGCAAAGGGTGCTGATATACATGAAACCACGGATCAATTTTTGAAAGCAGTTTTGAATAAATGATTTTTAATTTTTAAAACGGATAACGAAATAAATCGGCTTTAATGAACACAGTTATTATACAATACAATGCAGGAAATATTCAATCAGTGCTTTATGCATTGGAGCGATTAGGTGTGCAGGCAAAAGTAACCGATGATTTGGAAACGATACAATCTGCGGATAAAGTGATATTCCCGGGTGTAGGAGAGGCAAGTACTGCAATGCGCTACTTGCAAGAAAGAGGACTTGATAAAGTAATTGCTAATTTAAACCAACCTGTTTTAGGTATTTGTTTGGGAATGCAGTTAATGTGTGCTTATTCTGAAGAAAATCAAACAAGTTGTTTAGGCATATTTGAGGAAAAAGTAAAATTATTTAAGCCAACAGAGGAGACGATTAAAGTGCCACAAATAGGCTGGAATACCATTGCTTCGCTTAAATCCGATTTGTTCAAAGGGGTAAATGAAAATAGCTATGCTTATTTTGTACATGGTTATTATGCAGCATTGGGTAATCATACCATTGGTACTACCCATTATATACAACCCTATAGTTGTGCATTACACAAACAAAATTTTTATGGAGTTCAATTCCATCCAGAAAAATCGGCCAAAGTGGGGGAGCAGATTATTCAAAACTTTTTAAACTTATCAATTAGAAAATAAATACTTGATTCATTTTGAGTAAGACCAATTATCATTTTATGCAAATAATTCCAGCAATTGATTTAATCGAAGGAAAATGTGTTCGTTTAACCGAGGGCGATTACGCACAAAAGAAAATATACAACGAAGACCCATTGGAAGTGGCGAAGGCATTTGAGGGCATTGGCCTAATGCGTTTGCATTTGGTGGACTTGGATGGGGCCAAGGCGGGGGAAGTGGTGAACTGGAAAGTGTTAGAAAAAATCGCCAACAATACAAATTTGAAAATTGATTTTGGAGGGGGTATTAAAAATGAAGCTACTTTAAAAACGGTACTAAATACGGGAGCGACTTATGCCACTATTGGAAGTTTGGCGGTACAAAATAGAAATTTATTTGAAAACTGGATTCAACAATTTGGACCAGCACAATTTATGTTAGGTGCAGATGTATTTGATGAAAAAATTGCTATTGGCGGCTGGTTAGAAAAAACCGAGATCAATGTGTATACCTTTATGCAATCTTATTTAGATAAGGGTATAACACAAATTTTTTGTACCGATATTCAAAAGGATGGGAAATTGCAAGGGCCTTCGATTGACTTATACAAAAACATCCTTGCTCAATTCCCAACCCTTTATTTTATTGCTAGTGGCGGAGTCAGTAAATTACAAGATTTGACAAACCTGCGCACTATTGGCTGCTCGGCAGCCATTGTGGGGAAGGCTATTTATGAAAACAAAATCACTTTAGCGGAGTTAAGTAAATTTAATGAGCAGTATTAAATCCATAAGCATACAATAAACCTATTATGTTAACTAAAAGAATCATTCCCTGCTTAGATATCAAAGATGGCCGGACCGTTAAAGGGGTTAACTTTGAGCATATACGTGATGCTGGGGATCCTATAGCATTGGGGGCTTTTTATGCAGCACAAGGGGCGGATGAATTGGTATTTTTAGACATTACTGCAACGGTAGAGAAAAGGAAAACATTAAGTGAATTGGTCAATAAAATTGCGCATAAAATTAATATTCCTTTTACGGTAGGCGGTGGCATTAAAACAGAAGAAGATGTGCATGTACTTTTACAAAATGGGGCAGATAAAATTTCTATTAATACAGCTGCATTTTTAGACCCCACCCTTATAAAAAGATTCGCCAATAAATTTGGAAGCCAATGTGTAGTCTTGGCTATTGATGCTAAATGTGAAGCAGATAATAATTGGTATGTTTATTTAAATGGGGGAAGGACAAAAACTGACAAATTGGTAAAAGATTGGGCAAGGGAAGCAGTGGATTTAGGAGTAGGAGAAATCCTTTTAACTTCAATGAATCATGATGGAACTAAAAAAGGATTCGCAATAGAAATCACTGCTGATTTAAGTGAAATTTTGCCAGTTCCAATTATTGCTTCTGGGGGTGGGGGTCATCAACAGCATTTTTATGATGTTTTTACAAAAGGCAAGGCCGATGCTGCATTAGCAGCTAGTATTTTTCATTACAAAGAAGTGGCTATTCCAGATTTAAAACATTTTTTGCATGAACAGGGTATTGTTATTCGATTGTAAATAAAATAGTATTTAACAACGATAAACCATTTAATTTATTTTCAATTTCTCTTACTATAATCTTTTAAATTATGACAATCAATTTTTCAAAATATCCAGATGGACTTGTGCCTGCCATTGTGCAGGATGCAAATACAAAATCAGTACTGATGTTAGGTTATATGAATCAAGCAGCAGTAGATGTAACATTAATACAAAAGAAAGTTACTTTTTATAGTAGATCAAAATCCAGGTTATGGACAAAAGGGGAAGAAAGTGGTAATTTTTTAAATTTTGTTTCTATGCGTGTGGATTGTGATCAGGACAGTTTATTAATACAAGCTATTCCAGTAGGCCCCGTATGTCATACCGGAGCCGATACCTGCTGGGGAACTGAAAATACAATTTCGTCCAATCCTTTTTTAGCCACTTTGGAAGAAGTGATTGCACAAAGAAAAACTGCCGCTGCCGACACATCCTATGTAGCTAGTTTATTTGCCAAAGGAATTAACAAAATCGCACAAAAGGTAGGGGAGGAATCGGTTGAACTAGTTATTGAGGCTAAGGATAATAATGAAAAATTATTCCTTGATGAGGCTGCAGATCTCCTGTTTCACTATCTTATATTATTGCAGGCCAAGGGGTATAGGTTAAATGAGGTGGTAAGCATATTGGAAAAAAGGCATAAGCTGGTCTAGCATGATTTTAACTTAATGGAGTGGATTTTAATGATTATATTTGACAAGCGTTATTTAAATCAGAACCTAAGCAAATTTTAAAATATTGATGTATGAAAAAAAGTAGTTTATTTTTATTGACTTTATTTTTTGTAGCACACCTAAGTGCACAAGCTGCAACAAATACCGGTGAAACTAAAAACTTAACCATTCAGGGGGACATTAAAAATGTACAAGACAACTCTACCGTTATATTAATTGACGCTGTTGGTAATAAAGTTTTAGATTCTGCTAAAATAGTGAATGGGAAATTCTCTATTAGCAAGAAGCTGGATTTTACTAGTTTTTATGGTTTAGTTTTTGTTTCAAGTAATAAAAGTGTAGGATTATTTGTTGGGAATGATGATGTTGAAATAAAAGGAGATATCAATAATGCGGAAGCTTTTGATATTAAAGGGGCTTCCACTCAAGAATTATATATAAGTTTCGTTAGAACCTTATTGCCTAGAGTTCAAAAATTACAAGTATTAAAATCTTCAATTGAATCTACTAAGGAAGTGAAGATAAAAGATTCAATTTTGGCTTTAATCAAATTAGGAGAAACTGACTTTGAGAATACGGCTGTTGAGCTTATTAAAGCCAATAAACAATCGCCAGTAGCAGCTTATTTTTTATTACAATTAAATGGATTCCCATATATTTCAACGCATTTTAATGAGCTTTATACACTAT
This sequence comes from Bacteroidota bacterium, assembly GCA_947457075.1. GTDB lineage: Bacteria > Bacteroidota > Bacteroidia > Chitinophagales > Chitinophagaceae > Sediminibacterium. The sequence continues at coordinate 23,174 of CANGUG010000015.1, forward strand.
TGGACGAAAACGTTAAAAAAGGACCGATAGCAGATGCAATTGTTAAATTGCAACTTGGTAAAGTGGGCTCTGTATTACCTGATTTTACTCAAAACGACGCAAGCGGTAAACCTATTAGCTTAAGCTCATTTAAAGGAAAATATGTACTGGTTGATTTTTGGGCAAGTTGGTGTGGACCATGTCGCGCTGAAAATCCAAATGTAGTTAAAGCCTTTAATGCTTATAAAGGGAAAGGGTTTACTGTATTAGGTGTTTCATTGGATGATAACAAAAACAAATGGCTAGATGCTATTAAAAAAGATGGCTTAGCATGGACTCAAGTAAGCGATTTAAAAGGTTGGTATAATGTAGTTGCTGTGCAATTTGGTATCCAAAGTATACCTGCTAATTATTTAATTGATCCTAATGGTGTGATTATTGGCAAGGATTTAAGAGGGGCCGACTTAGAAGCAGCGCTTGCTGCAAAACTAAAGTAGTAATAAACTTATTTACCTATAAAAAAGCCCTAAATTATTTTAGGGCTTTTTTGTATTCGGTCTCGTCAAAGCCGAGGACGCATATTTTCCCATTTTCCTCGATTAATGGGCGACGTATGATAGAGGTTTTTTCTACCATTAAAGCAATTGCTGCTTTTTGGTTGGTAATGGATTCCTGTATTTCTTTGGGTAATTGTCTCCAAGTGGCCCCTTTCTTATTCATTAAAGTCTCCCATCCCATTTGTTTTGCCCAGGTGGTAAGTTGACTGCTAGTGATTCCTTTTTTCTTATAATCATGAAATTCATAAGCAATTTTATTGGCTTTTAACCAATCTAATGCTTTTTTAACTGTGTTGCAATTGGGGATCGCATATACTATTTTCATGGATAGATGGATAATGGTGAATGATTAAGGCCGCTTAAACCGATTTGATTGATTTTAGTTTTGCTCACTTTTTTCTTTAATCTACATTTCTATACTTTTTTCTACTTTAGGTATTTTTTACCAAGCCAACTTTCTTCAATAGGTTGCATCCATTGCTGCTCCATGGCTGCTTTATTGGATACTAAATTATTAAAATATAAACTGTCTTTTTGTAACAATCCATTTTCTAGTGCATAAGCGACCTGGGCCATTGGTATGGTTTGCACTTTATCTTTTACCCAAAAGGCCAATAATTCTCTATTGAACATTTGAACCCCCGTTATTTTTTCAATGTCTTTGATTACATGTACTGAACTATCTGTACTACAGCCACCAACAGTTGTGTAGGACTCATCCGCCATTAAAATGATAAATTGACCGTATAAAACGGTAGCAAACCCCTTTACTGGTGCGCCATGGCTTTTCCAACTTTCAATAAATTGTTCAAGTAGTTCTTCAATCTTAAAAAGCTCCCCCATGTTAAAACAGCGATTGGATTGATAAATCCATAACTTGGATTGAGGGTGAAAATTAGCGGGTAATATTGTAGCTAAGTCAACAGTCATTGTTTTGTATTTATTCTTTGTGTATGCAAATTTCATTCAACACCATAATGTAAATGCTTTTTATTTATTGCGCTTTACTGGTGTTTGCTTAAGTGGGTACATTTAAATTTTTAAATGAATAAAAATGAGGCTTTTAAAATTATTGAATGGCCTTGGCTACAATTTCAGCGATGTCTAAAACTTCGGTATTGAGTTCCTCAGTTCTATTTTTAATTCCATCTGTCATCATTGTGTTGCAAAAAGGACAAGCGCTGGCTACCAATTCGGCTTTTGTTTCGATGGCTTCGTCGGCACGTTCCATATTAATGCGTTTGTCTCCTTTTTCTTCCTCTTTAAACATTTGCGCGCCACCCGCACCACAACAAAGTCCTTTGGATTTACATCTTTTCATTTCACGCAATTCCATATCCAAACTTTCCAATACTTTGCGCGGCGCTTCGTAAATATCATTGGCCCGCCCTAAATAACAACTGTCATGGTAGGTAATGGACTTTCCTTTCCATTCATTACTATCAGTGAATTTAATTTTTCCTTGTTCAATGAGTTCTTGTAAAAAAGTGGTGTGGTGAATTACATCATAAACACCTCCTAGTTCAGGATATTCATTTTTTAAGGTATTAAAACAGTGCGGGCAGGTAGTAACAATTTTTTTTATCTCATAGCCATTTAATACTTGTATGTTTTGGTAAGCCATCATTTGAAACATAAATTCATTGCCAGCCCTTCTTGCAGGATCGCCAGTACAAGCTTCTTCTTTTCCTAAAATTGCATATTGAATACCTGCTTTATCTAGTATTGTGGCAAATGCCTTTGTGATTTTTTGTGCTCTTTGATCAAAACTACCAGCACATCCCACCCAAAATAAAACTTCAGGTTTTTCACCCCTTGCCAAAAAATCGGCCATCGTATTTACTTTCATACCCATTTATTTTATTGCTTCAATTTATTATTTAGTTGCTCAATCTTGTTTTGTCCATGCATCTCTATCATCGGGAGAAAACTTCCATGGAGCAAAGTTGTTTTCGATATTGCTGAACATTCCATTCCATTCTGCAGGGGCGTTACTTTCTTCCATCACCAAGGACCTTCTTAATTCAATTATAATATCTAAAGGAGAAATACTTACAGGGCATTCTTCCACACATGCATTACATGTAGTGCATGCTCTTAATTCTTCAACGGAAATATAATCATGCAGTAATGATTTTTCATCTGCTATAAATTCAGCATTTTTATCAATGTTTTTTCCTACTTCTTCCAAACGATCCCTGGTAGCCATCATAATTTTTCTTGGACTAAGCAATTTACCTGTGCTATTGGCAGGACATGCTGTGCTACATCTACCACACTCAGTGCAGCTATAGGCATCCATCAAATTTTTCCAACTCAAATCCATTACATCTCTCGCTCCAAATTTTTCAGGCGCAGCAGCAGTGGTTGGGGCCAATTCGGGTTGCATGGCATACAATACCTCGTTTTGAATGGACACCATATTGTGCATTTTGCCCTTAGCTTCCAGGGGGGCATAATAGGCATTGGGAAAGGCAAGTACAATATGCAAATGCTTGGAATAAGGGAGGTAATTCATGAATGCATAAATTCCAAGTATATGTATCCACCAAGCAGTATGTTCAATAATTGATAATGTCGAGGAGGATGTATTGCTAAAAATGGGCTTTAAATAGGAGGATAAAATATAATTTTCATTGACATCTGCGGCATTCATGGTTAAAAAGCAACCCATCAGCACTATTTCGATAATCAAAATAAGGTTGGCGTCTGTTTTAGGCCATCCATTTAAGTCTTTATCGATAAATCTTTTTAAACGAATAATATTTCTACGAACTAGAAAAACGACACAAGCAATAAGTACTAATGCAGCTAAAATTTCAAAACTATTAATTAAAAAGTCATAAAACGAACCTAAATAGGGTTTAAAAATGCGGTGCGTCCCTGCAATACCATCCACTATTATTTCAAGCAATTCAATATTGATGATCACAAATCCAACATATACAAACAAATGCAGTATTGCAACCAAAGGATTTCGGAACATCTTTTTTTGACCGAATGCCAGTATGAGTACATTTTTCCACCTTTCTGCAGGCGCATCATTCATTACTAATGATTTACCTAAAAGAATATTCCTCCTAATATTCATTAGCTTTTTTCCAAAAAAGAATAAAGCCACGCCAGTGATAAGGCTAAATGCAAGTTGCGCAATCAATGCCATATTTGTTATTTATAGATCAAGAATTAGTTACTACAAAATTAACCCATTTAGGGGTTGTTTGTATTTTATTTACCCTTTAAATAATGCACATCAAAACTATTGCCTTTTTTAGGATATAATTCAAGGGGAATTATTTAATTTGCCACTATTCTTAACTAGTTTAAAAAGTGTTGAAATGAGTCAAACAATAGATCAAAAGGTAACCGCTTGGCTTAACGGTAATTATGATGATGCTACCAAGCAAATTATACGCGATTTACAAGCAAATCAACCAGCTGAGCTAGAGGAATCCTTTTATAAAAACCTGGAATTTGGTACGGGGGGGTTAAGAGGGATAATGGGAGTAGGCACTAATCGAATTAATAAGTACACAATTGGTATGGCTACACAGGGGTTTGCCAATTATTTATTAAAAGCCTATCCAAATGAAAAAGTAAGGGTAGCCATTGGTCACGATAGCAGAAATAACTCCAGGTTTTTTGCTGAAACTACAGCAGCTGTTTTTGCAGCAAATGGGTTGACCGTTTATTTATTTGAAACATTAAGGCCCACTCCAGAATTGAGTTTTGCCATTAGGCATTTGGGATGTAAAGGAGGGGTTGTTTGTACCGCTTCCCATAATCCAAAAGAATACAACGGTTATAAGGCCTACTGGGATGATGGAGGACAGTTAGTCCCTCCCCATGATAAGAATGTAATTAAAGAAGTGGAAGCGATACAATCGGTGGATGAGGTGAAGTGGATGGGGGGTGAATCCAATATTCAATTAATGGGGGCTCCTATGGACGAGGCCTATATCAAAATGGTCAAGTCCTTAAGTGTTTATCCTGAAATAATTGCTGCACAAAAGGATTTAAAAATTGTGTACACTCCCATACATGGAACTGGGATTACCTTGGTGCCAAAAGTACTGGCTGAATTTGGTTTTACCAATGTACATGTTGTGGAAGAGCAGTCCACTCCTGATGGCAATTTTCCCACTGTGGCGTATCCAAATCCAGAGGAAAGTGAAACCATGAGTATTGGATTGTCCAAAGCAAAGTCATTGGATGCAGATATTTTATTGGGTACTGATCCAGATGCCGATCGAGTAGGGGTAGGGGTTAAAAACCATAAAGGGGAATGGGTATTAATGAATGGCAATCAAACGGCCGTATTAGCCTTTGCTTATATGATGGAAGCGCGTCGAGCCAAAGGTGTTGCCCAAGACAACGATATGGTCATTACCACCATTGTGACCACTGAAATGATCAACGAAGTGGCAAGACAAAACAAGGTTGCTTGTTATAATGTTTTGACTGGGTTTAAGTGGATTGCGGAATTAATTAAAGAAAAAGAAGGCCAAGAAAACTATGTAATTGGCGGCGAAGAAAGTTTTGGATTAATGATAGGAGATCAAATTAGAGACAAGGATGCGGTAAGTGCTGTAGCTTTATTATGTGAAATGGCTGCATACGAAAAAAGCAAAGGGAGGTCCTTATTCGACAAAATGATTGAACTGTATGTGCAGTATGGTTTTTATTATGAGCACTTAATTAGTATTACAAAAAAGGGAATGAACGGACAGCAAGAAATTGCCAATATGATGGAGCAGTATAGACAAACTCCCCCTTCAACAATCAATGGGGTAAAAGTGATGACTTTGTTAGACTACGAATTGCAAATGGGCAAAAATTTATTAACTGGCGAAACCTGGAAAATTAATTTACCCAAAAGCAATGTTTTACAATTTGTGACGGAGGATGGCAGTAAAATTTCAGCAAGACCTAGTGGTACCGAGCCCAAAATTAAATTTTACTTTAGCGTGAATACCACTTTGAACAATGCAAGTGAGTTTGATGTAAAATATGCAGAACTGCAAAGTAAAATAAATGGCATTATTGGAGACATGCAACTAAACTAATTATTTAATGAGAAAAACAGAGGATCACTATTTTCTTAAAGGCTTGCGTAAGCAGTTAGTTATGCAACTAAAGGAAAAAGGGATTAGTGACATCAAAGTATTAGAGGCCATCGACAAAATTCCAAGACACTATTTTTTGGATGTAGCTTTTAATAAAATTGCATATGAGGATCGTGCATTTCCAATAGATGCAAATCAAACAATTTCACAACCCTATACTGTTGCTTTTCAAACTGAATTATTGAAAATAAAAAAAGGGGATAAAGTGCTGGAAATTGGTACTGGAAGCATGTATCAAACAGCAATCTTAGCATCACTTGGTGCAAAAGTATTTACGATTGAAAGACAAAAAGCACTATTTGATAAAACCTATCAGTTTGCACAAGTATTTGGCGATCAATTTCCCAACGTGGAATTTTTTTATGGGGATGGCTTCGAAGGTTTACCTCATTTAGCCCCTTTTGATAAAATTATTATCACTGCAGCAGCGCCAAATGTACCCGTTCAGCTTTGGGATCAATTAAAAGTGAGAGGGATTATGGTAATACCAGTTGATGAATCAGAAACAGTACAACGCATGATGCGACTGACCAAGAAAAAAGACGGAATGGCTAAGCGAGAGTCCTTTGACGAATTTTCCTTTGTTCCTATGTTACAAGGAAAAAGCCAAGGGTAATCCTTTAATGGGGACCGCCTTGGCTTTCAATTAATCTAAAGGAAGGATAGAAATTATTGAGGAATTTGATCCATACCTCCAACACCTTCTTCTCCTTTGTTACTTTTTCTTCTTAACAAGTTAACATCAAACTTACCAAAACGGTAAGAGAAATTCAACCTAAAAAATTGCTGATCTCTTGTTCTGGAAACATTCTGAATAAAGTATAAACTTTCTGAATAGGTTTGTATAACTCTTGTTTTGAATAAATCACTAACACTGAACGTTAAGGAAGCTGTTTTCCCGCCTTGTAAAGTCCAATCCTTTCTGATTGAAAAATCAAATTCATAGTTAGGCAAGTTATATCCTTGTGCTGTTGATTGTGGGCCACCAAATCCACCCCCACCAAATCCGCCACCGCCTCGGCCCCCACCAAATCCGCCACCGCCACCACCGGAATTACCTCCAGGAGGAAGGACTGTTTTAGCTTGGTATTGTCCACTAAACTGTATGGATAATCCTTTAGTCACTTTAAAATTATTATTCATTTTACTGAACCAACTTGTCAAGTTGTTAAAGACATCTTGGCCAGGAATGGTTGCATTGATTTCAGATTTAAATAAATTAAAGCTGACGTTTAAGTCCCACCATTTTGTAATGGCTGTTTTATTGCTTAATTCTAAACCAAACACTTTGGAAGTATTCGCGTTTATAAATGAGCTATAAAAAGCACTATCATTGTTTATAGGATTTATATCCTTATAAATATAATTGGTAATTAAATCGGTACTGTATTTATAATAAGCAGTTACTAATAAGTTGGAACCTTTTTTATATACGTTATTATAGGCAACTTCAAATGAGTGGGTAAATTGAGGCTTCAATTTTGGATTACCCACTGAAATATTTAATGGATCGCTATAATCTGCAAAGGGTTGTAGTTGGAATGGATTAGGTGCGTTTATACGTTTTGAGTAGTTAAATTGAAAATCGTTTTTGTCATTTAACTTATAACTGATAAAAGCGCTCGGGAATAAAGAAAGAGGCAATTTGATTTTTGATTCTAATGAATCCTGTCCCTGCTTGTTTAATACATTTACAGTATAGTTTCTGTTTTCAACCCTGAAGCCAATCTGGTAGCTTAGATTGTTCTTTTTCCCACCCAAATTGGTGTAAGCAGCCAATACCTGCTCCTTATATTTTAATTGATTACTAATGCTATTGACAAGAATTTCGTTTCTGTATTGATCACGCAGGTTAAATTCATCACGACTATTTAATCTTACACCTGCTTCAAATTTGACATTGTTTTTGAATAATTTTTCATAATCAATATTGGAAGTATAGTTTTTACTATTTCCAGAGCCGGTTGTTCTTTGGTTGATTATGCTGGAATTAATGAAAGAGTTGTTGTTATTGCTGCTTTCGTTATAATTAAAATCTGCACTCAATTCGTGTCCTGTTTCAGCGAATAAGTGTTTGAAACTTACTTGACCCCCTTTGTTTAAAAAAGTAAATTTTGAACTATTGTCTAATCCAATGGAAGGGGAGGTAATGCCAGATAAGACAGAATCAATTTTTTGACTTGACGTATTTTCAAATTCTCCTTTAACAATATTCCCAAAAATCGACAATGTATTTCTATTGTCAATCAGGTAATCAAATCCTCCTCTATAAAAAGAGAATAAACTATTGCCAATACTATTGGTATAAGTATTCACGCTAGTAGGTATTGGCAACAGTAATAAGTCCCTTAAATTTTCGGAAGTACTTAATGATTTATTATTTCTAATATTGCCACTTAAGGAAAAGTTTAATTTATTATCTCTCACATTTAGGTCACCTCCACCATTAAATTTTCCTCTCATATCAACACCCGTTCTTAGGCCTCCGTTATACCCATTTTTCTTATTTTTTTTCAAAACGATATTTAAAATACCTGCGTTTCCTCCTGAGGCGTCATACTTTGCTGAAGGGTTAGTGATAATTTCAACCCTGTCAATAATATCGGCAGGAATTTGATCCATCGTTAAGGTAGTGGGACGATTGTCAATTAATAAGGTGGGGGCTGCATTTCTTAAAGTGACATTACCATCGATATCAACGTTTAAGTTGGGTATATTTTTCATTACCTCGACGGCTGTTTGCCCAGTACTTAATAAGTTTTTATCAACGTTGAATATTTTTCGATCAATACCCATTTCAAACTGTGGTTTAGAGGAACTTGTAACTGTTACGCTTTGTAACTGATTTTGATCTTCCTCTAACTTAATATTGCCTAAATCCTTGTCCACTAAAGCCATCATATCCTGAGGGCTGCCATTAGGCTTAAAATTGAAATTTAATTGTTTTTCCAAGCGTTTATATCCAACGCCAGTGACAATTAGTTTAAAATTGCCCATTATGGAAAGGTTTTCAAAGCTAAAGTCACCATTGGTAGCACTCAACATGGTTCCCAAGGTAGTTTCTGATGTCTTTTTAGTCACCGGGTCAAACTTGCTTCCCTTCAACTGAATGGTAATGCCTTCAATACCTTTATTGTTAAGGTCAACAATTTTACCATAAAAATGCCCCATATTCATATTGCCGGCTGCGCCAGCAGTTCTAGCACCAGGGTATTGGGCAATGCTATTCAATTGCGCGGTCAATAGAACAAGTAAAGTAAATATATATTTCATATAAGATATAATGCTGATTTGAGGATAATGTTTATTGCAGGTGCAAATATCTACGTATTTATCAATAGCCGGTGCCTACATTATATAAACGGCAATTATATCTGATATAGAAGGAAATTGATGATAAATCCCCAGATTAAACCAATAAAAAAGGAGATTATTCTTATGATACGGGTACTTTTCAATACCCTGGCCTCCAAAATGGGGCTCCATTTACTATGTAAATCCTTGGAAAAAGCTTGAAGGGCCGATGTAGATAATGATTTAACTAGGGTGGGGAAAATCGAGCTCAATTCTTCGATAAATACAGCCTTTAGTTGAACAATTGTTTTTTCGCCAATAAACATTGAAATCATCGGCAATTTTTCACCTATTTTATGGGTAAAAAAATGGTCTAATTGGGCATCAATAGTTGGTAGTACAGCTTCAAATTGCGTACGACTTGTATCCTGATTAAAAAGTGAATCAATATTAATGGCCTCTATTTCTTTTTTTAAATATTTTCCATTGCTGCTAAAAAGGAGTTTAACCCATAACCAGGCAATGAACCAGGCGAGCAGTGCAGACATCAAAGGAATGATAAATAGTTGCATGAACAGAAATTTTACAAAAAAAAACCCATCCCAATTGGGATAGGTTTTTTGGGGAGAACGATGGGTCTCGAACCCACGGCCTACAGTGCCACAAACTGTCGCTCTAACCTACTGAGCTACGCCCTCCATTTAGGGACGCAAAAATACACTAAATCGGTAATCAATAAAAGTAGTTTAGCATCTTTTTATAAAATTATGGTAAAATAAACCAGAATCCCCCAATTTGACAGCTAGAATAGCCTTTTTGACCTATTTTTGAAAAACTTCATGCAGCGTATTATGACATATGTAAAACAAAATAAGTGGAAATTTTTTACCACAATCTTAGTAATTGGTGCTTTATTTTTTGCTTTTAAGTCCAATATCAAGGAGACGCCTTCCTTAAGACATAGGAAATTATTATCTACTGTGGGTAGCTTATTAGAAAGCGAGCATTATTATCCTCGAAAAATTGATGATCAGTTTTCAATGGATGTTTTTGACGCCTATCTTAAAGTGCTAGATCCTGAAAAAAATATTTTCATTCAAGAGGATGTAGATGCTTTAAAAGTATTCAGTAAATCCATTGATGATGAGATTCATGGAAGTAAAATAGAATTTCAGCCAGCTGCTACTTTTGTTTTTGATGAAAGATACAAGGAGGCAAAAGCAATGCTTGATTCCGTTGCGAAACAGCCATTCACCTTTGATACCGACGACTCTGTTTATTTAGATGCAGACAGCGTATCCTATCCAAAAAATAATAATGAGCGATATAATAGATGGTATAAATTAGTAAAGTTTAGAACGCTCGAAAAATATGTTTCGCTAATTGAGGATAGGGATCAGCAAACTAAACTTAAGTCAAACAATGAGCAAAAAGCTGGAGCGGATTCAACGAATAAGCCCGATCCAAAATTTGTTTTTAAATCTGACGAAGAATTAGAAAAAGACGCCCGCAATGCCGTTGTAAAATCCTACCGTAAAAAGTTTGAACAATTTGAAAAAACATTCACTGATGATAAAAAATTTGATTTATTCTTAAATTCGATAACCGGATTAATGGATCCGCATACCGACTACTTTGCTCCTGTTGATAAGCGTTCTTTTACTGAGCAAATGAGTGGGGTAATCTATGGTATTGGTGCACAATTGGGGTATGATGACAATGGGGTAAAAATTGCCAGTATCCAGCCAGGCGGCCCAGCTTGGAAATCGGGTAAATTATTGGTAAATGATGTAATTATTAAAATTGCACAAGGTGATCAAGAACCTGTGGACATAGCTGGCTATGAAACAACTGATGCTGTTAAATTGATAAGGGGAAACTTAGGCACTGAAGTAAGATTAACCGTAAAAAAGCCAGACGGATCGATTAAAGTTATTTCCTTAATTAGAGAAAAAATTATTTTGGATGAAGGTTACGCAAGAAGTGCGGTTATTACAAAAGGAAATGATAAAATTGGTTACATATTATTGCCTGACTTTTACGCCGACTTTGATAGAGAAGATGGGGCAAGATGTTCCAAGGATGTGGCTGCTGAAGTTGAAAAACTAAAAGCAGAAAAGGTTAAAAGTATTATTATTGACGTAAGATCCAATGGGGGAGGTTCCTTGTATGAAGTTGTTCAAATGGTAGGCTTATTTATTGATAAAGGGCCTGTTGTTCAAATTAGAGACAAAGAGGGACGTGTTCAAGTATTGGCCGATGAAACGCCTGGCACCATTTATGATGGTCCATTGGTAGTGATGGTCAATGAATTCAGTGCATCAGCAAGTGAAATATTTGCAGGCGCCATTCAGGATTATAAAAGAGGTTTAATTGTGGGTAGTACTTCCACTTTTGGTAAAGGTACTGTTCAAAGAAATATTGCATTTGGTCGTCCACTCGACTCATTAGGCATTCAAACTGAATACGGTGCAGTGAAATTAACTTTTCAAAAGTTTTACAGAATTACTGGAAGTTCAACTCAAAAGAAAGGGGTTGCATCTGATATCGTATTGCCTGATGAATATGAGTTTTTAAAATACCGTGAAAAAGACAATCCATCAGCTTTGGCATGGGATCAAATTGAAAAGTCAAAATATATTCCTTGGAAAGGGAGCTACAATATTGACAATGTTAAACTTGCTATATTGGCAAAGCAAAAAAGTAGTTTAGACACCAATGTGGTTAAATTCAAAAATAATTTAGCGTTTATTTCAAGCCAAATGTATCGTGCTGCAAATTTAAAGCTTGAAAAGTATGTCGCCTACAAAAAACAAATGTTGGCAATCAATAAAGAGATTGAAACGGTACTTAAAATAAAAAACAACATGCAGGTTGATGCACTAAAAGCAGATTATAATAAGTTTTACAACAATCCAGATAAAAGCAAACAGGATAGATATCAAGCTTGGTTAAAAATTGTAGCGAAGGACAACCAGATTTTAACCTCATGCAATTACTTAGGCTTTTTTAATCCTTCAAGTGTGGCGGTAAAAAAGTAAAAAATGGAGCTTACGAAAAGGCAGATTGCTGAAAAGCAATGGCATGTAATTTATACCAAATCAAAGTGGGAAAAAAAAGTGGACGAATTGCTCATGCAAAAAGGCTATGAGAGTTGGTGTCCAGTTCAAAAACAAGAACGTAGATGGTCGGATAGGAAAAAAATAATCGAAGTCCCTTTATTTAGATCCTATGTTTTCATCAAAGTTGCCAAAGAAGATTACAGTTCAATTTTAGCCACTGCAGGGGTTGTGAATTTTTTATATTTTGAAAAAAAACCTGCTATTATCCGTGAAGCAGAAATTGAAGAAATCAAAAAATACTTAGGATTATCTACTGCCTCAATACAAATCATTGACATGACCAACTTACCCGTGCAAACCAAGGTTGAAATTAACCAGGGATTGTTTATGGGGCGCAGAGGAGAAGTGATTAAATCTGGAAAGAACAATGTATTTGTTCGTTTGGAAAGCTTAAATATGATGATGATTGTGGAATTTAAAGTAAATGAAATCTCACCACTTTAATTTCGGTACTATTTTTATCTTATTTCCCAATCCACAATTTGGTTACTCCATTCTTCTCTGAATGGGGTAGTTATTCTAATATAATTATCGGTATATCCTTCCAGCATGGCTTGGTCATTTGGGTCCTTTTGTTTGATTGACTCAAATAAAACAGGCCTAGTAGCGCCTATATGTTGTGCATTAAAATATTGTTGCTTTTGATAAGACAAATTGCGTAATATTTTGTTGCGCTCATTTCTAACAGCAATGGGTACAACAGGTTTGATATCCAATGCTTTGGTCATGGCTCTTTCGGAATACGTAAATACATGTAAGTAGGAAATGTCCAGCGAATGAATAAAGTCAAAGCTTTCTTTGAAATAGGCCTCGGTTTCCCCTGGTGAGCCAACAATCACATCTACCCCAATACAAGCATGTGGCATGACAGACTTGATGGTTTGAATCCTTTCTGCATATAAATCGCTATTGTATCTTCTTTGCATTAGTTTTAACACAGTATCGGAACCACTTTGCAATGGAATATGAAAATGAGGCATAAAGCTTTTGCTGTTGGCCACCCATTCAATAATTTCATTGGTCAATAAATTAGGTTCAATGGAAGAGATACGGTACCTAGGGATTGTTGTTTCTTGATCAAGCGCTTTGACTAAATCAAAAAAGTTTTCTTCGTATTTTTTACCACCTTCTCCACCTTTACCAAAATCACCTAAATTAATACCGGTCAACACAATTTCTTTCACGCCATTCGCAGCCAATCCCTGGGCTTGTTTTACCACATTGGCAATACTATCGCTTCGGCTTTTACCCCTTGCCATTGGGATAGTACAAAAGGAACAACTATAGTCACATCCATCCTGTACTTTTAAAAAAGTACGGGTACGATCATTCACTGAAAATGAACTATTGAATCCGGAGACCGTTTCAATATCGCAACTACAAATTTTTGCTTCCTGTCCTTTGGATAGAGTTGATAAATGTTGCACCAAGTTAAATTTTTCAGCAGCGCCTAAAACCAAGTCAACGCCTGGAATATTGGCAATTTCTTGGGGCTTTAATTGAGCATAACAGCCGGTAATTACGACAAAACTTTCAGGGGCCTGGCGTTGAATTCTTCTTACCAACTGCCTACATTCCTTATCGGCATTTTCCGTAACTGAACAGGTATTAATTACATAAATGTCGGCCTTGTCTGAAAAGGCTTTTTTTTCAAATCCTTCCTGCTCCAATTGTCTGGAAAGCGTGGAGGTTTCAGAAAAATTAAGCTTGCAGCCTAAAGTATGAAATGCGACGGAACGTTGGTTACTCATTGGCGCAAAGATAAAAAACCTAAAGGGAACCTTAAAATCTTAAAATTTTGATAATCCGGGGCTTAATTTCCCTTTTTCATAAGATTAAGTTAAGTTTGCAACTACTAAAACTGTCAAAATGGACTTTAAAAAAGTGAATAATTGGACGGGTTGGATGGTGACCCTTATTGCATGTACTGTTTATATCATGACCACCGAAGCAACAAGTAGCTTTTGGGATTGTGGTGAGTTTATTAGCAGTGCTTATAAATTGCAAATCCCCCATCCTCCGGGAGCACCTATGTTTGTACTATTAGGTCGTTTTTTCATTATTTTATTTGGTGACAATCCATTAACTGCTGCAAAAGCAGTGAATATCATGAGTGCGTTGGCCAGTGGCTTTACCATTTTATTTTTGTTTTGGACCATCACGCACTTTGCAAAAAGATTAGTTCAAAAAGGACAGGAAGCATTAAGCGATACACAAATTATATCCATCATGGGTGCAGGTGTGGTGGGTGCTTTGGCCTATACTTTTTCTGACTCATTTTGGTATAGCGCTGTGGAAGGGGAAGTTTATGCATTAAGTTCCTTTTTTACTGCTTTGGTATTTTGGGCTATTTTAAAATGGGATCAAAAAGCCGATCAGCCGGGTGCTGATAAATGGATCATTTTCATCTTTTACATGATGGGTATTTCCATTGGGGTTCACTTATTGAACTTATTAACGATTCCTGCAATTGTAATGGTTATTTATTTCCGAAAATATAAAGCTAGTTTTTGGGGCGCATTTGTTGCCTTTTTAATTGGGGTGGTTATTACCGGATTTATTCAAGTGTTTTTAATACAATACACTATTAAATGGGCAGGTGCATTTGACGTTGCTTTTGTGAATAATTATAAATTGCCCTTTTTTAGTGGGTTCATCACTTTCTTTGTGTTGGTAGCAGTTATTTTAGGGTTCTGTATTCAATTTGCCAATAAAAAAGGATGGCATTATCTTAAATTAGGTGGTTGGGCAACTGTATTTTTCTTATTAGGTTATACGAGTTATATCACTACCATGATCAGATCCAATGCAGATCCTTCAGTGGATATGTATAATGTGGACAATCCAGTTACATTGGTGGGCTATTTGAGTAGAGAGCAGTATGGTGACTGGCCAATTTTATACGGACCAGATTATGTGGATAGAGTAGAAAGCGTGGAAGGAAGTGATCAATATGTTAAATCGGCGAATGGATATGATTTAGCAGGTAAGAATTATAAAAGAGATTGGCGTTCTGCACCATCAGCGCATTTTTTCCCAAGAATGTGGGACTCTGAAAATGATCGTGGGCAGTTAGATAGCTATAAGGCATTTGCCGGAGTGGGAGAAGGAGATGTTCCTACGGCCAGAGACAATTTGAAATATTTTTCAAAGTATCAGTTTGGGTTTATGTACATGCGCTATTTCTTGTGGAATTTTGCAGGAAAACAAAATGACTTGCAAGGATTTGGTAATGTGCGTGATGGTAACTTTATGACAGGCATTTCATTTATTGACAATGTATTTTTTGGCAATCAGTCAGCCATGCCTAAGTCCATTAGCGCTGATAATAAAGCCAATAACAAATTATTCATGTTCCCGTTGCTTTTAGGAATCATGGGATTCATTTTCCAAATTCAAAAAGCAAGAAAGGATTTTGCAGTCACTGGATTACTTTTCTTTTTCACGGGTATTGCCATAGTTATTTATTTAAATCAAGTAAGCTTGCAGCCACGTGAACGTGATTATGCCTATGTAGGTTCCTTTTATGCATTCGCGATATGGATTGGCTTGGGTGTATTGCAAGTAATTGCTTGGCTCAACGGAATCCTCACCCAAAAAACAGCGGCAATTGCAGCTACTGGCGTTTGTTTATTGTTAGTACCTGCATTAATGGCTCAGCAGGAATGGGATGATCATGATAGAAGTCAAAAAACCTTACCGCGCGACTTAGCACGCAACTATTTAGAAAGTTGTCCTCCTAATGCAATTTTATTTTCATTTGGCGATAATGATACTTATCCATTATGGTATGCACAGGAAGTGGAAGGTATTCGTCCTGACGTTCGAGTAGTGGTGAATAGCTTATTGGGGTCCGATTGGTACATGAAGGAGTTGCGCTATAAAGTAAATCAAAGCGATAAGTTTGATCTTATCTTTAGCGAGGACCAGGTGGCTGGTAATAAATTAAATTATGCTGTATTTACGGAAGTGCCCGGAATCAAAAAAGACGAATTCCATGATATGGATTCTATTTTAAGAAATATCGTAGGGGATACTACAGGTAAATACCGCGTTAGTTACGATGGCGGACAGGAACAACTTAATATTTTCCCTACCCATAAATTTAAAATGCCAGTAAATAAAGCCAATGCAATTGCTTCTGGAATTGCAAAAGCGTCTGATAGCATTGTCAATGAAATGTTTATTGAAATGAATCCCAATAAACAATATTTGGTAAAGAATGAGTTAGCGATGTATGCCATTATTGCCACATCACAATTCAAGCGCCCTATTTGCTTCACTTCAAAACAGGAGCTGAAAGAATTAGGTTTGGAAAAATATGTACGCCAAACAGGCTTATCCTATCAATTAGTGCCAATGGTGGGAGATAATGCTGTTAATACCGATGTAGCGTACAACAATATCATGACTAAGTTTACTTTTGGCAATGCTAAAAATCCAAAAGTATATTTTGATGAAGAAAACAGACGTCATTTAAATTCAATGCGCTATGCCATTGCAGAAATTGCACAAGCGTTGATTGCTGAAAACAAAAAAGACAAGGCTAAGCAAATACTTAGAAAAATAGACAGTGAAACAAGTGAGGTTAATTTCCCTTACGGTATGACTTCAAACAGAGGCAATCAGCACGACTATTTCTCTTATGTATTTTTACAATCCTGCTATGCTGCAGGTGATATGGAGTTAGCGAAAAAAGTTTCCACTTCATTGTTAAAAGACCTGAGTCAGCAAATTAATTATTATAAGTCACTGGGTGATTTGTCGGACGAGCAGTTTGTTAAAAACTTAGAAATTGCCTATCAAGGAAATGAAAGTTTATTGTCTAATAAGCAAACGGCGTTCATCAATGATGCTTTAACTGCTTATCAGTTAAAGGCAACTGTAGAAAAAATGGCACAGGAGGCCGCTAAATTAAATGGAGGTAAATAGCAGCCTAAGGAAAAGGATACTTTGGTATTAGAAATACAATAGAAAAGGCCCGCATTGCGGGCCTTTTCTATTTAGCAATAATTGGTTACAATAATGCTTTAAGTGTTTGAATCACCTTGTCAATTTCTGCTTTGGTATTGTTTTTTGAAAATGAAAAACGAATGGTCGCAATATCATTGCCCTTATTCAGTGCATTGATTACGTGGGAACCTTGTTGGGCACCACTAGAACAAGCACTTCCGCCACTTGCACATATATGGTGAATATCAAGGTTAAATAACATCATTTCAGATTTTTCATTTTTGGGAAAATTAACACTTAATAAAGTGTACAAGCTTTCTCCAAAAGGATCGCCATTGAAACTCACTCCTGGGATATGCGCAATCAGTTGATCGTGCATGTATTTTTTTAATTCATTTATATAGGCGCTGTCCTTTTCATGATTTTCTGTTGCCAATGCTAGCGCTTTGGCGAATCCAACAATACCATATAGGTTTTCCGTTCCTGCGCGCATGTTTCTTTCCTGTGCTCCGCCATGCACTAATGGATTTATCTTGATATTTTCATTAATGTATAAGATGCCAACTCCTTTTGGCCCATGAAACTTATGCCCTGCACCTGTAATAAAATCAACAGGGGTTTCACTTAGTTTAAAAGGGAAATGTCCAACTGTTTGAACGGTGTCGCTATGAAAATAGGCATTGTATTTTTTACAAATTGACCCAACCGAATGAAGGTCAATCATATTTCCAATTTCATTATTGGCATGCATGATGCTTACAATGGTTTTGTCGGCATTTGTTTCAAGCAATTCTTCTAAATGCGCTAAATGAATATGCCCATTGGGTAATACATTTACCCAGCTTAATTTAACGCCTGCAGTTTTTGCTAAATGCTCTACAGTATGCAAAGTGGCATGATGTTCAATGGGGGAACTAATAATATGTTTGCACCCTAAATCATAGATGCTGGCATGTAATATGGTATTACTACTTTCAGTACCACCACTTGTAAAAAATATTTCACTGGGTTTAGCGCCTAAATGACTGGCTACTGATTTTCTAGCTTGTTCAATGGCCATTCTTGATTCTCTGCCATAGCTGTATATGGAGGAAGGATTGCCAAATTTTTCAGTCAAATAGGGCATCATGGCTTCTAATACTTGAGGATCCAATGAAGTAGTCGCAGCGTTATCAAAATAAATTCTCTCCATATTTTGCTAAATTACTTAATTGTCCCAATAATTGCAATGATCTCATCTGCAAGTTCATCAGCAGCAACTTGATGAGGGGCTTCGGTATAAATACGTATAATGGGTTCGGTATTGCTAGACCTTAAATGCACCCATCTATCCTCAAAGTCAATCTTAAAGCCATCTACTTTATTAATTGGATATTGGCCAAATTGGTTTTCAAGGGTGGCAAATATTTTGTCGAGTGAAATAGTAGGGTGTAAATCCATTTTTTTCTTGCTCATGAAATAAGCCGGGTAACTTGCTCTTAAAGCGGAACAGGTTAAATTACTTTTTGCCAAATGCGTTAAAAATAAGGCAATCCCAATGAGTGCATCTCTTCCATAATGTAAATCAGGAACAATGATGCCCCCGTTTCCTTCTCCTCCAATAACTGCCTGCTGCTCCTTCATCATGTTCACCACATTTACTTCACCAACGGCACTTGCAAAATAAGAGCAACCCTGTTTTTCTGTGATATCTTTTAATGCTCTTGTCGATGACAAATTACTAACGGTGGCACCTTTTTTATTTTGTAAAATATAATCAGCAACAGCCACCAAAGTATATTCTTCTCCAAATAATGCTCCATCCTCACTTACAAAACATAAGCGGTCCACATCCGGGTCAACAGCAATCCCCAAGTGGGCTTTTTCTTTTACTACTGTACTACATAGCTCGGTTAAATGTTCCTTTAAGGGTTCGGGATTATGTGCAAAATTTCCTGTCATTTCCCCGTTTAATACTTTTATTTCTTGTACACCTATTGCCTTTAATAAAGCAGGCACTGCAAAGGCACCTGAACTATTTATGGCATCCACTACCACTGAAAAATTAGCTGCTTTAATGGCTTGGATATCCACTAATGGATAATGCACAATGGCATTAATATGTTTTTCTAAACTGTCCTCGTTGTGAAGTAAACTTCCCATATCGTCCACTGAAGCGTAATTAAAATCTTCATAGGCAGCTAAGGTTAAAATTGTTTTTCCTTCTTCACCACTCACAAATTCTCCTTTTTCATTTAACAATTTCAAAGCATTCCATTCTTTGGGGTTGTGGCTAGCAGTTAAAATGATACCACCATCTGCTTTTTCAAAAACCACAGCCATCTCTACGGTAGGGGTAGTGCTTAATCCTACATGAATAACATCAATTCCCAAGGCCAATAAACTTTGTTCTACCAATGCTTCTACCATTGCACCACTCATTCTTCCATCTCTACCCACCACTACTTTTTTAGGGCCTGCTGACTTATTTTTTAGCCAACTTCCATAAGCCGAAGCGAATTTGACAATATCAATTGGGGTTAGGTTATCATTGGGTTTACCGCCAATGGTACCTCTAAATCCAGAAATGCTTTTTATAAGAGACATGGTAGTTATTTTTTCTTTTTAAAAGGATTTACAAATTTACTTTAATTTTTTACACTTCTTGTTATCTTTATCGCATGATGCAAGACTTTTGGACTAGTTTATTGGCAAAAGATAAGGCCCTATTTTCATTCATCAATGGGGAATGGACCTTTGATTGCTTGGATCAGCTTATGCCCTGGATGAGAGATTCCAAAAACTGGGTTCCATTGTACATTGTTATTTTGATTTATCTTTTATATAAATGGCGTATTAAAACTTGGCGTTGGATGGTTTTAGTTGCAGTGAATATTACTTTAACCGATCAAATTAGCAGTAGTATTTTTAAGCCTCTTTTTCATCGATTAAGACCCTGTGCGGATCCAGCAATAATGACAAAAGCAAGGTTATTGGTGGATCATTGTTCAGGCGGATTTAGTTTTACTTCCTCTCATGCGGCTAATCATTTTGGGATTGCCTTATTTATAGTAATGACCTTGCAGCCTTTATTAAAAAAGTACACTTATGCATTTATACTTTGGGCGGCTATTATTTCCTATGCACAAGTATATGTTGGGGTACATTATCCGCTAGATGTATTTTGCGGAGCATTAATTGGACTCACCATTGGTTATTTCAATGGGAAAATATACAATCAATGGCAGGCAAGCGTGGATGCTAAAATGCTTGCTTAGCGAATTGTATTTATCTGCTATTCTGAATTGATAATGGCGTTTGTTAGTTCCAGACAAACTTAAAAACTAAAGGAGGTTTTATTTTTAGGGCTAGCCAATTCAAAGCTTTTTCTTTGTCCACTCGTTTTGGCGTGAATAATATTAATTTGAGCCGGGTCGATACCAAATAAAATTTCGCAAAAAACATCAAGCTGCTTAAGTTGTTTTATGTTGTTAATTTCAAAGTAGCTCCAAGTACTTTCTTTTTGAATTTCAAATCCGATAAAGTCCATTTTGCCTTTCACACCATTAGGACTCAGGATCAACTTTTTTTGAATGTATAATTGGATATATTGTTCGGCTTTCTCCTTTTGTTTAGGGTCGGCTAAATCAAGTTTGACATTGTATTCTTTTTCTATTCTTGTTTCTAAGTCGGCTGTAAATGTGCGCACACTTATTTCAATAACAGCTTCTTTATCGTTGTGGTTAATATCAATTACGGAAACATAAAAGGGGTGTAATAAACTAATGATGAATAGTGCAATTGGTTTTATACCGATCCAAGCCATATTATATATATTTGTGATTGTAAAGTTCCTAATTAATTATCGAGACTAAAAATTTCATTTATGAATGATTCGGGCATTTATCTTCATTTAGGGTTTGGTCATATAATGGACTGGGCAGCCTGGGATCATATACTTTTTGTGTTGGTATTGACCCTGCGGTATCAATGGACAGACTGGAAAAAATTGCTGGTTTTGGTCACTGCCTTTACCGTTGGTCATTCTGTTACTTTAGCTTTAAGTACTTTACAATGGGTTGACCTACCCTCGGATTGGATTGAAATCCTTATACCAATTACCATAATACTGACTGGAATAGCCAATTTTTGGGTAAAATCCTTTCAATTCAAGTCAAAATACCCCTTTATTTACTTTCTAGCCCTGTTTTTTGGGTTAATTCATGGTTTAGGGTTCAGTAATTATCTTAAAAGTATGCTCGGACAAGAGGAATCCCTACTTGGACCACTCTTCACATTTAATCTGGGTTTGGAGCTAGGACAGGTGCTGATTGTAGGTGGAATTTTAATAATTTCATTTATATTCGTATCCCTATTAAAAGTGAAAAGAGTGCGTTATTTACAGATAGGTTCTGTACTTGCCATCGCTTTTGCTTTGAATATGGTTTTAGAAAGAATCTTACCGATTATTAAATAGAAAAAAATCACAAATGAAGAAACTATTGTCCCTCAGTTTTCTTTTATTGAGCACCTGCTCAGTAATCGTTGCACAAGACATACGCAACAACCCAACATCAAATCATGGCAACAAGTTTGAGCAATTGGGTACTATTTTACCAACGCCCAACGAATACCGTACAGCGAGTGGTGCGCCTGGTCCAAAATATTGGCAACAACGTGCCGACTATGATATCAAAGCAACCCTTGATGAAAAGAACTTATTATTAACTGGAGCAGAAACAGTTACTTATTTCAACAACTCACCCGATGTGTTAACTTATTTATGGTTACAATTAGATGAGAATGAACATA
The DNA here is from genome assembly GCA_947457075.1 of Bacteroidota bacterium. GTDB lineage: Bacteria > Bacteroidota > Bacteroidia > Chitinophagales > Chitinophagaceae > Sediminibacterium. The sequence goes on from CANGUG010000015.1 coordinate 44,996, forward strand.
GTTCAACAAAGAATGCCGGTTATCCAGAAAGTAGTTCATTGGGAAGAGGGATGAGTCCTGCAGCCATCGATAAATTGGCTGAAGAACAAACAGACAATGGTTTAGGAGTGAACATTAAAAAAGTAACAGATGCCTTGGGCGCCAATTTAAAATACACTGTGAATAAAACCATGATGCGTATTGAATTGCCTACCGCATTAAAACCAGGTCAAAAATTTGCTTTCAAAATTGATTGGAATTATAAAATTACTGACCGTATGACTATTGGTGGTCGCGGTGGATATGAGTATTTCCCTGAAGACGGCAATTATATATTTACCATGGCTCAATGGTTCCCACGTTTATGTGTGTACTCTGATTTCCAAGGATGGCAACATCATCAGTTTACAGGAAGAGGGGAATTTGCATTGACTTTTGGAAATTATAATGTAGCTATAACTGTTCCTGCAGACCACGTGGTAATGGCCACAGGAGAGTGTAAAAACTATCCAGCCGTATTGAGCCCAGCGCAATTGGCAAGATGGAACAAAGCACAAGCATCTTATACCGAACCAGTAGAAGTAGTTACTTTAGAAGAGGCAAAAAATGCTGAAAAAAATGCGTTAAAAACAACTAAAACTTGGGTGTTCAATGCCGAGAATGTGCGTGATTTTGCATTTGGTAGCAGCCGTAAATTTGTATGGGATGCAATGGCAACCAATGTAGAAGGTAAGAAAGTAATGAGCATGAGTGGTTATGGTAAAGAAGCATATGGCTTATACCGTAAGTTTTCAACCAAAGCAGTAGCGCATACCATCAAAACCTATTCTAAGTTTTCAATTCCTTATCCATATCCTGTCGCACAAAGTATTGAGGCTGCAAATGGTATGGAGTATCCCATGATTTGCTTCAACTATGGCCGTACCGAAAAAGACGGAACTTATACCGAGGCAACTAAAAATGGAATGTTAGGTGTGGTGATTCATGAAGTGGGTCACAACTTTTTCCCAATGATTGTAAACTCTGACGAGCGTCAATGGTCTTGGATGGACGAGGGATTAAATTCTTACGTTCAATACTTAACGCAGGAATTATACGACAATAAATTCCCATCAAGAGGAGGACCAGCATGGTCTATTGTAGATTATATGAAATTACCTAAGGATCAATTAGAGCCAATTATGACGAATAGTGAAAACATTATTGGTTTTGGTCCTAATGCCTACACTAAGCCAGCTACTGGATTGAATATTTTACGTGAAACCATCATGGGGCGTGAATTATTTGATTATTCATTTAAAGAATATTCAAGACGTTGGGCATTTAAGCATCCAACACCAGCCGACTTGTTCAGAACAATTGAAGATGCAAGTGCGGAGGATTTAGATTGGTTCTGGAGAGGATGGTTCTATAGCATTGATCCTTGTGACATTGCCATTGATACAGTGAAGCATGCGGTATATGATCCAACTGCAGCTGCCCCAACACCAAGAACAGGTGGTATGCAAAGAAATTTGGATAAGCCGGCAGTAAATGCTTTTGAGGATATCTCAAAAATCAGAAATAGAGAAGATAAGTCTATCGTATTCTTAACAGATGTTGACACTACTTTACGTGATTTTTATTGGAGATATGACAGAGGTATTGAGCCTTACGATTCAGAAACAAAGCAACCAATGCCTAACTTTGGTACACCCACTGTGTTAGGGGATGAGGAGAAAGCAAAATATGCGAATGCTAATTTGTATGAAATCACATTCTTAAACAAAGGCGGATTGGTAATGCCCATTATTGTTGAGTTTACTTTTGCCGATGGTACAAAGGAAACGAAGCGTATCCCTGCTCAAATTTGGAGAAAGAATGAAAATAAAGTAACCAAAGTATTTTATACTAATAAAAGAGCCGTATCTATTAAATTAGATCCAATGCGTGAAACAGCCGATATTGATGAAACCAATAATAGCTGGCCAAATCTCGCAGAGCCAAGTAAATTTACTTTGTTCAAAACAAAATCAGTTGGTCGTGGCCAATCCATTGGATTGTCTCCAATGCAAGCTGCAGCAAATAAAAAATAAACTAACTGTTTATATTACAAAAAAGCCCCTGAGTAATCAGGGGCTTTTTTGTAATTATTTGAATTTCAATAGCACTTATTGATAAATATTACTTTCATACTAAATTTTAGTTCTCCAAACTATGCGCAGCCGATTTGTAGTTTTTCCATTTGGTAATGGCTGCTTGTATATCTGAAGGTAATTCACTTTCAAAGCGCATTAATTTTTCGGTAGTAGGATGCACAAAGCCAAGGGTGGCTGCATGTAAAGCACACCTTGGACAAGCTTCAAAACAGTTATCTACGAACTGTTTGTACTTGGTATAAATAGTGCCTTTTAAAATTCGGTCTCCACCATATTCATTGTCATTAAATAAAGTGTGTCCAATATGTTTCATGTGCACACGTATTTGATGCGTACGCCCTGTTTCTAAAATACATGAAACTAGGGTAGTGTAATTGTATCGCTCAATTACTTTATAATGTGTAATAGCATGTTTGCCTACATCACCCTCTGGATAGGCATCAAACATTTTTCTAAATGTTTTGTGTCGTGCAATATGCGCATTAACAGTCCCTTCCTCCTGTTCCATATCACCCCAAACTAAGGCTACATATTTTCTTTCTACTGTATGGTTAAAAAATTGTTTTGCTAAATGACTTGCTGCTTCGGCTGTTTTTGCCAATACAATTAATCCAGTCGTATTTTTATCAATTCTGTGTACCAATCCAAAACGCGGTAAAACCTCTTCACTTAAATTGGGGTTTTGAGCTAGTAAATGATAAGCAACTCCATTTAATAAAGTGCCGGTATAATTTCCAATACCAGGGTGTACCACCATATTGGCAGGTTTGTTAATGACCATTACTGCATCGTCCTCATACACAATATCCAAATTCATCTGTTCTGGTTTCAATTCCGTGTATTCTGGATTCACATAGCTCATATAAGTAACTTCATCCCCAGGACGCGTTCGATAATTGCTTTTTACTACTTTCCCATTTACCGTTAAAAAGCCCCCTTCGATACCGTTTTGTAATTTACTTCGCGTCATGCCTTCAATACGCATTTGCACCCATTTGTCAATACGCATCGGTTCCTGGCCTTTATCTACCATAAAAGTCAGTTTCTCATATACTTCCTCGTTATTTTCGTCTTGTATTAAATCCTGTTCAGTTGACATGTTGCAAAAGTAGGATATTGCAGCTTAGTTTGTAACTTTGTTCCATGCGTCAACAAGTATATTTTGAAGATTTAGGGGTTAAATCCTATCAACCTACATGGGATTACCAGGAGGCGCTATTGGCTGCGAATACGCAAATTAAATTTAAAGCAAGGGAAAAGGAGGAGGATGTGCGCCAAACAGCTACGGAACATAGATTGTTGTTGGTGGAGCATCCGCCTGTATTTACCTTAGGGAAAAATGGGAAAAGAGCGCATGTATTGGTGTCGGAGGAGCATTTAAATAAGCTTGGAATTGAGTTTTTCCACATTAATAGAGGGGGTGATATCACTTATCATGGACCTCAACAAATTGTGGGGTATCCCATTTTAGACTTGGATAAATTTAAAACTGATTTAGGTTGGTATTTAAGAAGTTTGGAGCAAGTAATTATTGATACGATCGCGGAATATGGGTTAATTGGAGAAAGAAGTTCGGGAGAAACGGGCGTTTGGTTACAACCCGATGATCCATTTATGGCGCGTAAAATTTGTGCTATGGGAATTAAATGCAGTAGATGGGTCACCATGCATGGATTTGCTTTAAATGTAAATCCAGACCTCTCTCATTTTGAATACATTGTTCCCTGTGGAATACAAGGGAAAACGGTAACCTCTTTAGAAAAAGAGTTAGGATATAAAGTGAATTATGAGGAAGTGAAAGAAAAAATCAAGCATCATTTTCAACGAATTTTTGAAGTTGATTTAGTTTAGTTTTGTTTGTTTGTTTGTTTGTATTCCCGCAATACAGGGCAATTTCAGCTTAATGAATACAGTTAACTTGTTATGAAACTTCAATTAAAAATGAAGCACTCCTTTGGGAAGGGACCTATTCCCTTGCAAGCCTCCACTATGTATTATTAAGACCTTACTTTTGGGATTAAAATAATTGGCTTGCATTAACTGCTCCGCAGCGTAAAAAACTTTTCCTGTATAAACAATATCAGTAGGGATGGAAGCATGCTCCCATAAGCGATTCATGAAATTAATTTGTGCGGGGGTTGTTTTAGCATAACCACCTTGATGAAATTCATGTAATAAAGTAAAAGCTGCATTTTTATCCTCCAACAACTCAATAATTTCTGAATGGATCGTGCCTTCATTTTTTAATACTGGAATCCCAATCATATTTTGGTGCTTTTCTACAGCATTGATTACTCCAGCAATCATCGTGCCAGTACCAACTGCACATATTATATAATCGTATTCATGAATTGGATTCACAATATGAATATTGCTGAAATGAACTGATTCATTGCTTCTATTCATTGGCGCCCAATCGCTAATCATTGTAGAAGCACCTTTAGCACCTAATGCGCCATAACCTCCTTCGTCAATAAAATAAAGTTTATTTGTAGATGGGTAATTTTGATGGAGCAATTCATTTTTCTTTTCTTGAAATAAGGTTCTTCCTACAAAAACTATATCCATTCCATAATCAATAGCCTCTTGTAAAGTAGGGGTAATTGGTTCGCCTTCATTGGAACGGACATAGCCTATGCATTTCAATCCATTTTCTTTGGCTTCATAGGCAAGGGCCACTAAATGGTTGGAATAAGGACCTCCAAAACTTGCAATGGTATTAGCCTGGCTTTTTATTGCTTCATGTACATAATAGCGCAACTTATACCATTTATTGCCACTGATAATTGGATGAATCTGGTCCAGCCTTAAAGTATCAATGGCAACTTGATTGTTGCTTAAAAAGGGAATAGGCTCAATGTTTGGGCTAGGGTTCAATCTGTTTATTTTTAATGAAAATCAGCTATTTTTGTAAACAGTATTTTTACAATAAGTAAAAGTACAAAATATAAATCTTGAATAATGAGTGCACCTACATTAGTGATATTAGCAGCGGGTATGGCGAGTAGATATGGTAGTCAAAAGCAAACGGAAGGTTTTGGCCCCAATGGAGAAACCATTATGGACTATTCTATTTATGATGCAATTAGAGCTGGATTTGGCAAAGTGGTATTTATTATTAGGGAAGATTTTAGCGAAGCATTTAAGGCAAGTTTTGAACCAAAATTGAAAGGCAAAATACATACAGCGTATGTTTTTCAATCCTTGGATAAGTTCACCGAAGGTCATCAAGTGCATCCTGATCGTGCCAAGCCATGGGGGACAGCACATGCAGTATTGTGCACAAAGGGCATGGTCAATGAACCCTTTGCTGTGATCAATGCCGACGATTATTATGGAGCTGAGGCATTTGCCCAAGCGTATCAATTTTTAACAAAGGAGTGCAATGATAAAACCTATTGTATTTTAGGATATGAGTTGGCCAATACTTTAAGTGAAAATGGAACGGTGAGTAGAGGAGTTTGTACTGTGGATGAAAATAATACTTTGACAAAAATTGTGGAGCGCACAAAAATTTATAGGAAAGACAATGGTATTGTATTTGAGGAGGAGGGTATTGAAACTCCATTGTTGAAAGATACCAGAGTGAGTATGAATTTCATGTGTTTTGCGCCTAATTTCATTGATTTATGCGAAAAAGAGTTTAGCCAATTTTTAGAAAAACAAGGACAAGCACTAAAATCAGAATTCTATATTCCCTTTGTTGCAGGTCAATTTTCTCATTTAGGTTTAGGCAATGTGAAAGTGATTAGTACCAATGCCAAATGGTTTGGTGTTACCTATAAAGAGGATGCTCCAATGGTAAAAGCAAATATAGACGCACTTGTCAATAACCATGTGTATCCTGCGGATTTGTGGAAATAATGGACCTACTTGAAAAATATGCATAAAAAAAGAGTCAACCTAAGTTGACTCTTTTTTTATGAGCGCTGCTCATATATTAAATCCTTAATTGAAAGAACGAATATTGTAAATGTAATTTTTCAAATTACTGATTTGCTTTTTTCGATCATTTTTCCCAATAGATTTTTTTGCAATTTTTATGGTATTTTCTTTGGAGGCCGCTTCAATTAGATCAAATATTTTTGATGACTTAATCGCAAATGCAACACCCTCTGCTTGTTTTTGACGTGTATTAATGATGCCAATAAGCTCGGCATTATCATTAAATACAGGCGCTCCTGAATAACCAGGGTTAGCGCTAATTTGTATTTGATAAGCATTGCTATCTCCTTCAAATCCTGATTGAGCACTTAAATACCCCTTACCATAAACAATATCATTGTCGTTTCTTGGGTAACCTAAAATATAAATTTCTTCCCCTAATTCGCTTTTCTTATTTCTGATAGAATAAGGAATTGATTTTGGTTGAACAAAGTCAGCGTCTTCAATTTTTAATAAAGCTAAGTCACTACTTTTATCAGTATAAATAATGGTGGCATTCAATTCCTGTCCAGTGCTACTAATTACAATTGCATCATCTCCTTTTAAAACGTGTGCGTTAGTAATGATATAGCCCTTAGTGTCAATTAAAAAACCCGAACCACCACTAATTAATTTTGCATTTTCAGGAAGTTTGGTTTTCACTTCATTTAATAAGTGACCTTGTACTTTTTGGTTGTTTTTAATAATCTCAATTGCTTTACTAAGCTGCAATACTTGAGATCCATTTAAACTCGGAGAGAAATACATTAACATGACTGTGGTAATACCAGCGATAAATCCACCAACAGATGCTGCAATGGCAGTTACTTTTTTGTATTTGGACCAAAGTTGAATCACTTTGAATTTGGTGGACTGCTCATTGATTGGAGCCCACTCACCCGCTTCAAATAAAGTATTAAAAGTTATTTCTGTTGTTCTAGTAAAGTTCTTGCGCTTTGCAAAATTGTCCATTTCATGTAAAAACATGCTATGCTCAACCACCATTTGGTCAATCTCGGGGGTATTTTTACGAATGGACTCAAATTGAGCAGCCTCAGCAGGGGACATTTCGCCAGCTAAGTATTTTTCAATTGCTTCTAATAATTGTATATCGTCCATTGTTGTCATTCTATTATTTTAATCTCCAATATTATACTGCGCAAAAAACAGCTTTTTTAAACGCATCAAACATTTATATTTTTGGTTCTTGGCATTATCTGAATTGGTATATCCAAATTCTGCCGCTAGGGCTTGCATATCTTTTTTATTCAAATAATATCCTTCCAGCAAACTCTTGCAGGGTTCTCCAAGGCTGTTGAGTGCCCTGTCCATAATTGCAAAAGCAGCATCCTTTTTTGCGGATTCGTCCATATCCATTTCAAGGGATACAGATTCTTCCTCGGTACTTAATGGGGTACTATACCTTCCCATTTGTTGTAACCTTTTGAGCCAAAGATGCTTACATATAGAAAAAAGATAGGTTTTTATTTGACAGGTAAGTGAAAATGAGTCAATTTGTACCTTTTCATACAAAGTAATCATCGCTTCCTGAAATATATCCCTAGCATCATCCAAAGAGCCGTTATTGTTGGTAACGAAATGCTGAATCATACCAAAATGACTCTTGTAAAGCGTTTCAACCGCTTTGGAGTCATTGTTTGCGAGCCCCTTTAAAAGGGCTTGTTCGTTGTATTCAGCTTTCAAGATATTAATACTTTGTAAGGTCAAAAGTAACCCAATTTGCTTATTTAATTTATTTTTTACATTTTTTGGGGTACTGGGGGTTACCTTTTAGCAGTTTCTGTATTAAAAGTATAAATTAAACAATTAAAAATCTTTCCAAATGAAAAAAGTATTCGCAATTTTCGCTATCGCTGCATTAGCTGCTTGTGGTGGTGCTTCAACTGAAACTAAGACTGACACTGCTGCTGCAACTGTAGATACTGCTGCTGCAACTGTTGACACTGCTGCTAAAGCTGTAGATACTGCTGCTAAGGCTGTAGATACTGCTGCTAAGAAGTAATTAAACTAAATGGACTATTGGTCCAGATGGGGGAAACCCTGTCAAAGCTTGCCAACCAGTAGTTATCGAACAATTTTCATATGGCAAGCAATCGTTAAGCCGCCCTGTTTCCACAGGGGGGCTTTTTTATTTTATATGCATAGGCGCCCGCTTCCACTCGTCTTTCACAAGAAAGGAGTGGTTAACATACAATTGTAAAGGATCAGATCAGCAATTAGTGATTGGTGGAAAATAATAAAATCATCTCTAAAAGGATAATGTAACTAACACATACAAAAAGGACTTTGCCAACTTCTTTGTTCATAACTAGTATTTTGAACAAAATTAAAAAAAAATGGCAGTTGGGCAAAAGTCTGCAATACGAATAATTGTTAGTAAAATGTAAAAAACTTTCTGTTTTTGGCCTTAAATAGGGCATTTTAGCCTATATTTGTACTACGATGAAAGCAAATAGCAACTGGTTTTACTTTTTCTTTTATTTCTACTTTAATCAAAGTAGCCGGGTAGTATTTGTAAAAGCATAAACGAAATAACTAAATATACAATCCCGGCCTAAACAGCCGGGATTTTTTTATGTAAAAGCGCTACACAGAGTTTAACTAGCTAGGTGGTTCTGCTAAAAAAGGGTCAACAAAAAAGGATGAACAAAAAAGTAACAATACAGGGATATGAGGGGAGCTTCCACCAAGTGGCAGCAAGGCAGTTTTATGGCAAAACAGTAGAAGTAATCACTTGTGATACATTTAGGGAAGTTGTAAAAATAGGGGCAGATCCAAAGCAATCGGATGGTGCGGTGATGGCCATTGAAAATTCCATCGCAGGAAGTATTTTACCTAATTACAATTTATTGCAAAAAAGTAATTTAAAAGTGATTGGTGAAGTGTACTTATCCATTAGTCAAAACTTAATGGTTAATCGGGGAGTAAAACTTGCTGATATAAAAGAAGTACATAGTCATCCAATGGCTATATTACAATGCTTGGATTATTTGGAACAACATCATTTTAAATTAGTGGAGTCCGAGGATACAGCCTTAAGTGCAAAGTTGGTCCATCAACATAAAAGTAAACATATAGCAGCCATTGCAAGTAAATTGGCGGCTCAGTTGTATAATTTAGAAATTATTGGACCAGATATTCATACACAAAAAAATAATATCACGCGCTTTTTAATCTTGGTGCCAAGCAAATCAAAACAGGAAATCAAGGATGCCAATAAAGCATCTATCTATTTCCAAACCGATCATTCCAAGGGGATACTTTCCAAAGTATTGGCAAAAATAGCAATGGGTGGTGTGAACTTAAGCAAGTTGCAAAGTATGCCTATTCCAGGTAGTACTTTCAAGTATGGATTTTATGCGGATTTGGAATTTGAAAATAATAAACAAATTAAAAAAGTATTGGAAGCGGTAAAGGCCATGACCAATAATTTTAAAGTTTTTGGATTGTATAAAAAAGGTAAAGTGGTAAAAGGCTAATCATGAATCTAACATTATCAAATAGATTAGAGGGAATTGGTGAATATTATTTCGCTACCAAACTGCGTGAAATTGACGAGCTCAATAAAGCAGGGAAGCAAATAGTTAATTTGGGCATTGGAAGCCCCGACTTACCACCACATCCATCAGTGCTCGCTACTTTAAATGAAGCAGCAGCAAAGGATAATGTACACGGTTATCAATCCTATAAGGGCGCTCCAGTTTTGAGAGAAGCTATTGCCGAGTGGTATAAAAAATATTATCAAGTGGATAATATTAATCCAGCAACAGAAGTGCTTCCATTACTCGGGAGCAAGGAAGGGATCATGCATATTTGTATGACCTATTTAAATGAAGGTGATCAGGTGTTAATTCCAAATCCTGGTTATCCTACCTACACAAGTGCAGTTAAATTAGCAGGGGGCACTCCGCTATACTATGAGTTAACTGCCGAAAACAATTGGGCACCTGACTTTGAAAATTTAGAAAAATCAGATTTATCAAAAGTGAAATTGATGTGGGTGAACTATCCGCACATGCCTACAGGTCAAATGCCAACTAAAGCACTCTTTGAAAAAATAGTGGCATTTGGTAAGCAGCATCAAATATTAATTTGTCATGACAATCCTTATGCGTTCATCTTAAATAATAAACCTGAAAGTTTATTATCAGTAGAAGGAGCAAAAGAAGTGGTGATTGAATTAAACTCTTTAAGTAAAAGCCAAAACATGGCAGGTTGGAGAGTAGGTATGTTGATTGCTGCCGAAGAAAGAGTCAACGAAATATTAAGATTTAAATCCAATATGGATAGTGGAATGTTTTTACCTGTGCAATTAGCAGCGGCAAAAGCATTAAGCTTAGATAAATCTTGGTATGATTCAGTAAATCAAGTTTATACCGAACGTCGCGAAAAAGTATATGAATTATTAGACACATTAGGTTGTGCTTATTCAAATCAACAAGTAGGGATGTTTGTTTGGGCTAAAATTCCAGCCACATATAAAGATGGATATGCATTAAGCGATAAGGTGTTGTATGATGCGAATGTCTTTATTACACCCGGTGGCATTTTTGGTTCGGCAGGTAATAATTACATCCGTGTGAGCTTATGCGGTTCAATGGAGAAATTTAATGAAGCAATTAAAAGAGTGAAAGCATGCGTTTAGCAGTTATTGGTATTGGTTTAATGGGAGGTTCATTGGCATTGTCTTTGAAAAAGAAAGGTTTTGTGTCCAATGTGATTGGCGTGGACAATAATCCCGATCACCAAGCCGAGGCATTGCGATTAGGTATTGTCGATGAGATTAGGTCGTTGGAAGACGCCGTAAAATTATCGGACATTATTGCCATTGCAACGCCAGTGAATACTGCTGAAATGTTATTGCCTTTGATTTTAGATTTAGTTGACCAACAAATCGTTTTTGATTTAGGATCCACCAAAGAAGCAGTTGCGCAGATAGCCAGTGCGCATGCTAAAAAAGGAAGATTTGTTCCTACGCATCCAATGTGGGGAACAGAGTTCAGTGGTCCAAGTGCTGCACAAAGCGATGCTTTTGAAAATAAAGCAACAGTAATATGCAATATGGAACAAGTGGATGCAGATGCGCTATTAACCATAAAGCGTTTGTATGAAACCTTGGGGATGCATATTATTTCCATGAATGCCACCAGTCATGACATTCATGTGGCTTATGTGAGTCATATCTCACATATCACTTCTTTCGCATTGGCCAATACCGTGCTAGAAAAGGAGAGGGAATCGGATAATATATTTGAGTTAGCGAGTGGTGGTTTTGACAGTACAGTGCGTTTGGCAAAGTCCAATGCAGCAACCTGGGTACCCATCTTTATGCAAAACAAAGAGAATGTATTAGACGTATTAAATGAGCATATCAGTCAATTGAGAAAGTTCAAATCTTGCTTAGAAAAAGAGAATTTTGAATACTTAGCTGAATTGATTGAAAATGCAAATGGGATTAAAAGAATTCTAAAGTAGAATTCTTATTTAAGAAAAGTAAAAACAAAAAAATGAAGAAAAAAGAAGATATGGAAGTTAAGAATGAATTAATTGAAGCAGTTAAAACAAAAATGACCTTTGCCGAATTAGGGGTGAATGAGCAATTGGTAAAATCAGTTACAGAATTGGGATACACACATGCCACTGAAATACAAGAACGTTCTATTCCGGTATTAATTAGCGGAACTAAAGATTTTATTGGATTAGCCCAAACAGGAACGGGTAAAACGGCTGCTTTTGGTTTACCCTTAATTCAATTAATCAAAACAGCCGATAGACATCCTCAGGCATTAGTAGTTTGTCCTACACGTGAATTGTGTATGCAAATTGTAAACGAAATTAATTTGTTTAAAAAGCATGTTGCTGGTTTACAAGTTTTAGCCGTTTACGGCGGTACCTCTATAGGAATGCAAATTAGAGATTTGAAAAGAGGGGTTCAAATTGTGGTGGCTACGCCAGGTCGTTTAATTGACTTAATCGAGCGTAAAGCGATTAACTTAGAGCAAATTGAATATGTTGTATTGGACGAGGCCGATGAAATGTTAAACATGGGATTCCAGGACGATATTGAATTTATTTTAAAGAACACACCTAACCGCGAGAGTATTTGGTTATTTAGTGCAACAATGCCACCTGAAATTAGAAAAGTGAGCAAGCGTTACATGAAAGAGCCAGTAGAAGTAACCATTGGTAAAGTAAATGCAACCAACAAAAGCATTGACCACCAATATTATTTAACCTCGGCGCAACATAGATATGAAACCTTAAAACGTATCATTGATTTTAATCCAGGTATTTATGGTATCATCTTTACACGTACCAAAGCAGATGCGCAAGAAATTACGCAACGTTTAACGCGTGAAGGTTATGATATTGATGCTTTACATGGTGACTTAACACAAGCACAACGTGATAAAGTAATGGGTCAATTCAGAGATAAAACTTTGCAATTATTAATTGCAACAGACGTTGCTGCTCGTGGTATTGACGTTAAAGGGATTACCCACGTTATTAACTACGAATTACCTGATGATGTGGAAGTATATACACACCGTAGTGGACGTACAGGTCGTGCAGGTAGCCATGGTAATTGTATTTCAATTGTACACTCAAGAGAGTCCTACCGTTTACGCCAAATTGAAAATATCAATAAATGTACTTTCCATAAATTGGATATCCCAAGTGGTAAGGATGTTTGTAGAAAACAATTTTTCCATTTAATGGATAAATTAATGTCAACCGATGTTAACCACGGTGATTATGAAACCTATGTTCCAATGCTAGCTGAAAAGTTTGCAGACATGAGCAAGGAAGAAATTTTGACTCGTTTTGCGGCTTTAGAGTTTAACCGTTTCTTGAGTTATTATGAAAATGCACAGGACTTAAATATTCGCGCTGCTGAAAAAGGCCGTCGTGATGTAGGTGGTATGCAGGATCGTAACAGAGAAAGAGGACGTAATGAATACGCTGATCGCCGATCAGGTGGTGACCGTTCTAATGCTAGGACGGATAGTCGTAGTGATCGCGGAGATGGCCGAGGCCGCTCAGCAAATCGCGCGGCGGCAGGTTCGACGCGTTTATTTGTAAACTTGGGTACCAAAGATGGTTTTTATAAAGCTAGTTTCTTACAATTTGTCTTAGACATGAGCGACTTGAAAAAAGAAGTGTTGGGTAAAATAGACATGAGAGACATGAATAGCTGGATTGAAATTGAATCAGGTTCTGCGAAGAAAATGATTAGTGCCTTAGACGGTAAAAGTTATAAAGGCCGTCGTATTCGCATGAATGATGCGGATAGCGGTGGACCAAGAGGTTTTAACAAAAACGAAGGATAACTGAAATAAATTAACGAGTCCTTGATATATTGAATTGAGGGCTCGTTTTAAAATTTGATGTAAAAAAACTCAAACTATCAAACACTAAATACTCAATACTAAAATTGGTTTAACATGGGAGCTTTAACTGAACAACAACAAAAAGTAAGCGCATTATTAAAAAAAGCGCCATTAATTATATCGGGTCCTTGTAGTGCAGAAACCGAAGAACAAGTAATGGCAACAGCTAGAGGCTTAGCGGCTACTGGTAAAGTAGATATTATGCGTGCAGGTATCTGGAAGCCAAGAACTCGTCCTGGAAGTTTTGAAGGGATTGGTACCAAAGGTTTGCCTTGGTTGCAACAAGCAAAAAAGGAAACGGGTATTCCAGTTGCTGTGGAAGTAGCTACGGGTAAACAAGTGGAAGATGCTTTACATTTTGATGTGGATGTTTTATGGGTAGGTGCTCGTACGACAGTAAATCCTTTTAGTGTGCAAGAAATTGCAGACGCTTTAAAGGGAGTGAAAGTCCCTGTGTTAATTAAGAACCCCTTAAACCCCGACTTAGAATTATGGGTAGGGGGAATGGAACGTATCGCGAAAGCGGGTATTGAAGATTTGGGATTAATCCATAGAGGATTTAGTTCTTATGGCAATACTGAATTCCGTAATGCACCTATGTGGCATTTGGCCATTGAAATGAAACGTCGTTTCCCGAATGTTCCTATGATTAATGATCCTTCCCATATTTGTGGAAGAAGAGATATTTTACAATCTGTGGCCCAACAAGCCATTGACCTTGATTTTGATGGTTTAATTATTGAATCACATGTTGACCCTGACAATGCATGGAGTGATGCGAAACAACAAATTACCCCTGCAGTATTAAAGTCCATGTTGGATAGTATGCATTGGAGAAAAGAGACGGTACAAAATGCAGATTTCCAAAGTGCACTAGAGGCAATGCGTCAACAAATTAATCAGTTAGATGACGAGTTATTACAAGTATTATCTACTCGTATGAAAGTGGCTCAAAAAATTGGTGAATATAAAAAGAACAATGAAATTACCATTTTGCAAACCAATCGTTGGAATGAAATTTTAGATCGTGCCGTTGCTAAAGGAAATAAATTAGGATTGAGCGATGAGTTTGTTACTAAATATATGGACGCAGTGCATATGGAAAGTATCAATCAACAAAATAAAGTAATGAATAGCTAGATGATATACATCTAAATAAATGTATCATTCATTTAGATCAAATATTAATGGTTTATTTTAACAAAAGAAAAGAATGAAAAATTGGAAGGTTAAGTTTTCAAGCGCCACAGTAACATTTGTATTAGATGGAAAATTTGCTGCTATTGATAAAATGGTAGACAAATCACAGGCCATTTATATTACAGATGAAAATGTATATGCTTTGCACCAAAAGAAATTCAAGGGTAAAAAAACCATTGTAATTCCTTCAGGGGAGGAGCATAAACATCAAGCAACAGTGGACTTTATTATTGAAGCCTTACTTAATTTTGGCGCTACAAGACAATCGGTATTCATTGGCGTTGGTGGTGGCGTAGTGACTGATATGGTGGGCTATGTAGCGGGCGTGTACATGCGCGGTGTAGCGGTGGGTTTTGTGCCAACCACTATTCTTGCAATGGTGGATGCTGCTATTGGCGGTAAAAATGGAATTGATGTTGGCTTATATAAAAATATGGTGGGCATAATACGTCAGCCACAGTTTTTAGTATATGACCTGGACTTTTTACAAAGTTTACCAAAACACCAATGGGAAAATGGCTTTGCCGAAATTATCAAACATGCTGCTATTAAAGATGCGGCCATAATGAAAGAATTGGCGGCACATGATATTAACTTTTATCAAAAAAATAAAAAAGCTTTAGCTGCACTCATTGAAAAAAATGTGCAGTTAAAAGTTAAAGTGGTACAAAAAGATGAGTTTGAAAAAGGAGATCGTAAGCTGCTTAATTTTGGCCATACCCTAGGGCATGCCATTGAAAATGAACATGCTTTATTGCATGGACATGCTATTAGTATTGGAATGGTGTATGCCGCTAAAATCTCTCAAGTATTACAAAATTTTAACGGGGTTGGTGTATTGGTAGAAACCCTAAAAAAATACGGTTTGCCAACTGCCATGCATTTTGATATAGAGGCCGCCATGGAACGAATGCAAAAAGACAAAAAAAATGCAAAAGAGGGTTTGCAATATGTATTGCTAAATAAAATAGGCAAGGCAGTATATGAAACCGTTCCAATGAAAACTTTACAAAAATTAATAAAATTATATTCCTAGCATGATTGCAACTGTATTTCCTGGTAAGTTAAATGGTGCTCAAGTTGCTCCTGCAAGTAAAAGTAGCATGCAAAGAGCATGTGCTGCTGCTTTATTGCATGTAGGAGAAACAACTATTTTAAATCCAGGACATTCCAATGACGATTTAGCGGCATTGGAGGTGATACAGAAATTAGGCGCAACGGTTGAAATGCATAATGCAATAAATGAGCAGGGAGCAACAATTGTTGAATCCTTAACAATACTTTCTAAAGGAGTTCAGCCTATTGGTCCAGAGATGAATTGTGGGGAAAGTGGTTTAGGAATACGTATGTTTACGCCTATTGCGGCATTAAGTAATCAATCTATAACCATTCAGGGGAAAGGCAGTTTGGTGAAAAGACCGATGCATTTTTTTGACGAAATTTTCCCTGCTTTAGGAGTGAAAATAGCCTCTCAAAATGGATTTTTACCCATTCAAATACAAGGACCTTTACAAGCACCCAATAGTATCACAGTGGATGGTTCATTAAGTTCTCAATTTTTAACAGGGCTATTAATGGCTTACGCAGCAAGTGGAGCGCAAAACGCCGAGATTAATGTAATAGACTTAAAAAGTAAACCTTATATAGATTTAACTTTAGCGGTGTTACACTCCTTTGGTTGGAAAGTACAACATGATAATTATACTCATTTTAGGTTCTTGCCACATGCGCCTTTAAAAGATAAGATTCAATATACTGTCGAAGGTGACTGGAGTGGCGCCGCTTTTTTATTAGTAGCGGGTGCCATTGCCGGACCCATTAAGGTAAAAGGGTTACAAATGAATTCAACACAGGCCGATAAGGCAGTGATGCAAGCATTGCAAAATGCAAATGTATCAATAGCTTTAGAGGAGGATGGAATTCAAATTGGTTCAACGGATGATGCGGCATTGAGGGCATTTGAATTTGATGCAACCGATTGTCCCGATTTATTTCCTCCCTTGGTTGCTTTGGCATCTGTTTGTATTGGCGTTTCGGAAATAAAAGGGGTTAGCCGTTTAGCACATAAAGAAAGTGATAGAGGAAAAACCTTACAAGTGGAATTTGAAAAAATGGGTGTTCAAATTGATTTAGAGGGAGATATCATGAAAATACATGGCGGTGATGAAATTAAATCGGCTACAGTTTTTTCTCAACATGATCATCGGATTGCCATGGCATGTGGAGTGGCGGCATTAAAAGCAAATGGGCCAGTTGTAATCACAGAAGCAGCGGCAATTAATAAATCTTACACTGATTTTTTCGAACATTTAAGACAATTGGGGGCAAAAGTGGATATCGCATAAAGGAAAATTTCAATTGGGTTTAAACGAGTTGGTATAAAATTCTTAACTTGTAATATTAAGATTAACATGAATAGTTTTGGAACCTTATTTAAAGTGCAAATTTTAGGAGAGTCACACGGTGCCTGTGTTGGTATAGTGATTGATGGCTGTCCAGCAGGATTAAACTTAGTTCAAGCCGACTTTGTAACGGATATGGAACGTCGTAAAGGAGGTAAACAAAAAGGAACCACGCCAAGACAGGAAGACGATATGCCCATTTTTAAATCGGGGTTATTCAATGATACTACAACAGGGGCACCCATCACAATGTTATTTGAAAACAATAATACAAGAAGTACTGACTATGAAAAACAACGTGCTGTGCCAAGACCAGGGCATTCGGATTTTACTGCACACCATAAATTTGGCGGATTCGAGGATTATAGAGGCGGTGGACATTTTAGCGGTCGATTAACAGCAGCTTTAGTGGGAGCGGGAGTGATTGCTAAAAAGTTATTAAATCATATTCAAATTGAAGCCCATATAGTTAGTATAGGAGGGGAAACAGATATTGAAAAGGGTATACAAAAAGCAATTGACCATAAAGACAGCGTGGGCGGTATAGTGGAATGTGTAGTTAAAGGGTTACCAATTGGGCTTGGAGAACATTTTTTTGACTCAGTAGAATCCTTAATTAGTCATGCTGTTTTTGCCATACCTGCTATTAGGGGTATTGAATTTGGTACAGGGTTTGCTGCTGCTAGTATGTTTGGCGTTGAGCACAATGATGCAATAATAGATGCAACAGGTAAAACAAAAACCAACCATGCCGGTGGAATTGTAGGAGGATATACCAATGGAAATGATTTGGTTTTTCGTATTGCAGTAAAACCAACCTCCTCTACGCCAAAGGATCAAACAACTTGGAATTGGGAAACCAATGAACAAGCAGTTTTTTCAGTAAAGGGAAGACACGATTTATGTATTGCACTAAGAGTACCCGTTGTCTTGGAAGCGGTAACGGCAATTGTGCTTGCTGATTTAATGCTATTGGAACAAAAAATACAAAGAATTCTAAGATAAAATTCTACGACAGAATTCTTTATTGAAAATAATTTAAAAATAAAAAAAATGGAAAGCGAATATATATATCATGTAACTACTCAAGTAGAGTGGGACAACGCAAAAAATCAGGGAGCATACAAGCCAGCTAATTTTGATGCCGACGGCTTTATTCATTGTTCAACAGAACAACAAGTACCGGGTGTTTTAGATCGATTTTACCAGGGTCAAACTGGATTAGTGAAATTGAAAATTGAAAAAGCAAAATTATCTAGACCATTATTATTTGAATTGGCAACCGATTTAGATGAACTTTTCCCGCATATTTATGGTGCATTGAATGTAGATAGTGTTGTTGAAGTGACGGTGCTTTAAATAATATACCTAGTTTAAT
The DNA here is from genome assembly GCA_947457075.1 of Bacteroidota bacterium. Taxonomy (GTDB): domain Bacteria; phylum Bacteroidota; class Bacteroidia; order Chitinophagales; family Chitinophagaceae; genus Sediminibacterium. The sequence goes on from CANGUG010000015.1 coordinate 63,429, forward strand.
TAGTTTAGTGACAATTAAATTGTTATTTTTTTTAATATTTTATTCCTAATTTTACCACAAATATCAAGTACTATGAAAAAGTTTTTATTTTTTACCATGTTGTTGACTATCACGATGCAAGTAATTGCACAGGATTCAGCATTAGTAAAACAACCAACCATTGGCCTAAGATTGGGTATGATGGATTTTAAACAAACTCCCAATACGGCAGGAACTTCAAAATCAGCAGCAGAATTTGGAATTCAATATGTTGATGGATGGACAAAGAAGATAGATTTTGTATCTAATTTAAGTTTTTCCGCATTAAAATATCCATATTATCAATCATTGAGGGTGCCTACTTCAAATATTAGTGAGCCTTTCGCCTCTATCGATTTTAATATTAACTACAAGTTATTGACTGATGATCATACAGTGGTACCTTATTTAACCGCTGGTATTGGTATTGCTACCGACCGTTTTACAACCTACACTTCCTATGCACCATTTGGAGGGGGACTTCAAATTAAAGCAGCTCAAAATTCTTTTGTTTACGTACAAGCAACTTACCGCGCTGAAACTTCTTATTTAACTAAAACACATAATAATTACAGTGTGAGTTATGCTTTTCCTTTAAAGTTAAAAGAAAAGAAAGCGGTATTGCCTCCACCTCCAACTCCAGTAGATACAGACAATGATGGAGTGGTTGATGCAAGTGATAAATGTCCAACAAAATCAGGGTCTGCAAAATATGAAGGTTGTCCTGTGCCAGATACCGATAACGACGGTGTAGATGATGACCATGACAAATGTCCAAAACAAGCGGGAACAGCTAAGTATGATGGATGTCCAATTCCAGATACAGATAAGGACGGGGTAAATGATGAAGAGGATAAATGTCCTTCCATTGCTGGTTTAACCCGTTACAATGGATGTCCAATTCCAGATACAGATAAGGACGGTGTGAATGATGAAGAAGATAAATGTCCTACTGAGCCTGGTATCGTAGCCAACAATGGTTGCATTGATATCCAACCTTTGTTAAATGAAATTGCAAGCAATTTTAAATTCAAAACAGGTAAGTCAATCATCGCTAGCAAAAAATTAAACAAATTAGATGCAGCTATTGCAGAATTAAATAAGTACAAAAATATCAGTATCGACATTATTGGCAATACGGATAATATTGGTACTAAGAAAGTAAACAAAAAATTATCTGAACGTAGAGCAGCTATTATTTATTCCTATTTAGTGAAAAAAGGAATAGAGGCAAATAGATTATCTAAACAAGGCGACGCGGATAACAATCCTATTTCAACCAACAAAACTGCCAAGGGTAGGGCTGAAAATAGAAGAACAGATATGAAAGCGAAGTACTAAATGTAATAGTTACGATATATAAAAAAGGCCTCTACAAAGAGGCCTTTTTTATTGAAAAGATATTTGGTTTAATAAATATTTACTTCCCTTTCTAGTTGTATCTTAAATTTTTGAGCGACGGAATGAATAATTTCTTCCGAAAATTCATACACTTCTCTCCCTGAACGGATACCGTAACTTACAATGACCAATGCTTGTTTTTCATAGCAACCTACATTTCCTTTTTTCATTCCCTTCCAGCCACAGGCTTCAATAAGCCATCCAGCTGCTATTTTATAAGAATCATCAGAGATAGGATAGGCAATGATATTGGGAAATTGTTGTTGTAGCTGCTCCAATTGGGTCTTTGAAACGATGGGGTTTTTAAAAAAGCTGCCTGCATTACCTAGGATTTTGGGATCAGGTAATTTTTGAGTTCTAATTTGTATAATGGCTTGAGACAGGCTTTCTAAATTAGGGTGCTTTATGCCTTTTTCATGTAACATGTCTCGGATAGCACCGTAATCCATTTTTAATTGTGGCTGTTTTTGTAAAACAAATTGCACATGGGTAATAATATACCTTTTGACTGCAACTTTGAAGAGGCTTGTCCTATAGCCAAAATTACATTCCTTATTAGATAGCTGTATCCATTGTTGGGTAGTTGTATCAAAAGCGGTTACTTGCTGAATACATTCTTGGACTTCTACCCCATAAGCGCCAATATTTTGAATGGGGCTTGCCCCAACGGTCCCAGGTATAAGGCTTAAATTTTCCAATCCTCCCCATCCTTTTTGTACACAATAACTTACAAAATGATGCCAATTTTCACCCGCGCCCACTTCAAGTATTACTTCGGTAGCGGATTCGTTTAATTTTTTTATACCATTAATTTCCATTTTGGCGACCAATCCAGGAAAATTTTTCGTGAATACAACGTTTGATCCACTACCTAATATTAAAAAGGGTAAATTTTGTTGATGACACCATTCTATTGCATCCGATACGTCCTCGTTTTTATGGAGGACTGTAAAATAACTAGCAAGTTCTTCACTAGCAAAAAAATGAAATGGCTGTAAGGAAATATTATGTTCTGTATGCATGCTTTTGTATAGAAATTGGGGTAGCTATTATTTATTAATTAGGGTCAACATCAATAATTATTTGAACCGTTTTATACCTTGGATGCGCTTGAATTAACTGTATATAATTAAACAATTGTTTTTTCGCAATTTGTAATTGTGCTGATTGGGTTGCAATTTTCACATACAGCTCCCAAATATATTTATTACGAACCCTATTTACTAAAGGCTGTGCAGGCCCTAGAACGGTTCTTTGAATTTCAGGACTAAGGGAATGAAGATAATGATTTGCTGCTTCTTCGGCTATTGTATTATCCTTGTGCTTGAACAAAATACTCAATAATCTACTAAAAGGGGGGTAGGCAAATTGTTTTCTGTTTTGAATTTCATATTGATAGAATCCAGCGTAATCATGTTGTTGTACTAATTGCACAATGGGATGTTGCACTTGACTTACTTGAATGATTACTTTGCCATTGCTATTTTTTCGACCTGCTCTGCCACTTACTTGCTCCATCATTTGAAAGGCGCGCTCATTAACCCGATACTGATTAAAATTTAACAAGCTATCTGCATCCACAATACCTACCAAATCAACGTTTTCAAAATCCAAGCCTTTTACTACCATTTGCGTACCAACTAAAATATCTATTTGTCTTTGTTCAAATTGTTGAATTAACTGATCGTGTTCATTTTTACCTTTTACATTGTCAAAATCCATTCTAGCAACGATTACCCCTGGTAAGGCCTGGTTTAGTTTTTCTTCAATTTGTTCTGTGCCAAAACTTTTTTGTTTAAAATGTTGTTTGCCACATGCCTGACATGCTGTTAAAATTGGATAAGAACAACCACAGTAATGGCAGGATAGTACATTTTTTTGTTTATGGTAAGTAAGTGTTACGTCGCAATGCGTGCAATGAGGAATCCATCCACAGGTTTCACAAATCATATAAGCAGCATAGCCACGTCTATTTTGAAAAAGAATCACCTGTTTTTGTTGCTCGATTGTTTTTTTGATTTCAGACAATAATAAAGGTGTTAAAATTGCCGTTCCAGCGGGTTGTTTCTTGGTATCAATAATTTGAATGCTTGGTAATGCTCCTTTATTGAATCTTTCAGTTAAATGGGTATAACCATATTTTTTTGATGCTGCATTATAGTAGGACTCAACCGAAGGGGTTGCAGACCCTAAAATTACTTTCGCATTAATTTGATTGGCATAATAAATAGCTGTATCTCTGGCTTGATATCTTGGTGCAGGATCCTGTTGTTTGTAGGAACCATCGTGTTCTTCATCAACAATAATTAGGGATAAGTTTTTATAGGGAAGAAATAATGCCGATCTAGCCCCGAGTACAATCTTAATTTCACCCGACTTAACTTTATTCCATATTTCAACTCTTTCATTGGGGTTGAATTTAGAATGATAAATGGCAATTTGATTTCCAAAATATTGTTTTAAGCGTCGAATCATTTGTGCAGTCAATGCAATTTCAGGCAGCATATACAAGGCTTGTTGCCCCTGTTGAATTAATTGATTAATGAGTGCAACATAAATTTGGGTTTTACCGCTGCCCGTAATACCATGTAATAAATGAACTGAATGGGTATTTAATTGCGTTTTAATATCATTAAATGCAATTTGTTGTTGATCGGATAATTCATGCAATTGATGATTGCCGGAAGGTCCTTCATTTTTCAATCGATCAATTATTCTTTTTTCGGCTACTAAAACTCCTTTATCTATAAGTGCCTTTAATTGTGCATGCGAGGCACCTGATTTTTCTAAAAGTGATTTTTGACGTACTTCCCCTTCTGTTTTCTCAAAATGCAAAAACGACAACAATAATGCCAATTGTTTAGGCGCGCGGGTCCATTCATTAAGCAATTGCGCTATTTTTATTTCGGATTGATAGGCAGGGGTAAGCTGTATAAAAGTTTCTTCTTTTACTTTGTATTTGTCAGTCATGTTTTCCTGAATGAAACAAACTCCTTTTTGTATCAATTTATTGACAATAGGATATACCGACCTTTTATCTAATAATTTTTGAACCTCAGCTAAGCTCAGTTCTTTTTTAATTTGAAGTGCTTCACTAAGTATATACTCCAGGTCATTTAGTTGCTGACTGTCTATAGCGTAAAGCTCATTGTATATAAATACCGATTCACTAGAAATTTTCAAATGACTTGGGACTGCTGCTTGCATGACTTCCCCTTCGGTACACATATAATATTGAGCCATCCATTCCCAAAGGGCTAATTGTGCTGGATAAACTATGGGGGCTTCGTCTAAAACGGAAAGAATTGGTTTGGGATTAAATGCCGCAGGTTTTTCATTAAATATTTTTTTTACGATTCCTGCATATCTTTTGTTGGCCCCTAACATCACTTCCACGCGCATCCCAATCATCACTTCGTCCAACAGGGTGGATGGAATTTCCCAGGTATAATTTTTAGGCAGGGCAAGGGGTATAATGATTTCGGCGTACATATAGAAGTTTACAAAAATAAGCTATGCAATTGACACTATTTTTATAAGTTATGCCAAAGGGTATTGTCTGTATCTTCTTAATCCTTCCTCCATCATTTGATAAACTTCATTTTTTAACAAATCAATATCTTCAAGGGTATATTTAGATACCTCAACGGAGGGTAAATACACCACCCGATTAGGGCCAGGGGTAAGGCTAAATACCGACTGGTAATGCATACGGTCAACTGCATCTATCATTAAAATAGGTTGAATAGGCACTTGCATTTCAATAGCCAATTTAAAAGCTCCATTAAAGAAGGATTTAAGCGGTTGCTGGCTTGTCATGCTAAATGTACCTTCAGGGAAAATAAAAATGGAATTACGTTTATGTAATGCGGCTTTTAAATTTCTTAAACTTTTTGCTCTTTTTTCTGGACTACTTCTGTCAACCATAATAACCGCTGCACGATAAACCCAACCAAAAACAGGGATCTTGGAGGATTCAAATTTCCCCAAAGGCCTAATGGGTTGATGTTTTAATTGAACAATAGGTGGGATATCCATATAGGAATTATGGTTGGCTACGAATATATGTGGTGTTTTGAAATTATGTGTTGACTCAAAAATTTCTTTGTGCCAAACACCAATAAATAAATACCATGTTTTAGCCCAGTACCTACAAACTTTATATACTCTTTTACTCAGTTTCGCTTTTCCAAAAGGAAGCAGCAATAGGAGGCAAATAGCTGACACTATTGTAAGGATGGAAAATACAATTAATGCATAAATACAATAAATAGGTTGCAAAATTTTATAAAGGGCTTTCATCTAGGCACTAATATAATAAAAAAGGCCCGAATAGAAATTCAGGCCGTACGATTGCTTGCTTAAAACCAATTCCAAAAAAATAATTTATGCTTTGTGTGGATTTCTACCATATTTTTCATCATGTTGTGTAGCATCTAAACCTAGTTCTTCTTCTTCCTCCGATACCCTTAAGGGCAATAACAAGGAGATGAATTTGAAAATTAAATAGGAAGCGGTGAAACTAAAAGTTACCACAATTAACATTGCTTTTAATTGTGTCAGAAAAAAGGCAGGATTGCCATAAAATAGACCATCATTACCTGCTGGGTTTACGCCTTTAGAAGCGAAAACGCCCGTTAACAACATACCTACCATTCCGCCAATGCCATGGCATGGAAATACATCCAAAGTATCATCTACTCTTGATAATTTAAAAGCATGACTTAGCACATTGGAGATGACTGCCCCAACAACCCCTATAAATATACTTTGAGGTATTCCTACAAAACCAGCGGCGGGGGTAATGGCTACTAATCCTACCACAGCACCAATGCAGAAACCCAAAACAGAAGGCTTTTTTCCGCTCATAACATCAAAAAACATCCATGCCAAACCTGCAGCAGCGGCAGCCGTATTGGTAGTGGCAAATGCATTTACCGCTAATGAATTAGCGCCAAGAGCAGATCCTGCATTAAATCCAAACCAACCAAACCATAACAAACCAGTTCCAATTAATACATAAGGAATATTGGCGGGAGGAATTTCATGTTGCTCTATTTTTGAACGTCTTGATTTTAAAACAATCGCACCTGCCAAAGCTGCACAACCTGCACTAATATGAACAACAGTGCCACCTGCAAAATCCAAAACTCCCATTTTAAATAAAAAACCGTTTGGATGCCAGGACCAATGTGCCAAAGGGGCATATATTAAAGTAATAAATAAAACAATGAATAAAATATAAGAAGTGAATTTGATTCTTTCAGCTACAGCACCTACAACAAGGCCGGGGGTAATAATCGCAAACATCAACTGAAACATGGCAAATAATAGTAAGGGGATAGTCATTGGAACTCCTCCTTGTAATGCAGGAGCGCCATTGGCTACACCTTTAAAAAATAAATGGGTAGCAGGATTACCAATAATTCCATTTAATGATTCACCAAAGCTTAAACTATAACCAAAGGAAACCCAAATCACAGAAACAATCCCAGCAGAAACAATACTCTTAATCATCGTAGAAATAATGTTTTTGCGATGCACCATTCCTCCATAGAAAAAGGCAAGGCCTGGGGTCATGATAAATACCAAAGCGGTAGCAACCAATATCCAGGCAATATCAGCGGGACTATAATTGGCTCCTGCAAAACTAGGAAATTGAGGTACAAATAAGGCGCCAATAGCAACTACTAATAATAGAATAAAGGGGGTGTACTTTTGTACGACTTGATTTTTCATTAGTGGTAATTTTCCCTTAGATAAATATTATAAATAAATATATATAATGTTTTATAAGACAAATATAATAAAATATCTCAATAATGACAATAATAAAATACATTAAAATATATAATAATATTTAAAATAAATTACTATAAATACTTTATTGTCAGTTAATTAACTGATTTATTTTCACTAATCAAGAAATAATGAACAGTCAAATTGTGGAAAAAAATTTGATATTTTACGGGCATAACTTTAAAAAACGTCCCAATTGACGTACGAAAATTCATATTTTAAAATAAATAATATTAATTAGGCAGTTTGCTGATGAAATGATGCATTGACAGTGGTTGCCAATAGGCTTGCATCTTTAGATTCAAGTAAGGTAGCGCCAGTTAAAAATAGATCCACTTTTCGAGCACACTCACGGCCTTCGCTAATTGCCCAAACAACCAATGATTGACCACGGCGCATATCTCCTGCGGTAAATACTTTCGCAATATTGGTTTGAAAGGCGCTTTCAGTTGCTTTCACATTTCCTCTTTCATCTAATTCAATACCCAATTCATTGATCATACCCCTTGCTTGTGGATGTAAAAAACCCATGGCAAGCAATGCCATTTCACAGGGAATTTCACGAAGACTGCCTTCTTTTTCTGTGAATTTTGCAGGACGACCGTCTGCAGCATGGGTCCATACTAAATCCACAATTTGCAATGCTTTTAAATTGCCTTTGTCATCTCCAATAAAAGCTTTGGTAGCCACTTCCCAAACTCTTGAAACACCTTCCTCATGCGAGGTGGTTGTTTTTAACAACATTGGGTAGGAAGGCCAAGGCATATATGAAGCTCTTTCTTCGGGTGGCTTTGGTAATAATTCAAATTGTGTAACTGTTTTTGCACTTTGGCGGTTGGAAGTGCCAACACAGTCACTACCAGTATCACCACCTCCAATCACCACTATATTTTTACCTGTAGCTAATAATTCAATTTCATCTATTGGTAAATGACTTACTCTTTTGTTTTGTTGTTTTAAAAACTCCATGGCATAATGAACCCCATTTAATTCACGACCTGGTATTTGCAAATCTCTTGGAATAGTAGATCCACCGGCTAATACCACTGCATCAAATTCACGCATAATATCATTTACCCTTACATTCACCCCAACATTGGCGTTACATTTAAATACAATGCCTTCTTGTTCTAGTAAATTGATTCTTCGTTCAACTACTGATTTTTCTAATTTAAAATCAGGAATACCAAAACGTAAAAGGCCTCCAGGTTTTGCATCTCTTTCAAAAACGGTTACTTCATGTCCCGCGTAATTTAATTGAGCTGCAGCTGCAAGTCCTGCAGGACCTGATCCAATTACAGCTATTTTAAATCCGCTGCGCATATTGGGTTTTCGCGCTTGAACAAATCCATTTTCAAAAGCAATTTCAATGATATGCTTTTCAATTTCTTCAATAGTGACGGCAGGCTGGTTAATACCTAATACACATGCGCTTTCACAGGGGGCAGGACAAATACGACCTGTGAACTCTGGAAAATTATTGGTAGAAATTAAAATTTCATAAGCTTCCTTCCAATCTTTTCGATACACTGCATCGTTAAATTCTGGAATAATATTACCTAAGGGACATCCACTATGGCAAAATGGTACGCCACAATTCATACAACGTGCTGCTTGTTCATTTAATTTTTGTTCAGGTAATAAAGCAACAAACTCTTTATAGTTTTTCTTTCTTTGCGCTACAGGCAATTTGCTTGGTAGTTCTCGAGTATATTCTTTGAATCCGGTTGGTTTTCCCATAATTGATGCTTTCAATAATTGTGTAGAATTAGTAGCTTATTTCTTTTTTAGTCATAAATTTTTAATTGCATACATTTTTATCCCACGCGTGTTGCTGTTTTACCTTTTTGTAAAACATTTTTATAATCACGCGGAAAAACTTTAATAAAGTGGTTTAGTTGATTTTCAAAATCGCTTAATATAAATTTAGCAACCCTACTTCCAGTTTTATCAAAATGTGCTTGAATCATTTTTTGTAATGTGTCCATATCTTCGGAACCTACAGGGTCAAGATCTACCATTTCCTTATTACATAAACTATAAAAATCATTTTGAACATTGTAAACATAAGCAATACCTCCGCTCATTCCGGCTGCAAAGTTTCTACCTGTTGGTCCAAGTATTACTGCAAGTCCACCAGTCATGTATTCACAACCATGGTCTCCAATTCCTTCTACCACTACCGAAGCGCCAGAGTTTCTAACCGCAAAACGTTCACCTGCTTTTCCGTTGATAAACGCAGTTCCGCTTGTTGCACCATAAAATGCCACGTTGCCAATTAAAATATTTTCTTCTGGAACAAAAGTGGCTTTTTTATCAGGATATACAATTAATTGTGCACCACTTAAGCCTTTACCAAAATAGTCATTTGCATCACCTTCTAATTCTAGAGTAAGGCCTTTGGTATTGAATGCCCCAAAACTTTGTCCAGCGGTACCAGTAAATTTAAAATGAATGGTATCCTCTGGCAAACCAGCTCCTTTATATTGTTTTGTAATTTCATTAGATACAATGGTACCCACTGTACGATGGGTATTTTTAATGGTAAAAGAAGCGCTTACTTTTTCTTTTTTCAAAATTGCAGGTTGTGCTGCAGCTAATAATTTCCAATCCAATACTTCCGATAAGCCATGATTCTGTGTTTCCGTTTGGTATAAGTCAACACGCGCATCAGCGGGTTGTTTATACAATACCGCACTTAAATCTAAGTGCTTATATTTCCAATGATTGATATTGTTACGCATTTTTAATGCGTCCACCTGACCAATCATGTCATTCACTGTTTTAAATCCAAGTTCAGCCATGATTTCGCGTAATTCTTCGGTCATAAATTCAAAAAACTTAACAACGTGATCAGGATTGCCTTTAAAGCGTTTACGCAATTCTGGATCCTGTGTTGCCACGCCAACTGGACAGGTATTCATATGACACTTTCGCATCATAATACAACCTTCCACAACCAATGCAGCAGTTGCCACACCCCATTCTTCAGCACCTAATAATGCCGCAATCGCAATGTCGCGACCAGTTTTCATTTGGCCATCCGCTTGAACCACTACACGAGCCCTTAAATTATTTTTCACCAAGGTTTGATGTGTTTCTGCTAACCCTAATTCCCATGGTAACCCTGTATGTTTAATTGAACTTAAAGGAGAGGCTCCTGTGCCGCCGTCAAATCCAGCAATTAAAACCACATCTGCTTTTGCTTTGGTAACACCAGCGGCAATCGTTCCAACTCCTGCTTTAGAAACTAATTTTACATTAATTCTTGCAGTTCTATTGGCATTCTTTAAATCAAAAATTAATTGTGATAAATCTTCAATGGAATAAATATCGTGGTGTGGGGGAGGAGAGATTAACCCAACACCTGGTGTAGAATGTCTTGTTCTTCCAATCCAATCATCTACTTTATCACCCGGCAATTGTCCGCCCTCACCTGGCTTAGCGCCTTGTGCCATTTTAATTTGTATTTCGTCCGCTTCCGTTAAATACTCACTTGTTACACCAAAGCGTGCACTAGCAACTTGTTTAATTGCACTACGCATGGAATCGCCATTTTCCATTTTTTTATAACGGATAGGATCCTCACCGCCTTCACCTGTATTGCTCTTCCCCCCTAAACGATTCATAGCAATCGCTAGCGTAGTATGTGCTTCCCATGAAATGGATCCAAAGGACATGGCTCCTGTTGCAAAGCGTTTATAAATTGATGTTGCAGGTTCAACCTCGTCTATCGAAATAGAAGGACGTGTTGGATTAAAATCAAACAAGCTTCTTAAAGTACAAGCTTTGTCCCCTTGGTCATTAACGAGCTTTGAATATTTTTTGAAACTTGCATAGTCGCCCATGCTTGTTGCTTGTTGTAAGGCATGAATAGTTTGCGGATTAAATAAATGCGCTTCTCCACGTCGTTTCCATTGGTAAATTCCCCCCACGGGTAATCGATCAATTTCGGTTGTCCTTTTAGGAAAGGCAATATTATGTTTTGCTAAAGTTTCTATGGCAATCTCATCTAATCCCATACCCTCGATACGAGAAGTAGCACCTGTGAAATGTTTTTTCACAACTTCTTTGTTGATTCCAATAATTTCAAAAATTTGTGCCCCTTGATAAGATTGTAAAGTAGAAATGCCCATTTTAGAAAATACTTTGTATAAACCTTCATTCACCGCCTTGATATAATTTTTCTTTAAGTATTTGTCTTCTAAATCAGTTTTGATTTGATTATTAAGTTTCATATCACGTATACTAGACAATGCTAAGTAGGGGTTTATTGCAGTGGCGCCAAACCCAATTAAACAGGCATAGTGATGTACTTCCCAAACATCACCTGCTTCCACAATGATGCCCACTTTACCCCTTAATCCCTTTTTTATTAAGTGATGGTGGACGGTGGAGCATGCTAATAATGAAGGAATTGCTGCATGTTCTGAGTCAATGGAACGGTCGGTCAATACCAATACTTCAAAACCATCTTCTACTGCATCAACTGCGTATCTGCATAAGCGATCAAGTCCTTTTTTTAACGAGCCCTCCTTTGCATCTGCTCTAAAATAACATTGTAAAGTTTTTGCTTGAAAAATTCCTGTATCAATACTTCTTATTTTTTCCAATTCATGATTGCTTAAAATTGGATGTTTGAGGGCAACACAATGAGAGGCCATCGGGTCCTCAATTAATAAACTACCCTGACTACCAACAAAAGTGGCTAAGGACATTACCATGCGTTCGCGAATAGGGTCAATAGGAGGGTTGGTTACCTGTGCAAATAATTGTTTAAAGTAACTGCTGATATGTTGTGGTTGATCACTTAACACTGCCAAAGGAGTGTCTGTGCCCATTGAACCAATTGGCTCTTTCCCATCTAATGCCATTGGAATAATTAGCTGTTCTAAATCTTCCTTACTATACCCAAATGCTTTCTGGTATTTGAAAATTTGATCGTGCTCCAAATGTGTAAATTGAATCCTAGGTTTAGGTAATTCTTCTAATCTAATTTTATATTTATTTAACCAGTCACCGTAAGGCTGTTGGCTACAAATTTTTTCTTTTAATTCCGTGTCGCTAATTATACGGCCTGCTTCCATGTCCACCACAAACATTTTACCAGGCTGTAAGCGTCCTTTTTCAACCACAGTAGATTGATCTATGGGTAAAGCGCCTGTTTCAGAAGCCATAATGACGCGGTCGTCCTTGGTAACACAATACCTTGATGGTCTCAATCCGTTTCTGTCCAAGGTAGCCCCAATCATTTTTCCATTCGTAAAAGAGATAGATGCAGGACCATCCCAAGGTTCCATAAAGGCAGCATGGTATTCGTAGAATGCTTTTTTAACTGGATCCATCAATTCATTACCATCCCAAGCTTCCGGGATTAACATCATCATTACATGTGGTAAACTACGGCCGCTTAAAGTTAATAATTCAATTACATTGTCTAAGCAAGCGCTATCGGATTGACCATCCGTTACCACTGGTAATATCATATCCAATTCTTCCCTACTAAAATAGGGGGAGAGAAAACTAGATTCATTAGAACGCAACCAGTTTAGGTTTCCCTGTAAAGTATTAATCTCGCCATTGTGTGCAATGTATCGGAAGGGTTGCGCCAATTTCCAAGAAGGAAAAGTATTGGTAGCAAAACGAGAGTGCACCAAACCAAATGCGGATACCACTCGTTTGTCACTTAAATCAGGAAAGTATTCACGTACCTGATGACTAGTTAGTTGTCCTTTGTAAACAATAATATTTTGAGAAAACGAAGTCATGTAAAAATCAATCGCCCCTTTTTTAATAGTATTATTAATGGTATGCGAGGCATAATTTTTTAGAATAAACAATTTGCGTTCAAAATCATCGGCGTCTTTAACATGATCGGGTTTTTTAACAAACACTTGCTCCATGATAGGTTCTACTGACAATGCAGTATTTCCAATAGTGGTTCTATTAACAGGAACTTGACGGTAGCCTATAATTTCAATATTTAATTTTTCCGCTGCACGTTCAAATATTTCTTTACACTCTGCAGCAATTGCTTTTTCGGAAGGGAAAAAAATAAATCCAACCCCATATTCACCTGCATTGGGTAAGTGTATTCCTTTATACAATAACTCATCAAAGAAAAATTCATGAGGTATTTGAATCATAATTCCTGCGCCGTCTCCTGTGTTTACTTCACTACCACTGGCACCGCGATGTTCCATATTTTCTAAAATAGTGAGTGCATCACCTAGGTTTTGATGTGACTTGATTCCTTTTATATGGGCAACAAATCCAATACCGCATGCGTCGTGTTCATAAGATGGATCATACAATCCCAATTGTTGGTTTTCCATTATTCTTCATCAATTAATTAAAGGATATATTCGTATTGCAAACGATGTATGGAAAATTACGAATAAAAGAAGGTTTTTGATAGCAGATATCCAATAAAAATACTAACAGTTTTAGAATATCTAATTTGGAAACGTTTTCGTTAGAAATTATCAAATAACGAACGTTCGCATTTGGGGTTGCACTGAAAAAAATTAAATGTAGTCTATCCTAAATTTTTGTTCAAAGGAAAGTGTTGGTTTGTTTTTTCCTTTTGGAAATAATCCAAAGAGAGAACTTCCTGAGCCACTCATGCTGGCATAAATAGCACCTTGTTGGTATAATTCAGTTTTTATTTCAGCTAAATAAGGATGTGCCACAAAAATAGGGGCTTCAAAATCGTTGATCAATTCTTCCTTCCATGTTTCCATTGGTTGAGACACAATAGTTGCAATTGATTTTTCTTTTGCATGAGGCGTTAATTGTCCAAATGCCCAAGCGGTAGATACATGTATTCCTGGGTGCACTAATACAATGGTGTAATCGGATAAATTGCAAGGAATGGGGGATAAAATTTCACCTCTTCCTGTTGCATGACAGGGGTTGTCATAAATAAAAAAGGGACAATCGCTTCCTAGTTGTGCGGCGTAGGCAACTAATTGCGTTACAGACAATCCAAGATTAAATTGTTGATTTAATAATTTTAACACCGCTGAACCATCGCTGGAACCTCCGCCGAGTCCAGCTCCCATGGGTATATGCTTATGTAAATGCATTTTTATCGCAGGGATGGAAGGGAAATCTTTTTTTAATAAGTGATAGGCTTTAATACAAAGGTTGTTTGTTTCGTCTCCTGGAATGTTCAGTCCTGTATTTGAAAATTGAATTTCAGATGATGTATTATCGCTGTGCACAATTTCAACCATATCTTGCAATGCAACAGGATAAAATACGGTTTCTAGTTCGTGGTATCCGTCTGCTCTTTTGGCAATAATGGATAAGCCTAAATTAATTTTACAATGGGGAAATGCAATCATGATTCAATGAGTTAGGATTTCTTTTGCTCATTTCTTTTTGCAATTTCATCTCTGATATCTATTGCGCGTATATAATCTTCCTGTTCCAAAACCTCATTCAATAGTTCGGTTAGTTCACTCATTGATAAGGTAGATAAGTCGCTTGTATTGTTACTGGCCGTTACTTCACCAAGTGGATTTTCAGTTGTGTCATTTTCGCTAGCGTCCATTTCATTGCCAGCCTTGTCTAAAACTGTAGCATTAACATATATTGGACATCCAAAGCGAACGGCTAGGGCAAGTGCATCACTAGTTCGACTATCAATTTCAATGGTATCATTGGCAATATAGCAAACTAGTTTAGAATAAAAAATACCCTCTTGTAAATCAGAGATATACACTTCCTGCAATTGAATATCAAAAGCAGTCATGAAGTTTTTCATTAAGTCATGTGTCAATGGGCGAGATGGCTGCATGTTTTCCAATGCAACCGCTATTGCCTGCGCTTCAAACCCACCAATTACAATGGGCAGTCGGCGAATACCACCTACTTCCCCTAAAATAACTGCATAGGAGTTAGATTGGGTGACACTATGAGAAAGGGCAACAATTTCTAATTCTATCTTTTGCATTGATCAATTAATGATACAAATTTAAAGATAAAATCTATGCGTTGCTCTTTGATTTTAAAATTGCGGCAGTTAAGGCTGGAACCACTTCAAAAGCATCTCCCACAACACCATAGTCAGCAGCCTTAAAGAAAGGTGCTTCGGAATCTTTGTTGATGACTACAATGGTTTTGCTTCTGTTTACCCCTGCTAAATGCTGGATAGCCCCAGAAATACCAATGGCAATATATAAATTGGGTGCAATTTGAATCCCTGTTTGGCCCACATGTTCATGATGAGGTCTCCAGTCGGCGTCAGATACTGGACGACTACAAGCGGTTGAAGCGCCCAAAGCTTTGGCTAAATCTAACAAAACACCCCAATGTTCAGGGCCTTTTAAACCACGGCCACCACTTACCACTAAACTGGCTTCTGTTAAAGGAACTTCGCCTTCTATTTTATTGACTGAAGTAATTTTCAGGGTACTTGCTGGAACAGTTAGGGCTAAATCACTAACGGTCGCATTACCATCGGACATCACTGCACCAAAACTATTTTGATTAATGGATATCACTTTAACTGCTGTGTCAATTTGAATGGAAGCAAATGCTTTTCCAGAGAAAACGGTTTTAGTAACTACAAAACCTGCATCTGTTTTTGGCAATGCACAAGCGCCTGTAACAATACCAGCCCCAAGTTTAACTGCAACGGCAGGCGCAACCGCCCTTCCATTTAAATTATGTGCAAAAATCAAAACAGTTGCACCAAGCATTTTTGCTGCTTCTGCAATCACCGTTGAATTTATTTTTGCATCAAAACTGTTTAAAGCTGTATTATTTACTTGGTGCACTTTAATTGCGCCCCATTTTCCTAAGTCAGTTAGGTTGTCTTTAACGGTTCCTAACAACAATGCTTCTGCAGTAGTGCCCAATTGTTTTGCTAATGCAGCTCCATAGGAGATGGCTTCAAAACTTGCTTTTTTTATTTCTTGTTGGTCTTGGTCAATATATATAAGTACCATAAAATATAATTAAATGTTGAATTAAAATTTTGAATTCATTAAATCACTTTTGCTTCTTCTTTTAAAAGTCTTACCAACTCATCCATATTGGCAGGGTCCACTAATTTCACGCCTGATTTAGCTGGCGGTAGTTCAAAGTTTTTAATATGGGTAGTTGCCGAAGAAACGCTTGCTTCTGTTACTTTTAGCGGTTTAGTTCTAGCAGCCATAATTCCCCTCATATTGGGAATTCTTTGCTCCGCCATTCCTTTTTGACAACTAATAATAGCAGGTAAATTTAATTCACAGGTTTCTTCACCTCCATCAATTTCTCTCACTACATGAAGCGAATTTCCATTAATATCCAATTTAACTGCAGCAGAGATGAAATTTTGATCAAGTAGTGCGCAAAGCATTGATCCAATACTCGCACTATTATAGTCGATCGTTTCTTTACCGGTTAATACTAAATCGTAGGCACCTTCTTTTGCAATGGCTGCAATTTCCTGGGCCACTACAAATGAGTCGTTACTATTATTATTTACGCGAATGGCTTCATCACCACCCAAAGCAAGGGCTTTTCTAATGATGGGTTCAGTGTCAGCACCACCAACCGTAATTAGGTGAATAGTCACTGCTGCATCTTTTTCTTTTAATTCAATTGCTTTAACTAATGAATACCATTCGTCATAAGGATTAATGATCCATTGCACTCCGTTTTCATCTAACTTTGTATTACCTTCGGTGAAAGCAATTTTAGTGGTAGTGTCAGGTGTTTTACTGATACAAACTAAGATCTTCATGATAGCCAATTTTGTTTTTTAATAAATAGTTGTTTATGCAACTAATGCAAATATAGGATAGTTTTTTGACCCAAAACATTGAATTTTTTATAGGATGAATAGAATAGAAAAAATATTGGAATTTTTAGCCCAACAGCCCAAGGATAATTTCCTGAGACATGCTTTGGCATTAGAATACATTAAAATGGAGGAGCTTCAAAAGGCCCGCAATTTATTCCTTGAAATTTTACAAGAATCCCCTGATTATGTAGGTTCCTATTATCATTTGGCTAAAGTTTTAACCCTATTACAGGAAAAAGAGGCTGCCATAGAATGGTATGAAAAGGGGATGGCTGCGGCCAAATTGGCTAAGGACGACCATGCATACAGGGAGCTACAAGGTGCTTACGAGGAACTAGTTTATTAGTTAAAAATAAACGGGAGCTTAGTCAAAGGTCAATCGGTCACCTAATTTTTTGTCAATCATTAAAAAGAAATCCTCCGGTTTATAAGTTCTCCACTTTTCAAAGTCCATTAATTCAATATACCTATTTAATTTTTTTTGTAAGAAATCGTGCTGCGAAGCTTGGTGCATATTTACCATCACTGCCCATCCGTTTTCGTCGGCTAATTCCTCGTATAATTCTTCATAATAATCTCTGTCGCCATTGTGAAAATTAAAAACATTTTCACCAATCAGAATAAATTTATAAATGCCTTCGTCCATTAATTTTTCTAAAATTTCACGTTTCAAGGTCATGATATCATTTTCAATGGCATCATTCCACTCTCCAATCATTTCGATAATGGCAAAGCCCAAATCGTAATCGGCATAAATAATTTTTAGGTACAAGGTTTTGCTACCCATTTCATCCCACTGTGGATGGATATAATAATTGTAAACTGTTTGAGAGAACTCAAATTCGCTATAAGTTTGACCAAAAAAAGGGGACCTTGCATCTTCCTCAGCCATATACAAATGTCGCCAGTGATAATAAGGTTCAATCTCGTGCATGCCCAATTACTTTTCTTGCTGATGGTAAACTAGTAAGCCTTCCATGGGAGATTTTATAATTTTCCCAATTTCAAGTTCATAAGCGGTTGCTAATTGTTGGATCACATCCCTAAAAACATAAGCCACAGAACCTGCAAAATGAATGGGGTACAACCAGGATTCATTCAATTTGTTTAAATGGGCAAAAAAGAAATCGTTAATACCATCTTCAATAATATTTTCAATCATATAATGTCCTCGATGCGCTGATAAAAATTCGGCAAATGAAGCCATGTATCTATTAGGAAGGGGTTGCTTATAAATTGAATCTAAAATTTGATCCTTATTCACTTGGTATTTACTTTCAAATGAATGCATTAATTCCTCATCGAATGTTTGGTATAAATAATATTGTAATACTTTTTTGCCTAAATAGGCGCCACTTCCTTCATCCCCTAAAACATAGCCAAGGCCGGGGCTATTTTTAACAATTTTCTTCCCATTATAATACCCTGTATTGGAGCCGGTGCCTAAAATGCAAGCAACACCTTTATGGTGTTGACAAGTCGCGCGCGCAACAGCAACTAAATCGGTTTGAATGTCTAATTTGGCTTTAGAAAAAACCGATTTTAATGCTTTTTTAATTGAAGCCACATTTAATGGATTACTTAATCCAGTGCCATAAAAATAAACGGCATCAATAGAAGATGGGTCGATTTTTTTTTGAAAACCCTTTTGAATTGTTTCAATTATTTGACTCGTTGACAAAAAATAGGGGCTAATACCAATGGTCGTAATTGTTTTTTTCTGTTTCCCAATTACAAGGGTCCATTGGCACTTGGTAGCGCCACTATCGGCGATGATATAATTGTTTCGCATGGGTAAATTCTTATGTGTGAAAATAACCTTTTTACTGTAATTTTAGCCGATAGAATATTAACATGCAAGAAAATAACAAATCAAACTGGTTTACGCCCTTCTCTTATGCGATTGTATTAATTATCGGGCTAGGCATTGGTCTTTTTTTTAAGGGTAATTTTTCCCTGCAAAGTTTTACAATGAATGGAGCAAATCCAATACAAGAGATATTGGATTTAGTAAAAACAAAATATGTTGAAGAATTAAAAGGGGATAGTGCGGAAATAAAATTGGCTAATTATTATTTAGCTCAACTAGATCCTCATTCAGTATATATAGCGCCTTCGGAGTTGAACGACGTAAATGAGCAACTTATGTCCAATTTTAAAGGAATTGGCATTGAGTTTCAGCAATACCGTGATAGCATATTTGTATCCTATGTAATAAAAGGGGGGCCTGCTGAAAAAGCGGGGGTGCAATTGGGCGATATTTTATTAAAAGCAGATGATTCTATAAAGCTTTCTGGGAAAAAATGGGATGCGGAGCAAATAAGGGCAAAAATTAAGGGACCAGATAATACAAAAGTGAAACTTCAAATTTTATCGGGGAAAACCACCAAGGAAATTGTGATTACCAGGGGCAATGTACCTGTTTCATCGGTGGATGCAGCTTATCAAATAAAGCCTGGCGTTGGTTATATCCGAATTAACAAATTTGCAGATAGGACCTATGAAACCTTTATGCAAGCGTTAGAATCGCTTATTAAAGACAGTGTTAAATCATTAGTGATTGATTTGAGGGGTAATGGGGGAGGTTTGCTTTCAGAAGCAGTTGCTATTGCCGATGAACTCATTCCAGGGAATAAATTATTGGTATATACACAGGGAGCACACTCTCCTAAAACAGAATATGTTAGTAAAAGAGAGGGACTGTTTGAGGAAGGCGACATCACTGTTTGGATGGATGAGTCCTCGGCTTCAGCGAGTGAAGTATTGGCCGGTGCTTTGCAGGATTGGGACAGAGCAACTATTATTGGAAGAAGGTCCTATGGCAAGGGTTTGGTGCAACAACAATATAGGTTATCCAATGGAGGCGCTGTAAGAATTACCACAGCAAAATATTTTACCCCATTGGGTAGAAACATTCAACGACCTTACGAGCAAGGTAAGATGGCGTATGAGCATGACTTAATGAACCGAATACAAGACAATGCAAAGGGCAAGCAAGATACGGCTGCAAAAGGTAAAGCGTTTAAAACACCAAAAGGGCGTTTAGTATATGGTGGCGGCGGAATTTATCCCGATAAGTGGGTGAATCCCAATGCGCTTATTTTGGATTCGGCGTATCGAATGATTGTAGAACAAAGTTTACTCAATGACTTTGTATTGCATTGGTATATAGCCGAGCAACAAAATATTAAAAAGTACAAGAAT
This sequence comes from Bacteroidota bacterium, assembly GCA_947457075.1. Classification (GTDB taxonomy): domain Bacteria; phylum Bacteroidota; class Bacteroidia; order Chitinophagales; family Chitinophagaceae; genus Sediminibacterium. The sequence goes on from CANGUG010000015.1 coordinate 83,650, forward strand.
ACAAAGGACTTTTTAACGGGGTATCAGAAAGTGGATTTATGGAGTGCATTGGTCAAGTTTGCCAATCCCCAACAAAAAAATAATTTAAGGGCAGTTGAAAAAAATAAAACGCAAATTCAAAACCAATTGCTTGCTTTGATTGCAAGGATGCAGTGGTATAAGCAAGGATATTTTGAAGTGCAAAATGCATTGAACCCGCAAATAGGAGAGATGATACCTTAAATCCTTTTTATTATTTTTGGTTCATCTTTCTTTTTTCCATTCACTTTGTCTCAGTTGGTTTGAGCATTGTACAATCGACCTTATGGGCAATGCAGTTTGCTTTTTTTAATGTAAATTTCAGAAAGTCCATGATTTTTAGTTGTATATTTAACACAATTAATTCTTTACTATTTATGAAACCTATTTTACTAGCAATTTTACTTTTGTTTGTCGTTGAAATTTCGTTTGCACAAGTAATTGTAAAGCGAGATCCAGAAATTGAATCCATGCTGAATGAAATAAGTGCGGACTCTTTAAAAGTAAATATGTATAAGTTAGTCTCATTTGGCACTAGAAATACATTGAGTACACAACTAAGTGCAACCAGGGGTATTGGAGCTGCCAGAAATTGGATACTAGGTAAGTTTCATGAATATGCTAAAAATTCAAATGGTAGATTAACTGCCTTTATTGATACAGTGAGGTATATGCCAGACGGTAAGCGTGTTGATAGACCCATTAATTTAGGCAATGTGGTGGCCACTTTAAAAGGGACAGATCCAAATGATAAACGCATTTTTATCATAAGTGGTCATATGGATAATATGAGAACCAAAGTAATGGACAGCGTAGGGGATGCACCAGGTGCAAATGATGATGGAAGTGGAACAGTAGCGGTGATGGAGTGTGCAAGAGTAATGAGTAAGCGTTCATTTCCCGCAACAATTATTTTTGTGACCGTTGCTGGAGAGGAACAAGGTTTGATTGGTGCCAACTTTATGGCAAAAAAAGCAAGGAAAGAGAATTGGGCAATTGAAGCTGTTTTAAACAATGATATAATGGGTAGTAATAACAGTAATGAAACCAATATTATTGACAATACCAAGTTGCGTGTTTTTAGTGAAGGCCTTTCAATCACAGATACTGGTAAAGCAGCAATGCAGTTAAGACAACTAGGGCTTGAAAATGATGGGAGATCAAGACAATTGGCAAGATATATTAAAGAAGTAGCTGAACGCTATATTGATAATATGCAAATTGTAATGATTTATCGCAATGACCGTTTTTTAAGAGGAGGAGATCATACCCCTTTTGTAGAGAATGGCTATGCTGCAGTTAGATTTACTGAAATGAATGAAAATTATACGCGTCAACACCAGGATGTTAGAACGGAAAATGGAATAGCGTATGGTGATTTACCTGAGCATATTGATTTTGAATATTTAAGAAAAAATAGTGGCGTGAATTTGGCGAACCTAGCAAATTTAGCAAAAGCACCCTCCGTTCCAGAGGAGGTTAAAGTGGATGTAAGTAAATTAAGTAATTCAACTTATTTATATTGGAAGTCTCCAAAAACGGGTCGCGCAAAAGGATATTATATTTTAATAAGAGAAACAACAAGCCCGGTTTGGCAAAAGAAAATTTACACCGAACAATTAAATATAAGAATGCCCTTTAGTAAAGACAATTACTTCTTTGGAGTACAAAGTGTCAATGAATTGGGTAATGAAAGTTTACCAGTGATTCCAGCGGTAGGCAGATAAGTGATCGTATTGCCTTTGATTTGTCCACCCAACTGTTGCAAACCTATGAAAATCAATAGATTGCATTTTTTATGATATAAGAAAATAGTTACATAGTTTAGTTTGTAAATTTATAAGAATTCCTATCTTTATTATCAATTATGAAAACAGTAAAACTTTTATTAGTAGCCCTTCCTTTTTTACTTGCTTCTTGTAGTAAAGGAGGAGAATCTCCAGCACCTAAACCACCAGACCCTCCAAAGCCAACAGAGGCGACAATTAACTTTACCGTTGATAAGGATCCAGGAGCAGGAAGTATTTTAGGAGTGGTTGGTACATCTCAACCTATTGTTGTCAAAGTCACATCAGTACTTCCCACAGGAGGCGTTACAATAAATGTTCAGGTTACTAGGGATTCAGATAATTCTACTGTATTTACAAATTCAAATTCTAGTGTTGCTATAGATAATAATGTGACAATTTCTGGATTAACAGCAGGTGTATTGTGTACTGCAACAGTAACGGTAACTTCAAAGTCAACCATTACCAATACAAAGTCTATATCATTTAAATTAGCGTCTAAGTAATTTTTAAAACTGCTAGGTTCAGTTTTTATTTTTTATTTTTCGGACCTGTAGGAAAAGTATATCCCAAATTCAAAATGAATTCAAGTGTACCAAAACTTTGGCTAGCTTTTCCTTGGTAAACATCAAGGCCATAATAATAAGCATAATCCAATTTGCCGGCAAATTCAAGGTATAAGCCTTTTTTATAAGTACTTCTTAGGGCGTATTCAACACCTGTATTCCAGCCGCCAAGTTGAAATTTGGCATCATTTTTTTCTCCAAACAATGAATTTTCCACATGAGGAATAACTGGTCCAACGCCAATTTTTGCTAATCCATCGATGTCAAAGTATTTGTTTGAAATTTTATTGAATCTGTTTCTCTTAACTATGTTGAATAATAAAAAATTAGCCCCATTGTTTAAATAGTAATAGTTTCTTGATTTACCAGTACCTGTTTTTGAAAAAACAAAACTTGAGTCAATAGGTCGGCCACCATAAGTACCCACCATACGCACTGTTTGATTGTCTCTAAACAAAGCCTTCGTGTGGTCAAAATTAATTTCAAATGCAAGGTCCTTTTCGAAAAAATAACCAATCCGATAATTGTATTGTGGGATACTCAACTCCATAGTTAATAATGCATGATCCCAGCCTGGATTATCTACCAATTGAGTATTTTTGAAAACAAAATTATTGCCTAAGTTTTGTTGGAAAACACTTACGTTAGTTCGTGTATACCATTCTTTGTTATAACCCCATGAAAAATAAAATTCTCCTTTTCTTAGTTCACTTTGAGCAACTACATTGAGTGTCAGGGTCAGTAATATGAATGCAAAACTTACTTTAGCAATTATTTTCAATTTGTTTCTTTTTGTAAAGGTACTGTAATTTACACTTTGAATAAGTATAATATCAATTGTACCTCAATTTTAGGTAATTTCGCATTCGAATAATTGATTATGAAGCAGCCACTAAAACATCTTTCTACTTTATTAGCAGGGGATTTGTTTTATGACAAAATGATGCGTACATTATATGCTACAGACGCTTCAAGTTACAGAGAGTTGCCGTTGGCTGTGGCAATTCCAAAAACAAAAAATGATATTGCTGTTTTAATTGATTTTGCAGCAAAAAATAATACATCCTTAATTCCAAGAACAGCAGGTACCTCATTGGCTGGACAAGTGGTGGGTAATGGAATTGTAGTTGACGTTTCAAAACATTTTAATAAAATTATAGAATTTAACAAGGAGGAGCAATGGGTGCGTGTGCAACCTGGTGTTATTAGAGATGAGTTAAATTTATTTTTAAAAGAACATGGTTTATTTTTTGGACCTGAAACATCCACAGCAAACAGGGCAATGATTGGTGGAATGGTGGGTAATAATTCATGTGGCTCCAATTCGGTTGTATATCGAAGTACTAGAGAACATTTATTGGAAGTAACTGCTTTTTTAAGTGATGGATCTGAAGTAGTTTTTAATAGCTTGTCCACCGATGATTTTCATGCAAAATGTGCGCTCCCAAGTTTAGAAGGTAATATTTATAAATCGGTTCGAAGTATTTTGGGCAATTATGATAATCAGGTTGAAATAAGAAAAGAATTTCCTAAAAAATCGGTAGAGCGAAGAAACACAGGGTATGCCATTGATTTATTAATTGAAACTGATCCCTTTACTGCAGGAGGAGCGCCCTTTAATTTTTGTAGTTTAATAGCAGGTTCTGAAGGAACCCTTGCTTTTATCACAGAAATTAAACTAAATGTTGTGCCGGCACCTCCTAAAGAAACGGGATTGTTATGTGTACATTTTTATTCGATAGATGAAAGTTTACATGCCAATTTAATTGGTTTAAAATACAAACCAAGTGCTAGTGAATTAATTGATCATTATATTTTAGAATGCACAAAGGAAAATACAGCGCAAAGTAAAAACCGTTTTTTTGTACAAGGTGATCCTGGAGCCATACTAGTTATTGAATTTGTAAAAGAAACTAGGGAGGAAATTTTGGCATTGACCCATGCGGTAGAAGCTGAAATGCGCGCTGCGGGATTAGGTTATCATTTTCCAGTTTTATTTGGGGAGGACACCAAAAAAATATGGACCCTACGCAAAGCTGGCTTAGGTTTGCTGAGTAATTTACCAGGGGATGAAAAAGCAGTGCCCGTAATTGAGGATACCGCTGTGGATGTAAATGATTTACCCAATTATATCAGAGATTTTAATGAAATTTTAAAGAATCATGGTTTGTATTCGGTGCATTATGCACATGCAGGTTCAGGAGAGATTCACTTAAGGCCCATCATTAATTTAAAAACCAAGGAAGGCAATCAATTGTTTCGCACTATTGCCGAAGAAGTAGCCACCCTTGTTAAAAAATACAATGGTTCCTTAAGTGGGGAACATGGAGATGGAAGATTAAGAGGAGAGTTTATTAAAAAAATGGTAGGGGAGAAAAATTATGCTTTATTAAAACAGGTTAAAACCATTTGGGATCCCAATAACATTTTTAATCCCAATAAAATTGTGGATACCCCTTCCATGAATACTATGTTGCGTTATGAGCCAGGACAATTTACCCCTGAGTTTAAAACCATCTTCAGATTCCATCATCAGGATATATTGCAACATGCGGAACAATGTAATGGTTCGGGAGATTGCAGAAAAACACATTTGTCTGGTGGAACTATGTGTCCTTCCTATATGGCTACTAGGAATGAAAAAGATACAACAAGGGCACGTGCTAATATCTTAAGAGAGTTTTTAACACATTCAGATAAGCAAAATAGGTATGATCATAAGGAAATTTATGATGTAATGAGTTTGTGTTTAAGTTGCAAGGCTTGTAAAAGTGAGTGTCCTTCCAATGTGGATATGGCAAAATTGAAAGCTGAGTTCTTACAACATTATTATGATGCAAATGGCGTTCCATTTAGGTCAAAATTAATTGCCAATTTCACCGCAACAGCTAAATTGGGCTCATTGATGCCTTCAGTATATAATTTTGTGATGCATAATGCGATTACTGGGGGCCTTTTAAAAAAGATTTCAGGCTTTGCTTTGAAAAGATCCATGCCTTCTATGTCCACACAAACACTTGAGAAATGGTATCGTAAAAATTATATTGCTCCCTCCAATCCAATTAAGAAATTGTATTTATTCTGCGACGAGTTTACCAACTATAACGACGCGGCTATTGGGATAAAAGGGGTTCAATTATTAACTAAGCTTGGGTATGAAGTAATTATTCCCAAACATATAGAAAGTGGAAGAACTTGGTTATCCAAAGGGCTGGTAAGAAAAGCAAAAGAAATTGCCAATACCAATATTCCCTTATTAGGCTCAATCGTATCCCCTCAAACACCAATTATCGGTTTCGAACCCTCGGCTATTTTAACCTTCCGTGACGAGTATCCCGATTTAGCCACTGATGAAAATCTTGCCACTGCAAAACTATTGGCTAAAAATAGTTTTTTCGTCGATGAATTTCTCGCCCAAGAAATGGCGGCAGGTTTAATTTCAAAAGATAGGTTTACACAATCCCCCAAAACCATATTATTACATGGGCATTGCCAGCAAAAAGCAGTGGGATCATTAGCCGATTCTGTAACTATATTGTCATTTCCTTCCAATTATAAAGTAGAAACGATCCCATCAGGATGTTGCGGAATGGCTGGTTCTTTTGGATATGAAAAAGAACATTATGAAGTTTCTATGAATATTGGTGAATTGGTATTATTCCCGAAAGTGCGTGAAAATTTGCATCATGCAATTATCGCAGCGCCAGGAACAAGTTGTCGTCATCAAATTAAAGACGGGACTGGTGCAAAAGCATTGCATACGGTTGAAGTGTTATATGATGCTTTGCAATAAAATAAATTTCACTAATCAATTCAATGTATATATAAAAAATAAATATGTAGTGTATTTGTATACATATATATATAAACGGTTTTTCATTTCCCAACAGCACAGTTAGTGCAAACTTTCATGTTTAATAAATTGTTAATTTATTTTCCTTATTTTAGACATATATTAAATAATTAAAAACTAACAAAATGGGACAAAAACAAACACTGCCAAATTCTACTGCAGTATTAATATTAGGGATTTTATCAATTATTACAAGTTGTTTCTTAGTCGGACTTATATTAGGAATTATTGGTTTAAGTATGGGTTCTAAAGGCAAGAAATTATACAGAGATAATCCAGATGCATTTGAGGGGTATGGTACTTTAAATGCTGGCTATATCATGTCAATTATTGGTACCGTTTTTGGAGGGTTAACTGTATTGTATTATTTAATTTGGGTTGCAATTTTAGGTGGAGCCGCCTATTCATTAAGTAATTTGTAGTTGATTAGAATTATTATTAACGTGTAAATGCTAAATGTACTTCTATTAGATTTTCAGTTTAAAATGTTGCCATGTGCATCAAAATCCTTGTTCAATTTGGATTGCCCTCTTTGTGGCTTTCAGCGTTCATTGATTTTTTTAATAAACGGAGATTTTAAGAAAAGTTTTATGCAGTATCCACCATTAATTCCAGTTTGCTTACTTATGGTTTTATTTATGATACATTTGTTTTCTAGACAAATGGTAACAAAAAAGTTAATGGATTATAGTTCGGTAATCGTGTTATTGATCGTATCTGTAAGCTATATTACTAAATTAATCATTGCCTAGAAAACTGTATAGACATATTCAATAAAATAGCCACCATAAAGGTGGCTATTTTATTAGTAAAACAATTTATTTCTTATTAAATACCCTTTTCAACAAATCAGTTGTTCTAGCAACTGGATTAGCCCGAATGTCTTTCTCTTGCAATGCAATTTCAGTGTAAATACCCAGCATCGATTTTTCGGTAACATAGGCTGCTAAGTCTGGATTGACTTTCTTGTTGACTAATGGAATAGCGTTATAAGTAGTAACGATTTTCTCCCAATATTTTGTGGCATCCACTTTGTCTAATGAGTTTTTAATGATGGGCTTAAATTTTGCAGTTAAGCTGTCCTGTGTTTTAGTTCTTAAATAAGTCGTGGCGGAACTATCTGCCCCCTTTAAAATTTCAATGCCATCGGTAATAGACATTTCTTTAATGGCTTTGACAAAAATAGGAGCGGCAGTTTTGCAGGCGTCTTCGGCAGCTCGGTTCATGCTTATAATAAAGTCATCCGCTAATTGATTGAATCCTATACCTCGAAGTGTTTTTTCAACTTTTTGTGCTTCTGGGGGCATGAGTATTTTTAAAGCAGCATTTTTTAAAAAGGCATCGGTTTGAGAAAGCTTAGAACAGCCTTTTTCAGCTCCAATGGTGAGTGCTTCTTTTAGTCCATTGGCAATGTCTTCCTGGTTTAAGCTAAGGCTTTGCTTTTTGGTGGTATCAGTCAGTACTTTAGTAGCTTTTTTAAGTAAATCTTTTACAGTTTGGGCGTTGCTTATGCTAGTTAAAAGCAAAAGGCCAAGGAGGAGTATGTTTTTCAAAGTCATATTTGCAGGTTGAGTTAAAATTAAGACTTTATATATTTATAAAATGTTAAATAGATGGTATTGTCAAGATTATTTTCATTTTAACTTTTATAAAAATATTGGGAATTATAGATTTTATTCTTAATTTACTATTATATCAAAACACATCAAATGAAAAGGATTTTTTTGTTCACTGTTGCGGCTTTTTTGACATTAAACTCATTTAGCCAGTCCTTGCCTAAGGGAAGTTTAGTGGGCGTACATCATTTTACGGTAAGTTTAAATGGTACGACTACACTTCAGGAATTTATGGATTTTCAAAAAAACAAATGGGCTCCTGCTGCGGCCAAAGTGTATGGCTGTGAAATTCATTATATGAAACATGCGAGGGGAGAAAATGAGAATAAAGTGGGACTTATCATGATTTTTAAAACGGAGGCGCAAAGAAATAAGTTTTATGATCAGGATGGAAAATTAAATGATGCTGGTAAAGCAGCTAATGCAAAATTAAAAGCAATTAATGACGAGTCCAATAAGTTAGGCACAACAACAGGTGCTTATACTGACTGGATTGTAGAATAATATATGCTTGTTAAATAAAAAACCTCCATGCTCTTTTGATGATGGAGGTTTTTTTTTATTGGTACATGAATCGTTGTTTTTCTTTATTGAACATTGGGGGATAAATGGGTATGTGGTTTATCCATCTGTAAATCTGGACTTGGTTCGTTTCCCATTGGAATTTATACCGTGTTTTTATACATTTTGCAGACTTGCCATTTTAGGTTAATTTTGAGTACCTAATTTTGGTGATTTTATGGCAAAAATGCTATCCTTGATTTTTGGGTTGTTTTTTATAATACCACTGTTTGCACAGACAGGTATTGGCACCACTTCGCCCAATGCTTCTGCTAAATTAGAAATTGCAGCAACGGATAAAGGGTTGTTAATTCCTAGGATGACCATTGCCCAAAGAGGGAGTATCAGTTTGCCCGCTAATGGCTTATTAATTTACCAAACGGATGGGGTAGTCGGTTTTTATGTAAATACTGGCACTGCTGCGTCGCCAGTTTGGACTAGGATTAATATGGATTGGACAAGAACGGGTAATGATATTGCTTATACGGTGGGTAATGTATCTACTACGGGTACTTTAACTGGGGGTAATTCCAGTACTTCATCCTTGTCTGGTTTTGGTGTAAATATCAATACACAAGCAGGAACTACTTATACCATTGATGCAACCGATAATGGAAAAGTGATACAAACTACTGGGGCAAGTGCAATAACCATTACGATACCTGCTGGCTTGCCTACTGGCTTTAATTGCACGGTTATTCAAATGGGCGCAGGGCAAATTACTTTTTCGGGTACTTATTTTAATAGAACTGGTTTTACAAAATCTGCCAGCCAGTATTCGGTAATCAGTATTCTGAACTTGGGATCCAATAATTATATTGTTACAGGTGAAATGAGTAATTAATTATGAAACATTTAATTACGTTATTCTTATTTTCTTTTTATTCAATATTTACTAGCGCACAAATAGGACTTCCAATCCAACGATCCTTGATACCTAAAAATAACCTTGTCGTGAATTATGATTTTTCCAAATCAGCAGGGTTTACGCGTGGAGGAACGGCTGTTACAAATTTAGCAGGCACTGCTTCGGGGAATGCGACCTTGTATAATGCACCTTTTTTTATTAACTCTTTAGGGTATGTTTCTTTTAATGGGTCTAATCAATATTTGGCGACACCTAATATTAGAACTTATTTTAAGTCTGCCAACGGAACAGCCCAAAAAAGTTTTACGATGAGCTTTTGGTTTTATCCCACCACAAGCACCGGAGTTGTGATTAGTGAATTGGATTCACATGTGCCAAGTGGTGGGTGGCATGCTTCTAATGTTGAAATTATCAACGGGTTTATTAAATATCGCATTTGGAATGGTCCAATTATTACTTCAGCAACAGCAGTGAATTTAAATCAATGGCATCATATTGCTTTAGTGTATGATGGCGTATCGGTTAAAGGTTATTTAAATGGAGTTTTGCAAGGTACTCAAGCTGGTGCTAGAGAAATTCCTCCAACGAGTCAAAATTATGCGATAGGTGCAGGTGAAACCACCAATATGGGCACAGGGGCTTATGGTAGATTTAATTTAGCTCAATTTAAAATTCATAATTTGCCATTAAGCGATAAAGAAATTGATTTAGAATATGAGTTGAGAAAAAATGAGTTTGATTATACCGTTCATAGTCCATCCACCAATACAACTCCTGTCTATTGGAATATTTCAAGTGCTTGGAATAGTGTTACTGCAGGTTCAGGATCATCTGATCCATTTGGCACTAATCATTTTACCCCATGGCTAAATTCTGATTTAGGATGGGCCGCACAAGCACTTGATGCAAATCAGTTCATCACATTAAATTATGATGAGCCCGCTTATATTAAAGGTATAGTGGTGCAGCCCAGAGCAAATTCCGGGGGTCAATGGGTCACAAAAGCAGATATTCAAACAAGTTTAACTGGTTCTGCTCCTTGGGTGACTGTTTTAAGCAATGTAAATATCAACAATAGTATAGCTGACGATAATCGTATTGATTTTCCAAGTCCTGTATTTGCCAAATCTGTAAAAGTGATTCCTACTACATGGAATAACCATATCACCATGCGAATGGGCTTATTGGTGAAGCCCAATATTACAAGTACTTCTGATAATTTAGTACTTCACTATAACCCAAGTATGCCAGAAAGTTATTCTGGAACAGGTACCAGTTTAATTGATTTGGCTGGTAATGGATTAAACGGAACCATGTCCAATGTTACCTTTGCTAATCCTGCATTTACCTTTAATGGAACTACTTCCCAAGTAAATATTCCTGACAATGCGCTCTTGGAACCGGGTACAGGAAGTTGGTCAATTGAAGTATGGATGAAACCGAATAATATAACAGGTACTGTGATTGGAAAATATAGAAATGGGGGAGCCGGAGCTGATATTTCTTATGCATTGAGACTGGTTAGTGGTAATGCAATTCGTGCAGATTTTAGCAACGGTAGTGGGGTTATTACTACAGATAATTTTATCCTTAGGGCTAATAATTGGGTACATATGGTATATGTTTGGGATAGGGCTAATAATTTTATTTATACCTATGCGAATGGAGTTTTAAGACAATCAAAAGCCAATGCTAGTGTTACAAGTATTTTAAACACTTCTACCAATTTATTTTTGGGTTCTTATAATGGAGGCGAGTATAGTCAGTATTATGATGGACAATTAGGAATTGTCAGAATGTATAAAAAAGCGTTAACCGCAACCGAGGTTTTAAAAAATTATGATGCAAGTAAGTCCTTGTATGGTGTTGTTCAAAATGGATTGGTAATGAATTTAGCCACTGCGCCAAGCACTGGTTCAACTTGGACGGATATTTCTGGAAATGGAAATAATGCCACTTTGCAAAATTCACCAACCTATATCTCTACTAATGGAGGTGGAATAAGAACTTCTGGTACTTCTTATATTTCTACTAGCTATAATTTGACAAGTAATTTTACGGTAAGTGTAGCATCCTCCTTTAATCCAACCAACTATTGGTCTGTGATATGGGCAAACGAAAGTTGGACAGCACAAAGAGGGTATATCGCTTATTTAAGTAGTGCCAATGGAATTGACTTTGGCAGCCCTCCAGCACCTCCTACCATTCCAATGAATGATATTAATACTATTCACATTTGGGACTTTACAGTTAACGGGACCACTTATACTTTATATAAAGACGGCGTACTTGTGCAAACAGGCACATTCACTGCGCCTCCGGGTGGACTAAGTACCAATGGACTTTATTTTGGTGCAAGGCATACTAACGGCGGAACAGGGGTGACTGACATTAGTCCAGGCACTTTTTATAGTATGCGAGTGTACAATAGAGCCTTAAATGAAGAGGAGGTAAAAATTAATTTTTCTGCTTTGAGAAGTACCTATGGGTTGTAAAGGGTGTAATTGTTATAGGAGTGTTCCAGATTATTTGCTACTTATTTATTTTAATATAGCATATATGCGTTAATATATAAATTATTTGTAATTTTATAGGGAGATTTTCTAAAGTATCTTCTAATTCGCAATTTATTGAAAAACGTATTTTTAGTTTTCGTTTTTTTGCTTTCTGTTTTTATTTCAGGTTGTTCTAAATCTGATAATGAGGGAGCATTATTAACAAATAAGCCAAGTTGGACGCTAAAGCTTGGCGATAAAAATTATAGTTGGTCTGGCCCATTTCCATCAATTTCAAATAATATTAGTCAGGCAATATATTCTTCAACTTTAGGTTTGAATCCAACAGCGATTATTGCTTTAGCTAAAAGCGCTAATCCCGAACCATCTCCTTTGATCATTACTATTGAGTTGTCAAGTGTCAATACTGGTACATTTAACATGAACCCTTCTACGTATCCAACATCAACGACAAATGGAAATTCAATGATAATTACTTTAAATGATAGTAGTTCAACTATATACTCAACATCTTATCCTGGTTCAAACATAGTATTTAAAGTAAATAGTTTAAGTGAAAAGTCTTTTTTAAGCACAAGATTTACTAGTTATGGTTTTGTTACAGGAGAATTTACTGGTAAAATTGCAGACGTTAATGGAGTTGCACTAGATATAAGTGGTAAATTTAATGCTGTTAGGAATCAATAGCTATTTGTTAATTTTATTTAATTTTTTTTGTGTATGAGATTGATTATTTTTTTTACTTTCCCTTTGTTGCTTATTACTTCGGTATTATTCTCTCAAAAAAAATCTGCTATTCCAATTGGCTATAAAACTAAAATTTCTCAACTTGATGTTAGTAAACTAAAGTCTGCTTATGCTAATTTATTGACTATTGACTCTAAAATTAAGTTCATCAATAAATTAGCTACTACTTTAAGTTATCAAAACTCCAATCTTGATATTGATCATTTAATTATTGGTATTATAAAAGATGATTTTATTTCAAAAATTGAGCAATTAACTGATGATCAAGTTGAAAAATTAAAATTGGCAAATTTCCCAATTCCAAAATCAAAAAAGACGTTAAATATCTTTATAAGGGATAAAAATATCGAAAATTTAATTTTATTTAAATCTCAGGTAATTTATGAAGAAGAAGATATAAGAAATGACAGTATTTTTTATGTAGGAATTGGAGTTGCTTTTGTTGAGAATAATAATTTATTGGTTTATCATGAAAGTGGAGGCAAAATGGCAAGTGAGGAAGGCATTTTTGACTTTATAAAAAAAATAAAATCGTATTTTTTTTATAGCACTTTAGGTGGAGGTAGTGGTAGTATGTATTACCAAAAATTTAATGGAGATAAAATCGTTGATAAGAAACAAATTAACTACCTAGATAAAATTAATAAGCAATATGAACTTTATTTTAATGGTTACTGGAATTTGACTGATGAGTATGATGAGTATTTATTTGGGGTTAAGTCAAATATGATGTAAATTTATTTTTATTTTGCTGCTATGAAAAGAAGAAATTAAATTTTCAATAAATTTATTCTTATAGATAAAGTTAAAACCTAATTAAAAACAAATATAAAAGCAAAACATTTTAATATTAGTCTATTCATTGATAAGTGTTTTACAAAATTTAATAAATATTTCTTTTTCTGTTTCAAAATTTGAGGTAAGGTAAATTATTATGATTTAGTTTTAGAATAATGAAATTTTTAATATATGAAAAAAGCATTTAGTATATTTTTTGGATTGATACTTTGTAATTGTCCTGTAATATTTGCCCAGAATAAAATAAATACGAGTACTAACAATTTTAAAATTTATAATATTGGCAATTATCAAATTAAGTATGCAAAAGGCGCAAAATTAGATTGGGGGCAAATAACCGATTTGGATTTTAAAGAAGGTGAGTCAAATTTGAATGAGTGGAGACTACCTTCTTTAGAAGAATTAAAAGAAATATATTCTTATAAACAAACAATCGGAATTACAAGTGGTGAGTTTTGGAGTACAACCCTGTGTCCACCATTTAGAATGTATTTTAATTGTACAATAGATTTTGCAAAAGGTGAAGAGAGAAAAAGGAGTGAAGGAAAGTGTTTTTATCTTCTTGTTAAACACGCCAAGTATTAAAATAGTAGCTTAAAATATATATAAAATCATGAAAAAATTCTTGGGAATAAGCGGAGCTGTAATTTTAGTTATACTCGTTAGATTATTAGTTAAAGATTATTTCATAAAAGAAATGAAAAAGGATAATGCTAATTTTGCAGAGTATAATAAGTCAATTAAAACAGCTAAGAATCGTAAAGATTCTATTTCAATAGCTTTAAAATACGGCATTATCAAAGCAGAGCAATTTGTTGATTCATCTTATAAAAATAATCCACAATTCAATAATTCATTAATACATCTTTTTGAAATAGGTGTTAAAAGAAGTGAAATTGATTCTTTTATGAGAGAAAATTATCCTTATCCTATTTATAATTTATACTTGAATAAAATTGTTGCTGAAGTATTAAAAAGAAATCAAAATTTCAAATTCGTCAACAATGATAAAAAAAATAATAAAGATTTCGAATTCGCTACTTGTGTTAAAAATGTGCTAGGAAACCTTGCTGAATATACGCTTGTGTTTAATGAAGATAAAAATTTGATCATTTATAAAGATGTAAGTAGATTCAAGAACGCTGAATATGTCTTTGCCAGAAACGGAGAGTTTTGTTATCAAGATGAAAATGGGCAAAGGGATTATGGATCTTGGAAATGCTTAAGTGACAATAATTTTGAATGCTACATCAATAAGAAAAGCATCACTGACACGCTCTATTTTGATAGCGAACATAATATTATTAATTCAAGGCATTTTGCAAGAATTAAGTTTGAATAAGTTATCGTTAATAACTGTTCCTTTACTGAGCTTTCCATAAAAAGCCCATTAGTTAATGATTTATATAGTACAAAAATTTCATCTATATTTGTATCTAGAATCTTACTATTTTATTGATGAAAAGAATACTTGTTTTACTTTGCTTCATTGCTGCATTTAACCTGAATGCACAAACGGGTATTGGAACCACCACCCCGCATGCTTCTGCAAAATTGGAAGTGGCTTCAGATAGGCAAGGTTTTTTGCCTCCACAGGTTTCATTAACTAGCACCACCGATATAACTACTATTAAAAATGCAGCTGGTACTTCAATTACTCCCGCAACCGGTTTATTAGTGTATTGTAAAGGAGATGCTGGACTTGCTGCAGGGTACTATTTTTGGAATGGAAACGCTTGGGCAACCATTGCAACTGCCGGAGGAAGTGGAAGCTTTGCGTCCTCTTTTTTACGTGGATCCAGAATTGCAACCCAAACACTTGCAGTAGGTGGGGTAGTTACTTTTACCAATGTTGATAATACGGCAGGTACTGACATTTCATTAAACACATCCACAGGAAGAATAACTTTAGCTGCAGGTAACACTTATCGATTACGTGCAGCCGTGCCTAATTATTCAGGTGGTCAACGTCCTGCATTTATTTGGTACAATGAAACTACTTCCTCCAATATAGGAAGTGCAAGTTTTTCCTATAACCCAGGTGACAATGCTTCTTTCACTGCTAATGGAGGCATGGCGGAAGTCATTATTACCCCAAA
>CANGUG010000016.1 GCA_947457075.1 Bacteroidota bacterium
CTCCCACTGTTTGGTTGTTCGTTACACTTAAACTAGTTAAGGTAGAAGTTCCAGCTGTTAAGGTTGACGATAAGGTTGTTGCGCCTGTTACACCTAATGTACCGCCAATTGTTTGGTTGTTCGTTACACTTAAACTAGTTAAGGTAGAAGTTCCAGCTGTTAAGGTTGACGATAAGGTTGTTGCGCCTGTTACACCTAATGTACCACCTACGGTTTGATTACCAGTTATAGATGCACTTGCTAAAGTAGTTGCACCCGCATTTACAGTTGTCAAAGTAGCATTGCCAGAAGCTGTTAATGTTGACAAAGTAGTTGCGCCTGTTACACCTAATGTACCTCCTACAGTTTGATTACCTGTAATTGATGCACTCGCTAAAGTAGTTGCACCCGCATTTAAGGTTGAAGAAAAAGTTGCAGTACCACCAATATTTATATTACCTGCAAAACCAGCACCGCCAGCAACAGTTAATGCTCCTGTTGTTGTTGATGTTGATGAAGTAGTGTTTGGCAAGTTTAAGGCACCCATAATCCTTGCATCAGTAGTTGCTGAATTACCAATTAAAGTTGTATTAGAACCCAGTCCTGTATTATATCCTCCAACCGATGTCGCAGATCCAATGACAATTTCATTAGCAGAGCTAGCTGCAAGCGCCACTGCATTATACCCTAAATATATACCATAATCACCCGTTGTTTTAACAGTTGAACCACTAACAACAACACCACCAGCACCAGATCCTAATGCTGTATTATAGTTCGCTGTAGTTAATCCATATAATGCAGATTTTCCTATTGCCACGTTATCTGATCCAGAAGTGACTGCATTTAATGAATTATAGCCAACTGAAGTATTAAATGAATTTGTAGAAGTACCTGAAGCACCCCCTTGGCTTAGTGAACCTATTGCAGTATTGTAATTTCTATTCCCATCTCCTTGCATTGCTTGAAATCCAATAGCTGTATTATCTGAACCTATGTCGTTATTTTTTAAAGCCCAACTTCCTATTGCTGTATTTTTAGATCCAGTTGTATTGAACATCGAAGACCAATAACCAAGGGAGGTATTTTGATTTCCTGTTGTATTGGATCCCAAAGCCGCATTACCTACGGTAGTGTTTGTATTAATATTACCACTACCTGTTCCTATTCCAATGTTTTGAACTCTAAGTCCATAATTTTTTACTGAAGAATAAATACTATTATTAAAAGTTGGATTGATATCAATACCTGCTAAAACATCAGCATTTGCTGATGCGGTAAGTGTTGGTGCAAAATTAACTCCTCTAGCTATAGCACCCGAGGCAGATACCGTAGCACTAAATGTTTTTGCACCCCCAATTGTTTGAGTACCTGCAGTTAACACCCCACCATTTGTTGCATTAGCAGGTGTTAAAGTCAATGCAGTTCCACTAATGGTTGCACCATTTGCATTAGAAGTTGCAGCTATGGCTGTCATAGTATTTACGCCTGCAATAATACTTACTGTGCTGGCAGCTGTTAATCTACCCTTGCTATCTACCGTAAAGGTTGGGATTGCCGTAGATGATCCATAGCTACCTGCAGTTACCGCTGTATTTGTTAAAGTAGCAGTGCCTGTTACATTAGCAGTGCCATCGAAACTTTCACTTGTATAGGTAATGTCCCCCGATGTTGAAATAGTTCTTCCAGTTGCAAGGGCAGTGGCTGTGCTTGCATTACCTGTTACAGCTCCAGTTATGTTACCTGTCACATTTCCTGTTACGTTACCAACTAAATTACCAATGAAATTAGTTGCAGTCACTGTACTTAATCCTGCTAATGTAGTGGTTGTAGCTCCTAATGCAACATTGGTTGAACCAATGGTTAATGCACTATTGGCTAATTTATTATTTGCTATGGCCGTTCCACTCCATGTAGCTCCTGTAATATTTCCAGTCACATCTAAATCACCTGTTATAAATGTTTTAGTATTCGAGCTATTTCCTAATGTTACCGTATTACTTCCATGACCAATTGCTCTCATACCTATCACCACTTCATCTGTTCCACCACTTGCCAATGGTCTTGCATCATATCCTAATAATATTCCATTATTCATTGTTGTATTATTCCCGGTAGCACCACCATTTGGACCAAAATTTCGTCCTGCAAAACTTCCAATCACCGTATTGTTGTTTCCAGAAGTTAAGTTATCAATAGTGGCCGCACCTAAAGCAACGTTCACACTACCAGTGGTATTACTTTTTAATGCTTCACTACCAATAGCCACGTTAAAGTTACCCGTTGTATTTGCATTTAATGCAGTAGCACCTAATGCTGCATTTGAAGCAACATTTCCAGCACCACGTCCAACACTCAAACCATTTACAGCAATGTCTGTATTAAAGGTAGCTGTGTTGGTGAATGTTTTCGCACCTCCAATTGTTTGCGCACCTGCTGTTAATACACCGCCATTGGTGGCATCAGCAGGAGTCAATGTTATAGATGTTCCACTTATAGTAGCTCCATTTGCATTAGATGTTCCAGCAATGGCACCTACAGTATTCACTCCAGCTACAATACTTACGGTGCTCGCAGCAGTTAAACGTCCCTTGCTATCCACCGTAAAGGTTGGGATTGCCGTAGATGATCCATAACTACCTGCAGTTACCGCTGTATTTGTTAAAGTAGCAGTGCCAGTTACATTAGCTGTACCATCAAAGCTTCCGCTTGTATAAGTGATATCCCCCGTTGTTGAAATAGTTCTTCCTGTTGCAAGTGCTGTTGCTGTGCTTGCATTGCCTGTTACAGCTCCAGTCAGATTTCCAGTTACGTCACCTGTTACGTTACCTGTTACATTACCAACTAAATTTCCTGTGAAATTGGTTGAAGTAACTGTACTTAATCCTGCTAATGTAGTGGTTGTAGCTCCTAATGCAACATTGGTTGAACCAATGGTTAATGCACTGTTGGCTAATTTATCATTTGCAATTGCAGTTCCGCTCCAAACTCCTGTTGTAATTGTTCCGACAGTTGTAATATCAGTACCAACTAATTTACTAGCAGTAATACTTCCTGCTAATTTTGCATTGGTAATACTTCCATCCGCAACTCCAGCAGCAGCTGCTTGAGCATCTACATAAGTTTTAACCGCTTTTTGTGTTGGGAATAAAACATCACTAGGATTAGTACTGCCTAAATCAGTTGCTGTACTTTTATTTGCACTGGCCTCGGCACCTAAATTTGTTAAAGCGCCTGAAGCAGTTGTTGCACCGGTACCGCCTTTTGCAATAGCAATTTCTGTTGCACTCCAAGTTCCTGAAGTAATCGTTCCAACCGTATTTAAACTAGTTAAAGAAGTTAATGTTGTATTAGATGTGGCTGTGATATCACCCGCAATTGTTGCTGTAGATGCATTACCTGTTGTATTTTGATTTAAAACGGGGAAGTTTGTTAATAAAGCAGCACTACCTGTAGGTGTTAGATAATCCGTACCTGCTATAGCAGCACTTACCACACCACTTCCGTTTGCTTTCATCAATCCATTCACTGTACCCGCTCCACCCACATTACTTCCAATAGTTGTACCACTCCAAGTGCCAGAAACAATAGTTCCTAATGTCCAGCCAGTAGTTCCGTTGTGTTGTGCGCGGATATTTCCATCACCATCGGCTAGAATTACATTATTAGATAAATTGGTGGGTAAACCTCTTATACCAGAACCTATAATAGTGTTACTGTTCCCTGTTGTAATTCCAGTTCCAACAGCATAACTATTTGCTTTGTTTGATCCAACTAAGGTATTATTATTACCCGTCATGCCTACACCTGTATAACTACCAATAAATGTATTATCCAATCCGGATGTAATATTTCTTCCTGCAGAAGTTCCTAATACAGTATTATTATTTCCTGTTGTTAAAAGTGACAAAACACTCGATCCTACACCTGTGTTATAATCTCCACTACTTAATAAAAACATAGCTGTTGAACCAATTGCAACGTTTTCACCTCCATTTGTTAAATTAAATAAAGCAGAATAACCAATACCAATATTATAATCTGTAGTCCAGGCAGTTGGTGCATATTTTCCCATTACATTATTTCCAATGGCTATATTTTGTGTATTGGAAGCAAATGGATTTGCCGGTCTTCCAATGGTCATTCCATTTACTGTAATATCCTTTCCAAAAGTCACCGTATTGGTGAATGTTTTTGATCCAGCAAATGTTTGAGTTGCAGTTGTAACCACACCGCCGAAATTTGCATCCGCAGGAGTTAAAATTAATTGAGTGCTACCGCTAATGGTTGCACCTTTTGCATTGGAAGTTGCAGAGATATCACCAATGCTACTCAATCCAGCATTTGCAGCAGTGATTGAAGCTTTTACATATTCAGTGGTAGCAATAGTCGTTGAATTATCGCTTGTAGCCGGCGTTGGTGCAGTAGGTACTCCAGTAAAAGCAGGCGACGCAATATTTGCTTTAGTGCTCATTGCCGTGTTTAATGCAGTAATACTTGCTGTGTTTGATGCAACATTAGTATTTAAAGTTTCAATACTATTTGTATTTGTAGTAATACTTGCTGTGTTAGCCGTAATTCTTATATCTAATCCTGTTTCCGCTGTTGTAGCTCTTGTAATTTCTGCATTGAGCGCATTTGTATTTGCAGTAATACTTGTTGTGTTAGCTGCAACATTGGTATTTAATGTTGCAATACTATTTGTATTCGCTGTAATACTTGCGGTGTTCGCATTTACACTTGTCGTTAAAGCTTGTTCAGCGGCACGAGCAGTAGTTGCTTCGTTAGCTATTGCAGTTGCATTTGCAGTAATGCTTGCTGTATTGGCAGTAATTCTTGTATCTAATCCTGTTTCCGCTGTTGTAGCTCTTGTAATTTCTGCATTAAGCGCATTTGTATTCGCAGTAATACTTGTTGTGTTAGCTGCAACATTGGTATTTAATGTTGCAATACTATTTGTATTCGCTGTAATGCTTGCTGTGTTGGCTGCAATTGCGGTTGGTAATCCACCAATAGTCGCAGCAGTAATGCCACCAACAGTATTTACTGTAGTAGCAAAACTTCCATTACCAGATCCACTTACATCACCTGTTAAGGTAGTAGTTGCAGTAGCCGACATTACATCGGTTCCAATCACCAATCCTAAATTCGTTCTAGCACCAGCTGCTGTAGTTGCACCTGTACCTCCTTTACCAATAGCAATGGTTCCATTAATTTTAGCCGATGTAATACTATTATCAGCTACCCCTGCATTGGCACTTTGTTGATCAACATAATCCTTGATTGCTTTTACCGTTGGGTATTTAACCACTGAAGCAGCATCTGCTGCAACGTCGTTACTTTTATTAGCAACAGCTTCTGCACCTAAATTAACTAAAGCGCCTGTTGCAGTGGAAGTTCCTGTACCTCCATTTGCCACAGCAACAACGCCAGTTACGTTTCTTGCATTACCAGAAGGCGTTACATAATCAGTTCCTGCAACTAAAGCATTTTGCTTGTTGTTAAATGTATTCCAATCCGTAGCAGTTAAAAAACCATCTGCAGTTGTACTTGCTTGAGGTATTGAAAATGTACCTGTTCCACTATTAAATGCCAATGGAGCAGTTGCAGCTAAAGCGCCTCTTACTCTTGCATCGGTATAATATTTATTGGTTGATCCCTCACTCACATCATTGGTAGTGATCGTTACATTAGGTCCAGCAAAACCATTAATACTAGCTACTGAACTGGGCGTTGCCAATTCAATCCAATTAGACAATGTACTTGCAGGAGCTGCACTCAAAACATAGTTTTTATTATTGTCTGTTCTAATGGCAATACTTCCAACAACCGCACTTGATAGTGCCAACATATTTGCTTGACTAGTTACTACTTGAGCACTTTGAAAAGAAATTGCTGGAATTTGATTGGAAGGAATTTTTCCATCATTGCCCAAAGTAGCCACTCCATTGATAGCCGCTTTTTGCGTTGCGTCAATTTTATTGTTAAATGAGGTCCAATCGCTTGCATTCAAATAACCATTATTTGACCCATTTGCTTGTGGAATACTTACATTGAATCCTGATTTAGACAAAGGCGCTGAAAAAGTTAATGGCGTTGTATTCGCAGTAATTGATGCATCAACATAGGTTTTAACTGCTTTAGCAGAAGGATATTTTATATCCGAAGTACCATCTAAGGTAACATCAATGGTTTTATTGGATATGTTTTCTTTGGTATTCAAAGAAGTAGTCACTGTTGCACTGTTTGCTTTTAAACCTAACTGATTATAAATAGCAGTACTATCAAATGTTTTTGCATTTAACTGAGTGGGGGTAACGTATTTAGTAATACTGTCTGCTATATTTAATTTGGCAGCAATTGAATTTAAAATAGGCGTTTGGTCAAATGTTTTTGCATTTAACTGAGTGGGCGTAACATATTTAGTAATACTATCAGCAACATTTAATTTATTTACACCTAAAGCAGTTACAGTTTGTGATTTAGCATAAGCCGATAACATTCTTGAAGTATCAGAAACATTTAATTTTGTGTCAAATCCAGCAACTGTTCCAGCATACATGGCATAAGGCACTGCACCAAAAGGACTAGTACCCAAATCCACTAAGTCCTTGGTATAATCCCAAGTGGACTGAGGAATAAAAGGTGCAATAGCTACTTTGATATTTAAGAAATAAGGACCTCTTGACCAATCAATGCTTTGTAAATTAGCTGCCGTACCAGCCAGTCTTGTACCCTCGCCAATACTTACACTAAATACACCCGATGCATCGGTCGTTGTTTCAAATGACTCACGCAAAACAACTACACCAGTGGTAGTTGACTGAATCAAACTTGTTTCAACAACTATTTTTCTGTCCTTCGCAGGATTAGAATAACTATCCCTTGCAACGGCTTGGAAAAATATACCAGAACCTGGTACTTGCGCAAATAAGTTTGTACTTAAGGTTGTAAATAACATTACACTTAATACAATCACAAAACGCTTAAAATTAAATTGCTTTTTCATACTCCTTTTATTCTTAAAAATTTTTAATTCGCTTTAATAAATTTTATTGCATCAATAAAATTATTGGACTCTATTTTCAATACATAACTACCAGCCACTAACCTGCTCAAATCCATAGTCATCCCCTGAAACAAATTATAACCCGTTTCTTTAGAAGTGCTAATCATTGCACCTTCCGTGGTCCAAATACTTAAATTGAAGGTTTCATTTAAAGGGGGAACATTGGTGATTTTAACCTTTGTAACACTATTCACCGGATTGGGGAATAATTTTACCCCTAATGTATTTATTTTCAAAGTCACTTCGCAACTCATTGCAAAAGTGCCCGTGTTTCTTTTCCCATTTAATACTGCAATTCCATTTTGCACATCTAAACAAGCTGCATTACTTTTAAAATTTAATGCAGAAACCGAACTTGTAGTGCCAGCCATTCCTCCAATACTACTCATCATAAATATGGGTGACTGGGCAGATAATTTAAACCCTCCACAAACTGCTAATATTATGATACCGAATTTTATTTTCATTGAATGAAATTGATTTGTAAATAACTAGTTTTATTTAGCAGTATAAAACATTTTATATATTGTACCTGCGTTGGTATAGGTTAATACTAAATTGCTTGACCCTATTGATTCAATGGTGTAGTTATAGTTCACCGTATTTCCACCTGCTGTTTTTCCATTAATCACCATATTCAATTGTCCAGCTGTATGCGCGATGGTATAATTTCCACTCACACCATAAGAATCTGTCATTGTTTTATTTGACAAAAAATTAATAAAATAAGTGACCTGCCCAACATAGGATCTATTGGTTACTGTAGTATTCACAATGGTTTGGGTGTTATCCAAATACCATGTTTTATCTTGCAACATATTGTAGCTTAATTCAACCTTAGTCCCTGCCGTATCCTTAGAACAAGAACCAGCAACCATGGAAATGGAAAGCACCATTAATAAAATGATTAATATGGTTTTATTTCTTTTATTCATCGTTTAATTATTGATTATTAAAATAAATCAGTTGCTTTAACTGACATACCAATTTGGAAATTGTTCAAGCCTGTATTGATCCCAGCATTGGTAATAGATCCAAAATTTCTTTGGTAAAGAAAAAATAAATTATAGTTTTTGCTATTTGAAAATTCAATACCTATATCGCCCTTAAAAAACATATTCTTATAAACTTCGTTTACCTTATTATCTAAACTAGTACCTGATAATCTAAAATCCATACTTGGTCCAGCAACTGCATAAAATTTATACTTCACCCTGTCCCCGATGGGTAAAAGCTTTTTATAGTGTGCTGCAATATTTAAAAGGATAAAACTTTCTTCCGCTTTGAAAGAGGAAAAATTTCCAGAAAAGGGAGGTAATTTTTTTGATTGGGTATAAGTCGCACCTGAATTAAATTTACCAATACTTGCACTCAAGGAATAATCGTGTTTATTTTTATAACGACTGTCTAAGCGAACGCCTCCAAAAAATCCGGCTTTATACGCATCCTGACTAATGTCTGCGATATTATAATTAAAATTGGAATTATAGGCACCACTTGCAACTGATTGTTGGGTAAAATTCACCCCAGTCATCAAGGAAATGGTCGTACCCTGAGCTGCTTGGGCCAAACTCTCTCCAATAGTCGTTTCCGCAAATTGGGTACTATTTGTGACTACTTTTTTGGGAGCTGTTTTTTTCCAATTTATCTGGGGCATACGCCACTTGAAAGAAAACGGAGATTTCTTAGTGGTAGTATCTTTTTGTTGGGCTTGTAAATTTCCCACAAAACACATTAAAATAATAATAAATGTGAACGATTTGAAATTTGACATATTAGGATAACTTATAATTTAAAATTAGGGTCTTTTGTACCGCCAAAATGTCACACTATAAAGGGTAACGGATGGGGGCGCAAATTAAGAACAAGACTATTGTCTATGTTTTAATTTAGAAAGAAATCTGTACAAATTTGGGAAACTAAAACAAAGTAATCGATTTTAGTCTAGTCGATTCAGGTACTCTGAGGGGGTAACACCCATTTTAAGCTTAAAGGAGTTAAAAAAGCTAGTTCTTGATCCAAATCCAGCTTGTTTTGCTAGGGCGTCAAGTGTCAAAATTTCACCCGACCCATTACGAATTAAATATATAACATGGTCAATTTTAAGGTCATTTTTCCAGGTGTTAAAGCTCACTTGAAGGTGCTCATTAAAATAATAGGACAAATGGTGCACCGGAATTTCCGTGTCTGTGGACATTACTGTTAAGTTAAAATCGGGATTCAAATAAGGTTTTGATTCAATATATCGGTTAATTTTTAGGGACAATAAATTCAGTTTTTCAGGTGAAATTTCAAAGGACCTAGACTGTTTTTTTACGTCTTCTGCAATACCCAATCGCTCCTCTTCTTGTCTGTTTTGTTTTGTTACAATAGCATAATCTAATTGAGGCAAACCGTATAAAATATTTGGGAAAAACAACAAGGATAAATTCAATAATAATAAACTTCCAATAGTTGAATATAAAATAAAATCACCCTGCTTGTCTGCAAAATTTACATCTTGAGTAATAAAGGATGTGATAGTGAAAAATAAAAAACCAAGGTATAAAATAATTGAAATCAATATAAATAACGCTAGCCATTTAAAAATTAAATTAGCCTGATGTGTTAAATAATTTTCATTCAGCCCTTTTCTGAAAATCAATACTATACTAGCTATTACATAAAAAATGGCAAAAATAGGTCTTGTTAAAAAACTTATTGAACTTGGCATAAACAAATAATCAATATTCAAAAAGTTATGTGGATCCTTAATCACATTATCAGCATAAGCTAATTTATAATCCCAATTATGAAAAACATAAGGGGATATATTTATAAAAAATAATACGGCGGGAATAAAGTGTAAATAATCCCATTTACTTAGTTTATGGTCATCCGTTAATAAACCACGAACATAAAAATAAAAGAGTGGTCCAATTAATAAATAGAGGGGCGTAAAATGCACCAACATAATCGCAATTAAATACCTATTGCCCGAATATACCGTAGCATAGTGCGATAAGGAATATGTGTTGTTAATCAATAAAAAGAAAAATAAATAAATATTCGCCTTATTGGACTGCTTAAGATTTAAAAGCAGCAAAAAAGTAACGATAAACCCCAATATTGTAATAGACAATAGCATAACTTAAAACCCTTTTTTTGGCAGTTAGGTAAAGGTAGTATAGAAAAAAGTTTTTATCCCTAAAAATCCTGATTTTGAATTCGAAAAGATTCGCATTTTTATTCGTAAATTAGGGGACAACTAATTAGCGAGCTTATGGGAGCGATTTCATTAATTGCATTGCTCATTGCAGCAATTGCTTTTTCTGCAGGAGGAATAATCATTGGTAAAATTTTAGTGAAAGGATCCAAGAATCCTCAAAAGGGCCAAGCCTACGAATGTGGCATTCCAACCAGCAGTTCCCCCTGGCATCAATTTAATGTGGGCTATTATTTGTTTGCCCTTTTATTTTTAATTTTTGATGTTGAATTGGTGTTTATGTACCCATGGGCAGTGGTGGTGAAAAAAGTAGGCATCCTAGCACTTATTGAAATAGTCATATTCATATTTATTTTATTCATGGGCTTTTTATATGCTCATAAAAAAGGCGCACTCAAATGGAATTAAATGAAAACATTGCTGGTAATCCCCCCTTTCCGGGTATTATCCACGAAACACCAGGTGGCGGAATTGTAGTAAGTACTTTTGATAGTGTAATTAATTGGGCAAGAAGCAATTCCTTATGGCCATTGTCCTTTGCTACAAGCTGTTGTGGCATTGAAATGATGTCCACCGCTTCCGCTAAATATGATTTCTCCCGATTTGGTTTTGAAGTAGCACGCGCCTCCCCTCGACAAGCCGATGTAATTATTATCGCAGGTACCATTGTAAATAAAATGGCCCCAGTTTTAAAACGCTTGTACGATCAAATGGCGGATCCAAAATATGTGATTGCGATGGGTGCTTGTGCCATTAGCGGTGGTCCTTTCTTTTACAACACCTACTCAGTAGTAAAAGGTGCTGACCATATTATTCCCGTAGATGTTTATATACCTGGTTGCCCACCAAGACCTGAAGCTTTGCTCCATTCCTTAATTTCTTTACAGGAGAAAATTAAAATGGGCATGACACGTGATCAAATTAGAACAGCATTTAAAGAACAACCATAATAGATTATTGAATAATTCAGTAGATAACGATACTTTTTTGACTATGACTAACGAAGCAATAAAAGAATTTATAACCGCGCGCGCGCCAGAAGCAATTTATGATGAATCGGGCGAATGGTTAAATATGATAGTGGAACCCCATCAATTAAAACCAATTGCAGCCGCCCTATTGGGTCAGCCTATGCAAATGGATTTTTTATTTTGTTTAACCTGCGTGGATTATAAAACGCATTTAACCATGGTGTACCATTTAACTGCTTCGACCAATCGCAGTTTGAATTTAGTGCTAAAAGTAAATTTAGATAGGGCAAATCCAATTATTGAAACTGTTTGTGAGCTTTGGCGCACTGCTGAATTTCATGAGCGTGAAGTGTTTGAAATGTTTGGTGTTCAATTCGCTAATCATCCTGATTTAAGAAGACTTATTTTAGAAGATGAGCCAGCGACAGCTGGCGATGAAAAAAAGGAGTCAGGCCATGAACCAAAGGGCTACTGGCCTTTGAGAAAAGATTTTGAAGATCCTATCAATATGATAAAATTATAAACAGGCCATGTATAACGAAACTGAAATCATAAAAGATACGACCAACCTTGGACCTGAGGGGGAGTTAGTCGTTAACATGGGACCTCAGCACCCTGCAACGCATGGTGTATTACATTTAGTGGTAACACTCAATGGAGAAACCATTAAAAAAATAGAACCACATTTGGGTTATATACATCGCTCTATTGAAAAAATGTGTGAGAGCTTAACCTATCGTCAGTTTATTTATGTCACTAGCCGAATGGATTATCTTTCTTCCCATATTAACAATACCGCCTGTGCTTTATTAGTTGAAAAGGGAATGCAAATTGAAGTTCCTGAGCGTGCAAAAGTAGTGCGCACTATTTTAAATGAATTAACACGCATTGCATCCCATGAATTATGGATTGGGGCGATGGCTATGGACTTAGGTGCATTCACTCCTTTCTTTTATGCCTTCAGGGAACGTGAAATGATCACCGATATTATGGAGGATACTTGTGGTGCACGTTTAACTATGAACTATATTGTTCCAGGCGGTTTGATGTATGATATTCATCCCGATTTTCAAACCAAGGTAAAAGCATTCATACAACAGTTCAAAGAAAAAGTAACCGAATACGAAGACTTAGTTACAGGCAATATTATTTTTCAAAGTCGTACCAAAGGTGTCGGTGTATTAACTACAGAGGATGCTATTTCTTATGGTTGTACTGGACCAGTGGCAAGAGCAAGTGGGGTGCGTTGTGATATGCGAAAAATTGCCCCTTATGATGCTTATGATCGGGTAGAATTTGAAGAAATCATTGAAACTGCTGGAGATTCCTTCGCAAGATATATAGTGCGTGTTAAAGAAATGAATCAATCTATTCGCATTATTGAACAACTCATTGACAATATACCCGAAGGTGAATTTGTGGGTAAAACAAAAAATGTATTGAAATTAGCAAAGGGTGAATTTTATCAAAGAGTGGAAACAGCTCGTGGTGAATTAGGCGTTTATATTGTAAGTGAAGGGGCTACCACCCCATATAGGATTAAATTCCGCTCCCCAGGTTTCTCTAACTTATCGGTATTAAATCATATAGCAAAAGGCAGTAAAATTGGGGACTTAATGGCGACAATGGGAACCTTGGACTTAGTGATTCCAGACATAGATAGATAGTTAGATAGTTTAATAAACCATTAGGAAGTAAATTGAATGGATAACAAATGTAAAGTTCAATAGAACTAGACCAATAAAAAGAGACAAATGTTAAGTTTAGAAAGTATAACAAAAACAACACAGGACTGGTTACTAGCCAAGTTTGATCCAACCATTGCTTTGGCGATTGAATGTGTGATAGTGATTGTATTGTGCATTACCCTATTTGCCATTTTAGGTTTAGTCTTGGTTTTATTAGAACGAAAAGTGGCTGCCAGAATACAAATTCGTCTTGGGCCCAATCGTGTAGGACCAGGAGGTATTTTTCAAACAGCGGCCGATACCTTAAAATTAATTATGAAAGAAGGGTTAACACCCGACTCAGCTGATAAATTTTTATTTAATCTCGCTCCCTTTGTTGTGATGATGGTAGCTATGTTATTATTAGCCCCCATTGCTTTTGCTAGAAACTTTCAAATTTGGGATATCAATATTGGTGTCTTATATATATCATCAATTTCTTCCTTATCCGTGATTGGAATTTTAATGGCGGGTTGGGCAAGTAATAATAAATATTCACTACTTGGTGCCATGCGCAGTGGAGCTCAAATAGTGAGTTATGAATTATCGGCAGGCTTCGCAGTATTAACCATTGTAGTACTAACCGGAAGTTTACAAATTTCTGATATTGTAGCGGCACAGGAAAATGGCTGGTGGTTATTTAAAGGACATATCCCTGTAATCATTGCCTTTGTATTATATATTATTGCCGTCACTGCCGAAACGAATCGTGCACCTTTTGACTTAGCCGAGGCGGAGTCCGAATTAACGGCTGGATTTCACACCGAATACTCGGGTATGAAATTTGCCTTATTCTTTTTAGCAGAGTACATTAATATATTTATTGTATGCGCTATTGGTGCGACTTTATTTTTAGGAGGTTGGATGCCATTGCATATTGGGCATTGGGAAAGCTTCAATCATATCATGGACTATATCCCTTCGAGCATTTGGTTTATGGGAAAAACATTTTTCTTGATTTTTGTCATCATGTGGTTTAGGTGGACTTTCCCTCGTTTACGGGTCGATCAATTATTAAACTTAGAATGGAAATACTTATTACCCATCAGCTTATTTAATCTATTATTAGTCACCGTGATTGCAATAATGGGTTGGCATTTTTAACATTAAATAAATTAGAAAATGTTTCTAAAAGACTATATATCGGATGTTGTTAATGGAGTAAGTTCATTGCTTAAAGGAATGCGTAAAACAGGGTATTATTTTACACATAGCAAGGAAATTATCACGGAGCAATATCCCGACAATCGTGCTACTTTAAAATTAGCCGATCGTTTTAAAGGCGAGGTAGTAATGCCACACGATGAAAACAATGAGCATACTTGTACCGGTTGCACCGCTTGTGAACTAGCATGCCCTAATGGCACTATTAAAATAATCACCAAGTTTGACATTAGCCCTGAAGGCAAAAAGAAAAAAGCAATTGACGCATTTATTTATCGCTTAGAAATGTGCACCCTATGTAATTTATGCATTACAGCCTGTCCTAGTGATGCCATTAAAATGGTACCCAATTTCGAGCACAGTGTTTTTGACAGAAGCAAACTAACCAAAATTTTAAATAAACCAGGATCTAAAATAAAGGAGGGCATCGAATAATGAATATTTCTTCAATCCTATTTTACGCCATCGCTGCATTCATTTTAGGTGCAGGGGTATTGGCTGTCACCTCAGTTAAAATATTTCGTGCGGCGATATGGCTATTATTTTCTTTAATTGGAATAGCAGCCCTTTATTTTTGGATGCAAGTAGAATTTATTGCGGCCATTCAAATTGTAGTGTATGTGGGCGGTATTGTAGTGCTTATCATTTTCTCTATTTTCTTAACGCAGCACTCGGGAAAAGAAATGAATAGTCCTGCAGTTGGCAAAAAATTAGTCTCCGCTATGGCAGCTTTATTTGGAATGGCTTTTGTAGCCAACCTTATTGCTCATTATGAAGGATTTACTTACCCCTCTTCAAAACCTTTTAACCCGAATGTGTCAGCAATTGGTACACAAATGTTAAGTACCACCAGTCATGGATTTATACTTCCATTTGAAGTGGTGAGTATGCTGTTATTGGCAGCCATGGTAGGTTGTATTGTGATTGCCATGCGTCCTAAAAATGACATTGAAAATAGTAGCGTACATAATAACCAAACTAATTAAGGAGTAAAAAGAAAAAATATGATGCAAGAAATACCGTTAACCCATATTTTGTTTGTAAGCACTGCCCTATTTTTCATAGGCATGTATGGTTTATTTACTCGTCGTAATTTAATTACTATGCTAATGTCTATTGAGTTGATGTTAAATAGCGTCAACATTAATTTCGTTGCATTCAATAAATATTTATTCCCTGATAATTTAGACGGCTTATTCTTTACTTTATTTATCATTACTATTGCTGCGGCTGAAGCTGCGGTGGCCATAGCCATTATTATTAATTTATACCGTAGCCATCAATCAATTGATGTAGAGGATGCAACCGAAATGAAATACTAAAAATATTAACCGAATTACATTGAAACATACCCACTATAATTTATACTAATTACGATGTCAAACTATTTTTATATACTTTGGATTCCCTTATTACCCCTAGCCACTTTTGTACTATTGGGTTTATTTGGGCGTAAATATTTATCGGGCATTTCAGGCCTTATAGGAACTGCTAGCTTGTTCACTTCCACCATCCTTTCCTTTATTGCAGCCAAACAATACTTTTTTGTGGACGGCAAAGTGAATGGGGTTTTTCAAAAAATAGTCGCATTAAAATATACTTGGCTGGAATTTTCACCCAATGTTGCTATCGACATAGGAATGATTGTAGATCCTATTTCGGTAATGATGCTAGTGGTGGTAACATCCGTTTCATTAATGGTGCATATATTTAGCTTAGGATACATGAAAGGAGAAGAGCGATTCGCTACCTATTATGCATTCCTTTCTTTATTTACTTTCTCCATGTTGGGTTTAATATTATCCTCTAATATCTTCCAAGTATAT
The DNA here is from genome assembly GCA_947457075.1 of Bacteroidota bacterium. GTDB lineage: Bacteria > Bacteroidota > Bacteroidia > Chitinophagales > Chitinophagaceae > Sediminibacterium. The sequence goes on from CANGUG010000016.1 coordinate 15,942, forward strand.
ATGTTCTGGGAATTAGTGGGGGTATCCAGCTTTTTATTAATCAGTTATTACTTTAATAAACCATCCGCAGTAGCAGCAAGTAAAAAAGCATTTATTGTAACCCGTTTTGCAGACCTTGGCTTTTTAATTGGAATATTAATATTGGGTTATTATGGCGGCACCATGGATATTGGCTTATTAATTGAAAGATTTACTTCGGTAAGTTCGGCACAATATATTAGCATCACTGGAGCTAGCTTTTTAGGCGCAAGTATGCTTACCTGGGGCTTAACCTTAATTTTTATGGGAGGTGCAGGTAAATCAGCCATGTTCCCTTTACATATTTGGTTACCAGATGCCATGGAAGGACCTACTCCTGTGTCAGCATTAATACACGCAGCCACCATGGTGGTAGCAGGTGTGTATTTAGTAGCAAGAATGTTCCCTGTGTTTTCAATGGACGAAATTGCTTTAAACATAGTTACCTATGTAGGGGCCGCATCGGCTTTATTTGCAGCAGTGATTGCATGTACTCAAACCGATATTAAACGCGTATTGGCCTATTCCACAATGTCACAAATTGGATACATGATGTTTGCTTTGGGTATCTCCAAAAATGGGGGCGAGCAAGGATTAGGCTATATGGCTTCCATGTTTCATTTATTTACACATGCTTTCTTTAAAAGTTTATTGTTCTTAGGAGCGGGTGCTGTAATTCATAAGATTCATAGCAATGAAATGAAAGATATGGGAGGTTTAAGAAAATTAATGCCCATTACACATATTGCATTTTTAATTGCTTGCTTAGCCATTGCAGGTATCCCTCCTTTTGCAGGCTTCTTTAGTAAGGAAGAAATTTTAACGGCTGCTTTTCATGAAAATAAAATCATTTATTGTATTGCTTTATTTACCGCAGCCTTAACCAGCTTTTATATGTTCCGTTTATACTTTAATATATTCTGGAGTATGGAAGCAAGCATCACAGCACAGGATCACAATAATCACAATTTAGCCGCAAATGGGAATAATAGTCAGGATAATCATGATCATGGCGAAGGCACCTGGACAATGAAATTACCATTAATCATTCTTGCTACTTGCGCTGTAGGCGTGGGCTTTATTCCTTTTTCTCAATTAGTTACCGCCGACGGCAAAGCATTAGCAACACATATTGATTGGGTATTTTCTATTGCCCCGGTGGTCTTATCTGTTTTAGCCATTTTACTAGCTGCCAGTTTTTATAAAAATCAAAATGACAAGTCCAATAAAGTAGCTACTGCTTTTGGTGGATTCTATACCGCAGCCTATAAAAAGTTTTATGTTGACGAAGTATATTTATTTATCACAAAAAAGATAATATTCCCCTTTATAGGTCAGCCCATTGCTTGGGCCGATAAAAATATTGTAGATGGATTTATGCAATTATTGGCTACCACCACTGCAAAAATTGCATCCTTAATGAAAGGACTACAATCTGGTAAAGTTCAAAACTATGCACTTTACTTTTTTGGAGGCGTAGTCGCAATTTCAATATTGCTAATGTATATCTGGAAATAAAATTAATCCTACCAACCAACGCACTATATCATGATGAACTTGACATTACTAATATTAATCCCCTTACTCACGGCAGTACTAATACTACTAGCAAAGGGTTTACAACAAATAAGAGTGATAGGCTTAACGGGCGCTGTGGTGCAACTAGGCCTTGCAGGTATGTTATTAAATTCATTCTTAGCAGAAAGAGCAGCAGGCAACAAGGCTACCTATTTATTTGAATCAGACCAAACCTGGTTTAAAGCCTTGAATATTCATTACCATATTGGGATAGATGGCATTGCATTATCCATGATTTTATTGACTTCGGTAATTGTAGTAGCCGGCATATTGGTTTCTTGGACCATGGAAAAGTTAAGTAAAGAATACTTTTTCTTATTGGTATTATTAAGCATGGGTGCCTATGGCTTTTTTATCTCTTTAGATCTTTTCACTTTATTCTTTTTCTTAGAGGTAGCGGTGATTCCTAAATTTTTATTAATTGGTATTTGGGGAAGTGGAGATAAAACAAAAAGTGCCATGAAACTAGCTTTAATGTTAATGGCGGGATCGGCACTTGTTATGGTAGGGCTATTTGGTATTTATTATAACACCCAATCTTTTGATATTGTACAAATCACTCAACATGGAATTCCAGTGGGCGTTCAAAAATTCTTTTTCCCATTTGCCTTCCTAGGTTTTGGCGTATTTGCTGCATTATTTCCTTTTCATACCTGGGTACCCGATGGTCATGCTTCTGCTCCAACTGCAGCCAGCATGTTCTTAGCAGGCATCTCCATGAAATTAGGTGGTTACGGTTGTTTACGAATTGTTACTTTAATGCCTGATGCAGCACATACTTATTCATGGATCATTATTTTATTAGCCACCATTGCAATTATTTATGGTGCTTTTGCCACCATGATGCAAACCGATTTAAAATACATTAATGCCTACTCCTCCATTAGCCACTGTGGGTTTGTAATTTTGGGTATTGGTATGTTGAATAAAACATCCATTAATGGAGCCGTAATACAAATGGTGTCCCATGGATTAATGACCGCCCTTTTCTTTGCTGCCATTGGAATGATTTATAGCAGAACGCATACCCGATTGGTTGCACAATTAGGCGGTTTGTTAAAAGCCATGCCTTTTATTAGTACCGTGTTTGTAATTGCAGGTTTATGTTCCTTAGGTTTACCTGGCTTTAGTGGATTTGTGGCAGAGATGACTGTTTTTGTGGGTTCCTGGCAAAATCCAAATGGCGCCTACCGATTAGCAACCGTTTTATCTGGTGCTTCCATTGTCGTAACAGCTGTGTATATTTTAAGAGCAACTGGTCGTGCCATTATGGGACCAATTAGTACCGAACATGCCGTTTTATCGGATGCGACTTGGAATGAAAAATTAGCTGCCATCCTTTTGATTGCTGGTATTTTAATTATTGGGCTTGCACCATTTTTAATAAATCATTTAATTATGCCAAGCACCGATACCATTATGTTGCAATTGGGTAAAGTGGTGGTTGGCAAATAAAATTGAATAAATAAAATTGAAATGGACGCATAACGAATTATAAATAGAATTTTTAGAAAGATGAACTATACCATATTATTACATTTAAGACAGGAATTATTGCTCGCTGCATTGATATTCCTATTGCTATTTATTAAATTAGGCAAAGACAGAAGCAATGAAAGTATTTTAAACTTCATCAACTTAGCATTGCTTGTTAATTTGGTTGCGGGATTTTGTTGTCATGAAACAGGTGAACTATTCAATGGAATGTTCAATACCAATACAATAATTGTTTTTGAAAAAAACTTATTAAACTTAGCTGTACTGCTTATTTCCATGCAGTCCTATGCATGGTTAAAAACCAATAATAATGTCATTGAATTTTACTTACTAACTTTAACCTCATTGTTAGGTATGTTCTTTATGATTTCAAGTGGCAACTTATTAATGTTTTACTTAGGGTTAGAAATGTCCACTATACCTTTGGCTGCTGCTGCTAATTTTGATTTGACCAAGCGTAAATCATCAGAGGCAGCCATGAAACTAATACTGTCTTCTGCATTTTCTTCTGCAATTCTTTTGTTAGGTATTTCATTTTTATATGGCACAACAGGTACTTTAAGCTTTTCAATTATTACAGCGCACCTTAATGGAAATCCATTACAATTATTTGCCTTTATTTTATTAGTAACTGGATTTGCCTTTAAAATATCAGCAGTACCCTTTCACTTATGGACCGCGGATGTGTATGAAGGATCCCCAGTAGCGGTTACTTCCTTTTTATCAGTTATTTCAAAAGCAGCTGTTTTATTCACCTTGGTCAATATTTTATACAAAGTATTTACGCCCTTAGCGAGTAGCTGGTATTTAATTTTAATGGTATTGACTGCAGCCACTATTTTAATTGGCAATTTATTCGCATTACGCCAAGATAATTTTAAACGCTTTTTGGCATTCTCTTCCATTGCACAAGTAGGCTTTATTTTAATTGGTATTTCGAGTAGTTCACAAGCGGGAATGGCCTCTTTAATTTACTTTGTACTAATTTATATATTCTCTAATCTTGCTGCTTTTGGAGTGGTATCAGTGGTGAGCGCGTTAACGGGTAAAGAAAATATTTCGGATTTTAAAGGTTTTTATAAAACCAACCCCATGTTATCCTGGGTACTTACTATTGCTTTATTCTCCTTAGCAGGGGTTCCTCCTACTGCTGGCTTCTTTGGAAAATTATTTTTATTGATGGCTGGGGCGGCAAAAGGAAATTATGGTATCATTATTTTTGCCGCATTAAATATGGTCATTAGCTTTTACTATTATTTAAGTGTGGTAAAAGCAATTTTCATGGATGAAAACTCCACTCCTATTGAAAAAATGACTGTACCAGTGGTATCGAAAATCGCCATGTACATTTGTGTCGTTGGTGTCATTGTAACGGGACTTGTAAGTATGGTATATGATTATATTCACTCCATTAGCTTTGGACTATAAAGAATATGGATTAATGAATGGGTGTAAATTTTAAAATATTCGACTTAAATTAAATTTTATGGCAATTAACAAGAACCACGAATTTGAAGATTTAGATAATATAAAATGTTCCATAGTTGAAAAGAACGTGCACCCTGATCGTGTTCAATTTTTAAAAGATTTATTAAGCTTCAATAAATACCAAGTGGTGGTGGTAGCAAGCCCTGCCCCCAAAGCAGCACCTGCAACCGCAGCTATTCCAGTGGCAGATGGTGAAATGGCACCAGCGCCTGCACCCACTCCTAATCCAGAACCTGTTGCGCCCAGTACATTTACAGTAGGCGTAACGGACCTAAGGTTTAATCCCACCAATGCAGTCTTTGGCCGATCATTGCATACCCCCGATGGCCATGTAGTTACTTTGGCTTATTGGAATCAGGAAGAAAAAATATCGGATGATTCAGTTCCTTATTTTATGTAAGTACTTGTTGTATTTTTTAAATCAAGCAAGGCTTTTTGAATCGCGGCTGGATTGCTAATATCCGATTTCAAAAAAGGCAATTCAAATTCATATACCAATGGATTATCTAATAAAGAAGGATCCTCGTTTTTCTTTTTTTGTATGTAAGTATGTTTCTCTACTTCTTTATTAAAATTAATTACCAATAATCCTAGTTCGGATTTTGCATAGTCGGTGTACTTGCCTTTTAAATTTACAGTTTCAATGGAACTTGGATCAAAAACTACAGAAGCACCATACTCAGAACGTATCATTGCGCTTGTGCGCAAATCATATTTTTGTGTCGTAATATAATAATAGATCTTAACCTTATTTTGTAGGATGGTTAATTTAGCATCACTAATAAATGATTTCTCTGTATATAAATCATCTCCTAAATAGTAATTGTAGATAATTGCTTTGTTGACAATTTGATTTACTTTTTGGGTAAGTAAGTTCACCAATTCATTAGCTTGGCCAATATTTGTTTGTCCATAGGTTGGTATTCCTATCCCCACAAGCAATAGTAAAGCAAGCAATCCTTGTTTCATTAAAAACCGATTAGTCTTGCAAGTTCTTGAATTTTATCTGAATTTATGCAACTTATAATACAATGATTATGAATACGTTATTAAATTAATGTGTACTTTTTACACTTTAATTGGGTTACCTAATGGCTATTTTGGGATAAATAAGTATGATAACAACCTACAAACGTATTGTGGCACAGTTCCGCAAAACGCTATTGACAAATTTAGGCACTGAAATACCTGTTAAACTTTGGAATAAGGGACCATTTTAATCAATACTTCAACTTCGTTGAATGCATTTCATTTAACAAACTACGTTTTTAAATAAACCCTCGCCCAGGCTGACAGCACTCGCTTCGCTCGGCTGCCTACTTTACGTTTTGGATTAACCCAAAGCATTTCATTGAATAAACATAGTATTAAAAATTAAACCCTCGCCCAGGCTGACAGCACTCGCTTCGCTCGGCTGCCTACTTTACGTTTTGGATTAACCCAAAGCATTTCATTTAACAAACATAGTATTAAAAATTAAACCCTCGCCCAGGCTGACAGCACTCGCTTCGCTCGGCTGCCTACTTTACGTTTTGGATTAACCCAAAGCATTTCATTTAACAAACTACGTTTGTTAAATTGTATTGATTATTTCATCACAAACTGAAGCAAGCTTCGTTCGTTCTGTCATAATCAATACTTCAACTTCGTTGAATGCATTTGTAGCCTCGCCCAGGATCGAACTGGGATTTAGAACTTCGGAAATTCTTGTACTAACCATTGTACGACAAGGCCCTATTGCAAATTTAGTTAAACTAAATGAGCAAATACATTAGCCCCGCCGAAATAATACTTTGATGGCTGCTGGTAAGAAAATTTTTGTGGGCAAACTACGCATGATACGTATATCCTCCCATATTGAACTTGTATTGGATAGAAATTTAAAAATGGTCTCTATGCTATTTTTTTCAAAAATGCGTTTGAAAATTTCGCTTCCCTCCATTAAATCATGGTATAATATATACAATAATACTGCATCATAAAATTGATGCCTTGTTTGTTGAACTTCTGTCTGGATTGGGCCACCTTGTTCTAAATTGCTTACAATTGTATCGACCTGCGCTTGTATAAACTGAAATGCGTACCCGGTACTTGCTTTTACTGCATTTCCTAAAGTCCCTATTACATAAATAGGTGCTTTACTTTTAGCAAGTGACTGGGTAGTCATAGGTATCGCTCCTATTTCCTCATGATTAATTTGATAGGGAATAGCAGGATAATTCGCTTGTATATAATGGTTAATTGCTTGCGAATAAGCTTCTGGCTTTAACAAGGTTTTGGAAAACAAGGTATATTCTACCAATGCTTTTTTATCACTTAAAGGAAGCACATACATAAAGGCGGTGGCTCCATGTTGATCAACATTAAAATCCATTAACCTGGCAACACGATCATCAAAAACGGATTCTTCAAAGGATACTAAATGCCCTTTGAAATGTTGCCATAAAAATGGTGTTGATTGTTTAGATTGGCTAATGACATATAAATCATCAATAGGAAAAATACTAGAAAATACTTTGCGTCCTTGTGCGGCACCTCCCTCCCAATAAACAATCGCCTCCTCATTAATTGTATCAATTGAACTTATATGAGCTTCCTGCCAATGCAGGTTGGTAAACTGCTTTGCAAAGTCCATGACATGCTTATAAAATTCTATCCCCTCCACCATTTTATAGGTAAAAGGAGCAGTAGGCAATGTGGTTGAGAATTCATTTTTATGTACGGAAATTTGCTCCCACTTTTTGCAAACCAAAGCATCAAATTTACCATTATGGGTTTCCCAAAAACACCAAGTGCGATCATTTGATTTTTCAAATGATTTATCTACCACTAAAATTTTTTGTGAACTTAATACTGGGGATCGTAAAATAGAATATAATAAGGACAGTCCAGCACATCCTGCACCTGCAATGATGATATCGTAATGAGTAGCTTGATATGAATGATCCGCCTTATTATCCATTGGCTTGAATGCGTTCGTCCTGTCTAACTTTATCCCAATATTTTTTAGCTACAATTAGCATTCCAAAACTTTCTCCGTCTTCTTTGCCCATATGTTTATGGTGCATTTTATGAGCCCAACGAATGGCTTTGATATATCTATTATTAGACTTAGTAAACCATTTGATTCTTTGATGTATAATCACCTCATGCACGATGAAATAAGCAAACCCATACATGGCAATACCTGTCCCAATTGCAGCAATCCACAATGGTCCAACAAAATTTCCATAAAATATACAAGCCATACTAGGCACCGCAAAAATTAAGAAAAAGGCATCATTCTTTTCAAAAAAATGACCTGTAGGCTGATGATGATCCTCATGTAAATACCATAAAAAACCATGCATAACATATCGATGTGTTAACCAAGTGATGCCTTCCATGATGGCAAAAGTCAAAAACATTACTCCTATAAATAACATAATAAAAAATTTAATTAATTACTTGTAAACCTTGATACCATTTAACCACATTTGGAAACGCAATCTTAAACCAAACAGTAAATTGTGCTGGGCAAGATTTAATTTTTTCCTGTAGTTCCTCAATACTTATGTAAAGATAGTCACATACTTCCATACTATTAGGCGAAATAACCCCTTCATATTCACCTACAAAAACATAGTCCAATTCATGCTCGGTTAAACCCTGATCCAATGGTGCTTTATAAACAAAACTAAAGGCTTTTTCAATGGAAGCTGCAATGCCCATTTCCTCTTTTAATCGTCTTGTTGCTGCATCAATGGTCAACTCACCTGGCCTTGGGTGGCTACAACAGGTATTGGTCCACAAACCTGGGCTATGGTACTTTTCAAGTGCTCTTTTTTGCAATAACATATTGCCGGACTTGTCAAATAGAAAAACACTAAAGGCCCTATGTAGTTTGGCTAAACGATGTGCCTGGATTTTTTCCATTTTCCCAAGAACATTGTCTGCCTCATCCACTAATACTACATATTCTAATTGGCTCATAGTTAGAACAAGTTAAGTTGACTTCTAATACCTGCATTCGCTAAAATCAGCAACTTTCTATAATCTGGAATACGAATACGCATTTTCAAAATTGAATGATGCTTGGTTTTTTTGATCTTCTTGTATAAGGAGTAATAGTATTTATAAGCAACATATACTCCGAACCGCGCTTTTAAAGGCAAAATTTTAATGCCTTCCAAAGCAGCTGCAAAATCAGACTGGATATCCTGCTCAATTAATATTTTATCTTCCTTTTTGAAATTAGTAAAGTCACAATTGGGAAAGTACAATCTTGATAAGCCTTCAAAATCGGCTTTAATGTCTCTTAAAAAGTTTACTTTTTGAAAAGCAGCGCCCAAACGTTGTGCAGAAGGTTTTAAGGCTTCAAATTGAGCATTATCGCCATCGCAAAAAATATGCAAGCACATTAACCCAACAACTTCGGCACTTCCATAAATATATTTTTGATAGGAATCAACGGTATAGGTTTGATTACTCAAATCCATTTCCATACTATTGAAAAATGCTTCTACCAAATCTATGCCGATATTGTATTTTCTGAATGTAATTTGAAATCTGTGTAAGATAGGATTCAAACTCACCCCTTGTTCAATAGCCGTGTAAGTATCTTTTTTGAAATTTGCCAATAAGGTAGCTTTATCATAGTCATGAAAAGTATCTACAATTTCATCAGCGAACCTTACCAAGCCATATACATCATAAATAGGTTGTCTTAAATCGGCATGTAATAATTTGATAGCAGAAGAAAAACTTGAACTATACATAGTAGTAGTTTGTCTACTTGCAGTAGCCGTTACTTGATCATATAATTGAAAAGTTGACATATCACTCTTTTTATTAAAATTGGTTATGCACTAACTCTGCCACGACCTCTCCACTAATTAAACTTGGTGGTACGCCTGGTCCTGGAACAGTTAATTGACCGGTGTAATATAAGTTTTTTACTTTACTACTTTTACAAGATGGCTTTAAAATTGCAGTTTGCATTAATGTATTGGCAAGGCCATAAGCATTCCCTTTAAATGAATGGTATTCGGAAATAAAATCCGACACCGCAAATGATTTTTTATAAACAATTGAATCTGAAATAGATTGACCCCATTTTTGCTCTAATCTTGCGATTAATTGATTAAAATAGGCATCCCTAACTTCCTCGGTATCCCCTTGCAACCCTGCGGCAACTGGAATTAATAAAAATAAATTTTCGTTACCTGCTGGAGCAACAGAAGGGTCGGTAACCGATGGTACACTGGCATAAAAAAGTGGATCCTTCGGCCATGCTGGTTGCGTGTAAATTTCTTTACCATGCACACCAAAATCGGTATCAAAAAATAAGTTATGATGTAAAACACCAGTTAATTTTTTGTTTAATCCCACATAATACAATAAGGAACTAGGTGCTAATAATCTAGAATCCCAATATTCATCGGAATAAGATTGATATTTTTTATTTAAAAGTTTTGTTTCAATATGATGGTAATCACCGGCTCCCACCACTACATCAAAAGTATATTCCTTTTGCTCACCAGTCAATGCTACTATGGTACTTGCTGTTTTTGCAACACCATTCACTACTTCAATATGTTTTACTTCTTCCCCAAAACAAAAGCTAACACCTTGTTCTAATGCTACTTGATACATACCATGAACAATGCTGTACATTCCTTTTTCAGGATACCAAGTACCTCCTTTAATATCTGCATAATTCATTAAACTATACAAGGCCGGAGTACGTTCAGGCAATGCGCCTAAAAACAATACCGGAAATTCCATGATGGATTGTATGTATGGATGTTTAAAAAATTTAGCGACATGTTTTTTCATGGATTGAAAAATATCCAATTTGAAAACACCTTTTATCACTTCCCAATCAATGAATTCCAACCAGGATTGTCCCGGCTTATGTACTAATTTACCTACACCCACCTCATACTTAAATTTGGCTTCTTCCATAAACTTATCCAAAGCCAATGCAGCTCCAGGTTCTACACTTTCGAGCAATGCTTGCAAATCGCTATAATTCGCAGGCATATCCCAATGTGTTTTATCAAAATACACTCTATAGGATGGATCTAATCTTTTTAATTGATAATAGTCGCTTACTTTTTTACCAAATTTTTCAAAATACTTTTCAAAAACATCTGGCATCCAATACCAACTTGGTCCCATGTCAAACACGAATCCATTGGCTTCAAATTTTCTTGCTCTACCTCCAGGTATCGTATGCTTTTCTACCACCTTAACCTTCCAACCTTTTTGTGCTAAAAATGTAGCAACAGATAATCCGGCAAACCCAGCACCTATGACTAAAACTGTTTTATTTGAGGAGGGCATCATTGTATTAATATCTTTCAATTTTTTGTTTCAATATTTTTCTTGCAAAGTGAATACGACTTTTGATTGTTCCCAAAGGTTCATTTAACACTTCTGCAATTTCATTGTATTTATAACCCTCAAAATATAAATTAAATGGCACACGAAATAATTCTGGCAAATCATTTATTAATTGATTTACCTCACGCATGTTTAAATTGGTAATTCCTTGATTAATTACCTTAGTATGTGTTTGATCAATAATGTAATCATTAGGCGTATTGTCAAAAACAATTGCTTGCTTTGAACGCTTACGATAATCATTAATGAATATATTACGCATAATCGTATATAACCAAGCTTTGATATTGGTACCTACATTGTACTTGTCTTTGTTCGAGAAAGCACGATACAAAGTGTCTTGGAACAAATCCTTTGCTGACTCATAGTCTTTGGTCAAATTAATTGCAAATGGTCTTAAGAAATCGGCATTTTCAGTTAATAAGAGGCTAAATTCTGCGTTTGACATATACTTGTGTTTAACTAATTGATATAATTGTTAAACAAAAATAGGGGTTATTTTTGAATTCTGTTTAATTTATTCATAAAATATTTAAACAAAATGTTTTTGTCTTACAAGTGACTGATAATGTGAAAGTTAGATAAAAATAGTCATTGAAAATGGCTATAAAATTGACTAAATCAAGGGCAAAATAGTGAAATCCACTACCAAATTGGATTCAACAAAAATGTTTAAACAAAAAAGATTAAACAAAAAGAAAATGCGCTTCTTTGATAGGAATGAGGCTGAATAGAAATTGACGCTTGTTTAGATAGCATACAAATATGCCATCGTATCCTGTAAGGTTCTCATGAATTGAACATTCACAGGGGCTGGTCCTTTGTAATCCTGGGCCACTTGTCCTGAAATGACAATAGGGATGGATGGGTTTATTTGTCCCAATGATTCAATGAATTTATTCATTTTGAAGCCTTTGATAGGGGCGGTAATATGGGCGTATAAATGATCTACTTTCTTGTGTTCCGTTAGGTATTTAATGTCAACAGAAGGTACATTGGCACCTAAATAGTCAATTGAATACCCCTTATGCTTTAATAAGAATTGAACAAATAAAATAGCAATTTCGTGGTACTCTCCTTCTGGCATAAACAATACGATATGCTTATCCGATGTAGGTATTTTAGGTAATTTTTCAATGCCTAAAATAATTTTTTGACGAATGATGTTGGAGCTTAAGTGCTCCTGTGCAGGGTTAATATGATTGGTTATCCAAAGAATACCTACACGTTCTAAAAAAGGGAAAATGATTTCTGTAATCGTTTTCTCTATCCCTTTTTGTGCAATATATATATCTAAATTTTTCTCGAATGAATACATATCTAATGATACCATATCCTTGATCATGCCATTCACCAATCTTTCTTTTTCAGCCTCAAACTGGTTTAATCCTAAAATTTTGTCCTCAATGTCAGCAGGGGACATTTTATCGATATGGGATATCTTGTACCCATACTTATTAAGCAGGGAAACGTTCAAAATTACCTTTAATTCATTGGCGGAATAGGACCTAATATTGGTCTCCGTACGCTGAGGTTGCAAAAAATGATAACGCTGCTCCCAAATACGAATCGTATGGGCTTTGATACCAGAAATTTGCTCCAAATCCTTAATTGTATATGATGACATAACCCTAAAACAACAAAGTAGCAGAAAAGTTTAAAATTTCTTATTTTTTTAATCCTCTTAGGTATTCCCCATACCCACTTTTGGCATATTTATCAGCCAAAACAAGCAGTTGGGCCTTGTCAATGAAGCCCATGCGGTAGGCAACCTCTTCAATACAGCCTATTTTTTGGCTTTGACGTTTCTCAATTACACGCACAAACTCGCAAGCATCTGCCAAGGATTCAAAGGTGCCCGTATCCAACCAGGCGGTTCCGCGGTTCATGATACCCACTTGTAATTGGTTACGCTCTAGGTACACTTTGTTAACGTCGGTAATTTCATATTCTCCTCTTGGTGAGGCGGGGATATTTTTAGCAATTTCTACCACTTGATTATCATAAAAATACAAGCCTGGGACAGCGTAATTGGATTTTGGCGCTTTTGGTTTTTCTTCCAATGAAATGGCATTGTTGTTTGCATCAAACTCCACTACTCCATAACGTTCAGGATCATTCACCTCATAGGCAAATACCGCAGCTCCTTCCAAATCATTAAAGGATTGAACTAATTTACTAAATCCTGCTCCGTAAAAAATATTATCCCCTAATACCAACGACACTTTATCTTTTCCAATAAAATCTGCCCCAATTACAAATGCTTGGGCTAAACCATTGGGTACTGCTTGCACTGCATAACTAAATTTGCAACCAATTTCAGACCCGTCTCCCAATAACCGTTTAAACTGATCATTGTCCTCAGGGGTCGTGATAATTAATACTTCCTTAATCCCTGCCAACATCAATACGGACAATGGATAATAAATCATGGGCTTATCATAAATAGGCATCAATTGCTTACTAATCCCTTTGGTAATAGGGTACAATCTTGTACCTGATCCCCCTGCTAATATAATTCCCTTCATATCCTAATCATTTATTTCTTGTTTGTGTTATGGGATTTGCATCTCATATACCTAATAATTTATTTTTTGTTTGTGTATATGTTTTCGCACTTCGTGCTCAAATCATGCACCTAATTTTATTTTTATAGTGTTGCAGCATATTCCGCAAAGCTTCCCAATGTTTTATCTTTTTCCGAAAAAATCAATTCATCAACCGGAAGCTTCCAATCAATATTTAAGTCCTTGTCATTGTACATAATACCTACTTCATTGCCAGGCGCATAAAATTTATCCACCTTATAAAAGAAAGTAGCCGATTCACTCAATACTACAAATCCGTGCGCAAATCCTGCAGGTACAAAAAACTGCTTATGATTATCCTCGGTTAATTCAATTGCAAAATGTTGTCCAAAACTAGGAGAACCTTTTCTTAAATCCACAGCCACATCCAATACCGAACCAGCAATCACCCTTACTAATTTGGCTTGTGCACTAGCTCCTCTTTGCATATGCAGGCCCCTTAAAACTCCTTTGGTCGATTTAGATTGATTGTCCTGCACAAATACAATATCTAATCCTGTTTCAGCATTAAAATCTCTTTGGTTAAAGGTTTCAATAAAATAACCTCTTGCATCTCCATTCACTTTTTCGTGAACGATAAAACAATCTTGTAATGGCGTCTGTTCTATTCTCATTATCTATTCGTATACATATCGTTATAGTAAGCTTGATAAGCACCACTGGTTACATTTTCCAACCAAGCAGTGTTTTGCAAATACCAATCAATAGTAGCTGCTAGGCCTTGTTCAAAAGTAACCGAAGGACTCCAACCTAATTCCTTATTTAATTTTGTGGCATCAATAGCGTATCTACGGTCATGCCCCGGACGGTCTTTCACATAAGTGATTAAGCCTTCGCTCTCTCCTTTCGCACGTCCCAATTTCTCATCCATTTGTGCGCACAATAATTTCACCAAGTCAATATTAGTCCATTCATTGAAGCCACCAATATTATACGTGTCGCCTTTTTTACCCTCATGGAATATTAAATCAATCGCACGGGCATGGTCAATCACATACAACCAGTCACGGGTGTACAAGCCATCCCCATAAACTGGTAAAGCTTTTTTATTGATAATATTATGAATAAATAAAGGAATTAATTTTTCAGGAAAATGGTTAGGCCCGTAGTTATTTGAACAGTTAGACACTACAATGGGTAAGTGATACGTTTCACCATAAGCCCGCACAAAATGATCACTCGCTGCTTTACTCGCCGAGTAAGGTGAGTTAGGATCATAAGGAGTAGTTTCCATAAACAAGCCTTCCTTGCCTAAGCTACCATACACTTCATCGGTTGAGATATGATAAAACAAATGATCTCTTTTTTTATCCCAGGTACCATCATGTGCATTTTCATAACTTAAATCCCCCTTCCAAAATTCCTTGGCCGTATTTAATAAATTAACAGTGCCAATTACATTCGTATATACAAAGTCCAAAGGGGAAACAATCGACCTATCCACATGCGACTCCGCCGCTAAATGAATCACGTCTGTTATTTGGTGTTTTTGAAAAATTTCCTTCAATGTATCCGCCTCTAAAATATTGGCTTTTACAAAATGATAGTTAGGTAATGATTCAATATCCTTTAAATTTTCCAAGTTGCCCGCATAAGTCAAGGCATCTAAATTAAAGATTTGATACTCAGGATACTTGGTCACCATTAATCGCACCACATGCGATCCAATAAATCCTGCTCCGCCGGTAATTAATATATTTTTTTGCATCTGAATTTGTATCTTACAAAGATATTATTTTGGCCATATATATAAAGAAGTAATTTATAATAATAACAGCTATGAGTCAGCAAAGATACTATTCCCTAGACGTTTTCAGGGGCGCCACCGTGGCACTGATGATTCTTGTGAATAATCCCGGCAATTGGGGGCATATTTTTAGCCCATTGGAGCATGCTAGCTGGCATGGTTGTACCCCCACCGACTTGGTTTTTCCCTTCTTTTTATTTGCTGTGGGAAACGCTATGTCCTTTGTGATGCCTAAATTCCATCTAGGAACCGCATCTCAGTTTTGGAAAAAAGTAATTAAAAGAACCTTGCTCATTTTTGCCATTGGCCTATTCTTAAACTGGAGTCCCTTTGTTAAATGGTCGGATAATGTGTTAATTTTTAAAGTATGGGACAATGTGCGGATTTTAGGCGTGTTACAAAGAATTGCAATTTGTTATTTTTTCGCTTCCATTATTGTGTATTACGGAAAATCGCGTGTGGCACTTTATATTGGCATGCTTATTTTAATCATGTATTGGGCATTGAATTTAGCCCTAGGTGCTCCAGGACATCCCTTTAGTTTATCAGGATTTTTTGGCAATGCCATTGATCAATCCTTATTAGGGGTATCCCATATTTATAAAGGTGAAGGCATCCCATTTGACCCAGAGGGTTTAGTAAGTTCCATCCCAGCCATTGTTCAAATTATATTAGGCTATTTAGTAGGTGAATACATACAATTAAAAGGAAAAAATTTCGAAATGCTTTCTCAGCTATTATTAACAGGTATTGTTTTTGTAGTTGCAGGATACATTTGGGATTTTAGTTTCCCAATAAA
Organism: Bacteroidota bacterium; assembly: GCA_947457075.1. GTDB lineage: Bacteria > Bacteroidota > Bacteroidia > Chitinophagales > Chitinophagaceae > Sediminibacterium. Next base: position 32,044 of record CANGUG010000016.1, read on the forward strand.
TAAAAAAATATGGTCAAGTAGTTATGTAATTTATACCACAGGTCTGTCCATGCTTACCTTAGGCATTTTTATTTATTTATTAGAATTTAAAGAAGCGAAAGGAAGATGGAGCCAGTTTTTTGACGTATTTGGAAAAAACCCATTGTTCATATTTGTACTTAGTGGATTTTTACCCCGCGTTTTGGCATTAATGAGATGGGTAGATCATACCGATGAAAAAGGGCAACCCGTATATACTTCAGCACTTCCTTGGTTTTATGAACATGTTTGCAAAAACATTGCTACAGATTTAAGAGTAGGCTCATTGGTGTATGCTGTGTGCTTTATTTTTTTGATGGCATCATTTGCTTATTTTTTAGACAAGCGAAAAATTTACATCAAAGTATAATGTATTACAATCACTTAGTGTAAAGTAGAGTGAATGGCATGAATAGAAAGCGATTCGTACTGCTGGCACATGCCAACTATTTAAATATTGTTGCTGCTTTTTCCAAACTTTCCGGCTTACCTACATCCAGTAAAATGCCTTCGCTATGGTCATAATAATAAATTGCATAGTGTTGTGCTAATTGTAAATAAGCATCAATTAAAGAAAATTTACCCTGCAATGTTAGAGCTTGTAAAAAAGAAGCATGAACTATTTGTATTCCACTAAAGGCCTTTGGTACCGCCGTATTGGGGTCTCTTAATGGCAGGGTCCACTTTTCCTCGCCAGTAGTATTGTTTTTCCAACCGCATAAGGTCCCAGCTTGATTAAATATTAAGTTTCTACTTGAATCTCGATTGGTCACCGCCAAGGTTGCGACTAAATCACCTTCCGCTTTTTGTGCAAATAACGCATCGGCAGCCATCATTTTATGCAAATCCAAATTGGTTAATATATCTGCATTCATTACCAACCAGCGCTCCTCCCCTTCAAAATAATTTGCCGCGCGCAACAATCCACCACCGGTTTCCAATACTTCATTGGATTCGTCCGAAATAGTAATCCGCGCACCCCATCCGTTATTGGCTTGTACTGCATCAATAATTTGATCGGCGAAATGATGCACATTGATAATGATATCCGTAATTCCATAAGTGAGCAAATACTCCACATTGCGTTGTAGTAAACTTTTCCCATTCACCATGGCCAAAGCCTTTGGATGATGATCCGTAAAAGGTTTTAACCTAGTTCCTAATCCAGCAGCCAAAATCATTGCTCTCATAAAAAACTATTTTACCCAATTATTTTTATTAGTATGCGCTAACACTACGTTTACTTTATACTTGTTTTTTAAATGCCTTGCAGTTTGTTCGGCAGCAAATACACTTCGATGCTGCCCACCTGTACAACCAAAATTTATTTGCAGAGATTCAAAATCTCTTGATAAATAATTTTCAACTGTAATGTCAATTAAATCCCAAACACTATTTAAAAAAGTATTCATTTTAGTACGTTGTTCTAAAAAATCTTGTACTGGCTTATCCTGTCCGGATAATTTTTTATACTCATCAAACCTGCCTGGATTTAAAATTCCACGCATGTCAAAAATAAATCCACCTCCATTTTCTGAACTATCCGAAGGCAGCCCTTTTTTGTAACTAAAACTATTAATGGTAATAACCAATGGGGTGGCTTCTGTGGCTGTAGGAGGATTAAATCTTGCCATCACCTCCTCCGAAACCATCCAATTTAAAATACCCGCAAACACAGGCGTCTCCTTGTCAATAGGAGAAATGGATAAAAAGTTTTTCAAATTATTTAGGCCCAAAGGAATACTTCTTAAAAAATGTGCTTTACGTTCAAATAATCCTCTAAATCCATATGCGCCTAACACTTGCAACAACCTAATTAAAACAAATCCATTATACTGTTTGTGAAACTGTTCTATTGAAATGGGTGTTGGTAATATTTTTTGCACTTCCTCCACATAATATGCCAATAATTTTTCCTTCCACTCATTGGGTAACTCTGCTTTCGCTTGCCATAATAAGGAAGCCACATCATAGGAAAGTCCGCCTTGCATTCCACCTTGAAAATCTATAAAATAAACTTCCTCGTTGTTGACTATAATATTTCTACTTTGAAAATCACGGAATAAAAAATGATTTAATTCTTTGCTCGCTAATTTTTCACTCAACAACTCAAATTCATCAATCAATGCTTGTTTATCGTAGGGGTATTGAAGGGTATCTAAAAAGTAATACTTATAATAAAGCAAGTCAGTTAAAATTGAATGCTTGCCAAATTCTTTTGAAGTTAAACATTGGCCATAATCCAAACCCTTTCCACCATTCACTTGTAGGTTTGCCAACGCTTTTAAACTTTTTTGAAACAAAGAAAACACTTTCTCTGTTTTACCTTCTTTCTCCAATACTTCCAATAAAGAAACATTTCCTAAATCGGCTTGAATGTAAATGGACTTGTCCTCACTCACCGCCAATACTTTAGGTACTGGTAAATTTTTGCTTGCAAAATGAGTAGCAAAGTACATGAAGGTATCATTCTCTTTAATATTCAAACTATAAGTAGCAATCCATGATTGATTCCCTTGTACAATTCTAAAATACATACGATCCCCACCACTTTGAGGAATTTTTTGTAGCTCATCCCATTCAATGGGATGTATTGATTTGTATAACTTTTTTATATCTGCGATTATGCTATCCATTGTTAGTATTGAAGGGAGTTAATGGGCTTAAAAGTAATTAATAAACTGTTATGTTTTCAAAAATGAGAAAAAGTGGTAAATTCAAGCAAAAAAATCAGCTATGTATCAATTTTTAAAAGGACTTTGTTTAACTTTTTTTGTTTCCATTTTAGCCATTAGTTCCTTTGCGCAAACCCAAAAAATTTCGGGTACCGTATCGGATGACAAGGGAACCGCCTTGGAAGGTGTAACGGTAAAAGCAACAAAAAGTAAATCAGTAGTCACTACCGACAAATCAGGTAATTTTTCGATTAATGCAAATATTGGAGAAGTATTGGAATTTAGTTCGGTGGGCTTTGAGAACAAAAGAGCCACTGCAAATACAGCAAATTTAAAAATTGTACTTAATGCTGCTACAAACGATTTACAAGAGGTAATTTTAGTGGGTAGTCGTGGAAATGGGCGTGTTAAAACTGAATCTTCTGTCCCAGTTGATGTGATTAAACTTTCAGACGTAGGTATGAATACGGCTAGAATGGACCTAACCTCCACTTTAAATTTTGTGGCACCTTCTTTTAACTACAATAAACAATCGGGATCGGATGGAGCTGACCATATTGACATTGGTACACTTAGAGGACTTGGACCTGATCAAACCCTTGTATTAATAAATGGAAAAAGAAGACATAGTACCGCTTTTGTAGGCTTATTTGGTACAAGAGGACGTGGTAACTCAGGCGTTGACTTAAATGGATTCCCACAATCTTCCGTAGATAGAATTGAAATTTTACGTGATGGTGCTTCTGCACAATACGGATCAGATGCCATTGCGGGTGTAATGAATATTGTTCTTAAGAAAAATACAGGTGAGTGGAATATTACCACTGGTATGGCTGGTTATTATGACAAAAAATTTAATACTTATCAATTTAAAGACCAAAAGGAGTATTTAACTTCTGGTCCCATTGACGGTATTACAAAATCTGTTTCATTGAATCGTGGTTTTGATTTAGGGAACAAAGGCGGGTTCTTAAATTTATCATTTGATTTATTAGATCAGGGAAAAACATTCCGTCAAGCGGCTAGTAACGATATTACCAAACCCGACGGATTACCTACTAATACTTGGAGACGCGGATTTGGAGACGCTTCCATGCAATCGATAGGGGCAATGTTAAATATGGAATTACCCATCAACGACAATATTAAATTGTATGCTTTTGGTTCCATGAACTCTAAAAATTCTGACGCTTATGCCTACTCTAGAAACTGGTCAGCTAAACCCAGCCGTTTCCCAGTGACAGCGCGTGGTGGTTTAATATTTGACCCAAGCATTATGTTTGCAACCGGATCAGGTGATACCACTTACAACCCTCGTATTCAAACAAAAATTAGCGACTTTGCATTTACAGGTGGCTTGAGCGGGAAAACAAAAAATGGTTGGGATTTTGACTTAAGTAATAGCACCGGATACAATAACTTCCACTACTTTGGAGCTGGTACTTACAATGCGTCGAACATTAGTAATATTGCACAGACAAATTTTGACGATGGTGGATTTAATTTTTTACAAAACACTTCCAATATTGACTTTTCCAAACAATTTGGCAAAGTAAATCAAGGAGGAATAAAGCTAGCTTATGGGGGTGAATTGAGATTCGAAGAATACAAAATTTTCGAAGGCGAATTAGCATCCTATAACGCATATCCAAATAGTTTTGGATTACAGCAAGCTCCTGGGGCACAAGGCTTTCCTGGTTTTAGTCCTGCCGACAAAGTAAAAGCACAGCGTTGGGTGAGTGGTGCTTATGGCGATGTTGAATACACACCAAATAACTTATTATTATTAACGGCTGCTGTGCGTTTTGAAAACTATTCAGACTTTGGTTCAGTAGCTACCTACAAAACCTCCTTCCGTTATAAAGTAACAAATAATTTTAACTTTAGAGGATCGGCAAGCACTGGATACCGCGCACCTTCTCTTCAACAAAAATATTTCAGTAATACTTTAACCTCCTTCTCAGGCGGTGAATTAGTTCAATCAAGAATTGCAAACAATAACGATGCCTTAACTAAGTTAGCAGGTATCCCCTCCTTAAAACAAGAAACTTCCGTAAACACCAGTTTAGGGTTTTCTTGGAAACCAACAAATGGACTTACTTTCACAGTAGATGGATACAGCATTAAAATGAAAGACCGCGTTGTGTTGTCAGGTTTATTTAGTGCATCCGATGCAAGTTTACCTGCTGCACTTACCAATCAACTCAACACACTTGGTGTAGCTACTGCTCAATTTTTTGCCAATGCAGTGAATACAACCAATACAGGAGTTGACATTGTAGCTGATTATCAAAAGAAAATTTCTAACAAAGAAAAATTCAAATTTTTATTTGTAGCTAACTTCCAAGGAATTACTATTGACGATGTTCACGTTCCTAGTGCATTAAATACAAATGAATATAACGCCAACACTTTCTTTAATGATCGTGAAAAATATTTCTTAAAAGCTTCTGCTCCGAAATCTAAATTCTCTACTAGTTTTGATTATACAAAAAACAAAATTAGCCTTGGTGCAAGAGTTACCTATTTTGGAGATGTTACCTTAACTGGATTTGGTATAAATGGAGATGGTATTAATCCTCAGGTTCCTTCTGACGCAGACGAGAACATTTTGCTTCCTGAACTTTTCCACTACAGTGGCAAGTTCACTACCGATTTATATATGAATGTTCAAATGTCCAAGGGTGCTTCCTTGGTAATTGGCGCAGACAATATTTTCAATGTTCATCCAGACTTCGCTGTTAATCCACAAGCTAAATGGTGGGCAGGTGATAATGAAACGGGTGGTCCTTGGGATGGCGTACAAATGGGCTACAATGGTTTAAGATTATTTACCAAACTGTCTATTAGGTTTTAATCCATAACAGTTTCTAAAATTGATCTATCAAAAAGGTCCAGCAATGCTGGACCTTTTTGATATGTTTAGCTCCCTCCCCTTATTCTTAACAATTAGGGGACAGAATTACAACTACTAACTATTGATAAAATTTGCCAAGAGGCTATGAAAGTGATGAGTGCCTTGCTCCCGCTGCGTAGCATAACGACCATGATGATAAAAACGCGAACGAATACCTTGTTGTACATACTGTACTACTTCCTCGTCCTCTTGTTCGACGGTATCTAAACCAGCCCCAGCTCCTTTTCCTAATTTACTTGCATCAAATACAAAACTTAAAAAACTTACTTTGGTATTGCCTGCGTCAATGGGTGTTACTACGTTCAATGATAATCCCCATGGATAAAAGTTAAACATCATATTGGGGAATACCCAAAAATAATAAGCTGCAATACGTTTGCCTGCATCGGGGTGTCCTGCTGGTATATCAAAACAATGCTCTTCATCCTTTGCAATACCCAACTGAAGATTAGCATATTTAAACACTTCAGTGGAGTAATCTTTAAAATCTAAAAATGCGCTAAGCCCCGGATGCACAAAAGGAATATGAAACCCTTCCAAATAGTTTTCACAATACAATGCCCAATTGGCCTTAATATAATAATCATTGCTTCTGGATGCATCAAATACCAAATCATTAATGGGTAACCATCCTATACGCGATTCCATCTCTCTAAAAAATAATTCAGGACCTAATCCTTTTTGCAACTGTGTAAATAACAAAGGTCCCCACTGATACAATTGTAAATGATGCAAGTGATTGTTTTCTGGAATAAAATTTTCAACGTCCTTAAATTCTGGCATGGAAATAAATTTACCATCCAAATGAAAAGCACGACCATGGTACTTACAACGTAAATGTTTTTGTGCACTACAAGGTTCGTACACCATTAAATTGCCTCGGTGGGTACACACATTGGATAAGCAATGTATATGCTCCTCGGCATCACGGGTTAATACCAAGGGCTCGTCTATGTAATTTTCCAGCAATTTAATTGGGTGCGCGTCTCCTGTTTTGGCTACCATCCCGGTATGACCAATATACTGCCAACTAGGGGCAAAAATTTTCTCCTTTGACGCTTCTAACCACTTGGTTTCTAGGTAAAAACTAGTATCAATCGTCTTTGCCCTAGCAATATTGGGGTCGATATAAAACGGCTTGTCCATAACGCACAATTAGCCCCCAAGGTACAAAATAGGCGGTAGAAAATATTCATAAAAATACTAAATAATTTAGTTAATATTGCTAATAATTTTAGTTTTATGGAATATATAGACATGGACCCTAGCGAAGGAATCGCCACCCAACAGATTAACAAAAACTACCAATCCAGCCAAATTGTACAAGCCAACGCCACAGGATTTGGTGCAGCATCGGACGATTTTATGGAAAGAGGCATTGACCTAAATGAGCAACTTATTCATAACAAACCGGCTACTTTTTTCTTTCGCGTCAATAGCGATGCCATGCTTGGTGCGGGCATTCATATTGGAGACACGCTCATTGTGGACCGCAGCATACCTCCTACTTCTGGTAAAGTAGTAGTGGCTATTTTAAATGGTGAATTTTTAGTGCGTCGCATACAAATGCAAGCACATAGTATTAGCCTACTACCTGAAAATAAAAAATATGGCGCAATACATATTGAACATATGGAGGACTATAAAACATGGGGTGTGGTGACTTACGTGATTCATGGTTTATAATAAATTATTTTTTCAAAATATTTTCTAGCCAGCGCGCTTTGGTTCAATTAATAAATAGGTATTAAAATGTAGAAATGTGCAAGCGATTATTGATTGTAATAGTTTTTATTGTTCCTGTGAACGACTTTTTGCACCCAAATTGCAAAAAGCGCCCATTATTGTTTTAAGCAATAATGATGGCTGTATTGTTTCTCGTTCCGACGAAGCAAAAGCATTAGGCATTGCCATGGCCGCCCCCTATTTTCAAGAAGCAGAACGTATCAAAAAATTTGGCGTACACACTTTTTCTTCAAATTATCATTTATATGGCGACTTAAGTTGGAGGGTAATGGAAACCATGCGATCCTTGCTACCGCCGGGTCAGGTAGAAGTATATTCGGTGGACGAAGCCTTTGTAGATCTAAAACACATTGCGCAAAAGGATGTATATGATTTTTGTATTCATTTAAAAAATACCATTGAAACCTGGACAGGTATTTCCGTATCTATTGGTGCTGCACCTAATAAAGTATTGAGTAAAGTAGCCAACCGATTGGCTAAAAAAAACAAACTACAAACTAATTGTGTCGTGGTATTAGACAGCACACAAAAAATTCAAACTGCTTTACAAAAAACACCTGTTGAAGATATTTGGGGGATTGGCTATCGCTATAGTGAAAAATTAAAAGTTTATGGTATTCATACCGCTTTTGCATTAAGTATGAAAGACCTTAGCTGGGGTAAAAAGTTTTTAGGAGGTATTACGGGTATTAAATTAATTAGAGAATTAAAAGGCCTACCCACTCATGAAATGCAAGCACCCCGTACCGAAAAAAAAATGATTGCCACTACGCGCATGTTTGGAAGAGACGTAAGCAATTGGCAGGAGATAGAGGAAGCCTTGGCAACCTATGCCACACGTTGTTGCGAAAAATTAAGACGACAACATAGTGCTACAAAATGTGTACAGGTTTTTTTACTGCTAAAACCAATGCCACAAAATGATCCTTCCCACCAAGGGCATTACTACCGAGGGAAGCAAGTAAATGGTTATACGGTTTTAGACAACCCAAGCAACCTGACCCCCGATATTATCAAAGCAGCCCTCGGCATTGGGAAAACCTTATTTGAACAGGGCATGACCTATAAAAAAGCCGGGGTCATTGTAAGCGAATTGGTACCCGATAACGCCTTGCAAACCAACCTATTTGTGGAAGCCGCCGATGCAAGGAAAAAGAAGCTAATGAATGTGATTGACAATATGAATGCTGCTTACCGGAATGACGTGCTCAAATTTGGCAGTACAGGCACGAAGAAAAACTGGAAAATGCGTAGTGAAAAGCGCAGCAAACGCTATACTACCCGGTGGGAGGAGCTTTGCGTGGTCCGTTAAACACAGGTGGTGGAAAACCCTTTTACAAAAATTCGTATAAATGAGTTCACTAACGTATTTTTGCCCAATTTTATACCTATGAGCCACCATCTGAACTCCAACGAATCGATCCCCTCCAAAAAGAAGAAAATTATTGTATTAGGGAGTGGTCCTAATCGTATTGGACAGGGTATTGAATTTGACTATTGTTGTGTACACGGATTACTTGCCGTGAAAGAATCAGGTTACGAAGCCATCATGGTGAACTGTAATCCTGAAACCGTATCCACCGATTTTGACATGGCCGACAAATTATATTTCGAGCCTGTATTTTGGGAACACCTTTGGGAAATTATTGAATTAGAACAACCCGAAGGAGTCATTGTACAATTGGGTGGACAAACGGCATTGAAATTAGCAAAGCGTTTAACAGAAAGAGGAATTAAAATTATAGGTACTTCATTTGACAGTTTAGATATTGCTGAGGACCGTGGTCGTTTTAGTGATTTATTAAAAGAGTTAAATATTCCTTATCCAAATTACGGCACGGCCTACACTGCCGACGAGGCAATTGAAGTGGCCAATCAAGTGGGCTATCCCGTATTAGTAAGACCTAGTTATGTGATTGGTGGACAAAGAATGCGTATTGTAATTAATGACGCTGAAGTAGAAAGCTCTGTGGTAAGTATCCTAAAACATATTCCAGATAATAAAATTTTGATTGACCATTTCTTAGACCGTTGTCAAGAAGCAGAAGTAGATGCTATTTTTGATGGCGAAACATTTCATGTGATGGGTGTGATGGAACATATTGAACCCGCTGGAATTCATAGTGGTGATAGTAATGCGGTATTGCCGGCATTTAACTTAACTCCATTGATTGTAGAAACCATGGAATTTTATAGTGAGAAAATTGCGCGCGCTTTAAACATCAGAGGATTAATTAATATTCAATTCGCAATTAAAGATGATAAGGTATATGTGATTGAAGCCAATCCAAGGGCATCCAGAACAACTCCTTTCATTGCAAAAGCGTATCAAATACCTTATTTAAATATTGCCACCAAAGTAATGTTGGGCGCTGCTAAGTTGACTGAATTTACCATGGAGAAAAAACTAGACGGATACGCTATTAAAGAACCTGTATTTAGTTTTGATAAATTTCCAGGCGTGAACAAAGAATTAGGTCCAGAAATGAAGAGTACCGGAGAAGCCATTCGTTTTATCAAAGACTTACGCGATCCTTACTTCAGAACTTTATACAAAGAGCGTTCCATGAACCTAAGCCGTTAATAAATCGGCGCCCTCGTTTATGGGGGGCGCCGAAAAAATCATAAGACGAAAAATAAAACAGCCCTTAAATTCCATTAAGGGCTGTTTTATTAATTCACACCGTATTGATCTACTAAGTATATAAATGCGGCAATATTTACAGCGCCTAATAACAATTCACGCTTATTTACATTTTCAAATACATCGGTTTTTGCATGGTGTAAATCAAAATAGCGTTGACTGTCTGGTGATAAACTGGACATGACAATTGTTTTATCATACCCTGTTAAGTGTCCAATATCTGCGCCCCCACCACCTGTATTCACTTCTGTACCATAAGGCTTTAACAATGGAGTCCATTGTTGAAATTTAGCAAACTGTGCTGGTGTACAAGTAACACCAATGCCTCTTGGCGTAAAACCACCTGCATCACTTTCTAAAGCTAAAATGTGTTTTTCCTTATTCAACTTTGCTAGCTCTGCATATTTTGCTCCCCCTTTTCCTCCATTCTCTTCATTGGCAAAAAGTACAAAACGAATAGTATGTTTTGGTTGATAGTTTAATGCTTTCATGGTGCGGAGAACTTCCATTGTTTGCACTATACCTGCTCCGTCATCATGTGCACCTTCATTCACGTCCCAACTATCTAAGTGACCACCAATGGTAATAATTTCTTCAGGATGTTCTGTGCCTTTTAACTCAGCAACCACATTGTTTTCATCTGCATCTGGTAAAAAGAAACCATATGTTTGCATTTGCACACGTACCGTTCCTTTTTTTGCCATAGCATATAATGCTTTTGCATCATTAGGTCCCAAAGCAACTGCTGGAATCTTGGGAAGTGTTTCATCATATACCATGGTACCTGTATGTGGCGCATTGTCTGGAGCAGTACTTAATGAATGTATCATTACACCCACTGCACCATATTTAGCTGCACGGCTTGCCCCTGTTCTGCGATATACCCCCGAAGCACCATAGGCTTTGAAGGTTTGAATATAAGTTGGATCAAACTCACTATTAAAATAAACGATCTTTCCTTTTACTTCGTCTTTGCGTTTTTCCAATTCATCAAAATTAGCCACTGCTAATACGTCCGCTTCAATTAACCCATTGCTGCCTAAAGAATTACCTAATGCAAGTACTTCTAATTTTTGTGTTGTGGCTTTACCATCAAGGCCCACAATGGCTGCAAAATCCTTGCCTCCTCTTTGCCAGTTGGGTGTTTTACAAGGTTGCATAAACACTTTATCAGGATTAAATGCCTCCATATTTCTTTTGCCCCAAATAGCCGCATTTTGTTGCTGCGGTGAACCTGCTAAACGTCCACCAATTTTTTTGGTTAACTCTCTTAATAAATCATAGGCTTTGCCGTTGGTCATAATTTCGTCTGCCATTTTTTTGATAGTAATACTATCTTGATTCACTTGAGCTTGTGCAATAAAGGGCAAGCTTAAAGCCAGTAACAATAATCGACTCATAAATAGGTATTTTAACATTCAAATAATTCTTAAATATAATTAAACTTTATCGGATAATTAGTTGTTAATTGCATGTTCAACTAGTAAAATGAAGATCGGTATTGTTTGTTATCCTACGTTTGGAGGAAGCGGTGTTTTAGCCACCGAGCTTGGGAAGGCCTTGGCCGAAAAAGGGCATGAAATTCATTTTATTACCTATCAACAGCCTGTTCGTTTAAATGGCTTTCATGCCAATATATTTTACCATGAAGTAAGAGTGCCTACTTATCCTTTATTTGATTACCCACCTTATGAATTGGCATTAGCAAGTACTATGGTAGATGTAATTTTAAACCATGACTTGGATTTAATTCATGCACATTATGCCATACCACATGCTTCCGCTGCTTATACAGCGAAACAAATTGTGAAACAAAAAACAGGCAGATCCGTTCCTGTGATTACCACTTTGCATGGAACAGATATCACTTTAGTAGGACGAGATAAAACCTACGAACCAGTGGTTACTTTCTCAATTAATGAAAGCGATGCGATCACGGCAGTGTCTGAAAACTTAAAGGAAGAAACCTTAAAGCATTTTGACATTCGCAAAAACATACAGGTCATTAACAATTTTGTGGACTTGCACCGTTATGATCAAAAACCAGTAGCTGCTTTTAGACAAGTAATTGCGCCACAGGGTGAAAAAATTATAGTGCACGCCTCTAACTTTAGGAAGATAAAAAGGATTGATGATGTAATGGCCATATTTAACAATATTCACCAAGCCCTTCCTGCAAAATTATTAATGGTAGGCGATGGTCCTGAACGTCCAATGGCCGAAGATTTAGCAAGGCAATATGGCATTGAAGCCGATGTGCGCTTCCTAGGTAAGCAAGAACAGATGGAAGAAATTTTAGCAGTAAGTGATATTTTTTTACTGCCCTCAGAATACGAAAGTTTTGGTTTAGCCGCATTGGAAGCCATGGCGGCAAGTGCCGTAGTCATTAGCTCCAACGCGGGTGGTCTTGCTGAAGTAAATATTGATGGAGTGACAGGATATACCGCACCTGTAGGTGATGTAAAAACAATGAGTGAAAAAGCTATTGCCCTTTTACAAGATGAAGAAAAATTAAACACTTTCAAGAAAAATGCGTTGAAACAAGCCAAGCATTTTGAAATTGCAAATATCATTCCACAATACGAAACACTGTATCGAAGTTTTTGTCGTACAGGTGATTGCTAGTATTGAATATATCCCTGGTTACGCAGCACTTTAGTTTACACAATAAAATAAAATAGGGTCAGGTGAAATTTATTCAGCGAGTGCCTCATTAATACTTGCTTTTATTTTTTCTATTGCTATAGTAAGTTCATCAATCGTAATACTTAATGGGGGTGCAATGCGTATTCTATCCTCCGCAAATAAAAACCAATCGGTAATAATACCATTTCTGATACAAGCTGCCGCTATTTTTTTGGTAAGGGTTGCCGACTCAAATTGCAAGGACATCCACAATCCTGCATGATTACGATGTACAATAGCAGGATGCTGTAAATGTGTAATTAAATAATTTTCTTTTTCTTTCACTGCTTCAATCCATCCACTATTTTGTAATACAGTAAGGGCTGCATTGCCTGCGGCACAGGAAACAGGATTACCGCCAAAGGTAGTGATATGGCCCAATACAGGATGATCAGTAAGGGTGGACATCATTTTTGTGCTTGCAATAAATGCCCCTAATGGAAGTCCACCGCCCAATGCTTTTCCCACCAACAAAACATCAGGGACAATTTCATATTGTTCAAAAGCAAACAACGTGCCCGTTCGTCCAAAGCCGGATTGAATTTCATCAACAATTAATAAAATGCAAAGTGCATCACATTTTTTTCTCAAAGCAGTAATCCATTCTTTATGCGCAGAAGTGACTCCAGTTTCCGCTTGCACTAGTTCCACCAATACACAAGCAACCGTATGATTAATTAAATCAATGTCCTCAAAATTGTTGTAACGTAATTGTACAATATCGGGCAACAAAGGACGAAATGCATTTTTAAAATATTCATCCCCCATTACGCTTAAAGCACCCTGTGTACTTCCGTGATAAGCTCCTTTAAATGCTACTATTTTAGTACGTCCTGTCACACGCTTGGCTAATTTCATAGCCCCTTCTGTCGCTTCGGCACCACTATTGGTAAAATAAACCGACTGTAATGCTTCAGGTAATAAACCAGTTAGGTGTTTTGCATATTGCACTTGTGGCGCTTGCACAAACTCGCCATATACAATCACATGCATGTATTTTTCAACCTGTTCCTGAATGGCTTTAATCACTGCTGGATGACTATGTCCAATATTACAAACACTAAATCCTGCAATCATATCCATAAATGCTTTCCCATGAACATCATGCAAGTAAACGCCTTTTGCAGAAGCCACTTCTATCCCAATGGGTTTGTCAGATGTTTGTGCTAAATGCTGAAAAAAAAGCTGTCTATTGTTTATTGGTGTCATTAGGAGTAAATTGCAGTACAAAAGTCGCATTTTTATGGCAACCATACTAGCAGTTCAAGGAAAAGAACCCCAATTTGGAGAAAATTGTTTTGTAGCACCCAATGCCACCATTGTGGGAGATGTAATCATGGGCAGTGAATGCTCGGTTTGGTTTAATGCAGTTATCAGAGGGGACGTGCACTATATAAAAATGGGCAATAAAGTAAATGTGCAGGATGGTGCCATTATTCATTGTACCTATTTAAAACACCCCACCCATATTGGGAATAATGTATCCATTGGCCACAACGCAATGGTACATGGCTGTACGATTCATGACAATGTATTAATTGGCATGGGAAGTATTGTGATGGATGGCTGTGTGGTACATTCTAATTCCATAATTGCTGCCGGGGCCGTGGTATTAGAAGGAACCATTGTGGAAGCTGGCAGTATCTATGCAGGCGTGCCTGCTAAAAAAGTGAAAGCAGTGAGTGAGGATCTTATTAATGGAGAAATTAACAGAATTTCAAATAATTATGTGAAGTATGCAAGTTGGTTTGAAGCAGCTAACGAAGCGCCTAAGTAATGATAAGATCATTCAATAAAACACAATAATATTGATAATCAAATGTTTGGCTGCCTGATTTCCAAAATTAGATTTATTTGCATAAATTACAATTAATAAAAATTAATTTATGAAGCAGATTATTTTTTCCTTCGCGCTACTATTTTGTATCACCAATATTTCAAGCGCACAGGATAGTTTATTCATGAAGTCTGGCGAAGTTATTCAGGCTAAGGTGATAGAAATAAATACTGCAGAAGTAAAATATAAAAAACTTGACAACTTAGGTGGACCCACTTATACAGTTTTCAAAACCGATTTAGCCATCATAAAATATGAAAACGGTACTAGGGAAGATTTTAGTGCCCTAATTAACACAATCGACCCCCAATCAAATATGTATATTAATGGCAGAAGGGACGCTACCGAACATTATACAAATTATAAAGTTGCAGGCACAGCCACATTTCTTACCACGTCCATCCCGCTTTATGGGTTTTTATTTGGGATCGCACCTGCAGTTGTTTGTGCTTCAGCGCCACCAGCATATGAAAATTTAGGATTCCCTGACGAGAAGCTAATGCAAAATCAATTATATGCAAATGGTTATAAGGATAGAGCTAGAGAAATAAAAAGCAAGAAGGTATTTAAAAATTATTTGTCTGCATTACCAGGTTTTGCAATAGGCACAATTGTAGTAATTGCTGCTGCAATAACCCCTTAGCATGAATCAGTTTAGTATTTAGGCCCTTCGATTCCGTGCCATAAATCTACATAACTAAAAAAGCGTGCTTCTGTAATTAAACCCTTTTCTACTGCAGCTTTCACTGCACAACCGGGTTCATTAATATGTTGGCAATTATTAAATTGACAGCCACTCATTTTTTCACGCATCTCCGGAAAATATTGTGCTAATACCTCTTTTTCCATATTGGCCAAAGCCAACTCTCTCATACCCGGCGTATCTATCACCGAGCCTCCAGCAGGCAAATCATACATTTGTGCAAAAGTGGTGGTATGCATTCCTTTACCACTCCAATCACTTACTTCCTGCGTATCAATGGCTAAATCTGGAAAAATATAATTGATAAAGGAAGATTTTCCTACCCCACTATGTCCGCTCACTAAAGTCGTTTTATTGACAAGTAATTCTTTAATGGGCTCCAATCCTTTGTCTTTTTCAATGCTCATTAAAAATACCTTATAGCCTACAGTTTCATACATTTCTTTCCTCATTTCAAAAGTAGCCATCTCTTTTTCGCCATAGATATCTGACTTGTTAAAAACAATAATGGCTGGAATATGAAAAGCTTCACATGAAATTAAAAAACGATCGATAAATCCCTGAGAAGTCTTGGGCGATTTAAGGGTTGCCAGTAAAATAGATTGATCCAAATTTGAAGCGATGATATGCTGCTGTCTTTTATTATGTGGAGACTGTCTCGCCACATAATTGTCTCGGTCTAAAATAGCTGAAATCATTAAAGTAGGCTGATCTAACTCGGTTTCGCATTCTACCCAATCACCCACTGCAATGGGGTTGGTGGAGGTACGATTGTCTAATTTTATCACCCCTTTAATACGTGCTTGATAAAACAATCCCTCCTCCGATTTAACGGAGTACCAACTTCCTGTCGATTTGTAAACCCTTGCTTTCATGAGCTACGAAGATAACCCACAAATTCAATATCTTTGCAGTATGAGTCAATACGCGCATGATAAAATTGTTCCTTTTGAAGAGAGTAACGAAAATAAAAAAGAGCAGGTAGCAGGAATGTTCAATGCTATTGCCAAAAGATACGATTTCCTAAACCGCTTCCTGAGCTTAGGTATTGATCAGGGATGGAGAAAAAAAGCCATTGACCAGTTTGGTAACCAACCCATTCAACATTTGTTAGACATTGCTACAGGCACGGCAGACATGGCACTCATGGCGGAAAAAAGAATTCAACCCGCGCGCATTACAGGTATGGATATTTCAGAAGGCATGATGCAATATGGTAGAATTAAAATTGCACAAAAAGGACTTTCCCATAAAATAGCGCTTGTATTGGGGGATAGCACTGATATTCCCTTTGAGGATCAACGATTCGACGGAGCCATGGTGGCTTTCGGCGTTCGGAATTTTGCCAACTTGGAAAAAGGTTTAACAGAAATTTATAGAGTATTGCAACCAGGCAGCAAATTGGTGATTTTGGAGTTTTCCCAGCCTACAAGTGCCTGGTTTAAGCCAATTTACCAATTTTATATGCAATGGGTCACACCCACTATTGGTAAAATCTTTTCTGGAAACCGGGCTGCCTATGCCTATTTGAATAAAAGTGTGATTGCTTTTCCTGAAGGGAACGCCTTTTTGACTATTTTTGAGAAAGCTGGATTCAAACAAGTATCTCAACAAAAATTAAGCTTAGGCATATGCAGCATTTATTGCGGAAGCAAATAATTCTTTTTTTCGCTATGATTGGGTTAACGCAAATGGCGTTTGCTCAAAAGGGTGAAAAATTTCAACCTGACCATGACAAATTACCTTACTACTTAGGAATGAGTATGGGTATGAGCAATAGTTATTTATCCTTTAAGCGTGGCAATGATTTTTTAGTACCTCCTACGGGTGCGGCAAATATGATACAACCAGTTCAAACCATGTACCTGAACCTAGGTTTAACCGGTACTTTAAGATTAACTGACCACCTTGCATTAAGAACCAATCCTACTTTATTAATTTCTGGTAATAGAAATACATTTGACTATACAGAGAATACCGCTTCCAATACGAGTAAACAATCTTATGCCATCCCTTCAGTGATTATTGATGTACCTATTGGAATAAAAATTCAATCGGATCGTTACAACGCCTTCAAATATGATGAATTAATGCGCCATTATTTAATTACTGGTGTAAAATTTGGATTTGATTTGGGTGCTGAAAAATCTGCTACAGTGAATACCAATCAAGCATATCCTAATATCATTAAAGGCAATGATATGGCCTTGGAGTTGGGTGTAGGTCTTAGCTTTTTTTTAAGGTATGCCACTATTTCTCCTGAAGTGAAATTTAGTTACGGATTAACAGATTTAAGAAAAGTGAGTGACCCAAGATATCCTTTGGTGACTAGCTTGGATAAAATTAATTCTAATTTTATTTATTTCACTTTGCATATCGAGAACTAATCAATAATGAAGTCTTATTTAATTAAAAATACAACCATTGTAAACGAGGGTAAAAGTTTTCATGGGGATGTACTTATAAAAGAAGGTAGAATTGAGAAAATTGCCCCTCAAATTAATACTGCCGAAAACCTAACTGAGCTAAACGGGGAACATCAGTTTTTACTTCCCGGTGTCATTGACGATCAAGTTCATTTTAGAGAGCCAGGATTAACCCACAAGGCAACAATATATACGGAGGCGAAGGCAGCGGTAGCAGGAGGCGTAACCAGTTTTATGGAAATGCCCAATACGAATCCTCCTACCTTCACGCAAGAATTACTAGAGGCAAAGTATGCGATTGGAGCTGCTCATTCATTAGCGAATTATTCATTTTTCATGGGCACTTCTCAAGATAATTTGGAAGAAGTTTTAAAGACCAATGCAAAAAAAAATGAGGTATGTGGGATAAAAATATTCATGGGATCCTCCACTGGAAATTTATTGGTAGATAACCCCTTTATTCTTGAAAATATATTTAGCAAATCAGAATTACTGATTGCTACCCATTGTGAAGAAGAAAGCATTATCAAAAAGAATAAAGCAGCCTTAGAAGCCGTAAAATCAATATTAGAACCTGCTGACCATCCCATTATACGCAATGAAGAAGCTTGTTTTGAGTCCTCTTGGAAAGCAATACAGCTGGCACAAAAATTTGATACACGCTTACATATCCTGCACATTAGTACAGCTAAGGAATTACAATTATTTTCAAACCTGCGTCCTTTAAAAGACAAGCGCATTACTTCCGAAGTTTGTGTACATCATTTGCATTTTACTTCAGAGGACTATGCTCAACTAGGTAATTTAATTAAATGTAACCCGGCCATCAAAGCACCAGAAAATAAAAAAGCCTTATGGGAAGGATTGCTGGATGATCGATTAGATATTATTGCTACTGACCATGCCCCTCATACCTGGGAGGAAAAACAGGAGGCATATAGTCATGCACATGCAGGCCTTCCACTGGTGCAACATCCATTATTACTAATGTTAAAATATGTAGAGGAAGGAAAAATAAGTATTGAAAAATTAGTAGAAAAAATGAGCCATGCAGTGGCAACTTGTTTTCAAATTAAAGAACGCGGGTTTATCAGGGAAGGTTATCATGCCGACCTAGTATTGGTTGGAAAAGAACCTTATACCATTACAAAAGAAAATATTTTATTTAAATGCAGTTGGAGCCCATTGGAAGGAACACAGTTTCCTTATCAAATAAAAAGCACATTGGTTAATGGACATTTAGCCTACCATCAAGGTCAGTTTAATGAGGCACAACAGGGGGCAAGACTTCAATTTACTAGAGAATAATTGCTAATTGTTTTTTTATTCTACCATAATAGGCAACGCTAATTAATTTAAATAAGGATGCAAGTTGATAAAATAACACTGCAGGATATTGGCTTATACGACAATGATGGACAAATTGGTCTTGCTAGTCATTTGAATTTTTGCAAATCCAATGGTGGGCAATTTTATTTAAATCACTACCTACAAAACCCTTTAAGTGAACTGGTAAAGATTCAAGAAAGGCAGGAAGCGTTGAAAATAATATTGCAACAAATGGAGCAAATGGAGCAATTGAAAACCTCCAATGGAACTTGTTTTATTATTGAAAAGTTTTTTGAAACTAGTTTTAAATCTATCCCAGCACAAATAAGCATACCAGGTGCCTATTGGTATCAATTTTGGGAAAAGGCCGATTACTCTTTAATTCAATACTCAGTTGAACATTTGGTAATTTTAGTGCAGGATCTAAAAAAATGGATCAGCTTATTTGAACAGGGAAAAACGAATCCTGTCATTGAAGGATTAGTGCAAAAAATAAGTCAACTTTTGCAAAACCAAGAGTTGGATGAGCTAAACCAACAACAAAAAATAACCAGTCCAAAGGAAATTTTACAATTAGGCCATTTCTTTTTATACCGATATAAGCACAATATAAAAGCCTTGCTTGATTATTTTTATGAAATAGACGCTTTATACAGCTTGGCTAAAGCTCACCAAACCTATCAATTTCAATTCCCTGAATGGATAGAGGATACAAAGCCCTATTTGGAAGTGGAAAATGCTACTCACCCCTTGGTAAAAAATGCCATTGGGAATGACCTTACCCTTTCTCCAGAGAAAAACTTTTTATTCCTTACAGGGGCCAACATGGCGGGTAAAAGTACCTTTATCAAAACTATTGGTATTGTAGTATATCTATCTCATATTGGTATGGGAGCCCCCGCCAAAAAAATAAAGCTAACGGTGATGGATGGACTCATCACCAATTTAAATATCGCGGATAATGTCGTAAAAGGGGAAAGTTATTTTTACAATGAAGTACAAAGAATAAAAAATACTGTACTAAAAATTAATGATGGCAAAAAAAAATGTGTACTCATTGATGAATTATTCAAAGGGACTAATATTTTAGATGCAATGAAATGCAGCACTAAAGTCATTGAGGGATTACAAAAGTTAAAAACGAGTATATATATTCTTTCCACTCACTTATATGAAATAAGTGAAAACTTACACCAACACAAAAATATTCAATTCAGCTTTTTTGAAACCCAGGTCAAGGACAAGGAATTACATTTTCAATACCAATTAAGCCCAGGTATAAGCCAGGACCGAATTGGTTACCTTATTTTAGAAAGAGAAGGAGTCGTTCAACTCCTGGATGCCCTTTAGTTAAATTTACCAACTCCCCCTTTTTTGGGTTAATTTTTCTGCAGCTACTGTTTAGCCCTTACTTTAATGGTGCAGGTAAAGTATAAATACGCATATTGTCATTAAGGGATAGTCTTATTTTATAGGCAAAAGAATATGCTTATTAAATTAAAAGGCAGTGCCCTTTTGGGAATTGACGCCATCCTCATTACCATTGAAATAAATGTGAGTATGGGACAGGGGTATAGTATTGTTGGGCTCCCTGATAATTCCATTAAAGAAAGTTTAGATCGAACAGAAAGTGCCTTAAAGGCAAATGGATTTCATATGCCAAGAACTAAAATATTAGTAAATCTCTCCCCTGCTGATCTAAAAAAAACAGGGGCTGCTTTTGATTTACCCATTGCCATTGGCCTGATTGCAGCATCGGAACAATTAAACGCTTTCCTTCCATTAGATAAGCTTTTAATTATGGGTGAACTAGGATTAGATGGGCTGCTTTATCCCATTCATGGTGCATTGGCTATGGCAATGAAAGCTAAGTCGGCAGGCTTGTCGGCACTTTTATTGCCAATTGAAAATGTAGCGGAAGCTGCACTTATTGAGGGCATTCCCATTTATGGTTTTAGTCAACTTAAAGAAGTCGTTTCTTTTTTAAAAACGGGAGTGCATATGAATACATACAAGGAGGTAAAGGATCTTGCTCCCCTCTTGCAAAAAAAGGAGCAACCACTCCCAAAATTGGAAGACATCAAGGGTCAATCACATTGCAAAAGGGCTTTAGAAATTGCCAGTGCAGGAGGGCATAATTTACTCATGATTGGACCACCAGGGGCAGGCAAAACCATGCTTGCGAAAAGCATCGTATCCATTTTACCCCCTTTAA
>CANGUG010000017.1 GCA_947457075.1 Bacteroidota bacterium
ACTGTCACAGCCTATCCTCCCAATGCAGCTGCAGCTTATTCAAGTGCATGGGCAAATATTACACAAATAGGCTCTTCTGCTATTGTGAATCCTTGGGTATTAAGTGGTAATGATGTGTATAATACAACAGGAGAAGTTGGTATTGGAACTAATAATCCAACATCTAGGCTAAATATTGCCGGTGGTGGAGTAAAAATAGCATCAGGTTTGGGAAACTCTTCTAATAGGCCAAGTTTGACAACCACTTCCATTGGAAATTATGAGATAAGAGGTGTGGGAGGTGGAACGCCACAAATCGATGGTCAGGATGATGGATTTTTAAGATTGTCTGCAGGTGGGGGGACAAGTATAAATACACAAAGTTCTATCGATTTAACTGGTTACTCAATAGTTCCTGACATGAATAGTAATATAGTTATGCGCACCGCAGGTACTGACCGATTAAGAATTGATCAAACTGGTAACGTAAATATTACGGGAAAATTAAACGTTGGTGACGCGACTGGAAATATTGTTACTAAAGTTTCAGGAAGGGTAACTGCAGGAACTTTTCTAACCATGGATAATTTAAAATTTAGCGTAACAACAGCTGAACCAAGAGGGTTGTGCGTTGCCACTGTTTTTGGCACTAACAATTTGTATGTACATGGTATTTATACAAATGGAAGTGGAAGTATTTCTGCAAGCCGAACTGCTTCTCCGGTAGCATATACTACCACCGCATCTGGATCTGCATTTGGTTGGAGTTTTGGTAATGCTAACGATACAATTATATATCATTTTACGGATGCAGATAATGGTAGAATGTATAGAGTTACTTTAATTATTATGCCTAGTTATATTAATAACTTTATTAGTATTGAAAGGCTATTGTAAATTAGATTGAAATTTTCTTTCCTAAGTTATTCAAGAGGCTTAAAACTTTTTTTGGTAAAGACTAACTTAAAATCCTTTACTTGGTTTTTACAATCAAATGCATTCAATACAAGGGTGTTTTTTGAGATGTCAAAATCATAGCCACAAGTATCTGTTGAGAATTCGTACCATGTTTTACCAGGAGTATCACTATGCCTTGGGGCTCTTCTCATTTCTGCCATACCGGTTTGCTTTTTTAATCCTTGTTTGTTGATAAGGGTGACTTCAATAGTTTCTGGATTTCTAATAATAACTAAGCTGTGTGTTTTATTTTCATATTCATAAGTGCCTTCTGATAGTTCTTGTGAAAATGCGGCAAAAGCTACATTCAAAAATAGGAGTGTAAGGAAGATCTTTTTCATATTAATATATATTATAATCTAAATTAATAAAAAAAGGGGTAACTACTGAATTTTATTTCAATTGTTACCCAAAGCGCTGAAAAGGGGTGAAGATGTTTCTTTTGTTTTCAATAGGTTGAATATATTTTTGAATAAGCGGCTCTTTTTATATTAAAAAAAACGTATATTTATATTGGTTTTACATGAGTATCAACTATCGTATTATTTACTATTTATAATTATATAGGCTATGAAAAAAATATGTTTTCTTTTAATGTTATCATTTAGCATTACAACATTATATGCTCAATCTCAATCAGAAATGAATAATGAGGCGTTAAATAGTTATAAAAAAGTTGACAATGAATTAGGGGTGGTCTATCAACGTATTTTAAAAAAATATGAAAAAAATACAAAGTTCATTGATGCACTTAGGGCTTCAGAAAGATTATGGATTCAATTCAGAGATGCAGAAGTTAAAATGTTGTTGCCTTCCGATAATCCAAGATTGACTTATGGTAGCATGTATTCAATGATGTATTACGGATATCTTGAGAAATTGACCCGTACAAGACTTAAGCAGTTGCAAATTTGGGCAAATCCAAAACAACAGGACATGCAGGGTAGTATTGGAGATTATGAAGGGGAGTATTAGTGGTGGATTGTCGGCTTCGTTTTACTGCGCTGACTTCTCTTTCGTATAATGCAAACTCTTAGCACTTTGAAGATATTTCCATTATTTATAATCAATATTAGTATTAACTTATATATTTGAATTACTATTAATCTATTGATTTTAAACTCACAATTATGAAAAATTTCAAATTTTTGTTTTTTGCTTTTACTATTTTAATCGGGTTGTTTTTTAATGGCTGTGATATTATAGGCAATTCTGAATTGAATGGTACATATGAAATGTACATGTCAAGTGTATATGATTCTGAAAGGTTATTAAAGTTTGGAGATAAAACATATGAATTCTCCAATGGTAAAATCAAATATTTAAATAGCAGAGGTATAGAAAACGAAGGGAATTTTAAAGTTAAAGATAAAGATCATGTTATAATCAAAACAGATGACATGAAAGAATCAAAATATGAAATACATCGTGATCAAAAAGGAGAGGTTAAAGAGCTTTATGATCCAGTAGGTTTTTATTATATTAAAGTAGAATAGCTTTATTTAGTATTAAAATTTTACAAAACTAATTAGAAGATAATTTAATAACAAATTACATGAAAGATAAGCAAGTAGAAGAAATTAGAAATGCATTTTTTAAACTAAGTGTAGGTCATATTATGCAGGCTTTTGCATATATAGTCTTGTTGAGTTTAATGATTATAGTATACTTTAACACTACTGAAACTGCTCAAAATTTATCTGCAACTAATTTCACTGTTACTAATTTGGAAGAGGTGGGAACTAAATTAAAGGATACTATTGATTTAATAAAATATGTTACTATTGCTTCACTAATCATCTTGGTAATTAGTACCTTCTATCTATCTACAATTAATGTTAGAATAATTGAAGATATAAAAGAAGAGGGCAAATAATTTATTGGCACTTTTAGAAATTATTTATCTTTTAAAGTACTCGCTGTCAATAAACTAACCAATTCAATAGTTAGTATTATCATAAAAATAAAAATCGCAATATTGCCATTTATTTTTTCTGAAGAAACAAGTGCGCATGTAAATCTCCCTAAACCTGTTAAGGAAAAGAATATTGTAAAGCCAATTTTAAACCCATCTGCAATACGGCGACTGTTATATGAAAGATAAATCAAAGATGATGTCAAAAGGATACTAAAATCTGATAGCCCTACATTAAATGAATTGTATGAAGTAAAGATAACACCTGCTGTCGTATTGATTAACAATAGGAGTGAACTGAAAAGTAAAAGACTTTTTTTCATGTAAATCTAATTTTAAGTAATAGCAATGTGTTAAATTTAATTTATTCTAAAAATAATTGGTTTGTCAAAATGTATGATACCCCAAAAGTTCTTTTTCCATGTAATTCTGTACTTCTTACTTGAATAATCAAAATGCGGATTTTCAACTATTTTATGTAATGTTTTTCCATTATCTAGAGAGACCGAGATATCAGGTTTAATATTTGAAAAACAATAATCAAAATTGCAACCTTGGTAAATGAAAAATTCTAAAACCATTATCTTATCAACAAAAACCATGAGCTTATTTTTTTTGGCAAAATATTTGCCGTCGTCAAAATAAAAATTAATGCAGTATTCATAAGTTAATTCAGAAATCATCAAATTATGTCCACACCATTCACAGGTTTGTATGTTATCTTCATTAGGATTTTTACATGTAGGGCAAGTCATAAATTATATTATTTGATTTCCGCACCACTCACACAATCTTATTTTTTTTGTATTAGGGTTTTTGCAAATAGGGCAAATTATTGGAATTTGAATATGATTTTCGGTTGATGTATTTTGATTATTATATTTATTGTTTACAAAATTAATAATCTCTATAGCTTTGGCATTTTTAGAAAGGTCATTTCTTGCTGCAATAATTAACCAACCGAATATTAAAATAAAAAAAAGAATAAAATCACCAAAATCTGCTACTCTTCCTAATTTAATTTCTTTACCTGATATCGATAAATAAAAATTAACATCACTTGAATTTATATAAATTAAATTACGATTAATTTTTATATTGTAATTTTTAAAATATTCACTTAAAGCTTCCTTTAGTTCTGTTTGACTTATGTGATTTTGTATGTTTGTCTTCATGTGATTTATTTTAAAATAATTATGCTATTTTATTTCCACACCACTCACAAATTCTTAATTTATTCGGATTAGGACATTTACATGATGGGCAAGTAATTGGTGTTTCAATTCCATCATTAAACTCCAAAAGTTTATTTTCAATATAATCTTTAAGTTTTAATGAAATTTCTTGTGCTTTAACTTTCATTTCGAAGGTTCTATTCCAAATTGCTTTTTGAGGAAATACTTCAATCAAGTTTGGTTTTTTTAGCCAAATTGTATATTTAATTGGATCTTTAATATCAAGCGTTATAAATGGGCCTTCAATTAAGCTAAGTGAATCAGGATAGCAAGTTTTTACTTTTACTAGTAATTCATTTATTGATAGTGTTTTTGATATATTAATTATCATTTTAACTTGTTTAGCAATTCTTTTTTCATAAAGGCTAATTCTTCCTCCGATATCTTACCCGAAGCATGTAGATTAGCAATTTGATCAATTCTTGATACTATTCCACTATATAATTCTAAAGGTGATGTATTATTAAGATTAGAATTTAATTGATTGGAGTTTGAACTGGAAGTTTGGGTAGTATTTAAAGCATCTTTCATTTGGATTGCCATTTGACTTGCCATCTGCATTTGAATTATCATCGCCATCAAGCTACTTCCTTCTCCTGCTCCGCCTCCCATATTTTTTGCAATCTCCTGTTGTGTTTTATAACTTTCTTCTACTTTGAAAACGTCGAGATTTTCACTTCTTCTTGCAAGTCGCTTTTTTTCTTCGGTATCTGCTATTTTAATTCTGCGAAATTCTTCTCTAGTTGTTTTAACATTTGGGTCATCGTCAATAACGGGGATAGCCTCAATGTTAAACAATTCCAATTTCAATCCAAATGCATTAAAAGCATCCGTCAATGTGAATTTGACTGATGTAGCAACATCTGAAACAATGGACTCAAGCTCAAATGGACTTTTTTCTTGTTCCTTGGCTATTTTAGTTATTGCCGTTTTTGTTGTTTCATTTATAACACCTCTGAAATATTTCGTTAAGGTGCTGGTTTCTATATCAGGAACGGTTCCAACGATTTTATTTAAAAAAACTTTACTATCACTAACAGATATAGCAAAACTTCCTCTGCAGTTTACAGGTATTGGAGTGAGAAAATTTGGCTCTGTCATATTAAACGGTATCAAGCCAAACTTAGCATCCATTGAAACTGACTTGTTTATAAAATATACTTCCGCTTTAAATGGACTATCACCACCAAAGGCTAATCCTATTATTCCAGATAGAATAGGTAGATTTTTTGAAGATAGGGTATGTGTGCCTGGGCCAAAAACATCAAGCAATTGACCTCCTTTAATAAAACAAGCTTCCTGAGATTGGTTGACAACTAGCTGAGTGCCATATCGTAATTCCTCTTCGCGAGATTCATTAGAAGTTGACCTCCATTTCCAAACTAATACATTATTAGGTCCGTCATATTTTAGTACATCTATAATTGCCATATACTTTGTTATGTTTATTAATTAAAAATATCATATTTTTTCAATTTTAACAATATAATTAATAATTCTAAGTAGAATGTAAATAATCTGTTCTTTTTCGATGAGTTGTTACCCCTTGATTCGAGTTTGTCGGCTTCGTTTCACTGCGCCGACTTCTTCTCCGAACTGATCTAACCAAAACATTTAAAAGCAATAAGTTATGTTGTTTTTAATATACTCATTTGTTTATCAAGTATGCTTGTTTATAGGTGGGATTGTCTGCTTCGTTTTACTGTACATTTGCCATACGCATTGAACTAACTAAAAACAAAAAAGCCCCGACTTGCGTCGGAGCTTTTGAACTAAAAGTTGAAATTCATTTAGTATAATTACAATTTTGCTAATTCAGACTCAAAAGAGTTTGAATTTATTTTGAAATTATAAGAACTACTATATTTATCTGTAATCACTACTTTAATTTCTCCGTCATTCTTTGTAATAAATTCTTTTAATTTATTATAGTCGCTTCCTGAAATAGATAATCCACCTTGTTTATCCCAATCGCCTGTAATTGATATACTAATGTCAGTTCCATCTGACTTTTTCATTTTCATTTTTCCGCCTCCACCAATAAATTTTGCAGCTGGTTTGTCATCACTATATTCGTGTAATAAAATACCTGCTTTATTTTTAGTGAATAACAATTCTACAAATAAGTGTGATCCAGAAGTTGCTGAATTTGAAAATGTACCATAAGTTGATAAATAAGCACATTTAACGCCACTTGCTTCTCCAAACTCATCAAGTAATTCCTTACTTACCCATTTATCACCATCTGCAGTTGTTGATTCTTCTTTTGTTGATTCTTTTGTTGATGTTATTTCTGAAGTGGCTGATTCAGTT
This sequence comes from Bacteroidota bacterium, assembly GCA_947457075.1. GTDB lineage: Bacteria > Bacteroidota > Bacteroidia > Chitinophagales > Chitinophagaceae > Sediminibacterium. The sequence goes on from CANGUG010000017.1 coordinate 6,400, forward strand.
TTTTTATTTTTTCCACCACAAGAAACTAAAGTAAAAAGAAATAAAATTGCTAATAAGTTTTTCATTTTTTTTGTTTTAAAGTATTTTAAAATGTATTAGCAATATACATTAAAAATTCTATTTATATTTATATTTTTTAAGGTCTTAATGAATTTTTAGGTAGAGGGATTGTCGGCTTCGTAGAAGTAATTGCACTTATTCATCAGACGCTCGTTCGCGTCTTCTTCTAACCCAAAGCGTTTAAAAGCAACTGGTTGTGTTGCTTTTGTTATACTCTTTTGTTTATTAAATATACTTGTTTATAGGAGGGATTGTCGGCTTCGTTTCACTGCGCCGACTTCCCCTCCGAATTGATCTAACCCAAAGCTCCTTAAAGCAACACGATGTGTTGCTTTTGCTTTTTTCATGCTCATCCGCTCAATCAAGCAAGCTTGTTTCGCGGCTTTGCATAAAAAAAGCCCCGACTTGCGTCGGAGCTTTGTGATCCCGCTGGGACTCGAACCCAGGGCCCATACATTAAAAGTGTATTGCTCTACCAACTGAGCTACGGAATCTGACCGTTTTCCCGTTTAAGGGAGTGCAAAAATAAGGATAAAATAAAACTATCCAAATAAATAGGTACTTTTATTTTCAACATGGATTTTGTCTTGTAAGTGATTCATCTTCAATTTAGAAGTACATTTGTGTAAATTCTATCTCATGGCTAATTTCAGCGATAAAATTGTGGTGATTACTGGGGGTTCCGATGGTATCGGAAAAGCCTTGGTGCAACAGTTTTTGGGATTAGGGGCGAAGGTGGCTACCTGTGGTCGAAATGCCCAAAAATTAACGGTATTAGTGGAGGAAAACCCGCAAGCGCAGTTGTTTACCATGCAGGTGGATGTAGTGAACCAAGCACAGGTGGAGGATTTTGTGCAGGCGGTGGTGAATCACTGGGGTGGGATTGATATGCTTATCAATAATGCGGGTATTTCCATGCGCGCTTTAGTAAGTGAAGTGTCTATCGAAACCCTTAAAAATGTAATGGATATTAATTTTTGGGGTACCGTTTATACCACGAAAGCGGCCCTCCCTTTTGTGCAAAAAGCCAATGGGGTCATTGTAGGGGTTTCCAGTATCGCAGGTTATAGAGGTTTGCCGGGCCGTAGCGGTTATTCGGCTTCGAAATATGCCTTAAATGGTTGGCTAGAAGCATTAAGGACTGAATTATATGGTTCAGGCACCCATGTAATGTGGGTTTGTCCGGGTTTCACCAGTTCCAATATCCGCAATGCGGCCCTGAATAAGGATGCCCAAGCGCAAGGAGAATCGCCTATGGATGAAGGAGCCATGATGAGTTCCGAAGAATGTGCCCAACATATTATTCATGCCATTGCAAAGCGCAAACGTAGCCTGGTATTGACATTTACGGGGAAGCGTACCGTGTTTATGAATAAATTTTTCCCGGCATGGGCCGATAAATTGGCCTATCATTTCTTTTTTAAGAATGGCAAATTGGTAAAATAAATACCTAATTTATTCGTTACTAATAAGATATGCCCGTTATCACATTAACATCAGATATTGGCCAAGAGGATTTTATTATTGGTGCTGTTAAGGGCCAAATTTTGTCAATTATTCCAGGCTGTCAAATAGCGGATATCACCCATCAACTTTCCAGCAAAAACTATTTACAAGGGGCCTATATTTTTAATAATGCTGCAAAGCATTACCCTTCGGGCACAGTGCATATTGTGATGGTTAATTTTTTTCAATATCCATCGGATCATGTTTTATTCGCACACTTTAATGGACACTTTTTTATCACGCCTGACAATGGTTTCTTAACCATGATGTTGGGGATTAAGCCTAGTGAAATTGTGGCCATCGATATAAAAGGAGCCAATACTTTTGTGCAAATTACTGAGCGCATCATTGAATCAGTCGCTTACTTTTTTGCATCCAGTAATTTATTGGAAGCAGGCACCCCCATTGATAAAATCGTGGAAATATTTCCAACCCAACCTAAGTTTGATGCCAATTGGATGGAAGGGCAAATTATTTTCATTGACCAATTTGAGAATGTGGTGGTCAATATTAGGCAGGAGGAGTTTGAAAAGCACGCAAAAGGAAGACCTTTTAAAATTGTTTTTACCCGCAATGAAACCATCGAAGTGCTGAGTCGCAATTATGGTGCCGTCCCCGTGGCCGATAAATTGGCCTGGTTTAACTCGGCAGGGTATCTGGAAATTTCGGTACGTGGAGGCAATATGGCCGGGTTATTTGGCTTGAGCAAATACGATGAAAATCAAATGAGTAAGCAGCGCCCTAACGACAATAAGTGGTTTTTTCAGATGGTGCGTATTTTCTTTGAATAGTCCCTTTTTTTGGGTTATTTTTGCACCCTCATTCAATTACTCAAAAACTCACATAAAATGGCATACGACGTAATCGTAATAGGTAGTGGTCCTGGTGGATATCCAGCGGCAATCCGTGCATCTCAATTAGGTTTAAAAGTGGCAATTATTGAAAAGGAAAGTTTAGGCGGCGTTTGTTTAAACTGGGGATGTATTCCAACAAAAGCTTTATTAAAAAGTGCACAAGTATATGAATACTTAAAACATAGTGCGGATTACGGTGTAACCGCTACAGGGGTGGCACATGATTTTGGAAAAGTAATTTCTAGAAGCCGAGGTGTAGCCGATAAAATGAGCAAGGGCGTCCAATATTTATTGAAGAAAAATAAAATCGACGTAGTAATGGGCTATGGTAAGGTTTTATCAAGAGGCAAGGTGGAAGTTAAAGCGGCTGACGGATCAACACAGGTGTTGGATACAAAATATATTGTAATTGCAACAGGCGGACGTTCAAGAGAATTGCCTAACCTTCCTCAGGATGGTAAAAAAGTATTGGGTTACCGTGAAGCAATGGTATTACAACAACAACCTAAAAGCATGATTATTGTAGGTAGTGGTGCGATAGGTGTTGAGTTTGCATATGTTTACAATAGCATGGGAACGAAAGTAACTATCGTTGAATTCCTGCCAAGAATTGTGCCTGTGGAAGACGAGGATATTTCTAAAGAGTTAGAAAAGCAATATAAAAAACAAGGTATTGAAATTATGACCAACGCTTCGGTAGAATCATTAGATACTGCTGGTGCTGGCGTTAAGGCGAAAGTGAAATTACAAGATGGCTCTATTGTAACCTTGGAAGCTGATGTAGTTTTAAGTGCTGTGGGTGTGGTGGCGAATATTGAAAATTTAGGATTAGAATCAAATGGGGTTAAAACAGATAAAGGCAGAATTATTGTAGATAAGTTCCAACAAACAAGTATTGCTGGTATTTATGCAATTGGAGACTGTTCTCCTGGACAGGCATTAGCCCATGTGGCTGCAAAGGAAGGAATTAATGCAGCCGAGCATATGGCTTATTTGGAAAAGAAGCATGCTCATATGCCAGAGGCCATTGATTATAATAATGTTCCTGGTTGTACTTATTGCACACCTGAAATTTCAAGTGTAGGCTATACCGAGAAAGCGGCTAAGGAAGCTGGTTATGAAATTAAAGTAGGTAAGTTTCCATTTATGGCATCAGGAAAAGCTTCTGCTGCAGGAGCAACAGAAGGATTTGTAAAAGTAATTTTTGATGCGAAATACGGCGAATTCTTAGGATGTCATATGATTGGTATGAACGTAACAGATATGATTGCAGAAGCAGTCGTGGCCCGTAAATTAGAAACCACTGCACATGAAATTTTAAATGCGATTCACCCACACCCAACAATGAGTGAAGGATTGAAGGAAGCGGTTGCGGCAGCATATGGCGAAGCAATTGATATCTAACTAATGTAAGAATATATGAAATGGCTCGTGATTCAATTCATTTTGAATGCGGGCCATTTTTAATAAAATGTGGAATTGGAATGTAAGCGATAGCGATTTTTAAGATGACTTAAAATTTTCATTAAAGAAGGAACAGAATATAAATGAAGTACGAAAAAGAAATAAATAGGCGTAAGACTTTTGCGATTATCTCTCACCCCGATGCTGGTAAAACCACTTTGACTGAGAAATTATTATTGTTTGGTGGTGCCATTCAAACAGCGGGTGCAGTTAAAAGCAATAAAATTAAAAAGCATGCCACTTCGGATTTCATGGAAATTGAACGTCAAAGAGGTATCTCCGTAGCTACTTCGGTGATGTCATTTGAGTACAAAGGAAACTTAATCAATTTATTGGATACGCCAGGGCACAAGGATTTTGCGGAGGATACGTATCGTACTTTAACTGCAGTGGACAGTGTTATTTTGGTGATTGATAGTGTGAACGGGGTGGAGCCGCAAACACGCCGCTTAATGGAAGTGTGTAGTATGCGTGCCACGCCGGTAATTGTGTTCATTAATAAAATGGACCGTGATGGTAAAAATCGATTCGACTTATTAGAGGAAATAGAGGCGGAGTTAAAAATTTCTTTACATCCCATGACCTGGCCAATTAATAGTGGTAAGGAATTTAAAGGGGTTTATAATTTGCACGATAAAAGTCTGCGTTTATTTACTGCTAGCACCAAGGCCGATGATGAGGATGTGGTAGCCATTGCCGATTTGTCTAGTCCGGTATTGCAACAAAAAGTGGGTGACCGCGATGCGGATTTATTAAGAGAGGATGTGGAATTAATTGATGGGGTATATGGTGCACTCAATCCGTTGGATTACTTGCAAGGTAAAATTGCCCCCGTATTTTTTGGATCGGCGGTAAATAATTTTGGAGTACAAGAAATGTTGGATACGTTTATTCAAATTGCACCTACACCGCGTGATCGTGAAACCAGTGTACGAAAAGTGCAAGCGGGTGAGGACAAGTTCAGCGGCTTTATTTTTAAGATTCATGCCAACTTAGATCCGAAGCACCGTGACCGTATTGCTTTTATGCGTGTATGTAGTGGTAAGTTTGAGCGCAATAAGTATTACAAGCATGTGCGTTTGGAAAAGGAAGTGCGTTTCACCAATCCCTATACTTTCCTAGCCCGTAGCAAGGATATTGTAGAGGATGCTTATCCTGGCGATGTGGTAGGTTTATTTGATACGGGTAATTTTAAAATTGGAGATACTTTAACGGAAGGAGAGAAGTTTTATTTCACAGGTATCCCCACTTTTTCTCCTGAAATATTTAAGGAATTGGTGAATAAGGATCCAATGAAAACAAAGCAATTGGAAAAAGGAATTCAACAGTTAACCGACGAAGGGGTAGCACAGTTGTTTACACAGTTTGGCGGTAACAAAAAAATTATTGGTTGTGTGGGTGATTTGCAATTTGAAGTGATTCAATACCGTTTATTGCAGGAATATGGTGCGGCCTGTGAATTCAGAACCCTACCTTTTTATAAAGCATGTTGGTTAACTTCTGCTGATAAAAATAAATTGAATGATTTCTTAAGATTCAAACAACAAAATGCGGCGGAGGATAAGGATGGCTCCCCGGTGTATTTAGCACAAAGTGAATGGTTTTTGAACACTGAAATTACCAATAACCCAGAGATTACTTTCCATTTTACCAATGAAGTCAATAAATAAACTGGTAAATTAATTGTGCGAAACATTAATCAACTGACAGAAAACCTAGGCGCCTAAAAAAATAAAATATGAAGTCAAAATCTTTAAAACAAAACAAAGTAAATATCATCACTTTAGGTTGTAGTAAAAACCTAGTGGATAGTGAAATGTTAAGTGGCCAATTGGCAGCGAATGATATTGATGTGGTGCATGAGAATAAAAAATTGGATCATAATATTGTGGTCGTTAATACCTGTGGTTTTATTGACAAGGCGAAAGAGGAAAGTGTGAATACCATTTTGGATCAGGTGGCATTAAAACAAAAAGGAAAGTTAGATAAGGTATATGTAACAGGTTGTTTGAGCGAAAGATATAGAGGTGATTTAGCCGCAGAAATCCCTGAAGTAGATGCCTGGTTTGGTACCATGGAACTTCCTTTAATGTTAAATCAACTCAATGCGGATTATAAGGCCGAACTTTTAGGAGAACGTTTATTAAGTACGCCACAACATTATGCGTATTTAAAAATTAGTGAAGGTTGTAATCGTACCTGTGCGTTTTGCGCCATTCCTTTAATGCGCGGACAGCATGTGAGTAAAACCATTGAGCAATTGGTAGAGGAAGCAAAAGGATTAGTGAAAAAAGGGGTGAAGGAAGTAATGTTAATTGCACAGGAATTAACTTATTATGGATTGGATATTTATAAGGAGCGTGCCTTGCCTAAATTATTGAATGCATTAGCAGATGTGGAAGGATTGGAGTGGATTCGCTTGCACTATGCTTACCCTAGTAAGTTTCCTTTGGAAGTTTTGGATGTGATGCGGGAGCGGGACAATATTTGTAAATACATTGACATCCCTTTACAGCATGCGAGCAATAATATGCTTAAAGCCATGCGTCGTAATATAACGCGTGAGGAAATGACCGAGCTAATTATGGAAATCAGAAAACGTGTGCCGGGTATTGCCATAAGAACTACTTTGATTACGGGGTTCCCTGGTGAAACCTTGGAAGATGTAGAGGAGTTAAAAGAATTTTTACAATTACATAAGTTTGACCGAGTAGGCATCTTCACTTATAGCCACGAGGAAAATACCAGTGCCTATGATTTAGTGGATGACGTTCCTGCCGAGGAAAAACAACGCCGCGCCGAGGAAATCATGGAAGTGCAACAAGAAATTAGTCTTGCCATTAACCAAGCCAAAGAAGGCCAAACACTTAAAGTAATTATTGATAAAAAAGAAGCAGGTCGTTGGTTAGGTCGCACTCAATTTGATAGTGTTGAAGTGGATAATGAAGTAGTCATTAATACCAACAAGCGCTTGAAGTCGGGAGATATGGTGATGGTAAAAATCACCAAGGCTTATGACTATGACTTAGAAGGAGAATTGGTTTAAAAGGAGAATTGATATAATAAGGAGCGTAAGTTTATTTCAGCTACTTAACTATATACAATCTAGCACTTGGGTCTATCGTTTTTTTTGAAAAGTAATACACTGCAATACCGCTCAAAACAAAATAGCCTATCACAATAGGTGCAATCATGGGTGAAATGCTATTAGAGCCAAACCATTCCCCGGTTTGTGCAATGAATGCAACACAAGCAATATTTTTTACTGCTTCTAATATCCAAGCATATTTAGCGCGGTCCATTAACTCGGTAAGGGCATACACTTGTACGAAAATAAATCCTCCGTATATAAATAAATGAGCAATGCTTAATTGTTTAATCATGGCCACATTGGCAAATAAATAACTTACTAATAAAAGCATGCAAATTAATTGTGCCCATAAATAAGCTTGAAACCCTTTAGATGCCGGTGTGTCATATTTTTCAAAATGATACACATCTTCAATTTTATACACTGGGTAGTTTTTAGCCACATCTGCTGGTCTCCAACCGAGTGGCATAAACCAAATACGCAACTTATCCTTCCAGCTTTTTGCATGCCAGGCATCTTTGATCAATAGCCATAAATGCATGAAATTAATTTTAATGGGGTTCCAAGTGCGTACCGGGCGGGTTACTCCATATACGGCGGGGATATTGGCTTGCTCTTCCTGATAAGTGCCAAACATCCTGTCCCAGAAAATAAAAATCTGTCCATAATTTTTATCTAAATACTCGGGATTGATTGCATGGTGTACGCGGTGATGGGAGGGGGTGACTATGATATATTCCAAGAAACCCATTCTTCCAATATGTCGGGTATGGTACCAGAATTGTGCAAATAAATGTAAAGGCGCTACCACTGCAATCACTTTTTCAGGCACTCCTAATAATGCTGCAGGAATTAACAATACGACATAAATTTTCACATAAACCGAAATGCTTTGTCTTAAGGCACAAGCTAAATTATACTCCTCACTGCTATGATGCACAATATGGTTGTTCCAGAAAAAATTAATGGAATGTGCCAATCGATGTATCCAATAGCCTGCAAAGTCCAACGCAAAAAAGGCAATTACATACAAAAGCCAACTCGATTGAATATGTACAATGGCTAAATGCTTCACTAACCAACCATAACTAATAATGGCAATACTAAGTCCAAGTACATCCTTGGTGGAATTGGTAACCCCCGAACTTAAGCTAGAGACCATGTCTAAAGTACGTACCGTATCAAAGCCTTTTCTCCAACCGTACCATTTTTCAAATACCACCAATAATAAAAAAAGAGGCATGGCAATAATGAGTATTTTACCGTAGGTTTCCATATTTTAGTTTTTATCAAGCATTCTTCAATCTGCTACCAAATGTATCATTTTTATCTTAATTTGCATCCGAATATAAAGCAGCTGTTTAGTACAAAATTATATGAATTTTAAAGCCACTCAAATACCTTATCATGCCACTGGATTATTTTCCCAGTTGATTAGGGATTATGTGGATGCAAAAGGAACAGCCAGGGATTTTGTACAATATGCTCCTAATTTGGAAGGCGTACAAAAAGCCATTGCTGCCAGAAAGGATTTTGGCGTGAACAGGCCTCTGCTTGTGGAAGTATTAAAAGCGCAATATGGGACAATCCCTTCCACAAAAGCGGTGACTGATAATATTAATGCACTATTAGCCGACAATACTTATGTGGTTACCACAGCGCATCAGCCTAATATTTTTACAGGGCCTTTGTATTTTTTTTATAAAATAATTCATGCCATTCAATTGGCTGCTGAATTAAAAAAGCAATTCCCTGAAAACAATTATGTACCTGTGTATTATATGGGTTCAGAGGATGCAGATATTGATGAGGTAGGTAGTTTTCATTTAGGTGGGGACCCATTGCAATGGCAAACTAAACAGACGGGAGCTATTGGTAGGATGAAAGTAGATGATGGTTTACTAAGTTTACTCCAAAATTTGGAAGGGTATTGGTCCGTGAAGGCGCATGGGAAGGAGGCGATAAATGCGTTGAAACAAGCTTATAAAAAAGGGGATACAATCAATGAAGCTACACTTAGTTTAGTCAATAGTTATTTTGGACAGTATGGATTAGTAGTATTACAACCTGATGAGGCAAAATTAAAGTCATGTTTTGTCCCTGTAATGGAAAAAGAATTGTTGACCCAGTTTTCTCATCAAGCTTTACAGCCCACTTTGGCAACATTGCGTGAACAGTATCATGTTCAAACCGAAGGACGAAACATTAATTTATTTTATTTAAAGGATAATATTCGCGCGCGTATTGAATTGAACGAAGGAGTATATACCATTGTAGATACCGATATGCGTTTTTCGCAGGCTGAAATAATTGCTGAATTGCATGCCTATCCCGAACGATTTAGTCCTAATGTAATTTTAAGAGGGCTTTATCAGGAAACAATATTACCAGGTGTTGTTTTTATTGGGGGCGGCGGTGAATTGGCTTATTGGATGGAATTAAAAGAAGTTTTTGCTAAGGCAGGTGTACATTATCCAGTTTTGCAATTAAGAAATTCGTTTTTATTTATCAATAATAAAATAGCAAAGCAGTGGAGTGATTTAGGTTTTGATATGGTGGATTTATTCTCTCCCATCAACTTGTTGGAAGCGACCTATGTAAAAGCAAAAACCAACAATGATTTGTCCTTACATCAGTCTATTCAACAAATGGAGCAGTTGTATCATCAAATACAAGCACAAGCCATTCAGATTGACGCTACTTTGGGGGATCATACCATGAATCTATCCAATCAGTCACTGAAAAAAGTGAAGGAATTAGAAAAGAAAATGCTAAAGGCGGAGAAAAAGAAACAAGCAATTGCTATCGAACGCATTCATCATATTAAGAACAATCTTTTCCCTAAAAATAGTTTGCAAGAAAGGGTAGAACATTTTTCCGAATGGGTAGGCGCTTATGACTGGGCTTGGGTGGAAGCAGTATTGCAGAATTCCAATTCAATGGAACAAAGCTTTACCATTGTAACCTGTTCAAAATAATCAAACGTATTATTTTGGACTAAAGAAACTGTCCGCTTCCTTTTTACATTGCTATTCCCATTTTTCTAAATAGGAGGGTTACTTATCAAATTCATTATTAAAATCTCCCTTCATTTTATCCACCTTAGCCAATACTTCTGCTTCCATTGTTAATTTATAGTCCTCCATTGCATTTCCAATATTGGCGTCAGCGCTACCAATAATTTGAGCAGCTAATAAACCTGCATTCTTTGCACCATTTAAAGCAACCGTTGCAACAGGCACGCCTGCGGGCATTTGTAAAATAGATAAAACTGAATCCCATCCATCAATTGAATTGCTTGACTTAATTGGGACACCAATTACTGGTAAGCTAGTTATTGCGGCAATCATCCCTGGTAAATGAGCAGCACCACCCGCACCTGCAATAATTACTTTCAATCCTCTGCTACGGGCATTTTTTGCATAATCCATCATTCGCTCAGGTGTACGATGTGCGGACACCACGGTTAATTCAAATGGGATATTGAATGTTTTTAAAACATCGGCAGCGGACTGCATAATGTTTAAATCACTGTCGCTTCCCATAATGATACCTACAATTGCTGGATTGGCCATAAGATGTTTTTTGTACTGTATTGCAAAGATAATTAAACTTAAATTAATGGGTATTTTGCACCTGATAAGCGGCTACTTCACTTATGATTGGAAAACCTTTTGATTCAGTCACCAGTATGCGGATATATTGAATGCTTTGTTGGGGAATACGAATAATCCTTTTGTGACCAATGGTGGTTCCTTTAGCAATTGGGCTAAAAAATTTCAAATTATTGCCGCCAGATACCTCAAATTGAACAATACGCTGTCCCTTGCTAATGGCTTCCTTTAACACTAGGGTATTAAAATTCACTGCTTTTTTCAAATGGATTTCAATACTATTTTTGGTGCGTAAAATTTTGGCATCTTTAAAAACATTGTTGGCAAATGCTTCTTCTCTTATTTTTTTAAATTGCATTAAAGCGGCAGAATCAACCCCTGAAATTAAACCTGCTCTATTAGGGGGCACATTCAACAACATATTTCCTCCACGCCCTACCGATTTTAAGTACAAATCAAATAGGGTAGCGCCCGACTTAACGGTGCTATCTTCATTGGGATGATAAAACCATCCTTTACGAATGGACACATCGGCTTCGGCACCAATCCAATGCTTGCCATTATAATTGCCCCGGTTCAATGTATCATTCGGAGGGGCGCCTTCCCCTGGTTTAAATCCTACAGTATCAAGGAGGTTCCAATTGGTCTCATTTATTATTCCATTTTCATTTCCCACCCAACGCACATGAGGACCAATATCACTAAATATGACAAGCTGTGGTTGATACTTTAAAGCACTGTCTTTAAAACGAGTAAAATCATATTCCTGTTTTTTGCCATTGGGTCCTTCACCATTCGCACCATCCCACCATAACTCAAAGAAATTGCCATAACCTGTTAAAATTTCTTTCATGGTATTGATGTACACATCATTGTATTTTGGAGTACCATAGTCGGGGTGATTTCTGTCCCAAGGAGAAATATACACACCCATTTCAATGCCTTGTTTTTTACAAGCTTCGGACAACATTTTTAATACATCGCCTTTGCCATTCATCCATTTGCTTTCTCGAACGGTATGCGTGCTATACTTACTTGGCCATAAACAAAATCCATCATGGTGTTTTGCCGTAATAATAATTCCTTTGGCACCTGCTGCTTTTGCAATGCTTGCCCATTGGTTACAATCAATCGCAGTGGGATTAAATACATTTGGATCCTCGCTGCCATGCCCCCATTCTACATCGGTAAAGGTATTGGGACCAAAATGCATAAATAAATAAAACTCTTTATCATGCCATGCTAATTGTTCCTCAGTGGGTATGGGGCCCATATTTTTTTGTGTACAAGCAGCATTGCTACATAAAACAGCGACTAAAATAAAGTGGATTATTTTTATTTTATACATGGCAGTTAAGGTATTATTAAATTAGCTTATCGTGCTTTAGCGGCACGTTGGTACAATTGAATTGTATTTTCTAAACCCAAGTAAAGGGCATCCGCAATCAATGCATGTCCAATGCTTACTTCGTCTATGAATGGGATGGATTTAATGAAGTAAGCTAAATTATTTCGGTCTAAATCATGTCCTGCGTTAATACCAAGCCCAAGTTCTTTTGCCACTGTGGCCGCTTTTATATAAGGGGCGATCCCTTTTTCTTTATTACCTATTGCAAATTCACGGGCATAAGCTTCGGTATATAATTCAATGCAATCTGTTCCAGTGGTAGCAGCGGCACGCACCATTTCTTCGACAGGATCTACAAAAATTGAAACGCGTATTCCTGCGGCTTTAAATTTTGCAATGATATCTTTTAAATATCCTTGTTCCTTAATCGTATCCCATCCATGGTCTGATGTAAGTTGGTTTAAAGCATCAGGCACAAGAGTAACCTGATGAGGTTGAGTTGCTAAAACCAATGCCACGAATTTATCTTCCTTTGGATTGCCTTCAATGTTGAACTCTGTTGTCACTATTTTAGCTAAATCATAAACATCTTGGTAACGAATATGACGTTCATCGGGTCTTGGGTGCACCGTGATGCCTTCCGCACCAAAACTTTCACAGTCCTTGGCTACTTGTACTAAATTGGGATTGTTTCCGCCACGACTATTTCTGAGGGTGGCAATTTTATTTATGTTTACACTTAAACGAGTCATAGGCGAATTTAAGTTATTTTTGCAACTCAAATAGATACAAATGGCCTATTCTAGTTTAGAAGCTTGTTTATTGGATTTAGAACGTAATGGGCAACTTTTACGCATTAAGGAGGAAGTGGACCCTCATTTAGAAATGGCAGCGATTCATTTGCGCATTTTTGAACAAAAAGGGCCGGCTATTTTATTTGAAAAAGTAAAAGGGAGCAAGTTTCGAGCAGCTTCCAATATTTTCGGAACACTGGAGCGTAGCCAATTTATATTTAGAAATACTTTACAGGATGTAAAGCAATTAATAGATATAAAAATTGATCCCACGGCTGCATTGAAAAATCCTTTTAAATCAATGTCGGCTTTGCCTGCTGCATTGAATGCCTTGCCTAAAAAAAATCCTTTCAGCAAGCCTGTTTTATTTGAAGAAATTAATATTACAGATTTGCCTTTAATCAAACATTGGCCAATGGATGGAGGCGCTTTTGTTACGCTCCCACAAGTATATACCGAGGATGCAGATAAGCCGGGTATTGGTAATGCTAATTTAGGAATGTATCGCATTCAATTGGATGGTAATAATTATGAAACCAATAAAGAAATTGGATTGCATTATCAATTGCATCGTGGAATAGGAGTACATCAAACCAAAGCCAACAATAAAGGCATGCCTTTAAAAGTAAGTGTGTTTGTGGGCGGACCCCCTGCACATAGCGTGGCTGCAGTCATGCCGCTACCGGAAGGAATGAGTGAAATGAATTTTGCGGGGGTATTGGCTGGAAAGCGATTTGGATATACTTATATAGATGATTATTGTGTAAGCACCGACGCCGATTTTGTAATTACAGGCGAAGTATTCCCTAATGATAATAAACCAGAAGGTCCTTTCGGAGACCATTTAGGCTATTATAGTTTGCAGCACGATTTTCCAGTGATGAAAGTGCATAAAGTGTATGCAAGGAAAAATGCCATTTGGGCTTTTACAGTGGTAGGCAGACCTCCTCAGGAAGATACTAGTTTTGGACAATTAATTCATTCCATTACAGGTGCCGCTATCCGTAACGAAATACCCGGATTGAAAGAAGTACATGCTGTGGATGCAGCAGGGGTGCATCCTTTATTACTCGCCATTGGAAGTGAGCGTTACACGCCTTATTTAAACAACCAGCGTCCTGCCGAAATTTTAACCATTGCCAATCATATATTAGGTACCGGACAATTAAGTTTGGCTAAATTTTTATGGATTACAGCGCCAGACAGTAAAACAAAAGTTCCATTAGACACCCACAAGGAGTTGGAATTTTTCAAATACATTTTAGAAAGAATGGACTTTAGTAGAGACTTGCATTTTTATACCAATACCACTATTGATACTTTAGATTATTCGGGAGAAAATTTAAACAGTGGCTCTAAATTGGTGTTGGCTGCTTATGGGGATCCCATTAGGACTTTGGCTACTACTATTCCAGATGCCATTCAGCAATTAAATGCCGACGCACATTTAATTATGCCAGGAGTGATTGCTTTGAATGCTAGTAAAATGAATACGGTTTTATTGCAAACAATATTCAACGGGCTAGGTTCAACACTTTTGGAAGAGATGGGTGTGGCTTTATTAGTTTTAACCGAGGATGCAGCTTGGATGGCAAGTGCCATGAATAATTTTTTATGGGCTGCCTTTACAAGAGCCAATCCTTCACATGATATTGATGGGGTAGATGCTTTTGTTAGCAATAAACATTGGGGATGTAAAGGACCGTTAGTTATTGATGCTACTATTAAAAAGCACCATGCACCACCTGTGCTAAAGGACGCGGAAGTAGAAAAAAGAGTGGATACTATTTTAGCAAAATATGGGTATTAAATTTTTACTAGCATTCTACCCAAGTATGATCAGCCAATAGTTTTACTGTTGCAATAAATTGAGCGAAAGGACCTGCGCCACCGCCCCATTCTGAAGGGGCTACCAATGATAATACATGGCTACCGTCTGTTTTTTCGTACACATGATATACCTGACCGATTTGTGGCTTGAAAGTAATTTTTGCTTCATAAATCATTAAGCTTAATTCCTTTCTTTTTCTTATCTCCTGTGCTTGTCTTGCTAGTAATTCAATTTGTTCTTTAATTTGATTTAGCTGCATATTGGTTTGGTCCTCCATGGCAGACAAGGCTTTATGTTTAATCACTCCTTCCTTGGTAGGTCGAATAGCAACACTTCCTGCTGACGAAGCATAGGGAAGTACACTTAATTGTTTATGGTAAACCTCCACATTCATAAAAGGTTGGCCATCTTCCTTATGTCCAAAATGGCTCACTTTTAAAAAACCATTTGAAAGAATTTCGTGTACTACCTTTAAAACTAATTGGTCTTGCTTGTAAAACTGCACAGTTAGGCAGGAAGCATTGTTAATTTCAGCTGCAACGGTTTCTGCTAAATCTTTATTCTCGAAATCGTGTAATTCACCATTGGGATTCACTTGATATTGTGCGTAGAACGCCTCATTTTCTAAACTTACCCAATTATGGCTAAAGCTCAGGTAATGGCCGGCATGCACTGTTTCAATTTTATAGTTTCCAGATTTTGGGACTAACTGATACTCAAATTCACTCTTTTCAGGGAACAACTGCCAGCTGGCTAAAAAATTATATGCTTGAACCATGCTTGTATAACAATATTGGGGCTAAAAAGTTGAGCAAATCTAGTTTACTTGTACGAAATCAGGTTTGTTCAATAAGTTTGAATTGTACTTGAATTTTAAGTTAGTTGTGATGCTTATATTCCATGGGCTTAACTGCAAATTGGTTCTGGGGAAATAAAAGCCTTTAAGCTCCACTGTTCCAAATACAAGGTTTTCGTTTCTAATCCTGCTACCCGCTCCAACTGCGGAATAAATATCCCCGCTTGTGAAGTTGGAGCCAACACTTCTTATATAAGTCATATTAGCAAAAATAAACGGACTTTGTCTAAAGCCATAATAGGACTTTGCATTATACCAAATCGATTCCCAATTGGCACTGATACGGGTACCCCCTTTAATTCTTTCTCTTGTTAATTGTGGAATTCCATAAATACTATTAATGAGTAAAGCTTCGTTGAATCGATTATTGACAGTTTGTGCGAAACTAATGTCAAGGATGCTACGGTATTTATAGCCACTTTCCAAATAGCGCAGTTTTGAGATTTGCTCAAGACTAAATAATAATTTTAAATCTAATGGTTGATCATTAAGATAGCTGCTGCCAATATTGAATTTCAAATGTGTGAATGATTCATTTTTTTGCAAAGAGTAAGTCTCCATTTGTAAACCCAGGTAGGGCAAATCTATTTGTTCAATAGTGTAATGCCCTGCTGTTAAGGTAAAAGATTTTCCAATGGGTAAATCTTCGTTTCGGCCAAAACCGTATAAATATTGTGTTCTAATAATTTGTTGTCTAAAAAAAGTATATGAAAATAAATGGGCGAGAACATTTTGGTAATTCCTGTCAATTTGTGCTAAGTAATTATTGGGGCGTTCTTTAAATTCGTTGTCCAAGTAACGGTACTGAATAAACTGTCTATAATGTTCATTGTTTATTGCCCAAGGCCTATTAAATAATTGGTATCCAATCCAACCGTCCATTTTTTTATTTTGGTATTTTAAATTTTCATTAAATAAAGAATCACTCCATCTATCTGGGTAAACATTTTGATTAATGGATGTATTCCATTCTATTCCAGCTGTCCATTTACTTAAAGGGGTTAATAGGGGTAAGCTTCCAATTACATGAAATGTATTTGCAGAGCTAACAAAGTTGGCATAATTATTTTCAAGCGTATTGCCCCCGATATTTATATCCATAAAACTGCCAAATATATTCCTTGAAATATAATTGGCTCCCCAACTTGCTTTTTCTTTTCTTTTTATATCAAAATTATGGTTTAGGGTGAAGGCGTTACCCATGTCTTTGATATTTTCAACTGTAGCACTTGCGTTGTAGGCGTTAATATTTCTTAATTGTACACTGCCGCCAAATGGAAAAACATCATTGGTAACTATATACATGTCCACCAAATTGCTGTCATTCATTAAGGGGAATGCTATAATTCGCGCATCTTGGATATAAGGAAGGTCTCTTAGCCATTTTTCATTGTATGCAATCACTAAAGGGTTCAGGTATTCGGCCTCCTTAAAAAATAAGTTTTTTCGAATCGTTGATTCCTTGGTCATATCATGCAAGCTATTGGCAATCCTTGTCAATGCGGTAGGCTTATAATTTGAATCATTAATACCAAATGTGCCAAAATGACGATGTTCAAAATAAATTTTATTAATTCTCTTACCCTCCTGACTCGCAATAGAGGAGATGGATTTGTTAATGGTGATACTAGTAGAGTCAATCAAAGGAATGGGTTTCCCTTTAAATAATTTAATAAAATTAATTAACAAAGAGCTATCCTTGGAATTGACAATATTTTGTTGGTATCTTTTATTTTGAGCAAAAGAAGAAACTGTAATCAGCAAAAATAATAAACCAAAAAGCCCTTTGTGCAACATTTTTTCGGATCAAATTCAATGAGCTCAAATTTACTCATTATGTAGTAAAAAGTGGCTTATTTATTAGTTAAAAACAATAGGCGTTCTTCGCTGAACGCCTATTGGGAGGTGGATTTTTTGTAATATATCACAAGGATGATTCTATAATACTTTAATGGCTCTTTGTTTTAAGGATTCTACTGGGATACTTAACATTTTGCCTAGAGGTTTCCCATTTCTATAACTGATTACCCTTAATACAGCAAGGTCTTCTGGTAAAACAAAAGGTTTTGTGTATTCGTCACTAAAATTATCCGGCATTGAATCATCCATACTAAAATATATTTTCAATCCATCAATTTCCCCTTCCATATACACGATGAATTCCCCCTTGGTATTTAATTGAGTTGTAACAATGGGATCATACATACTTAGGGCATACTTTACATTGGCAGCTGCTAATTTTTCAAATTGGCCTTCCACTTTTTCAACAAAAATTGGCCAGTTTTTCTTTGATTTAGGCGACCAACTGGTTTCTGCAATGGCAAGTGCCCTTGGCCAGGTCATGTATTGCACATTGCGCATAGTTTGTAATTGCTCGGTCCATTGATTTCCTTGATTGCCTAAAATTAAATTGGAATCAATCCCTTCCGGGATAGGTTCAAAACTATACGTTTTTTTCATTCTTAATCCAGCATACACTTTTCCTTCGGCGGTTAATTCACCTTGATAAAAGTCCAAGTAGTTGTATCCATTTGGCGACATCACTACTTTATGTCCTTGCTTTGCAGCATTAATTCCGCCTTCAATCCCTCTCCAGCTCATTACCGCTGCATCGCCACTTAAGCCACCTTCCAATATTTCGTCCCACCCAATCATTTTTTTACCTTTACTATTAATAATTTTTTGCACCCTTCGTACGAAATAACTTTGCACTTCATTTTGGTTTTTTAATCCCTCTTTTTTCATTAAGGCTTGCACATTTGCAGATTTTTCCCAATTGTTTTTCGCATTTTCATCGCCTCCCATATGAATGTATTCATAAGGAAATAGGGGCGCTATTTCGCCAAATATTTGGTCAAGGTATTGATAGACTAATTCGTTGGAAGGATCTAGTGAATTATCAATTTTAGCAGTGGCGTGTCCATTGATACCCTCCCAATCCATAAATTCTTCCCCCACATTTACTTGATAAGGATAATTGGGAGTGGTGCTCAATTGAGGGTATGCGGTATTCATCGCCATACTATGTCCAGGGATATCTACTTCAGGAATAACTTCGATATATTTTGATTTCGCATAAGCAACAATTTCTTTTATATCCTCCTGTGTATAAAATCCGCCATAGGTTTTAGGTTCTGTTACAGCAGGGGTGGTGGTATTCATCCACTTGCCTTTTCGCAATGGTCGCCATGCACCTACTTCGGTGAGTTTAGGTAATGATTTTATTTCAATCCTCCATCCTTGGTCGTCGGTTAAATGCCAGTGAAAGCGGTTGTATTTATAACGCGCCATATCATCAATAAAAACTTTCACATCGGCTTTACTAAAAAAGTGGCGGCTTACATCAAGCATCAAACCTCTCCACCCGAATCGAGGCTTGTCCATAATTTTTACATAGGGGAGCGACCAAACCAAATCCGGATTATTTTTATTACTATAAATAGCCGCGGGCATTAATTGTTTCACTGTTTGCCATCCATAAAATAAGCCTGCATTGGTATTTGCTTTTATTTGAATCCCTTTTTGATTTACTTCCACATAATATCCTTCTTTTCCAATTGTTTCCTCTTGAATAATGGAAAAAACAATTGCTGCATTATTTTTTCCAGTGCGCACTTCTTTTAAAGTAGCTATTTGCAATTCGTTTGCTATATTATTGACCAATTCATCACTAGCTCCATTATTAGCTATCGTAATTTTCTTCCCCAATTGATATATTCCATTTCCCTTAGTCGCTTCGACGGGTTCTGGAATAATATTAAGCTTTTGTGCTTCTGCTGCATGATAATAAGCAACAGCCATAATCAATGCAATTATCCTCGTTTTCATAACAATCGTTTTGTTGTTTTTTGTTCACCTCTATTTTTATATCGGATTCCAGTTTAAAGGTACTAAAAATAAAAAACCCGACCTCCATTTCTGGAATCGGGTTTTTGTATTTTACACTAATTCTACTGGGTAAAATTAGCCAATTCGAAAACTAGTATCTGTACATATCAGACTTAAATGGTCCTGCTTGAGGAATACCTAAATAAGCTGCTTGCTCAGGTGTTAATTCATCTAATTCAGCACCTACTTTTGCAAGGTGTAAACGTGCTACCTTCTCATCTAAATGCTTAGGCAATACATACACTTTGTTTTCGTAGTTCTTGTGGTTGTTCCACAATTCAATTTGTGCTAAAGTTTGGTTGGAGAAAGAGTTACTCATCACAAATGATGGGTGACCAGTTGCACAACCTAAGTTTACTAAACGACCTTCCGCTAATACAATTACATCCTTACCATCAATATTGTATAAATCAACTTGAGGCTTAATAGTGTCTTTGGTATGACCGTAGTTTTTATTTAACCAAGCCATGTCAATTTCAATATCAAAGTGACCAATATTACAAACAATTGCTTTGTCTTTCATTGCTCTGAAATGGGTTTCGTTGATTAAATCACGACAACCAGAAGCGGTTACAATAATGTCCGCTTCTTTTACGGCATTGATCATTTTTTTCACTTCGTATCCATCCATTGCAGCTTGTAATGCGCAAATGGGGTCAATTTCAGTTACAATTACACGACAACCTGCACCACGTAAAGAAGCTGCTGAACCTTTTCCTACGTCTCCGTATGAACCTACTACTGCAACTTTACCCGCCATCATTACATCGGTAGCACGACGAATCGCATCTACTAATGATTCTTGACAACCATATTTGTTGTCAAATTTAGATTTAGTAACAGAATCGTTTACATTGATTGCAGGCATTGGTAAAGTACCTTTTGCCATACGCTCATATAAACGGTGTACACCCGTAGTTGTTTCTTCAGACAAACCTTTGATGCCATCCACAAATTGAGGGTATTTATCCAATACCATATTTGTTAAGTCACCGCCATCATCCAAAATCATATTCAAAGGACGATCCTCGCCACCAAAGAATAAAGTTTGTTCAATACACCAATCTCCTTCCTCAACAGTTTGTCCCTTCCATGCAAATACGCCAATACCTGCAGCGGCAATCGCAGCAGCAGCTTGGTCCTGTGTAGAGAATATGTTACAAGAGCTCCACTTTACTTCTGCTCCTAAAGCAGTTAATGTTTCAATTAACACCGCAGTTTGAATGGTCATGTGTAAACAACCCGCAATTCTTGCACCTTTCAAGGGTTGGCTTGCTCCATACTCGGCACGGATGCTCATTAAACCTGGCATTTCTGCTTCTGCTAAACGAATTTCTTTACGACCCCAATCAGCAAGGGTGATATCTGCTACCTTATACGGTAAGCTAAAATCGATGTTTTGTAAGCCCATAATAGTATTTATTTAAGGCACAAAGGTATATTTGTAGGAGATAATAATAAAATATATCTAAAAAATAGTGAAAAATACTATAATTCATTAATTTTAATGTAATAAATGCTTTTTTAATATGAAAAACAAGGTTAAAACAGCCGTTTCGGCTAGTGATCAAAATAATTTTCAATTTAGTTCCCCCTCTGCAATGCAAAATACTGTGCCATTGGATGTAAAAGATATTGCTATTTTAAGATTGTTGCAAGACAATGCGAGGATGAGCGTAAAAGAAATTGCGGAGACTGTTCAGTTGAGTACCACCCCTGTTCATGAAAGAATAAAAAGACTAGAAGCTACTGGGGTCATTAAGCAATACGCTACTTTAATTGATGGCACTAAAATTAACAAAGGACTAATGGTGATTTGTTATGTTTCCTTAAACCAACATAGCAAAAAATCGGGCACACACTTTATTAAACTTATCAATGAATTGCCTGAAGTAGTAGAGTGTTATAGTATTTCTGGCGAATTTGATTTCATGTTAAAAATCGTTGCTACTGATATGAATAGCTATTACAATTTTCATGTGAACAAATTAAGCCAGGCTGAAAATATTGGACAAGTACAGAGTGTGTTTATTATGGGGGTCGTGAAGCAAACCCATGTGATGGTTTAAAAACTTAATCGCATCACATAGTCATCCATATAAAATCCGTTGCCAATATCAAATTTAAATTCAGCTTCTTTTACAAAGCCTTGTTTTAAGTAAAAACTATACGCGTTATTGTGTTTATTGACTTGCAAGAAAAGCGAAGAAGCGCCTTCCGCTTGGGCAGTGTGGATTGCTTTTTGTAATAAAGCTTTGCCAGCACCAGTGCCATGCGCCATAGGGAGGACGTATAATTTATTTAATTTGTATTGTTTCAAGGAATTGCTTGGCACTGATTTTTCATTATCGGTACCATACAGCTCTTCACTTACGGAACAAAAACCAATATCCTCGCCATTTAAGTTAGCAATAAAAAACTGATGCCCCTTTGCAAATTGTTCAGCCAGGGATTGATCGCTATACATCCAATCCAACATAAAATCAATTTGTTCCTGAGAAATAATGTGTCCATAAGTGCTTGGCCAAGTGCGTTCTGATACAGCACGTATAAATGCACGGTCATCAATTGTTGCGGGTCTAATTTTTATTTCACTCATAAAAACGGGGTGGTCATAGGAATTAAAATAAACGAGCCCCATTTCGGAGGCTCGTATTACATTTATAATTGTGCTAAACTTTCTTCAATGGTTTGAATTCGGGCTAGTGCATCTGCCTTTTTCTTTTGCTCTATGGCTATAATTTCAGGCTTTGCATTTTGCACAAACTTCTCATTGCTTAATTTCTTTTCTACTGAAGCAAGAAAACCTTTTTGGTGTTCCAAATCTTTCAATAAATTTTCTTTTAAGCTCGCAGTATCAATTGCTTGATCGGCCACTAAATAAAACTTGTCTTTTTCTAATGCGACTACAATACTTGAGCCAATTGGCGCATTGGTATAAGCAATGCTTTTCGCATTCACTTGTTTTGCTAAAATGTTTTCAATGGTTTGGTAAGCAGCTTTATTTTCAGATTGTATATGCAATTCAACTGCCTCCTTTGGTTTGATTTGATTTTTATTTCTCGCATCACGCAAGGTGGATATCACATTCTTTAATAAAGCGCCTGCGTTCAATACTGCTTCTTCTACTTTTCCAATGGCTTCATATTCTTTCACACATAAGTCTTCGGTTTGTGCTTTTAAAGCATGGTGTAATTCCTCGGTAATGAATGGCATGAAAGGGTGTAGTAATTGCAATAAGGAATCATAAAATTCAATACTCTTATTATATACATCGGCATGAATAGGTTGTTCAAATCCAGGCTTGATCCATTCTAAATACCAGCTACAATAATCATCCCATATTAATCCGTAAATGGTTTTTAAAGCCTCGCTTAAACGAAACTCTTTCAACATACTATCTACTTCCAATTGTGTAGCACTTAATTTTGCTTGGAACCAATCCATCGCAAAAGCAGCATCTTGTTCCACTTTTCCTTCATTGCTTACGCGCGGCTCCCACATTTTTAATAGTTTGGCAGCGTTCCATAATTTACTATTAAAGTTTCTGCCTTGTTCAAGTGTTGATTCATCAAATAATAAATCATTGCCAGCAGGAGAGGCAATCATAATGCCAAAGCGCACTGCATCTGCTCCATATTGATCAATCAGTCCTAATAAGTCAGGGGAGTTCCCCAAACTCTTACTCATTTTTCTTCCTTGCTTATCACGCACAATACCTGTAAAGTAAACATCCTTAAAAGGGATCTTGCCCATATATTCTTCCCCTGCCATAATCATTCGCGCCACCCAAAAGAAAATAATTTCAGGTGCAGTTACTAATGTACTGGTAGGGTAGTAATAATTAATCTCGGCGTTATTGGGATTAGACATGCCCTTGAAAACTTCAATAGGCCATAACCAACTGCTAAACCAAGTATCCAAACAATCGGCATCCTGGGTTAAAGTTTTACCTTTTGTTTCAGGATATTTTGCATTGACTGCCGCTTCATTTTCTGCCACATACACATTACCATCGGCGTCATACCAAGCAGGAATACGATGTCCCCACCAAAGTTGACGGCTAATACACCAATCCTTGATATTGTCCATCCAATGGCGATATACATTCTTAAACTTAGCAGGATGAAATTGAATCTCATCGCTCATCACTGCTTCCAAAGCAGGTCCTGCTAACTGTTTCATATCCACCCACCATTGTAAACTTAAACGAGGTTCCACAATGGCATCGGTTCTTTCACTAAATCCCACTTGGTTTACATAATCTTCTAGCTTCACCAAATTCCCACTCGCTTCTAAATCAGCAGCAATTATTTTTCTTACCTCAATACGGTCTTTCCCAATATACATAGGAGCCGCTTCATTCATAGTGCCATCCTCATTTAAGGTTTCAATTACATCTAAACCATGTTTTTGTCCTAGGTTAAAGTCATTGATATCATGTGCAGGCGTTACTTTTAAAGCACCTGTTCCAAATTCCATTTCGATATAATCATCGGCAATAATAGGTATGCGACGATTAATCATGGGCACAAATGCGTGCTTACCTACTAAATGTTTATATCGATCGTCCTTAGGGTGCACACAAATAGCGGTGTCCCCAAAAATGGTTTCAGGGCGTACGGTTGCAATTGTAATATATTCTTCGCCTGGTATCTCTAATTTGTAACGAATATGGTACATTTTGCCATTCACTTCTTTATGAATTACTTCCTCGTCACTTAAGGCAGTTTTTGCACGCACATCCCAGTTAATCATGCGCTTGCCGCGATAAATTTTTCCCTTATTGTATAAGTCAACAAATACTTTAATAACTGTTTCGTAATAATCAGGATCCATGGTAAAGGAAGTGCGGTCCCAATCCAAACTGCAGCCCATCTTTCTTAACTGTTGTAAAATAATCCCGCCATATTTTTCTTTCCACTCCCAAGCGTAGGTTAAAAATTCTTCTCTGGATAAGGAAGATTTTGCAATACCTCTTTCTCTTAACATGGCAACCACTTTTGCTTCGGTAGCAATAGAAGCGTGGTCGGTACCTGGCACCCAACATGGATTCATGCCTTGCATTCTTGCACGACGCACCAATATATCCTGTATGGTATTATTTAAACAATGGCCCATATGTAAAACACCAGTCACATTGGGTGGAGGAATGACCACGGTATAAGCCGGCTTGTTGTTTGGCTCACTGTGGAAATATCCTTTTTCTATCCAATGTTGATACCATTTGTTTTCTACTTCCCCTGGTATATAGTTTTTACTCAGTTCCATGCTGTTTTTCTTTACCTAAATTGAGCCACAAAAATAAGGAAAAGCCACTAGCTTATTTTGACAAAAATGTCCGAACTTGGCCCCTAATGGAATTCGCAGTTGTAGATATTGAAACCACAGGAGGGATGCCCCAGTCTCATGGCATTACCGAAATTGCTATTGTCCTTCATAATGGGGTGGAAGTGACAGGTAAATACGTGACTTTGATCAATCCTAGACAAAAAATTCCGCCGTTTATTGTGAACATGACAGGAATTAGTGATGATATGGTGGCAACTGCACCCTTGTTTGAGGAAGTGGCCCCGCAAATTTTTAATTTATTAAAGGATCGGGTTTTCGTAGCACACAATGCAAGTTTTGATTATGGTTTTGTACATTATTTACTAAATCATCATGGGTATGCTTGGACAGCTCCCAAATTGTGCACCATTCGATTAAGTAAAAAAGTATTCCCTGGCTTGGCAAAATATGGACTAGGTTCTTTAACAAGAGACTTGGGTATTCGTATTGAAGGCCGTCACCGCGCATGGGGGGACGCAGCCGCAACTGCACAAGTATTAACAATGGCTATTGAGAAAGAGGGTATGGATCCCATACACCATTTGTTAACGAAAAAAGAGCCCCGAAAAAAAATAGCGCCACCCACTGAAGGAGACGCTATCTAGCTAAATAGTTTTGGTGCTCAAATTGTTGGTTGCTTTGTTCAATTGAATATCGTAAAGCCAATCGCGCGCCTAATTAATATTCCGCCGTAATACCTGTATAATTTTGCGGTGTAATTTGTTTTAATTCTTTTTTCAAAGTAGCAGATATTTTTAATCCATCAATAAATTTATGCATGGATTTTTTATCAATTTTGCTATTGCCTCTTGTTAAATCCTTTAAAGCCTCATAAGGATTGGGGTATTTCTCCCGACGTAAAATAGTTTGAATAGCTTCTGCTACTACTGCCCAGTTGTTTTCTAAATCTTCCTGAATTTTAGCCTCGTTTAATATTAATTTACCCAATCCTTTTTCTAGCGAGTTAATGGCAATGGCTATATGTCCCACAGGTACCCCAATATTTCTTAAAACGGTAGAGTCGGTTAAGTCTCTTTGTAAGCGACTAATAGGCAATTTAGCGGCTAAATGTTCTAATAAGGCATTTGCGATGCCTAAATTTCCTTCGGCGTTTTCAAAATCAATGGGGTTTACTTTATGTGGCATGGCACTTGATCCAACCTCGCCTTTTTTGGTTTGTTGCTTAAAGTAATCCATGGAAATATAGGTCCAAATATCACGGGATAAATCAATTAAAATAGTATTGATTCTTTTTAAGTTATCACAATGGGCAGCAAAATTATCATAGTGTTCAATTTGCGTAGTGAATTGCATTCTTTGTAATCCTAATACATCTTCCACAAATTCATTTCCTAATGACACCCAATTCTTTTTTGAATAGGCAATATGATGTGCATTAAAATTACCGGTGGCACCTCCAAATTTAGCGGCATAAGGTATAGCAGTAAATAGTTCAATTTGGTTGTGTAAGCGCTCTACAAATACCATTATCTCTTTACCTAATGTAGTGGGAGATGCTGCTTGTCCATGGGTTCTTGCTAACAAGGGTACTTTTTTCCACTGCTTCGCAAGCTGGTATAATTTATTTTGCAAATTAATAAATGCAGGTAAAGTGTTATTTTCCATAGCATCCTTCCAGCTCAATGGAATGGCTGTATTATTAATATCTTGAGAGGTTAATCCAAAGTGAATCCACTCTTTTAATTCACTTGCCTTATGCGCATCTAATATTTCCTTTAAAAAATATTCAACGGCTTTTACATCATGATTGGTGGTTGCCTCAATTGTTTTTATTTTTTGCGCATCTGCTTCCGAAAAATTATCCACCACGGCTAATAAAGCTTTTTTCAATGCTGGGGTTACTTTAAAAAACTTTTTATCTGCTAAAAACAAAAAGTAGTGTACTTCCACCAAAACCCTGTACTTAATTAAGCCAAATTCTGAAAAATAACCGCTTAAATGAGCAGTTTGTTTATGGTAACGACCGTCAATAGGAGAGATAGCGCTAAGTTGTGACATATTGATTGCTTTAAACAATTGGTTTTTGATATCTTTGCGCAAAGTTAATTCAATTGGACAGAAAGTGGCGCATTGGGGCGGTAAGTTATTTAAACACCCGTCCATTAATATGGGGTTTAGAGCAGTCGGGCTTGCTGGCCGAGATTGAATTGGTCAAGGCTTATCCTGCTCAAATTGCCCAGGATTTAATGGAGGGTCGGATTGATATGGGCTTGGTGCCAGTGGCCATTACCCCTTTATTGAAGGAAGCCCATTTTGTATCCAATTATTGTATTGGAGCCGAAAGCGAAGTGGCTAGTGTTTGTATTTTTAGTCAGGTCCCCATGGAGGAAATTGAAAAAGTGTATTTAGATTATCAAAGTAGAACATCCGTTCAGCTTGCAAGAATTTTATTAGCACAATATTGGAAAAAAGAAGTTGAATTGATCAAGGCCGAAGAAGGATATATCCATGAAATTAAAGGAAAAACAGCGGGGGTTATTATTGGAGATCGCGCTTTGGTTGCTCGCCCCAATTTCACTTATATATACGACTTAGCTTCTGCTTGGATTGCGCATACAGGTCATCCTTTTGTATTTGCCACTTGGATTGCGAATAAACCAATGCCTTCCGATTTCATGGAAGCTTTTGATAAAGCCAACGGCTATGGGCTACAACATATTGATGAAGTCATTGGGACCATTCCAAAAAGCGAACAAGTATATAACTTACATACTTATTTTACCCAAAATATTAGTTACACATTTACTGCAGCGAAAAGAAAAGGATTGGATTTATTTCTATCCCTTCTTAAATAATTTATTTAGTTGCTTTTGTACAAATCCCTTTGCGTAATCCAATATTTCAGGAGCAGGGTTAATCCAAATAGTTAGCAGGTAAAATCCAACAATATAAATTGAAGATTGGACGGTCATATTTAAAATGAAATTGTCAGGTGCTGGAATTTGGTGCACCAATAACATTAAGCCAATGCTTAAAATTAAGAACAATCCATGCTTCCAGCGGTAGGGTTGTAGCTTAAATTTAAAATATAAAAATCCAAAACGAACTGAATTATACAATGTGTAAGCAATTAAATTAGAAATTGCTAAACCAATTAAATCATAATGCTGAATTAAATAATAATTTAAAGGTATTGACACAATCACAAACAATACATTGGTGAAGAAGTCAAATTTCCAAAAATTAGAAGTGCCAATGATTTGTGCATTCACCCCAGTAGCTAAATCAATTAATTTGGCCAACCCCATAATAAAAGCAAGATTCACCAAAGCATCATAGCCACCTCCTTGTTGGTGACTTACCCAGTTTAAAAAGGATACAAGGTTTTGTATGTTTAACCAAATTAAGCCAAATAATAAAAGACCCACTGCCAATAAATTAGAAACGCTTTTGTGGTAAATATGTTTAATGTTGTCAAAGTCCTTCTCTTTCCATGACTTTGCTAGAATAGGGATACTAATGGAGGTGAGACTTCTTTGTGGTATTTCTAATATGGCTGATACATAAGTTGCAATCGCAAAAATACTCGCATCACTTAATCCCTTTAAACCAACAATCATAAAGGTATCATTGGTTCTGGCCAATAAATTAAAAAACTGTCCTGCAAAAACAAATAATGCAAAACTAATCATCTTTCCTTTAAGCCTTTTGGTAACCCCGCTTATTTTGAAATTACTTATGGACCATTGCCCAGACCTTATCAAATTGATTAATAAGTATAGCATGGGTAATAAATAAATGCAACTGAATAAACCAATAAATTGGGTTAGGTCAATCCAGTGTAGTCCAAATAGAATAATTAAAATAGTGGTAAGTACTCGAATTGCGGTTTCTCTCAAAAAGTTAGTCATTACGCCTTTGTGTAATCCCCAAGCAAATGCCTCTAACCAATAAAAAATGAGTAAGAAAAATGTGTATGGATAAATATAACTAAAGTAATGCCCTAAGCTAGGGGACTTCCCTAATTTTTCAATAATAAACGCTTTATTATTCCATCCAATGAATAGTAAAATGCCAAACCCCAATAAATTAATCATTAATGTAATAAAGGGGAGCTCATTTTTATTGGTCCCTAAATAATCATTGTAAAAGGGGTAAAATTTATACACGACTGGCAAAGTGCCTAAGGTACAAAACACTGATAAGGTAGCACCTATGTCAATCATTGCTCGGACAAGTCCTTGGTCATTTTTTGAAAAAAATAGGGGAAACAAAACAAGTAAATTGATTGCGCCAATCAAGAATCCTAAAAAAATGAAATAGGATGATTTTATGCCTTGTTTTTGAATGATACCCATTGTACAAATATATTGTTATTTATACTTTTTAGTAAGCCTATTCTTTAATAGCTTCCAAATGGTAGCATAGGCAATTCGACTTTCGGTATAAATTACCTCCTTGTCATCTATCAATGTTGTCAAACAATGTGTGTACCAATCCTTGTGCTTCTCTAAAATGTATTGAATAATGCCTGCTCTATTGGGATGTGTATGGTTTTTTAGGGTAGATTTATCTGTTTGACGGTAGTACAACAAAAACTCAGGTATTACATGAACTTCCAAATTCAATTGCGTGATTCTTATATAAAATTCCCAATCCTCATACCCAAGTTTCATGGTTTCATCATAGCCACCCACTTGATCCCATACCTCCTTACGCACCATGGCACAGGCTGGACATTGGTTGGAGAATAAAAAGTTAAATGCATTCCCGCCTCTTGGTTTTGAATTCCCCGTTTTGTTGCCAAAATATTTAATATAACTGGTTACTACGGCGGTACTTGGCTCTTTTTCAAGTATCGCTATCGCTTTACTAAAAAAACGAGGATCAAAATAATCGTCTGCGTCTAAGGCAGCGATGTAAGTTCCAGTTGCATGTTGAACCCCGTAATTTCTTGCAGCCGACATACGGCCATTTGCTTTATGAAGTACTTTTATATTTTCTTGAGATTCAAGTTGCTTTAAAACCTCCAATGTATGCTCGTCGGTCGAGCCATCATTGACAATGATTATTTCAAAAGATTTTTCTGTTTGTAAACTTAGTTTTGAAATAGTTTCTGTAAGAAAAGCCCCGTCGTTATAACAAGGAATCACTACACTAATTAATGGATTCATAAAAGGCAGTTTACTTGTAACAGAAAATATTTAATTGAACGTCAAAGGGGGTGCCAGTAGTATGTTCTACAAATGGGTTGCTTAAATTATCGGCAGCCATTTTGATATATACTTTTAATCCAGCTTTTTTGACAATTTCCAAAAGTTCGATTAATTTATTGGTCTCATTGGATGTACCGTGGTATTCTAAGAAAAAGTTTTGCACTTTCGCTAGTTGGTCTTTACAATCTTTCACTACTTCGAATTCAGCTCCCTCAATATCCATTTTTAAGAAATCGACCCTTTCAAAATTGGACAAAAACGCAGCCAATTGAATGGCTTTTACTTTTGTAGCACTTTGCCCTGTCGTATCTATTTGACTTGCTTCCGACCCCTTATTGCTAAATGATAAGATGGTATTTTCAATCCAAACAGCCTCCTTATGCAAATGCACATTGGACAATTGGTTGGCAGCAATATTTGATTCAAGTAATTTAAATAAAGTTTCATCCGGCTCGAAAGCATAAACCTTACTGTTGGGATAAGCAATACTAAAATACAAAGTACTCAAGCCGATATTGGCACCACAATCAATAATTACAGGATGAGTAGCGTCCGATTTGAATTTGTAAATTTCTTCCGTAAAAATTTCCTTATACGTTTTAATTACTTCATAAGGACGAATATAGTTAAGTGTAAACTCACCAAAGTTGCGTTGTTTAACTGATTGGTCATCCTGGTGCTTTAATAATTTTTCACCGAGCCAGCTAATTTTGGTATAGTTGGTAGCGGCAGTTTTTTTACGCAGCCTTTTTCCAATTCCGTTTAGTATATTTGTAATAATCATTAATACATTTATTAGATGTCTGAGCCTTTAATTTCCATTTGTATTCCTGCCTATAAAAAGCCTGAATTTGTCATTAGAGCCATTCAGTCTATCCAAAAGCAGTCCTATAAGCAGGTGGAAATTATCATTTCTGACGACTCCCCCAATGAGGACATAAAAATAGCAATACAATCTTATATTTCTGAGCTGAATATCAAATATTATCATAACCAACCTGCATTAAAAAGCCCGAAAAATTGGAATAATGCCATCTCATTATCTACTGGGGATTATTTTATGCTTTTGCACCAGGATGATTGGTTGGAATCGGCCGATTGTTTATCCACTTATATCAACGCTTTTAACTCTAATCCAAAAGCGCAATTTGTGTTTTGTAAAAACACCGCTATCCAACCCGATGGCACACAAATTACTTTACAATACCTTACCTCTTTACTGAAAGACATGGGCAAAAGACCCAACCATATTTTAAGGGCCAATGTGATTGGACCTCCAAGCAATACCATGTTAAAAAGGGGGGTGGGTGTGCAATATGACGAGGATTATATTTGGCTAGTAGATGTAGATTATTATGTGGCTTTATTAAAAAAAGGGTATGAGTATGTTTATTTAGATGCGCATTTGGTGAGCATAGGTTTGCATGAGGATCAAACTACTGTGTTTTGCCGTAACAATGATGACGTTATTGTAAAAGAAAATATTTGGTTTGCAGAAAAAATGGGCAATGATGCTTTTTCTGATATTTTAATTTATGATTATTATTGGAGGTTGCTTCGTAATTATAAAAGAAGATCCATTCAGGATATTGTCAATGATGGGGTTGATGAAAACCGCATTTTGCCAGTGATTAAAAAAATGCTCACATTACAAAGGAAGTTCCCACTATCATTACTCAAATTTGGTCCTTTTTCAAAGCTGTTAATGACATTAAGCTATGTACAAAGACCCTAGTATATAACGGATTTTTTGTGGCTTGTTATTTTGTTATGGCTTAGGTGCAAATATATTTTTGTATTGCAAAGCCTTTTTCTCAATCAAGATCCAAGAAAGGTAACCCAATAAAAAACATAGTAGCGTACTACTTATCATGAGTCCTAGGGTGCTGGGCTTGAAAAAATAAATAATAAATTGCTGGACAGGGAAGCCATATAAGTATATTCCATAAGAGGGGTCGCCTAATGCTTTATGGGAGAGGGTAGCAATAGAAGAACTTTGTTTACCAAAGAAAATAATAATAAAGGGAAGGCTAATTTGCACCCAGCTGTAATTCAATTTGAAAACGGTGGCCAGGAGTAAAATAACAAAGGATCCGAAAACGATGAGTTGTTTATACTGAATTTTATCCCAATTAAAACAAGCAAGTAAGGAACCCATTAGGAAGTAAGTGCCTAAATCAAATACTAATTCAAGACTAATTGGGGAATTCACTTTTTTAATTTCGTTTAGAAAAAACAAATTGCCTGCAAAAAGTCCAATAAGTAGTATAAGGAGAATGAGCTTTAAGCTGTTTTTGTTTCGACGAATAGGGTACAAAAATAACAGCAATAGGTAAAATAGGAATTCAAATTCGATGGTCCATAAAGAACCATTAATGGCCTGGTTGGGCAAACTTTCAAAAACGCCTTTAATAAAAAAATGAGGCATAAATAAAATCCCATTGCCTATAAAATATTTATAGATTTCTGGCTGAAATAAATAATATCCTTGATAGGGAGGGTAAATAAAATAGACAAAAAATAAAGTAAGTAATAAAACTACCAATAGTGCCGGGAAAATGCGCAATATTCTTTTGGTGAGGTAGTCTAGTATTGATTTGCTGCGCTCCAGGCTTTGAAATATCAAAAACCCGCTTATTATAAAAAACCCTTTAACGCCAATAAAAGAAAAAATCATATAGCCATTGGTTAAGCTTGCAAGCGGGTCCGTTGGCCCTTCGCCATTGAGTACATAACTATGTGAAACAATAACGAACCATGCAAATAATATTCGAATGATATCAAAATTATTGGCTATTCTAGTTTCTTTGGTCTTGAGCATTAATAAAGCTTATTCTTGTTGCACAAATATATCTTATTTTATGTTTATCTTCATTCCTGAAAATTCACCACGGATAACATGCAGCTGTCAATTATTATTGTTAATTATAAATCTACTTCCTATATCTTAGATTGCTTGGCCTCTGCCGAACCTTCTTTGGTGAATAATCCCCAAATTGAATGGATTGTAGTGGACAATGAGTACCCCGCCGTGGCTAAAAATGCGTTGAGTGCTCAATTCCCTTTTGTACAATGGGTTGAAATGGGGTATAATGCTGGTTTTGCAAGAGCAAACAATGCAGGAATTAAAGTGGCTAAAGGAACCCATATTTTATTGCTCAATCCTGATACTATTTTAATACCAGGTAGCATTCAACATTGTGTAAACAGGCTTGAGGAATCAAATCATATAGCTTGTGGAGTACAATTAGTGTATCCCAATAAAGCGCCTCAGTTTTCAGGCAGTAAATTTGTACAAGGAGGGATGAATCATTTAGTAGAATTGCCTTATTGGGGTGGTTTCGTAAAAGGGTTGGCATCCATTTTTAAAAAATCAAAACCCTCCATCATTAAAGCAGAAAAAGAGCAATTAGTGGATTGGGTGAGTGGTGCTTTTTTAATGGTAAAAAAATCGGCGATCGATAAAGCGGGTCTTATGGACGAAGATTTCTTTTTGTATGCCGAAGAAGTAGAGTGGTGTAGTAGATTATACAAGCAGGGAAGTATTTGTATTTATGGAGATATTGAAATTATTCATTTAATTGGCACATCTATTCAGTCCGTTACGGGTTCTATGGACAATAGTTATACCAATTTGTCGGATAAGAAAGGATTTCAATTAATGGTATCCAATCACCTAAGGATTAGAAAACAATATGGAATTTTTTGGTGTAGCTGTTTGTTATTGAATTATACCTGGGCCATACCATTTGCCTTTATAGCTAGTTTATTCGTTAACATATTGCGCATTCAAAATCCATTTAAGGATTACCGCTATTTAACTGGATTCACTTTAAATGTTTTCAAATTGTGGGCTCAAATGCCAGCCATTTTCAAAGGCAATCCGCATTTTTATAAGTGTATCTAATATTCTAGAAGGCCCTTTAATGCGTCTATTCTAAATTGAATAATAGGCATTGTTTTTGCTGGCCTTCCCTGTAAGGCATACTTGATGCCTAGTACAATGGCAGCTACTAATTTAACTAGGTATTCAATTACTTTCATTGTAAAAGAGCCTCTGCTAATTGCTTTTGTTCTGGATCTTTCTCCTCTGCCAATACCACTGGCTACTCGGTATAAATAGGCGGGGGTTAATTTACTTACTTCTACTACATGGTGCACCCAAATGCTAGGGTCATAATAAATGGTATGATCCAATGCCATTATTTTATAAAACAATTCTTTTCCTTCTCCCCCAATACGAAGTGTACCCACTACGCCAGGCAATTGTTCATTAAATCCGCCCACTTCTTCAAATACTTTTTTGGAAACAATCATATTGGACTCTAAAGGATATTTGCCATTTTTAAATGCGCATGCATTGGGAGCATAGTCAAAATTCCCTACTAAACTTGATACATAGTAACTCATCCATTTTGGCTCCGCAGGTATATACTTTGGTATTATTTTACCTCCGAACCCTACAATAAAGGGTTGGTCTAAAGTATGTTTAATTACATTTTCAACATATTCGGGGCTTGCTATTGCATCGTCGTCAATAAAACAAAGCCACGGGGTACTTGCCAATTTAGCACCTGTATTTCTAGCAAAGGAAGCACCCTGTTTTGTTTCGGTCGTGTAAACAAATTTCCCATTGGGGTGGTTTGCTCTCCATTGCTTAAAAACTGCTGGCGTTCCGTCGGTTGAATTATTATCAACAATGAACACTTCAAATTGATCCAATGAAGTAGTTTGATTGTATAATGCAGTGAGTGCATCGCCAATATAGCTTGCTCTGTTATAGCTGCATATGATAATGGACAAATGCATTGTTAAGCTTCAGTAGTTTTTTGTTTTCTAAACCATGTAAACGCGGTAAATGCAAGCATTGCCCATATTAGGAAAGAGGCAACACTTGAAGCTTGCTTGGATTGAATTACCGTTGCTGGTTTCAATTCAAATTTAATTTCATGCTTACCTGCAGGCACAACAAGGCCTCTTAAAACATAGTTTACTTTTACAATAGGTGTTTCTTTATTGTCGATATAGGCTTTCCAGCCTTTAGCGTAATAAATTTCACTAAACACTGCTAGTTGTTCTTTGGAAGCATTACTCTTATACAATAAGTCATCATTATTGTTGCTTATTAATTGAATCGTTGCCAAAGAATCATGACCAATCGTACTAAGCGAAGCGATTTTATCTTTTTCTTCTATAATGGCGGTGTCTTTTGGATTAAAGTTATCCAAGGCCTTCATCACACTTGCCGCATCTTTTTCATATTGAATGCCTTTTACAAACCAAACATTGCCCAAGGCTTCTTTGTTGGCAATGGTGTCATTGGCGATGTTTCCTGTAATAAAATATTTTGTATTTAGCATATTGGCAGTTGGCATGCATTTTGGAAACTTATACCATTGATTCTCGATTAAATCCTGATAGATACTAAGCTTCGCTGGATTATAGCCACCAACGGTTTTATGGTGATAGGCAACCATTGCGCCGCTGTTAAAGGCGCCACCAATCCCATTCCTCAAATCTAATACCCTAAAATTACTAGTGTCTTTTTTAAGGGCTATGTCGGTAGGAGAAAGTGCAAATGCGTTTTCGTACTCTGCTTGTTCTACAAAAAGTCCGGCTTTTAAATATTTGACATTTAAATTAAATAAATCAAATAAGGCAATTACACCAATTAGCACTAAGGCAATTTTTTCACTCAGTATTTTTTTGAAAGCCATCCATAACAATCCAAATACAAGGATTAAATAAACTACAAATCGAACAATATCGCTTTCAATTAATGATTTCCTATCAGTTGCAATAGCATTGACTAAGTCATTGGCAGGTGCCTGGAATGCCGCTTTTTGATTAGGATCTGGCAGCTGCGCAATAGTGTTTAATAATTGTTTATCATTTTCACTTTTAAAATCGCTGCTCATATATACATACAATACTGTAGCAAAAACAAGTCCTAAAATGAGGAAGCTTGGTTTGTATTGGGAGAACACTTCTTTCCAACTTTTTTCTTTCAATAAGCTTTCCATGCCATACAAACTCATGATACCAATTAACAAAGTAGGGACCACAATAATCATACTTGGCGCCCTGAATTTATTATAGAATGGCAAATAGTCTAATATAAAGGTATTGAATGAAATAAAATAGGAACCTGCTGCAAGCATTAAGGTAAATACTAGGGTGGCAGCTATCCAATATCGGTGGGTGTTGGATTTTACACTGAAACCCATAATGGCAAAAAAGCAAATTAGGATACCAACATAGGGGGGGCCTGAAGTGCCTCCAATGCCTCCCCAATAAAATTGCACAAAGGATTGTAATTGTTGTGCAATTTGTGGATCCATCGTTTGTAATGTTTCAATAGCTTTTGACTTTTCAGGATCCATTACATTCGGATCGCTTGCACCACCATAAATATTTGGGAACATCATTACTAAAGGCTCTGACTTAAACATACTATAGCTTAATGCATAATCCTTGTTTAAACCGGTTGCAGTTGTTTTGCTATCCTTGGTTACTAAAGCACTCCCCCCTCTGATGGATTCTTTTCCATATTCATACGTGCTCACCAACATAGGTGCGTTTACTGCCAAGCCCAATGCGCCTGCAATAATTGCAAGGCCGGCTGTTTTTCCAATATGGGTAAAATCTTTTTCTTTAATCCATTTCACTAAATATGCGATGGTCATAAAGAAAACGATAATGATACCGTAATATGTAATTTGTAAGTGATTGGCTTGTACAAATAAAGCGGTGGAAATAGCCACCATTAAAGTACCCCAAACATATTTTTTATTGAATAGTAAAATGATGGAACCAATAAATAATGGTAAATATCCAATGGCGTGCATTTTAGTCATGTGGCCCACTGTAACAATAATGGGGTTATAAGTGGCATAACTATAGGCCAAACCGCCAATGATACTTAGTGTGGGTTTAAATCCTACAATTTGAGCAAGTATATAAAAGCAAATACTGGCAAGGAAAAATAAGCCAATAGGTTCAGGTAATCGAAGGGTAAATAATAAATCAAGTGTGCCAATCGTGAATGCATTGGCAGGGATTCCTGTAATTTGATAAGTTGGCATGCCTCCAAACATACTGTTTGACCAAAGCGGGGTAGTGCCAAATTTCGCTTTATAATTTAAAGCGTCCTGTGCCATTCCCTTCCATTGAGTCACATCAGATTGTTGTAAAACCTTGCCTTGTAAGGCAGGGTAACAATAAATAATAGCCACTAATGCAAATACAGCAACTGCAATAATATGGGGTAAGGCCAGTTTGAAATAATGCTTAAACATACTCTTAAAAATTATAGTAACAAACCTACGACTAAAAAGGCTTTTTGCGTAATTTTCTTATCTTGTATCCCTAAACTTCTATGAAAAATATCTTTAGTAATACCTTTTTAGCATTTATTGGGAGATTGGCAATCATTTGCAATGTATTTACGGTCGTATCCCTCCTGTTTATGTTTTTTAAATGGTTCAAATTGCCTGGTATTGTTGCTAGCTATTCCATAGAGCTTGGATTTGTTATAGGACCCATTGTTAATATTTGTTTTTTGCTTTGGTTGGCAGGCATGAAATTGATAAAACAAAAAGCTTTAACCCCTCAATGGCAAACAATTGTCATTGTATTTATGTTAATTGTACAATTGTGTGTAGTGAATAGATAAAATCTAAAAGACGAAAAAATTAATGATACATTCCATTTTAAAAGACAAGCCCACCAAACTTTTTTTAGCCATTACCGCTTTTTTTGTAGCCAATGCGCTTATCGCTGAATGTATTGGGGGAAAGATTTTTTCCTTAGAAGGGGTATTCGGATTGCCCCCCGCCAATCTTTCTTTATTTGGTCAAACAGGGTTATCCTTTAATTTAACCTGTGGGGTATTGCTTTGGCCACTTGAATTTATTATTACAGATATTGTCAATGAATATTACGGCCCCAAAGCAGTAAGAAGAATTAGTATTATTGCAGTGAGTTTAATCCTATATGCTTTTTTGATGTTTTATTTAGCCATGAGCGTTGCACCTGCTGCTTTTTGGGTAGGATCGAAAGTGGAAACTGGGGTACCTAGCATGCAAACTGCTTTTGAAGCCATTTTTGGTCAAGGAATGTGGATTATCCTAGGAAGCTTAATTGCGTTTTTAGTGAGTCAGTTTATTGATGTGATGGTATTTCATAAAATTAAAAAAATGACTGGTGAAAAGATGCCGTGGTTAAGAGCTACGGGCTCCACTATTGTCTCTCAATTTGTAGATAGTTTTGTTGTATTGGTGATTGCCTTTAAAATTGGTAATAATTGGAGCTGGAGTTTTGTGATGGCAGTTTGTGTGGTGAATTACATGTATAAATTTACCATGGCCATTTTGTTGACCCCTGTTATAACTTTTGTGGAGGCACGTATAGAAAAGTATGTGGGTGTTGAAACGGCAAAGAAAATGAAACTAGCTGCTATGGGATTAGAGAACGAAGTGGCTTAATTTTAAATTCCCCTTTTTATTTATGATCGGTGTTGCTTTATTAACATGCCAATAGCCACTTTGTCAATTGGCAAAGTCATGTCTTGCTCGGATAGGGTAGCTAAAGGAATCCATCTTAAATGCTCGGCAGTTCCTTTGTCGTCTGCTACCTGTTCTGGCAAAAAATCAAAAGGTTTTTCTTTTGCATCAATAGTTGCTGTATTGTCAGTATGAACAAGATAATAAATAGAAATAATTTGATCGGTATGATTAAACGCGCTTATTTGAAAAAAATCGGTGGTGTAAAAATGTGCTCCAACAGTTACTTTTAAGTTGGCTTCTTCCATAAATTCTCTAGCCAAGCCTTCCCTTGTCCCTTCTCCAATTTCTAATCCGCCGCCCGGAAGCTTGGTTATATAATTGCCTCTAATAAATTCATCGCTGACCAATAATCTTTGGTGGTCGTCGATTAAAATGCCATATACACGTACATTAAATAAGGGCATAATTATTTTTTGATTGAAATTATTTTAGCTGGATACTTGCTTTGTAAACAAATGTGCCAGGTCCTTTTAGCCATATATGGTTAAAATGCCCGCCTCCTTGGTTATTAAAACTTACGGCTAATTTTCCTCCCAATGTTTGTATTTGAATTTCATGTTCTCCTTGTTTATACATACAGGAAGTAATGGCAGCAGCAGTCACGCCCGTACCACAACTGTAGGTTTCATTTTCAACACCTCTCTCATAAGTGCGCACAAATAAATGATCCTTTAAGTGCTGCACAAAATTCACATTGATTCCTTCTTTTTTAAATCTTTCATTAAACCGAATGGCTTTTCCTTCATTAAACACTTCGAAATTTTCTATATCGGCAACTGTTTGAATGTAATGTGGTGAACCAGTATTGGTGACAAAAAAATCTTCCCCTGTTTCAACTGCATTTACATCGCTCATTTTTAAATGTACCCAACCATTAGGATGAATACTTGCTTCATGAGGTCCATCAACGGCAATAAATTGGTAATGCTCTTTTATCATTCCACTGTCATGCGCAAATTGTACTAAACATCTGGCGCCATTACCACACATTGTACCTTCGGTACCATTGGCATTATAATAGGTCATTGAAAAATCGTATCCTTCGGCAGTCCCTAACAACATTAAACCATCGGCCCCTATGCCAAAACGACGATCACATAAAAATGCAATTTGTTGGTTAGATAAAGCAATACGCCCATCTCTATTGTCAATGATAACAAAGTCGTTCCCTGTGCCCTGGTATTTTGAAAAATGTATTTCCATGGTACGTGCTTAAATTAAATAGTAGCGATAATGCCTAAAGTTTTTTGAATCATATTATCAACTGCTTTGGCCATGTCCTTACTATATTCTTTTTTTACCCGATTGGCAATGATCACATTGACACTTAAGCATTGATGACCCAATAAATTACATAACCCATAAATCGCACTGGTCTCCATTTCGAAATTTGCAATATGATGGTTGCCAAATCTGAAGCTAGTCATTTGGTCCACCAAGTTAGGCATACTCAAAGGGAGTCTCAAAATACGACCCTGTGGTCCATAAAAACCTGGACAAGTCACGGTAATACCATGATTGTAGCCATCAGTAAAATGTTTCAACAATCCTTTACTCGCACTTGCAATATAGGGTTGTACTTTATGTGCCGTTATTTGAGTGTGTTGTTCAAAAGCAGAGAGAATTGCCTGCTCTTCGTCATTATTTTGTAGGTTGTAAAAATGCAATAAATTATCAATACCTAAGCCATGCGTTCCTGCCACTAATTGGTCAACACCTACTTCGCCTTGAAGGGAACCACAAGTACCCATTCTGATAATAGAAACCGATTTTTTTTGTTCCTGCAGGGTTCTTGTTTCAAAATCGATATTCACCAATGCGTCCACTTCGTTTAAGGCAATATCAATATTGTCAGGACCGATACCTGTACTTAATACAGAGATTCTTTTTTGACCAACATATCCTGTATGTGTGATAAATTCTCGGTGTTCGCATTTGTGTTCAATACGATCAAAATATTTACTGACACTGGCCACTCTTTCGGGGTCACCAACAGTGATAATGGTATCCGCTATCTCCTCGGGTCTTACGTTTAAGTGGTAAACCGCTCCGCGGTCGTTAATAATGAGTTCAGAAGCGCCAATTGCTGACATAGCTTAGTTATTTATGCTACAAATGTCGTTTAATTCGTATTAGTTGTAAAATTCTTTTATAATTAACTTCTTTGTGTTATTTTCGCGTCCCGAAAGGGTCCTGTGGCCGAGTGGCTAGGCAGAGCTCTGCAAAAGCTTCTACAGCGGTTCGAATCCGCTCGGGACCTCGATACAAAGCCTCTTCACGAAAGTGAAGAGGCTTTTTTGTTACGAGACCCAAAACAAGCGCCACGAAGTGGCTGATTTTAAAACGAGACTGTGTTTGGAGCTTGCTTCAAAAAACAGACAAGGTTTATAATCAAATGAGCGAAGCGAATAAGCTTTCGTAAGTTGGCGAGGAACAAAAAAGCACAACACAAATCAAAGATTTGTGTTGAAAAGGCTTTGGGTAAGCCGGGTTAGCCGAGAAGGATGCTAGCGAACAAAGTGAAGCTAGCTATCCAAGCCGGATATGTTTAAAAGGATGCTAGCGAACAAAGTGAAGCTAGCTATCCAACAAAGTGAAGCATTGGCTATCCGCCCTTAATCTCTTATTTTTGCTCCATGAAACATTCACAGAATATTGGCATTTTACTTTGTATCGCATTGTTATTTTGTACAACTCAGCCCTTAGTGATTATTGACAGTCAACACTGGGTGATTACTGGTTGGAAATCTGCAGGAACTAATTTTGGACAGCCTGGAAAATTCTTTGCTTATTTCGCAGGCTTGTCATTACTGTGTTTTGTGATACCCCTTTTATGGGCAAAGCGATTAAATGTTGCCTTGGCTGCATTAATCCTTGCATGGTCATTTAGAAATTATCTTGTTTTGTCCACCTGTCAAATGGGGGAGTGTCCCCAAAAACAGTGGGCATTATATGCCTGTATTGTTATCTCTTTCGGTATTTTGATAATGACATTTTTACCCAAAATAAAAATACCAAAATCAATAAAGTAATAGTATAAAAAAAGCCTCGTTCAATTGCGAGGCTTTTTTATGTTCAAGAAATTAAGATAGTTTTTTCAAAGCAGCATCAATAATACCCACTGCTTCTTTTATTTGATTTTCATTGATAATAAGTGGTGGAGCAAATCGAATTTTGTCCCCATGCGTTGGCTTGGCTAATAATCCTAAATCTCTTAAATGCAAACAAAGTTCCCAAGAAACTTCTGGGTCTTTATGATTAATTACGATTGCATTTAATAATCCACGACCACGTACTAATTTAATTAAGGGAGAGTTTAATTTTTCAATTTCAGTCCTTAATAATTGGCCCATTGCTTCAGCATTCTCCGCCATTTTCTCAGACTTTAAAACTTCTAATGATTTCATTGCTACTGCACATGCCAATGGATTCCCACCATAAGTAGATCCATGTTCTCCTGGCTTAATTTGCATCATTATAAAATCATCTGCTAACACTGCGGAAATAGGAAGGGTGCCTCCACTTAATGCTTTCCCTAAAATTAAAATATCAGGCCTAACCCCTTCGTGGTCACAGGCTAACATTTTACCTGTTCGGGCTAAACCAGTTTGAATTTCATCTGCAATAAATAAAACATTGTATTGAGTACATAAATCGCGCACCGCTTTTAAATAACCATCGTCGGGCAATACCACGCCCGCTTCACCTTGTATAGGTTCCACCATAAACGCGGCAACGTTATGATCCTTTAATTCATTTTCTAATGCGGTTAAATCATTGTAAGGAACAATGCCAAAGCCTGGCATATAAGGTCCAAAACCTTTATAACTACTAGGATCGGTTGAGGAGGAAATGGCGGCTAAAGTTCGGCCCCAGAAATTTCCTTCTGCAAAAATAATTTTAGCTTTATTTTCTTCAATTCCTTTAACAGCATAACCCCATCTACGCGCAAGCTTAATAGCTGTTTCGCCTCCTTCCACTCCCGTATTCATTGGCAATACCTTATCGTATCCAAAATATTGGGTGATATAAGCTTCGTATTCACCAAGCAGATTATTGTGAAAAGCACGAGAAGTTAAAGTTAATTTAGCCGCTTGCGCTTGAAGTGTTTTTATAATTTCTGGATGACAATGCCCTTGGTTTACGGCAGAGTAGCCACTCAGGAAATCGAAATATTTTTTCCCATCTACATCATATAAATAAACCCCTTCGCCTTTTTCTAAAACAACAGGAATGGGATGGTAATTATGGGCGCCGTATTGATCTTCTAGTGCCAAATACTTTGCAGCATTAGCACTAACATTATGGTTAGTTGACATTGAATACAATTTTATAAATTAAAATTAGGAGAAAAGCTATTCCATTGAAATAGCGAACAGAACGAAAAGTGGGTGTAAATTCAATTACCCCAAGGGATGATTGAGTAAATCTAAGTTCAAAATAAGGATATGTGCCTTTTTCATGGGACTAAGTTATGTTTTTCTCTTTAAATTCCCATATTTTGGACTTACATTCGCAAAAACAAAATCGTTTGAAACCTTTTGTATCCATCGTTATTCTTAATTATAATGGAGTAAAATACTTGCAACAGTTTTTACCTTCTGTTATGGCTACTCAATATGAAAATTTTGAGGTAGTGGTAGCAGATAATGGTTCAAAGGACGATTCTTTACAATTTTTACAAAACCATTTCCCAGCTGTTAAAATTATCACCTCCCCTACAAATGAAGGTTTTGCAGGAGGGTATAATTGGGCTTTGAAATTAATTAAGGCAGATTATTATGTGCTGCTCAACTCCGATGTGGAAGTGACTCCTAATTGGATTGGCCCCATGGTAGAAGTGCTAGAAAAAGATACATTAAATGCTGCTTGTCAGCCAAAGTTATTGTCACAGAAAGAGCCTGCCTTGTTCGAATATGCAGGGGCAGCAGGTGGTTGGATTGATGGCTTTGGTTACCCATTTTCAAGAGGTAGGGTATTTGATGTTTGTGAAAAAGATGAAAAGCAATATGATTCCATTGAACCTATTTTTTGGGCATCAGGAGCAGCAATGATGATAAGATCCTCTGTTTTTCATGAACTTGGCGGATTTGATGCAAGTTTTTTTGCGCACCAGGAAGAGATTGACCTTTGTTGGAGAATACAGTTAGCGGGCTATACTATTTTTTGTTGCCCGACAGCAGTTGTTTACCATGTAGGGGCAGGTACCCTACCTAGGGGAGGGCGTAAAGTGTTTTTAAATTTCAGGAATAACCTGGTAATGTTGTGCAAGAATTTGCCTTTTTCTGAACTTTTGTGGAAACTACCTTTTAGACTGGCTTTGGATGCGATTTCGGCTTGGAAGGGCTTATTAAGTGGGGATGGTTATTTTTTTACTGCCATTGTTAAGGCTCATTTTGCTGTTTTTGGCCGTTTAATTACCGGTCAAATTAAGCGTTCCAAAGCAACCAAAAGCTTAAATTTATTGAATGGGGTTTATGCCGAATCCCTGGTTTTCCAATACTTTATAAAAAAGAAGCAACATTTTAAGAAAATTGTCCACTAACTGCCTGTTTATTAAGAACTAGTTGCTATTTTTGCGTCCGTAATTCAATCATATGTCACAAGATTTAAATCAACCAGAAGTTTCTAAAGATATCAACTCAAATTGGGTGACTTCTTCTAGAT
Source organism: Bacteroidota bacterium (assembly GCA_947457075.1). Taxonomy (GTDB): domain Bacteria; phylum Bacteroidota; class Bacteroidia; order Chitinophagales; family Chitinophagaceae; genus Sediminibacterium. The sequence continues at coordinate 50,448 of CANGUG010000017.1, forward strand.
TCTTATTCTACGTTTCAGTTTTTGCTATATTGTCATTGGTTATTGGCAACTGCACGAAAATATTCAGCAGTGGTTTTAAAAAGCCTACGCCAGAAGTGCAAACCAGCTCACAGTATAAGCCAGAATATAAGTAGAAAAAATTTTGTTGGTGTGCTTTGAATCCTTATTTTTGCACTCCTAAAAATAGTTCTTATACAAGCGAAAGTAGCTCATTTGGTAGAGCACGACCTTGCCAAGGTCGGGGTGGCCGGTTCGAGCCCGGTCTTTCGCTCCAAAAACCCGAATTTCGGTTCGGGTTTTTTTTTAAGTCTTTCAATAGACGCCTTGGTGGTGGAACTGGTAGACACGCAGGACTTAAAATCCTGTGGGCCGCAACGCCCGTGCGGGTTCGATTCCCGCCTGAGGCACAAAGCCTCTCACAATGTGAGAGGCTTTTTTTATGCGAAGACGCGAATCAAGCTTGCTTGAATGAGCGGAAGCGCATAAAAAAAGCCAAATAAAATGCATCGCATTTTATTTGAAAGGCTTTGGGTAAAACCGACTCGAATGGGAAGACGGCGAATGAAAAGAGCCGGCAGTCCCGTTTAAGAGTTTGAAAGGCTTTGGGTAAAACCGACTCGAATGGGAAGACGGCGAA
>CANGUG010000018.1 GCA_947457075.1 Bacteroidota bacterium
ATTATTGCGAATAAGTAAACAAGCCTACCCGTTTATGGGGAGAAGACGCGACTGCGTCTGATGAATGGGGAAATACTTAAAGGAAAAATTATATGCCCTCTTAAATTTTATTATTGCGAATAAGTAAACAAGCCTACCCGTTTATGGGGTAGGCTTGAAAAATCATATGACAAAAATTATATGCCCTCTTAAATTTTATTAAGAGGGCATATAATTAATTTGGGTTGTTTAATAGAATTTTAATAAAATCTTATTTTATTAAATAAATCATAAGAGGTAGATTAAACAACCCTTAAATTTTTAATTTGGGTTGTTTAATCTATACACGCGTAAAAAATTTCCGCCTAATACCTTAGCGATATCTGCATCCTTATAGCCACGCTTAATTAAAGCCTTTGTGAATTCAGGATAATCTACAACTGTCTTTAATTGTTTAGGGGCAGAATCAATGCCATCAAAGTCGGAACCCAATCCTACGTGATCAATGCCAATTAATTTTACAATATGGTCAAAGTGTTTCATTAACACTTCAAGGTCGGGTTTGATGGCCTCTGATTGAACTTTGTATTTATTGGCGATGGCACTTAAAACATATTCTTTTTGCATTCCTTTTGCGACCATAGCATCTATTTCCTTTTTATGTGCTTTGTAAAAAGCGGCTGATTTTTTACTATAGCTGCTATCCACAAATGCGGAATAAAAATTTAAACTAATAACGCCTCCATTTTTTCCAATTGCTTTTATTTGCGCATCTTTTAAATTTCTAGAAACAGGACAAATAGCATATGCATTACTATGAGAAGCAATTACCGGCTTAGTTGTTGTTTGGATGGCATCCCAAAATGTAGTTTCGCCAACATGTGAAATGTCTACAATGATGCCCAATTTATTCATCCGATTAATAATTTGTTTGCCAAAACTAGTTAGCCCTTTGTGGCCCTTGTATTTTGGATCTTTTTCATCGGCATGTGAGCTGGCCCAACTAGGAGAATTATTCCATGTTAAAGTCATATACCTAACCCCTCTTTTGTAAAATAGATCTAAACGATTAATGTCGTCTTCAATCATATGCCCACCCTCAACGCCATACTGGGCAACTATTTTTCCTTCGGCCAATGTTTTTTGTATTTGCTCCCAGCTTTTTGCAACCACAATTTTATCAGGATTTCTTGCAGCGACTGCGTCAATAGTATCCATTTCTCTCATAGCCCATGCAAAAGGGTTTGCTTTTTTACCATCGCACCAAATGGAAAACAATTGATAATCAACCCCTCCTTGCTTAAATCTTTTTAAATCCGAATGATTGATTCCTTTCAAATCCTGGTCTAAACTTACTTTTTTCTCAATACAGGCTGTTACCGCATCATTATGGGTGTCTACCAATACCGATTTATAGTGAATGGCTTGGGCTTCTGCGCCTATTGAAAAGGCCATGAAAATGGGTACTAGGTATTTCATAAGATGGGAATGTTTTAATTGACAACTAAAATAGCTATTTTTGCGCACAGAAAAACGACTATGTTAGATAAATTAGAAGCCATTAAAGCCAGATTTGACCAAGTAGGGGTGGCTTTAACCAATCCGGAAATTATTAATAACCAAACAGAGTTTGGCAAAATGAGTAAGGAATATCGTTCCTTAGAAAAAATTGTGCAGCCTTATTTGAGATATGTGAAAGTGTTGGATGAGCATAAATTTGCAAAAGAATCCTTAAATGGGGATGATGCAGATATGCGTGAATTGGCGAAAATGGAATTGCCTGCTTTGGAGGAAGAGAAAGAAACCCTTGAAAAAGAGTTGACTAAATTATTGATACCAAAGGATCCTCAGGACGATAAAAATGCCATCATTGAATTGCGCGCTGGTACAGGTGGCGATGAAGCAAGTTTATTTGTGGGTGATTTATTGGGCATGTACACAAGGTATTGTCAAAAGAAAGGCTGGAAGGTGGCAATTGCAAGTGAAAGTGAAGGTACGGTGGGTGGATACAAGGAAGTGATTTTAGAAGTAACGGGGGAAGATGTATATGGCACCATGAAATTTGAAAGTGGTGTTCATCGTGTGCAGCGTGTTCCAAGTACAGAAACACAAGGACGTGTTCATACTTCGGCTGCTACAGTTGCAGTGATGCCAGAAGCAGAGGAAGTTGATTTTGTATTGAATCCAGCTGATGTGAAAATGGAAACCGCAAGAAGTGGTGGTGCGGGTGGACAAAACGTAAACAAGGTAGAGACCAAAGTAATGTTAACGCATATTCCAACAGGTACAGTAATTATATGTCAAACTGAACGTTCTCAGTTAGGCAACCGCGAAAAAGCAATGGGTATGTTGCGTACTAAATTATTTGAAGAACAAGTACGCAAGCAGGAAGACGAAATTTCAAGACATCGTAAAACCTTGGTGAGTACGGGAGATAGAAGTGCAAAAATTAGAACCTATAACTGGCCACAGGGGCGTGTTACCGATCATCGGGTGAATGTAACTTCCTATAATTTAGATGCCGTGGTAAACGGAGATATCGATGAATTTATTGAAGCATTACAAATGGCAGAGAATGCAGAGAAAATGCTGGTACAAAATTAATGATTGAAAAAGTAGGCAAGTTTTATTTTTTCGCAATACTTTGTTCCCAGTTCCAGGCAGTCAACATCATTTCTTCTAAGCCATATTTACATTCCCAGCCTAATTTTGTTACCGCTTTGTCATTGTTGGCATATATAGCTACAATGTCGCCGGCTCTTCTTGGCCCCAATTCATAATTTAATTGAACGCCACTTACTTTTTCAAAAGCATGGATTGCTTCTAAAACAGTGATGCCATTCCCAGTGCCAAGATTAAATACTTCGCAGGTTTTTACAGCATTATTTTTTATTGAGTATTGTAAGGCTAAAGTATGCGCGTGAGCAATGTCACAAACATGTATATAATCTCTGATACAGCTTCCATCACGTGTATCATAGTCGGTGCCATATACTTGCATGGTGGGCAATTTGCCAATAGCCGTTTGGGTAATAGCGGGCACTAAGTTTTGTGGACGACCAATAGGTAATTCCCCAATCGCAGTGCTAGGGTGAGCGCCCACTGGGTTAAAATACCTTAATAGGATAGTGGATAAGGGATAAGTAAATGCAGTGTCTCTAACAATGGTTTCCCCCATTTGTTTAGTGGCACCATAGGGAGACGCAGCAGTTTGTAATGGGGTATTTTCCGTCACTGGAATTATTTCAGGATTCCCATATACCGTGCAAGAGGAAGAGAAAATAAAATGCTTGGCATTGTATTTCACCGCCATTTGTAACAAGTTAATTAATGAAAGTAAATTGTTATCGTAATAGTCTAATGGTTTTTCAACTGATTCTCCTACTGCTTTGAAGGCAGCAAAATGGATGATTCCAATAATTGATGGGTTTTCTATGAAAATGGATTCAGTAGCGCTTTTGTTGGTTAAGTCAACCGTATAATTTTTTATTTTCTTTCCGGTGATTTTTTCAATCCCATTTAATGATGTATCAGTAGCCCTGGATAAATTATCTACGGATATGACATCAAAACCATGTTCAATTAAATCAACAATGGTGTGCGCGCCAATATAACCGCATCCTCCGGTAACTAAAATTGTTTGCATGAATGGAATTTAGAATACAAAGAAACGAAAAAAGAAGCATTATACTTTACTTGCTAAAGTAAAACCTAGTGTTGTACCTACATTTAATTTACTTCTGATTTGAATTGATTCGTTATGCGCTTCAATAATGTGTTTGCAAATTGCCAATCCAAGGCCGGATCCACCCACTTCTCTACTTCTAGCATCGTCTGTTCGGTAAAACCTTTCAAAGAGGCGTGGTATATGTTCTTCTGCAATTCCAATACCATCATCACTTATTTCAATTAAAATTTTACCATCCTCCATTTCATAAATGCTAGCCGTTATAAATCCGTCAATTTTTCCGTATTTAGCTGCATTCGAAAAAACGTTGACTAGTAATTGGTAAATTTTATTTCTGTCTGCAAATACCTGGACAGGATTTTCACTTCCTTTTTTATATTGAAATTGTATATTTTTCTTTAACCATTTCACACTTAAATTATGTACCACTTCATTAATTAAATCTTGAATAATAAAGGCCGTTTTAAGAATGGGTTCTTTATTTATTTCCAATTTAGTGATTACATCCACACCATTCAGTAACCCAACAAGTCTTTGCACATTGGCTTGTGCTTGGTTTATAAATTTATTTCCAATAGCAGGATTCTCCATCGCGCCATCGGCGATTAATTCTAAGTAACCCTGTATTGCAAATATGGGTGTTTTAATTTCATGAGAAAGATTTTGTAAAAACTCTTTTCTAAATGCTTCATTGGATTGAAGTTGTAATATTTGTTCAGATTGTTGAGTGGCCCACTGTTCAACGTCTTCTCTAACGTCATCAATTCCTTTTTGTGGGAGTATGTATTTTTGGAATGCTTCTTCTCTTTTAGTTGCTTTAGTGGAAGAGATGAGTTTGTAAATAAGCTTAATTTTTCGGTATATAAAAAACTCCATTATTTTATAAACGATGAAGTAAATCACTACAAAACAAGCAATAAAATACATAAGCAAAACCTTCCAGCTTGCTATAAGAGCAAAAACACTCAAGCCAAAAATAGTGGCTAGTAAAAGTGCAGTGAGTGCTGCTAATTGTTTGGGGGATAAATTCTTTTCTTTAAACATATACAAAGTAACTGCTCCGAGCGCATTACGAAGTTAGCTTTTTTCAGAATAAAATGGACTAATAGTCAAACTTGTATCCAACCCCTTTGACCGTAGTGATACAATCAATACCTAATTTAACCCTAATTTTTCTTACATGCACATCAATAGTTCTGTCGCCCACGATGACATCATTTCCCCAAACCTGTGATAATATTTCATTTCTTAAAAAAACGCGTCCAGGTTGAGCAGCTAATAGGTACAATAGTTCAAATTCTTTTTTTGCTAAAACGTGTAATGTGCCGTTCAAATTGGTTTTATATTGACTTGCATCAATTGTTAAATCCTTTATTTGAATAATTTTTTTGTCGCTAGAAATAGGTTGGATGCGTCTAAACAATGCCGAAATTCTACTCACCAATACTTTTGGACTAATAGGTTTGTTTACAAAATCATCTCCTCCTAATTCAAGTCCCTTAATGTGAGAAGCTTCGTCGTTGAGGGCAGTAAGTAAAACAATCAGTGTTTTATCAAATTGCTTGTTACTTCTTAAATATTCACAAACTTCAAACCCAGTTCTTTTAGGCATCATTACATCAAGAATGATACAATCAGGGGTAAATTCCTGTGCCTTTTCAATTGCTTCCGAACCGTCTTTTGCGGTGATGACTTTAAATCCCGACTTCATTAAGTGAAAACTAATTATTTCAATAATGTCTGGTTCGTCGTCCGCAATTAATATTTTGATAGGATTTGTTTCCATAAATAATAGGTTACCAAAAGTAAGGTTTATAAATCATATCTAACTCCGCCTGCTAGGTTATCAAATTGTTAACTGACTTACTCATTTGCGTTAGTCGGTTGCAATGAAGTAGTTTACTATTTAAGCTATCAATTGTTAAGTTAATTTTTGCTATTGCTCCTTGAGAATATGCAATATATAAGGGTTGGCTTTTTTCTCCCTTCCCCAGGTTGTTGCTGGTCCGTGTCCTGAATAAATGGTCATCGAATCGGGGAGGGGGAATATTTGAGTCTGAATACTTTTGATTAAGTCCAAAGGATTGCATCCAGGTAAATCGGTTCTGCCTACACCGTCTTTGAAAATCAAATCACCCCCAATTAAAAAATCGGAAGCTTCGTTGTAAAAGCATACACTTCCTGGAGAGTGGCCTGGGGTCAATAATACCTTAAATTCATCCTTTCCCAATTGAATGATATTGCCCTGCTCAATATATTGAACAGGTCCTTTATAGGGTTCGCAGGGAACGCCCCATCTTGCACCCCCTTCTGGTAAACGATCAATGACAGGTTGTTCATTTTTATGAAAATGGGCGGCAAGGCCATATTTTTCACTCACAAAATTATTCCCAAATACATGGTCTAAATGGCAATGGGTATTTAACAATAAAGTAGGGGTTAACTGATTGTCGGAGATATAATTAGCCAAAGCCTCCTGTTCATTTTTTAAATAACAACCCGGGTCAATGATAATAGCTTCTTTTTGTTCATTGAATAAAACGTAGGTATTTTCTTGAAATGCATTAAAACAAAAAGAATGTATTGTTATCATGAAAGGCCACTATTTGAAAAATGAATGAATTATTGATTATCAGATAAATGCTGACAAATATTTTTTACCATACCGGGCCCTTCATAAATAAACCCAGTCCATATTTGCACAAGGCTTGCCCCTGCATTTATTTTAGCTTTTGCATCTGCACCTTTGAAAATACCACCACTTGCAATAATGGGTAAACGGTTGCCAATGCCTTTGTGTAAATAGCTTAATACTTGGTTTGATTTTGTAAGCAAGGGTTGGCCACTCAATCCTCCTGCTCCAATAGTGTCGGCTTTCATTGCGTTAGCCGCATTCAATAAGCTACGATCCAATGTGGTATTGCTTGAAACCAATCCGTCAATTTTTACTTCCTGTGTTAAAGCAATGATATCGTCCAAAGCTGCATTTTCTAAGTCAGGGGCAATTTTTAATAAAATGGGCTTGTTATTTTTATTGATATTTTGCAATTCACTAAATATCTTTCTTAAGGATTCTTTCTCTTGCAGTTCACGTAAACCAGGTGTATTTGGAGAGCTTACATTCACCACAAAATAATCAACTACTTCTTCTAATCCAGTAAAGTTGATACAATAGTCTTTCCAAGCATCGCTATTTTCAGTGACTTTATTTTTTCCGATATTGCCACCAATGATGAGCGAAGAAGTTGATTTTTCTTTTCTATTTTTTAATCTTTTGGCAATCAATTCCACGCCGTCATTGTTAAATCCCATTCGGTTAATTAACGCTTTTTGACTAGGGAGTCTAAATAACCTGGGGGCTGGATTACCCGCTTGTGGTTTTGGCGTGACTGTGCCAATTTCTACAAAACCAAATCCCAATAATTCCAAAACGGCTAAATGTTCGGCATTTTTATCAAAACCAGCACCTAATCCAACAGGATTTGAAAAGGGTAAACCAAACATTGTTGATGCTAAGTCAGTTCCTTTATATTGGAAACTGCCGGAAAGGAGTTGTTTGCCAAAAGGCAATGCAGCAGCCAGATGCAATCCATTCATGGATACTTTATGTGCTGTTTCGGGGGGGAGTAAAAAAAGGCCATTTCGGATAATCGGGTACAACATGACCCAAAATTACGATGAAATATTTAGTTGCATAAACAACTGTTTATAAAAATCACTACATTTAGGGTAAAATTGAGTGTAGAAACAATAAATCCCATTGTATGCAAGAAGCTTATATCGTAGCAGGTTTTAGAACAGCCGTGACAAAGAGTAAAAAAGGAGGATTCCGTTTTATGCGTTCCGATGATTTAGCCATTCAAGTGATTCAAGGTTTACTGAAAAGTTTACCTGCCTTGGATCCAACATTAGTGGATGATGTAATTGTAGGAAATGCCGTTCCAGAAGCGGAACAAGGTTTGCAGTTTGGAAGAATGATTTCAGCAAAAGCCTTGGGTATTGAAGTCCCAGGCATTACCATTAATAGATATTGTGCAAGTGGTTTAGAAAGCATTGCGATGGCAACGGCTAAAATACGAACAGGCATGGCCGATTGTATTATTGCGGGTGGTACAGAGTCCATGAGTTTGGTACCCACAGCGGGCTGGAAAACAGTGCCTGCTTATTCAATTGCAGTGGAAGAACCTGATTATTATTTATCCATGGGCTTGACGGCCGAAGCAGTTGCCAATGAATTTAAAGTAAGCAGAGAGGATCAGGATGCATTTGCATTGGCTTCACACCAAAAAGCAAAAGCTGCGATTGACAATGGGTATTTTAAGAAAGGCATATTGCCCATTGAAGTAACAGAGACTTATGTAAATGAAAAAAATAAACGCGCCACTAGGTCCTATGTAGTGGATACAGATGATGGTGTGCGTGCAGATACCACTGTAGAGGCCTTGGCTAAATTAAAGCCGGCATTTGCGGTGAAAGGGTCTGTGACTGCAGGCAATTCCTCTCAAACAAGCGATGGGGCTAGTTTTGTAATAGTGATGAGTGAAAAAATGATTAATGCGCTAGGATTAAAGCCCATTGGTCGTTTGGTAAGTTGCGCCTCTGCAGGAGTGCATCCAAGAATCATGGGCATCGGACCAGTTGCAGCAGTGCCAAAAGTATTAAAGCAGGCTGGTATGAGTTTGGATCAGATAGATTTATTTGAGTTAAATGAAGCCTTTGCCTCTCAATCTTTGGCGGTGATCCGCGAACTAAATTTAGATACCAACAAAGTAAATATAAATGGGGGGGCTATCGCATTAGGACATCCATTGGGCTGTACGGGTTCAAAATTAACGGTACAGCTACTCAACGACCTTGAGCGCTTGAATAAAAAGTACGGTATTGTGACAGCCTGTGTTGGCGGTGGTCAAGGCATAGCTGGAATAATCGAAAAAGTATAACTTTTTTTTCATTCGTCATTTCTTGTGCCTTTTTTGTAGAAAAATTAAGTAGCTTAGTTATTCATTATTTTAATTAATAAATAAGCTTAACATGCGTATTCTTCATTTAGCGACCATCTTAGCAGTATCGGCTGTTTTTTCATTGGAAGCAACCGCTCAAAAGTCAAAAAAAGTTACAACTCCTGTTGAAACTGTTCAAAAAGTTGACATTAATAAAGTATTTAAAAATTGGAAGCCAAGAAACATTGGACCCGCTAGTATGAGTGGTCGTGTTACTACGATTGATGTGGAAATTAATAATCCAAATAATATTTGGATTGGAGCTGCGTCGGGTGGTGTTTGGAAAACAAATAACAGTGGGGTTAGTTGGACACCTGTTTTCGAAGAACAACCCATTATGAATATTGGGGCCTTGGCTATTCAGCAATCTAATCCTAGTGTAGTATGGGTAGCAACGGGTGAGGGTAATCCTAGAAACTCAATTAGCATTGGTGAAGGAATGTATAAAACGATGGATGCGGGAAGAACCTGGAAGCGCATGGGTTTGGAGCAAACAAAAAATATCCACAGAGTAATTATTGATCCGAATAATCCCAATGTAGTCTATGCGGGTGCTATTGGAAATCCTTATGGTCAAAGTAAACATAGAGGAGTCTATAAAACAAATGACGGTGGTGAAACCTGGGATCAAATTTTATATACTAATGATACAACGGGACCTGGTGATATGATTATGGATCCTACGAATCCAAATAAGTTATTTGTGGCTATGTGGCATCATTATCGCAATCCATATCATTTAGAAAGTGGCGGTAAGGGAAGTGGATTATACATGACTATTGATGGAGGAAAAAACTTTATTAAATTAGGCAAAGAGCATGGTTTGCCTGATGGAAATTTAGGAAGAATAGGTCTTGCCATTAGTAGATCCAATCCAAATAGAGTGTATGCATTAATTGAATCTACAAAAAGTGGCTTATACAAAAGTGATGATGGTGGATATTCATGGAAATTGGTGAATGGTCAAAAGTCAATTGTTGATAATAGACCTTTTTATTTCCAAGACATTATTTGTGATCCGTTGGATGAAAATACTTTATGGTACATAAGTCAAACAGTTCAAAAAAGTATTGATGCAGGTAAAACATTTGAAACCATTATTCCTTATAGTGGAATTCATCCTGACCACCACGCATTTTGGATTCATCCAAAGGATAATAAATTAATTTTAGATGGAAATGATGGAGGTATTGGTATTACACGTGATGGCGGTAAAACATGGATGTTTGATGAAAAAATTCCAGTAGGACAGTTTTATCATATCAATGTTGATAATGAAATTCCTTATCATGTAATGGGCGGAATGCAAGACAATGGTTCATGGAGAGGTCCTGCTTATACCACAACACAAGGCGGTATTCGTAATTTTGATTGGGACAATTTATGGGGAGGAGATGGTTTTGATGTAATGCCAGATCCTGAAGATGCTAATTGGGTTTATGCAATGAGCCAAGGGGGGAATGTTGGCAGATACAATACAGTAACAGGACAATCTTCTTATATTAAACCACCAGCGCCTGATGCGAAAACCTTATTGCGTTTTAACTGGAATGCTGCTATTGCGCAGGATCCTTTTGATCCAAAAACTATTTATTTTGGTTCCCAGTTTTTACACAAAAGCACCAATAAAGGCGCTGCATGGAAAATTATTTCTCCGGATTTAACAACCAATGATAGTGCAAAAATAGACCAATCCACCAATGGCGGTTTAAGTGTTGATATTACAGGTGCCGAAAATCATTGTACAATTATTTCAATTGCACCTAGTGCATTGAAAAAGGATTTAGTATTTATTGGAACAGATGATGGTAAAGTTCAGGTTACTGAAAATGGAGGACAATCATGGACTGATCTTACCAATAATATTGTTGGATTTCCAAAAGGTGCTTGGATTCCGCAAATAAGAACTTCTAGACATAATGCGAATGAGGTATTTGTTGTAGCCAATAATTACAGACAAGGTGATTTCGCACCCTATATATTTAGATCTTCCGATTTAGGTAAAACATGGACAAGAATGGTTGATGAGAAAAAAGTAAATGGGTATGCTTTAACTGTTTTACAAGATCCAGTAGAACCTAATTTAGTATTTGTTGGGACAGAGCAAGGATTTTATGTAAGCTTAGATAATGGAATTAGCTATCAACAATGGAAAAATGGATATCCATCTGTTTCTACCTATGACTTAGCCATTCAAGAGAGAGAAGCCGATTTGGCGATTGCAACTTTTGGCAGAAGCTTATGGGTATTGGATGATATCAAGCCATTAAGAAAATTAGCATCAGCAAAGGGAGCAGAAAATAAATTTTTTGTAACTGCGCCAGCTGAAAGTTATAATTTCTCAGTAAAAAATTCACCTTACGAATGGAGTACCTGGGGTATGTGGGATGCGCCTAATAAACCAACAGGTTTACCTATTACCATTTATACTACCGATACAGTAAAAAAAGCCAAGGTGCAAATTAAGGATATAAATGATTCAGTCATTCGTACACTAACCTTTAAAATTGATACTGGATTCAATAGGAATCATTGGGGTTTTGAACAAAAAGGAAAACGTGCTGCTGGTATGCCAAAATCTGGTGGAGGCGGAAGAAGAATGATGGATGAAGAGCCAAGTGCAGCTGGTTCCAATGAAGAAGACAAAGAAATTACAGGAAGAGATGTGTTAGCGGGTAAATATAAATTAGTGGTAACAGTAGGTACCCATAAGGATTCAGTTTGGGTGGAAGTTAAAGACGATCCAAGATTGCCTAATAAAAATGATGTGGTACTTGCACAGGATGCTGCTTTAGCAAAATTGCAACCCGCAAATGACAAATACAATGCAGCTTTGGATTTAATTGACGATGCCGAATTAGTACTTACGGGCTTAAAAGCGGAATGGAAGGACAAAAAAGACAAAGGGGTAGATACTTTAAACAAAGCGCATAAAGTTGTTTCAGATAAACTCAAAGATTTAAGGGCTTATATGATGGGTAAGAAACAAGAAAAGCAAGGTTATGGTACTGTTCCAGTGATTACCCCATTAGGTATTATCAGAAATGCAAGTATGTTAATTAGTGGTAAAAATGCAATGCCTGCGGAGCAGGAACAAGCAGCGATAGAAGCAGCCATTAAAGCTGCAGATGAAATAGCCATTAAAGTAAATGCATTTATTGAAAAAGATTGGGCAGCATTTAGAAAATTAGTAGAAGCAAATCCAATCAAAAAATTCAAAGAGGTTTCGTTAATTAAATAATAAGTATTTATGAAAAAATTGATACTAGCAGCATTGCTTTTGACGATGATAGGTAGTTCGGAAGTGATTGCTCAGAAAAAAAAGGTAGTAACCAATACCAATGCCAAGTTAATGGCAGATGATCCTGTGCTGAAAGCACAAAGCTTTAGGCTTATTGGACCATTTAGGGGTGGGAGAGCCGCTGCAGCCGTTGGTGCCTATGATGAGCCGAATACTTTTTTGATGGGCGCCACGGGCGGAGGTGTTTGGAAAACTACCGATGCCGGTATCAATTGGAAAAATATTTCTGATGGATATTTTGGAGGTAGCATTGGCTCCATTGCCATTGCCCCTTCAAATGAATCCATAATTTATGTTGGAGAAGGGGAGAATACCATGCGTGGCAATGTGAGTGAAGGACTAGGCGGAGCATGGAAGTCGACTGACGATGGAAAAACATGGAAAAATATTGGATTGAAAGATAGTCGTCATATTGTAAGGCTCATCGTACATCCAAAAAATCCATCCATTGTTTGGGCCGCTGTAATGGGTCATTTGTTTGGTCCTAATGAAAACAGAGGGGTATATAAAAGCGTGGATGGTGGTGCTACTTGGAAAAAAGTTTTATATGTAAATGAACAAACAGGTGCTAGTGATTTAGTGATTGATCCAAGCAATCCTGATATTTTATATGCGGGCACATGGCGATTAATAAGAACGCCCCATAGTTTAGAGAGTGGTGGGGAGGGATCAGGTATGTATAAAAGTACGGATGGTGGAGAAACATGGACAGATATAAAAAATGCGAAAGGCTTACCCAAGGGAGTTTGGGGTATAGTGGGTGTCGCTGTTGCAAAATCCAATACCGATAAGTTATATGCTTTAATTGAAAATAAAGATGGCGGCTTATATATGTCAGAAGATGCAGGAAAATCCTGGGAATTAGTTTGCAATGACAATAATATTCGTCAAAGGGCATGGTACTATACAAAAGTGTTTGTAGATCCTTCAGATGAAAATAAAGTGTATTGCCCCAATGTAAATTTCATGGTATCCACCGATGGAGGTAAGACTTTTAAATCCTCGCCAACGCCTCACGGCGATCATCATGATTTATGGATTGACCCCAAAAATCCAAAACGCATGATTGTAAGTGATGACGGAGGAGCGCAAGTAAGTTTAGATGGTGCAAAAACCTGGAGCACCATGATGAATCAACCTACTGTTCAAGTGTATAGACTAAGTACAGATAATAGTTTCCCTTATAAAATTTTAGCAGCACAACAGGACAATTCTGCGTTCAGGATTAAATCAAACACGTATGGCGCTAATATTGGCGAATCCGATTTTGAAGCTACTGCTGGTGGGGAAAGTGGCTATATTGTTGCGGATCCTACTAATCCTGATATTGTGTATGGTGGCTCTTATGGAGGGTTAATTACTAGATTAGACCATAAAACAGGGGAGAATAGAATCATTAATGTTTGGCCTGATAATCCTATGGGAGCTGGCGCTGAAACAATGAAATATCGTTTCCAATGGAATCATCCTATTTTCTTTTCACCACATAATCCTAAAAAATTATATACGGCAGGTAATCATTTGTTTGCAACAGAAAATGAAGGAGCAAGCTGGACTAAATTATCACCAGATTTAACAACAGATGATAAATCTAAACAAAAAAGTTCTGGAGGGCCTATAACACAAGACAATACAAGTGTTGAATATTATTGCACTATTTTCACTGCAGCAGAATCTCCACTTGAAAAAGATTTATTGTGGACAGGAAGTGATGATGGAATTATTAGTGTAAGTAAAGATGGTGGAGCCAATTGGAAAAATGTAACACCTAAGGATGCACCAAAATGGATGATGTGGAATAGGGTGGAAGTGGATCCATTAAGAAAAGGAACTGCTTATTTTGCAGGCACTAGGTATAAACTAGATGACTTCACCCCATACATTTATAAAACCAATGATTATGGAGAAACCTGGGAGAAAATCACCAATGGGATAGATCCACTTCATTTTACAAGAAGTATTGTAGCAAGTAGCAAAAAAGCAGGTGTTTTATTTGCTGGAACAGAATATGGTTTATACTTGTCTGTGAATGATGGAAAATCCTGGGAACCCTTTCAACTTAATTTACCAGTAACACCTATAACCGATTTATTAATTAGAGATAATAATTTAATTGTAGGTACACAAGGAAGAAGTTTATATATTTTAGATGATTTAAGTTTTATAGAGCAATTCCAAGCGGTAAATGGGAACAAGGTTTTCCCTGTTGCCAATACGTATAGAGTGCCACCTCAATCGGGCGGAAGAAGAAGACGTGCTACTGCAGCGACAGCGTCAAATGTGGGGACAAATGCAATGAAAGGTGCAATCATAAAGTATTATTTGGCCGATGTGGATGATAGTACTAAAGTTGAAATAAAAATCCTGGATGATCAAAATAAAGAAATTAGAACCTATAGCTCAAAAGAAAAAGGCGGTCCTAGTATTGAAAAAGGGTTTAATCAATTTGCTTGGAATTTATATCACAAAGAGCTTGAACAACCTGATGCAGGATTTATTTTGTGGAATGGAGCTACAAGTCCTATTTTGGCAGCACCTGGAAAATACACTGCTACCATTACGATAGATAAGCAAACTGTTTCTTATCCGTTTGAAATTATTGCGGATCCTAATTTTAAAGTTTCCAATGCAGATTTAAAAGAACAGGAGCAGTTTTTATTGCAAGTGGCAGGCACTTTCAAAGAAATAATGAGTACTTTAAAAGGCGCTAAAGAAATGAAAACACAAATTGCTGCGCTTCAGAAAAAAACAAAGGACTCAAGCTTTATTGCAAGTGCTAAAGCAGTGAGTGATGATTTAACAAAATTAGAGGAGGCCTTACATCAAACTAAGGCTAAAAGTGGCCAAGATGTTTTAAATTTCCCTATACGCTTAGATGATAAAATTGCAGGTGTATTTGAATCAGCCGCTGCTGGATATGTTGCCCCAACAAAACAAGTGAAAGAAACATATTGGGAGTTAAAGCAACAAGTAGAAGTGCTGTTAAAGAAATTTGAAACGATTAAAAAAGAAAATGTCAAAGCCTTGAATGACAAAGTACATCAATTGTCCATTCCTATTATTGGAATTTAAATAATCAAAAAGAGCCTCCGATCGGAGGCTCTTTTTTTAATTGACTATTCAAAGTCTTTATACAGCAGGTATTTTTTACGTATTTTTTTGAAGGCGCTAAGTTGAGGTTTCCAGCTATTTCTTATTTCCTTTTCAGTTTTACCCTCTATTAATTGTTGCATTAAACTAGCATTGCCTGCTAACTTATTAAAAAAATAGGCTGTTGGTGATATAGTGGTAGGCTTTAAGAAAAAGCTATCTTTTTGTGGGAAGCTTTTGTACATTTCGATAAGTAATGCTAAGTCAATTTTATCTTTTGGTGGAGCAGTTTTTGTAAGATCCCAGCCATAACAGGTTTGTCCATATAATTTTGAGGACATAGCACCAACACGTGGGTTGGGTATAAAACTAAATTTTTGATTGGTAATACTAGGGTGACCAATATAAGTAAATGCATGGGGGGTTCCGCGGCCTTCACTCATTACGGTACCTTCAATTAAACAAGTTGTTGGATACCACATAATGGCTGCCATGTCACCTAAATTGGGAGATGGTGCAACAGGCAATGCATATTTTGAAAGATGATCGTAGTTTTTATTGCGAATAATGGTGAGTGACCAATTGGCTTTTGCTAATGCATTTAAATTAGTTGTCTTCATCCATCCCTCACCTCGCACCATTTGCGCATATTCACCCATGGTCATTCCGTAAACAATGGGGATAGGATTTTTCCCAACACCACTTACAAAGGGAGTTTCTAGGAGGGGCCCGTCCACATAATGCCCATTGGGATTGGGTCGATCCAATAAAATCATTGGTTTATGATTTGCCATTCCCGCTTCCATAAAATATTGCAATGAATTGATGTAGGTGTAAAAACGTGTACCCACGTCTTGCACATCAAATAAAAGTATATCTATATCAATTAAGTCTGTACTGTCTGGAGCGTTTTTCTTACCATACAAGGAAACAATCTTAACCCCCGTTTTTGTATCCACTCCGTCATTTATTTTTTCACCTGCATCGGCAGTACCTCTAAGTCCATGCTCAGGAGTAAATACTTTTTGGATGGTAATGCCTGCTTTTTGTAAAGTATCAATTAAATGTATATTGCCAACCGTTGCTGTTTGATTGGTAAATAAACCTACTCTTTTGTTTTGTAGTAATGGAAAGTATTCTTTGGTTTGGTAGGCGCCAGGTAAAATTATTTTTTGCGCTTGTAAGGATAGACTCGTCAATTGTATAAGCACCCAAAACAAAATTATTTTTTTCATATAAAATGGTTGTACCACAAATTAATAAAAAAGCGACTAAGTAGTCGCTTTCTATATCATGTAATTTGTTTCATGCTCATTCACGCCTGTGAATATCAGTATCATTTAATCAATTTAAATACTTGGCCACAATAGGTACTCTTCGTCCCACACCAAATGCTTTGGGAGATATACGAATAATGGGACAAAACTGATTGCGTTTGTATTCGTTGGTATTGACCATCTTTAATGTACGGTCCACTAATGCAGCATCCAACCCCAATGATTTAATCACAGAAGGATCGGCTCTTTTTTCAATATATTGGTATAATATTTGGTCTAAAATTTCATATTCAGGTAAACTATCACTGTCTTTTTGATCCGGTCTTAACTCGGCACTAGGGGCTTTGTCAATGATATGTTGAGGGATAATTTCTTTTTCCCTGTTAATGTATTTTGCCAAAGCATACACTTGCAATTTATAGCAATCTCCTAATACGCCTAATCCACCTGCCATGTCACCATATAAAGTGCCATAGCCCGTTGCCAATTCACTTTTATTGGAAGTATTCAATAACACATAGCCAAATTTATTGGCAGTAGCCATTAAAATATTCCCCCTTGTTCGGCTTTGTATATTCTCCTCTGCTAAAGAAAAAGGAAGCGATTTAAAAATAGGTTTTAAAGTAGTTAAAAAACTTTCATACACGTCCTTAATGGGAATAATATCGTAAGGGTTATTTAAATTTTTACTTAGCTGTACTGCATCATCAATGGAATGCTGGGTGGAATAGGGAGAAGGCATTAATAGGGCATGTACATTTTCTTTTCCTAGTGCATCACATGCAATGGCTAAAGTTACTGCAGAGTCAATCCCTCCAGAAGAGCCAATGATAGCGCGGTTAAAACCCATTTTAGTAAAATAGTCCCTTACCCCTAATACCAGTGCTTTATATACTTGGTCGATATTTAGTTCAGGCAAAAGCTGAGCTGGATTTAATTCTTTATTGGGAACGCGTTCCGCAGGTTCCAAAATGGGGGCATTGATGGTTCCATCCTCATTACATTCAAATGTTTGCATTGCTGCTTCAAAAAGAGGTAGGGCCCCGCATAAGTTCGCATCCTTATCAAATACGTATGATCCTCCGTCAAAAACAATTTCAGTTTGGCTACCTACCGCATTACAATAAAATAAAGGTTTCTTGTATTTCAGCACATTGGCCTTAATGGTTGCTTTGCGGTCCTCGTCGTGTGTGTAATCAAAAGGGGAGGCACTCAGGTTTAACAAAATATCAGGATGTTGATCCATCATCTTGTCCATTGGGCAAATACGGTACAATGGATTGTCACCTAGGTTCCAAATATCTTCACAAATGGTGATGGCTAATTTTTTTCCTTTAAATGAAATTACTTTCCAATCATCTGCTGGTTCAAAATACCTATTCTCGTCAAAAACATCATAGGTAGGTAACAAAGTTTTATGAATTTCAGCTATGATTTTTTGTTCGTATAATAAAAAGGCAGCATTGTATAAATCCTTTCCTTTTTCATTGGGATTGCGCGCAGGGCTTCCAATAAGTACACCAATCGTATCTGCTGCTTTTTTAATTCGCTCAATACTATCATAACATTGATTAATAAAGTCATTAAATTCTACAAAATCTCTTGCCGGATAACCACATACACTCATCTCGCTAAATAAAATTAGGTCTGCGCCTTGTTTTTTAGCTTCTTCGATAGCGCTTAACATTTTATCTGTGTTTTGCGCAAAGTTGCCAATATGATAATTTTGCTGTGCGATAGTGATTTTCATGCATCAAAGTTCGTTTTTTTAACAGAATTAAAGGGTCTTTTTTTGTATTTTCACTTTTAATGAGAGTGATCATTATTTTATTTGTCATTATTACTGCTGTATGGGGTTGCCAGCCTAAGCCAATAGATCCGGCTAAAGCTGCCCCTCCCTATGCCATTCAGCTTCAAAAATTTGATAGCGCATTTTTTGAAATGGATACCATTTCGTTAGGTAAATCGCTGCAAGGATTAATGAAAAATTACCCCGGATTTACAGAGGATTTTATCACCAAAATATTAATGATTAAAACCGTAAACGACACACAGCCCATAAAAGCTTTTTATCGCGCCTATCTCCCAGTGTATAAAGAGGTAAAAAAAGTAAACGCAATGCGCACTGCAATGCCAATAGTGAAAGAAGGATATACACATCTTCATTATTATTTCCCAAACTATCCCTTAACACATAATGTATTAACCTTTGTTGGCCCTTTTGAATCTTATGGAAATATCGTCATTAAAGACGCAGTTGCAGTTGGCTTACAAATGCATTTAGGGCCTAGTTCCAATTGGTATTTCTCCGATCATATTCAAACTATTTACCCAACTTATTTAAGTAGAAACTTCACAGCACAAAATATTGCAATTAATTCGGTGATTAATATTGTCAATGACATTGTTCCGCAATTAGATACAGGCACTTTCATTACACAAATCATTGAAACTGGAAAAAGACAATATATACTTAATGCTTGTTTACCTAGCTTACATGACACTGTATTGTTAGGATATACCAAAAAGCAATTGAACGCTGTATCGCAGGAGGAGTCTGCGATTTGGGACTATATTGTTGACAATAAAATCGTTGAATCCAAGGACCTTGCTGTGATTGGATCAATGACGCGCGAAGGTTTGAATAATGAAGTATTGGGCGAAGTCTTCCCAAGTAATGTTGGCAAATTTATAGGGTATAAAATTGTACATACTTGGATGCAACAAAAGGAACAGAAAAATTTATCAATGGATGCGTTGTTAAAAATGCCTGCAAGTAAAATTCAAGCTACCGTAAAATACAATCCCTAATGGTTAATTTAATTTAACAGGAGCCACAAATTTAAAGGCGGGAATATTTACTTTGAACAATTCTTTATTCTCAATATTTTCCATGGTATAATAGCCTTCCATTTTGCCTAATTCACTTTTTAAATGGCAGCCACTTACATATTGGTAATTTTTCCCTGGCATGATTAGTGGTTGGACGCCAACGACCCCTTCCCCTTCAACGATTCTTTGTTCGGTATTGCTGTCAAATACCTCCCAGTAGCGACGTACTAATTTAACCGGAAATGAATTATGATTTTCTATCGTGATACGATAAGCAAACATATACTCATTTTGGAGGGGGTTGCTATAATCCTTTTGAAAAAAGGTTTCAATGCTTACTTCGATGCCTTCTGAAATTTTGGAAACCATAATTGGCTCTTCAATTGGTAAACCGCAGAGTATACTGCGGGATAAAAGTACCAAAAAATACAAGAATGTCATAAAAATGGTCATCAATTTTTTTATTAGACAAAACAAGTACTATACCTTTGCGGCATCGTATGCGTTACGGTAAAAAAATACTTATTTAATACCCCAAAAACGACAAAAATGAAGGTCGCAGTAGCAAAAGGAGATGGAATTGGTCCAGAAATCATGGAAGCGGTAATTAATGTGTTTAACGCCGCAAAAGTGCCCTTGGAATACCAGTTTGTGGACATGGGAAAATGGGTTTTTGATAAAGGATTTAGCAATGGGATGACCCCTGAGGCAAAAGCCACTATCGAGGAATTGGGCCTGCTATTTAAAGGGCCAATGGAAACCCCCAAAGGGAAGGGTGTAAAAAGTGTTAATGTAACTGCCAGAAAAACTTGGAATACGTATGCAAACGATAGACATTTTCAAACCTTAAGTGGAGTTGATACTGTTTTTAGTAAAGCAGGTATCCATATAGATTTAACCATTGTAAGAGAAAATATAGAAGATACCTATGGCGGTATTGAACATATGCTTACACAAGATGTTGCATTATGCCGTAGGTTTATTACCAGGCCTGGAAGTGAGCAGGTTATTCGTTATGCATTTGAAATGGCAAAGAAAAAAGGAGCCAAAAGAATTACATGTGGTCATAAAGCCAACATCATGAAATTAACGGATGGTTTGTTTTTAGAAGTGTTTAAAGAAGTGGCAAAAGAATACCCTGAATTAAATGCAGATGATGTTATTGTAGATGATTTGTGTATGAAACTAGTGAGCCGTCCAGACCTATTTGACGTAATTGTTTTAACTAATTTACAAGGGGATATTGTTAGTGACTTATGTGCTGGATTAGTGGGTGGGCTTGGATTTGCGCCTTCTTCAAATATTGGTGATCATATCTCAATTTTCGAAGCGGTACATGGAACTGCACCCGATATTGCTGGAAAAAATATTGCAAATCCTACTTCATTATTATTGAGTGGATTAAGTATGCTTCGACATTTGGGATTAATGGAGCAGGCTATTATTATTGAAAATGCATTATTGTTTACTTTAGAATCTGGTGTCCATACCGGCGATTTTGGAGATAAGTCAATTCCTTCCGTGAACACCACTGTTTTCACACAAGCAATTATTGACAATTTAGGAAAGCAGCCAGCAAAAAATCCTAGACCCATGTTGCCTAATTTTGAAGTAAAGCCTTCTAATGCTAAATTGGAGAAGAATCCAATGTTGCAAAGTAATTTAAACGAACAGCATAAAATAGTAGGTGTTGACTTTTTTATTGAAAGCAACCAGCAACCGCAATTCATTGCAGATAAATTAAGTGCGCACTGTTCCGATACTTTACAATTGGTGACGATTTCCAATAGAGGCACACAAGTATGGCCAACTGGTTCAGTTTTCACTAATTTAATAAATCAATATAGATGTCGTTTTGAAACAGTGAACGAATTGCCTTTGTCTCAACAAGAGGTACTTGCTTTATATGGTGCATTGTCTAAGGATTTTACTGTATGTTCCCTTGAAATCTTAAACATGTGGGGAGATAAAAAAGCCTATAGCTTGGCACAAGGGCAATAATGGTAACAAGTTTTAAAATAGTGGCATCGTTTTCGGAAAAATGCGTTGGATTTACCCCTCATTTGCTTAAAAATTGCCTTAATGGGTGGGAAAAAAACCAATTTTGATGTATTTTCACAACTCAATTACAAAATAGCCTTTTACCTATGGCAGAAGTTATATTAATGCCCCGCTTAAGCGATACAATGACCGAAGGAGTTATAGCGGCATGGCATAAAAAAGTGGGAGATACCGTTAAGAAAGGCGATTTATTGGCCGAAATTGAAACGGATAAAGCGACCATGGAATTAGAGAGTTATCAGGATGGGGTGCTTTTGCATATTGGTACACCTCGCGGAGGAAAATTACAAGTAAATGATTTGCTTGCCATTTTTGGTAATGCAGGGGAAGATATAACCGCATTGATAGCAGGTGCAAATGCAGCACCAGCAAAAGTGGCTGAAGAAAGCACCAATGTAGCAGCTCCTGCTACTCAGGCATCAACAGCTCCAGTTGCATCAGGGGTAGATTACGCCAAAATGGAAGAAGTGGTATTAATGCCACGTTTAAGTGATACCATGACCGAAGGGGTGATTGCTGGATGGCAAAAGAAAGTAGGCGACACCGTAAAGAAGGGAGAAGTATTGGCTGATATCGAAACAGATAAAGCGACCATGGAATTAGAGTCGTACAAGGATGGTATTTTATTGTATCAAGGTGCGCAAAAAGGTGATAAGATTTTAGTGAATGATTTATTGTGCATTATTGGTCAACAAGGTATGGATATTGATGCCATTGTGAAAGGTATTAAAGCAGGTAGTGGCACATCGGCCACACCAGCCGCCACCCCAGCTGCCGCTCCAACAACAGCAACTGCTCCTGCAGCAAGTGCACCAGTAGCACAAGCCTCTACTACTTCGGCACAAGTAGTTAATGAGGGGCGCATTTTTGCTTCTCCTTTGGCAAAGAAAATTGCACAAGAAAGAGGGATTGATTTGAAATATGTGAAAGGAACAGGTGAGAACGGAAGAATCACAAGAAGTGATTTGGAAGAATTTGCGAAAGCAAATGATGGAGCTGGGAAAGTAAATTCTCCTGCTGCGAGCGGAACTGCTCCTGCAGGTGCTCCAGTATTCATTCCATCTGGCACAGTAAGCTTTGTGGATACGCCAGTATCACAAATGCGTAAAGTAATTGCGAAGCGTTTAAGTGAAAGCTTATTTACTGCGCCGCATTTTTACTTGACCATGAAAATTAATATGGATGCAGCTATTAAAGCACGCACCTTATTAAATGAAAATGCAACGACTAAAATTAGTTTTAATGACATGATTGTGAAAGCAACGGCATTGTCCTTAAAACAACATCCAAAAGTAAATAGTAGTTGGATGGGTGATTTCATCAGAGAAAACCATCATGTAAATATTGGTATTGCCGTAGCGGTAGAGGAAGGTTTATTAGTTCCTGTATTGCGTTTTGCAGATAGCTTGAGCTTATCACAAATTAGTGGTAATGTAAAAGAGTTTGCAAAGAAAGCAAAAGATAAAAAATTACAACCAGCCGATTGGGAAGGAAGTACATTCACCATTTCTAATTTAGGCATGTTTGGTATAGATCAATTCACAGCGATTATCAATCCTCCAGATGCTTGTATTTTAGCAGTAGGTGGAATTGCACAAGAGCCAATAGTGAAAGGCGGAGAAATAGTGCCAGGTAATGTAATGAATGTTACTTTAAGTTGCGATCACCGCGTGGTGGATGGTGCAACAGGTGCAGCCTTCTTACAAACTTTAAAAAGTTTATTAGAAGAGCCCCTTCGTATGTTGGCCTAGTCCATTGCATAGCGCTCTTATTTAAATTTAAGCCTCATAAAAAAAGCCCCGATACAATCGGGGCTTTTTTTATGAGGCTATGTTTTTGCAAATTACAAATCAACATCGCATCCAATAGGTGCTCCAGGTGCAATACTTACTGGTTTTGGTAAAACAACCAATTCAAATTTATTTAGTCTGAAAATAGCTAGCCTGTAGTTTGCTTTTGTAGTTGCATCATTTTCAGTTTTCAACATTTCCTCTAGTTTATTTTCCAATTGACCAATGCGATTGCCACAAATAGTCTTTACTTCAAAATTGGCATCTGCACTTTGAAGTACGCCAAGTAACCATGAAAGAACTTGTTGCTGTATTTGTCTATGTACAACTCCTTCTAATCCACTAGGGGTAGGTGCATACCAAGTTTTTTTCATAACTGCATCTACTACATCATCAAAGCCAATGGTATTGGCTCTCGCTTTATTTTGAACTAAACGGTTGGCTCTTTCCGTATTAAACAAAAAGGCTAACTCAAATTCAGCTAAGGCCTCAGCAGCACTTACGGCATCAAAACTCATTCCAGTTCTTTTATTAAAAACCTCTCCCACACCGTAATACATTGGAGGGCGTGGTGGTATTATTGATAAAATATTTTCTGGAATGGTAAGGGTACTCGCAGACAAACAATTGACTGCAGCATCCAATGCTTTTTGTTGGATTGCATTAGGAAGAATGGTTGGCTTTATTTGATTTTCATCACCGCGTACACTATAGCTGTAATTCATGCCCCCAATTAATTTAGTAACTGCTTCTAATTGGTAACGATGGTAATTGTACAATGGTACCAAAACGTCCTCTAATTTGCTTAGTGGAGTTCCGTTTTTAACGGCGTCTTCTCCAAATTTGGATAACGCTTTTTTCCTTACCTCTAATGTTTGTTGTAATCCGGCTACCGCATCGGACTGATTGTCCCATAAATGAGCATAGGGGTGGAATCCGCCTGCGGCCCGCGCATCGGCGTCAGCAATAAACAACATGCCATTTTTTGAATTTTCTTCTAATAATTTTTTCAGTGCATTGTTTTCGTCTGTGCCCGAAGGGAACTGTTGGTATCCATAAATGATGGCTCTTTTGTCCCATTCGCCTATTTCATTGGTATATACTTTTGAAAAATCTATTTCTCCCTTGTCATTAACAAAAATATTGGGGTGTGGATAGTCCATCACAGAAGCCCTGTTGTTATAGCTTGAAGCATAATTGTGTTGTAAACCCAAAGTATGTCCCACTTCATGGGCTGCCAATTGTTTTAATCTTTGTAAAGCTGCAGTCCTCATTTTATCAGTAACAGGCTTTCCATTCACAAATGGAGAAAGTAAAGCGGTGAAAATTAAATAGTCTTGTCTTACTCTTAAAGAACCTAAAGTCACTTGGCCTTTAATAATTTCACCTGTTCTTGGATCGGTAATGGTCATGCCATAACTCCAGCCCCTAGTTGAACGGTGTACCCAATTAATCATATTATAACGGATGTCCATTGGGTCAGCACTATCAGGAAGTATTTTAACTTGAAATGCATTTTTATATCCTGCTGCTTCATAAGCTTGATTCCACCAACTTGCACCCTCTAATAATGCAGAACGAATCGGTTCGGGCGTACCATTGTCTAAATAATAAACAATGGGTTTTACGGCTTCACTTATGGCTGCGTTTGGATCCTTTTTTTGTAAACGATGCCTATTGATAATCATTTTTTCGATGGGCTCACTAAAATCACTTCCATAGTCAAAATAGCTGGTGCCAAAAAATCCACTTCTGATATCATAGTTTCTTGCACGATAGTTGGTATCTGGCAATTCAACAAAACTATGGTGCATTCTTAGAGTGATGGCTTCAGTGGTTGGCGCTACTTCATTGATAAAACGGCCTGCATCAGCTCCTCCCACAAAAGTAAGGGTAGCTTCCATTTCGGTATTCTTAGGAAAATTTTTGGTATTCGCAATGTAAATTGCTGAGCGCGCTTCGTTTAAAGTGTAACTGCCTTGTTTTGTTTTTCTTATTTTGTCAGCAGCACCATGTGCGTCTCTTAATAAAAAAGAAGTAGCGTCCACTAGCAATGTATTTTCGGCTTCTGCTTCTACATTAAAGCTAAAAAGAATGGACTGGGCAAAGGATTCGTTAACTGCTTTTTGTTCTCTTGGGTCATTGGTGACTGCACGAAAATCATAATTAGGTTGGGTCATTAATACTTTCTTTCCTACTCTTTGAAAATATACAATACGAGAACCTCCTATTTGACCTCTATCAAGTCCAATGTCATTGGATCCCAGTCCAGCAGGTAAAGAGTTCACATACAAAAAAGGGGTTTCAAGTTTATCAATGGCCAAGTATATTTTGCCATTGCTTGCATCCCACCAATAACTAAAGAATCCTTTATGGTATTCTAAGTTTTTTGTTTTCTCCACAATACTATTGGATTGAGCAAAAAGTACCATTGGACTCAATAAAATAGCGAGTAATATTTTTCTCATACTTAAGGGTTTGTATAAAAATAAAAAATCCCGCTCTAATTGGCGGGATTTTATGATGAGTGTTTTACACTATGCAGTTGGATTGTTATCGGTAGTTGGTTCCGCAAACAAAGTTTGTGGGGTAGCCACTACAGGTACAGCTACTGGAGCAGGTGCTGCTACTTTTTTAGCTGATTTCTTTTTAGTCGCTGGTTTTTTCGCAACCACTTTTTTAGCTACTGGTTTTTTAGCGGCTACTTTTTTAGTTGTTTTTTTTGCCGCCTTTTTAGGAGCTGCTTTCTTTACCACTTTTTTAGCTGCTTTCTTTTTCGCAACCACTTTTTTAGCGACTGGTTTTTTAGGGGCTACTTTTTTAGTTGTTTTTTTTACTGCTTTTTTAGGAGCTGCCTTCTTCACTACTTTCTTAGCTGTTTTCTTTTTAGCCACTACTTTTTTTGCAACTGGTTTTTTAGGGGCTGCTTTTTTAGTTGTTTTCTTTGCTGCTTTTTTAGGAGCTGCCTTCTTCACTACTTTCTTTGTTGCTTTTTTTGCTACTGCTTTTTTAGCTGGAGCTGCTTTTTTCTTGCTAGACTTTGCCATGGAGGTTATTTTTAATTTAGTTGGTAATAAAAATTTTTATAAAATTACATTGTTTTATTGAGACAAAATAAAAACAGTTTATTTTTTTGTGATAGCTTTGTAGCATGCAAACTCCTACCACACTTGTTTTGGGTGCTTCGCCCAATCCTGAACGTTATAGTTTTTTAGCCACTCACTTATTAATTGAAAAAGGACATTCTGTTTATCCTTTTGGCATTAAAAAAGGACAAATTGGTGATTTGGCAATAAAAAATGAATGGCCATCAAAGGGTTCTATTGACACAGTCACTTTGTATGTAGGTCCTGCTGGTCAGGAGGAATACTATGCTGCAATTATTGAACTCGCGCCTAGGCGTATTATTTTTAATCCAGGCACAGAAAATCCTGTTTTACAGTCTATGGCAGAAGAAAAGGGCATAGATACCATTGAAGCCTGTACATTAGTGATGCTCAAAACGGGTCAGTACTAATAGGTTAATGTCAAATGCTTATTCTTTTAGACTACCCCAGCTTGAACGGTCTAGGCAACGGTATTGGATTGCTTCACTTAGGTGCTTGGGTAAAATGGATTCACTATTGTCTAAATCAGCAATTGTTCTAGCTACTTTTATAATGCGGTCATAGGATCTAACACTTAATTGAAACTTTTCCATCGCATTTTGCAACAGTTTTGCACCAGCAGGTTCAATATAACAATACTTATTTTGTTGAACCCTATTCATTTGTGCATTGGTATGTCCTAAATGATCCTCTTTAAAACGATGGCTTTGTATTTTTCTCGCATTCAATACATTACAGGCAATTTCTTGAGAACTGATTTCAGTACATGAGGATGTTAAGCTGTTGTAATTTAAAGGAGCTACCTCAATATGAAGGTCAATTCGATCCAATAAAGGACCTGAAATTTTATGAACATATTTTTGAATCGAACTAGCGCTGCAGCTGCAATCCTTTAATGGATGGTTATAGAATCCGCAGGGGCAGGGGTTCATCGAAGCAATGAGGATAAAGGAGGCAGGGAAAATTACATTCATTTTGGCCCTAGCTATATGTACAATTCCTTCTTCCATGGGTTGTCGAAGCACTTCAATCACATTGCGTTTGAATTCTGGAAGCTCATCTAAAAATAATACGCCGTTATGGGCTAATGATATTTCGCCTGGTTGAGGATGGCTTCCTCCGCCAATCATAGCGATATC
>CANGUG010000019.1 GCA_947457075.1 Bacteroidota bacterium
GCAGCCGAAGTCGGCTTCATGGAACAATATTACAGGGCTTCTTTTGCTTTATTAAATGCATAGTAATTCAAATAATATTTTCCCTTTACATTATGTCCCCTTCAAAATAGAATTTCATTTGCCTCCGCGGCAGGCAGCCGAAGTCGGCTTCATGGAATAAAAATTAGCAACCCTTGCCTGGGACTAAATAGTTGGTGACATAATCCTTAACGCCCTCTTCCAAACTTGTAAAAGGTTGATCGTAACCGGCAGCACGCAGTTTTTGCATGTTGGCTTCGGTGAAATATTGATACTTATCTCTTATATCCAATGGCATATCAACAAATTCAATATTAGGCGGTAAACCTTGTGCGATAAATGTATTGGCAGCCAAATCATAAAATGACCTTGCTTGACCAGTTCCTAAATTATAAAGACCATTATTTTTACTAGACCAGCTTTTAGCCAACATTTGCTGCATCATCCAAAAAATAACATTCACCAAATCCTTGACATAAATAAAATCACGCAACTGCTCCCCGTCTTTAAATTCAGGGCGATGACTTTTAAATAATTTCACCACACCTGTTTCCTTTATTTGATTAAAAGAATGGAAAATCACACTGGCCATTCTTGCTTTGTGGCTTTCATTGGGACCATACACATTAAAAAATTTCAAGCCCGTCCAAAAGCTGGGAGTACTTCCATTAGAGTTTTGTTGCAAAGCCCATTTATCAAACTCATTTTTGCTTACCCCATAAGGATTAAGCGGTTGTAATTGAGCTACAATTGAATGGCTATCTTCATACCCGTGTTCACCTGCACCATAAGTTGCAGCTGATGAAGCATAAATCAGTGGTATTTGTTTTTGTGCAGCATAATCCCAGATTAATTTTGAATACGCTACATTTAATTCCTCATGTATCGCATAATTAAATTCGGTGGTATCTGTTCTTGCACCTAAATGTATTATGATGTCAATATCAAAATCATCATTGTTTAATTGCGCTAAAAAAGCTTGACGCTCTATTACTTTGGTATAGGTTTTCCCTTCCCAATTTTTTCTTTTTACTTCCACCCCAAAATCATCTACCAATAATAAATTAGTAAATCCCTGTTGATTTAAGTATTGAACAAATACCGATCCAATAAACCCTGCGGTACCTGTAATGACTATAGTGGGTTGTTTGGACATGAATCAATGATAATAGGTTAAATAAAAATTTACTTAGCTAATTGTTTTTCAATAGCCGTATCGTATTTGTTTTTCCAATCGGCAATGCTTCCCCAATTTTCACCTGCCACTTTCACGTCGCCATTGGTTACTTTTCCAATCACTGCAAACCCAATACCAGCAGCGGTTGCAGCTGCCTGAATTGCATCTACGTTTTCAGCACTACATGAAATCACTACCCTACTTTGCGCTTCACCTAACCAATAAGCGTCTTTACGCAAGTTCGTATCGTGTGCAGCAACATCAAAACCTTTATGGGTGGTAAAGGCGGACTCTAATAAAGTAACAATTAATCCACCTTCACTAATATCATGTACACTTTTAACCTTAGCCCCTTTGATTAATCCAGCCACCAATTGTTGTACATTAAATTCCTCATTTAAATCAAAATAAGGGGCAGGAGAAAATTCTACTCCTTTTAATTTATTTAAATACTCCGATGATCCGATATCATTTCTTTGTGTTCCTAATAATACAATGCTATCGCCTTCGTTTTTAAAATCCAATGTCATTCTATTTTTCATATCCTCCACAATACCCACCATACCAATGGTTGGTGTTGGATATACAGGCCCATCTGGATTTTGATTGTAGAAACTTACATTACCTCCAGTAACTGGGGTATTAAATTTGCGACAAGCAGCCCCCATTCCTTCTACCGATTTTACAAACTGGTAATATACTTCTGGATCATAAGGATTACCAAAATTTAAACAGTTGGTCACACCAATGGGTTCGCCACCACTACAAACAATATTTCTAGCAGCTTCCGAAACGGCAATCATCGCACCTACTTCCGGATTCGCGTAAACATATTTACTATTACAATCCACCGTCATTGCTAGTGCCTTGCCAGTGCCTTTTGCTAATACTACCGCTGCATCACTAGGTGCATTGGTTGTGGTATTGGCTGCACCTACCATACTGTCATATTGAGTATATACCCATCGCTTAGAAGCAATATTTGGAATTTGCACTAAGGCCTCAACAGTTGATTTTAAATCTGTAACATCTGCAACTGAATTGATATCAAATGCATTTACTTTATCTAAATAAGCAGGCGCTTTATAGTCACGTGTATATTGAGGTGCACCACCGCCTAATACTAATTCGTAGGCAGGTAAGGAAGCTTCTAGTTCACCGTGCATGTAAAAATTAAGCAATCCATCCTCAGTTACTTCTCCAATATTAGAACAAGACAAATCCCACTTTTCAAACACCGCTAATACTTGCGCTTCTTTTCCTTTTTCTACCACCATCAACATTCTTTCCTGACTCTCACTTAATAATAATTCCCAAGCCTTCATGTTTTGTTGACGCGTAGGCACTTTGTCTAAATCAATACGCATACCTACTCCACCTTTTGCACTCATTTCGGCAGTAGAACAAATAATACCGGCTGCACCCATATCTTGCATACCCACTACACCACCGGTTTCAATCACTTCCAAACAAGCTTCTAATAATTTCTTTTCTTGAAAAGGATCCCCTACTTGTACTGCTGGTAATTCCTCCACACTATCTGCTGTAATTTCAGCCGATGCAAAACTTGCACCACCAATACCATCCTTACCTGTTGCACTACCCACAAAGAAAACAGGATTCCCTTTTCCTAATGCAATGGCACTAACTGTTTTACCTGCTTTCACAATACCCACACTCATGGCATTCACCAATGGGTTGGTATGATAGCATTGCTCAAAATACAATTCACCCCCAACGGTTGGAACACCAAAACAGTTCCCATAATGACCAATACCATGTACCACACCTGCTAATAAACGCTGTGTTTTTTTATCTTCTAATTTTCCAAAACGTAAACTATTCAAAGAAGCAATAGGTCTTGCACCCATGGTGAAAATATCTCTTTGAATGCCACCTACACCTGTAGCTGCACCCTGAAAAGGTTCCAATGCACTAGGGTGATTATGTGATTCAATTTTAAACACTACTCCATAATCATTTCCAATATCCATCAAACCCGCATTCTCTTCACCAGCAGCCACTAGCATTCTTCCTCCATCGCGGGGCAGGGTTTTTAACCATTTAATAGAATTTTTATAACTACAGTGCTCGCTCCACATACCACTAAAAGCACATAGCTCCGTGAAATTAGGGGTGCGTCCTAATTTTTGTTTTATCAACTCAAATTCCGCTTCGGTTAATCTTAATTGCTGGGCTGTTTTAACAGTAATTTCCATGATTTGGGCTTGTGCTTGATTAGATGGGGCGAAGTTACAAAACAGTAAACTTAAGTCATAAGGGATTTACCAACATTCAATTAGCTTATTGTTAGTAGCAAAAAAATAGATACGAATGATTATCAATCAATTGCATATTTAATACATATTTATTATATTTATAATATTATTATTTTATGCACATATTGACAAAAAATTAATAAAGCTGTATTTTATTTTTTAAAATTGAATCTATCTTTGTGATAATTAAATATATTAAAATTAATATTATATGTCATTAAGAACCGATGCGGTAAATCATGTGAGTCACGGAAATGTGAATTCACCTGATATTAAAGGCGCTAAAATCACAGGTGTTTTTGGCGAAAACGTTTTTACTTTAAAAACAGCCAGAGAGTATTTAAGTGATGAAGCATACAAAAGCTTAGTTGCCAGTATTAAAGGGGGTAAAAAAATTGATCGTACCGTGGCAAGTCAAATTGCTTCTGGTATGCGTGCATGGGCAGAAAGCAAAGGGGTGACTCACTATACACACTGGTTTCAACCTTTAACGGGTACAACGGCTGAAAAACATGACTCCTTTTTTACTTTAAAAGGGGACGGTACAGCGATTGAAGAATTTGAAGGAGCAGCATTAATTCAACAAGAACCAGATGCCTCTTCTTTTCCTAATGGAGGTTTAAGAGCCACTTTTGAAGCTAGAGGTTACTCGGCATGGGACCCTTCTTCTCCCCCATTTATTATTGAAATAGGTAATGGTAAAACATTATGTATCCCGACCATTTTTATTGCTTACACTGGAGAGTCCTTGGACTACAAAGCGCCTTTAATGAAAGCGGTAGAATCTTTAAATAAAGCAGCAGTTACAGTATGTAATTATTTTGATAAAAATGTAACCAAAGTAACTCCAACCCTAGGATGGGAGCAAGAATATTTTGTTATTGACGAAGCCTTGGTAAATGCAAGACCCGACTTAGTACAATGTGGTCGAACAGTATTTGGATTCACTCCAGCTAAAGGCCAACAACTAGAAGACCATTATTTTGGTTCTATTCCAGAAAGAGTATATGCCTTTATGCGTGACTTTGAAAATGAGTCATACAAATTAGGTATTCCATTAAGAACAAGACATAACGAAGTAGCCCCTGCTCAATTTGAGTGTGCTCCTATTTTTGAAGAAGTAAATATTGCTGTGGATCATAACATTCTTTTAATGGATGTAATGACAAGAGTAGCAAAGCGTCACCGCTTGGTAGTATTATTACATGAAAAACCATTTGCAGGCATTAACGGAAGTGGTAAACACAATAACTGGAGCTTAGCAACCGATACAGGCGTGAATTTATTAGCACCTGGTAAAACACCTAAGACCAACTTAATGTTCCTGACTTTCTTTGTAAACACCATTAAAGCAGTGCATGATTATGCAGATATTTTAAGAGCTTCTATCGCTTCTGCCTCTAATGATTTCCGCTTGGGTGCTAACGAAGCCCCTCCAGCCATCATTTCAGTTTTTGTGGGAGATTATTTAACAAAAGTATTGAACGATGTGGAAACACGCGTAGGCTCTAAGTTTGACGAGCAGGACGAAGCTATTTTAAAAATTGATTTACATAGAAGTATTCCTGAATTGTTAATTGACAACACCGATCGTAACAGAACTTCGCCTTTTGCTTTCACTGGAAATAAATTTGAATTCCGTGCAGTGGGTTCTACAGCCAACTGTGCTTTGCCAATGACCGTTTTAAATACAATTGTTGCAGATACATTAAATAAGTTTGCTGCTGAAGTAGATGCCTTAATTGAAAAAGGAGACAAAAAGGAAATCGCTATCATGCAAGTGATTCAAAAATATATTGTATCAAGTAAAAAGATTTTATTTGAAGGCGATGGTTACAGCGAAGCATGGCATAAGGAAGCAGAAAAAAGAGGCTTGCCAAATTTAAAAACTACCCCTGTTGCCTTAGATGCAATGGTGACGGAGAAAGCAAAAAAAGTATTTTTAGAAAACCGAATTTACACGCATGCTGAATTAGAAGCACGTCATGAAATTGAATTAGAAAAGTACATTAAGAAAGTGCAAATAGAAGCGCGTGTAATGGGTGATTTGGCAACCAACCACATTATCCCTGCTTCAATTAAGTATCAAAATGAATTACTTAAGAATGTAAGTTTATTACGTGAAGCTTCTTTACCTGAAAAATTATACAAAGGTCAATTAACTTTATTAAAAGACGTAAGCACCCATATTCAAGAAGTATATGATAATGTACACGAAATGGTAGAAGCTAGAAAAGTGGCTAATAACATTGAAAACACAAGAGAAAAAGCCATTGCTTATGAAGCAAAAGTAAAGGCGCAATACTTTGATAAGATCCGCTACCATGTTGACAAATTAGAGCAATTGGTAGATGATGAATTATGGACCTTACCTAAATACAGAGAATTGTTATTTTTAAGATAATTCGATTTTTCGAAATCAAGGATATTCCCCAGAGGTAATCCCCCAACAAATAAAATGCCCCAATTCATTGGGGCATTTTTAATATCATTATTGTTAATTTTATTATTGATAGTTTTAAAACAATTTCGAGCGGGCTTTCGAGCATTGCAATCTCCTTAATATAAAGAAGGGACTCCTTTACGGGGTCCCTTATTATTTTTCATCAGCGCATTTTTTCAAGATTTTTTATTGATAGTTTTAAAACAATTTCGAGCGAGCTTTCGAGCATTGCAATCTCCTTAATATAAAGAAGGGACTCCTTTACGGGGTCCTTTATTATTTTTCATCAGCGCATTTTTTCAAGATTTTTTATTGATAGTTTTAAAACAATTTCGAGCGAGCTTTCGAGCATTGCAATCTCCTTAATATAAAGA
>CANGUG010000020.1 GCA_947457075.1 Bacteroidota bacterium
ACTTTTGATGCCGACGGACAGCGTTTTGATACCGATATTACCACTGATGGGTATGCTAAAAACAACGACAAAGTTATTAAGCAAGTGAACCTTATTAATATCCCATTAACGGAAACGGAAAAAGTACAGAAAAAAGCGCAGCAGGATGCTTTATGGGCAAGCCAACATAAATATGGTTTAAATGCAAGGACGGTTGACTCATTAATGCAGCTAAGCAAGGATTATGTGGAGCTACACCATCCGTTTAACCAGGAGCGGATTATAGAAAAGGATTTAAAGGAGTACAATAACCTAATTAGCAGGATCCGCACTATGCGTGGCAAAGAAATAGTGATTGTGTCTGCAACCGATTGTAATGGAACGGAGCAGTACAATGAAGGCTTATCACAACGCAGGGCCAAGCGTATTTACAACAAAATCAATGGCCTGTCTAGCAATAAAGTGGTGATTAAAAATGTAGGCGAACGTGAACTGTTAAAAGCTTGTGACGACGTTCAAAAAAGCATCGAAGAGCAAGTAGTTAACAGGTATAGCTTTGTATTTATAATAGATAAAAAATAAAGTTATTATCCAATGATAAAAGATATAAAAATAGAAAGCAACGCTGAATTAATTGCTAAATTGGCTTCAAGAGAGCGAGAAGTGTTCGACTGTATAGTCAATGGCATGCGGACTAAAGAAATAGGCGATAAATTAAATATTAAACCCAATACTGTTTCTACTATTAAGAAAGTTCTTTTCAGAAAACTAAAAGTGGATACTAATATTAAATTATATAAAATAGCACAAGAATGTCAATTGGTGTAAGGCAATTATCAACTGTATAAATTAGCAATATAAGAAGGAGTCATACAAAAATTATATATACTATTGATGACTCCTACACTTTATTATAAAAATTAGGTTACTTTCTAATAATACTTATTGCATATCCTCCACCAGCAACGGATAACTGATTTAATTTCGTAGTACTGTTTACCATCATTTTTTTAATTGTATATGCTTGTGGGTTTGTTTTAAAATGAGCATCCTTCGCATCCGCATAAATAGTAGCTTCATAATTTACCCCTTTGTCTAAGAAGTCAAAAGAAATTGTTGAATTTCTTGCTTTGTCACTATTCACGTTTCCAACAAACCAATTGTTGGTACCTTTTGCTTTTCTTGCAACAGTGATATATTCACCTGGTTCTGCCTCTAAATATTTACTGTCGCTCCAATCCACTGCAACATCTTTAATAAACTGAAATGCATCCGGGAAACGATTGTAGTTTTCAGGTAAATCTGCAGCCATTTGTAAAGGGCTATACATGGTTACATATAAGGCTAATTGATTGGCAATGGTACTATTTACATGTGAATTGTTATTAGGGCTAATTTTGCTTACATCCATTTCAAAAATACCTGGTGTATAATCCATTGGCCCTCCTAATAATCTTGTAAATGGTAGTATCGTTACCAAATTAGGTTTTGACCCTCCAAATGCTTGGTATTCGGTTCCTCTTGCCGATTCATTGCCAATTAAATTGGGATAGGTTCTTGAAATACCGGTGGGTCTTACTGCCTCATGTGCATTCACCATAATCTTATAAGTAGCTGCTTTTTCTAAAGCATATTGATAATGATTTACTGCCCATTGGCTATAATGAAAATCACCCTTTGGTAAAATAGGCCCAACATAGCCACTTTTTACTGCATCATACCCATTGTCCTTCATAAACTGATAGGCTTTATCCATATGACGCTCATAGTTCCTTACTGCTCCTGAAGTTTCATGGTGCATTATCATTTTAATTCCTTTTGATTTTGCATAGGCATGAATACCTTTTACATCAAAGTCAGGGTAGGGTGTTAAAAAGTCAAATACATAGTCCTTTGCATGACCAAACCAATCTTCCCAACCCACATTCCATCCTTCTACTAGTACTGCATCAAAACCATGTTGTGCAGCAAAGTCAATGTATTTTTTTACATTTTCAGTGGTTGCACCGTGCGTGCCATTGGGTTTGGCTTTTGAAAAATCAGTTACCCCTAATTGTACGGAAGGGAAGTCATTGGTATACGACCAACTGCTTTTTCCAGCAATCATTTCCCACCATACACCCACATATTTTACGGGTTTAATCCAAGAAACATCGGATAATTTATTGGGTTCATTTAAATTTAATGTCATTTTTGATGCAATAATTTCTCTTGCATCATCACTTACCATAATAGTTCTCCATGGGGTAGTGCATGGGGCTTGTAAATTACCTTTATCGCCATTTGCGTTAGGTGTTAACCAAGATTCAAACACCATGTTCTTGTCATCTAAATTTAAATGCATCGCACCATAATTATAAAGTGCTGCTTCATGTAAATTAATATATAAACCTTCGGCTGTTTTTAACATTAAGGATGTTTGAACTCCAGTAGGAGAGAAAGAGGTTTGGGAAGCATTTCCTGTGACTGCTCCCTTAAATAAGCCCCTTATTTCAGAAAGTTTTGAAATGGTATAGTCATATTCCTGTGTATCGTAATCACCAGGCAGCCAATAAGCAGTATGGTCACCTGTCATAGCAAATTGTGTTTTTTCCTCTTTAATAGTGAAATACACTAGGTTCTTTTGCTGAGGAAATTCATACCTGAATCCAACACCCTCATTGAATAGTCGAAAACGAATAATAACTTGTCTATTGGTACTTGTTTGGTTAAGCGTTATAGCAAGTTCGTTGTAATTGTTTCTGATACTTGCTACTTCGCCCCATACAGGCTTCCATGTTTCGTCAAAAGTGGTGGTTTTGCTATCAATTATTGTAAAACCATTTAATAATGAAATGGGATCCTTTTCAAGCTCAAAACCCAATTTACTGGGTTTGATGATGGCTTTGTTTTTATAATTTACTGTATAGGATGGACTGCCATCAGCTTGAAGCGAAAATTGCAAGCTTACTAGTTGATTTGGAGATTTTATTTCCTGTGCAATACCTGCATTTAAAAATAAAATAAAGGCAAAAAATAGTGATATTATTTGTTTCATAAATAGGTAATTATTGCAAATTTAGGGTTTTGGCATTTATATCTTCAGCCCTAATGACTACTATTGTTAAAATATAGTAAAATTAGGGAAGAGGTATTTTTTTCTCTTTATTATATGTAATTTGCTGTTAATATATTAATTACAAAACCAAAAAATATGAAACTAAAGATTGTTTTTGCGGCTTTATTTTTCCTTTTCTTTACTAATGTACAGGCACAAAAAAATCAAGGGAAATGCAGTGTTAATGTTTCCGATTATGGACGTACGGTTACTTTTGGTTACTTAGTTGCGTACTATGTTGAATTTAAAAATGATTCTAAGAAAACGGTTGATGGAATTTATTTTACAACTAAGTTTTATAATAATGATGGGGAATTAATTAGTACTAAGAACGAATCGTTCAATTCTAGTAGCTTGGTGGATCCTATTGCTACTGGGTTTACGAAGAAAATTGCTAGAACACCTAATATTAAAGGAGCTTCGAAAATTGCATTTGTAATT
Source organism: Bacteroidota bacterium (assembly GCA_947457075.1). GTDB lineage: Bacteria > Bacteroidota > Bacteroidia > Chitinophagales > Chitinophagaceae > Sediminibacterium. Next base: position 3,518 of record CANGUG010000020.1, read on the forward strand.
AATAAAGTTCACTTTACGGATGGTAGTAGTTGTGAGTAGGTACGATGGTTGCTGCGCAACATCCTTTTCGCATTGGTCGTGACTAAAGAGGATTGATCCCTTCGGTCGCATTGCAAACCCCTTCGGATGGTTGCTGCGCAACATCCAATTCAAAAGCCTTACTTAAATAGGATTGCTCCCTTCGGTCGCATCCATTTCGCAGTTGTCATGACTAAATAGGATTGCTCCCTTCGGTCGCATCCATTTCGCAGTTGTCATGACTAAATAGGATTGCTCCCTTCGGTCGCATCCATTTCGCAGTTG